>JBEKGX010000060.1:0-2919 GCA_050012575.1 Xanthobacteraceae bacterium | reverse complement strand
CCGCCCGGGAGCACAGGAGACGAGCCCACGCCCGCGGGAACCGCACCCGCTCCGCCACCCGGTGGTCCGCCGGATGGCGTCCTGGCAAGTGAGCGGGGTTGAGATTCTCTTGTAACTGGACGACGGACGGGTGTCAATAGCAATATCGCCATATCGGTGACGGCAGCATGCAGGGGCCGTTCGTAATCCGTAAGCGCAATCAAAATTAGACGCCATGGTGCAATCCAGCGCTGTCACCGTAATGCCAAGCGACGAGGCTGCCCCCAGCCCCCAGGTCGCGTCCCACTTAGTGGTGTAGCTCGGCGGCAGCGAAGCCGCCCGCACGCGCGCCCCATACAGCGCCGTAGCGGGCGGGCGGCTTCGCGGTGGTCACCGGTGATTCGCCGGTAGGGTTGGATTGCGACTTCAACCTGATTCGAGGAGCCACCGATGACCGACGAGATGATGAACCTGCGCGCGCTCGTGGAGAAGACCCCGGACGCCGATTTGTTGCGCGAGATGATCGGCTTCGCCGCCGAGCGGCTGATGGAGCTGGAAGTCGGCGCGCTGACCGGCGCCGGCTATGGCGAGAAGAGCGCGGAGCGCCTGGCGCAACGCAACGGCTACCGCGACCGCGGCTGGGAGACCCGCGCCGGCACGGTCGAACTGCGCATCCCCAAGCTGCGCAAGGGCAGCTACTTTCCCGGCTTCCTGGAGCCGCGTCGCATGGCGGAGAAGGCGCTCACTGCGGTGATCCAGGAGGCCTATGTGCAAGGCGTCTCGACCCGTTCGGTCGACGATCTGGTCAAGGCCATGGGCATGAGCGGCATCTCCAAGAGCCAGGTCAGCCGGCTGTGCGCGGAGATCGACGACCGCGTGAAGGCTTTCCTCAACCGCCCGATCGAGGGCGACTGGCCCTATCTGTGGATCGACGCCACCTACGTGAAGGTGCGCAGCAACGGGCGCATCGTCTCGGTCGCGGTGATCGTCGCGGTCGGCGTCAATGCCGACGGCCGCCGCGAGATTCTCGGCATGGATGTCGGCCCCTCGGAAGCCGAGCCGTTCTGGACCGCATTCCTGCGCAAGCTCGCCCGGCGCGGCCTGCGCGGCGTCAAGCTGGTGATCTCCGATGCGCACGAGGGCATCAAGGCCGCGGTCAGCAAATTGTTGCACGCCTCCTGGCAGCGCTGCCGCGTCCACTTCATGCGCAATGTCTTGGCCCATGCCGGCCGCCAGGGCCGTCGCGTCGTCTCCGCGTTCATCGCCACCGCATTCGCGCAGGACGACGCCGAAGCGGCGCGAGCGCAATGGCGCCGCGTCGCCGATCAGCTGCGGCCCAAGCTGCCCAAGCTCGCCGGCTTCATGGATGACGCCGAAGCCGATGTCCTCGCCTACATGAGCTTCCCGGCCGCACACCGCGCCAAGCTGCACTCGACCAATCCGCTCGAGCGCGTCAACGGCGAGATCAAACGCCGCACCGAAGTCGTCGGCATCTTCCCCAACGAAGAGGCGATCGTCCGCCTCGTCGGCGCCATCCTGCTCGAACAAAACGACGAATGGGCGGTGCAGCGCGCCCGCTACATGACGCTGGAAACCATCGCGCCCTTGAGCGATGATCCCGTCGCCAATCTGCCGACGCTGGCAGACTGACCGATCCGGCACCTGCCGCCGATCGCCGGCGCGCGCTGAGCTACACCACGCTAAGGGACACGATCCGCCCGCATGGCAGCGTCCAACCTGCATCGAACCTGTTTTTGACAAGAATCAAACACTCCGATGGCGCAATGTGGATCGCCGCATCGTCAGGGGATCATCGTCAGGGGATCATCGTCAGGGGATCGACGGCATCATCGGGAAATCATATGTCACGATGGTGACACGAAGCGGTAAGATAGGACCTGAGCCTTGAAAGGTGCGCTTATTTTTGCCGATTCTCGCGGTTTTTCTCTAGACACGCAGCTTGCGATACTCCCTTCGGCACCACAGCGCGCGAAATCAATCTCGAGCGAATAGAAAACGCAGAGCGCAAGACTCGCCCAGACCGCGGCGCTGAAATAAAGCGACATCCAGGGAATCTCGTCCTTCCACGCGGCGATGTCGTGCGTCACGACCCAACGCGTGGCAACATCACGCAGTCCCTCGAGCGGCCTCAGCAGAAGCTTGCCGTCATTGCCGGCCTTGGACCGCCATCGTCTCACATAGGTGGGAATATCGATGGTGGCGAGAAAGGCCAGATAGCCCGCGATCCCCACGATCGCGATGGCGAGGAAAATGCGCACCGGACCATCAAAGTCCGGCAGCAAGCGGCCGAGGCCAATTCCGATCAGGGAGAAGGCGACGGCCCATATCGAGTTTTCGATGGCGCTGCCCAGATAGTTGGCGGTCACCACGCCGTACCATGAGACGCATTCGGCAACGACAATCAGCGCCAGCGCGATCCAGGCCGTGTTCAACGTCGTGTCGGCACCTGCTTTTGTGCCAAGTCCGTGCAGCAGGATGGCCCACTGCGCCACGAAACAGATCTCGGCGAAGGTCGCGACCGATCGTCCGACCAGGACGCTCGACAGCCAGGTGTCGAACAAGCAGATCCGCTGAATATCGGCACGCGGAAGGAAGGACCTGAAAGCGCAGCCAAAAACATAGGCCGCACAGAGCAGGAGCATGAGCTCGATGCCGGATGTCCCATTGAAGGAGTCCGCGATGGGCGTGTGAAGCTGGTGATATAATAGGAACCAGATCGCGACATTGGTGCCGCTGACAAGCGTCAACAGCCCCCACCACCAGGCCAGCGGATTAGACCAGGCCAGGGAAGCAGGCCTGACTTGCCCTTCAACGCTCATACGCTGCTCCGTGGGCTATTAGAGGCCATTTCTCGAGGAGGCCATTCCAAACGTCGCCGAACGGACATTTAATCATGGCAATTCTGTCATAAATAGAGGC
>JBEKGX010000059.1:0-4628 GCA_050012575.1 Xanthobacteraceae bacterium | reverse complement strand
CTGGCCTACAACATCATCCGGGCGGTCAATCTCATCGGTGCCGCCACCCTCAAGGCCAAACTCGCCTGAGCCAAACAAAAGAGGCCCCGGAAAACCGGAGCCTCTGACTTTTCACACGGCCTGCTCGTGGCGGTCTCTCCCAAATCCGGTCAAGTGTTTTGACTAGGCGGCAGCGAGTGCGGCGGCGGTCTTCCGCCTACTAGAAGCCAAACGATACCGAGGGAGGCCACCGCGTCGACGGTTCACTAACATGCCCCAAAAACATTTGCCGATCGAGCAGGTCGAGTGTCGCTACTCAACTGCTGCCGCTACGTGCGACGTGCGGTTAGCCCCCACTAGACAAACCGGGAATCGGCACGCCGAACGTCTGCAGGATCAGGAAAGCATTGAGCCCTAAGACCACGGCGGTGCCGACTATCGCTGCAATATTGGTCAGCGGACCATTGGTGAACTGACCCATGATGTCTCGCCGTCGCGTGAAAATGAGCAGAGCGATCATCGGAAGTGGCAGGGCGATACTGAGCACGACCTGACTGATGACGAGCGCATTTGTTGCGTCGGCACCCAGGCCGACAACGACGAAGGCCGGCGCCATTGTTACAAGCCGTCGGAGCCAGATCGGAATCCGGAACCCGACGAAGCCTTGCATAATCAATTGACCGGCCATCGTGCCAACCGTTGAGCTCGATATTCCCGACGCGATCAGGGAGAGCAGAAACACGCCCGCTGCCCCGATGCCGAGCAACGGCGTCAATGTATGATAGGCTGTCTCGATCTCCGCGACTTCGGGATGGCCGGCATGGAATGCGCCCGAAGCCATAACCACCATCGCCATATTGACCAAGCCGGCGATCGTCAGTGCGATGACGACCTCTTGATTTGAGAAGCGCAGCACCATGCGCCGCTCGTCCGCGTTGTGGACCGGCGTGCGGGCCTGGGTCAGGCCGGAATGCAGATAAACGGCGTGCGGCATGACAGTCGCGCCGATAATAGCGACGGCAAGCAGCAGAGCCTCAGTATCGGCTAGCTGCGGCACAACCGTATGGAATGCGGCCGAGCCCCAATCGACCGGAACGATGAAGATCTCGATAAGGTAGCAAAGCGCAATAATTCCAACCATGCTGCCAATGATCAGCTCTAGCGCTCGGAACCCATGGCGTTCGAACATCAAGATGCTGTAGGTGACGACGCCAGTGACGACCATGCCCGCAAGAAGGGGCATGCTGAACAGGAGCGAAAGGCCGATGGCCCCCCCGAGAAACTCGGCCAGATCGGTCGCCATGGCAGCGATCTCGCTGACGATCCACATCGCCCAGACGACCGGCCGTGGGAACTGGTCGCGGCACATCTCTGCCAGGTTGCGGCCGGTGACGATACCAAGCTTGGCCGACAGCGCCTGGAATAACATTGCGATTAGGTTAGCCAGCAGGACGACCCAAAGCAGGCCATAGCCGTACTTCGCACCCGCCTGAATATTTGTCGCGAAGTTTCCGGGATCTATGTAGGCGATCGAGACAACCACTGCGGGACCGGCGAAAGCCAGATACGCACTGGGCCTGCCGCGCTCCCCGCTCAATATTCCGCGCGCCGCCCCGACGCTCCGTGCCGTGAGCGACCCCGGTCGCACCTTCAGGTCGGTCATTCGAGGGTTTTGTTATCCAGCATCGACACCATCACGTAACCAATGTTACACACTACAGAAGAGGCATAAATTGTCAATGTCGTACCAAAGATGTATGGTCGGCATCACCTTGATCAGGCAAGTGTAACGTTCTCGTGCTCGGAGCGCGGTCAATCCGGCTGATGCTACGCGTGCGATCGCAAGGAGGAGCGATGTCCCGACGCGAAATGGGAAAAAGGGTCGAAACGCCTTCAGAACTTCCCGCAGAGCTCATCCAGGCGCGCCGCTTCGGGAAGACTCGTTCCGCTCAATCGACAGCTCTGCTTGAGGACTACGTTGAGCTCATCGCTGATCTGCTAGCCAGCACCGGCGAGGCACGTCCGACTGATATTGCGCGCCGCCTCGGAGTTTCCCATGTCACCGCCGTCAAAACTATCTCCCGGCTGAAGCGCGAAGGAGTAGCAACGGCCCGCCCCTACCGTGGTGTCTTTCTGACGGAAAGCGGACATGAGCTAGCGACGCGAGTACGAACCCGTCATAGGCTCGTCGTGGATGTACTTCTCGCGGTGGGTGTACCCGTCGAAGCTGCTGAAGCCGACGCCGAAGGCATCGAGCATTACGTATCGGAAACAACGCTTAAAACGTTCGCTCGGTTTTTGCGTTCGCAAACCTGAGCTTTAGGCTCAATGCCCGTCACTTGAGCGGCACCGTGGTGGTCAAGTGCGACTTCCGGGTCATTCGCGACCGGGTCGAGCCAGCAGCAGGTCCGGTCATGTCCGCGATGCCCCGAAACCGGAAAAAATCAGAGTATCGGCATCTGCCACGATGGGTCCTTTCGCAACCATCAATTGACGGTGGCAAATGACGCTAAGGTTCATTCGCGACCGATGCAGTTGATTTTGCCTACCGGCTGATGTCCGCTTTGCTCCGAAAGCGAGCAAAGTGCTGGTTGCGTCCGAAATGTCGCGAAGGGCCATTAGCCGACATTCCGCGATCCTGCAATTCGCATTTTTTCTTTATCTAATGTGTGGCCGCCGGCCACAACCCCGCGCGGCATTTTTCCTAAGGCAGATGAGCCGCGATCACCGTAATCCGGAATAAACTACATCGCTACGCTGGCGAGAAAGGCATCGACATTGGTGCGCAGCTTGGCGATGTCCTTCGCGACGGTCTCCGAGGCGTCAAGCACGATTTGCGCCGACGAACGTGTCTCGATGGTGGCACCGGCGACCTCGCCAAGCACGGCGGCCACGGCATTGGTGCCGTCGGCGGCGCTTGTGACGTTGCGCTTGATTTCGCCAGTAGCGGCTTTCTGCTGCTCCACCGCCGCGGAGACCGCGAACGTGGATTTGTTGATCTCTTGCATGCGCATGGCGATGCGTCGGATCGCCTCGACCGCGCCGCCCGTCGAGGTCTGAACGGCGAGAATGTGATTGGCGATCTCTTCCGTGGCCTTCGCGGTCTGTACCGCGAGCGACTTGACCTCGGAGGCGACCACGGCAAATCCGCGGCCGGCCTCGCCCGCGCGCGCCGCCTCGATGGTGGCATTGAGCGCCAGCAGATTGGTCTGCTGGGCGATGGCGCGGATAAGCTTGACCACCTCGCCGATTTTCTGCGCGCCGTCGGAAAGCCCGGCAATCTCGCGGTCGGTCGCCTTCGCCTCGGCTGTCGCATGCCGCACGACCTCGCTCATTTGCAAGAGCTGTTGGCTGATTTCCGCGATCGAGCGCGACAGTTCGTCGGCCGCTTCAGCGGCAATCTTGACGTTGGCTGACGCCTCGTCGAAGGAGCGCACCGCACCGGCGGCGCGCTCCGACGTTTGCTGCGAACTGTTGAACAACGACGAGGCGGCGCCGCGCATGGCGCTCGTATTGCCGCTGACGCTGCCGCTGATGTTTTCCATCCGCGGGCGAAACGCGGCAATCGCGGAATCCACAAGGGCGCGGCGCTGTTCTTGATCGCGGATGGCGGCACGCTCCTGCGCGACCTGCAGGCGTTCGGTGATGTCCTCATGCGTGGATACCCAGCCGCCGCTCGGCCGCGGCTCGTTGTTAACCGCGATCTTGCGCCCGTCGGACAGCTCGAAAACGTGCCTGAATTTCTTGCCGTCCTTGGCCGCGGTCGTGGCGCGGCGGACATATTCGTCCGGATCCTCTGCCAATGTGCCCACGGCGATCCGCTCCCGCAGAATATCGCGCAAGGTAAAGCCGATCCGCAACCGGCCCTGGACTTGATAAATCTCGGCAAAGCGCTTGTTCCAGAAGACGAGCCGCCCCGGGCCGTCGAACATGCAGAGGCCCTGGGTCATGAAGCTGAGCGCGGCGTCGCGCAGATCCTCCTGCGCGCCTCCTGTTGCGCTGGGCAACCAGCACAGGCCGGCGCCGAAGCCGAGGCCGATCACCGCGCTAGCGGCGATAAGCCCAACGCCGTGGGCCTGCTCCGCGATCACTCCGATCGCAAACGCCGCGCAGAGAACAACGACGCCGCCAGCGACAACCCACATGGTTCGGGCGCGCCCGCACGTCCCCCGCATGCGGACAAGGACACCACCAGCGGCAAAGGCAGCGAGCAGGCAGACGCCGCCCGCCAGGATGACAAACTGCCAGTCGCGTCCGATCGTGAGGAGTGAGAACATCGCTGCCGCAAAGTTCGCGATAGGGTGAGCCCGCGGGGTGAAATTTTCCTTAATCTCCCCTGACGCAGTGTACTGATTGTGCAAGCGCAGTATACGCGCAAAGCGATACGACGTTGGTGGTGCGCTTCTCGTCGCGCACTCGCGAAGTCCGTTCCGGGTCATTCGCGACCGATCCCCCCGATCTTGTCTAGCGGCTCATGTCCGCTTCGCTCCGAAAGCGATCAGGGTGCTGGTTGCGTCCGAAATGACGCTAAGGGCCGATTTTGTTGTGAAAGTCGCATGGGCGTCTGGCTCGGATCGCTAAGACGGATTTTGAAAGTGACGCCGAGTACTATCTCTCGTCTTGCTCCTGTTGGAGCGGCATCGACGCCT
>JBEKGX010000058.1:0-5174 GCA_050012575.1 Xanthobacteraceae bacterium | reverse complement strand
GTCGAGGCGCCGGAAAGGAAATGCGCACCGCGATGGACATTCGCGTAAGTTTCCGCATAAGCCTTGGCCATCGCGTCTAACACCGGCTTTGGTTTTTGAGCAGAAGCGGCATTGTCGAGATAGACGAGCGGCTTGCCATGAACCTCACGGGCGAGAATTGGAAAATCCTCGCGCAGGCGGCCGACATCGAACCCGGCAATCGGTTTCTTCTGAAGCGTTTGCAGGCTATTCGACATGCGAAATCTCGCCCGAGTGAATGGTAAGCCAATCCGATACAGCCGCGGCTACGCAAGCGCGGAGGGACTCGCTTTCGATAGCTTCAAGAACCTCGCTTAGGAAACCCTCAACAAGAAGCGCCCGAGCCTCGGCTTCGGGAATCCCACGCGCACGCAAAAAGAAGAGCGCCGCGGAATCGAGCTCACCCGCCGTGGCGCCATGGCTGCATTTGACATTGTCGGCCAGGATTTCGAGTTCGGGCTTGATCGCGATCTCGGCTTGCCGGGATAGAAGCAGCGTACGGCTCATTTGACGCGCATCGGTCATTTGCGCGTCGGGCCGCACCCGGATGCAGCCCTGATAGACACCCCGTGAATCCTCTGCGAGGACACCCCGGAACGATTGCCGGCTCGCCGTCTCCGGCCCGGCATGAGTGATGACGGTGGTATTGTCGCAGTGACGGCCATCGGAGATAAGAAAAATGCCATCGAGCTGAGCTTGAGCGTCCTTCTCCGTGAGCTCAAGCAACGCCTCATGACGCGAAAATCGGCCGCCCTCGGACAAATAGAAGCCGTCGTAGTGCGCGGCCGAGGCGATCTCGCCCAAGGTAATCGCTGATTGCCTTGATGCAGTACCAAGCCGATCGAGCCGGACATGCGTTAGCCGGGCGCCAGTGGCAAGCCGAACCTCGTTCACAATGGTGGAAAAGCCCGGCGTTCCGGTGTGGGACTCAACGAGTGTTGCCTCCGCGCCTTCATCGAGCAGTACCAAAATACGCAGATGCCGCCCATCCGGAATGCGCGCTTCCTCGCCTTCCCATTCATAGCGCAAGTAAAGTGGCGCCGTGAGTTTGGTGTGCGCAGGCACGTGCACGACGATCCCATCCTCCATAAGCGCGGTATTGAGGTTCAGGAGAACGTGATTCTTCTGCGGATTGACCTGCCCGATCTTATTGGCGAAGGGCGTCGCCGGATCGGCGAGGACCTGTCGCAATGGAACGGCGCCAATCTCTGCTATAGTCGACATCGCTTCATCAAGGACGCCGTTCTTGAACACTGCGAGATGAGCACCCGGCAAAACTGGCGCGGGACGCGCTGGGCTCGTGCCTTCCGGTGTATGGGCAAGCGCGCGAGAAAGATCAGAATATTTCCAGGCTTCGATGCGGCGCGTTGGCAGACCGCTTCCAGCAAAGATTGTCCTTGCCTCTTCCCGCAATGCGCCAAGCCAAGGTACGGTGTCTCTCTCGTAAGCCGCCATGCGGTCAAGGAGACGGTTGAGTGAAGTGGTTTCGCTCATGCCGCTCACGCTGCCTTTCCGATTAAGGCATCATAGCCTTGCTCTTCGAGGCGCAACGCCAGCGATTTGTCGCCCGAGCGAACGATACGCCCATCTGCGAGGATATGCACGAAATCAGGCACGATGTAGTCGAGCAGGCGCTGGTAATGGGTGATCACCAGGAATGAACGGTCCGGCGCACGCAATGCGTTCACGCCTTCCGCCACGAGTTTCAAGGCATCGATGTCGAGACCGGAATCCGTCTCATCGAGGATCGCGAGCGCAGGCTTCAGAAGTGCCATTTGCAGCACTTCGTTGCGCTTTTTCTCGCCGCCCGAAAAGCCGACATTGAGTGGACGCTTCAACATCTCCTCAGACACGTTGAGCAGCTTGGCAGCCTCGCGCACAACACGCAGGAACTGGACCGCATCGAGAACCGGCTCGCCGCGAAGCTTTGCTTGCGAGTTCACAGCCGTCTTGAGAAAATTGAGCGTTGAAACGCCGGGAATTTCGAGCGGATATTGGAAGGCGAGAAAAATGCCTTTCGCGGCCCGCTCTTCCGGCTTGAGAGCAAGCAAATCCTCGCCCTTGAATCGGACCTGGCCGCTCGTCACGTCATACCCGTCGCGGCCCGCCAGCGCATAGGAGGTCGTCGATTTGCCGGCGCCATTCGGCCCCATGATGGCGTGCACTTCGCCAGCGCCCACTTTGAGCGATAGGCCCTTCAGGATTTCCTTGCCCTGAACGCTTGCATGAAGGTCTTCGATCTCAAGCATGACGTGCTCCAATCCATTTGCCGTTTGCAACGTTGTGGGGCGCGCTCACCCAACACTTCCCTCAAGGCTGATGCCCACGAGCTTCTGTGCCTCGACAGCGAATTCCATCGGCAGCTTTTGCAGCACCTCGCGGCAGAAGCCGTTGACGATCAACGCGACCGCCTCTTCCGTGCCGATCCCGCGCGAAATGCAATAGAAAAGCTGATCATCGCTGATCTTCGAGGTGGTTGCCTCGTGCTCAAGGATCGCCGTCGGATTGCGGGATTCGATGTAAGGCACCGTATGGGCGCCACATTTGGAACCGAGAAGGAGCGAGTCGCATTGCGTGAAGTTGCGTGCGCCTTCCGCCTTCTGATGGACGCGCACAAGGCCGCGATAGGTGTTTTGCGCGCGCCCCGCCGAAATACCCTTGGAGATGATCCGGCTTTTCGTGTTGCGGCCGAGGTGAATCATCTTGGTGCCGGTATCCGCCTGCTGATAATGATTGGCGATCGCGATTGAATAGAATTCGCCAACCGAATTGTCGCCGCGCAGAATGCAGGAGGGATATTTCCAGGTGATGGCCGAACCGGTTTCGACCTGCGTCCAGGAGATCTTCGAGTTGGCGCCGCGGCAGTCGCCGCGTTTGGTCACGAAATTGTAGATTCCGCCCTTGCCGTTCTCATCGCCAGGGTACCAGTTCTGCACGGTGGAATATTTGATTTCCGCCCCTTCCAGCGCAACAAGCTCGACGACGGCAGCGTGCAGCTGATTCTCGTCGCGCATGGGCGCGGTGCAGCCTTCAAGATAGCTCACATAAGAGTTCTTATCGGCGATGATGAGGGTGCGCTCGAACTGTCCCGTGTTGGATGCGTTGATGCGGAAATAGGTCGAAAGCTCCATCGGGCAGCGCACACCCTCCGGGATATAAACGAAGGAACCGTCCGAGAAGACCGCCGCGTTGAGTGTCGCGTAGAAATTATCGGTGTCCGGAACAACGGAACCCAAATATTTCCGCACGAGCTCCGGGTGCTTTTGCAGCGCCTCGGAGATTGGGCAGAAGATGACGCCCACCTCTTCGAGTTTAGCTTTAAATGTTGTCGCGACCGATACCGAATCAAACACCGCATCGACGGCGATGCCGGTCAGCATCTTTTGCTCGGAGAGCGGAATGCCAAGCTTTTCGTAAGTCTTCAAGAGCTCCGGATCGACCTCATCGAGGCTTGTTGGGGCGTCGATCTTTACCTTCGGGGCCGCGTAGTAATAGGCGTCCTGGAAATCGATCGGTGGATAATGGACTCGCGCCCAGTTGGGCTCCGTCATGGTTCGCCAGCGGCGAAACGCCGCAAGCCGCAACTCCAGCATCCAGGCGGGCTCATTCTTTTTCTTCGAAATGAACCGAACAATCTCTTCGGATAAACCCTTTGGCGCAAAATCGCTCTCGATATCCGTGACGAATCCATATTTGTATTTTTGGTCCGCGAACTCTTGTAGAGTTTCTGCCTCTTGGCTCATGTCAGATTCCCGACGTTGAAATTCAGAGGGCATTGCCACGCAGTGCGGGCATTGCAAGGGTTTCGCCTGTCTTCGGGGTCACCGCGTCGAACTTTGTAACATTCACCACGGCTCAGGCCCCACATCGACGCTAGTTGGCTGTCATGGACGGACTACTGCAAGCACGATGCCATGGTTATTGCGGCGCGCGCCGGCGTCTCTGGTCCGTGTAGCGCGTCCTGCAGATGAGAGACGCTAGGCGCGTGCAGCGGCGAGATGAAAGCTGTCGTATGGAAATATGGAAATTCTTCTGCGATTCAGGCGGCGCCTTCGGCGAGCGCGGCAACGACTGGCCAGCCGACCACGCCGGCCGGATCCAATACTCTCAATGCGTCAAGAATCTCGATGGCGTGACTTTGCTCGTCTCGCCGCAGGTGAATGAACGCAAGTGCCTTCAACGTATAAAGCGCGAAGCGGCCGGGCCCATCCGGAATGACGGATTGCGCCGGCCAATCGCGCCAATCGGCGCCCCAGCCAGCTTGGCGCGCCGCCACACTGAGGCCTTCCTCAGCGGCGCTGCGCGCCTTGTCGAGGTTCCCGTCATAAGTATGAATCTTATAGAGACAGAAATAGACGGGGAGCTGTTCCGGCGCGGCCGCCAGCGCTTGGCAAAACAGCCGGTCCGCAAGTGCATGGTCGTGGCGATAGGCGGCGACCCCTTTTTGAAGCAGCGCGTTGACCTCATCCGGGAGGTCGCCGAAATTGATCGTGCCCGGGTCCGAGAGCAAGTCCGTCATGCCAAGTCCGTCATGCAATTTCCGGAAGTCATTCCCGAGCGATTTGCGCCTTCTCTATTTATTTAACAAGAGACAGCGCGCGTCGAGATTGAACGGTGACGGCTTCGGTGTGAATCGAGATCGCTTTCGTGACCGCGTTAGCAATGGTCTTTCCCCGGCTGTCGATTCCAGCCCAACTGGCTTTGCGGCCGCGCGGATCGACTTCGAGAAGCTTTACGCCCTCGGGCACCTCGGTTCCATCGCGGACGACGCCTCTTAGCATACCATCGAACGGCGCCCGGACCACTTCGCCGCCGAGATGGCCCACGATGAAATCCTTAAAGATCCGGGTGCCTATCTCAAATGGCGTATGCCATCGGCCAGGGACCGGCGAGTAGACGAAGCGCTCCGCTCCGCTGCCTCCAAGGCGGCGTGAGATTCCATCAGCCGCATCGGTAGAGCCTTGTTGAATGATCCGCCCCACCTTTGACGGCCGGGTCTCGATGGCGGAATCGCAATTGGTGCCGGCGGTGAAGCCAGGACCCAAGCCGATTGTGAAGCGCGCGAGCCGCCGCAAATCGGGCGTGACCTGATATTTCTGCATTCTGGCATCCACGAGAATATCGAGCGTCCGCAGCACGATCAGATCGAGGAGCCC
>JBEKGX010000057.1:0-5447 GCA_050012575.1 Xanthobacteraceae bacterium | reverse complement strand
GGCACCAAGGCCCTTCCATCATGGGAGTCGAGGACGAGGTGGAACAATCTTTCGGGCGGCCTTGCCGTCAGACGGATGGCAGGTCCAAGCGACCGAACGAACTCACCTCATCCATCGTCCCGCGAGGGACATCATTCCACCGCTCGGTGGAGCTCGAGGTTCTCCTATCGTAATTGATCCTGTACGGCCCTCATGCCGCTACGACCTTCCGGGTCCAGCGGAACTCGGTGCCGTCAACCCATATGCGGTGCATGATCACGGCCAACCGACGTGCCAGCGCCACGATCGCCTTTTTCATCCCGCGCTGCCTGGCGATCTTCATCGCCCAGGCCTTGAGCCAGGACCACTTGTTAGTGCGGGTCAGCATGACCTGGGCTGCTTCGTAAAGCATCACCCGCATCATCGCATCCCCGCACTTTGATATCGCGCCGGTTCGGTTGATCTCGCCCGATTGATACTTGGAGGGCGTCAGTCCAAATACCGCCCCGACCGCCTTGGAGTTCTTAAAGCGAGCTGGCACGTCGATGGTGGCGCGATAGGTCAGTGCCACCACGGGGCCGACCCCGGGGATCGTCATCAGGCGCCTGCACACGGCATCGTCCCGCACGATCGCCAGCAAGCGTCGGTGCAGGACGCTGATCTGCTCATGAAGCACCCGCCGGACAATGAGCAGCGGTTCAACCAACGCGGCCAGGTCGGGCAGGTTCTCGACCAGCTCCCTGATGCGGGCCTCGAACTTCACCGTCCCGGCCATACCGACCTTGAGGCCGAAGTTGCGCAAGGTACCGCGCAGGTCGTTCTCGATGGCGATGGCCTTCGACTGCAACAGCTTGCGATGGGTCAGCAGCATCCGCAGTTTCTGACTGCGTAGTGTCTTCACATGTACCGGACGGTAAAGTCCCGCCCGCATCATCTGCGCGATGCCGCGTGCATCGTTGCGGTCCGTCTTGTTGATCTGGGCCTTCAGCACCGCCTGCATGTGCCGCGTCTCGACACAGATCACCGGTAACTCTGCTTCGGCGAGAGCGCTGAACAGCCATTGCGACAGCGGTCCTGCTTCCAATCCAATCCGCTTGAAGCGGTAGGCCGGGCTCTTCAGCACCGCCAATAAAGCCTCCGGTTCGCTCGCAACCTTCACTTCCCGAACGATCTTCCCCGCGTCATCCACAATGCAGACGCTCGTGTCCTTGACCGAGACGTCCAATCCAGCAAAATGGTCCATGCTGCGCTTCTCCTTCTGATGCTTGAGGCCCGTAACCACGGTGACCTCGTTTCACCATCAGCCTGAAGCGCAGCACCCAAAATCTTCAGCTATCCACAAGAACGCCGGCCGATTACACCATCTTTCGGAGCGAAGCGGACATGAGCCGGTAGACAAGATCAACTGCATCGGTCGCGAATGACCCAACTCGGAACTTTTGCCAGTCCAAAGCGCTCATCGAAAACGCACCTCGGCGATAGCGAAATCGCTACCGATTATCTTTTCTCGCCGACGATCATGCGCCGCGCTATTTTCGCTTAACAATAGCTTCGGCCTGAATACACTACACCCATGAGGCAAGCGATGCGCGCGTTGTCATGGATGCTTGGGCTCTGGCTTGCCGGCGCGGCCGCGGCGCAGGCGCGCGATCTCGCTGACATGAGCAGTGCCGAGATCACGGTGCTGCAGCAACGGCTGACCGACGGCGCGTGCTATCACGGCGCGGTCGACGGGCAGGCGAGCCCGGCCTTGGACGCGGCGATCAAGGAATGTCCGTCGCAAGACCCCATCCTGCGCATTGAGACCGGCATGCATACGGCTCAGATCAGTCAGGTGGGCGTTGACCGCGACTGCCGCTTAGCTTGCCAGCGACCCACGGGGTCTAGGCCGCGCTGCGGATGCAGCCCCAAATGTTCGGTTTCGGCGGCAAAGCGGAAATGGCCGGCGCACGCTCGAAACCGACGTGAAACTTAAGTAGGCAATTCCAATAATCGAGGAGAGACTTACCAAAAATGGCATCGAACGTTTCGGCTGATCGCCCGCGCACATCGGCTTCCACCATCAGTCTCATCATGCGTCCGCGCAGTGTCGCGATTATCGGCATGTCCGCGAAACCGGGTTCTGCCGGTCGCGTCGTCCTTGAACTTCTGGACAACAACAAGTTCAACGGCCCGGTGCATCTGGTCGGTCGCAGCACAGCCGATATCGGCGGCCGTAAGGTTCTTGCGAACATCGGTGAACTTCCGCAAGACTTGGATCTCGCCGTATTCACGTTGCCGGCAGCCGCTGTGCGCGAAGCGGTGGAAGGCTGCGTGCGGCGCAAGGTGAAGGCCGCGGTGATCTTCGCGTCCGGTTTCGCCGAAGTCGGCAGCGATGGCACCGGAGAGCAGGACCGCATTGCCGAGATCGCGCGCGCTGGTGGGCTGGCTCTCGTCGGGCCGAACTGCCTCGGCTTCATGAACTTCGTGGACGGGTTCGCCGCGGTTTTCTTTTCGCCGCAGCCCACGCCGCGCTTGCCGGACGGCACTAGGGGCGCCGTCGCCATCGTGGCGCAGAGCGGCGGCCTCGGCAGCCATTTGCAGGGCGGATTGGACGCGCGCGGTGTTCCGGTTTCATGCTGGATTTCGACCGGCAACGAGGCGGGCCTTGGTCTCGCGGACTTCATCCAATATCTGCTCGACGATCCGGTGACGCAGGTCATCGCGCTTTACGCGGAGGATATTAGGCGTCCGCAGGAATTCCTCGACGTTGCCGGCGAAGCCTTGCGGCGCGGCAAGCCCATCGTGATGATGCATCCCGGCCGCGGCGCAAGAGCGAAGGAGGCGGCGCGCTCGCACACCGGTGCCCTTACCGGCGATCACGCGGTCATGCGCACACTGGTCGAGCACGCAGGTGTCGTCGTCGTCGACACGCTCGACGAACTCATGGATGTGAGCGAGGTTCTCGCCCGCTTCCCGAAGCCGTCGAAAGGTGACCTCGGCATCCTCACCTTTTCCGGGGCATTCTGCGGCATCGCGCACGATTTCTGCGAAGACATAGGCGTTCATGTGCCGCCGCTGTCGCCGGATACGCTAGCCTATCTCACGCCCATCTTGCCGGTATTTCTTCCGCCGAAGAATCCGCTCGATCTCGGAACCCAGACGATCTGGCAGCCGGAACTCCTGCAGATTTGCGTGGAAGCGCTGCTGCGCGACCCGGTCATCGGCGGTCTCGCGATTTCGATTCCAGGTACCAGCCCGCGCCACGCAATCATCTATATCGACAGCATCGTCGCTGCGAGCAAGACGAGCGCCAAACCGGTGGCGCTCGCTATCCTCGGGGACGCGTCGCCGCTCTCGCCCGAATTTGTGACAATCGCGCGAAAAAACAATGTCGTGCTGTCGCGCTCGTCGGACCGGACACTGCGCGCGATGGGCAAAGTCATCGGCTACGGCAATCGCAACTCGGCATTGGCGGAGCGCAAAGTCACGCCCGCCGGGTCCGCGTCGATCCCGGAACTCGGACCAGGCGCGCAACCGGAATGGCTCGGCAAGAAGGTGCTCGCCGCCCTGGGCATACAAGTCCCTGCGGGCGAACTCGCCCGCAGCGCTGAGGCGGCGGTCGGTATCGCTAATCGCGTCGGTTATCCGGTCGCAATGAAGGCGCAGGCCGCGGAGCTCACGCATAAGACCGAGGCAGGCGGTGTCGTGCTCGGAGTGGCCGATGCCGATGCCGTGCGCAAGACCTGGGCGGCATTGGGCGCCAATGTTGAGCGCGCGCAGCCGGGTCTGAAGCTCGATGGCGTGCTGGTGGAAGCCATGTCGCCGCACGGGCTTGAACTCGTGGTCGGCGCGCGCCGCGATCCGCGATGGGGCCCGGTTCTGATGCTGGGGCTAGGTGGCATCTGGGTCGAGGCACTCGGCGACGTGCGGCTGATGGCGCCGGATCTCACCGAAGACGAAATCGCCGAGGAGCTCGGCAAGCTCAAGACGGCGAAACTGCTGCACGGCTTCCGCAACTCGCCGCCGGTTGACGTCACGGCGGTGGCGGCCGCGGCCGCGGCGCTCGGACGCCTCATGCGCGCGCGCCCAGACATCATCGAGGTCGATGTCAATCCGCTCATGGTCCATGCCGCCGGCCATGGCGCCACCGCGCTCGATGCCCTGATCGTGACCGGCGGCCGAGAGCCGAGCCATCCGTGAACCGTCTTCGCGGGTTGCCGGTCTCCGCGCCGGCGGTGATGTACGCGACGAAGCTGCCGGATTTCATCCACTGCGTTGCAAAGGAAGTTGATCATGTCTTCTGACCTCATAACTTACGAACTGGACGGCGCGGTCGCGATCATCGGGCTGAATCGTCCAGAAAAACGCAATGCGATCAACAATGATCTCGTCATGCAATTGCGCGACGCGGTCGTGCGTGCCGGCGACGAAGCCGATGCAGGCGTGATCTTCGGCCATGGCGTGAACTTCTCCGCCGGTCTCGATCTCGCTGAATTGTTGAAGAACATGGACCCGGCGACGCCGAAGCCGCGCAAGAAGCGCGACCACGCTTGGCATACCGTGTTCGACATCATCGCGCGTGGCCCAATTCCGTTTGTCGCCGCACTGCACGGCGCGGTGGTCGGCGGCGGCCTCGAACTTGCGTCCGCGGCCCATATCCGGGTCGCCGATCGCACGGCCTTTTTCGGCCTGCCGGAAGGCCAGCGCGGCATTTTCGTCGGCGGCGGCGGTTCGGTTCGTGTTCAGCGCATCATCGGCTATTCGGCGATGGCGGATATGATGCTCACCGGCCGTTTGCTGTCAGTAGACGAAGCCGAGAAGCTCACCATCGTGCGCTACGTGGTCGAGCTGGGACAGGCCTTGGCCAAGGCGAAGGAAATCGCCGCGCGCATTGCCCAGAACACCCCGCTGACCAACTGGCAGATCACGAATGTGCTGCCGCGCGTCAACGATCTGTCGCACGACGATGGCTTGTTCCTGGAATATCTCAATTCCTCCATGCAACGGCCGCCCGAATCGATGCAGCGCCTGCGCGATTTTGTGGAAAAGCGGGCGATCCCGCTTCAAATCCCCGACGAGAAGGCATGACGAACCGGCCGTATGCACGTCGGGCGTCAACGTGAGGGGAGGGATGATGCCGCCGTTTGATTTCCGGATTGAAAATCGTGCTCGCCACGCGATACTTGAGCCATCTCCTCCAGCTCGCCGCTAAGCTCGATTGCGAAGAGCGCAACACTCTGGTGGAGGGCGAGCTCGATGCCCGGCCGATGGGGATCGGCAAAGGGCCAAGCCGCCGTCCTACCGCGGCACCGTTGTCGCGTCGAAAATCCGCAATCGTCTTGAAGTCGGGCGCCAGCCGGCGCAGAAGCCACATGACCTCGACATTGCGAGAACACTCGCGCTCCAGCCGGCGCGACGAGCGCACTTCGTTGAGGTAGCCATAAAGATAAAGCTTCAGCAGGTCCCGCGGATCGTAGGGAGGCCGT
>JBEKGX010000056.1:0-6481 GCA_050012575.1 Xanthobacteraceae bacterium | reverse complement strand
TAGGCGTCGATGCCGCTCCAACAGGAGCAAGACGAGAGATAGTACTCGGCGTCACTTTCAAAATCCGTCTTAGCGATCCGAGCCAGACGCCCATGCGACTTTCACAACAAAATCGGCCAGGAGCCGACATCGCGTGTATAGTTAAGAAGCGCCAGCTTAATCAAAGTGCATTTTTGTGCTGCCAATCACAGTCCGCATAGGGGGAGCTGGTAATCTCCCATCGCCGGCCCGTCATAGTGAACGAGGTACGGAGGGCACAATGTTGGCAGAGATTTTTATGCTTCGTTTGGAGGCTGATGCACGGCTATCACAGGACTTGGCACTGGCTAACGCGCGGTTTGTGTCATTTAAGCCCGCCGCCACGAAGGCGAAAGGTCAGCGCGGCAGCAGTGGGCGACAAGCCGACATTCGCGTTGGTTCAGAATGATTTCGCGGCGAGCGCGGGGTGCAAACGGCGCGGGGCGGGCAGTGGTATGCGACCACGGCGAGCAATGTGCTCGCTGGGGCCTAATCTAGCGCACCGCCATGTCGCCACGCGCTCCGTCGTGCGAAGGGTGGAGAAGCCGAAGGAGTTGCTGGAGATGGCCATCCGGCGAAACTGCCGGTAACTCAGCTTGCCCAGGGCCACTAGAGCATTCCCCGCCGCACCTCGAATATTTGGACACGCGCTCTGGCCCGTCAATAGTCATCATTCCTACGAAGCCAACGGTCGTCACGGCCCCGAACAGCGCAGTGTGAAGCAACACGCGACGGAGGCCAGCGGTCTTGCCGTATAAGCTCAGAGTGCTCACGGCTCACTCTACGTCTGGATAGTTTGCTCTAGGTTTAATTTCGCCCTGCAATATGTCTGGATAGTTTGCTCTAAGCTCAATTCCGCCCCGCAGTGCAGAATGTGCGCACGAGTTTTCGACATTCCGCTGACCGGGCCAGATGACGCGATGGGTCACGAGCGTCGTTTGACGCTTCCGGCGGCGACTTCCGCTATTACCCTGAACGCCGACATTCGCTTGCGCTGCACCAAGTGACGCAACGGGCCGATTGTGTTGCAAAAGTCGAAAGTTGCAGGGCTATGAATTTTTCGCGAAAACATGAAACGGGAAGCAATCGCCGATTCGTATAACCTCAATCGCGTTACCGAAGTCGTCTGGCTGTGTCACGGCAGTTTTACCCCCGGAAGCCGACATTCGCGCACGCCGCAAAGAGGCCGCCAACTGAGGCCGCCTAAAAACAGTGAGAGCCCGCGCCGGGTACGCGGGCTCTCATGCCGGAGGGTCTTTGGAACGACGGCCAATGGCCGCCTCGGATAATTTGCTTGGCGGCTATGACAGCCGTGCGACGGTAGCTTGGGTTCTGGGGCCCTTCACGAGAAAATATTTCAGGATGTAGCGACCTTCTCGGCCGTGAAGCGAAGCACCACATTTTCGACATGTGATTTCGCGCTCTACTGACGCCGGCGGTGTCACATCGACACGAACGAGCTTGTATCCTGCGCCGCAGTGCGGGCAGTCGAAACACGCTATCGGGGGAGTGGTCGGCATGGCTGATATCATAGCGAACCTGCCCGACCGGGGACATGGGGTGAGGCATTTAGCGGGAGGTTCAAATTTGGCCGTTCACAAAATCAAAAATGGGCCACTCGTTTTCGGCCCGATGGAAAGGGGCCAGCACCCAGCCGCAACAAACTAAGACCCTGCATAGCTTGAAAGGCTAATGAGTCCGATGGTCCGTTTGGGTCATTCACGACCGATGCATTCCGTACCCGTGCCGATCAATGTCCGTTGTTACTCCAATAGCGACATTATTGTTCGGCGCAGCGAAGTGACGCTAAGGGCCGATAGTGTTGCAAAACGATTTTGGGCCCCGGAGCGAAGAACACTTTTTCCAAATCAAGCCCGAAAAGGGAATTTTGATTCAAAATCCGGCCCTTCGGATTCTAATATTGCCCGTTTTGGCGATCGGACGAGGTACCGACGACTTTTGCAACACAATCGGCCAATTGCAGACGTCAGAGAGCGTCGATAAAGGCGCTACTCCACCCCGCTATTTCCTCGACCCGGCCAGATTCCGCGCTTACAAGGTTTAACTTAACGCAATGCGCAATGCGAGGTTCACATGATCGGCCGCCTCACATTTCGCTTTAGCACAGCCTTGGCCGCGATCGCGACCTTCGCGCTTGTTTTCGTTCCATCAGGCTTTGCGGCCACCTACGAGGAGATCGTCGCAAGGTGCAGGCAAGAAATGCACCCGCAAATTATGGCCTGCGCGGCGGCCAAGGGTCTGGGGCGCGATCACGAAGTAATTCGTCAGCAATGCGGCATTCCGATCGTGACTCCTTGCGTGTTGCGCGAAACGCAGCGGCAAGCTGCCGGCACGCCGGCGCCGGCGGCGCCGAAGGAAGAAAAGGCGGCAGCACCGCAGGACGCGGCGCTCGTGCAACGCGCATTCGTTGCGCCGCCGCGTACTATCGCCGACGTCACGGCAATTCTCGATAGCGAGAAGCCCGACGATGCCAAGATCGCCGAGCGCAAGGCCAGGGCCGATGCGAATCCACCGAACAACGCGCCGGCCGCAAAGCTCGCGCAATTCTACCTGGACCGCGGCGGCGCCCGCGCGCTGCTTGGCCGCAACAAGGAGGCGCTCGCCGACGGACTTCAGGGGCTAGCGATCGCCAAGGGCAACGTTGAAGCCTACCTGATCGTCCACCTTCGCCAATTCGTATCGTTGCAACATAAGGCGCTCGGCGATCCGCAAAACTCGATCGCAATGGCCCAGCTGATCGAGCGTGACGGCAACATCGCCGGACAGCGCGGAAGTCTGATCGAAGCATTGGCCCATATTGTCCGCACCCTGATCTCCATGGGCGACCTCAGCCAAGCGGCCGCTTACGCCAACCGCATCCAACAGCGCATCGAAGAGGCGCGCGGCAGCGTGGTCCCGACATGGCGCCAACGTTACAGCGTGTACGGTCGTGCCTGGGAAGCTGACGTCGATTCCGTGCACGGCGCGGTTTTCGAGGCACGCGGGCAATACGCCGAGGCCGAAGCCGCCTACCGGCGCGCCGAGGCGTTCCGCCGCGCCGCGGTCAAGGACCTGCCCCGTTACGACGGCCCGACATCCCCGGAACAGTTGTTGCAGGTCGCTGATTCCGATCTTCTCGCGGTTGCGCGCAATGAAGCAAAGCAGGGAAAGCTGAGCGAAGCCGAGGCGGATGCGCGCCGCGCCCTGCTTGAGGCACTCAAGGCGCGGGGCAAATACTCGCCCGCAACGCCGGAATTCATCGTCGGGCTTGCCGGCATCCTGGTCGAGCAGGGCCGTTATGCCGAGGCCGAAAAGCTCGCGCGCACGGCGCTCGACGTCCAGCACGCGCTCGGCGTCGCGCCGGATGCTCCGCAGACCGCGAACATTCTTTTCCAGCTTGGCAATATCCTGGTGTTACAACGCAAGACGAACGAGGCCGCGGCCGTTTATGCGGAACTCGACCAGGCGATCGCGCAATGGGCGCCCGCGCAGCGCGAGGCGTTCCAGCTGAACGGCTCGCGGATCGTCGTCCTCTACGCGTCCGGCCAGGTCGACGCCGGCATTGCCGCCGCCCAGGAGCTGGTCAAGCGCGAGACTGTACGAACCGGCGAGAAGAGCTTCGACACGGCGGCCGCGCGCGGCATTCTCGCCGTCGGCTACGCGCGCGCCGGCCGCGACGCCGAGTCCGTCCGCGAGTTCAAGGCAGCAATTCCGGTCATGCTGGCGGCCGCGCGCGAAAATGCCGATGACGACGATCCAACCGTAGTGGCCGCGCGTAGCGTCCGGCTGCAGAGAATTGTCGAAGCCTATATCGGCGTAGTCGCGCGCGGGACCAACAAGTCTGACGAGGTCGCGGTCGAAACCTTCGGGCTCGCCGATGCGATCCGGGGCCGCGCGGTCCAGAAAGCGCTGGCGGATTCGAGCGCACGGGTGGTGGCCAAGGATCCGGCACTCGCTCATCTGGTCCGCACAGAGCAAGATCTTGCAAAGGAAATCAACGCCCAACTCGGCGCGCTCAACAACCTCCTCGCGTTGCCGTCGGGAGAACGCGACCAAGCGAGCGTGACCGCGATTCCCGCGGCGATCGAGAAGCTGCGGGCTGATCGCAAAAGCGCGCGCGCCGAGATCAATAAGCGTTTTCCGTCCTATGCGGACCTGGTCGATCCCAAACCGCCGTCGGTCGACGAGATCAAGGCGGCGCTGCGGCCGGGCGAAGCGATGCTGTCGTTTTATTTCGGCGAGAACGGGAGTTTTGTGTGGGCGGTGCCGAAGGACGGTGCGGTTGCCTTCGCCGAAGTGCCGCTGAAAGCGATCGATCTCGCCGCCAAGGTCCACCGGCTCCGTGCGGCGCTCGAGCCGCAGATCGCGACGGTCGCTGAAATTCCGCCTTTCGATCTGACGCTCGCCTACGAACTCTACGGATCGTTGTTCAAGCCGGTCGAGGACGCGTGGCGGCCGGCCAAGAGCCTGATCGTAGTGACCAATGGCGCGCTCGGCGAATTGCCGCTGGGACTTCTGCCAACCGCGCCGGCGCAAGTCGACACGCAGGCGAAACCATTATTCGCTGGTTACCGCGATGTCGCATGGCTCGCACGCACGCATGCGGTCACGGTCGTGCCGTCGGCCTCGGCGCTGGTCACGCTGCGCCATTTGCCGGCGGGCTCGCCCGCGCGCGAGAAGCTGGTCGGGTTCGGGGATCCTTATTTCAACGAGGCGGAGGCAACCGAGGCGGAGGCCTTGCAGTCGGCCGACACACCACAGGTCGTCGCGGCCAATGACGAACCTGCGGGAGACACGATCACGCGCGGCCTACCGTTCAAGCGCCGCGCGTCGGTGCGCACCGAAGAGGTCGATGCCGCACAACTCGCGATGTTGCCGCGGCTACCGGATGCGCGATCGGAGCTGATCGCGATGGCGAAGGCGCTCAATGTCGATCCGGCCAAGTCGCTTTATTTCGGCAAGGCGGCCAACGAGCAGAACGTCGAGACGATGGATCTTACGCGCTATCGCATTGTCGCCTTCGCCACCCACGGCCTCGTGCCCGGCGACCTCGACGGACTGACGCAGCCGGCGCTGGCGTTGACCGCGCCGCAGGTCGCCGGCGTCAAGGGCGACGGCCTGCTCACAATGGAAAAGATTCTGGCGCTCAAACTCGACGCCGATTGGGTCGTGCTGTCGGCCTGCAATACCGCGGCCGGCGCGGGTGCCGGCGCGGAAGCTACGTCCGGCCTTGGTAGCGCGTTTTTCTATGCGGGTACGCGCGCTTTACTGGTGACCAATTGGTCGGTGCATTCGGCCTCGGCCAGCGAATTGACCACGGAAATCTTCCGCCGCCAGGCCGCCGATCCCGCTTTGTCACGCGCGGAAGCCCTTCGGCAGTCGATGATTGCGTTGCTCGACGGCCCGGGCGCGGTCGATGGCACGGGCAAGACGATTTTCACCTACTCCCACCCGCTGTTCTGGGCGCCCTACTCGGTGATCGGCGACGGCGGTGGGACGTGAGCAAGCAAGATCGGTCGTGGCGTATGACGTCGCCTTCTGCCCGTAGCACTGTGGCTCTGGGCGTTGCTGTCGGCTTCGCCGGCCTTTTAGCGGCGGCCCTGCCGGCCAATGCCTTTGAGCTCGTGACGCCGGAGGAAGCGGCGCTGCCGGCCGGCCAGATCCCCGCGCTTACGTTGCGCGGCGGCCCGACGCGGCGGCCGAGCATCACGGTGATCTCGCCGCCGCCAACCGCCGGCTTGCTGCATTCGCCGCTCGATCTAAAATTGCAATTTCGCTCCTTCGGCGGCGCCGAGATCGATCCTAAGTCCGTGGTGGTCACTTATCTCAAGGAGCCGGCCATCGACATGACCCAGCGGTTGACGCCGTTCATTACGGCGCAGGGGATCGAAGTCGCGCACGCCGCTGTGCCTCCCGGCAAGCACCAATTCTGGATCGAGCTGAAGGACAAGGACGGCCGCGTCGGCACGGCCGAATTCGGCTTCCAAGTAGCTAAATAAGCGTCGCGCGGATGCCAGCGGCTGGACGTTCGCGGCAATCCCGATCAACCGAAACCATGCGCCTCGGTTCGGCGATGTCCGGAGGCAGGTCCGCTATTGCTCCGATAGCTACCGAATTGCTGCATCACGGCAACCGCCGCACCATGCGGAAGTGGGCGGTTCGCAACACTGGTGTCAAGGACGGTCAAATGCCGCCGTCATAGCCCTGTGGCGCGTCTGCCGCTCGGTAGCATCGGTTGCTGGACCAATGTAGGCTGTCAGTACGCCCATTCATCCCATGCGCAAGGACCATTTCCATGACGATCTCCATGTTCAAGGCATCGGTTCCGATTTTCCAGCAGTTCCTTACCAGTCTGTCGGATTGCCTTGACAAAGCAGCGGCTCACGCCGAAGCGAAGAAAATCGATCCGGCCGTGCTTTTGAACACGCGGCTCTTTCCAGACATGTTTCCGCTGGTGCGGCAG
>JBEKGX010000055.1:0-6500 GCA_050012575.1 Xanthobacteraceae bacterium | reverse complement strand
GGCGTCGGCAAGTTCAACTTAACCTTCCGCCTTAAGCGCCGCTCCAGTCCGGACTGCCGCAGCGGCGAAAGGCGCGTCCGGCCAATATGTTGACCCAAAGCTTTGATGCGGCATATGTGGCACCCGAGGCGTTGAATGAAGGCCGCAATCCCCGCTGATGTCACTGCGGCGCCACGCCTGATCCAGCGCTGTTTCAACCGATCCGGACCGTCCGGCACGTGTGGCATGAAACAGGGCCGTGGGCGGCGGGGCGATTGCCTGTCCGATCTCGTCGCAAGCCCAAATCGATCCACTGCGGCATGATGTGGATGAGCCTGAGGAGCCGGGCGGTCCCACCTTACCTTTGGTTAAGACTACGTACCGTATACCTCTGTGACATGATCCGCGGTGCAAGAGCATGAGTGACGGCGATCCGAGAGACGTTCGCAGTTGGTCCGGGCCGATCCGAAATATGGCCGAGGACGAGCGGCGCGCCCTCGTCGATTCCATGAGCGCCCAGGCGCGACCGCGCATCGCGATTTCCGAGGCGCTGCGCAATAATTGGTTCGAGATCTGGTATCAGCCGAAGATCGATCTCAAGCGCAAATGCCTCGCCGGCGCCGAAGCGCTGGCGCGCATCCGTCATCCGCAGCTCGGCGTTCTGCTGCCGGGGAGTTTTCTGCCGGACATCGACGAGGACTCGATTGCCGAACTGGCGCAACACGCCTTGTGGGCGACGCTGCGCGACTGGTCGGTGTTCGAGGACGCGGGATTCAATCTGCATCTCGCCATCAACGTGCCGGTCAGCGTGCTGCTCAAGCTGCCGATCCCGCGCATCGTCGCCGAGTACCGGCCGAAGTCGCCACGCTGGCCAGGCCTCATCCTGGAAGTCACCGAAGATCAGATCGTGCGCGACATCGCGCTCGCCAAGGAGATCGCCACCCAATTGCGGGTGAGCGGGATCACCATCGCCATCGACGATTTCGGCGCCGGCTATTCGTCGTTCTCCAGCCTGCGCGATCTGCCTTTCGCCGAGCTCAAGATCGATCACTCCTTCGTCAAGGGCTGCGCCACCGACGCGACCAATGCGGCGATCTGCCAGACCGCCATCGACCTCGCGCACCGTTTCGGCAGCGCCGCCGTCGCCGAAGGTGTCGAGACCGGCGCGGACCTGCAGGCTCTGATGGTGATGGGCTGCGATTTCGGCCAGGGCGTCTTGATCGCGCCGCCGATGCCGAAAGAGCGGTTCCTCGAATTGTTGCGCCAGCGCATGACCAAACAGCGGCCGGCGGCGACGCCGAACGAAGCGCTGAAAGCGGTGCAGAAAACAGTCGGCCGCGTCGCGTAGCTATTTGCGCTGCAATTTTCCCTTGGGTTCGGCGAACGGGGCCGGCGTGCCGTCGGGGACCGCCATGCGGAAGACGTTGAGCGTCATCGCCACCATCGCGTAATAGCCGAGAATGCCGACGAGCTCGACGATGCCGGCGTTGCCGAGCAGTTTTTGCACGCGGGCGAAAACCGGCTGGCTGACGCGCCGCGTCGCATAAAGCTCTTTGACGAACGCATAGATCGCCATTTCATCGCGCGGCGCCGATGTGGGCGCGCGGCCTGCCTTCAGGGCGCGGATGGTCGCCGGCTTCACGCCCTGCTTCTCGGCGATGGTGGCGTGCGCGAACCATTCATACTGCGCCTTCCAATACGAAGCGGTGCACAGGATCGCGAACTCCGACAGCCGCGGCGGCACGCTGGTGCCATAGCGCACGTGGGCGCCGAGTTGCTGCGCGAGTTGGCCGAATACCGGCGCATGCAGATAGACCGCGAAGGGGCCGCTCATGGTGAAGCCGCCGCGCGGGCTGGAACTGATCGCGGCGACCAGCGCCTGCTGCTGGGGCGTGAGTTGATCGGCGGCGAGCGCCGGCAGGCGCGGGGGGAGCGAGCGCGACGGACGCTTGGCTTTCGGTCGCGACGACGATTTGGCCATGAGTTCGATCCTGGTCTGGTGCTATTTTCTGCCGATGAGATCGATGAGGGCGGACATGCCGACATGCCCCGCGCCTTCATGGATGACCTCGTCGCGCTCGCGGATGTCGAGTTCCGCCATATCGCCGAACGCCGCTTCCAGCATCGGGCGCGTGTACAGGCGCTCGGCATCGGGCGGCCCGCCGGTGCGATTATTGATCTGCTCGGGCCGGTAGCCTTCGATCAGCAACAGCCCGCCCGGTTTGAGCGCCTTTTTGAGGTTGGCAAAATACGCCGGGCGCGCAGGGGGCGGAACGAAGATGAAGATCGCGACGATGACGTCGAACGCCTGGGCGGGCCACCGCCAGGTTGTGATATCGGCAAGTTCGGTCGTCAGCCGCACGCCGCGTTCCTCGGCCAGCGCGCGGGCCTTGCCGAGTGCGACCGCGGAGAAATCGACGGCGAGCACGTCGAGGCCCTGTTCGGCGAGCCACACACCGTTGCGGCCCTCGCCATCGGCGACCGAGAGCGCCGTTTTCAAGCCTCGCAGGCGCGGGGCTTGCGCCTCGAGAAAGGCATTCGGCTCCTTGCCGAATAAATAATCGGGGACGTCAAAGCGCGTCTGCCAGCGATCGAGCTCCGCCATATCGTTTCCCGCAATCCGCCCGACGCTGCTTTTGGCATCGCGGACGCAGCGACGCTAGCAATATGTCACGGACCTCGGCGCACGGCGAAGCGTTGCTTCCGGGGGGCGCGGTCAGTGGGGAAATAGCAACTGCTGGGTTCCAATTCTCTGCGCCGCGCGGCGCATCCGCGTTTCGAACAGCGCGTCGGTGATGCGGCTGAGGTAGTGCAAGGCTGCGGCCATTGGAGTGCTCCCTGTTATTATCACGCCTCCAAATGCGATCTCGACGTTAACCATTGTCGCCAAGGGAGAAAGTGACCACAGTCACAACCTTTCGTTTCGGAGAATGTTCCGGAGCCTGATCCTGCAGCGAGGGGTAACGGGGGAACCCTCGCCGCGTCGCTTATTTGGCGGGCTTGTTTGCCGGCGCCTCGACGCGGAAGCCGTCGGCGCCGTCGAGGACGAAGTGGCCGTCGGCCGCGCCGCTGGCCCAGCGCGCCGTCGCGGGCACGCCCCCGAACGAGAAAAAATGCGGCACGACGCCTGCGGGCGCAGCGTCGGCGATCGTCCGCAACAGGTCGTCGGGCGTCGTCATGGAGAACATCTGCCGGACTAGACCCGAGCGTTGCGCCAGCGCTTGTGCCGACGTGCGCACGCCGCAACGGCTGGCATACCGCATCAGCGACGTCAGATTGGTTGGGCCGGCGACCCCGACCCGCACGGTGTGGTCGACGCCGAAGGCGCGCAGGCCGGCAACGAAGTCGAGGATCGTCTTGGCGTCGAAGCAGAATTGCGTGACGATCTCGACGGCGAGGCCGGTCGATTCCGCGGCGGCGATTTTCTGCGTCAGCGCGCGGCGGATCTCGTCGGCGCCGATGCGCGGATGGCCGTCGGGATATCCGGCGATGCCGATCGCGCGGATGCCGCGCCGGCGCAGGACGCCGCTGTCGATGGCGTCGAGCGCCGCGCGGTATGGCCCGCATTCGGCACGGTCGCCGGCGATGATAAGGACGCGCTCGACCGCGGCTTCGCCGTGAAGCCGCGCCAGAAAGTCATCGAGCTGTTGCTCGCTGGCGAAATTGCGCACCGCGACATGCGGTACCGGTTCGAGGCCTGCCGCCCTCAGCCGGATCGCGGTGTCGATGTTTTCGCCCGGCGGCCTGTTGGGAACCGCGCTGAGATAGACGCGCGTGCCGCGATTGAGCGCGGCCAGCGCCGCGATGTCGGCGGGCGACGGCCGCGTCGCCTCGATCGAAAAGCTCGCCATCAGCGCGACGATGCGTGCTGCCGGATTGTCCGGCGTCGTGCCGGAAATCGGAAGTGCGGTCATCATGCTCCCGCCCGCGTCTTCAGGTCCTCCCCGGCGCGGCCGGGAAGGGGCCGGCTCATGGGCCGGCGCCGCACTTGCGTTGCCATATCCGTTCCGGTTCGCGCCGCGGGCGGGCTCTCCGCAACGGAGAGGACCATCACGCTTTAGGCACGCCGGCGCGAGATCACATAAGACTCGTCCAAGAACCACAATCCGTCGCGTTCGCGCAGCACTTGGCGCGTGGCGTCGATATAGCGGCTGTCGGACACCACCTGGGCCAGTCGTTCGTCCTCCACCTGCGCGACGTAGATCGCGGCGTTCCAAGCGGCAAACAACGTCGAGGTGCCGATCGATTCCGATATTTCCGACGGCAGCGTGTGCATGACGTAGCGGAACAAGGCGCGGTTGTCGGCATAGGCGTTGAAGTTGAGATCGCGGCCGGCGGAGCCGAGTTCCTGCTTCACCGCCTTGAGGATGGCGTGGCGGTCGTGCACGAACGGATTGTCCTCGGGCCAGACCTTGTTGATGATTTCCATACCTGGATCATGGCCGTGCGAGTGCATGGCGATGAGCCGGCCGCCCGGACCGAGCGCACGCGCGAGCGGAGCGATCACGCGCTTGGCCTTGAACTCCAGCGAGGCGCGGGCGCGATAGGGCTGCGACGCGATGACGAGGTCGTAATTGGCGACGGTGCCGCCGGGCTTCGGAATGATCGGGTCGAGCAGGAAGCGGTGATCCTCGCGGTAGATGACCAGGACCGACGGCCGCTCGTAGACCGGGTTGCCGGTGCGCGGGCTCGCCGCGGCCTTCCAGTTCTGCGCCAGGACCGGCTCGAGATCGATGATCTGCTGCTCGAAGCGATGCGCCGAGTTGCCGCTCAAAGCGAGCTCGTGCCAGGCCATGCTCGAGGCGGCGTTGAGCGATTTCACCGCCAGCCACGGCGCATCGGCATACGCCAGATTCGTCAGCACCAGGACCGTGGCCGGGTGTTCGAAGAAGCGGTCCGCCATCTTCTGCAACGTCAGGCGAACGTCTTCGAGACTGATCTCCTTGCCGACGATGTAGAACGGCATGTGGGTGTAGCGGTCGTGCATGGCGCGCATCACGCGCGTGAGCACCGAGCCGTCGCCGACGCCGGCGTCGAACACACGCAGCGCCGGCGGATGCGGGTGGAGGAGGCTCAGCTCCTCGGATATCCGGTGGGCGACTTCCCACTTCTCGCTGCAGGTATTGACGAACAGCAGATACTTCTGCCGGTTGTCGAAGAAGCGGAAATTCCGCTCCGGCGCTTCCGTTGTAGCGACTTCAGCGGTCACGGCTGCAGGTGCGACAGCAGCTGGCATCGTGAACGCTGGCCGCACCTCACGTGAACGTTCTACTGTCACAGGACGTGGCTCCTGACCATGCGAAATTGGAGGGTGGGTGGTGATGAAAGATTGAATGCGGTCGAGCGTGTCCGTGGTGATGCGGCCGCCGTTTCGCAGTCGGGACGTGAGTTTGCCGTCGTTGACGGCGCGCCGTCCGAACGTCGACTCCGCGAGCCCGGTCTGACGACAATAATCGGAGATTTCCTGGAGCAGTTGCTGGGCGTTCATGGCATACGCCTGTGTTTCCTCGATCCAATCGACACCCGCGATGCCGCGGTGCGCCTGTGAGCCGGTTCATCCAGCTGTTCTGACCAGTATCGAAACCAGCAACGGCAAATCCGGTCAACCACAAAATCGCCCACGCGCCAGGTGGGCATGGATATGGGCCAAATCCCAATAATGCCCACAGCGTGTGGGCAGAGTATGTTGCACTGCAGCGTTGTGGTTTCGCGTCCGCTACGTCCGCGCTAGAGTTCTCGGGTCATGCCGCTGGAGTGCACCCCGAAACTGAGACACGCTAATTGAGTGACATGGCCTCCGAGGAGGGATCATGTCGGGTCAAGCGCAGCGTGCCTTTTCGACAGAGTTCAAAGAACGAGCGGTGCTGCGGCTCGAGGCCGGTGAGCGGCTTGCGGCTTTGGCCGGCGAGTTGGGTGTCCGGCGCAAGTTGCTTTACGAATGGCGCCATGCCTATCGCCAGCAGGGGATCGCCGGATTGAACCGCAAACGGGGGCCAAAGCCTGGAGGCAAAGGTTCGCGTTCGCCGCCTGGCCGCGCATCGCCCGGCTTGCCGTCCGGGCCGGACGGCGCGCCAGCCGCCGCGCAGCCAGGCGGCGAGCTGGCGCAGGCCAAGGCGCGCATTGCGGAACTGGAACGCGTGATCGGCCGCCAGCAGGTCGATCTCGATTTTTTTCGCAAAGCCTTGCGGCTCACGGACGCGGCGCCCCAGAGCGGCATCGCGCCCACATCTACGCGGCGGTCGAAGCCATGACCACGCCAGAGACGCAAGGCCGGACCCACGATGACGCGAATGTGCAGCGGCTGTGCCGACTGGGAGGCGTGTCGCGCGCCGGCTATTATCGCCATTTCGAAGCCAGCGCTCCAGCGCGTGCGGATGCGGATTTGCGTGATGCCATCCAGCGGCTCAGCCTCAAACATCGCCACTACGGCTACCGGCGGATCGCCGCGCAATTGCGCCGCGAAGGGCAGATCGTCAACGCCAAGCGGGTGTTGCGTTTGATGCGCGAGGACAATCTCTTGT
>JBEKGX010000054.1:0-7131 GCA_050012575.1 Xanthobacteraceae bacterium | reverse complement strand
GCGTCGATGCCGCTCCAACAGGAGCAAGACGAGAGATAGTACTCGGCGTCACTTTCAAAATCCGTCTTAGCGATCCGAGCCAGACGCCCATGCGACTTTCACAACAAAATCGGCCCTCCACGTCATTTTGCTTTGCAGCAAATAGGAGGTCGAAATCCGCGGATAGCTTCAGCGGCAGCCAGGCTGGTCACTCCTTTCTAAATAAAATGTGTACGTCTCGCAGTCATTCGCCGCTGGCAGACGCGGGATAGGAACTTTGCGACTTACCGGCGGTAACAACCTCACGTATGTAACGACCGCGCGCAGATCCTCCTCGTCGAGGTTGGAAAGCTGGTCCCAGGTCATGCCCTGCCAGTGAAGTTGCCCACCATCACGGCTGACGCCGCTGCGAATCGCGCGCTTCAATTCTGCGTCGGTCCAGGCGCCGACTCCGGCTTGGGGATGCGTGGTGATGTTACGCGTCCACAACGTACCGAACGGCTTCCAACTGATCGACGTTCCGCCGCTACCGTCGGTGCCGTGACAGATGGTGCAGCTCACTGAATACAAGTAGTGGCCGCGCTCAATCATCCGCGCGTTCTCGACGGGCATATTGTGAGTATCTGGCTTGAAATCAGCAAGGTTCACAGCCTTCACGAGGGGGTCGGGCGGCATGTTGCGGATGCTTGGCCACTGCGACAATACGTAAATGAGCGCGCCGCCGACCATGAGGGCAAGCACACCCCCAATCACTGACAAGATCCTGGGACGCGGGCCGGCACGTACAAACAGAATGAGCCCTAATGCTAGCGCTATCCACTGCGCATCGACGAGCAAAGTTTGAATGCGCGCCGGCGAGCCCCTGGCGGAGTCGATGGCGAAGTTGCCATCGGCATATGTCAACTCCTTGGGAACAGTCGCCGGCAGTGGACGCGTGAACTTCATCGCAACGGTTTCGACGAGGCCGTACGAGAGCTTCGGCGGGATGGGATTTTGCACCGGCCGCGATCCTGTCTTGAGGAAGCTCGCGATGGCCATCGCATCGTCGTCACTGAAGTTGTGGAAATTGGCCCACAGCATTGCGAATGGATTGAGCGCCCGGTCGGGGGCTTGGCCATCGCGCAGCGCTCGGACGATCTGCGGTACGGTCCACTGGCCGAGACCGGTCTTATTGTCCGAAGTTAGATTGCGGCTCACTGAGTAGCCGTGCGGATAGTAGCCGATGCGCATGCCCCCGGCGAGGAACGCCCCGTCGACGTTGTAAATCCCAGTGCGGTCGATTTGCGTATGGCAAAGGCCGCATACTTCCCAGCGTGTTATGTAGTCACCACGCTGGACCGGGTCGGCGGCAAATCCCTCGCCTCCAAAGCTACCTCCCTTCTCCCATGGCGGCATGCGGGCGATAGAGGCGACGAAGTTCACCAAGTCCCAACGGGCGTCAGCAGGCAGCACGTCCGCGTAGGCGGGCATCGGCCCGGGCGTAATACCGGTCGTCAGGCGCAGCCAGATGTCCTGCGGCCGACTGCCGCCGCGGAAAGTCCATGGTGCAGTGAGATCGCGCGCAAACACCTCGTGGCCGGATTCGTTATCGAAGCGTTGGCCGCCGCGTCCAACGTCGCCGTGGCACCCAGCGCAGCCTTGGTCCTTAAACAGCGTCTTTCCTCGCTCCACACTTTCCGGCGAGCTCGGGATCGCAGCAGGAATTTCGACGGGGCGGCCTGACTGGGAAAAAGCTACTGAAATCGACTTCACCTGCTCCACGACGGCGTTCAATTCCTCGGTCGAGAGTAGTCCTGCAAAGTAGGGCATCCCGCTGGCAAACAAGCCGTCGCGAATCGTCCGCAAGAGATCTTCGTCGGTTGGCGGCTCGCCGGCCGCGGTGGACTTATATTTGAATTTGCCGATTGAGAAATCGCGGGGACGTGGAAACACGGACGGTGCGGCCGGACCGTTCCCACGTCCGTCAGGACCGTGGCAAACGGCACAGTGCTGCGCGAAAATTCGCGCCCCCAATGGCGCACCAGGGTCCACATCCGCGCCAGGCGGCCAGGTCAGGTCAGGTCAGCGTACAGCGCTGGGTCCGGCCGATATTCCGCGCTGGGATGCGCCAAGCCCACCCGCGCCCAAATAGAGCGGCCGACGTCCAGCGCGAGGAAGAGCACCCCAAAGGCCAATACCACTCCCAGCCGAGAGCGTAAGAGCCATTGCATCCGCCGCCCCTTTGCGCCTTGAAATCAGACTGGATTTCCTGACTAATCGCGCGTGTCTCGACGGAGCTAATAGTATCTACTGCCGACCCGCGCCCGCACAGGCCACTTACTGAGAGTTATCGTGGAGCTTCGTCGCTGAGGTGAAGGCGCCCGCGCAAAACGTCACCGCTTTGCATCGTGTCGATGTGGTAGATGTTTCGAGGCTTGGCCACATCCGCCGGTCGCCTCATTGGGGCAGGGGTCAGCGGTCGACGAAAGGTGGCTTGCTCGATCTGCTGAGCCAGTGTGGTCCATGCGTCGGAAGCGCGACGCATACTTGCGCTTGTCTTCGGATCGCAGGCCGATTGGGCTTTGCCCAGCCACTGCGCGGCCTTTCTGCGGCATTCCTCTACGGTAATCATATCTGCAACTCGACGAAACACTCACACTACCTTATTTCATAAGTGGAGACAAATAAAAGCCCCGCGCACGTGGGTGGCGGGGCTTTCGGCCGTAAAAAAAGCAGCAAAAGTATCGGCCTTAAATGGTTAGGCGCGCGTGTCGAGCGACAATCCCATGCTGAACGCTTTTTGGCGAGTTGTGCCTTCGGTACGCTTCAGCGCCTTGGCTATTTTTTCGCCGGCGCTTGACGCCGCCGGCAACAATGTTGCACCCGACCGGCGTGACGCCGTAACGCGTTCCAAGAGCACGGAGCGGGTGCGCGCGCCTCGAGGGAAGTAAACGCGTTGGAAGCTGCTGACGATATGAAGGCGCCCCGGTCGTCCGACGAAAATCAGATTTAACAAAACCGTGCGAACCTAAGAGCTGAAAGTCTGAGACGTTGTTCCGCTCAAGCGCCTTGAACGCCGTACTCGGAAGGTCGGATCAGGTCCGATCATCGACGCCCACAGATAGATGAACGCCGCACCCCGATAATGTTAATGCGTGATCCGCATTGTATCTGCGGCGCGTGCTCTTATTTTCGGTGCCTAAAGGCCGACCGGGCGGCACCCGATCCCCCGACACCGCCGCCCGGCCAAATAAGAGCCTAAGTTGAGGCAACAACTCAGGAACCCCAAGTGCGTAAGACTGCTTGGGGTTCTTTTTTGTGGCAGAGGCGGGGTTTTTTGGAAACGGACCGCTAATTGCGCGTGATCGTGGCTTTTTGAACACACGTATGACTGTTGTTGCCACTGCAAGCCGGCGGGTTCGTTGTCCTAAGCGTGGATGCCGGTCCTGAAGGTGTCGTCCACAATGACGATCCGGCGGGAATCCTACTCCCGGCCGCACGGTATATACGAAAGACCCGCGATCACGTCGTCGAGAGATGCGCCTTCACCCGCACGCGCGCCGCCGATCGACCCTGGCTCGCGGCATTGCAAGAGTAGCGACCAGAGCGGTGGCCAGTGTCCAACCGCGACGTCCGGACAATCATCGAGCCGCAGGGTTTTTCGTCCGCTCTCTCACCTTTCTCGCGCGCGCGCGCGAGGCGAGGCGAGGCGAGGCGCGGCGCGGCGCCGAGCGGCGCGCCGAATCCGGGCCGAGCTGTGGGCCACGCCGCCAATTTTGTTTCAGCTAAATTCTTTGGTCGACGGCGGCACGGCGGACGGCGGCGGCGGCCGCTGGCCGCTTCGCTCGAGCGGTAGGGCTTTGCCACCAGGCCGATCGCAACTTCACGGCGATGAGCTCGTTTGGCCACTCTCTCTGCGCTTTACACGCGCGCACGAGGCGGAGCCGAGCGCCGCGGCGAATCCGGCCCGAGCTTTGGGCCGGGCCGCCGGGGATTTCTTTTTGACAGATTGGTTGGCGGCCGCGGCGTCTGAGGTAGGCGGTCAGCTTCGCCAGGACGGGATCGCAACAGCACGGGCATGGCTTGCGGCGCCGCGGGCTAATGCACCAATAGTTGCAGCCCGCCGATCACAACTTCCACGACGATGAGCACGACGATGATCAGCTCGAGCCGCGCCGATCGCTCGGTGTCGATGATGTCGGCAAACGCCTTGGCGGAATCGGAAATCACGGTGAGCTTGCGGGTCAAGACGTCAGCGCGCTCCTTCAATTCATATTCGTCTTCGAGCCGCGCATAGAAGCGCTCCAGAGACGGCCGCTCCCAGAGCACGTCGGGTTTTTCCGCCGCGGCGACCAGACCGGAAACGCGGTGTTGCACGAGCAAGGCGTTGCCGATGTGCTTGAGAATCGCGCGGCGGCCTCCCGGCGGCCGCCCATGCTCCGCGAGTTCGCGGGCGATCGGCTGGATTACGTCGAAAACCTTGGCCACATATCTTTCGTCGTGCGCCAGGATAACGCTGGTGGCGAGCGCATCGGCGATCAAGAGCGTATGTTCGGTGGTCAGCGCCTTCACCACGATAATTCCCGCCGGCGTGAACTGATCGTCCTTGTCCGGCGCGATCTCGACTTGCACCGTCTCCTCTTCGCGTATCTTGACCGGGCTGACGACGCGGCCGTCCAGGCGGTTGATGACCGCCTCCTCTTCCAAGGGCGATATGCCAACCATGACCGCGACGCCATAGCGGAATAACGCCACGACACCATTCTCGCCGGCGCGAAACGCCAGCGGCACCGTCGACAGCACGTCGCTGCGTTCGAGGCCGGCGGTTTCGATCCGGTCGCCGAGCAAGAGCGCCCGCACCGTGATGCGGCGCGCGGGCGTTGGCGGCAAATCGCTCATGACACTCCCGGGTTGGCTTATGGCTTATGCGGCGGCGAGGGGCGTTGTCGAGAAAAGTCCGTCGGGGGAATTATGAGGCCAGTGACCCTGCAAAAAACGGACGGGTGCACAATTGCGATCGAGCGCGCGCCCGAGGGGAAAATGCGTGTCCGGGTAAGCACTTGGGCGGAGCCGGCGAGCATATTGGCCGACCAGGTGCTTGAGTGCAGAATTCGGCAGGGGCAGGTGCATATCCTGCGCAAGCCGCGGGTCGAGAACGATGTGGACCGGGAGCTGCGGGCGGTGAACGCTCCCTATCTCGGCGACGACGTCTGACATGCAGCATGCTACGGCGAGCACGGTGCGGTCGCGTGCAACGCGCGAGCGCCGACGCAGGGGCATGCGCTGCTTCATGGTGCGGCTCGACGACGCCGAGATCGAGGCGTTGGTGAAGGCCGGCTACCTCGAGACGCCGATCACCGGACTGACCGCGGTGCAGATCGCGATCGAGGCTTTCGTTCCCGACAAGCCGGGGGAGCTATGACGCGCACCCACGCGCCGCGCGTGGTCTTGCGCGCTACTCACGAGGGAGCTCTGAGCTATTGCTCGCTCGCCGACCTCAAGCGCTTCGCGATAGACTTGGCGTGACGCGCACCGGGTTTGGTTCATATCCGAGAACTCCACGACACGTTTTACGACACCGATAATGCGGATCGAGCACACACGACGGTGCTCGGCGATTAGCGACGTGACTTCCGTTTCGCTTCCGCTGCAATGTCCAATGCAGCGGGCAGGAAACGCGTTCATGGTGTTGTCAAATGCCACGCGTACGATGAGAAGCTGATTACAGAGCTGCCAGCGGACGTACCGGGCAGCACTTCGGTCAAAGCTTGTCGCAGCGCGTCGCGTGACATGGCACACCTAAAAGCGACGACGATGTCCGCGTTGCAATTGGCAATAAGTTTCCAAGGGACAAAGCAAGCTGCGTAACATCGCGAAAGGGGAGCAGCACAGCGCGCCACTCCCGTGAGCTGCCTATGCGACTGAGCGCGATAGAAAAACGTCGCGTCGCAGCATGATATCTTCTATTCTTCTCATGATGTCTTCTATCGACCTGGTGTCCGCAGGCGTAATTACCTCGAAACAGCAGTCGCATTTCGGGCAGTGCCAAAGATGAACGACTTGCCTCTCATCCCGATACTCGGACCTGTCGGGCGCAATGAGATCATCGGCGCACTGAACGCAGTCCATCCCGAAGCTAGAACGACGTCTGGAAACTACCGTCCGCATTGCGACTCCCCTGCTATCGTGGCGACATAGCGCGAGGAGGTAACAGAAGTATGGCATTTAGATCAGCGACGACTCACTTAATTTTGATGCAAGAAAGCGGGAACCGTTTTCGCCGCTTCGTAAAACGAATCAGTCGCATAAAGAATCTTTATATGCAGCAATACACGCCAAGCGAATGACATGCCCCACGTCCTCGTATGGGATATTGAAACGATTCCCGATCTTCGCGACTTTGCTGCGACAAATGGTCTTGGTGGGAACGATGCCATACTCAAACTCAAATGCAGTGAAGCCCTCCTGACCGCTACACAGAACGGAGTTCACGATGAATACGTATGCCGCCATTATTGGTGGGAAAGCAGTATTGACATTTCGTGCTGTAGACGACGATCAGGCACGCGCAATGATCGATGATCAAGAAGGCAGCATGCAATCTGATCTGAAGGTGCTCGTTGATGCAGACGGAAAGCCGCTATGGGATGGGAAGTCCGCAATTCATGTGCGAGAGGCGACGGCGGCACAGCACACCGAATGGAAAAGGTCTCGCGACCAAGCAATTAGAGACGGGGAAATCGACCTCGATGCCCGCAACGATCCAGACGAGTGGAATGTCTATTTAATGGGCGCCCCGAAGAACAAAGTTCGGCGCAAAAAATAGCGAGGTTTTACGCGGCGCGCTTGCCCTTCGACTTCGAGGGGTTCGTCTGAGCGCGTGCCTCCGCCAACTGTTGATCGAGTTCGCCGTTGTCTCGACTGCTGCGATGCACCCTACACTTCCGAGATGGGTCAAACGCGTCGGAGCCAGTCAAGTCCGACGGCGCAGTTTGTCCGCTGTTGATCCGATAGCGACCAAACTTATGCAGCGCCGTGAATGACGTTAAGGGCCGATTTTGTTGTGAAAGTCGCATGGGCGTCTGGCTCGGATCGCTAAGACGGATTTTGAAAGTGACGCCGAGTACTATCTCTCGTCTTGCTCCTGTTGGAGCGGCATCGACGCCTACAACT
>JBEKGX010000053.1:0-7254 GCA_050012575.1 Xanthobacteraceae bacterium | reverse complement strand
TCGCTTGAGCTGCCCCATCATTGTCCGCTCCCGCCGTTGATTGCCTCATCGCCGGTGAATCACGGTTCGCGGATAACATCAACGGACTTCTGCAACAAAATCGGCCCTTACGTCATTCACGGCGCTGCAAAAGTGTGGTCGCTATCGGATCAACAGCGGACAAACTGCGCGGTCGGGCTTGACTGGCTCCGCAGCGTTTGACCCCAAGCGCCCATTTGCCATCATCAATTACCGCATTGCGAAAGGTTCATTCGCCCCTTGATGTTGGGTGCCCGACGCCAGCTTCGTTTGCTGGTGGGGCAGGAGCACGGCCGGATCCACAGCGTCGGCCTGCCACCGTCAATTGATGCATTGCGGTAGGTTCACTCGCCCTTGATGTTGAAGTGTCGATCTTCTGAGACATGGCGTGCTCCTTGTCTTTGGCCCCCCTGGCCAGCTTCCATCGCTGGCGGGGCAAGGAGCACGGCCGGACCATTCCATTAGCGGACTCTCGGGGTCGTCAATTATTACATTGCGAAAAACTCATTCGATCACCTCGTCGGACGAGCGCAGGCACCAGCGGTGGCCGCAGGATTGGTGGTTCAGCGTCGACGCACGCGATTGAGCGAACCATCGGGAACTTCAGTCGAGTGTCCGGCGGAAGCGGGTGACGGCAATTGCCATGGCGAACGCCATCAATGCGGCGAGCACCAGCGTATCGTATTGCAGTTGGCCAAGCGTTGAGCCCTTGAGCATGATGGCGCGCACGATGCGGATATAATGCGTCAGCGGCAGCCATTCGCCGATCACCTGCGCCCAGCGCGGCATGCCGAGGAAGGGAAAGAGAAAGCCCGACAGCATCATGTTGGGCAAAAAGAACATCATCGACATCTGGATCGCCTGAAGCTGGTTCTGCGCCAGCGTCGAAAACGTGTAGCCGAACGCCAGGTTGGTGGCAATGAACAGCGTGGTTAGCGTGGCCAGCAGCGTAATGTTGCCGACGATCGGCACGCCGAACATCAACACGCCGGCCGCGAGGATCAGCGCCGCCTGCACGAACCCGACCAGCACATAGGGCGCGATCTTGCCGAGCATGATCTCCAACGGCGTGATCGGCATCGCCAGCAGGCTTTCCATGGTGCCGCGCTCGATCTCGCGCGTGACCGAAAGCGCCGTGAAAATCAGCATCGTCAAGGTCAGGATGGTGCCGAGAAGGCCGGGGACAATATTGAGCGGCGTTGACGCCGCGGGATTGTAACGAGCGTGGGAGCGAATCTCGAACGGAGGCTGGCCGCTATCGGGTATCCAGCGATCGTTGGCGAGCGCTGTCTGCACCAGGTTGGATAGCGCCGAAATTGCCGAACCGGTCGCCACCGGATCGGTTGCGTCGGCGGCGACCAGGAGGGCCGGTGAATCGCCACGCCGCAGCGCACGCTCGAAGTTGGCGGGAATTTCCACCGCGAACAGCACCTCGCCGGAAGCGAGCACCTGGTCGAGCTCGGCTTCGTCGCGCAATTGACGAGTGACCTTGAAAAACTTGGTGTTCTTCAGCGCAGCGAGGATGGAGCGGCCGACATCGCTCGATTCCTGAAGCAGAACCGCCGTCGGCAGGTCGCGCGGCGTCGTATTGATCGCATAGCCGAACATGATGAGCTGCAGCAGCGGGATCGAGATCATCGTCGCCATCGTCACGCGGTCGCGGCGCAGTTGCAGCATTTCCTTGATTAGCACCGCACGGATGCGGCGCAAGAAACCGTTCGCTCCAATGACCGCAAGCGCGCTCATCGGAAATTGTCCTTGGCCCGGCCCATGAGGTCGATGAAAACGTCCTCGAGCGAGGGCGCGCCATGCTCCCAATCGAGCGACGGCCGGCCGCGATACGGCGCGATCGCCGCTTCGAGCGCGGCTCCATCGCGGCCGGACACGTGCAAGGTGGTGCCGAACGGCGCCACCATGTCGACGCCCGGCAGTGTGGCGAGTTCGCCGGCAAGGTGCGAGAGATTTTCGCCGTTCGCTGCGCTGACCGTAAAGGTAACGAGATGCGAGTTTGCGATCACCTCGGGGACGGTGCCGCGCGTGAGCACCTCGCCGAACGCGATATACGCGATCTCGTGGCAGCGCTCGGCCTCGTCCATGTAATGGGTGGAGACGAGGACGGTGAGACCCTCCGCCGCGAGTCCGTGAATCTCGGTCCAGAAATCGCGCCGCGCCTTGGGATCGACGCCCGCCGTCGGTTCGTCGAGCAGCAGCAGACTTGGATTGGGCAGCGTGCAGGCGCCGAGTGCAAGCCGCTGCTTCCAGCCGCCCGAAAGCTTGCCTGCGATCTGCTCCTCGCGGCCCTGTAAGCCGAGCCGCGCGATCATTGCTTTGGCCTGAGCAGCCGGCCGTCGCATGCCGTAGATACGCGCAACGAATTCGAGATTCTCGCGCACCGACAGATCGTCGTAAAGGCTGAAGCGTTGCGTCATGTAACCGACGCGGTTCTTGATCTTCACCGCCTCGGTGCGGATGTCGTAACCGAGACAGGTGCCACCGCCTTGGTCGGGCGTGAGCAGCCCGCACAACATACGGATGGTGGTTGTCTTGCCGGAACCGTTGGGGCCGAGGAAGCCGAAAATCGTCCCGCGCTTGACCTGCATCGACAGGTTACGCACGACCTCCCTGCCGCCGAACGATTTGCTCAGGCCATGCACATCGATGACGATCTCGGGCGCCGAATTTGGCGCGACATCGGAGGCTCCACCGGGCACGACGTTCATCGCGACGCCTGCGGCTGGGGCGGCGGCAGAGGCGGCCGCGACAGCGTCACGCCGACTGGCTGTCCGACGCGCAAGTCGTCTGGTTTCTGCGGCAGCGCCTCGATCAGGAATACGAGCTTCGCTCGCTCGTCGAGGCTGTAGATCACCGGGGGCGTGAACTCCGACTGTTTGGCGATGAAGCTGACGCGCGCGCTAAGGCCGCTGGGGCAGCCATCGCAGGTAACGCCGATTTCTTCGCCATAGGCGACGCTCGGCAGAATCGATTCGGGCACGTAGAAACGCACCTTGACGTTGCCGGGCGGCAACAAGGACAGCACGGGGCGGCCGGCCGGCGCTATCTCGCCGGGGCGGAAGTAGATTTGCTGAACGGTGCCGCTGACAGGACTGAACACGCTGCGGCGGGACAGGCGCGTTTGCACCGAATTGAGCCTCGCCTGCGCGTCACGCAGCACGGCCTCGGCAGCGTCATAGTCCTTCTGCGTACCAGCTCCGGTCTTGAGCAACATCGACGCGCGATCGTAGGTCTGTTGTGCGTTTTTCAGCGACGCCTCGACTTGGGCGAAGTCGGCTTGCTGGAGGTCGTCATCGACAGTGAACAGCGGATCGCCGGTCTTGACCGCGTCGCCCTCGCGCACCGACAGCGTCTGCACGCGGCCGACCTCATCGGGCGCAACGAAAATAAGATTAGCCTCGATCCAGCCCTGGTAGCCGTTGTCGATTTTGTTGCACCCGGCGAGCGCGAGTGCGAATAGCCCAGCGGCGACGGCGCCGGTGAACATCCGGGCGCTCATGTCACCCCCGCTCACTTAATAAAAGTCGATGGAAATAGGCGCGCATCATCGCGCGCACGTCGAGCTGCTCGAAGCGATCGAACAAGCCGTGCCAAACAATGGCGAGGACCGAACCTGCGCCCAGCAGCTGTGGAAAGCGTATCAGCGTGTCATCCGAAATCTCGCCGAGCTCGAGGGCGCGGGTTAGTCTTGCGCGCGCCGCCTTGAGAATGCGACTCAGGACCTCGCGATAATAAAATTCGGCCAGCGTCGGAAAGCGCGACCCCTCCGTAATGATCAACCGCACCACCTGCTTGCGATGGGTGCCGTAGATGTCGCGAACAAAAACCTCGATCGCCTGGTCGATGATCGTGCGCAGCGGCAGTTCGCTCGTCAGTGCGGCTTCAAAAGTGGCCACTACCGGGCTGAGCTGGATCCGGACCAGCTCCTGAAACAGCGCCTCCTTGTCCTTGAAATGCAGATAGATCGTGCCCTTCGCGACGCCGGCGCGACGCGCCACGTCGTCGAGCCGCGTCGCGGCATAGCCCTGCGTCGAGAAATCCGCGAGCGCCGCGTCGAGGATTGCGCCACGCCGCGCCATCGCCTTCACGATGCGCGCGCCTTCTTGCCGGGGCGCCGCAATGGCGCCAGTCCGGCCGGGCGAGGCGACGGACTTCCTCAGCACTCGCTTGCGAGGCCTTTTCATGCCAGAAATATGACTGACCGGTCAGTCATATTCAAGGCAAAATGTTGCCCTTGACCTCGCTCATTGGCGTGGCTTCGCTGGAAAACGACCGTGGCCCCGCCGAACGCTCTGTGACCACCTTCACGCTGGTCCAACGGCAAAAATGCTCTTTGTTTTTCTGCATCGCAAAATGTCGTTCATGGCCCGTCACGTCACTTGCCGTAATGCAGCAATTCGGTAGCGATCCCGGTTTTGGCCCCCTTTCGTCAGATATTACAGCGCAAGCAAATGTCGGCTTTCGGGGGCAAAGCTGAAGTCGTCGACGCATGCTCGAAACGACGCTCCTGACCCATTTCAGAACTCCTTCCTATTCGCGCGAAATGGGCGATGCCATTTCGGAAAATTCTGGGTGTCGTCACCACTCACTCCATGCCGACATGGCTGTGTTCCCCACACCAATCGTCACTCCTGACGATGGCCCATTCCTGGTCGGCCGACACGGGCGGCGGAGCGTGCCGCCTGCATTGGCCGCGCTTCGCGTGTTGGCGCAGATGTGTATCTGGCTGGTCGTCCGCTAGCGGCCACCAGAACCTGCAATTACGACAACGTAGGCTCGAATTCTCATACGACATTCAGCCGCCTCCGAATTAGCTCGCCGTATCGGCATCTCACTCACAGCCGACATACGCACGCGCGGTTTAACTAATCAGTCACTCGCACCGCATGATGCGAAGTAATAGTACAAATACGGACGGTGCGCGTCTGTCACCGCTGTCCGGGGGCGAGATCAACGAGGCGTGCGATGTCTCCTCATGGCCCGTTGCGTCACTTGGTGCAGCGCAAGCGAATGTCGGCGTTCGGGGTAATAACGGAAGTCGCCGACGCACGCTCGAAACGACGCTCCTGACCCAAAGCCGAAGTCGAGAAGCACGAATCAATACACGAACTAACTAAAAGGCCTCATCGCAACCGCCGCTTCCACGCCTTGTACTTGAGTCCCGCCCAACTGCCGAACGGTAACGCTGCTATCAATATCAACATGGTCGTAGGCTTTCCGATCGAGGCGGAAAGTGGGACTGCCAGCAGCCAAAAATGCACCAGCGCGCCGACCAAGATGATAGCCAAAGCCGCAATTATCCCGCCTGCCATGTAGGCGAACTTGGACCAGGGTTTTTCCTTGTCCTCCCAGGCTCTTTCCTTCGCCGTCGTGCCGAAGACCGCTGCCACAATGTTCTCCGCATCATCATCGAAACTCTCGTGGCGAAGCGGCAACGCATTTTTCGTCGTGATGACGCGGACATCCTCAGGCAATTGTTCGGGCTTCGGCATTTGCGCACCGGCGACCAACACCGGCAATACGAGGATCGGCCGCGCCAGTGCGCTCCGCACTTCCGCCCGCACGTAGTCGCCCGGCTCCCAAATCCGAACCATATTGTTTGGCTGTACCGGCGCGAGCCATTTATCGCCGATGAATACCAGCGCCGCATCGCTGCTGCCGATCGCGGACACGATGCTTTTCTCGAAATCCTCACCTGCCCTGACCGCGCTCACGTCGAAGAAGACGTCGGGTTTCTTCAACAGGAGACACAAGCGGTCATAGACGCGGCCGGCCGCAGATGCGGTGTCCTCACGCCGATAACTGATGAAGACCCTCATGGCATTTCCGACATGCTGAAATATCAGTTGGCCTTTTCGAGAAGCGATAACACACCGGCTTTTTCGAGGTGCTCCCTGCCGGTCCATGGGCTTTCGATCAGATGCACACCAGTCCCGTCAGCCGCAAATTCATAGATGAGTACGGTGCAGTGTCCGCCTTTGAACGGACGTTCCGCTATCTCGGGTGGCAACACATTGGCTCCGCTCCTCAGCCAATGGCGCGCTTCTTCTAGCGTCGCTGTTTGGGAGGACTGGGCAAACGGTAAGTCCTGAAGAATGAATACAATCACCCGATAATGCCCAGGCTCAACAAAGAACAAGCCGCGCAAAAATGTCAGTAGGTCGGCGGTCGACACGTTGTTCTGGGTAACTGGCCAACGCTTTCCCTCAGCAGCGGAAGACCCGTTGTTGTTGATGCGCTCGAGCCGAGTGACCAATGCCACGCCGCCCACTGGGGTTTTAAAAAAGCTTCGTTCTACATATCCATTGCGCTCGAGAGCCAAGATGATCGCACCCGTAACATCTCCCACGGTGGAGCGGCTCGCAAACAGGCTATCCGGCAAGACGTAGGACGCCGAAGCAGTCGGTGGTGGCCAAGGAAACATTGGCACCAACAAGGGCCCCTCATGTGGCAACTGAACCGGAGACAGTTCCACGGGCGACGCCGCGGCCGAGGAAGTCGCGGCCGGCGGCGGTGGGGACGGCGCCGAGAGCTGCGCGCTTGGCGGCGTGCTCCGCACGGCCGAGGAAGTTGCGGCCGTCGGCTGTGGGGGCGGCGCCGGAGCTGCGCGCTTGGCGCGCTCCGCGTTGAGTCGTTCGGCGATCTTCGCCGCGGCTTCGGCTTCCGCCTTGGGATTTAGCGGCGGCGACGCGTCGGCCCGCACCGCCGCGCTTTGTGTAGCGGTCGGCGGCGGTGCCGAACGTGCGACCCAGTACAGAACGGCTCCGGCCACCACCACGACGGCGACTGCAGTTACGCCAAATGCCGATATGAATTTCCTTCTTGCGATGTCAATCACCATTTGACCCGTCCCCGAAGGGGTCACGTCCTACGCAATGCCGTATCATGCCTCAAAACCGAGGGCCGTGACATACTTCACAGTTCGCGAGGACGCTAGTCGGGATGTCTGCTTCTGATGCTGTGGACGGCTCCTCCACCCGGCACGTGAGTGCCATGAATGTGGGTGCTGATAAGGCCCCACGATTCGGAGGGAGCCAAGTCATGCAAACGATCACGACAATCGGTCTCGACATCGCGAAGTCGGTTTTCCAGGTCCACGGCGTCGATGCGGAGGGCAATGCCATCCTGCGTCGCCAGCTCAAGCGACGTTATGTGCTGGCGTTCTTCCAGAAGCTGCCGCCGTGCCTGGTCGGTATCGAGGCCTGCGCCTCGTCGCATCATTGG
>JBEKGX010000052.1:0-8375 GCA_050012575.1 Xanthobacteraceae bacterium | reverse complement strand
CTGCCCCATCATTGTCCGCTCCCGCCGTTGATTGCCTCATCGCCGGTGAATCACGGTTCGCGGATAACATCAACGGACTTCTGCAACAAAATCGGCCATGAACGGACATCGCTGATATCGTCACCCTTATTTGACGACCATAGGCATTTTGTCCGCCGGGGCCTGGTGATCGCGCACGCGGTGATCAGGGTTTTGCACTGTCACGTCTCTGACGTGCTCGTAGACGCGGTCGCCTTCAATGTGCTGGAGGTGCTCTGATCGAGATAATCGACGTGATCAGCGTGTTAAACCGCGGATATGGCCATAGCCAGGCCCATGAGCATGCTTGTCGCCGGTGAAAGACATGACAGTCCCTTTCTTGCGTTCTCGGCTGCCCGGACCCTCGCCCTTTGGTAACGATGCAAATTATTGGACCAAACCAACGATTACGACCGAGGCCATCTGGCGACGAACCCTCCAGTTCAGCGTTGTACGTTGTGGCTGACGGGCCACGCTCTTCAACAAAGTCAATTGGTTAGGCCGAAAACCCTTTACCGCCAAGCGAATACATGCACATTGGCGAATCGAGGGGCGCACCGGTGTGGGGAAAACCCATGTTTCGATCAACGCAACTTCGGTTCGCGGCGATTGTCTTGTTTGCAGTGGCCACAGTCTCGCTGACCGCGGCTTCCGCATGGGCATTCAGTCAGGGGAATGGTGGAACTGGTGAGGGCGGCAATTCCGCGTTTGCTGATCCAGATGAGCAGGTCAACATTTTCGGTTTCGGTTTCGACCAGGGCCCACAACCATCCGGTTTGAACGGTTCGGTGCAGGTCGGTCCTCAACAAGGCCAACTAACTCCATTCAAGCACTTTCAGATCAACAGCCTCACATCGCCTCCGGATCCCCTTTCCCGCCCGAGCAACTGAAATCTGTATTTCGATTGCTCAGGGAGGACGAACGCCATCGTGACGGGCCGGGGAAGCGGGGATTGCGATGACCTCCCACGGCAACTAGTTGCGTTAGGGCATGAGCGAATGGCTGGGGTGGATCGACCAGCGCTCCTTCGAATGAGACATGCACGTTGATCTGCCACACAGTTCGCCATCTGCCCGGCTATCGGATTAGACGCCTTGGTTCGGGCGCCCCATCGAGTACGATTTGGGATTTGGCACATCGCTGACATAGCGTGACGTCAGCTTCGTTGTCGCTTTTGGGTTATTCACGACCGATGCATTCAGTACCCGTGCCGATCAACGTCCGTTGTTACTCCAATAGCGACATTATTGTTCGGCGCAGCGAAGTGACACTAAGGGCCACTTGCAGACTTCGGTCAGTGGCAGCGCCGGTAATTGCGGCGGCTGCGGCCAACGCGCGGCTGACCAACGCAGCAGTGGGTCGTATTTAGGATTGCGTCACGTGACTTAGTGACGTTACGATGCAAGTGGAAACCTAGATCTTGCAATGCGCCGGTTGAAAGCAAACCGCATATTTAGCCTGTTGGCGCTTGCCGCGCTGGCGGTGCAACTCGTCGTTTCGTTCGGACACGTCCACCTCGACGGCATCCACGGTGGCAATCGGGCAGCGACCCTCGCGGCCGCACGAGCGCAGGCCGCACAGCTGCCCGCGCAACAGCCCGGTGATGACGGCGACGAATACTGCGCAATCTGCGCCACGATCTATCTCACAGCGAGTTCGTTTGTGCCGCAGCCGCCGCAATTACCGGCGCTGTTTACCTCCGGCACGGTAGAGCATTTTGATCGCACTGCGATTATTTTTGTCGTCGCCCGGCGAGCGCCTTTCCAGTCGCGCGCACCGCCGCTCGTTTGACCTCCGGTCGTAACTGATCTTCGGCATTGCCGCGCTACGTGCGGGCAATAGCCGTGGGCACGGCCGCCCTGCGACCAATCGCTTTCCGTTTTCAATGAAGTTCACAGGTGGAGCGTCATGGCTCTTCGTCCTGCCCGCGCGCGCTGGACGCGTCGCGCATATTTTCTCGGTTGCTCGCTGCTCGCGCTTACGTGTCCGGGTGGCGCGGTCAGCGCGCAAACGCAGCTTCCGGAGGTCGTGGTCAGCGCGCCGAAGCAGAAGCCGAAGCCACGCCGCGTGCGCGCCACGCCCGCTCCGACGGCGCCGGTCACGCCGGCCGTTCAGCTCAACGCCAAGGCCGATGCTTTCGATCAGTCGCGCAACAATCTGTACACAACGACGGGCACCACCTCCGACACCATCAGCCACGATACCATCGACATGTTGCCGCAAGGCACCAATCAGACGGTCGAGAAAGCGCTGCTGCAAGCCCCGGGGGTCTCGCAGGATTCCGCGGCCAGCGGCTTACTGCATGTCCGCAACGACCACTCCAATGTGCAATTCCGCATCAACGGCGTCATGCTGCCGGACGGCATCACCGGTTTCGGCAGCATCTTTGATACCAGCTTCGTCGGCAGCATCGCGCTCGTTACCGGCGCGCTGCCGGCCGAATTCGGCATGCGCACCGTGGGCCTCGTCGACATCACCACGCGCACCGATCTGTTCAACAATTCGGGCACCGTCGGCGTCTATGGCGGCAGCCAGGGCATGATCACGCCGTACATGGAATATGGCGGCACCTTCGGCAGCACCTGTCCCGCGGCCGCACCGCCTCCCGGCAAGCCTACGCCACCGCCGCCGGCGAACTGTTTCCCCGGCGTGCAATATTATTTCACCGGCCGCTATCTGCAGACCAACGAAGGGCTGGAAAACGCGACGCCGTCGTATTTCCCGATCCACGATTTCTCGCAGCAAGGAAAAGGCTTCGCCTATATATCGACGTTCATCGACCCGACCACGCGGATCAGCATGATCGAGGGAACTGCTTACAGCACGTTCCAGATCCCTAACGTGCCCGGTCAGCCCGTTGGACAAAATGGAAATCCGCCGGTCACCAGCGTCAACGGCATCGCTAATTTTAACTCGGCGGCGCTCAACGAAAACCAGGTCGAGTTCACCCAATATGGCGTGCTGGCCGTGCAGAAATCGGTCAACGGCTTTGACGGGCAATTGTCCTATTTCACCCGTTACAACAGCCTGCAATTCATCCCCGACCCGATCGGCGACCTCCTCCTCAACGGCATAGCGTCCGACATTACGCGGCAGTCCTACGCCAATGGAGTACAGGGCGACGGCTCCTACCAGCTCAACCCGGCGCACACGGTCCGCGCCGGATTCACATTCAGCGGGGAACAGGCCTTTGTCGGCAACACCTCGCTGGTCGAGGCGGCTCCCGGCGGAGTTCCTTCGGGCGTGCCAGACACGATAACCGACAACGTCTCAAAGGTCGGCTGGCTTGCCGGCGTCTACGTGCAGGACGAGTGGAAGATCACGAACAACTTCACAATCAACGGCGGGCTACGCTTCGACCAGATGTGGCAATTCGTCAGCGCCAATCAATTGAGCCCGCGCATCAACTTCACCTACAAGCCGTTTGATTACACCACCTTCCACGCCGGCTACGCGCGCTACTTCACGCCGCCGGTCCTGGTCGAGGCGGCGCCTGCGAATATCGCCTTATTCAATGGCACCACCGGAGCGTCGACCACTCCCGGGACCAGCCCCGTGCTCCCGGAGCGGTCGCATTATTTCGATGCCGGCGTCGACCAAAAGATACCGTTCGGATGCAACAACCCGGATGCAAAGGACTGCACTGCGCTTACTCTTGGCGTCGATGCTTACTACAAGATCGCGACCGATCTGATCGACAATGGCAATTTCGGTCAGGCCCTGGTGCTCAGCGCCTTCAACTACGCGCAGGGCTATGTCGAAGGCATCGAGTTCAGCGGCAAATTTCACAGCGGCAATTTTCAGGCCTACGCCAACCTCGCGCTCGGCGAGGAGCGGGCCAAAGACGTCGTATCGAACCAATATTTGTTCGACAACACCACGCCGCTTGCCAACCTTGGCGGCTTAACGCTGCAACAATACGTCGACTCGCATTGGATCTTCACCGATCACACCCAGCTGGTGACCGGTTCGGCAGGAGTCGCCTACAAATTCTGCGGCCGCCCGGCTTATGCCGGCGAGATGTTCAACGGCCTCCCCGGAGCGGACGGGATATCATGGTGCGGTATCAGGCTCAGCGCCGACATGATCTACGGCAGCGGCCTGCGCAGCGGCGACGCCAATATCTCGACAGTGCCGCCTTACACCCAGTTCAATGTCGGCGTCGCCCGTGAATTCCTGCTGCCGGACGATCCTAAGCCGATGACTGTGCGCTTCGACATAATCAATCTGTTCGACACCGTTTACATGATCCGCAGCGGTACGGGCATCGGCGTGTTCGCGCCACAATATGGCCCCCGCCTTGGTTTCTTCATGGGCGTCTCGAAGAAGATTTGAGCAGCGCGAGTAGAAAAATACCAACGAGGAGTACTGAATTGGCCAAGATGACGATGTTTTCAGGTGGTCGAAACGCTGTCCGCGGTCTATTGGCGCTGGCGATCGTTGCGGCGACGGCCTGTTCAGCCTTTGCTCAGAGCGAGCCGTCGATCAGCGTTGCGGAGTTGCCGCAGGATCTTTCGCCTTGGGGGATGTTTCTGCACGCCGACATCATCGTGAAGGCGGTGATGATCGGGCTCGCCTTTGCCTCGCTTGTCACCTGGACGGTGTGGCTTGCCAAAAGCCTCGAACTGAGGAGCGCGCGCGGCGTAGTGCGCGCCGGCCTGCGCATCCTCGCAAATTGTTCGACGCTCGATCAGGCGCACGAGCAATTGCAGAACGACAACGGCATCGTCGCGCAACTCGTTGCGGCGGCCGCTGCCGAAATCCAGCAGTCAGCGGGGCTCCGCGGCGACGGCGTCAAGGAGCGCATCCTTTGGCAGCTTGAGCGCATCGAGGCGGCGGCCGGCCGCAAAATCTCCCGCGGGACCGGTGTTCTTGCCACCATCGGCGCGACGGCGCCGTTCGTCGGGCTGTTCGGCACGGTCTGGGGCATCATGGACAGCTTCATCGGCATTTCCAAAGCCCACACCACCAATCTCGCGGTGGTGGCGCCCGGCATCGCGGAAGCGCTACTGGCGACCGCGCTCGGGCTCGTCGCCGCCATCCCGGCAGTCGTGATCTACAATCTGCTGGCGCGATCGACTGCGCACTACCGCACGCTGATCAGCGACGCTGCTGCGCAAGTGATGAAACTGGTGAGCCGCGATCTCGACCGCGCCAGCCCTCCCAAGGCCGAAAAACAGTCCCCACCCGTATCGCAAGCCGCGGAGTAAGGCCGATGGCAATGCGTCTGGACCATGGCGAGGATGAGCTGGAGGAATTGCACGGCATCAACGTCACGCCGTTCATCGACGTGATGCTGGTGCTGTTGATCATTTTCATGGTGGCGGCACCGCTCGCGACCGTCGATATCGCCGTCGATCTGCCGTCGTCCAATGCCGAACAGCGGGAACTGCTGAACAAACCGGTTTATCTGACGCTGAAATCCGATTTAAGCCTCGCCATCGGCGACGCCACCGTTGCGCGCGCCGATCTCCCCGCCGCGCTCGACACGGCAAGCGGCGGCAATAAGGATGCGCGCATTTTTTTGCGTGCCGACCGCAGCGTGCCCTATGGCGAGGTCATGGCGGTAATGAACAAGCTGCGCGCGGCGCGATATCTCAAGGTCGCGCTGGTCGGCTTGGAAATGCGGCAGGTGAAATGAGCGCATTTTCGTCTTCTTACTGGCTCGAAGACCAGAATTCGGGCGACCTGGCGCGCTGGGCGGCGGCCGCGGCCGTCGTTGTCTGCCTGCATGCCGGGGCCGTTGCGTTCCTCTTGAGCTGGCACGAGCCGGTCGAGATCGGCGACAAATCCGATATCGTGACCGTCGAGCTTGCGCCGATCGATGCGACGCCCGACGCGGTGGCGCGCGATATGGCGCCGGCACCGGAAAGCATGGTCGAATCGAAGCCGGTCCCGCAGCCGCAGCAGCAGCAAAAGCCACCCGAGGAAGTAAAAATCGAGCAGCCGCCGCACGCGGATGCGATTTTGCCGGCGCCGGCGGTCAAGCCGCTGGAGAACACTGAGGAGGCGCGGCCCTCGGCGCCGCGCACGGCCGAGAAGGTCAAGGGCGGTGCACCGCGCATCGAGGCGTCATGGCAGACCAGCCTGGTGCGGCAAATCCAGCGCTACAAGCGTTATCCGCCGCAAGCGCAGACGCGCAACGAGCAGGGCGTCGTGTTGTTAGGCTTCAGCCTCGATCGCGACGGCCGCGTGCTGGCGCACCGCATCGTGCAAAGCTCGGGCTATGCCGAACTCGACAACGAAGTGATGGAAATGATCATGCGTGCCGAGCCGCTGCCGCCCTTCCCTGAAAGCATGCCGCAGGCGCGGCTCGATCTGACCGTGCCGATCCGCTTTTCGCTGCAGTAAAGACAGAAAATGGGCGTCGTTTCGGCAGGCCGAAATCCAGAGAAGTGAAACCTTGAAAAGGGCGCCTGAGCATTGCGCATGATGCAGCCATGACGTCTGCTTCGGGTCATTCACGACCGATGCATTCAGTACCCGTGCCGATCAATGTCCGTTGTTGCACCAATAGCGACATTATTGTTCGGCGCAGCTATGACGTCAAGGGCCATGAAGAGACTCATGCACTGCAGCAAGGTCGGCGAAGTTTGGTAAAACGCAATTGCGCCGAATGTCCGAACAGAAAAAGAAAGACCGCCTCGCGGCGGTCGATCTTCGTTCTAATGTTCGTTAGACGATCAGGCTGCGAGCGCAGCTGCCTTCCGTTTTCTCCGTCGGGCCAGTAGCCCGACTAAGCCGAGGCCGGTGGCGAAGAGAGGTAGTGCTGCAGGCAATGGTGTGAAATTAATTGTATAGGGCGTGCCCGCATCCCCGCCTGATCCGTTGATACCCAACATCCAGTCGTAATTACAACCGCCAACACAACCGGGGTGTGCGAAAGAGCCCGTTCCAAATATGTAAGTATCATTGAACAATAACGAGATCGAGTCAGATGACGATGGGAATGGGTTAGATAAATTGCCGCCGATGGAGGCAAGATCAGACTGCGTTTCAGTGATGGAGGGGTAGAGGGAAGATGTGTATTGAAAGCTCACGAAGTTAGCGTCGGTAAGGCTAGTGCCGACGGTGTAGTTTTGTAGGGTTAGGACGCCGTAGGCGTCACCAGTGCAGTCAATGGTACATGTCCCGGTGAAAGTAAAAATAGATTCGGTTGAGGCACGAGCTAGGTTAGGACCGCCCGATGATACTCCGAACAGAGCCGCACAAACGACGACACACAATATTGTGGCGCGCCTGGCTAAATTACACATAATCGTCCCCTTTTTGCTGACGCCGCTCAGGCCACAGCACATCTTAAAATTACCGCCGTAACTGCGTCAATGTTATCTCAGTTGGGTGAGGTGTGAGCTATCCGCCCCACCAGGTCCTCTAGGGCCGTGGAAGGCAGATTACGTGGTACTTTCAGCTTTCACCGACGCTGCATAGGGCCTGCCGGCAGTGCAGCAATTTGGCTCGGCATTGTCGCTCACGGGTCATTCACGACCGATGCATTCAGTACCCGTGCGGATCAATGTCCGTTGTTACTCCAATAGCGACATTATTGTTCAGCGCAGCGAAGTGACGCTAAGGGCCAATAACGGCCCTGCACGAATTGACATTATCTCGATTGCTGCGATGCACACTCCACTTCCGAGATGGGTCATGAGCGTCATTTTCGGTGCTCTGGCCGCTCGTCTGCTTTGGCCCCACAAGCCGACATCCGATGGTCTCGCTTGGGCCATTGGCACCAATGGCCGGAGCACGATTCTAGCCTCCACAAGGAGCTTGATTCATGCGCTAACGAACTTACGGACCGGGGGTCCAATAGCTTAAGTCAAGAAAAGTGGCGTTAGTACACCGCACAAAATCATGCCGCCGAGCAGCACCGCCCAATCGGTAGGCGTCAACCCAAGTAGTCTGCCCTCGCTGGCCAGGTACGCCATCATCGCAGGTGCTCGTTGTTTGGACCCAGCCGCACCATACAGAGTAATTGCGACAACGGCTGTAGCGCGCCGGTCACAGACGGCTCTTATCGGCCAGCGATGCTGATCTTACGCGCCGATAGTTGTTCAGTGTGGCGGCACTGCAACAGCCGAGGGGCGTGTGATCGAATGAGCCGTTCGCAGTGCGGTAATTGACAGCGGCAAACTGTCGAGATGGGTCAAACGCTGCGGAGCCAGTCAAGCCTGACGGCGCAGTTTGTCCGCTGTTGATCCGATAGCGACCACACTTTTGCAGCGGCGTGAATGACGTGGAGGGCCGATTTTGTTGTGAAAGTCGCATGGGCGTCTGGCTCGGATCGCTAAGACGGATTTTGAAAGTGACGCCGAGTACTATCTCTCGTCTTGCTCCTGTTGGAGCGGCATCGACGC
>JBEKGX010000051.1:0-9745 GCA_050012575.1 Xanthobacteraceae bacterium | reverse complement strand
GGCCTTGGTGCCGATTCCGAAGAGAAGCACGAGCCCGTGAGTGACATCGACACTGCACCGGCGGATAGTCTGAAAGCGCTTGACCCCAAACGGCCGATTAGAGAAGCGGACATGGCGAATTAGTCTCGTTTACCTGTGGGGTTGCATGCATGTCCGGCTCTAGCCGGGCGAAGATCCGGTCGGATTTTGCCATCGCGTTTATCTTCCACCCGCGCCAGCGCGGCGTTGAGCCGATCGGCAATGCTGCCGTGCTCGTGCAGGTACTTTTCGGTGAAAAGTACGTGATGCCTGCCGAGGAGATCGAGCGGCCGCGCTTATCAGCGAGCCGTAATGTGACGCGGGCGTACTTCGCGCCCCTCCTCGTCACGGCCATCTGTGAAATCCTCGATAGCGACCTGCACAATAGCGACCGCCTGGTCGCGCTTTACCTTGCTAGATCGATGTAGGCATCGCCATCTTTCGTGATCCGCACATAGTCTTGCATGTTGGCGCGACCGAGCGGGTCAACAGCTCGAAAGCATCCACCGACGATCCCACCTTGATCGATCGGATCGATCTTAAGGTTGCCTAGCAGTCGGCGCCACTGAGCGCAAAATGGGTCGCCGGCGCGTCCTCGATTGATTTCCACTGGTTATCGAGGCCTTGCTGGAAAATCCGCTCCGCCGCGAGCCGATTGGCAACACCGCCCGCGAGTGCGTGCAGATGTCCTTCGCCTTTAGGGACTGCGGAAAATGACGGCTCTACAGAATGATGCTTGGATTGCGGATCGACTGATCGCATTCGATCAAGTTTACCTGCTTGGCCGTGATTTTCCAGCCGCCTTCGCCGCGCTCAACGCGGTGCCCGGCCCAGCCGGTCAATTGTCGGGTCTCGTCACCCCAAAACTCGCTGATGAGGAAATTGGACCGCAGCATCCGCTTATCGGCATAGGCAGTCGAGAAAACCTCGACGTTGGTGATAAGCCGCACCGTGCGCGACGCCGGCGCTTGCGACCACGCGAACCCTGTGCGCATGCGATAAATGCGGTCCTCAAGTCGGCGGCGATCGTCGAACATGATCGCGATCTCGCGCCGCGGGTCGCCCCTGTTCGGCGTCGACGGCACCCAATAAACGCACTCCGGTGCGTACATGGCCAGCCATTCGTCGTAGCGAAGCTGGTCGAGCAGCCGCGCCTCGCGTTCGAGCAGCTGGCGAAACTCGTCGCGCACAAAGACGTCGGTGACCGCGAGTGCGTCGTCCTGCCATTCGGAGAAATTGGCGATGAGATCGCGATAGAACGCGTCACTGATGTAATACGAGCTGCGCGAAGGATCGAGCGGCGCCTGCATTGTCACGTCACGGCTCCCGCTGGATCGCAAAGTTGGCACGGGCCTTCATCAAGCGCTTCCACTCTTTGAAATGCTCGCGCATGAACGCTTCGTCCGTCGCCGGCGCGGTGATCGTTCCGTCTTCCAGCGTTTTGACGCGGCCGGGAATGCCGAAGCCGCGGTTCATATAGACCCATTCGTCCTCGACCGCCATCAGCCCGCGCTGAATTTGTTCGAAGTTGGCGATGTCATCGACTTCGCCGAAATTAGGGAACCCTTCCTGCGTGCGCATGCGAAGCGCATTGATGTCGGTGACCGCATCGTCGCCGAGGCTGCCGTCTTCATCGACGATCATGGTGCCGTACCAGATGGCGTTGGTCTCATCGACGCTAACGGGCTCGAACACTTGAATGTGATTGCCGAGCAGCGACAGGTTCGGAAAGATGTTGATGTTGATGGGTTCGGAGCCCGCAAGATCGAGCAGCGCGAAGGCACGGTGGCCGTAGCGTTTGATGAACTCCGCCTCGTAGTGCTCCATGCCGGGATGGGCGCTCTCAAGCGCCCACAAGCCACCCGGCCGTTGTTCCAGGTTGGGCCGCTTGTCCTTGAAATGATTGCCGTGCCCGGTGTAGCGCATGTACATCGGTTGGGCGTCCGGTGAATTGCGGTAGTACGCCATGCCTTTCGCATTTTCGCCGGCAAAGCGATTCTCGGTTTCAAGCAACGAACGGTGCGAATACGCGACGTGATAGCCGTCGCACGAATTGTCATAGGCAAGCTTCCAATTGCCCTTATACCTAAACCTGTTCGCTTCACAGACGACCACCGTGCCGCCTGGGTTGCGGTCGAGCCATTGGTCGATGATCTCTGCGATCGGCCCGAGATGTCCGGGCAGCGGCAACGCGTCCATACTGAGCGTGCCAAAGATGAAGCCGCGATAAGATTCGACCCGTGGCACTTGAGCAAGATTAAATTTTGGATCGTGCATGTCGCCGGCATAACCTTCCGGCCAGGGCACCCCGCGCAATTTGCCCGAGTTAAGAAAATTCCAGCCGTGATAAGGGCATTGGAATGATTTGGTATTGCCCTTTTCCCAACGGCATAGCGTCGTACCGCGATGCGTGCAGCGGTTGTATAGTGCGCGAAGCCGTCCCTCGGCATCACGTACGATGATGAGCGGACGCAAGCCCATACGCCGCGTTATGAAGTCGTTTGGTTTCGGGATCTCGCTTTCATGCGCGAGATAGGTCCACGTTCCGCCGAAAATGCGGGTCATCTCGGCTTCGAAAATTGCGGGATCGGTGTAAATCAGCCGGTGCGCCCGGTCTTCCTGCACCAGATAGTCCCAATCGTGGAGCGCGGTCCCTTCGAGCCGGGTTGGCGGCGATCCGACCTTCTCAAGCGCCGTCATGAAATAGTCCTCCCCGCCCGTTTTCCCTGCAAAAGTTTCCAAGCGTGACCGCTAGAAGAAATCGAAATACTCATTCTGCTCCCACTCGCTCGGCTCGTCGTTTGAACGCGGCGTCCCGGGCCCTTCGAGCGAATTCAGATACCGGCCAGCTTCCGTCCGCTTGAGCTTGACGAAGTAATCGACGAACTTATCGCCGAGTGCGCGGCGGAACAACGGTTCGTGGTCCAGCGCGTCTAGCGCTTCCGGAAGGCTCTTCGGCAGCAGCGGTCGTTGGGCAACGTAGGGCTCGTCGTTCGGCGGCGGCGGCGCTGCGCCGGTTTCGATGCCGGCAAGGCCAGCGACGATCTGCGCCAAAATATAGAGATAGGGATTGGCGGCAGGCTCGCCGACGCGGTTCTCGAGGCGGGTCGCTTGATCGCCTGCACCGCCGAGCACTCGAATCATGGCCCCGCGATGATCGTAAGCCCACGTCGCGCGATCCGGCGCGAGCGAGTTGGGTCGGAAGCGGCGGTAGCCGTTGACCGTCGGTGTGGTGAAAGCCGTGCTGGGCACGGCGTACTGCAGCAGACCTGCGAGATAAGATTGCCCGACCGGCGAGAGAAGCTCGCCCGGCTTTTGCGGCGTGAACGCGTTATTGCCGGTGGCTGTTTCAGTCAGAGATTGGTGCAAATGCCAGCCGCTCGAACAAAAGCCCTTGAGCGCGGGGCGTGCCATGAAGGTGGCAAAATAGCCGAGGCGCCGGCAGATTTGCCGCGTTGCGGTCCTGAACAGCAGCACGTTGTCGGCAGCCGCAAGCGCGGCGCGCGGCGCAAACGTGCATTCGACTTGCCCCGGTCCCCATTCATTCTCGATCGAACGCAGCCCGAGCCCAAGCGTAGCAAAGCTTTCGCCGAGTGCGTCGAACACGGGCTGCATCAGGTCCATGTTCGATTCAGAGTGATAGTGATACCCGGGCTCGACCGGATGGGTCGCAATCGGTCGGCCGCGGATGCCGGGCGCTCCGATGTTATCTTCGCAAAGATGATCTTCGGCGACTCGCAACAAGTACCATTCGATCTCCGGGCCGATAATGCTGAGAAAGCCGCGTTCGAGAAGCCGTTGGAGTGCCTCGCGCAGGAGCTGCCGCGGCGAGAAGTGAAACGGCGTGCCGTCATTGAAATGTTCGTCGCCAAGAATCCAGCCAACGCTGGCCGCCCAGGGAAGCACGCGGAATGTTGTCGGGTCCGCAACGATGGTGAGATTGGGTGACCCCGTCATTTCATCGAGCCCCATGCCGCCACCACGCGTGAAAGACGCGAACACGCGGGCGCCCGCGGAATCGAGTGTCGTCGTGGCGACGCCGATGTTGTAGCCGGCGGTGAGCGCCGAGACGAATGCGGGCGCGGTCAGGGTCTTGGCCCGTGAGTAGCCATGAGTGTCGCCCCAGGCGAGCCGGACAAAGCGTAGTTTTTCGACCTCGACCCGTCGTACGATCTCGGCAGCAAGCCGCCGTTGCTCGCCGCTCCACAAGTCGTGTTTTTCGATGAACGTCGCTTGCTCGCTCATGATTGGTTTGCCGCAGAATCCGATCAGCCGGACCTTATATCGCCGCGTACCTCCTCATATTCGCCTGCTGCCACCTGCTGTTAGGAGGAGGCGGGCCGGAAATGGCAGAAAGCCGACATCGGTGCCGCCCCAGCTCGGGCGCTGGATCGTCGCGCCCTTGTGGCCGTAGGCCGTGCAGCGGGCAGAACGCCGCAGCTTGTCGCTCGAGGTTTCGGCGCCCCACCGGATCACCGCAACGGCGCAAGCGAGCGGCGACGAGTGGGAACACTTTATCACAATAGAGCCACAGCCAGGGCGTCGCGCGGTGCAGGTCGGCAAGCGTGGTGCGTGCGGCAGGGAGTTGCATGGGCCGCCATTGGACGCCCAACGGGCGCGCCGAGTCCAGCCGCTACTAATTGTAATCGGCTCGGACACGCACCTATGCTTGCCCGCACCGATCGGCCGGATACGATGCCTCCTTAACAAAATCGCAAAGAGGAACATGCGAGTCGCTTTCGGCGAACGTCCGTTATCGGGAAAAGCGGACCTGACAACGGACCTCGGGAAAACGACGCTCCTGACCCGAACCGGAAATCGCACAGTTAAAGTCATTACGCACTCGTGCCTAATCATCGCCACTGGCTTCGCGCTCCGTGACAACGGGCGCAGGCGCAGGTCGGTCGCCAAAAGACGCCGCGTTGGTGGCCGCAGCCCGCTGGCGCGCTGTGAACATCCCACCCTTTGCTGCGCGGTTTGGCGCGAAACGCATGAGACCAATCGGTTTTGGCATGTCATCAAAGACAGCCTCTACGCCGCCTCGCATGAAATAGGTTTCGTGCCAGAAACCGGCGCCCCCGGAATCTCGGAGGAAGTCCTTCCACCAGGTGCGATGGGGTTTAGAGCGGGGACCAAGCTTCAAGGGCTTCGAAGTCGCGCCAGTATTGGCGAATACCGGCATGCGGCGGAAATAGCGACCACAGGAAAGTCTCGTGAGAAAGTAGGCCATCAGGGACGTCTTGCGCCGCGTTTGCAATCCGAGGCCGGAACCCAAGCAGCGTCTTAAGGCCGCTCGCGGTATTAACGCGCATGCCCAAAAGGATCATCACAAGCTCAGGATAAGCTGCGAGGTCAACAGTCGTACGATCAACCGCCATTATTTTTCTCCGCCGCGTGGCTCGTGATTTTATGCGTAGCCCAAGGTCCGATCTTAAGGGTCGCTCATTACTTCCTAGCCTCCAATCATACTTCATACAAAATGTCCGCTCGTGACCCATTGCGAGCCTGAAACCTACTTCTCAGATAGTATGGGAATGATTCAACGCATGCGCGACGTGCCGCAGTGCCCGCTTATTGCGATTACCTAACTGAATATTCGGCCGGACGAATCGCGCTCCTGTAGACAACCCCAAGACCAGTCCGCGGAGCCGCGATCGGAAAGCCATCATGCCTGGGGGTGGTCGGGCGCCAGCCTGTGCTTGAAAAATTCGAGGATTTCGTCGCGGGCTGCGATCGTCTGTTGGCCCAGCTCGTCGATCAGGTGAGCGGTCACCACACTATGAGGGGTCGTGACATAGCGCTCGAAGAATGGCGCAAGATCGGTATTCGCCGAGCTGTCCGGAAGCACCCGCCCGATGAAGCGATCGCCAAGTGCCTCTTTATAAGCTGCGAAACGTTGAGCCATGCAAAACTCGTCCCCCTCGAAGCGATAGGCCAGGACCGTCAAATCCTCCCGTTCCAGCCGCTCACGGACGGCCCTCACTTCGTCCGGCGCGATTTCGATGCCGGCCGGATTGTTCAACGGCAATGACGGCTGGGACAGAACCGGCGCCAGCATCGACGGTTCCAGCATCATTGTCAGCGCAAAATTTCCCGTGAAGCACATCCCGATGGCACCGACGCCGGGACCGCCGCACTCGTCGTGCGCAAATCTCGCCAGCGATCGCAGCCACTTCGTCACCGGGCTGGATTCACTTGCAGCAAAGGCGCGGAACTCAGCACTCACACAGGCACGCTGAAAGACGGCCGCGCCTTCCTCCGCACTTGGGACGGTGCCATCGCGGCCGAACAGTGATGGCATGTAGACGGTGAATCCGGCGTCCCGGACCCAGCGGGCGAAACGCGCGACATGCGGACTGATGCCGGGCATCTCCGCCATCACAATGACCGCAGGCCCAGCGCCGGCCACATGCACCCACTTGGTGACGCCATCGAGTGCAATCTCGCGCGGCTTGAAGTCCTCAAGCGGATCGTCCTGGTTTACGGATCGGTTTGGCATGTTCCGAACCCCCGGATCGGTATCATTGCGATTCCCCGGAAATCGCCTAGTGTCAAAAATGACATTATTCAAGGATTTTTTGACATGACCAAAGTCACGGTCGTTGAGATCCAGGGCTGCATGGCTTCGAGCGCGGCGATTACCCACGACGTAATGGCGACCGCCAACCAGATCAGCGGCTCGGCCAAACGCGCTCTGCCGTTTAATGTTACGACGGTACGCTGCGGGCCAAGGCGGAGCAGCGGCAAGTTGCGCAACACTGACCTCATCATCGTGCCCGGCCTGGGGACTGCGTCAGAGGACGAACTGAACGCGAAACTGCAGAGCCCCGCCTGTCGGCGTCTGCGCGACGTGCTGGTTGACGCGTTCGAATCCGGCGCCATGCTTGCTGCGCCGTGCGCCAGCACATTCTTGCTGGCCGAAACGGGACTGCTGGACGGCCGGCGGGCAACCACCACATGGTGGCTCGCACCGCTGTTTCGACGCCGCTATCCCAAGGTTGAATTGGTGACGGATCGGATAGTCGTGGCCGATTGGCCGATCGCAACCGGGGGTGCGGCGATGGCGCAAATGGACCTAATGCTTGCGATCGTAAGGCGGTTTGCCGCACCGAGCCTCGCCAAGGCCTGCGCCAACTACCTCCTGCTGGATGAGCGACACTCGCAGGCGCCCTTTATGGCGATCGCCTATCTGGCGAACCAGGACCCCAAGATCGCCAAAGCTGAAAGGCGGGTGCGCGACAACATCACGCGCGACTTTACGGTAGACGAACTCGCCGAAGCCGTCGCTTTGGCGCCGCGCACCTTCGCCCGGCGGATTGCCGGAATCTGCGGCGTCTCCCCCATTCGGTTCGTTCAGCGCATTAGGATCGAGACCGCGCGATATCTGCTAGAGACCACACGCCTGTCTGTCGAGGAAATTGCCCGACAGGTGGGGTATGCGGAACCCTCCACCCTTCGCCGACTGATCCGGCGTGACACAAAGCATTCGCCGGGACATTTCCGTCGCTCCGCCTAACCCCACGTACGCGGCGCGACCGGTGCGATGTCGCTTATTGGCCCTTAGCGACGCTTTCGGAATTTCCGCGAAACGGTCGCTATCGGGGGAAAAGCGGACATTCTGCGAGCGTTGCGCGACCGCGCGAAGCCCGGCGCATCGCTGCCAGGGGGGCAGCAAGTTGCCCCGCGCGGTTTTTTAGTTTCGCAATCTAGTCTGAGGCGACGAAGCGCGGCGGATCGCGGCCAACATCGCCAAGCCGGACTTGCTGCGGCGGTGAGAAGCCGCAAGGCACTATCAATTTGTCACGTTCTGGGATGACAATGACAGGCGGTGCGAAATCTGGTGCAGAACGCACGCGTAAACCCACGTTCTAAAAAGGGAGGACGAAGATGCCTTTGTTCATCACCTATGCCTCATATTCCCATTCCGGCACAAAGGGACTTGTCGATAAGCCTTCTGATCGCTCCGCAGTCATTAAGGGATTGGTCGAAAAAGGAGGCGGCAAGTTCATAGCGTTGTATATGACGACGGGCTCAAACGACATTGTACTCATTACCGAAGTCCCTGATGGATCGGACGCGGTAGCTCTCGGAATGGCCGTAGCGGCCACTGGCTCGATATCCAAAATAGAAACAGTACGCGCTTGGACGCCGAGCGAATTCAAAGGCATCGCAGAAAAAGCTGCAAAGGTCGCCGGTGCTTACACCCCGCCCGGAAAATAAATGAAGCAATGCACGGCGCACGCCACAAAGCGCCGTGCAGTGCGCGCTAGTCCCCGGGGGGCGCTCGGCGCCGAAGCTGCTGAGCAAAGACGAGGCGCGGCGCATTGCCGCGAAGCTGCCGGAAATTGCTCAAGCGCAAGTGAGGGCTAGCAGGGCGAGTGAACTGGGCTAGTTTCCAGAAGTGTTGTTCCTGGCCGTTGTTCCTGGCCGCAGCCCTCGAAACTTCAGCCTAAATCAACGGGCGGAATTCCGAACGCAGCGCTCCTCGGCCATGCGCTTAATTTGACTTCGTGCGCATCAATTGGTCGCTTTTCAGCTCCGCCACGATAGCAGCCCGTACCGCCTCCACTGGCGACGTAACCGGCCACTGATGCAGTACGGCAAAGAAACGTCGCTTATCGTTTTCCTCTATCGGAGATGACCACGCGTAGGCGCGCTTGGCTGTGGCATGACCAACACGGCTGAACGTATAGACTACGCCTTCCCAAACTGTCTTACCGCCGAATGTCTCTTTGATTGGCACCGATTGGAAAACCGTAGCGGTGCAGCCGTGCTGCGCTTCGACCGCTCGCTTGAGTTGGTCAACCTCGACTTCGCCCATCACTTCTATTCTACCAGATGGCGGCGGCCACGCCATTCTCATCGTTGTGTAGGATAAGCGTCGGTTAGTGCGGCGGGCAAAGACGAGACGCGCCGCATCGCCGCCAACATCGCCAAGCTGCCGGAGATGCTCACGAAGATGGATGGACGCTTGGGGCTTTTTCCTGAGGTTCCCGTTGAGAACCGCGAGGTTCGACTTCGCCCGCACCACCACAAACATCGCAGCGGCGTCGGCCAGTTCCGCCGCATCCTTTGCAGTTGCCGATTGGAACACCTACGATGGATTTTTTGCCAGTGCCACCACATGCAAGACAGGAAGTCGTTCTTTGGCGGTGGCATTTAGGACACAATGTTTTTGGCATTTTGCTCGTCTCCCAAGCCTCCAGCACATTAACAGTATCACCAATTCTCCAAGATGTTGATGCTGGCCAGTTTCGACCGTCAGTAGTCGGTTTTGATTTCCACAGTGTTCGGCTTTGAGCAACTAGTCAGTGTGGGATTTGGGCTTGTTGCATGAATTCGTAGATGAGCAGGATTACAATGATAGCGCCTAGAACGACCATCCAATTGGGAAGTTGAATGCCAGCTATCGATGTCTTTTTGCTAAACCAGTCCATGACTATCCTCCCATACTCAAACAGCGGCTCACCAAGGGCGAAACGCGACGGAAAGTTCGAGGCCGAGGATTGTATATGTCTAAGTTCTTTTTACCGGCGATGGCCACACCCGCCAGTGTGTCGGCCTTATCTTAATCCATTTATTGGTTTCGGCCGCGATCCATCCGCCGACCACCCGATGACAAGGAAACCCAACGGTGTGAGGGCCGTCTTTTTCAATGACGGCTAACTCAAGATCACCCGTGTACGGCGCGGTAGATATTGGCTTCCAATCCATACTGAAAAATTAT
>JBEKGX010000050.1:0-11021 GCA_050012575.1 Xanthobacteraceae bacterium | reverse complement strand
GATGCCGCTCCAACAGGAGCAAGACGAGAGATAGTACTCGGCGTCACTTTCAAAATCCGTCTTAGCGATCCGAGCCAGACGCCCATGCGACTTTCACAACAAAATCGGCCAACGGCAGAAATCGTCGTCCCAGATTCACGCTTGTTTTTCGGGCCAACGCTTGGTGTTGTCAGCGTAAAGAGCGTGGCATCACCCAAACCTAGCGGACAAGCCGCTGGGCCGCCTCACGTGCGCCGCCCGATGAGTCGGCTTCAAGCGGCTTCTTCAAAATGCTCGAGCGCAGTGCGTCGGCGCGCGGCGCCGGGGAGAGAGGGAGCGCTTGCCCCGCCGCCGGTTGCAGCGGCGGCGGATCGGTTGGCGCGTCATAGCCCGCCGTGTCTGCGTCACTTATGCGGTAGCTCATGGTGGCGCTGCGCCAGCGACCGATGACCGAAGCGACCATATCGCGGCTGACATTGGTGCCGGCATCCGAGCGCGTATTGCCGGCGGCTTCGCTGTTGGGACGCTGCACCGTCGGCAATTCCTGGAAGCGCATGCACGTCGGCAGCGCTACGCCGGCGCCAAAGGTGAAAGCCTCGCGGACGCCAAGGGAGGGAATGAACGAGAGCAGATTAGCCGCCGCCTCCGACACCGCCGAGCGGATCAGCTCTTGGTCGCGTTCGTTCGACAGCCGCATCACAAATAATGTCGAGCATTGGGAGAGGATGGTTGAGTCGATCTCGGCCGGCCGCTGCGAGACCAACCCGAGGTAAACCCCATACTTGCGGCCTTCCTTGGCGATGCGGGAGATCGCACGGCGGGTAGGGCCGAAGCCGACATTGCGGTCGGCGGAGGCGTAGCGATGCGCCTCCTCGCAGACGAGCAATAGCGGCGCCACGCCATCGCTCCACAGGCCGAAGTCGAAAGCCATGCGGCAGAGGACCGACACCACCGAGTCAACCACTTCCGCCGGGAACCCCGCGAGTCCCATGACGGTCATCGGCTTGCCTTGCGGCGGGAGCCGGAAGAGCTGGCTGAGAATCTCGGCCATCGTATCGCCGCCGATATTGGCGTTCTCAAACATGAAGGCGTAGCGCGGATTGTTACGGAACGTCTGAATCCGCGAGATCAGCTTGTGGTAGAGCATGCGCGACGAGCGGTTTTCCAGCTTGCCCATGCGCTCGTCGAGCAGATTGACCAAATCCTCGATGCGATAGGGCACCGGCGTGTCGGCGGTAAAGCCGCTGTCGCGTGTATCGCGCTTCCGGGCGATCGCGTGGTCGCCCCCCGCGCGATATTGCAGATAAGCCGCCTTGGCCAGCGGAATGACCTCGGAGAGAATCTCGACCTCCTCGATAATGCCGGATCGCTCGCCGAAGAGAACGTCGATAATCTCCTCGAAATTGAACAGCCAGAACGGCAGCCGCAAATTGCGCGGGGTCAGCACTTGCGCCTTGTCGCCGAAGCAATTGCCGTATTCGTTGTGCGGATCGATCAGGAAGATGCGCAGATTCGGTCGGGTGTCGAGAATCTGTTTCAGAATTACGGCAACGCCGTTCGACTTGCCGACACCGGTCGCGCCGAGGATGGCGAAATGCCTGCTTACAAGATGATCGATGTCGATGTGGACGCGGATATTCGGATTTTGCTGGAGATCGCCGATATGGGCGCGATTGCTGTCGGCCGTTCCGTAGACCACCCGCAACATATTCTCGGTGAGCATGATAGTGGCGTCACCGATGTTTGGATATTCGGAGAAACCGCGCTGAAAGAACAGGGGTATCTTTTCGCTCGAACGAATCTCGCCGATCAGGTCAAGCCGCGCCACCTTGCGGTATGACGGCCCGCCGGTCGCCGCGGCCAAAGTCTCCTCCGCAATTTGGGTGATCAGGCCGATGATCACGGCTTTGTTGGTCTTTAGCCCCATAAATTTTCCGACGGTCGGCTGATCGTCGCCGAGCGCGCGGGCGGCCAGTTCGACAGTAGCTTGTGAACCGCTGATGGCGACCACGCGGCCGATCGGTTCAGGGCGCGGTCGTGCAGCGCTTGGGTCGGGAGCTGCGGCTATTTCCATGACCTTCCCAACTATCACGGAGCGATTGCGGCTCTATTAATGCGAGGCGATGGGTTCCTCTGCGGCTTGTCTGCAAGTCGCCGGCGCGCCGCCATCGTTAATATTTAGTCAAGCCTTCCCTGAGTTTTTCATGGTTTTTTTGAGATAATTGCAAAACTTTTGCTGGAGGAATGAGATCATTCAAGCGACGTTTGCGCGGCTTTGTCGATGACTGCGCGGCCCAGACGGTCTGGAGCTATGGTGCAAGGAGTGGCAAATGGAACTCCGCGAGCAAGTTGATGTATTGCCCCGGTTGGCGGCCAAGATCTTCGTTTACGGAATTTCTCCTATCGCTTGCACGGCCACGGAGATTTCAGAGAAAGGCGCGACACTGATTGTCGTCAGCCAGCTCGGTATTCCGGATACGTTCGAACTCGCCATTGCCGGAGTCGAAAAGCGACATCGGTGCGTTGTCGCTAAAAAGGCTCCGCACAAGATCAGAGTCCTTTTTAAGTGATACACGCGCTGTTACTCCGAGTAACATAACCAGCCAATCTGTAAAGCTTTTGTTCAACTTCCGAGTTGGGTCACGAGCGTCGTTTGACGCTTTCGGCGGCGACTTCCGCTATCACCCTGAACGCCGACATTCGCTTGCGCTGCACCAAGTGACGCAATGGGCCAGGAACGGACATCCCGGGCAGCCACAAGCCGACTAAAATGACACTGCCGGTCACAAATGGTGCTATGAGCTTCGAGCGTTTCGCCGGGAGAAGCCAATGATCGCAGGATGCGCGCGCAGAGAATTCGCAACAATGGCGTTCGGCGTTTTTGCCTTGCTCGTCGCCAGTGCCGGAGCTGGGGCGCAACCGGCGCCTGACTATGCAGCGCTCCTGGGGGCACCGGACCGCAGCGATGCGGATCGGCAGGCCGACAAGCGCCGCGATCCGGCGCCGTTTCTGGCCTTCGTGGGCGTGCGCCCCGGCATGAAGGTGCTCGATATGGGCGCCGGCGGTGGCTACAGCACCGAGTTGATTGCGCGTATTGTGGCGCCGGGCGGCATCGTCTATGGGCAGAACCCAGCCGATCTCAGCGAGAAACCCAAGGCTGCTTTCGACGCACGACTAAAGACTCCCGCAATGAAAGACGCCGTGGCCGACGTGCGGCCCTTCGACGATCCAGTGCCACCGGACGTGCACGATCTCGACCTCATCACGTTTCTCTTCTACTACCACGACACGACGCACATGAACGTCGATCGCGCCGCGATGGACCGCAAGTTGTTTACGGCGCTGAAACCCGGCGGCTTTTTGGTGATCGCCGATCACTCTGCGCTGCCGGGCCAAGGAACGTCGGTCGGCAAGACGCTGCATCGCATCGAGGAGAGTGCGTTGCGCCAGGAAGTCGAAGCGGCCGGCTTCCGCGTCGTCGCAGAAGGCAACTTCTGGCGAAGCCCGGACGACACGCATGACTTCCCGAGCTACCGCCCGACCACGCCGGTCGACAATTTCGTGCTCAAGTTTCAGAAGCCGATGTGAGAATCGATGTCGCGCAGCTCGCTGAGTTGCGCCGTTGCTTCAATATTGATTTCCGCTCCGGGTCATGAACCGCCGCGCCGACCGCACGGCCAGCGCGGCAGCAAAACCTTCGATAACGGACATAAAACCTTTGCACCTGGCTTTTTCATGAGGCGACCACGAATGGTCGCGAAGCGTCTAATACTGCATCAATTCGCTGCTGGGTCTGCATTTCCGCTATTTGTGCGTCCGCCGCGATGATTGGCTCCCGCGTCCAGTTGACCGCAGGCAGGTAGCTGCCGCCACATCACGAGGGTAAGCGTGATCTAGACCTCATAACCACGGTAGAAGAACCTTTGTGTTTTCATTGTCAACCGAGGCGCACGTAAACTTCACCAAGCTTCTAATCGGCAAAGGAATTAATCAGACGCGCTACCGGGAAAAAGTAAATCAACGCTGCGAGGAAGGTTAGCGCCAGCCAGGTCAGTGCCATGCGCCAGTCCGGCAATTTCTCATACCACTTTTTCATCTTACCCCCCATACCCACGACGATTGTTCGCAACAAAAATGGCGGTCCCGTGACTTAAAAAGGGCTGAGACGAAAATTTACAGATTATCCGCGCCCGCTCCACGCTTATCGCGCCATGACGCAAGCGGCGAAGAACCAGGTGCTCTGCGGCAGGAAAGAAAAATAGATAAAATCTTGTTTTCCTAAATCCGGTATCGGGAAGACACTGATAAGGACGCGAGCAGCAAAGCTGCGAATACGCCGGCGAACCTAATGAATGCCATGACGAATCTCCCTGTGACGGCCGCAAATGGCGGGCTCTTGCACCACCATTGGATGCGAGAACGGCGCAAAGGTTCCGCTTAACGTCGTTTTCGGCTTAGAGGGAAAATGTGGGGGCAACAAACCTGAGCCGGGCGACACTTCATCGGCTACAGTTCTGGCCGCTTCCTGTTGGATGCTGGGGCGTAATCCGAGGCGACCATATACTTGACGCATACCGGCCGTTTCGGGTCGTCTCATTGAGGCTTTTTGGGTTTCTTGCTTTTTGGCTTGTCGATCGGGCAAATGAAGCACTCCGATAATCCGGATCAGGTTTTTCTGCAGTGGGCGCTATCGAACGCAGCGTCGGCATGACGCAATTTTCGAGAGCGGGTGTCTGAGACAATCGCGCGTACAGGAATTTGAAGGAGCAGGTTCATGCCAGGCAGCTCGGCTTCTTCGTCCATGCCTCCGGCTCTCGAGCGCCGACTGAACTATACGGGACCCGCGCTGTTTTCTTACGGCTTTCGGCCGTTCTTTCTTGGCGGTGCAGTGTGGTCGGTTACTTGTATCGTGCTCTGGATCCCTGTGTGTACCGAAAACCTAAACCCGCACATAATGGTGATGAAGTCCGCCAAGGATCGCGTGTGAATTGATAGATCCGACCCGCTGAACGGGGCGCGAGACCGGCGCATCTTTATCCAATGATCGATGCGTTCTGATGTCGTTGTAATAACGAGCGTAGGTTCGCAGGAGGCGGCGCAGGTGTGCCTCGCCGAAGACAATAAAATGATCAACACACTCGCGCTGGGTAGATCCGATTAGCCGTTCGGCAAAGCTATTCTGCCATGGTGAGGCTGGTGCCGTAGGCTTGTCCCGGATGCCCAGGGCGCGAATTCGGCGTGTGACAGTGCTGCCGTAGATCCGATCCCGATCGCGGATGAGATAGCGCGGCGCCTCATCCCAAGGGCAGGCCTCGGTCAACTGGCGTGCGATCCATTCAGCCGTCGGGTTAGTTGTGACGTTGATCCAGACCAAGACTCTGCGGTCTAGACGGACGATGACGAAAGCATAGAGCAGGTCGAAGCCAATGGTCGGAACGACGAACAGGTCCATGGCAGCAATGTCCGGCGTGTGGTTCCGCAGAAAGGTGCGCCATCCCTGACTTGGAGGACCGCGTCGCTTGACCATGTACTTGGCGACGCTCGACTGGGCGACCTCAAACCCGAGCTTCAGCAGTTCGCCGTGGATCCGAGGTGCTCCCCAAAGCGGATTCTCCATGCTCATCTGCCGGATCAGCGCGCGGAGATCCGTCTCGATCTGCGTCCCCGCGGACGCGATTTCCAGCGCCAGTAGCTGCGAAACCCGGCACGATGCCAACGCACAAGTGTCTCGGGACGGATGATCGTGAGGACCTGCAGGATCGACGGAAACCAGCGATGTAGCTGAATCAAGAAACCAGCGGTCGTTGTTCGTTAGCCAGACCCGGCCCTGCACTTTACGCCGCAGAACGATCAACTGATGTCGGAGCGCCGCATTCTCAGCTTCAAGCCGGCTCTTCGACTTTAATGGCGCGGTCAAGACGGCCAGTACGAAACATAGCAGCGCGACCATGGTGCTGACGTTAGGTGATTCTTTCGGCTAATCAATGCGGATAAGGTTTTCGGTACACACAACGGTGTCTATCGAGGCCGCCATGTCCGATATGGGTCAAACGCTACCGAGCCATTCGGCGCTCGTGCGGATCAATGTCTGCTGTTCCCCGCAAGCGACCAAATAGCGGACAAGTCGCGGATGACGCGATGGGCCATCACCGGGCTCTCAATTAAATGCGGGTGCGCGACCATTGGTGGTGGTGCCGTTTGAAGTTTAAGACCCGCGCGACGTCGGCGCCGTGAATCCGGCCCAAGTCAGATAGAGCCCGATCACGAACGCAGGCGCGAGAAAAAAATAGTAATGTTCGCCATATTGCATCTGCTGGTAAAATCGGAAAAGCGCTTCGGGTGTAAGGAACAAGAGCAGCAGGCCCTTCGCGAGAATCAACCACCCGACTAGCGTGACGACCACTGGCAGCGCGCCACCAGACCAAACATTGTGGCCGAGTATCATCGCGACACCGACCGCAAGGCTGATTATGGCATAGACAAGCATGACCGGCGCGTCGGCAACTGTGGCGTCGATAGTCGCACTCCCGCGCACCAGAAAAGCGATAACAATCAAAATAGTGGAAAGTCCGATAAGCCGTGCAAGGAAAACGGTTAGTGTGGACATGCGAACCTCCGCTCATCGAATGATCTAACATCCGTGAGACTACCGGATTCCTTCCCAATCCGCTCGCGACTTCTGCTCAGGGTCATTAGGGTCGCCCCAATTCGCGACTAAAGTATCGCGATGACCGTAACCCTCTGAAAGCCGACATCGTTTCGCGTCCTTCGGGCCGGGAGCGCATGTTCGTCATTCTCGTAACAGAGGAGTACGATCATGTCAGACAATGAAAATTGCTCACCGGTGATTGTTCTAGGTCCCATCGCGACCAACTTCCCGCGTTACGGCGACCGTGCGGTTGCCAGCGTCTCCCCGGAAGGCCATTCCTGCGTTATAATGGTGTTCTCAGCCTTCCCCGAGGCGGATATGTCCGAGCGCCGCTTTGTCCTTGCCGATTTCACGCACATGGATCGCGCGGGCGTTCTCCGACTGTATGAAGCGGGCCAAACATATGCCCTATCATCGGCCATCGCCCATGCTGCGACCAAGCGCGAACTCGTCGCTAAACAGCGGCCAGCGGGCTGGATACCACCGAATATGTTTCAGTTTCCAAAGGTGCTGACGGAGGCCGAGGTGATCGAGGCAGAAGAAGAGTAGAAGGTTCTACAACGTCATGCCTTTGCGATAGTCGACCCCGAAGTGAAATCTTAGAATCTCAGATGGCGCGTCGCTGATGTCGGCCTTCTTCCTTTTCCGAGGGATCGGTACTCGACTCCCACGACATCGAACCGTATCTAAGCCGCATGTCAGTACAGCGGGACCTTGCGCGCCGAGTGCGCCTAGAGAATTCCCGTCCCCGCTTTGAGCCTTGCCTGCCGCGTCCGGCCAAACAACCGCCGGCGGGTCCGGATTGGATTCACGAGATAAAGCACGATGGATTCCGCATCGTGGCGTACCGCGATGGCACCGGGGTGCGCCTTATAACCCGTAACGGCTTCGATTTTGCCAAGCGCTTCCCGCTGGTCGCTGAGGCAATCGTCGCGTTGCCGGCGCGGTCATGCGTAATCGACGGCGAAGCCATTGCCTGCGACGAGAGCGGGCTCGCGGTGTTCGACCTGATCCGCTATCGGCGTCAGGATCACGCTGTGACGCTGTGCGCGTTCGACTTACTCGAGCTCGACGGCGATGACCTCCGACGGCGACCGATTGAAGAGCGCAAGCGCGCACTCAAGCGGCTGCTACGCCGCGAGCATCCGGGCATTGCCTTCAACCAGTTTTTCGACGTGGAGGGCGCTATTGTCTTCAAGAACGCCTGCGCGCTTGGCTGCGAGGGTATCGTGTCGAAACGGCTCGGTTCGCCCTATCGCTCTGGGCGCGCCGATCACTGGCTAAAGATCAAGAACCCCGCGGCGCCGGCTGTGAAGCGGGAGGCTGAGGAAGATTGGGCGCGATGACGAGGGCCGAGGTTGTCGCACTGACGATCCTGCTTCTCTCGGCGAGCGGCGCCTTTGCACAAATCCCGCCTCCGATGCCCGCGCCGATGGTGCCGAACCCCAATCCCAGCAGTTCACTGGTGCTGCCAGCGCCGCGCGAAGTCCCAGTATCGCCGGCTGCGCCCGGCACATTGCCGGAAGCAGCGGGCACAACCGGCTATCGTTACGGACATCCGGCGTCTTGCGGCGTTTTCCACCGCGGGCCCTGCTTCCCAAGATACCTGCCGCCGATCGGCCAGGACTTGCGCCTGACCATTGTTTCGACCGATGACGATGCGCGTGACGATAACCCCGGAGCAGGCGCCGACGCGGCGCACGCGCTCGATACGATCCGGGACATGTTCGCCGCTCTGCGCCGCTGCTGGGTGCCGCCACCGAAGGATGAAGCGCGTCACGGCATGGAATACACCATCCGCTTTGCGTTCAAGCGCGACGGCGAGGTGATCGCCCCACCGCGAGTGACCTATGCGAGCCACGATGCGCCTTCGGAGACCCGCAACGTCTATCGCAACGCCGTGGACGGGGCGCTCAAGCGCTGCACGCCGCTGCATTTCAGCGAGGGCATGGGCGGCGCGGTCGCCGGCCGTCCGATCGCCATTCGCTTCGTCGACGATCGGACAATCGACAATACGAAGGACCGGCAATAGCCGATACTAAAAGGTGACACCGCGCCGATTCCCGCCACCGTGGACCGTCGAAGACAAGGACGCGTGCTTCGTCGTCCGCGATAATAACGGGCAGGCGCTTGCGTATGTCTATTTCGAGGATGAGCCGGGCCGCCGATCAGCGGCACACCTGTTCACGCGCGACGACGCGCGACGTATCGCGTCGAAGTTGGCGAAGCTTCCAGAGTTGCTGAGCAAACCTAGCGGAATGTCCGCTCTCGGGATAAGCGGACAATCGCGCGGACATCGCAAATCGGTCGCTTGTGACCCATCTCGGAAGTCGCGATCGACTTACCGCACCCGATTGAGCATGGTAGATGCAAAACGCGATGCAATAGGAATGGCTCTAGTTTCGATGGTTTTGCATAATGACGACATGGACCGTGGCCGCGCCGGCGATCTCTGCCGCATTCCTTAGTTCGTTTGTCGAGGCGGTCGAAGCTCTAACGATCGTGCTTGCAGCCAGTACCGTTCGCGGGTGGCGTCCTGCCGGGCTTGGCGCATTCGCGGGCCTTCTGCTGCTTGCGTTCATCGTGCTGGCGCTCGGTCCGCTGCTCAACCGCGTTCCTCTCCGCCTTCTGCAGCTTGCGATTGGTCTCCTGCTTCTGCTCTTTGGCATGCGCTGGCTACGAAAGGCGATCTTACGAGCAGCTGGCGTTATTCCACTCCACGATGAAAGAATGGCCTATGCGGCCGAGACCGCAGAGCTGCGCTCGCAAGAACGCCAACACGAAGCGCGGCTCGTTTGGATCGCCGCTCTTGCAAGCTTCAAGGCGGTTGTCGTTGAAGGACTGGAAGTGGTGTTCATCGTGATCGCCGTCGGTGCAGGACGCGGGTTAATCATTCCCGCGAGCGTCGGCGCTATTGCTGCCTGCGTGCTCGTTGCTGGTGTTGGGATCGCCATCCATCAGCCGCTGGCGCGAGTTCCCGAAAATACGCTTAAGTTCGCCGTTGGCATCATGCTGTCGGCCTTTGGAGTATTTTGGGTCGGAGAAGGCGTCGGTGTTCCGTGGCCAGGTGAGGACATCGCAATCATCGTCTTCGTCCTCCTGTTCCTTCTTGTCGCGATCGTCGCTGTCGCACTTACGCGTCGCGTCAGCAAGGAAGCACTGCGATGAGTGCGCTGATCGATCTCGTTCGCAAGCTGGTTGGACTCTATGTCGACGATGGATGGCTTGCGCTTGGTATCATTTGTATCGTGGCGCTCGTTGCCCTACTTGTATTCCTGATGCCGAGCCTTTCCCTCGAAGCAGGTGCGATCTTGTTGTTCGGTTGCTTGGCCTTGCTTCTCACGAACGTAGTGTGGGCAGCGCATGGATACGATGACACGCGCCGTTGAACGATACGCAAGTAAGGTTCCTGAAGTTACGCTCGTCTTCTGGATCCTCAAGATTGCCGCAACGACGCTCGGCGAGACCGGTGGCGACACGGTGACGATGACGCTGAACTGGGGTTACCTCGTCGGCACGGCACTCTTTCTTTCGCTGCTCATCGTCTTCGTGGTGCTCCAGATCGCGTCGAAGAAATTCCATCCGTTCTTGTATTGGGCCACGATCATCGCCTCGACCACCGCCGGAACGACCATAGCGGACTTTGCCGACCGCTCGCTCGGCATCGGCTATGCCGGCGGCTCGCTGCTGTTATTGGCTTGTCTCATGGCCACGCTCGGCGCCTGGTACTGGTCGGCCGGCTCGATATCGGTTGCGACCGTCAACACGCCGAAGGTGGAGACGTTCTACTGGCTCACCATCACCTTCTCGCAGACGCTCGGGACGGCGCTCGGCGATTGGATGGCCGACGATACGGGCCTTGGGTATGCCGGCGGCGCGCTGTTGTTCGCCGCCGGCCTGGCGGTGCTGGCGGCGGCTTATTTCTGGACCAATGTCTCGCGCGTATTTTTATTTTGGGCGGCCTTTATCCTGACCCGGCCGCTTGGCGCAACCGTCGGCGATTTCCTCGATAAGCCGGTCAGCGACGGCGGCTTGGCGTTAAGCCGGCCGATCGCCTCGGCCGTCATCGCCGTATTTATCATCGCGTGCATCCTCCTGCTGCCGCAGCGGGCGGGCGAGCATCCGGGCCGATCCGAAACGGCGACGTGAGAGGTGTGCTCCAAACTGCATGGGAAGGTAAGCTCATTTAGGCTCGGACGTTCGTTAGGACCCTGACGGAATGCCCGTTTGTGGCCCGTCACGTCCCTTGCCGTAATTCAGCAATTTGGTCGCTGTCGGAGTGAAAGCGGACGTTGCGCGGACACCGCGAATGTGGCCGTGTTGTCCCCGTGGGAGCTGCGCGCTTTGGGGCCGAGAGCTATGATTAGCTGCCGCCCTTTCCTTATCGCGACCT
>JBEKGX010000049.1:0-11540 GCA_050012575.1 Xanthobacteraceae bacterium | reverse complement strand
TGCTGCGAGACCACCCGAGCACAGATTGCCTTGCTCTCCGAGAGTCCGGTTATGGCCCGAAGCTGCCGATCCGGAATGTCCGCTATTCCGTCGCTACCGGAGGGAAAGCAGACGTGATGCGGACATCATTGAACGGGCGTTTTTGACCCTAACCGGAAGTCGCGCCTAAGCGACCGATAAACCACGCTTCTGCGCGTACATCGACTTGTCGGCTGATGCGAGAAGTTCGGTGACGGTCGTGCCGTCGTCGGGATAAAGCGCGATTCCGACGCTCGCGGAAATGGATATGCGATTGCCCGCAGCTCCGATTGAGCAAGTGATCCCTGATCCGCAACGAGCGCGCGTTCGCCGCGCGGACAGAATATCGTAATAGGCCGGAAGGACCACGCCGAATTCGTCGCCTCCAATCCTGGCCGCCATACAGTCTGGACCGGTCATCTTCTTGAGCTCCACAGCAAGTGCCTTCAAGGCTTCATCTCCAATGCGATGCCCGTACATGTCGTTGATCAATTTCAGCTTGTTCATGTCGGCAATGATGACTCCGGTCTGGCGGCCGATGTCGCGCGCTAACGACAAGGCCAAATCAAGCTGCGCATCGAACATGGCGCGGTTTGGCAGCCCCGTTAGCGGATCACGTTGTAGCGCCGAAACGTCAACATGCATCAGTATAGCGTGCCGTTTGCCGTCGAATTCGAATGCCGAAATCAGAACCTGAAACCAATGATGCAGTCCATTGAACGGACAAGCATAGGTCGCGATAAAAGAAGGCAAATCGCTCTTCAAGACCGCAAGCAAACCGGCGCGAATCGCGGCCGCCTCACTACAGCTTCGTTGGATCGCCGCCTCGCATTCTGCGATATAGTTCCAGCCCGGTTGCTTGGGTGAAAGCGCGCCGATCCTCGCGGTCTCTTCCCATTTTCGATTACAGTGCGCGATCATCCCGTCGGGGTCGACGACCGCGATTTCTGCGAGGAGGAAATCTGAGAGATCAAGCTTCATATTCTAAATCACGGTATGCCCTCAGAGACTTGTCGGACCAAGGAGGGATCTTGTTCTGATCGGCAGAGAGGGTACGCGAACGCTGTTAATTTTTCGCATAAGTAATTGTCGCCGGCGCGGCAAATTGCGAACCTGCCGAATTCGAACCCCCTCTATCGACCGTCGGCGAATGTGTGGCGCTAAAGGCGATTAGCTCGCTCCCTGACAGCTATTCGCTCACTGACGGGGTATCGCGACCGCACGTCGCGATTTAATTTTTGATTTGAGCCCCGCCCTTTGCCACTTGCCGAGGAGGTTGGCCGTGAACGCGAGCAAATAAGGCTGCCGCCGACGGCTCCAATTTGGTGCTACTATTGTCGTCACCAGCGCCTTTCGAATAAGCTGATAGAGCCTTGATACCACTTTCCAAGTCAAAGCGGTTAGCGAAAGCAAGGGCCTCCTTCGCATTCGACGGCTTGGCAAAAACATAGCCCTGGACCTGCTCACAACCCAATCCAGAAAGAAGTGCGACTTCTTCTGGCGTTTCCGCCCCCTCGGCCACGATCGTCATGCCGAAGCCTTGCCCGAGAGCGATCATACCGGCCAGAAGCTTTCGTTTACTTTGCGACTCGGCGATGCCGTCTACGAAAATTCGATCAATCTTAAGTTTGCTGAACGGCATCTTTGTTAGGTATCCGAGCGACGAGTAGCCGGTACCAAAATCGTCCAGCGCCAATTTTACGCCAAGCCGCTTCAGTGAATCGAGGGCGCCCTGAACCTTGGCCACAGCGTGGTCAGCGAAGAGACTTTCCGTCAATTCCAAGCATAGAAGACTGGGAGGCAAACCTATTTCTTCCAACACGTGGGCAATATCGTGATGCAGATCAGTGTACCAAATCTGCGCTGCAGACACATTTATCGCAATTTCACGAGGCGGTTCACCGGCGTCCAACCAGGCTTTCGCTTGCATCACACCTTTGCGCAGGATCCACAGTCCGAGATCGCAGATCAAGCGTGAGCTCTCGGATATCGGAATAAATTCCGATGGCGGAACATACCCGCGCGTCGGATGCTTCCAGCGCATCAGCGCCTCGAATCCAATGACCCGACCCGTCGCAAGTTCGACCTGAGGCTGAAAGTGGGCTTCAAGACCCTTGTTCTCGGCAAGCGCCGAGCGCAGGTCTTGAGCAATAGAGACTCTTTTCTGGACAACCTCGCTCATAGCTTGGTCGAAGAATTTGAAGCAGCCGCGACCATCCTCCTTAGCGCGGTAAAGCGCCAAATCGGCACAGCGCAGCAATTCAGTGGCATTAATTAGCTGAAGGGACTCAGTAGAGCCGTCCGCTACCAACACAACTCCGACGCTCGTCGCGATATTGACTTCGCCATGATCCGTTTTAATGGGATCGGATATCGCTCCAATAAGCCCAGCTGCGAGCTTTTCAATAAGAGCATGGTCGCTACAATCACGCACGACAACCGCGAATTCGTCGCCACCAAGGCGACACAGAAAATGATCGGCACCGAGAACGCGACTGAATAAATGTGCGACCTTCACAAGAATTGCGTCGCCAGCCACATGACCCAGTGAGTCGTTAATTTCCTTGAACCGGTCGAGATCAAGCAGCAAAATCGCGCCGCCAGTGCCAGTGTCGCGCCAGTATTTAACTGCGTCATCGACTTCGCGGCGAAACAGCGCGCGATTGGCCAATCCTGTTAACGGATCGTAGTACGCGAGTTTCTTGAGTTGCTCTTCTGCTTGCTTTCGCTCGGAGATGTCTTGGATCGTTCCGAAAAACCCGGTGACCTTTCCGCCTTCACCGGCCAATGCCTTGCTCGTGACCACAACGTCGCAGATTGAGCCGTCGGAACGTCTCACCTTCACGTCGACACTCTGTACAACGCCCGTGCTGATGACTTGAGCCTGAGATTCATGAACGCGGTTCGCTCCATCCGCAACATATAGCGACACGACCGCGTCACGCGTTGTTTTGAACGTCGCCGGGTCGTAGCCGAGAAGATCGTAGATCTCCGGCGCCCACCAAAGGTCAGGCTCGCCGAGCCGATAACTCCAGTCGCCAATCTTTCCTAATCGTTGGGCTTCAATGAGTTGGGTCGTGCGCTCATTCAATATCGCCCTGGCGGTCGTGATTTCTTCCAGGCGCTCTTGCTCTTGCGTAACATTTGCGCCCGAACCGCGATAACCGATAAAGGTTCCTTTCTTGTCGAAGCGCGGCAAACCGCTTGTCTTAATCCAGATGCAACCATGAAATCTATTGTGCATGCGGAACATAAGATCTTTGAATGGCTTGTGTCCTGCTAAACCCCTTATATGAGCTTCGACAGCCGGGCGGTCCTCTTCAAGAATCGGGAGCTCGTTGCGAGATCTGCCCAGCAATTCCTTAGGTGAGACGCCAGTGAAGGCCTCAAAGGCGTCTGTAAAGAATGTAAATTTGTGGTCTTTGTCGGTCTCCCAGCACCAATCGGACGCCACCGACGTAAAATCACGAAAACGCTGTTCGCTTTCACTGAGTTTTCGTTTGGTATCGTGCTCATCTGTTATATCTTTATGAACCGCGAGCCAGCGCCCGCCGTCCAGCATGCTGATGGTGAAGGCAATAATCCGCCCGCTGGTGACGCGCCAAATTCGATCGACTGATTTCTGATGCGCCATCGCCTTTAGGGTGTCGATCGTTCCTTGAATGACTGCTTCGCCATCAAATACGCCGGCCTTTACGGCGAACTTCACTAAATCCAAAAGGTGAGCACCCGGCACGACGACTGCCGGCGGCAACGAATACATTTCAGCAAAGCGTTTATTCGACACCACAAGCCGATTGTCACGATCGAACATGGACAGGCCATGGTCCATATTTTCGATAGCGTCTTCGAACAGAGCATTCTGGAGTTTCGGATCGTCGAACCACTTTTCCGACGTGCGGGTCGGGGCGGCTGAGGAGCGGGCCCGGCATTCTAATCCGACCGGGTCCCGGGTTGCCGACGCAATCAAGTCGTATGAGGAATCGCTGTTCGTATCCTCGGCCATTGCTGGCTTTCCAATTGACCCTGATTACGCACTCTGGCCACTGAAGATATGACTAAACCGCCGCTTTGGACCATCATAGTCGGACTTGTTTTGCAGAGCATGACTAAGAGTCTCTTGCGCTTTAATTGCAATAAGCATAGCTCAAGGCGGCGCGCGCTCGGGCGCATTACAAGAGCGAGCGTCCTTTAATCGAAGCTGCCTGAAGGCAACCGGCACGCGCGCCGCGTTTTCCTAGGAGGATGCAATGGGGCTAATCCTACTCTTGATTATTCTGGTTCTTCTTTTTGGTGGCGGCGGCTTCTATCTCGGACCCCCTTACCATTATTTCGGCGGCGGCCTCGGCACGATATTGGTGATCGTTATCATAGTGCTTCTATTGAGGAGGTGACGCGACCACTCGCTCGTTACGTGAGACCACCTCAGTTGGCTGCCTTGTTCAGGTAATCTTCCATCGTTTGATCGCGTGCGAATCGGAAGAAACGGCCGGATTGCCGCCGTGCAGCCGAACTACCGATACAGGTCCCGAATACTTTATCAGCCGAGAGCGACATAGTTTCAGAATGCCTGCCGCAGTTATTGGGACTTTTTGGCCGCCTCTCGCGCCACGTCCCTCAGGTCGACCTCATCGTCGTGCGATGAACCTAGCGGCTTGTCGAATTTGGGTTCTGCCTGTTTATTGGCAGCGTGTCCTTGATGGCGCCTTTAGCCTTGTCGGCGGCGCCTTTCACGTGTTCTCGATCCACGGGGAGTTCCTTCGGCATGATTGGATGAGGAATAACGCGAGAGATCGCGTTGTGGTTCCTTAGACAAAATGTGCCCGCTGTTCTTCGATCTCGTCCCCTACCAACCCGAGGTGAGATAGACCAATGCATCACCGCACCATCGCGCGCAAACTTGCGACGTACTTACGAAGGATGGCGGTACTTTCGAGGGAAGGCGTACGATGCCGGCCGGCGGTAAAGCCGCACCGCAATCGCGCCGGCAGGATTGCGCGAGATAACAAGGCAGCCATCGCTTGTGACGGAACGCAGTGAGGTAAGCGGCCATTCCGCGCGGAAGAGTGGGGATCGTGGTTGCCATGTGCAGCGCCCTCGATTAGAGCGAACGCACCAACGATGGAAGGTTTCAATATGACCGGCGGCGATGACGACTATGGTGACGCGTTCAAGAAAGCGAAGCTTGAACATGACGAACGAGGACAAGCTTCCGCCGAAGCCCAACGTTTGCAGGCGGAAGCCGATGCAGACACCGCCGCATTGAGCAATGTGGTGCTTCCTCAGCTACAGGCCGCTTCTCAGAAGTTGGAGCCGCTCGGCGGCAAAGTGGATATTCGGCAGTACGGTCGCACGGGAAAAATGCTACGGCCTGCGTCGGTTGCTTTCCGCATCATCGATCAACAGGGCCATGAAAGCCGCTGCTATTCAATCGTTCCTCGCGGAGGGAATGTTGCCGTCACGAGCGGCGACGGTTTCGACATTGCAGGCCAGCCGAAGCAACCCAAGAACGTAAGCGAGGAGGTCGGTATCCGACGACGCGAAGACCTCACAATCGAAAATATCAAAAAGCTAATCATGCGTGCGATCGAGGAATACCGAAACGATCGCGACGCACCCGGCGCGCGGGAAACAACAATCACCTGAAATACCCACGCCGCTTCCCGCACATCATCGCTGAGCGCGCAGGTTGTTTTTCACCCAATAACGGACAAATGCGGGGGATGATCTAATGTCCGTTAAGGACAAACAGCAGACATGGCGGCGCTGCTATATTTCTGAAAATGGATTCCGGCAAACGCTGCAAATGCGCGGCTCGCCCACCCACACAGCAACGTCAGGGATGAGCGACAGACGTTCGCCCAGGCCGGCGGACGACTCTCACCTTCCCGCTGCTTCCGCCGCCGCAGAAGAATTGATCGCCGCCGTCGGATTCGAGCCCCGAAATGCCTATGCCGGGCGGCATGTCGAGTGTCTCCAGGACTTCACCCTTTTGCGGATCGATTCGCCGCAAATCGCTCTCCTCACCTTCCCAGGTGGCATGCCAGAGCTCTCCATCGATCCAAGTGACTCCCGTGACGAAACGATTGGACTCGATGGTGCGAAGAATATCCCCGGTCTGGGGATCGACCTGATGGATCTTCCGGTTCCGATATTGCCCAACCCACAGCGTCCCTTCGGCCCACGCGAGCCCCGAGCCGCCGCCGCTGGGCGCTGGGATCGTTGAGAGCACGCGGCCGGTTTTCGGATCGATCTTCTGGATGCGGTCATCGGCGATCTGAAACAGGTGCCGGCCATCGAAGGCCGTTCCCGCATGCGAAGCGACATCGATTGTGCGCAGCTCCTTTCCGCTCTTGGGATCGAGCGCGTGCAACTTGTCGCCGGAAGCAAACCAAACTTGCTTGCCATCATAGGTGACACCATTCACCCGGTCGGCGCCGGGAAAGGGTCCATATTCGCGGATGATTTCGGCGGTTGCTCGTTTCATGTTTGCATCCTAATCGCCCGGGAGTGGCGCCGGGAGTAACAAACTCGTCGTGAATCCCGGCACCGGCGGAGTCATCCAGCGGCGCGCGCGCCCCCGCCCGAACGATTTCACCTTGCCGGAAGCCGCAAGTGAATCCAGCGCTCGCTGCACGCTGCGCTGGCTCTCCCCGAGCGCCAGCGCCAGCGCCGAGCTCGACCATGACTCGCCGTCGGCGAGGAAGGCAAGAACTGCCGCATGTTCCTCTTCGACCGGCCGGGCCAGCACCACAACCTCGCGTGCGCGGCACGGCACGAGCGCAAATCCTTCCGTCGTCGCGCGCACGTCGGCCAAAGTGCGAAGCATTTTGCGCAACCGCCCGATCTCGACGCGTAGTCTGGCGCGGTGCGACTCATCGGTGAACTTTGCGCGAAACGCGCGCGCAATGAGCGTGCTTCGCGGCACGTCTCCAGGCCATGCTTCGCCGAGCGCACGCGCCAGCGCGAACAAGACCGGACGGCTTGCGAGCGAGACCACAGTGCGGGCGTCTCGCACGACATGACGGCACGCATCCACGATAAGAACTTTCAACGCCAGCAAGGCTTCAACGTCTTTCAGCAGCAGAAGCCGCTCTTCGCCGTGCGCGATCAAGCGCGCCACGGGTGCGTTCAAGACGAGGGAGGCAGCTTCGATCTCTGCTGTCAGCGCGGGGATGCCGGCCTCGCGAGCGGCGCGCTCGGCCCGCGCAAGCGCAGCGCGGGCGGCCTTCGCCTGTACGCGCCGCATTGCGATTCCCGCAACGACCAGTTCGTGCGCGGCCTTTGATGCCGGCGGGAACAGCGCCGGATCGAGGTTGGCGAGTTCGCGCTCGGCCTCATCGAGGCGTCCGATCAAGAGAAGGCGCCGGACTTCCAGATAGCGCGCATGCGCGGCGTTCAACCGGTCGCCGTGACGTTCGAGCGTCGCCCGCGCCGCGTCGAGCTCCTTTGCCGGGAAGCCAAGATCGCGTGACACGAGTGCGACCTCGGCCTCTGCGACGACGCACCGCGCGCTGGCCACGGCTTCGCGCGGACCGAAGGCACGGGCGGCTTTTCGCAGCAGCGTCTTCGCCCGAACGAAATCGTTGAGCTGCGCCATGGCGATGCCGCGAAGCGCCAGCGCTGGCGCGTCGTCGCGAAGCGCAACCCGCTTCAATGCGCCCAGCGGATCACCCGCAGCGAGGGCGCGCGCCGCGGCCGTGATCAGCGAGTCCATTAGAATCCCGCCACACTTGTCACTCCCACTCTCCGACAACTAGGAGCAATCTAACTCACGAAACCGGAAAGACCATGAAAACACACCCAATCAGGACAAGCGACGAATGGCGCGCCACGCCCGGTCGCGGTGCTGCCGATTGGCTGTGCCTCGCGGCTGCGCCGGCGTTCGCGATCATGGCCGTGGTCACGGTCCTGTTTCGTTCGCAGGACATCGTTTGCTCAGCGGTCCACGGTGCATCGCCGCTTAATGGAATGGTGTGGATGTATGTCCTGATGAGTGGCTTCCATTCGGCGCCCTGGCTGAAGCTGCTCTCCGCGTGGAGACGCGTTACCGCCGATCACATGGGCAAAGACGAGTAGCGAATGAGCGTGTTCTTTAAGCGTGAGCGAAGAGCCTGACGGAGAAAGCGATGAAAGACGTCATGAGAAATGAAATTGGAGCCCCTAAGGTCGTCGATCGGAGCACCTTCCAGGCGGAGCTGGACGCATTGCGGGTTCGAGAAAAGGCTCACACAAGAGAAGGCGACGCCATTGCGGCCGCCCGCCGATGGCTGCCCATCGTCACGGTGGAGGGCACGACACCGCTCATTGGCGAACGAGGCGCGGTGACCCTATTGGACGCGTTTGAGGGACGCCGGATGCTCATCGCCTACTATTTCATGTGGCACACCGGCCGCCCCGCCTCCGAGCAGTGCGAGGGGTGCACCCTCTATACATCGCAGGTCCGCGAGCTGTCCTTGCTGCATTCGCGTGACGTGACCTACGCCACGTTCTGCCAAGGACCATACGATGAGAGCGCCCGCTACCGCGACTTCATGGGCTGGGAGATGCCCTGGTACTCGGCGGACCCGAACTCGCTCAAAACTCTCTTGGTCGGACGCCGGGTAGGCATGATGCATATCGTTTGCTACCTGCGACAAGGAGCCAATGTCTTCGAGACTTACTGGACGACGATGCGCGGCGTTGAGGCGATGGATAACAGCTACCGGTTGCTCGATTTGACCGTCTATGGACGGCAGGAGGCGTGGGAGGACTCTCCGGCCGGCTGGCCGCGACGGCCGAAAGGCGAGCACCCTTACCGCACGGGTGGGCGTCCCATCGTCCAGTGGCCGCGCCTGAAGGCCGGGCATTCCGACGACCTGGGAAACAGCAGCTCGCTCGCCCTAGGAGGCATCAATGAATGAACAGCTCGTCGTCCGGCGCGAAACCCATATCGCCGCGCCGCCAGCTACGGTTTTCGCCTTCCTGACCGACCCGGAAAAGATCGTCAGCTGGATGGGCGCCGAGGCGACGACCGCAACACATCCGGGCGGACTTTACCTCCTCAAAGGCGTCGGCGGCGATCACGCCCGGGTTGCACGCGGCGCGTTCCGAGAGGTCGTGCCGGTCCACCGTCTCGCCTACACCTTCGGTTGGGAGGGCGGCCAAGAGGTGCCGCCGGGATCAAGCTTGATCGAGATCGATCTGATCGAACGCGACGGCGGCACGTTGTTGCGCATGACTCACAGCGGACTTCCCAACGAGGCGCAGTGCGCAAGCCATAATAATGGCTGGGCGCATTACCTGGGCCGGCTCACCATTGCAGCCGGCGGCGGAAATCCTGGCATCGATTATGGACCAGCGCAGCGCTGATTTGCGTTCAGGTCACCGGTCTCGGTGAGGGGGGTAGACTCTCCAACGCGTCGGATTATTTGTGAAGCAACGACTGCATTGACGCGCATCTTGAGGGATGGGTCGTGACAAGAACGGTGCGTCGACCCAAGATCGCTGGATGGAGCTTTCTTCGACTCTTTCTTGGCTCATCGATACCGCCGCCGATTGCGCGGGCGCCGATCGATTCTTGGCCGAGCTCGGCACCCATCTGCTCGCCGATGGCATGCCGCTCGCCGGCGGCGCCTTGACGCTTGCCATTCCACATCCGCTCATTGCTCGGCGCACCTGGTTGTGGCGCGCCGATAACGGGGAAGTCATCGAGGCTTTGGGGTTCGCGCCTGGGGTGCCACCGGTAGCGCTGGGAGCAAGTACCGCCAACGATGCCGGCCGGCGCTGGCTCGCAACAATCGCTACCGGGCTCGTGCACGAGGACGCTATTGGGCCGCGGCACGATCGGCCTCTGGTGGCCTGGATGGGCCCGCGTCCGTTCTCTTCGAGCGAGACCAATGAGCTGCGTGAAGCTGCGCGCTTCGCCGCGGCACCTCTTGCGGTCCTCGTTGCGCGCGCCACGTTGGCGGCGGCCCTGGAAGCCTATCTCGGCCGGCGCAGCGCGGCGCGGGTGCTGGCGGCACCCTTACGCCGCGATATCGGCGAGACCATCCAGGCTGCACTGCTGTATGCAGATCTACGTGGCTTCACCGCGCTATCGGAAAGCAATTCCCCCGCCATGGTCATTTCAGCTCTCGACGCCTGGTTCGATCGTATCGCCGGCGCGATTCACGCTTTCGGCGGCGAGGTACTAAAATTTGTCGGCGACGGCATATTGTCGATCTTTCCGGTCGTCGGAGGAACGCCGCGCGGCGCCTGCGATGCCGCATTGCGCGCGGTGTCCGCCGCGCGCGTCGGCATGGCACATCTCGATGAGCAGCGGCTTCGACAAGGGTTACCGGCTCTACCGTTCGGCGCTGCTTTGCATTTTGGCGAGATGCTCTGGGGCAATATCGGCGCGGCGGATCGCCTAGATTTCACTGCTATCGGTCCCGCCGTCAATTTGGTCAGCCGACTGGAGGGGCTGTGCAAACCGCTCCGCAAGACGGTCCTCGTGTCCGGTGCGCTTGCCGCCGAAACGGAGATGCCGCTGATCGCGCTAGGCAAACATGCGCTGCGCGGTATCGCCGAGCCGTGCAACGTCTTCGCCCTACCCGAGGATTGATCCGCGGCGACGCCGAGGAAACTGCAGGCGCACAAACAGGGAATGGGCTGGAACCTCCCCAGGGCGTCTTCGCGCCACAGGCAAGGCAGCAGAATCCCGCCACACTTGTCACTCCCGCCGTCTGATGTCCCACACCTATTCTATCTAACGAGACTGGGCAGCAGGCCGTATCGACGAAGGATGGAAAGGAAAAGGAGTGAGCCATGACCGATAAAAATTACACCACGGCTTTCACGGTAGACAAATCTCCCGCGGAAGTCTTCGCCGCCATTAACAATGTGCGCAACTGGTGGTCAGGGGAAATTGACGGTCCAACCGATAAACTCGGCGCGGAATTCACCTACCGCTACCAGGATCTTCACCGCAGCACGCAGAAGATCGCGGAACTGGTGCCGGGCAAGAAAGTCGTCTGGCACGTCAAAGACGCCGCCATCAACTTCGTCAAAGACAAGGCTGAGTGGAACGGCACCGATATCGTCTTTGAGATCGCCAAAAAGGGCGACAAGACCGAACTGCGCTTCACCCATGTCGGCTTGCGTCCCGCCATCGAATGCTACGGCAAGTGCGCAGGCGCCTGGGGCTTCTATATCAACGACAGTTTGCGCAGCCTGATCACAACGGGCAAAGGCGACCCGAACGAGAAGGAACACTAAAACGAAAGCCCCGATCATCACACGGTGGTCGGAGCTTCGATTGTTTCAAGCTTGAGGGAACTAGGCTGTGAACCCCTAAAATCTGCCGGGCGGACGGCTGTCAGAGTCCGCTATGCCCCGATAGCGACTAAATTCCGCAGCGCAGCGAAATGACGCGAAGGGCCGATTTTGTTGTGAAAGTCGCATGGGCGTCTGGCTCGGATCGCTAAGACGGATTTTGAAAGTGACGCCGAGTACTATCTCTCGTCTTGCTCCTGTTGGAGCGGCATCGACGCCTACAACTG
>JBEKGX010000048.1:0-11632 GCA_050012575.1 Xanthobacteraceae bacterium | reverse complement strand
GAACGGCCAGACCGAAGGCCAGATCACCAAGCTCAAACTCGTCAAGCGACAGATGTACGGCAGAGCAAAGATCGATCTCCTTCAGGCAAGATTGATCGGCGCGACCTGAGCGGCGGTGAACATCATCGAGATTACGTCAGAGCCCTTATTCCACGCCGAAACACAGAGGATCCTTCTTAGGACTTCTCTACGCGATACGGGCGTCAAATCGCGCGCCTGTTCGCAACTGATCTCTTAATGGGTTCGAGACTCGCGACCTCCAGACTACGAATCTGGGGGTCTGGAGTTCGAATCTCTCCGGGCGCGCCAACCAGTAAAATCAATAACTTATATCACATCTTAGCGGCACTAGCGGCAGTCATTAGCGGCAGTTTGGTCACCGGTGAAATCACGAGCCGTCTAACCACGAACCGGGGGTTAGGAGTCGAATCCCTTCGGGCGCCAAAAACCCAATAAATTTGGAGAGTTATTGGAGCTCCGAAAGCCTGCCATGCAGAATAAAATATTCTGCATGGCATCTGCATGGCCGCGCACAAGTTCGCTGTAATTCGGCAAGCACTTCCCGCGCTGAAACAGAATCGGCCATTCTGTTTCAGCCGAGGAATCCATGCGCGACAAGCTTGCCAATCGAGCCTTCCTTGCCGATGTGCGCCCGCTGCTTTCGGCGGACGACGCCGAGCAATTTGACGCCGAGGGGGCGCGCGCGGCGTTTCACATCGTGTTTAAGGATTTCATCAAGCGATTGCCCGGAAAAGCCTGGGCGGAAACAAAGGAGACGGCGGAGCGCGTCGGCATGAAGCCGGATGACACCGCGGTAGAGAGACGGTCGATCTCGGCTTCCAGAAATGCGTTGGCGATCAATGTAATCCTCAAGGCCGCGATGGCGTCGCCCCCGCAAATTGCGAGAGCTTCCTGCACCTCATCTTCGATCGCATTGGCGGCGGTCGGAGAAGGGTTCGTGCGGGCGGGTTCTGACACGGGGATCCCTTAAGCATTCGGCGGACAATTGGGAGATTCGGGCGGTGCTTCGGTCAGCCATCCGCGCGCTCCGAATGCAGAAAGATCAATGCCCGAAGGGGCGTACCATCCTGCCGAGCCGTAGCGGGCGCCAAGCTTCAGAGCGACCTCCTTGTTGCCATAAGGAATCCGTAGTGGCGTCCCGGCTACCGAATTTGGCTGCGCGGGAGCCGGTGGAGCGGCAGCAGCGTAAGCTTTGCGTTTCCGAGACCTCTTCGTCGGCGCCGTCGATTGAGGCGCAACCAATCTCGCTGGCTTGAAGACGGTCTTGCGACCGCGCTTGCGGCGCTTCGCGCTTCGGTTCGAGTCTATCCACGCGGACATGGCAGCCGAGTTGGCCTTGGCCTCCTCGGGAATGACGGCGCCTTTCCCCTGCGCGATCTTCTTCGCATACAACATCTGTGCCGGGCTTACCGGTTTGGACTCGAGCTTCCTCGACGTTTCACCCTCGGCTTTCTTGGGCGCGTGTTCGTTGAGAAATTTTCGGCAGATCGATATCGCCGTCTTGTAGCCGGGCGGAGGCTTGATGCCCTTCTGCCGGGCGAGGCTATCGGCAAAGCGCTTCATCGCGGGCGTCGGCGGGAACGTTTCGAGGCCGTTGCCGACCGCAGCGCCAAGCAAGGGAGGCACGCTGCCGCCGGCGCCTTCCTTGAGCTTGCCGATGATGCGCTCGGCGACACTGCACACGGCATCAATAGCACCAACCATCTCCTGCTTGCCGACAACGACATCGTCGAGCAGGCATTCAAGTTGCGCCGTCACCCCCGGATCGACCAGGGCCGGGTCGGCCTGTTTGAGAACGCCGAACAGCGACAAGCCAGTCTCGGTCGGCACGATGTGCTTCCCCTGGGCAATCAGGAAACCCTGTTTCTTCAGCCCGCCGATGATCTCCGCTCGGGTCGCCGGCGTGCCAATGCCCTTGGCCTCCTTCAGGCGCTCCCGCAGAACCTCATCGTCAACAAAGCGCCAGGCATTTTGCATCGCCTCGATCAGGGTGCCTTCGTTGTATCGCGGTGGTGGCCGGGTCTCCTTGTCCTCGATTTTCGGATCGTGCAATTGCGCAGTCTCGCCGTTGCGCAGCGGCGGCAGCAATTGCGCCTCGTCGCCCTTTTCGTCGGCGGGCTGCCACTCCGGGAAAGCTGCGCGCCAGCCGAGATCGATGGGCTGACGGCCGGAAGCGCGGAATTCGAAACCACGCACGTCGAGCGTTGCGGTTGTCTGGCGGTAGCGGAAGTCGGGCATCAGGGCGGCCAGATAAGCCCGCGCGATGACGTCGAACAGTTTTTTCTCATCGGACGAGAGGTGAGGCCACACCTCCCGCAATTTGTCGATCGTGTTGACGTTGGGAATAACGGCGTGATGGCTCGCCCCCTCCAACCCCTTGTCGTAGAAAGTGCCGCTCGCACCTTTGCGGATGACCGGCGGCTCGGGCACCGGGATTGCGCCGAACGACTGACCCATCCGCAGTCCGGCTACGATCTTCGGTACATCCGGTATCAGGCTCTGCGGCAGGTAGCGTACCTCGGCGCGCGGATAGGTGATGATCTTCTTGCCCTGGCCATCATAGAGCTCCTGCGCCACCGCGAGCGTCTTGCTGGCCGGCCAGCCAAATCGCGAGCCACAGAGTTTTTGCAGCGACGGCAAGTCGTGCTGCTTGGGCGGCCCTTGCCGCTTATCTTCGACGCGCACGGCGAGCGCGCCCTCGAAGCCTTCAGCTGCTTTGACGACGTCCTGAGCAATTTCACGCCGGACAATTCGGTCCTGCGGCGCGTGCCGGATCTGGAACTGGCCTCCCGCAACTTTAGCGGTGGCGACAACTTCAAAATAGGCGAGTGGCGCAAAGTTGCGGATTTCCAACTCGCGCCTGCACACGACGGCCAAGGTCGGCGTCTTCACCCGGCCAACGCCGATGACCCTCCGCGCACCTTGACCCAGGATGACGGTCGCGGTGCGTGTAAGTGACAGGTTGTAGATCTGGTCAGCCTGCCTGCGTGCGACGGCGGCAGCGTAAAGCCGGGCATATTCGCTATTTGGTTTTGCCCGACCGAATGCATCGCGGATGGTCTGCGAATCCTGCGCGGTGAACAACACTCGCATCACCTGACCGCGGTACTCATAATGCTCGAGAATTTCCTGACCGATGAGCTGACCCTCGCGGTCACAGTCAGTGGCGAGCCAAACCCGCTTGGCGGTCAGCAATGCCTCGCGAATGGCTCTGAGCTTGGCGGTTTTGTTGCCGCCTTCTGCCGGGCGAGTGCCGTAAAGACCTTCGGGCCGCAGCAGGATCGGCGACCAGCGCTTCCAGGCCGGCACTACATCCTCCGGTTCGAGCAGGTCGAACAAATGACCCTCGGCCGGGAGAATTTCTCCGTAATGAGAACCGACTGCAGCGCGGACGTCTTTCGCCTGGCTGGATTTCTCCGTGATAACGATCTGATCGGCCATAACGGCTCGTTTGGAAGGATCGATTCGACAACGGCGAGATGAGAACATATAGCGAACGATATCGTCTCGCAAGCTGTGTCCGACACTTCCAGCCTGCGAATTCTGGGGGGGCACGCCGGCTTGCGATGTGACTTGCCTTCGAGCACCGACGCAGCCGGACCGGGAGGCTGAGCACAACCTTGCCAAGGTTGGGGTCGAGGGTTCGAATCCCTTCGCCCGCTCCAAAAACTTCATAAATTACAGGTAGTTAGACCACTACCAGCGGCCGGGCTGCCTTGCGCCGATCTTCGGGGAAGCAGGGGGGAAGCATCTGGCGGCGAATTGAGCCCCCTCTTGGTTACTGGGGCGCGCCGGATCGAAATCGTTCCGACGCTGCGCGAACGCCATCGCGGAACGGCGCCACACGTCAGCAACGATCACGCTGCCATTGCCGGCTGCTGGTCCTGAAGCGCAAGCCCGCGCAGATAGTCGGCAGCGGCTTGCGCCTTGCTGCACGCTGTAAAGAACGCTCGTTTGTCAGCCTTCAATAGCCCAATCCAGGTTTGGATATAGCCAGCGTGACGCAGATCACCGTCAATCGAGAACTCGGCACACAGGAAGGCCGCGCATAGCTCGGCGACCAGTTCCTCTGCCGCATAGGCGCGTTCGCCAAAGCGATGGCGCAGATCACGATCAAGGCGCGACTTGTGCCCCGTCCAGTGGCCCAGTTCATGGAACCCGGTTCCGTAAAAATGTGCCGCGCTCTTGAAGGCCTCGAAGCGCGGCAGGCTGATGAAGTCATCGCCGGGTCGGTAATAGGCTTCGCCGAACCCTTCCCGGATGCTGGCGCCGCTGCACGCCAGAAACCTATCAATCGTTGGGTCGCGTTCGTCCGCATTGCGGACCTTCACTTCGCCCAGTGTCAGAACGCGGTCGGGCAAGCCTTCACACTGACCGACGTTGAACACGGTGTATTCCCGCATCATGGGTACGATGCGGGTTTCGCCTTCCTCGCCATCTCGTTCTGCGATCTGTAGCTGCTTCACGAAATAGACCTTGGTGCCGTGCTCGCCCTTGCGCACGTTGCCGCCCAAGTCCAGAGCCTGCTTGAAAGTGAGATAGCGCGGCGTCCGATAGCCGGCGTTTGCCGCCATCCATAACAGCACGACGTTGCATCCTGAGTAAGGCCGGTTGGTCGCGGCGTTGCACGGCGTGTTTGCGCCGGCCGTTGCAGCCCAAGGCTTGATCCAGGGCGCTGCGCCCCGCTCCAACTCCGCAACTATGCGTCCCGACACATCCGCGTACAGATCGCGCTTCATCACGCCGCCTCGCTGCTACAGCGTGCGGCCATGTTTGCGAGCGGCCACACACTATCGCCGCGTCGCGCGACGGTTTCAAAGTTTTGCAGCGTGATGCGGAGCTGATGGACCCCCCCGGTATGCTGGACAGGCCGGGGGCCTCGCGCGCGAAGAAGAATGGGTCGCGCAGATAGAATGGATTTTAGGTCGCGTTAATCTTTTGTTAGGTTTTGACGCTGGCACCGAGCACATGCCCTGTGCGCTTTACCGTCATGTCGGCAAAGATGCTTGGGGAGCGAGGAAGAATGGGGACCGTTCGGGCAAAGCACGGCTTCAAGGAAACGGAAGCCTCGATCACGAACAAGCTAAAGCGGGGGACGTTCCCGGCAACGTGGTTTCTAGCCGTGCTTGCCGCTTTGGAATTGGACGGCGTGGCGCTAGAAGAAATTTAGAGCTACTGTTGTGTCTAATTTCAATCCAGAAGCTTGGCGACGGTACGTGTCAGAACCCCCACGCGTATCTTTCAATTCTTCCAAAATTGCCAAGTTAGAGCGCCATCGATTGTTGCCGGGCAGGTCGTTTTCCCAAGTACAGGATTTAGCAGCTACAATTACAATGCAAAAATTCCCGCCGAAACCATTGATCAAGAATTTATAGACGGGAAGAACACCCTCATCGTGCAAGGATGTTTTTTGTATGCGAGCTTCAATATTATTCGACACACTTACTTTTGCTTCTTTTACAAGCCAAAAGTAACGAAACCATCCAATCTCAATATTTGCGGGATCGGCCACTACGCCGATTAGCCAAAAAACCAAAATAGCGAATTTCACCGGGCTCCTTTCCCGGCATTACGTAGCAATCACCTCAGGATAATCCCGTGGCGTTTGCGCCAAAATACGGCGTTACCGAACGCAAACCCTCGATGTAAAGCTTGTGCATCGGGCTCCCTCTTGGGGAGCGGGAGCAACTTTGAGCGGCAGCGTATGTGATGACAAACTAAGACCGCCGAACGCTGCGCCCCCGACACGTGCTGCCCGGACGCTGATGCACGATAGATGCTACGAGGCGGTGGCACCGAGCACGTTCCCTGTGCGCTCCCCCGTCATTTCGACAAACTAGGGGCTTGACCCTGGCGTTTCCGGGTGGTGCAGTATCGTGTTCGGATTTTGTACCGGAACTTATAAGTGCGAACCAGCACAGTGAAGAAAGCCCAATCGAGGCGATGCGTCCGATATTCACCATTCATGCCGGCGAATTTCTCCTTGGCGCGCACTTAGAGAAGGTCTTCAAAGGCATCAACATTTGGATCCCAGCGAAGGACACGGGCGTTGATCTGCTCATAACGGATCGCGGGAACAAAAAGGCAGTCTCTTTCCAGGTCAAATTCTCCCGTGATTTCCTTACAACGCACATGGATGCAATGTTTCAAAATCCATTCCGCGTTTGTGGTTGGTTTTCGTTGGAACGCCAAAAGATTGTGCGATCAACCGCGGACTATTGGGTATTTGTACTTATAGGTTCTAAAAAACGATCTCGCGATTTCATCCTCATTGAGCCGGCAGAACTTTTAAGGCGGCTCGACGCAATTCACGGCAAACAGAAGCGATTTCAACTGTATCTGTGGGTTACTGAAAAAGAGCGGTGCTGGGATGCCCGCGGGTTGTCGAAACTAGAACGGCGGCAGATTGCCGAATACATATTTGAGGACAAGGATCGAGACTTCACGGCTTATCTCGGCGATTGGCATATGGTGGAAGGCCTTTAAGCCCCGGCCGAAAGCGGGAAGTTTTTTGTTCCTGCACGCATCCTATTGGCATGTGCCACCGCCAAACCATGATGCGATTTCCGGAGACGTGCTCGCGGCAATTATTCCGATAAAGAAGCAAGACCATCCGAATGCTACGCTCACCGACACGGTGCGGGCCGGACCAGCGTCGACGGCTAGACGATATTCCGAGAACATCCTATCAGGCTTGGCCAACGCACGAGTGCGGAGGACGCGACCATGAGCCTAAAGGCGTCGCTTGAGCAAGTGATGAGTGAGTGGACGGCTGCACGTACGGACCAGTTCGGGAAACATCCATTAGCAGCATTTATTAGAGGGGATGCGGCCCGCGAGGTGCGGTTTGCATTGGCGCTGTGCCCTGGATTGCGGTATTCGATGATGTCGTCACCGACAGCGCAACTCACGGCTACTATGTGGTTTATCTTTTCCATGCCTCGGCGCCTCTGGTTCACCTCTCGCTCAACCAGGGGACGACAGCGACCCGAGAAGAGTTCAAGGGAAACACGCGGGCGGTGCTACAGGATCGCGCGGCGCTCATGCGGAGGCGTCTCGACGACTTTTTGGTGCGACTGCCAGTCACGTCCATTGACCTTGGATCACTAGCTCAGTTGCCCGCTGACTACGCTGCCGGTCACGCAATAGGGCTCAGTTATTCGGCTGCTGCGCTTCCATCGGAGAACGTACTTGTGGAAGACTTGAACGCAGCCATATCGGCATACAAGGCGCTCACATTCCGAGGTGGTCTTGATCCGTCACCTGAAGTTGATGACGACGACGCGCCACGCGATCACGGCTCGCTCATCGAGCTTCGACGCTATAAGATGCACCGCCGTATCGAACGCAATCCGCGGGCTGCTAGACAAGCCAAGAGGTACCACGGCGTGCGCTGCCAAGCTTGCGATCTGAAGTTCGATGAACGCTACGGCGAGGTTGGAGCGGGCTTCATCGAAGCCCACCACTTGCGACCGATTTCGTCCCTCGAGGAGGGTGCGGCGGTGTCATATGACGTGGCGGAGGACTTCGCCGTGCTATGCTCCAATTGCCACCGGATGATCCACCGAACTGCCGACCCTTCCAATCTCGACGGCTTCCAACGGTTGATCCGACGATAGCCCACATGCCCATAGTCGAAACTCGCTTCTTCGCCGGAGTGCGCCGGACTGTGTTCCGAGCACTGGTCCGCACGAACCGAGCGGAGCCGCCCTCTTTATATTTGCACCTTTGCTAATCCGGTCGGTAATCGGATCGCTCAATGCCCCGAAACGATGCGCAAAAAATGTAACCGTTTTACCGTTCCGCCACTTGCCGGTAACGTCCGCTTTCAAACCATTACCGACATGGCGTGACACTGGCGCTGAATGCATCGGTAGCGAATGACCCTGAGCGGACCTCGAAGCGAGCGAAGTCTTCGGTCCTCCGTTCCGCGCTTGCCGAAAATCTCGGCTGCCCGATTACGTCCCGCCGCCGTCGCCGATCACCGAGTAAGGCGCCCAGAACAGCGGGTGCGCGTAGGTGAAAACCGTCCTGCCCGTACCGTCGACCGCGCCCGGCCCGTCGAGCAACGTCATCATGGACTGCCGCAAGGCTTCCGCTCGCGACAGCGCGAGATCGGCGGCCTGGCGGCGGAAAATATCCGTGGTCAATTGGCTGGCCGAGGCCGAATGCACCGACCAGTTGGTCACCAATAAAGCGCGCGTGCCGGCGTAGAAAAAGGCGCTACCCAGGCCGGAGGCGGCTTCCGCGCCTGCGCCGGCGCCGGCCGCGGTGTTGCAGGCCGACAGCACGACCCAATCGGCGTCGAGTTTGAGCGCCAGAATCTTTTCCATTGTGAGCAGGCCGTCGCCCTTGACGCCGGCGATCTGCGGCGCGGTCAACGCCAGCGCCGGCTGGGTCAGTCCGTCGAGGTCGCCGGGCACGAGGCCGTGGGTGGCGAAGGCGACAATGCGATAGCGCGCAAGATCCATCGTCTCGACGTTCTGCTCGTTGGCCGCCTTGCCGAAATAAAGTGCCTTGGCCGGATCGACATTGAGCGCCTTCGCCATGGCGATCAGCTCTGAGCGCGTATCCGGCAGCCGCGGCAGCATCGCCAGCTGCGCGGCATCGACCTCTTCGGTGCGCACCGACGCGCGGCGCTTGAACGGTAGGCCGCGCGTGATCGTGTCCGCCGCAGGTTCGTCATTGGCCGCGACGACTTGCGGTGTGTCGGCCGGCTGCAGGTTCTCCGCCTCGGCCGCCTCCGCCTCGTTGAAATAAGGATCACCGAAACCGATCAGCTTCTCGCGGGTGGACGAGCCCGGCGGCAGGTGGCGGAGCGTCACAAGCGCCGAGGCCGACGGCACGACCGTGACCGCATGCGTGCGTGCGAGCCAAGCGACATCGCGGTAGCCAGCGAATAACGGTTTCGCCTGCGTGTCGACTTGCGCCGGCGCGGTCGGCAGAAGTCCGAGCGGCAATTCGCCGAGCGCGCCGTTGGTCACCACGATCAGACTCTTGGCCGGCTGCCATGCGGCCTCGACCGGCTTGAGTAGCGATCCATAGAGTTCGTAGGCGAGCGCCAGATCGAAAGGCGGAATTTCGGCGATCGTCGCGATCTGCGGCTCGAGCGCCGCACGGAGCCGGTGGACCTTGGCGGCGAGATCAATCGCTTTCAGCGGCACTTCGGCGAAGGCAACCGCACCGTCCTTCGGCACCGCCCACACGAAACTCCCGTTCTCGCCGAAATAAAACGACAGCATCGCTTCGCCCGGCCGCAGCACCGCTTTGATGTCGTCCACCGAGGGCGGCTTGGGATCGACCAGGTCGGCATAGGACGGAAAACGCTTGTTGATCTCGGCGCGTGCGCTTTTGCGCTCGGCGCGCAGCTTCTCGATCGCCGCGGTAATCGCGGTCACGCTGGCTTGGTCGCGTTCTCCCGACGGCAAAGCGAGAAGGTTGTTGAGCGCGCCGAGTTGGGCGCTGATTTCCTTTGCAAGATCCTGCTCTGTGCGGACCAGTTGAGCGAGTGCCGGATCCTTGGCCACCACTCGTGCGCTCGAATCCGCCAGCGCTTTCTGGACCGCGTGGCCCCGGATCGCATCGGCGAGCCCGAAGGTTTCGACCGCGAACTCGTCAGACTTGTTGGTCCCGTGCGCGACTACGCCGATATAGGCTTCGACAATTCTCTGCAGCCGGACGCTACGCGCGGCCACCACGGTCGGATCGTCGTCATCGGCATTTTCGCGCGCGGCTGCCAGCATGACCGGAATTGCTGCCTTGAATTCGCGGATGGCGTCGGCGTCGCGGCCGGCGCGCGCGTAGCCGACGGCGAGAATGCCGCGCGCGGCCGCCGTGTCGAAGCTCTTCTCGCCGGTTCGTGCAGTCTCGCGCTTGACCAGCTCCTGGGCGGCGGCAATGCCGGCGTCGACCTGGCCGGACGCGTAGAGGACGATGATCCGCGAGCCGTTCAGCCGGAACGCCTCGCGCTGCGCTGGCGCCCATTGCGCGATCGCCTGGTCGAGTTCCGCATAAACGGCCGCGGCCTCGTTCGTCTTGCGCTGTAACACCAGGATATTGCCAAGCTGGAAAAGAATGTTCGCGGTCTGCGGAGCATTCGGCGCGACGCCTAGCGCGTGCTGCACGTCGAGCGCCGTGCGCGCGAGCTTTTCGGCTTCGGCATAACGGCCCTGCTCGACCAGGATGCCGGCAAGCCCGACGATGAATTCCGGCGTTGCGGGCGAGTATTTGCCCAACGCCTTGAGTGCCTCAAGCAGGGCACGGCGCGCATCCGCCTCGGCTTCGCTCAGCTTTCCCTGCTTTGCTTCATTGCGCGCAACCGCGAGAAGATCGGAATCGGCGGCCTGCAACAACTGTTCCGGGAATGTCGGGCCATCATAGCGGGGCAGGTCCTTGACCGCAGCGCGGCGGAACTCCTCGGCGCGCCGGTAGGCGGCTTCGGCCTCGGCGTATTGCCCGCGTGCCTCGAAAACTGCGCCACGCACGGAGTCGACGTCGGCTTCCCAAGAACGACCGTACACGCTGTAACGTTGGCGCCATGTCGGGACCACGCTGCCGCGCGCCTCCTCGATGCGCTGCTGAATACGGCCCAGGTAAGTGCCGGCTTGGCTGAGGTCGCCCATGGAGATCAGCGTGCGGACAATATGGGCCAACGCCTCGACCAGACTACCCCGTTGGCCGGCTATATCGCCGTCGCGCACAATCAATTCGGCCATTGCAATCGAATTTTTCGGATCGCCGAGGGCTTTATATTGCAGCGAAACGAACTGCCGAAGGTGCACGAGCAGATAAGCTCCGATGTTTTTGCCCTTGGCGACCGCGAGCCCCTGTAGCCCGTCGCCCAGCGCTTCTTTGTTGCGGGCGAGCAGCGCGCGTGCACCACCGCGGTCCAAGTAGAATTGTGCGAGCTTGGAGGCAGGCGCATTGCCTAGCGGCACCGCGTCGGCATTGGCCTTGCGCTCGGCGATTTTGGCGTCGTCCGGTTTCTCCTTATCGAGAATCGCGGTGACGTCGGCGATAGTACGCGGTGGCGCTGCGAACGCGCGCTGGACAGCAGCCACGTCTTGCGGAGCTGCCGCCTTTTCATCTTTCGGTGCCGCCGGCGCCGGCGTGCCGGCGGCTTGCCTCTGTTGCTCGCGCATCACGCAGGGGCGGACGAGTCCTATGCCGCATTGTTGTCTGATGGCTTCGTGGTCGCCGCGCAGACCCTTGGCGCGCGCGCAAGCTATAATCTGCGGCATCATCGCTTGTCGGCACTGTTCCACAATCTGCTCGTAGGTGGCCGCAAAGCCTGATGGAACGAAAACAAGCGCGAAGATCGCTATCGCGGCCAAGGCTGTGCTAAAGCGAAATGTGAGGTGGCGGCTCATGTGATCCGCATTGCGCATTGCGTTAAGTTAAAGGTTGTAAGCGCGGAATCTGGCCGGGTCGAGGAAATAGCGGGGTGGAGTAGCGCCTTTATCGACGCTGTCTGACGTCTGCAATTGATGCTGTGGACGGCTCCTCCACCCGGCACGTGAGTGCCATGAATGTGGGTGCTGATAAGGCCCCACGATTCGGAGGAGCCAAGTCATGCAAACGATCACGACAATCGGTCTCGACATCGCGAAGT
>JBEKGX010000047.1:0-12470 GCA_050012575.1 Xanthobacteraceae bacterium | reverse complement strand
CCGGACGCGCCGACGCAGGGGTATGCGCTGCTTCCTGGTGCGGCTCGACAACGCCGAGATCGAGGCGCTGGTGAAGGCCGGCTACCTCGAGACGCCGATCACCGGACCGACCGCGGTGCAGATCGCGATCGAGGCGTTCATTTCCGACAAGCTGGGGGAGCTATGACGCGCGACGAGGCGATCACGATCGTGACCAAAGCGTACACCAGCGCCCTACCGGCCGGCTGGGTGGCCCCGCCAGGCGCCGTCGAACCTCTCTCGTTGCGGTCCTCAGGCGTTTGGCTGCATCAAGTTAGACGAGCCGAAGCCGGTACCGGCAACCGAAGTAATTGCAGACATAACGATTCGTGCCGGGCCCGGGCCGTGTCGTTCCGGAAACAGCACGCCGGCATAAGCGTGGCCAGCCCGGAAAAAATTTACTTAAACCGGTGTCAAAACGATTCCCGATTGATTAAGCCGCATTGGCAAGTAACCGCCATACATCACTGTCTGGAGCGCAATGCGGGCTGTTACTGCGAGCCAGTAGCCGCCTTGGCAACCCCATGAATTGCGGTTTTTAGGGCATTTACCGTCGCCCCAACGTCGCCGCCTAACCCGTGGCGCTTCGCGAACCAACTGGGATCGTTGTAGGACAGCCATGTGCTGCCCGCTGCATCCTGCCAAACCAGGATTTTCAGCGGTAAATCGATGCCTATCGTCTGCACCGATTGCATGAGCGGCGTGCCGCCCTTGGCATTGCCGAGTATCAGGAGGTCCGTCGGTCGCAGCGGCAGCCCAACCGCGGAGGCCCCTGCCGCATGATCGATGTGGGCGAACACGGTCATGCCCCTCGCTTTAACCTCGGCCTCAAGCCTGTTCATCGTATCCTTGGGACCGTAGTTGCTCCGTACCGTGGTCAATCCATCTGCGGCCATTGCGTGCGCTCCTGCTAGGCATTTCACCGTAATGAAAGCGAAGAGTTTCGGGCGGATCGCCATTCCTACTGCGCTTTGTGCACCAACGTTAGCGACAACGGGATAAAGAAGGTTAGCAACAATGATTGAGCGATATACGGATCATGCCGCGAACGAACGCACATTCCTAGCATGGGTCCGCACTTCGATCGCGATTATGGCTTTTGGGTTCTTAGTAGAGAAGTTCGACCTATTCTTAGAATTTGCGAGCAAGTCTCTCGCAGCCCGTATGCCGTCCGTCGGCGGGCAGCTTGTCGGTAATATCGCCGGATTGCTTCTGATAGTACTGGGTGGCGCAACAATGATTTTGGCGATAATCCGTTTCCGCCAAACCGCGCTCGATATCGATAGCAAAGACACGCGGCCCGGCACCGGGGACCGGATGGATGTCATCCTCGCGGCACTCTTGGTTATCTTAGGGGCCGCATTGTTCGTCTATCTTTCGTACACCCTCATTAGCCGAATTTGATGGCAGCATCGTCGTTCGACCCGCGATTGAATGCCCGCTTTGGGTCATTCACGACCGATGCATTCAGTACCCGTGCCGATCAATGTCCGTTGTTACTCCAATAGCGACGTTATTGTTCTGCGCAGCGAAGTGACGCGAAGGGCCACGAACGGACGTAGCTTGTCTCCGCCACCTCCTAAGAACCTTCGCGAACCCACAAAACATCACCCACAATCAGACGGGCGCCATGAGCCGGCACCAATTGCTCGGGCGTAGTAATCAGCAATTTGTCGCCTTCTAATTTGAAATGGCGCAGTTGGTCACCGCTCCAGGCCGGGCTCCAAGAGTAGTCGATCGATGTGACGAAGCCGTTGGGCCCAGCTGACCGGATCAAACCCGTATAACCGTACATTTGGTTGAACAGGGACACTCGGTCGGCGTCGTTCTGAGGGGATGGCTGATCGCGCGCACCAAACAGGAACATGACTCGGCCGGATTGGGATAGAACCATGTAGCCATCGGGGTTTGGCCCGAATACGTCCACACGTTCTCCGGTGTCCACGAATGTGTAGCTAAAGGAGATCAGGCGCCATGCGCCAACCATATTTTCAAATTCCTGCTTCATCCTACAGCACCCAATGTTCCCGGAATGGTTTGTCAAAAAAGTTGGTCTCGTAAAGCTGAATTAGACGCTTAGGGTCAAACGCTACCGAGCCATTCGGCGCTGGTGCGGATCAATGTCTGCTTTTCGCCGCAAGCGACCAAATCGCGGACAAGTCGCGAATGACGAAAAGTGCCAACAGCGGACAATCGTTCGTTGATCATTAGTGCCGCCGGCCAGCGCGTACATCGGTGTTCTGGACTGCGACAGTGCGCCACTGCCCACCTATCTTTTGCACCACGCGGGTACCGATGCCGACACGCACCGCGCCGCCGCACAAGGATCATCAATGTCTCCACTGCTGCGATGCAAACGCCACTTCCGAAGTGGGTCATTAGGCGACATTCCTCCGCTTCCGCGTGATGTCCGGGTTACCCTCAGCACCAGACATTCGCTGGGGAGCTCGGGGGCGCATCATCACCTTGGCTGACCGGTTTCGTTCAAAATGCTCCACACAGTATCATCCGGACAGCGCACCGGAAAAGCATCGAAAGGAGCGTTGCTAAATGGGGTGTCTGTGATCATCTTCGGCGTCACGATCATCTTCAAAGTTTTGTGGGCGTCGAATGAGTACCGACTCTCCGTTGTCCCGACCAATATCGATCCATCGGAATGGATGAGTTTCATTTCGCAGTTATCGATCTGCGCCTTACGATCAAACGCGCAGCGGCCGACATCCTCGATTTCTCGTTGGACAAGGGTGCTTTCCGTCTTGTGCGTTCTCAGGCCGATAAAGTGGCCATCAGCGAAGCGAATCTCAAAGTGGTTGCGACAAGCAGCTATGACGTCCTGCGCAGTTACGGCTCTGTGACTTGGGAACGACCAAAAGCCGGGCGTGATCGGGCTTTCGTTTAGCGGCGCCTGCGCCAGGGTCGATGTGCAGAAAAGTCCGGCCAGAACCGTAGCCAGTAAAGCGCGAAGGCGTCTCGTCATCATTGCCCTCGATGTTGTGCGACACTGAAACGAGAGGTTATGAAGTAGTGCTTCCTCGTGGGTCCATCGAGTATAAGTTGGCGTGTGCCGGGCGTCACAGAATGTCAGATGACATGACCGACGCAAGTATCGCTTCGCAACAAGTTGGCAATCGCTTGCGGCTCTGGCTCAAGCTCACCTATACGGCATTCATGGCTGTTTTAGTGCCCGTCTACTGGCGCTACTATGGGCCAACAAACTTTCTTTATTTTTGCGACGTCGCGCTGATTGTCACGCTAATCGGCATCTGGATCGAGAGTCGGTTTCTTGTATCCATGTGCGCAGTAGGAACCCTGGCATCGCAGGCGCTTTGGGTCGCGGATTTTCTTGCAAGCTTCGTTGGATTGTCCCTCATCGGGATAACCAATTACATGTTCAACTACGAGAACTCATTGTTTCTGCGCGGGCTCTCGCTCTACCATGGCTTGTTACCATTCTTGCTGGTCTATCTCGTCTCGGCGCTGGGATATGACCGCCGCGCATTGCCAGCGTGGACCCTTCTGGCTTGGGTGGTGCTGCCGGTGTGTTTCTTCTTCATGCCGCCACCTAACCCCAATCCAGGGCTAACGCCCGTCAATATCAACTACGTTTGGGGTCTGAGCGATTATGCTGCTCAGAACTGGGTTTCGCCGGCCGAATGGCTCATCGGAATGATGATCGGATTGCCGTTGCTGCTGTTCGTGCCAACCCATTTTCTGTTGCTGCGCTTGGCCCCGAAGCCAGCGCGCCTCGCATAACGAGGCTCGGCTCTCTCAGTCCTTCCAGAAATTCTTGAACCGATCAGGCGCCATGTCGGTATAGCGAACCGTGTGCATGATGTTCCGGTGGCCCATGTAGTGTTGGAGGGCTCGGGTGTCATGCCCGTCGTTGGCGAGCTTGTATCCAGTGGAGTGCCGAAGCATGTGAGGGTGGATCGGGAATGGGAGCTTTGCGGCTTCTCCGATCCGAGCGATCGTTTTCAGGAACCCCGCAGTCGTCGCCGGACCGCCACGTTCGGTTAGGAACACATAGCGAGATTCCATATTCTCCCGGCGTAGCTGACGCAGCGCTCGGATTTCCTTGCCGCTCAACGGATGGACGTTATCGATGCCTCCCTTGGCGCGGCGCACATGCAATCGGCCGCTGTTCAGATCAATCTGGTCCCACCGCAAGCCGCACAGTTCCGAGGCACGGAGGCCGTGACGGTACGCAATTAGGATCATGGTGGCGTCGCGGTGCCCATAGCGGGATCGCTTGCGGGCGGTTTCCTCGAGGCGCTCGATCTCCTTTTCGGTCAAATACTCCCTCGGCCGGAGCTCGGAATTGGGAGCTCTGCGGGGAACTGTCCGGTTTACGATGGTTGAGGGTGCAGCTTTTCGCGTGGATTTTGTCATTTGAATCAACCTAGGCTTGGTTATCACTGTCCGCAAAGTGGGTATAATACGGACAGTAGTCAAGGTCACTTCCACGTCACGCAATGGGATGCCGTATCAAGTTTTCGCCGACGCTTACGATCGGCGGCAGCAATAAAGTCTTCGAAAGCAGCCCGGAGGATGACCGGATCACCGCGGCGCACGCCAAGATAGAGCAGGAGCGAAAGCGCCAGGCGCGCCTTAGTGCCGATCGCACCGGCTGCGTTTCAAAAATTTGCAATTAAAATCAGCAGCTTGTAAAAAGGGTGGCAGGAGTGGAGGGACTCGAACCCCCAACCCCCGGTTTTGGAGACCGGTGCTCTAGCCATTGAGCTACACTCCTAGGCGGCCGTCTCATGCCCTCCGGGACGATCCGACGCAAGACCCAGTTGGCCTGCCAACCGTAGCTGCGAAGCAGCGTAGGTTGGAGCGGGTGAAGGGAATCGAACCCTCGTCATAAGCTTGGAAGGCTTCTGCTCTACCATTGAGCTACACCCGCGCCGGCGAAAGCGCCGCAGATAGCCCACGATACAACATTGCAAGTTTTACGTCAGTAAACGGCGAACGGCGGACGCCCAACCCGCCAATTTTCGCTCTCGGGTGGTCCCATCCATCTGCGGAGTGAAAAGCCGCTCCGATTGCCGAAGCTTTGCGAAGCGATCCTGCTCCGGAAAGAAGCCGGCGCGCAGGCCGGCGAGATAAGCCGCGCCCAGCGCACTCGTCTCTTTAATATAGGACCGGTCGACAGCACAGCCGGTAAGATCGGCGAGCCGCTGCATGGTCCAGTCGGACGCCGCCATGCCGCCGTCGACGCGCAAGATCTTCAGCGCGCTTTCGGCATCGCACCAATCCGCTTTCATGGCGGCCAAAAGATCGACGGTCTGAAAACAGACGCTTTCCAGCGCGGCTTGCGCCAGCTCGCGCGGCCCGCTCGCCCGCGTCAGGCCGAACAGCGCGCCGCGCGCCTCGGGCCGCCAATACGGCGCCCCCAGGCCGACGAAGGCCGGCACCAGAATGACCTCTTGCGTGGGATCAGCCGCGGCGGCGAGCATCCCGGTTTCCTCGGCACTTTGCACGATGCGCAAACCGTCACGCAGCCACTGCACCGCCGCTCCGGCGACGAAGATCGAGCCCTCCAGCGCATAAGAACGCGCGCCGTCGAGCTGATAGGCGATCGTGGTCAGGAGTTTGTTCTTGGAGGCGACCGGCGTGCGGCCGGTATTGAGCAACGCGAAACAGCCGGTGCCGTAGGTCGATTTGATCATTCCCGGCGCGAAGCAGGCTTGCCCGATGAGGGCGGCCTGCTGGTCGCCGGCGATGCCGTAGATCGGGATCGCTGTGCCGAACAGCGCCGGGTCGGTGACGCCGAAGGCGGCGGAGGAATCGAGCACCTGCGGCAGCACCGCTTTGGGCACGCCGAGCAGCGCCAACAGCTCATCGTCCCAGCGGCCTTTGTGGATGTCGAACATGAGCGTGCGCGACGCATTCGTTGCGTCGGTGGCGTGCGCTTTGCCGCCGGTCAAGCGCCAGAGCAGATACGTATCGACCGTGCCGAAGGCGAGTTCGCCGCGCGCGGCAAGATCGCCGCCGCCTTCTGTGTGCTGCAACAACCACGCGAGCTTGGTGCCGGAGAAATACGGATCGAGCAAAAGCCCGGTCTTTGCCGCGAACGTAGCCTCGTGACCGGCGGCCTTGAGGCGCGCACACCGCGCCGCGGTGCGCCGATCCTGCCAGACGATGGCGCGATGAACGGGGCGTCCGCTGCCGCGATGCCATAACAGCGTGGTCTCGCGCTGGTTGGCGATGCCGATGGCGACGATATCTCTGCCGCCGGCGCCGGCTTCTTGCATGGCGCTGCGGCAGGTTTCCAGCGTTGTCGCCCACAAATCTTCCGGTTCGTGCTCGACCTCGCCGTCGGCGGGAAAATGCTGGGGGAATTCGCGCTGGGCGAAAGATGCGATCGAGGTGTCGGCCCGGAATAGAATGGCCCGGGTCGACGTCGTGCCCTGGTCGATCGCAAGCACGTAGGACGTCACCCGCGCCTCCCTCCGGCAATCGTTCGCCGTGATCGGCCGCGACTTTCGACGACCGCGGCAGGGAATGGTTAATGCCGCTCGCCGCGACCCGCCGCAGGGCCGCATCTTCGACGATCCAAGTAAGGGTTTCCTAGCAAATTCAGCATAGAAGCGCACCACTGGAGCGTGCGCCATGATCAGATTCGCCGGAAAAGATTTCGCCGCCCGATTCGCCCGGCTGCGGGCGCTCATCTCGCGTTTCCGCTCAGACCGGCGCGCAAACGTCGCGGTGATTTCCGCCCTTGCAGCTCTGCCGATGGTCAGCGCTGTCGGCTGCGTCATCGATTATTCGAACGCGTCGATGATCCGCACCAAGCTGCAGGCCGCCGCCGACGCGGCAAGCCTCGCCACCGTCTCCACGAACTCGACCGTCGTCAACACCGCCCAGGCTATGACAAAGAATGGAACCGTGTCAGGCGGTTCAACTTACGCTGCCAATTTTTTCGGTGCCAATTTGCCCGCGGCTTATTCGACTGTGGCTCCAACAGTTTCCGTTACCCTGACCGGCTTGGTGATGACTGCAACCGTATCCTTTTCGACGCAAGTTCCTACCTACTTCATGGGAATTATCGGTTACAAAAATATCACGATAGCGGGCTCATCCACGTCGACCTACACCATGCCCGCTTACATCAATTTTTACCTGATGCTTGACGTTTCCGGGTCCATGAGCTTCCCGTCGACGACGGCGGAGCAGGAAAGATTGATAGCCGTCAATCCTGACAATCTGACGGGCAGCCTCGGCTATCCCAATGGCTGCCAGTTCGCTTGCCATTTCACCACGCAGGGAGCTTGCGCGCAGTCAGGAAATCCGGGGCAAGGACCGACCCCCGTCGCGGGCAAATCAACCAACCCAGGTTCGGGCGGCTACTGCCAGGGATTTATCATTTCGCGCCTGGGGACGACGCCGACGTCTTTTGCAAACGGCACAACCAATACAACCAACGGAAACAATGTAAATTGGAGCAATACGCCGGTTACAACCTGCTCGACTGCCGGAACGACTTCTTGCATCCAATTGCGCGCCGATGCCGTCGGTTATGCCGTCAACTCACTCTTGGCTACCGCATACGCCAGCGAGACGGCCGCGGGCATCAGCAATCAATTCAAGGTCGGGCTCTATCCGTTCATCGAGTATCTCTATTCCTATTTTCCTCTGACCACGAGCATCAACGGATCAGCGACCAGCTCCGGCACGATCAACTATGCGGCCGCACAACTCGCGACCCTGCTGGATACGGGCGTCAATACATCTCTTGGATCCGGCGGCACGCATTTCGAGAATGCCTTTCCCTCCATGAACAGTCTCATTACGTCGGTCGGAACCGGAGCCAGCTCATCCAATGCTCTGCCTTACGTGTTCCTGATCACCGACGGCTCCCAGGATTGCCAAACGCAATCGGGCGGCAACTGGTCGGGAGACGCTGGCTGCAGCCCATATTCCAATTCGGCGACCACGCTCAACGCGGCGACACTTTGCACCCCGCTCAAGAATCGCGGGATAACGGTCGCAGTTCTCTACATTCCTTATGGACAAATCGTGGATCCGAATTCCAGTTTCGCCAATGACGAAGACGGCTATGCCAACAGCAATATTGCGAATATTCCCGCATCTCTTCAGGCTTGCGCTTCGCCCAACTTCTTCTACACCGCCAACACCCCTGCGGATATCACCAGCGCGCTGATTACGATGTTCGAACAGGCCGTCAGCACAGCCCACGTATCAAATTAGGTTTCCGCCACCCGCGGCTGCGGACGTAACCTGAATCCGTCACGTCGTTTCCGCGAGCGCCGCCGCTTCATCAATTATCTTTCAGTAAGCCCAGAGCATGATCCGATTCACCGCGATTGGATCACGTTGCATGGCCCCAAAACGGGACCCGCTTCAGCATAGAGCGGTCGTGGTGACGTTTTCTGGGGGGTACAATATGCAAACGCTGCTGCGCGGAGCCACGTAGATACTGTCCGAAAGAGCAACCCCGCCTTTTCCAAAATAACCGAACGACGGCGTATACGTGTAGCTCACTTGGCCCAAGATCAGGTAACACGGGTACGAGCCGCACGAATTGTTTGAAGCAAGGAGCGTCGGCAGGCTCACCGAAGATGTCTGCGTAAGAGCAGTCCCGTTGAGCGAGTAGCTCCAGCTGACCGTAGCTTTGCTGGCGGAGCTGATCTTTATTTGCGAAATAGTGACGACGACCGGCGAACTCGAAAACGGCGCGAGCACCACGGAGGTCGCCCCCACGATTGACGCCATGTCCGTAGACTGGATCGTCGTATATTGATTGGTGATTGCAGCCAGCGTGTAAGTCGCCGATCGCACTTTCATATAGACGGCAATCGCTCTTCCGCCATCGAATGATGCAAGGAGTAGAATCAACATGACCGGCAGGATCATGGCGAATTCGATCGCGGCGACGCCCCGCGTCGATGCAACAAAACGGCGATACACGCTGACCAGTCTTGGCATGATCAATAGGGCTCCACTCGAAAGGCACTGATTCCCATCACCTCGGCGGAGCCGTTCGGCAGATTGGAAAGTATAAATCCGAGTGGTCCGCCAACAACCGACCACTGATAAATAAGCTGCACGACCATGACCTGGCCCGGAGCGCCGGCGGTGTATGACCAGCTATTGGCCACGGTCCCATTCGCGTTGTAAGTCAGCGTTGGCGCTGAGGTATTAGCGGCAGCAAAGTCCGCATAGCTTTGCACATTCACCATCAGATTGGCGCAAGTGAATAACGGCTGAATCATTGGGCAGACGGTGTTGGTAAATTGAGTTTGGGTCAGCCCGCTACCCGATCCGGTCATTAAGGCGCGGCCGGCCTGCAAGGCCGCGGTTTGCAAAGTCTGCTGCGCAAACAAAAAAATGGCGGTTTGCAATATCGCAATCAGCACACCCAAAAAGGCCGGCGCGATCAAAGCGAATTCGACCGCCGTCGCGCCGCGCTGTGCGCGAGCGAAGCGAGCGATCTCTCTCGCACGACGCCGAAAATATTTCGCCAGATGTCGAACCATGCGCGTTCCCATTCTGCGGCCGGCGCGTACACAACCCGGCTGGATGATGCTGTTTTTCGCGCCCGGTTCCGCGCTCCTTACCAATAGATGAAAGGCATTGATTTTTCGTTGCCCGGATCGCAGAGCGTCGCGCCCCACATCGTTAACGGCGGGTTGCGCCGTACTACTGCTCAAGGACAAGCTTGCCGTCGGTGTATTCAAAGCGCCGCAGCCGCGACAGGAACGAAAGGCCGAGCAGATTGTCGCTCAAGGCCGTGTCCGGCAGCACGAGGGCGGCGACGTCGCGGACGACGAGGTCGCCGACTTCGACCCGGTCGAGCCTGGTAGGCGCGGCACGCACGGTGCCGTTCGCGGTCTTGACCTCGGTGACGAATTCGCGCGGCGCCGGATGAATGCCGATCCGGCCGGCGTCGCTGGCGGTGAGCGCGATCACCGACGCGCCGGTGTCGACCATGAAGTTGAGATGGCGGCCCTCGACGCGGGCATCGACCTCGAAGTGGCCGCGCGCGTCGCGCGGCACGACGATCGACCGCGAATTCGCAGCCGACCCCGCAACCGGGGCCTGCGGCCGTGCCGCCAGCTCGAGCGGCGCCGGCGCGGTGCCCATGTGGGAGGCGTACCGCGGAACGAGGATGCTCGCGGCAAGCGCAAGCACGGCGAAGGTGACGATGGAGCGCATGAGAGCGGCATCTGAGCACGCGACACCGAACAGGTCGCTAATGTGCCGCAGCTTCCGGCCGATTTTGACCCGTCATGGTCAGAAGGGATTTAAGCACTTCGCTCGCATTTGAACGAACACTCGATTTATCGACAATTCATCACGGGTGGCAGCGCAGCAATCCGTTCCAGTCGCAGTAGCCGAAACCGACGCGGCAACAGCCGAAGGATAGAGGCGAGCAGTAATAGACCTGGTATTGGAATCCGCAATGGTCGGAGCAATACGCGCGGCCGCCCAAGGAATCGTAGGCACAATGGTTGCGCAAGCGCGGCGGCAGCGACTGCGGCTCTTGCCAATCGACCAGGACGAGCGGCGTACCCGCAGGCACCGGAGCTACTGCAGCCGCGAGAGAGACGGAGACCGCCGCAAGCGAGCCGAGCAAAGCGAGTGCGAGAGGTTTCACGGCATGCTTTCCGAGCGAAAGGCGATTGAAGGAGCATCCGCCGTTGCAAGCGGCGCGGCTCCGATCGGCCATTCCTTGATCGGCGCGGCACGTTTGAGCGGCAAGCGCACGATGAAGCGCGTACCGTTGCCTTCCTTGCTCTTCACCTCGATGCCGCCGCCGTGCAGGTTGACCGCCATCTTGACCAGATAGAGGCCGACACCGGTTCCCACGATGCCGGAAACGTTGCTGCCGCGGTGATAACGCTCGAACAGCCGATTGAGGTCGCCGACGGGAATGCCAATGCCGCGGTCGGCGACGGCGACGACGGCCTCGTCGGCGACAATCTCGGCCTCGACCTCAATCGTGCCGCCGCCCGGTGAATACTTCACCGCATTGGACAGGAGATTGCTGAACGCCTGGAACAGCACTCTGGCGTCGCCGACCATCGGCATCGGAACGGCATCGAACCGCTCGGCGATCTGCGCGCCCGGCACCATCTCCCGGTGCAATTGACAGACTTCGCGCAACAGCATCGCCAAATCCATTTGTTCGGGATGGAAATAGAGGTCGGCGCCGCCATCGATCAGCCGCGCGGAGTTGAGCAAATTGTCGATCAGGTGAGTGAGCCGCAGCACCGCGGCGCGAATTTTCCCCGCGCGCTCGTCCACATCGGCCGGTGTCACTGAGTCCTTCACCTTCATCAGGCGCCGGGCGTGGCCGTCGATGACGGTCATGGGCGTGCGGAATTCGTGCGAGGCCATGGAGATGAAATTGCGCTGCGCCAAAGCCAGGCGCTGCTCCTTGGCCAATTGCTCCTCGAGCATGGCCGCCTGGCGCGCAAGCATACGCTGACTGCGCATCAGCTCGATCGCGTTGTTGCGAAAGACCACGGTGGCCTGCGCCATCTCGCCGATTTCGTCCCGCCGCTCGGTTTCGGGGATGTCGATGTCGGTATTGTTGGCGGCGAGCGCCCGCATGCGCTCGGCGAGATGCAGCAGCGGGGCGGAAATGGAGCGGCTGATATGGACGAGCGTGGCGACCACCATCACGCCCGCGATCACCATGCCGAGGAGAATGAGCCAGAACGCCTGCCGATACGCGGCGCCGAGGCGCTCGCTCGCGGCAGCAGCGTTGGCGACCGCCTGGTCGGTGAGTTGTCCAAGCGTGTCGCTCGCGGCGTCGTAGGCGTCGCGCGAGGCGCCCGCATACATCGCCACCGCCACCGCCTCCGCCTTGTGGTTGGTGCGCGACAGCACCAGGATCTGGTTGACGATTTTCCGGTAATCGTTCCAGTGCTCCTTGAAGCGGCCGTACAGGCCGTCCTCGGCCGCGTCGTGGCGTATCCGCTCGAAACCGCGTTCAGCCTCGGCGATCGACCGATCGAGGTCCTCCATTTGCTTTTCGGTCGCGGCGATCTCGGCGAGCTCCGACGACAGGAGATTGCTGCCTTCGATGGCGCGGAAGTCGGACGTGAAGTTATTGAGGTCGCCGAGCACGCGCGTATTGGGCAACCATACATCGGCCACGTCGGCAGACAGGCGGTTGAAATTGCTCAGGCGCCAGATGCTGAACAGGCCCAGCACCACCACCAGCAAAAAGAAACCCAGAAACACCGCAGCAAGGTGAAACCGGATGGAATGCGGCTGACGCATGAGGACCGACCGTCGATGGATGAAGACCTGCGACCACAACGCAGACCTTCGGGCCATACATTTATAATAGGTTATATACGAGCGGGGTGCCGGCGGAAACCTCGATCCGGCCGATCGCCGCCGCCAGACGGCGTTGGCGGGCTGAATTTGCGCGCCATTTGCGCTAGCATTCGCATTTATGGTTACCGCGCATG
>JBEKGX010000046.1:0-13115 GCA_050012575.1 Xanthobacteraceae bacterium | reverse complement strand
GAACGTGATGGGCTATTGGCAACCCAAGCATCAGTTCAGCAAATCGCTGCGCGACTTTCTGCTTAAGATTCCCGGCGTGATTTCCGGCACGCCGCGCCGTGCCTTAAGCCCTCCTCCGGCGGTTCCGCTCACAATACGCGTTGGCGTGGCCGGTCCGCTGCGCTTGCAAGCCGAGGGCGAGCTTGCGCCGGTCATCTCCGCGATTCTGGAGGCGCTGAAGCGTTACAGCGAGTCGGCAAACCTCCGGTTTCTTCAGCGTATGTCGCCACAGCGCAGGTTGCCGTCGCAACTGAGAGTCGTGAGCCAGCTCGCCGGCGGCTTCGATCAATTCGTCGCCGCGGCTGCGATCGCCGCCGGCTATAGTCTCCATGCTGTATTGCCCGGCAACCGGGAGGCCTTCGCCCGCGATATCGAGAGAAATAGCGCCCATGGGTCAGTCGAGCGGTTTGACGGGCTGCTCAAAAAAGCCGAGCGGGTTCTCGAGCTCGATCGCGAACACGAATCGACCGTGGATGCGCCATTCACACTGCCTGACTATTCCCAGGCGGGCTCGGTTATCCTTGATCATGCCGACCTGATCCTGGTCGTCGTCCACGACGAGGCCTCGCCCGCGCCCGGCGGGAGCCGCTGGATGGCCGCGCGGGCCGAAGAAAGAAATCTCGCGGTGATCGAGGTCCCGCTCGAACAGCCGTTTTCCGCGCGCCTTCTCTGGACGGTCGAGGGACGACGCGAGGAGCAAGAACTATTCGGCGACGGCTCACGCGAGGCGGCCGCCGAACTCTTCGCCGCGGCGCTCGATTACCGGCTGGTTGGTGCGGACTTCGATCTTGCCAAGACCGAATTGGGCGATTGGGAACGGCGTTTCGTCGTTCAACTCGATCCTCGATTCAACGAGCAGGAATGGGACCGGCGCTGGCAGCTCGACTCGCCGGAGGGCGCCTTTGCCAAGTGCGATCTGGGTGTAGCCCAAGAGCAACTCGATCGCGGCCTGAAGCAGGCGAAGATTTGGAGCGACGTGCGGGCCAGCGCCATGGCCGAATTGGTGCGCGGGTCGTTTATCTTCAGCGCGATGCTCAGCGCTGCAGCCGTTACGGGTGCGCTGCTGGGTATAATTGTCCCGGCTGCGAGCGAAACAAGCGACGCGGCGGCCGGGTTTAGCCTCAACCTTTCTCTCAGCATCGGCGGTAAGGTGGTCGAGATTATTTGTTTGATAGCGATCTTCTGGCTAATGCGCCGCTCGCGGCAGCGTGACTGGCGCTCGCATTGGTTAAGTCTGCGGCAACTCGAAAGATATATTGAACAAACTTTCTGGCTTCTGCTTCTCGGACGATCCCGCGTCTACGAGACGCCCTCGCAGCTTACGAAATTCCAGTCCGACGATGTGGCGAAGTGGACCAATGCCTACTTCCATGCCCTGATTAGAAATTGCTCGTTTCCGACGGTGCGGCTTACCTCCGACTATCTCGAAACCGTGCGGTCGCTTGTCCTGCGCAATCTGATCGCCAATCAGATTAACTACTTGCAGGACGAGTCCAGGTTTCAGCAAAAATCGGACGAGACGCTGGAATGGTGGACGAAGGCGCTTGTCGCCGCCGCGGCCGGCGGGACCATCCTTTTCTTTCTCTACCTTGTGGTCGGGGAGGTCATGCCTGTCCCGAAGGGCGATCTGGGCAGAGTCGTCAGCGCCTGCGGCGCGCTGCTTACCGCCACGGCGGCGGCGTTGTCTGCCATCCGCAGCCACGGCGAATATGCTCAGATCGCCGCGCGCTACGAGGGAAGCTGGGAGGCTTTGCAGGGCGTGCAGGGACGGCTAGCCGCGCGACAGCCCGAGCGCCGGCGCGATGACTCCCGGCTTCGGCTGCGGAGCGCATGGCTCGCTTCGGCGGTTGGCGAGGCGACCGACATCCTCATCGGCGAAGTCCAGGGTTGGCGGGCGATCTTGCAGAAAAAAGAGATCGAGCCCACCTGAGCCACATTCATCCTAGGTTCCAACTGTGAGTGGCGCTCTGAGTGGGGCTATCACGGGCCCTCCGTCCGGTCATGGCGTTCAGATTCGGGCATTCATTGATGAATTAGCCCCGTTTGGATAGCTAATTTGATGCTGCCGATGACCAGAACCCATGGCGGCCAAAGGGCCGTGAGCGCCAAGCGTACAATGAAGATTTCGACTTTTTGGATAAGCTCCGGCTGCAATAGAGGTTTAATTGCCAGCCGGTAATAGTCGAAGTTAAGCGGTCCAACACGCTGGCACGGCGTGCGCAAGTTCTCGTGCCCGCGCAGGATCGGGTCCTGCATTTGGGTGTCGGTGAATGACTGCGCGCCCTGAAGGCGCTGTTCGCAGACATAAGCGACGCGTGCGGCCGGCTTGAGAAGAATACTTTGATCGAGTTGCCAGATGCGCACCGAGTTATATGGAATAGGGCCAACTACGAACACTTGATCGTTGCGCGGGCCGAATGACGCCACGCCAAACGGAGCGGACAATACAAATAATTCGGGTCCACTTTCCGGATCCCAAATGATCGCCGAGCCATCGCTGGACGTGGTCAGGACGTGAGCGCCATCTGCGCTGAATGTCGCCAATCCTGCCAGCGCTGCATGTCCGGACAGCGTGGCGATCGCGGCCCCCGTCCTCGCGTCCCAGGTGCGTGCGGTGTGGTCGGCGGAAGTGGTGACTATTCGGCCGCCGTCGGGGCTGAATTGAGCAGTGTAAACCGTGTCGGTATGTCCCTGGAGCGTGAGCACGAGCTGACCCGTCATCGCGTCCCAAACGCGCGCCATTTTGTCAATCGATCCGGTAGCGACTCGCTTGCCGTCAGGGCTGATTGCTGCGCCCACCAGCGATGGCGGATCCTTTAGATCGCTCAGTTTGGCGCCCGTGGTGACGTCCCAAACCTGTACGCTGTTTCGGGCGGACCTTACGATAGCGCGGGAGCCATCAGCGCTAAATGAGACGGTGTAATTTAGGTATAGTATCCAGCTATCCTGCCCGCTCGCACCGAGCGTGTGCAGCAATTGACCCGTTGTCGCATCGAACACGCGCACTGTTGTGTCGCTACATCGAGCGAGCACGCGGGTACCGTCGGCGCTGAAGGCGACTTGCGTGATCAATCCCGCCCTCGGCGCAGTCAGGGTGACGACGGGGGAGCCGGTCGCCGCATCCCATATCAGGGCGGTGCCGTCGGCTGGTTGCGTGGGCGCAGTGGATGGTTGCGGCGCGGCGTTTGGCGCCTGCGCGGTGCCGCTCGACGGCTGTGTTGTGGTCGTCGGTGTCGGCGCGTTGCCCGGTGGTTGCCCGGTCGTGCCCGAGGACTGCGCTCCACCGTTCGATGGTTGCACAGCTGTACTCGGTTGCGTGGTCGTGCTCGGCGGCTGCGTTGCACCGACCGGTGTCGCGGCCACGTTCGATGGCTGGGCTGTCCCACTCGACGCTGACCCAACCCCAAAAACGGCGCTGACGATGCGTTTACCGTCGAGACTGAACGCCGACGCGCCGAACCGGCCGGCAATTTTGACAATCATCGTGCGTGTCGCCAAGTCCCACACGCCCGCCGTGGCGTCCGGAACTAGTGAGGTGGTGAGAACGCGAGTGCCATCCGCGCTGGGGACGATGCCGTTTACTGTAAATCCTGGCAGCACGGCAATGGGAGCAACTGTCGCGACCGCCCATAGCCGCGCTGTTTCGTCTAAAGATGCGGTGACGACCGTGCTGCCGTCCGGGCTAAAGGTCGCGCCATAGATCTCGCCGGTATGGCCGGCAAAGGTGGCGAGTGCCGCGCCGGTCGTGCCGTCCCACAAACGGGCGGTATTATCCCAAGACGCTGTAGCGATGCGGCTGCCATCCGGGCTGAAAACCGCGGTAATCACCAAATTCGTATGACCGGTCAGCGTCGCCATCGGGGCGCCGGTCGCAGCGTCCCAAAGGCGCGCTGTCTTGTCCTGGGACGCGGTGACGATGCGCTTGCCATCGGGACTAAATGCTGCCGACGTCACTTGTCCTGTGTGCTCGGACAGAGGCGGGTAGAGCAAAGTTCCGGTCGCCGCGTTCCACACGCGCGCCGTATGGTCGAGCGAGGCCGTGACGACGCGGGTGCCGTCAGGGCTAAATGCCGCCCGGTAAACCGAATCCGTATGGCCGGTTAGCTTGAAGAGCAAAGCGCCGGAGGCGGCATCCCAAATGCGTGCCGTCTTATCCTTGGATGCGGTGACGATCTGCGTGCCGCTGGCATTATAGGCTGCGCTGTTGACATCATCATCATGCGCAAGCTTGAGCGCATTGCCTGTTGTTAAATCCAGCACGCCCGCCATGTTATTAGAGGAGCAAGCGGCCACCAGGTGATTGCCGTCCGGGCTCAACGCGATGCCGTTACCGTTTATGCTGTACCACTTGCAAGGAAATAAATCGGGCTTGATAATTTGATTGGAGCCAGCGTCCCAAACGGTCACGACCCCATCAAACGCTGCTTTGACGATGCGTTTGCCGTCCGCGGTGTAGAGGGCGGCTGTGAGCGCTGTGCCCGGTTGTCCGTTGTTGGTGGCAAGGGTGCCCAGCGGTGGCGCGAGAAGCGCGCCGGTTTTGGCATCCCATATCCGCGCGGTTTGGTCCGCCGACGCGGTAAGAACGCGTGTGCCATCCGGGCTGAAGACGGCGGTCCTCACCGGTCCGGTATCGCCGGTCAAAGCCATGATAAATGGACAGCGCCCTTGCGATGTCGCATTTGCTATTGCGGTCGGTAACTCAACAAATTTGTAATCCAAGGGCCACGCGCCCTGCTGGGGCGGCAGCCCTGCCACGGCGAGTCGCAGGGCCTGATCGCAAAGACCTTGCTGGCTCGCGTTCTCCGATTCGCTGGCGAAAGCGGCGGCTTCGCGTTTCGACGTCGCGTACGATTCCCACAGCGCCCCGGCCATGATGGCGAGCACAGCCAGTAACAGCGCGCCGAGCGACCAAGTCATTCTCCTCTGAAATTTTCTTGTGCGGGCAACCTGGGCCTGCTCGCGCGCCAGCGCCGCCTCTTTCGCGTCTCGCTCTGCAGCATCGCGCGCCGCACAAGCGGCAAGATAGTCTTTGGCCGATGCGACCTCGCGTTCCCAGTCGGGCCCGCGAGAGGCGAGTGCCTGCGCGTCGGCCAAGCGTGAACCGCGGTGCGCCAAATAATCGGGCTTTCTGGCCGCTTCCGCCTTCTCCCAATCGGCGGAGGCGGAGAGCACGCCGTCGAGAAGAAGCAACGCGTCCCGATCCTCCGTCAGCAAATCCGCGAGCGTCGGCCAGCGGCGCAACAGCGCCTCATGCGCGACTTCAAGCGTTGCCGCCTCTTTAGCCTCGCCGCCTTCCAGCTCGGCGGCGAGCTTGACGACCAGGAGCCGGCGCTCCGTCAGGGCGTGTGCCAGCGGCAAAAGGTCGGACGGCACTTCACTTTGCCGGGCGACACGGCGCAGCGGCGCTTTGCTCTCGCGGTCGATGCGCGCGAGTCGCGGAATGAAGAGCCGGCGCAGCTCTTCGCGCTGCTTTTGCCAGTCGCGTCCGATTCCCGCATCGTCAAGCGCCGCCTCCGCGGCGGATTCAATGGCCGCCGCGACGCCACCTGTATGGTTGAGTTCATTGATACCGATCAGGGCCACGCCCTGATGCTCGCGCATCAGCCTCTGCAGGACGAAAGCAAGGAGCGGAAGCGCATCGACTTCGCCTTCAATCTCCTGCTCAAGGCGCTCGATGACGGCAGCATCAAACAGCGGCGCCACTAGGCCGGCTTTGCGGCGCAAGATTTCAGCCGGTTCGCGAATGACATGGGCGATCTCGCCGGGCGGAACCGGGCCGAGGCTCAGGGTTGCTTGATCGATGCCGGCAAGCGCCCTGGATCCTTGCATGGCGTCGTAGGAGTCCGAACGGATAGTCACCAGGAACAGCGCCGCATCGGCGTCAATGGCGGCGCGGGCCAATTGTAGAAATTTTTCGCTTTCAGGTGCGGCACCCGCGCCAAAGATCTCCTCCCCCTGATCCAGACAAAGGACTGGAAGCGGGAAGGGTGGCGCGGAAATGAGAGCGCGCTTTGCGCCGGCACGGCGGAGCTCATGCAGCAGTGCGACAAAGGCCTCAGGCGTTGCGAGGTGTTCGCGCAGATCGGCGCGGCTCGCCGCCAGCGCAAAGCGCCGATGCACGTCCTCGAGCGCCGTCAAAAGTCCTTCGTTGCCTTCAATCGCGCCGCCCCGGCTCGTTCGGACGGTGCGGAGCGGCAGCCATTGGCTGTCGTCGCGCAGTAGCCGCGGCCAGATTCCCGCCCGCAGGAACGACGATTTGCCCGCGCCGGAAGCGCCGAGAATGACCAGCAGCCGCGGCGGTTTGTGTGTGGCTAGTCCGCGTAGCGTGTCGATGCCGCGCACAATGTCGGCGCCGCGCCCGAACAGCACGGCCGCATCTTCGGGCTCTAGCGCCTCGAGACCGCGATAAGGCGCGCGCCAGCCGAAGGGGCCGTTTTGGTCGGGCTGCAACTCGAACGTTTCAGTGCCAATGCCGGCTTTGTCCAGGCCGCGCTTAAGACCGACAAGTCCGGCATTGGCGAAGTAAACCGGCGATTGCTGACTGGTCAGCGGATGAACAGTGAGAAATCGCTCGGCCGGCTCGCCCTTAAGCCGAACGATCTGCCATTGCGCCGTGAGCCCTCCGGGCAAACGCTCGAACGCAATATCGTCGAGCAGTAGCGCGAATAGCTTTTTGTTCAGCTTGCTGGCTAGCTGATATTCATCGCCACACCACTTCGAGCGAAGCCAGTCCTCCGAGACCAGGAAAAGCACCGCCTCGCAACGCGTCGCAGCGTCTTCGAGCGCATGCGCCCAGCGCTGACCGGCGGCAATGCCGCGTTCGGGGTCGAGGTCGAGAAAAATATCGTCTGGTCCGCTCCAGCCTTCGCGGACCAGCCAATCGCGCAGCGCGATCGCGCAGTCGTCATTGCTGCCCGAATGACTAATGAACAGTCGTGACAAGGCGCGTCCCCGCGGCGGCTGGGATAATCACGCAGGATAGGCTTCCGATTGCGGTGATGACAATGAGGTTCGGGATATGCCGCGCAACACGCGCCGAGTGTCCGCCTCGCGCAAAAATCACAGTTAGTTTATCTGCTGCGATGCACACTCCGCTTCCGGAGTGGGTCAGACGCGACCGGGTCGCGCCAGCGACAGGCGCAGCAATGTCCGCTGTGCACCGAAAGCGACGGTCAGCCGTCAAGAGGCGATCCGTCGGTTAGGGCCAGCAGGAGACGTCGCGGTCGTGTAGGAAGTTGGTCTATCCCGACCGCCAGATCGAAGGTTGACCGAAGAATTCCACCTCGACAGTGCGGATCATGCCGCGGGGATAGAACGACCAGATTAGAAGTGCGCGGACTTCGTCGAGAAGTAGCGGCTACCTGCTTTGGAACGACCGATCGAGCGCCAGAAGCATTTGCTCGCCGCGACGCCTCGATTTTAGCGGCGCGTCATCCCGGCCCTGAACGCCTCCAGCAGCATGGCGCCGACCGGCCAATCGCCAAGAGCACTCGCGCTGTTCATATGCCCGAGTGCGCCCGGGATGACGAAGCCAGCGCGCGCGACCGCGTGCATAGTCGATCGTGCCGTTATGGATCGTCATTGCTGGCCACAACGAGGGCGGGGAATGGCAGCGTTATTTCCGGCACCGCACGAAATAAGGCCGCTTCGACTTTAGGAAACGATGATCCATCCGGATCGGGAACGGCGACGAGGAATCCGCCTTGAACGTTTCGACTGTTTCCGCGCGCCGCCCAGTGCGCCACGAGGAGGCAGGCGAGGCTGTGAGCGACCAAAATGGGTGGTTCGGCCGCTTTCGGCGCGCAGCTTGAGGCAGTAATCGACATCGTTGAAATTCACCGGAAACCGCACCTCGTCCATTCCTCCCACCTCGAGGTAATCGCGTCGCCTTGTGACCAGGCATGCCGCTGTCACAGCGCTGCACTCATGCGCAATGCGAAGCAGATCGCAGTAGCCGACGTCGCTATCGATGCGGTCGGTGAAGGCATGCGCCGCGGCAAAACTGGGGCCGAGGACAACACCGCCGTGCTGCACAACCCCGCTCGGCCAGACGAGCTGCGCACCGACCGCCCCAACGTCGTCTCCTGCAATTCTACTCAACATCTCCTCGAGCCATTGGTCATTGAGGGCTTTGACGTCGTTATTGAGGAGGCAAAGGATCTCGCCATGGGCGACTTCGGCAGCACAATTGTTGAGGCGTGGAAAGTTGAAATCGCCCGATACGCGCAACACCCTGACAACGCGGCCTTCGATCTCGGCAAGGTAATTCAGCGTGTCCGGATCTGGCAATCGTTGTCCACGACCAAGATTTCAGCCCGTGTCCGCTGACGCTGCGGGTTACCCCTGCAATGGCCGCTGGCGTGACTGACAAGCTTTGGGAAATTCGTGATATTGCGGAGATTCTAGAAGATTGGGAAATTGCGCCGAACGCCACATACGGAGCTGATTATGAAAATTCTATTGTCACTCTTACTGGCGACACTCTTGTCCGTAAACGCAGATGCCCAGGCGCCGCAAATCAATCGCATCGATGTTACCGAATACGGAATTTACACCAGCACTACGCGTGAGTGCGAACCGCGCTGCGACGGTCAGTGTGCGCAATCGGGCTACCTTGCAACCGTGCAAGAAACGCTATCCGGCAATCGCTGGCGTCGGGTCGAAGTCAGCTTTGTAATTAGTGATTGGCCCACGTGTATGCTCGGGTGAAGCGTGGCCGGTTCTGAAACGGGACCTGCTCAGTACATGGATGTGTGGATGAGCAAGATTACAATGACGGCACCCAGAGCGATCCCCCAATTGGGGATTTAAATGCCCGCTATCAAAGAGGAACATCTTCTCCATCCGGCCGAAGCTCCACAGCCTGCTAGAACTATCTTTTGCGGAACAGACCGAAGACACGCATCCCCACATCAGCGATGAACGCGATCACTATTATAACCAAGCCCGTCAGTGTGACTGCGTCGCCTGTTTCCGCAACTTGTCCAAAATAATTCCAGCCAATGACACCGACCATGCAGACAATGGCCAGGATAGTCAGCGGCAAGATGCGATATAACAAGTAACAGAGGACGCAGGTAGCGATGAGAACAAGAAGACCCATATAACTTCCCCCAAAATCACGAGCTCACCGCAACGTGATTGGAGTGTATACGCCCCTGCCGGCCCAGCGGATTTATGATAATCCCTCAAGTAGGATTTATTATTGCAATCCGCGGCCTAATCGCTTCTATGGCAGCCCCGACCGCAAATGCCAAAAGTACGCCGACCAAAATCAAATCGCGTTCACGTTCATCTTCTTTTGAAAGATCGTTCCAATCCACTAATAGCGTTTTATTGGGCACCAGCGGTTTCACTAGTGTCGCAGCAATCTGTGACGCTACCTCTCCCTCGATTCTGATTTCATCCGCATGAGGCAAATCAAATCGTAATGCGATCTCTCCAATTAAGGGGAAATTGATCAGCTCATTCAGCCGATCTTGCTCTTTCTTGTCAGCTTGCAATTCCTGGGGGACGTCAGTGTCGTCGCCGTTGGCTTGGCATGCGGCCCCCCGACCTTTGTAGGGGCGTTCATAGTTAGGATCGAGCAGGATCGCTTCGGTGTAGTCGGCGATGGCGCGGTTGTAGTCGCCCTTATCCGCGTAAACGTGACCTCGGTTATTGCTGGTGGATTTGTCCTGGATTGAGTTGGAGCGCCTTCCTGAAGTTAGCGATGGCGAGGTCACTGTCGCCCTTGACGTAGTATGAGAGGCCTCGGTTGACGTAGGCGGATTCGTACATGGGATCGAGCCGGACGGCTTCGTTGTAGTCGGTGATAGCGCGGTCGTTGTCGCCCTTGGCGTAGTATGAGTTGCCGCGGAAATTGTAGGCGATGGCCCTATTATGGACGGATTCTCGGTCTGACTAGATTAACGCCGTGCAGCTTCTGATCTGTTGGTCCCAATCCACATCCGGCTCTCCTGTGCAACTGTGCCATTCTGGCGAAGGTTGAGCGCCCGCGGTAGCGACAAGGAGCGCGGTTCCGACAAGAACAGCCGTCCAAAAAAACGCAAAGCGCATTTTCCCAGCCTTCAGGCAACGTGAGTAATCACCACAGCCCTGACCAGAAGTGAAAGAGGCGATGACCTAGATGCCGCTGCCGTCGCAATTCCGCCGAACATACGTTTAGAATAACCAAAAACGCAAATGGAGGGACGTTATCTGGAGGGACGTTATCACATTCGGTTGAACGAGTTTTGACCGCACGGATTTCAGACAGCTATATCCGGCGAAAGCATTCGACATTCCACTGCATTATTCAAAATGGGACTTGCTGCGCACATTTCGATCGTGCGCCGCGATCTCGTCCCAGGCAAAGCGGAGGCCCGAGTAATTTGGCGGTCCACACGTGGGGATCAGGCGATGAAGCCAAAATGAAGGTCCGCAGCAGCGTTTTTGTCTTGATGGCGGCCTCAATGCTTACGGTTGCGATCCCGATTTTTGGGCTCGCAATCGCTCAGTGGCGCGTCAACTGGATGACAGATCGGCTGGCTTTGGCGCGCACGATTGTCATGATTATCGATGGCTTACCGCTGGAGGTTCTCCCTGAAAAACTCATGTTTGAACTACTGACAGCGGCTGACATCCGATCCATAACGGTCAACGGCATTCACGGTATCCTACGGCGGATCGAGCTGCCTGCAACGGGAGCGCCGCCACCCGGCGAAAACATCAATCTAAATCACACATCCAGCGTTGGCATGATCAGCGAGGCTTTTCGCGATGTAGTTTCTCGCGTTGATGGCGACGTTCGCGTCACCGGCGCCGGACCTTTAGAAACTGAGACTTTCGACGTCGTGTTTTCGAAGGCTGCATTGCGGTCGGCGTTGCTTAGTTATTCATTCAATTTTCTCGTTTTAGCCCTGGCGCTGATCGCCGCTGTTTCGGCTGTTGCGGAGTTATTTGCGAAATTGAGCGGCTTCGCGGATCGCTTGGCGCCGAGTTGAAACAACTCTAAACCGTTGCCGCGACAAACCTCGGAATTGGAGGTGAAAATGCATGGAAACCGCGGTTGGGTACTTAGTTTGTTGTGTGCACTGCCAGTCTCCTCAGTTATCATGATCACTTCGCAAGGGGCGTCCACTGCCACCGAGATTTACGCTCCAGCCGGCAGCGACACGGCGCAGGCAGTAGCCACCGAAAGCGCATCAGGCGCGCTAATAGTTGCCTACAACAGATGTGGCCAACAGCTGTTTCGGGCCTTTTCCAAAGAGCCCGGCAATATCCTGTTGTCGCCCTATTCGATCGGTACCGCAATGACCATGATGCTCGCCGGGGCGCGCGGTGAGACTGCTTCTGAAATGGCGAAGGTGCTTGGGTTGCAATTGTCTCGGGAAATGATTGATGGCGCCAATGCTGCAGCGTTAGGGAGTCTCCGCAAGATACCTTCCGCTCGGTCCCAAATGTACATCGCCAATGCGCTGATGTTGACAAAGAGGGGCACGATAATCTCGGAGGACTATGTTTCACTCCTGCGAAAGACGTACGCCGCTGAAATATTTCGCGGCACCGATCTTGCTAAAGTGAATGGTTGGGTCAAAGAAAAGACTGGAGGTAAGATCGATTCAATTGCCAATCGGTTCGATCAGAAAACGGCTCTTGTTCTCCTGGATGCCATCTATTTTAAGGCGCGATGGAGACAGGCGTTTGATGCGCATACGACAAAAAATGAGCCGTTCCATCGGCCCGGCGGCGAAATTCAAGTGCCGATGATGCACGTTCTCAGCGACTTTGCTGTGGTCGAACGTTCCGGATATCGGGCGATCCGCCTGCCATTCGCTAGCGCCGACGTCGCCATGATCGTCATGCTACCCAACGCGGATATCGCTGATGTCGTAGGGCTGCTCGACGACGACGAGATGCAATCTTTGCTCGGGGCTTTCCGGACGGCTCCGCAACCAGTCTCTTTGTCGCTTCCACGCTTCCACGCGCATTTCGAGGCGAGCCTCGTGGAGCCATTCATCGCGATAGGGATGCGCCTCCCATTCGATGCGGCTCTCGCCGACTTCTCAGGCATAACCGGAATGCCGCCATCGGTTGTACCTCTGCAGATCGACCAGATAATGCACCGCGCGGTGATCGACGTGGCGGAGGAGGGCGCTGAGGCGGCGGCGGTGACGAGCGTCGAGGTCAAAATTATCTCGGCAATGCCACAGTCGGTTAACATATTCCGAATCGACCGGCCTTTCGCGTTTGCTATCGTCGACCAAAAGACTGGCGCTGTCCTGTTTGAGGGTCAGGTTGTCGATCCACGCTAGGAAATAAATTCCGAAAATGTGCAGCTTGGGAGAGACCGCGGGTTTATCGAATACTCGAACAACGCACTACGCCAAGCGCACGCGCAAACAGCTTGTTTCGGTCGCCACCAAACGTCGCGCCGAAAGGACAAAAGGAGCCAATTTGTCGGAATGAAGGGCCGATTTTGTCGGAATGGCCCAGTACCGGGGGTGGCTAAGTCATTGAGGTGGATGGTGGCCGCAGTAGGGCTCGAACCTACGACCCCTGATTAAGAGTCAGCGGGCCAATTTAGCGTCGGGCTTCCCCGCGATCTCGGCGGCGCACCCGGCTGTTTCAGGGGGTGCGAGAGGGCGACGGCGTCGATCAACGGGAGCAAAATTCTTCTTGATCTGACACCGCGATCACGCTCGCTGACATCTGTCTCGCGAACCAGGCGATCCGCGTCGCCGTGGCAATAGCGGTTGGTAGCGGCGTCTTTCAGGTGCGCTTCGAGCGCAGTGAGCGCTGCCGTGTGCTAATAACGCCACCATTTGATGCAGGTCGGCTCATCGAGCTTGAATTCGTGCTCCAGATAATCTAGCCGACATACAAATGGCTTAAGCGCAAGCCCGGATAGCGGATGCGTTCAATCAGTTCTTTCAGCGCCTTCATGGGGAGCTGCATAGGGGCATATACCGAAAACGTGAAGCCCTGTTCGTGGCCGATTAACTCCGCTATTTCGGCGGCCGTGGCGCGCTTGTCTTTGAGGGCTTGCGCCACGTTCTTGCGGAATGAATGAAATGACGTGCGAGGAGCGGTAA
>JBEKGX010000045.1:0-14164 GCA_050012575.1 Xanthobacteraceae bacterium | reverse complement strand
CTTCTCCTTCTGATGCTTGAGGCCGCTCACCGCGGACCTCGTTGAACCATCAGCCTGAAGCGCAGCACCCAAATTCTTTAGCTATCCACAAGAACGCCGGCCGATTACCCCATCTTGCGGCCTTGCGCATCGGCGGCGGCGATCCAGAACAGCGTCTTGCCGTTACTCCAGCCGGCCATGTCGGCGTAATCGTATTTGCGCTTGAAGCCGAGAAAGCCGAGCAGCTTGTCGTAGAATTCCTTCGAGCGCGCGAAATCGCCGACGCTGATGACGAGGTGATCGATGCCGACGACGCGAGGCATGGGACCTGCGAATAGCGGGATCCAAGGGCGCGGACCGCATTTTAGGCCGACTTAGCGACGGCGTATCGTATCCGCTAAGCGCATCGTCGGCTCGGAAGGGGTCCGCCAAAGGAAAAGAGCCGGCGCGAGGCCGGCCCTTCCCCCAAAAGCTGTCCAGCCATCAGCCCTTCGTCGCCATCGGTGGCGGGGGTGCAGTTGTGCAGCCAGCGATGCTCAGGAGAGAAAGCACCGCGACAAGTGCTTGCGCCAATTTTTTCATTGGTGGCTCTGCCTTTATTGACGCGGCAACCTATAAGCGGGAGCGCGCGATCCTCTAGTGCACAAAAGCCACACTCTCGTCCGATGGTGGCGACGCGCACCCACGGCGCGCGGAACCCTCGCCCGCTCGCGAAGTCAGCCACATTTGGCGGGCATTTCCGGCCCTAAGCCCACCGTTGGCTCAGCGTTGCAAATATGCCGCACTCGCGAAAATCTATCGGGCGCGCCGAGAAACTTGCCCTCGGCAAAGCGAAACGTTGCCGCCGTGGGGGCGAAGACGGGCGCCTGCGAATCACTTGTATCCTCGGCTCGGATTGTTCTGTTAGCCGTGCCGAGGGTATGATGGCGGCAAGCTGGGGAGGGGATAGCTGCATTGCCACAGGCTTTTGTTTTTTCGCTCAGCCGTGAACCCGGCTTTGCCGCGACACGACGTATGTCCGGGTCGATGCGCCAGTGACGATCAGTGACGGAAATCCACGCAAGTCCAATGAAGATCGCAAATCGACAGTCCCTACCACGGTCGCTTCCGCTCGTCGCTGCATTGGCCGCGGGCTTTGCGCTCGCGGCGTGTACGACCTCGCCAACGGCGCCCTCGCACGCGACGGCTCAGGATCTGCTCGGCCTGAACCACATCCAGGACGCCAGCGGCATCGGCAAACGCGACCTCACGCCGGAGGAAAAGGCGGTCGTCAGCCACGCTGTCGGGCTGTCGGTGAGTAACCCGAATTCGGCGCAATATAAGTGGCCGCAGATTGCGAACACCGAGGACGGCGCGATCAACTATTGCGGGATGGTGAAAGCAAACAGCCCGTATGCCGCCTATAGCGGCTGGCAAGCTTATATCGTCGAAGGCACGATCGCCGGCGGCAAGCTGTCCTCAGCCGTCGTCGGGCTCATCGCCGGCGGCAAGGACGTCGAGATCGTCCGTAAGATGTGCCAGAAATACGGTCTCGACCCTGGCTCCTCCGGCTGATCTAAAAGTGCGCGAGGGTTAGGGCGCGGTCGCTTCTCGCCTGACTATTTTTTGGTCACGCTTTCGCGTCGGTGGGCAACCGCCCAGCGAATTCGCGTGTCATTATGTTTTTTATGGTGTTTGTTGCAGAAACGCCTTTTTGCGGCGTGCACGCGCAGTCGCGCAGCACTATGCAATCAACATTTATATCGCTATCATGCGTAGGTTCTAAGAAACCACGGGGACGCAATCCCGAATAGTGCGCACCATCCAGGGAGGATTTCATGAGACGGCGCGAGTTTCTCAAATATTCTGCTGCAACGGTGGTCGCTGCACCCTTTGTGCGAGCCGCCAGTGCAGATGCCGGCGTCATCAAGGTGGGCGTGGTCGGTGCGAAAACCGGGCCGCTCGCGCCAGGCGCGGCTGTCACCCATTTCCCGCCCTACCAGCTCTGGGCCCACGAGGTTAACGAGCGTGGCGGCCTCAAGCTCAAGGACGGCCAGCGCAAGATCCAGTTGATCGAATACGACGATCGCACGCAGCCGCCCGAGGCCATCAAGGCCGTGGAGCGTCTCGCCACCGTGGACAAGGCCGATTGGATCGGCGGAAATTACGCGACGGGCTTTAATCTCGCCTGCGCGCCGACCTTCGCGAAGTACGGTTATCCGCAGCTCACCCAAGCCTGCGTCACCGATCAGGGCCCCGCGCTCGTCAAAAAGTATCCCGGTTTCTTCATGTTCCAATCGTCGACCACCGCCTACGCCAAAGGCGCAATCGGCGTGCTGAAGAAATTGAAGGATAGCGGCCAGATCGGAAACAAGGTCGCGGTTGTCAACGTCGGCGACGACTTCGGCATCGAGCTTGCCAATGCGGGACGGCCGCTGTTCAAGGAAGCCGGCTTTGAGATCGTCTACGACAAGTCCTACCCGCTCGGCACGCAGGACTACACGCCGGTGATCAAGGCCGCCAAAGCCGCGAATCCGGACGCCTTCGTCGCCTGGTCTTATCCGCCCGACACGTTCGGTCTCGCCGATGCGGCCAAGATCGAGGGTCTCAACGTCAAGGCCTATTACAGCGCTGTGGGATGCGCCTTCCAGGGCTTCTCGCTCAAGAACGGCGCTGCCGCCGAGAACATTCTCGGCGCCGGTGGCGTGATCGATAGCCCGGAAATCCGCGACTTCTATAAGCGGCACAAGGAAATCACCAAGGTTGACGCCGATTACTGGGGCAGTCCGTTCTACTACTCGATGCTCCAGGTGCTGACGGAATCGATCGAAGCCGTCGGTTCGATGGACCGGGACGCCATTGCGGCCCACTTCCGCGGTCGCAAATTCAAGACCCTCATTGGCGAGGCCGAAATGCCCGGCCAGATCCTCGACAAGGTCTATACGGTCGGACAGTGGCAAGGTGGATTCTTCACCGCGGTGAACGGCGAAGGTTTCTCCAACTACTCGCAGGTCAAGCTGAAGTCCAACTGGGGATGAGAATTCTCAGGGCTCCGGAGGCGGGTTGACCGCACTTCGCTGAGCTGAAGAACTCAACATCATGGTGATCGTCCCCGGCCTTATTGGGCTGGGGACGAGGCTACGAGAACTTGACTTTGGCCGGCCGGCATTGGCCTTGAGCATCCGCACCGGGCGTATCTCAATCGATAGACCCGTTCGATATGGATATCGTCATCATCGGCCTGCTGCTCGGCGGCACCTATGCCTTGATGGCGGTAGGGCTGCAATTGCAGTATGGCGTTGCCCGCATCATGAATCTCGCCAATGGCGAAACTCTGATCGCGGGGGCGTTTTCCACTTTTTGGTTTTACGCGGCGACGCAAGCGAGCCCGCTTTATGCGCTGTTCTTGGTGGTGCCCGCAGCCTTCGTCCTCAACTGGACGATCTACCGGGTACTGATTCTGCCGCTCGTCCGCCGCGCCAAAAGCCAGGGCAAGCTTGAAGTCGACAGCATTCTGGCAACCTTCGGCATCAGCTTCATATCCGTCGGAGTTCTGCTGGCAATTTTCGGCGGTGAATATCTGGACTACTCCTACCTGGCGCGGCCGATTTTTATTTTTGGCGAACGCTACGGTCTCAACCGCGTGGTTGCTTTCCTCGCTTCCGCGGTGCTCTGCGCCGGCCTCTATCTTTGGCTGCACAGGACCCGCGCAGGCCTCACGTTGCGGGCCGTTGCGGTAAATCCGTCGGCTTCCGGACTTGTGGCGATCAATGTCGGGCGCATCTCGGCGTTCGCCTTCGCATTAGGCGGAGCGGTGACGGCGGCGGGCGGCGGGCTGCTCAGCATGTTCCTGACCTTTGATGTCTCGCTCGGCGTGGTCTTCACGTTGAAGGCGCTGGTCATCGTCATCCTCGGCGGGGTGGGCGATATTCGCGGAACGATCGTCGCCGCCTTCATCCTCGGTTTCGCCGAAACGGCCGTCGCCACCCTGATCGATCCGGGTCTTACGCTCGCTGCCGCCTATGTGCTGTTCATGATTGTTTTGCTGGTGCGGCCGGAGGGCTTGTTCGGGAGGCGGACGGCGTGAGCATCATTGAGACACAGCAGGTTGCCGGCACGGGCGCGGGGATCACCGCCCGCGAGCGACGCAATCTGCTGATCAGCGCTATGGGTTTCATTGCGGTGGGCTTTGTACCGCTGGTCTTCGGCGGCTATGCGCTTCAGCTGGCGATTTCGATCGCGATGTATACGGCGCTGGCCACGTCATGGCTTTTGTTCTCCGGGCCGACAAATTACATCGCGCTCTCCACGGCGGCATTCTTTGGCATCGGGATGTACACCGTCGCCGGTGGCATCGATCTCATTCCCTATCCGGTTTTGATCGCCGCCGCCGGTGTCGCCGGCGCCGCGCTCGCCGCGCTCGTGGGCTTGGCCACGCTACGGGTTGCCGGCGTCTATTTTGTCATCTTCTCGCTCGGTCTCGCCGAGCTGGTCAGGCAAATCATGACCTGGCTGCAACATGTGCTGGGCACCATGAGCGGCCTCTATGTGACGGTCGAGCGCAGCGAACCGATGTATTTCTGGCAGCTCCTGCTGCTGACCGCTGTGGTTTATCTGGTCGGCTGGTGGATCGGCCGCTCCCGGCTTGGCTTTGCTTTGCGCATCATCGGCAACGACGAGCTCGTCGCCGTCCATTGCGGCATCAACACCGCGCGCGCCAAGGTGATCTTGTTTGTCATTTCCAGCGCTTTCGCCTCAATCGCCGGTGCGCTGGTCGCGCCGCGCTGGGGCTATGTCGAACCTGTTGTCGCATTCAGCCCTTTTGTGTCGTTCCAGGTTGTGATCATGGCGCTGTTGGGCGGCACGCACCGTTTGTGGGGCCCGCTCTTGGGCGTCATTCCCTTCGTGCTTCTGTGGGAGCTGATTTCGATCGAGTTCCCCAACCAGACGACGCTCTTGCTAGGCGTCTGTTTTCTCCTGATCGTGTACGTCATTCCGAACGGCATCACCGGGCTCATCGAGGATACGTGGCACGGCCGCAAGAAAGCCGGTGGTTCGGCTCCCGGTGCTTTGCAGCGCATGCTCGATGCCTCGGCCGGGTCGGTTAAGAGCCTGCTGCAACGGGGCAAGAGCCACAATGCCTGACGTCACGGCCACCGAGGCGTTATCGGCTGCCGCGGTCACCAAGCGTTTTGGCGGTCTGGTCGCGGTCGAGAACATGTCGTTCCACCTTGCCGAGAAAGAGGTCTTGGGCCTGATCGGGCCGAACGGCTCCGGCAAGACCACGATGATGAACCTGATCTCCGGCGCCCTGAAACCGAGTTCCGGTGAAATCAAACTCTACGGCGATGCCATCGCCGGCATCGGTGCCAGCCGGGTTGCCCACAAAGGCGTGGCCCGCACCTTCCAGCTGGTGCGCATGCTGCCGGCGATGACCGTGATCGAGAACGTCGCCGCCGGCGGCGTGTTCGGTCACGCCCGCCGCTGGGGCAAGGAGCTCGACGATCATGCCCACGCCTTGCTGCGGCGGGTTGGGCTGCCGAACGCCGGCAGTGCCCCGGTGTCGGCGCTGACCTACATCGACCAGAAGCGCGTCGAACTGGCGCGCGCGCTTGCGTCCGATCCGAAGATTCTGCTGCTCGACGAGTGGCTCGCCGGCCTCAATCCGACCGAGCTGAAGATCGGAATAGCGCTGATCGAACAATTACGCAGGGAAGGCTGCACGATCATCGTCGTCGAGCACGTCATGCACGCGATCCGCAGTCTGTGCGACCGCTGCATCGTGATGAACAGCGGCGCCAAGATCGCCGAGGGCACACCCGCGGAGGTACTCGCCGACCACGAAGTTATCCGCGCCTATCTCGGAGTCGCCGATGCTTGAGAGCCGCAACATTTCGGTATTTTACGGCCGCCATCGCGCGCTGGAGAACGTGTCGGCGACGGTGTCGAAGGGTGAGATCGTGGTGATGCTCGGCGCCAACGGCGCCGGCAAGAGCACGTTCCTGCGCGCGGTCGCCGGACAGACGCGCAAGGTGGAAGGCGGCACGGTGCTCATGGACGGGACCGACATCACGTTGCGTCCGCCGCACGAGATCGTGGAGACCGGCGTCGCGCTGGTGCCCGAGGATCGTGGCATTTTCGCCGACCTCACCGTGCGGGAGAATCTCATCCTCGGCGCCCATCCGGTGCGCGCGCGGGCGCTCGAGGCGGAAAATCTGGAGCGCGTTCTCAGCCTGTTTCCCCAGCTGAAGCAACGCGCCAAACAGGTCGTGCGCACCATGAGCGGCGGCGAACGGCAGATGGTGGCGATCGGGCGGGCGATGATGTCGGCGCCGTCCATCCTTCTGCTCGACGAGCCTTCGCTCGGCCTGGCGCCGCTTCTCTGCACCGAATTGTTCCGCACGCTTGCCCGCATCAAGGAAACCGGCGTCGGGATTTTCATGGTCGAGCAGAACGCCAAGCAAAGTCTAGCCATCGCCGACCGCGGCTATTTGCTCGACAACGGCCATATCGTCGGCGCCGACACTGCGCAAGCGTTGGCCAAAGACGAAAAGGTCAAAGCCGCCTATTTGGGCGAATAACGCCTGTCCCCGCCCTATGGCGCGGGATACATCGTCCGCGCATCGGCCGTGAAGGCCTTACGCGATTGCGGGTCGACGTAGAACATGTGCCCGCCGCGATAGAGCCGAAGCTCGGCGCGCTCGCCGTCCACGCTCGCCGGAATGTGGTTGAGCAGGTAACGGGAATCCGAATAGGGCGTGACCATATCGCTGTAGCCATGCGCGATCATGAGTCGGAATGAGGGGGTGAGTGCGAGCAGTTCGCGCAAATCCTCGGCAGCGCTCGGCGGCGAGCGGCCGCCGCCTTCCTGCCAGTCCCATTTTCCGGAGATATCCGACGCCAGCAGGTTGTAGGTCATGTCAGTCTTGAAACCAAGCTCGTCGCGCGCGTAGGCGACAAAAGCGCTGCCATAGGCGCGAATGAACCCGTCGAGAAACGGATCGGGCCCGCGTGCCGTTTCCGACTCGGGATTAGGATCGTCGACCGCGAAGGTCGCGTCGTAATGGCTGACAATCTTGTGATCGTTGCCGCGCAGATTCTTGACGTAGGTGTCGCGGATGAAGCCGCGCTCGCGGGCGATGACGTCTTCCGGCAAGCCGGTCATTTGCGCGACGCGCGCGTAAAACGCATGCGCCGCATCGCCGCGAAGCGGCGGGCCGGCAAGCGCCGACAGATAATCGGTAAGCGCAAAATGCTCGGCCTGCGCCAGTGCCGCGGTGCTGAACGTTCCCCTGCGTTCGAGCTCGGCCGCCGCCAGCGACGGCAGTCGCAGCGCCGCGCCGAGTGCGAAACGGTCGCCGCCGAAATGGAATTCGCCTTCCAGCATCGGCGAAACCATGAGGATGCCGCTCACCACGATGCCCTGGTTGCTCTGCAGCGTGCGCGCCACCTTGACGGCGCGGAAGCCGCCATAGCTTTCGCCCAGGATGAATTTCGACGAGCTGACACGGCCATTCTTGGCGACGTAAAGGGCGATCACTTTCGCCAGCGACTCGGCGTCGCGATGCACGCCCAAGAATGCGCTGTCGCCGTCGGGCTTGGCCGGCCTGCTCCAGCCGGTGCCGACCGGATCGATCAGCACCAGATCGGTGAAGGCGAGCCAGGTCTCCGGATTGTCGACCAGGCGGACGTTGGCGCCGTCGTAGCTATTGCCGAAGGATGCAATGCGCGGACCGACCAGGCCGAGATTGAGAAACGCGGAGCCGGCGCCCGGTCCACCGTTGAAAACGAACGTCACCGGCCGCCCCGGGTCGTTCGATTTTGCCACGAAGGCTGTATAGAACACCGCGGCCGAGCGCTCGCCGGACTGATCGAACAGCGAGAACGTGCCGGCGGTCGCCGTGTAAGCGAGCTTGCCGGAGGGAGTATCGACGCTGTGCTCGGTGACGGAATCGCCAGGCAACAACGAGAGCACGCCGGGGCCGCTCTGTTCCTGCCGGCCTTGTTCGGAATGGCCGGGTCGAGCGGGGCGCTCCTGCGCGGCTGCCGCGGTCGCAACGACCGCTATCCCGATGGCAATGGCGGCGCGGCGAAAATCGATCATGGTGAGCTGTCCTTTAGGAATTTGCACACGCTCATGGCGATTATGTCTTCAGGCATGATCGTCCGACGAAAGTGCCGGAAAGATGGCTGCCCGCCACTTAACCTTAGCGGATTGGCTGGACCGGCACGACCTGCAGAACGCAAGCGCGCGGCCCGGTAGACAACACTGATCGGATCGGGGAAGTTCTGGTCCCGTCCCCTCAGGGCGACGGGAAGCGGAATGGAGTTTTGGCAGTGCCCTTTCCCCGTGCATCGAAAGCGCTTACGCGTTTCACCGTGCTCGATCTGACGCGGGTGCGCGCGGGTCCGACCTGCGTGCGCCAACTCGCCGACTGGGGCGCCAGAGTCATCAAGATCGAGGTGCCGCCCGGCCCGGACGAACCGATGGGCGGGCCGCGCGAGGCTGGCGACTTTCAGAATCTTCACCGCAACAAGCGCAGCATGACGCTCGACCTCAAGGCGCAAGCGGGGCTCGCCGCCTTCAAGCGGATGGTCAGCAAAGCCGACGTGTTGGTCGAGAATTTCCGCCCCGACGTGAAAAAGCGGCTGGGCATCGACTACCACACGCTGCGCAAGATTAATCCGCGCCTGGTCTATGCCAGCATTTCCGGTTTCGGCCAGGACGGGCCCTACGCCGGCCGGCCCGGCTTTGACCAGATCGCCCAGGGAATGGGCGGGCTGATGTCGATCACTGGCCCGCCCGGGCACGGACCGTTCCGCGTTGGCATTCCGGTCGCCGACCTCAGCGCCGGATTGTTCGCGGCGCTCGGCGTCCTCGTCGCGCTGCTCGAGCGGGAAAAATCCGGCAAGGGTCAGGCAATCGAGACCTCGCTGCTGCAGGCGCAGATCTTCATGCTCGACTTTCAGGCCGCGCGATATCTGGTCAGCGGCGAGGTGGCGCGGCAAGCCGGCAACAATCATCCGACCACCATTCCCACCGGCGTGTTCAAGACCCGCGATGGCCTTATCAATATCGCCACCACCGGCGGCAAGATGTGGGAGCGCTTCTGCCGCGCCATCGGCGCGGACGCGTTGTCGCAGACGCCGCAATATCGAACCGAAACGGCGCGGTCGAAAAATCGCGATGCGCTCAACGGCGAGATCGAGGCTTGCCTGAAACGCCGTACCAGCGCCGAATGGATAGAAGAGCTCAACAAGGCTGGCGTGCCTTGCGGGCCGATCTATTCCATCGATGAGGTGTTCGCCGACCCGCAGGTTCGCCATCTCGGCATCGCGCAAAAAGTCGCCGGCAAGGACAAGCGCGCGCTGCGGCTTGTCGGCCAGCCGGTGTCGCTGTCGCGGACGCCCTCGCGTCTGGCAGCACGTCCGCCGAAGCTCGGTGAGCACACCGACGCCGTGCTCAAGGAATTCGGATTTTCCGCCCGCGAGATCGCGGCGCTGCATAAGGCCAAGGCGGTGTAGCAATTCCGTCGTCATGCCCGGCCTTGTGCCGGGCATCCACGACTTGAAATAGGAAAGACGTGGATGCGCGGGTCAAGCCCGCGCATGACAAACGAAAAGGATCGAAGCGCAATGACTCAAACCGGCAAGCTACTCTCGCGCAAGGAAGCGGGCGTCGGCATCGTGACCTTCAACAATCCGGAGCGGCTCAACGCGGTCTCGCTCGATATGTGGGAGGCGGCCAAGCGGGCGCTGGACGCCTTCGCTGCCGACAATGAGGTGCGCGTCGTGGTGCTCACCGGCGCGGGCGGCAAGGCGTTCGTCTCCGGCGCTGATATCTCCAAATTCGCCAGCGAACGCGCCTCGCCGGAAGCCACGCGCGCCTACGAGGTGACGACCTCTGCGACCTTCGACGGCATCTACGAATTTCCCAAGCCGACGATCGCCATGATCCGCGGCTATTGCGTCGGCGGTGGCCTGGGGCTCGCCTCGTGTTGCGACCTGCGCATCTGCTCGGACGATTCCCGCTTCGCCGTGCCGGCGGCGAAGCTCGGTTTGGGCTACGGCTATGCGGGACTCAAGCGGCTTGTCGACATCGTCGGGCCGTCCTTCGCCAAGGAGATTTTCTATACCGCGCGCCAGTTCGACGCGCACGAAGCCTACGCCATGGGCCTCGTCAATCGCGTGGTGCCGGCGGCCGAGCTCGAAAGCGCAGTGACGAGCATCACCGACATGATCTGCGCCAACGCGCCGCTGACCATCAAGGCGGTCAAGTTCACGGTCGGCGAGGTCCTCAAGGACGAGGGAAAGCGCAACGTCGCGCGCGTGAACGAGATGGTGGAGGCCTGCTTCAAAAGCCGCGACTATACCGAAGGCCGCACGGCCTTCATGGAGAAGCGCAAGCCGGTCTTTACCGGGTCGTGATAAAGAAAGCGCCCTTGTTCCGCGCGCCGGTCCGGCATTTATAGCTCCAATGGAATTGCCCAACTTGATTATCGGCCAGCGCGGTCGGATTTTTATTTTCGGATTCTTGTCGGCGATAGCGCCGCTGTCGATCGATATTTATCTGCCAGCGCTGCCGATGTTGCGCCAAGCGCTTTCGGCCGACCAGGCGCAGACTTTGTTCACCCTCTCGGCCTTCTTCATCGGCTTCGGGGCCGGGCAATTGTTTCTCGGGCCACTTTCCGACCGCTTCGGCCGTAAGCGTCCGCTGCTCGCAGGTCTTGTTCTTTACACCGTCGCGTCCGTGGCCTGCGCGCTTGCGACCACAATGTCGGCGATCGTGTTCTGGCGCTTTGTTCAGGCTTTCGGCGGTTCGGTGGTGCCGATGGTGGTGCAGGCGATGGTCCGCGATCTGTACGACCGCAACCAGAGCGCGCGCATATTGTCGCTTAACATGCTGGTGACGGCGTCGGCGCCGGTGGTGGCGCCGTTGATCGGCGGCCAGGTGCTGCTCTGGCTCGATTGGCGCGCGATCTTTTGGGTGCTGGTCGGATTCGGCCTGCTCTCGCTGTTGGCCGCGCTGGCGCTGCCGGAGACGCTCGCCCAGTCGCGCCGCAACGAAGCGCGTCCGCTCGCCATGCTGCTCGGCTATTTCGAGCTGTTCCGCAGCCGGCGCTATCTCGGTTACGTCACCTGCTCCACGTTTTATTTTTGCTGCTTGTTCGCTTTTATCGCCGGATCGCCGTTCGTCTACATCGAATATTTCGGCGTGCCGCCGCAATATTACGGTTTCCTGTTCGGCGTGAACATGATCGGAATGATCACGACGAGCTTCGTCAACAGCCGCATCGTGATGCGGCGCGGCGCCGACCGGCTGCTACGCATCGCCTGCGCGATCGGCGCCGCCGCCAGTCTCGTCCTGCTTGCGACCGGCTTGAGCGGATTTGGCGCCATCGCCGGCCTGGCGCTGCCGTTGTTCGTCGTTTTGTCGGTGCTGACCGTGGTCGCGTCCAATGCGATTTCCGGCGCGCTGGCGGTGGCGCAGAACCGCGCCGGGGCGGCGGCGGCCTTGGCGGGCGCGCTGCAATTCGGCGCCGGCGCGCTCACCAGCGGAGCGCTCGGCTGGTTCGCCGACGGCACGCCGCGGCCGATGTGCATCATCATCTTCGCCGGAGCGGTTGCCGCGCTTGGCGCTAATCTCCTCCTGCTCGGCAAGGTGCGTCACGCACAAGAATAGGCGCCGCCCTTGTTCCGCGCGCTTTACGCGGCTAAATACGGCGCGCGACGCTTAAAGCTATCTCGGTTTTTGCGGAGAGGTGGCAGAGCGGTTGAATGCACCGCACTCGAAATGCGGCATACGGGCAACCGTATCGGGGGTTCGAATCCCTCCCTCTCCGCCAGCGGCACACATAACGAACTGATATTGTTAAATTTTCCAGTGTTTGCCCGGCTGTGCCCTAGCGCCTGCCCTAGCAGGGTCGGGCGACAGGAGCCATCCCAAGCCAGCGAAGCGGTAAATCGAAAAATGCCCGATGCTGCGCGCCACGGCACCGTCTAAATCTTGCCGCAGGTCCGAGTATGCTTGTTGCGTTACCCCACTAGAGTAATGCGTAACCTCGGTCCCAGCACTCCCTTGCGATCGCGAGGAGGTCATGCGGCGCTTGCGTGAACTCCTTCGCTCGGGCGTTGTAACGTCGAATAGGAGATCTTTTCGTCCTTCGCCCAATGCGGCAGAAGTCCCCAGCGCATCATCTTCGGGGTGCGTTTACCGTCGACCGAGCGGATCGCAACGAGCATCGGCTGGGTCGGCGGCAGATTCCACTCGCGCTCGAAATTCGGCGCCGGGGAATCCGGGTCGAACTTCAGCTTGATCTTGATTTCGGAATAGTCCGAGGAAAGACGCACGCGACCGCACATGACCGATATCTAAGGAGCCCGGCGCCTATTCCAATGCGCCCAGTTGCTGCCCCTCCCTCGTTGGCTCGGATCGAACGTCTCGCCGCCGAAGCGTTGCTTGAATTTCTCGGCGTCGGCCGCTTCGGAGAAACAATACACATGAAACCACTCACGGTCGTACACAGCGTGGCCGCGGTTGCAGAGCGTGAGGTCCTTGCAGAACTCGTGAATCACTTGGTAGCCGCCGCCTTCACACAAGCGCGCCGGCAGGACGACCTGATGGGGCCAGCCCCGGTCAATGGCCACCGGCGACAGCTCTCCTTTGCGCCGCATGTCCGAACCGCCGCTTGAATGCTGCCGCGTCGCCCACGGCGCGAAAGCAGTACCGGACCGTGTTCTCCGGCAGATCGACATACATGTCCCATTCGAAGTCGCACTCTTCCAGCCAATCCAAAACGTCCATTGCCGCTTCATCGAACGACCGCGCGACCTGGTACGGAAAGTCCCGGTTTATCTCGAACGCCACGCTCATGCCTGCATTGAGAACAAACCACGAACCAGAGTCAATACAACGAGGGCTGGGAGGGCTTTGGCCGGGCGGAATACCAGATGTCGTTGCCGCGCGAGAGATCGCGCTTAGCCGGCCGGATACATGTTCCGCCGGCGTTCCTGTCGAACGAATCGTGGCTGCTGCCCGGATCGGGATTCGCGGTTTAAGAAACGGTGAACTCCGCTTGCGGCCTACGGGAACGAGCGTGCAAGTATTTTACCGTTCCACCTTTAAACGTAAGGTCCGCTTTGAAAGCGTTTCGGACATGGTGTGATACTGGCGCGAAACGCGGCGGTCGCAAATGACCCATCTCGTCATCGGAGTGTGCATCGCAGCAGTCGAGACAATGTTGGTTTGCGTGAGGGAGGATGCGCAATCCTGGCCTCTCTACCGCGACCATTGCGGAGGCGAATAGCTACGCGTAGTTCGATCAATGCTGCCATCAGGCCCTATGCAGCCCCAGTATATCTTTACCGCCCTTGCATGGCGGCCAGAAACGGCATTGGATTGAGCTTGTTGACTCACGACAGCGGGACCATTTTCCCCAGTGGGCTGAGGGGTTGCATTTCATGAAAACGAAATTGTTGGGCCTCATGGCCATTGTGCCGCTGGGTTTGGCACTCAGCGTTGGGGCTGCGAAAGCATCGCCAACCACAACCACGACATTCGCATGGTCCGAATCCGTTTACGGAGGCAGCGGGACTCTCACCGCGACCTTTGTGAGCGGCGATGAATACTCGGTCACGGGCATTAGCGGAACATTTGATGGATATAATATAACATCAATCATTAGCCCCTTCGGGTATAATGGGAACGATAATGAGTTATTTTATCCGTCTTCTGAGCAGCTCGACGGCGGCGGGATTTCATTTGTTGCCGGCGGGATTGATTGGCAAATTTTTTACTATAATTCGGAGTTTGGTTATCAAACCATTTATACGTTTGAAGGGGGACAATATCAGACACCTGACGAGTTTTCAGCTACCCCCACCCCGCTCCCGGCCGCTCTACCACTCTTCGCAACCGGTATCGGCGCAATGGGCCTGCTTGGCTGGCGCAGGAAGCGTAAGAATGCCGGTGTGATAGCAGCCTGATCAGAAGACCTAATCGGATTTCGGAGAGGCCGCCGCCGAGGCGGTCTTTCTCTTTTTAGGCCGTCTAATTTGTTGCAGTGCAGGAGTCCGTTCGTGGCCGATTTTGTTGTGAAAGTCGCATGGGCGTCTGGCTCGGATCGCTAAGACGGATTTTGAAAGTGACGCCGAGTACTATCTCTCGTCTTGCTCCTGTTGGAGCGGCATCGACGCCTACAACTGA
>JBEKGX010000044.1:0-15562 GCA_050012575.1 Xanthobacteraceae bacterium | reverse complement strand
CCATGTTCGGCAGTCGGGTGAAACAGCAAGCTGGCGTAAGTGTAGGCATCGTCAGCCCACAGATCGCCGCGGATTAAGCCGATCGTGGCCGCTTGCACAGCATGATCGCGCTCGCGGGCTGCGGCTGCCGCCGCACGGACGTCCGTCGGCAGGCGATCGATGGAGGAACGCGTCAACTCCGCCGAAAAAAGCCAGACGGCCTCGGCGAACAGGACGGTCGCCAGCAGCAGCGTCAACAAGCGAAATCTCCCGCGGCTGAAGCTGGTCATGGGACCGGCCGGCCTAGAGAAAGCTCATTCGATGGGCCTCGAGCACCAGGCATGTCAGTCGCCCCGTGGCATAGGCGCCGGTATCGATGTTGATGCGGTTCGGCCGGATATCCGGCTCAGCCGTCGGAGTGTGGCCGTGGACGATGACCTTGCCGAAATCCTCTTCGTGCAGAAGAAAGTCGTCGCGGATCCACAACAGATCGAGCTGGTTCTGTTTGTCGAAGGGGACCCCCGGCCGCACGCCGGCATGGGCGAAGAAGAAGTCACCGCAGGCGAAGGAGAGCACGAGGCTCTGCATGAACCGGTGGTGGTTCGCCGGCATGGCTTCGTGAAAAGCGGCCGCCAGTTCGCGATCTTCTTCGGGGTCGGAGCGGGTGGACGGTCGGAGGCCGTAAGACAGAAGCGTATTGATACCGCCCACCTGTTTCCATTCCGCCAGCTTTGCCGGATCGCTTACGATCTGGCTCACATACGCTTCGTGATTGCCTTTCAAGCAGACCACTCTGTGGGTGCGTTTGCGTGTGATTATCATGTCGATGACGTCGCGCGAGTACGGTCCACGGTCGATATAATCGCCGATGAATACCTGGGTAGACTTGGTTATCGGGCTTGCTTCGAGATCGTCATCGATCCGCGCAAACAGCGTTGCCAGCAAATCGGCGCGTCCGTGAATATCGCCGACGGCGTATATCCGCTGACCATCAGGGATGCCGCGTCGCTTTTTCCCGCGTGTTAACGCCCGCCAGTTCAAGGCCGAACCCTCTGATGTTCTGATAACATAGCGCGCCAGGCGACGGTTAACAAGTTACTGCGCCATGACGATGATTTTGAATTGAATTGCTTCGCGGACGCGAACGCGATTGCAGAGTCTTGGCTGTATCCAAGTCCTCATCCGATGGGATTGGGGACATGGCTATGCGTCGAGCAGCGAGGGTTTTGGCCGCAGGCATCGTGTTCGCCAGCGTTGCAGACGTGACCGGTTCGAACGCGGCATTTTTCAGTTTCCCGATGGCGCTGAGATCGCAACTCGCCCAGATACGCTTCAGCGAGCCGGTGTTGGCGCCGATGGCCCATGTGCGGTTCTGCCTGCGCTACGCCGAGGACTGCCAGATCAAAAGTGTCGATTTCCGCCGCCGCAATTTTGCGCTGACGGCAGAGCGCTGGAACGAACTCAACGAGGTCAATCGTGCGGTCAATCGCGACATCGTTCCGCAGCCGAACCTTGGCGGGCTGGCGAACGAAGAGTGGATCGTGTCACCGCCGGCGGGCGACTGCAACGACTACGCGGTGACCAAACGGCACCTCTTGTTGGCGAAGGGGTGGCCGTCGCGGGCCTTGCTGCTGGCGGAGGTCGTGGTGCCTTCGGGCGAGCATCATCTCGTCGTGGTGGTGCGGACGAAAGAGGGCGATATCGTGCTCGATAATCTCAACGCGAACATCCGCACAGTGGCGATGACGCGCTACCAGTACAAATGGGTGCGGGTTGAATCGCCCTATAACCCGAAATATTGGTCGAGCGTGAACATGCCCGGCCCGGTGCATGTCGCCGTCTCGTTCGATGAGAGCGGCGCGCAATAACGGCAAGCAAAATCTACGGCCTGACCGTCCGGCTTTGCCGTTGAACGGCCGCAAGACCGAAGATGCCTGCGATCATCAATCCGCTGGCGTTACCTGACAGGCCGCCGTTCATGAAGGCGAGCAGACACGACGTGATCAATGCACTTGCTCCCATCGCGGGATAGAACGAGTCACGGCCGCGTTGCAGGGCGGCTCGCATCAGCGTGACGATGGCCGCGATCGCCGCCGCGAGCACCAGGGCGGCCATCGGCCGCCCTAATTCGATGGCCAAATCCGCTGCCGCCGTCGCCGCCACGGGTCCGGCGGGGGTATCGCCCGCTTCACGATAGATCGGAGCGATTGCGGCGAACGTCTCAGCGCCGGTCCCGGCCAGCGGCGTATCCTCGAGCACGCGCGCACTGATCGCCACCGCAGAAGCCCCATCGTCGGTCGCGAACGCAAGGAGAAAACTCTTGCCGTGTTCCGGCGGCTGGGCCAGCACAAACACGGCCGCGACCACAAGCATCGGCAGGGCGACGCCGACCGTGCCCCAGGGTCCAAATCCGGCCCGTCGGACGATTGTCACGAAGGCCAGCGCGGCAAGACCGCATCCGGCTGCAAAGAGCTCGCCGCGCGCTCCTTCCGCGGCCAAGACGGCAACACATATCGCGAGAGCTGCGGAGGAGATGGTGAAGGCGGTCACGATCGATCCCAACGACCGAAGCGGATTGGAGCGGCGGGTCTCGAAACGCTCGATCGTCCGGATAAGGGAGGTTGAGGCCGCGATAGCCCCCAACGCGGTGCAATCGATCGCTTGCGTGAGCGTGAATGCAGACAGCGCGACATCATCGAGCACAACTCCGTTCCAGATCACGATCAGCCCGATGGCCGCGCCCGCAGCGGCCAGAGCGAACAACACCCATTCGGCGCGCTGGCGATCGACGGCGACCGCGCCGCACAGCAATGAAAAGCCGCACAGCGAGATATATTGCCCAAGGCCGATGAAGCTCGCGGCGGGATCGATGCTCGCCGCCCCGATAATCGACCGGCCGAGCGCCGCGCCGGCGCTTGCCCAGATCGGGTGAGCAACGATCTGGAGCGGCAGCACCTGGAAAACGATCCAGACCATTGGCACGCTCGCGACGAGCAGCAGAGGGCGCGAGACGGATCCGAGAAATTCGGTCTCGACCGGCCGCAGGGTGAGCGCGGTCAGCGCCAAGGCAATGGCGATCGCACCGGCGAGCAGGCCTTGTACGGCCAAACCATCCCATAGCAGGACAGCCGGGCACGTGCAGAGTAACGCGACGACGAGGGAACGGACGAATGACACGTCGAGGCCTGATTGCGGTTGGCGCAAAGAGACCTCGCACAGACATCCTGTGCAGACAAGCGGCAATGCCGGGTTGGCGGCGGCGGGAGGCCGGCTTTAGTGAGCGGGGCGCCGAACGTGTAGCGGTCGCCCGAACGATGTCGCGCGCAGGCGGCTGGCTCGCGCGATCAGCAACGCATAGCGGATGCCGATGCCGAACAGGTAGCCGACCTGAAGGCTCACGACGGCCGCAAGCGACGCAAGCAGGAGAATTGAGGCAGCCTCGGCAAGGGCGAAGCCAACGCCGACGGCGAGGAGAAACGCCAGCAAGGTCGCCGGCACCAGGATCAGGACCTTGAAACGCTGCCCAAGGACCATGCCTGTCAACAGGCTGAGGACGACGACGATCGACATCAGAGCGGCTCTCCTGATGCCAGGGTCGACCCGAAAAGTTAATTTTGTCTAACGCCCGCGGGCCATCCATTTACAAACGAGGAGGGCGGCCCGGGACCTTCGATCCTGCGCTGGTCGACGCCTCGCGAATGGCATCCGCTTATTTCGCCACATCGTCGCGCTGCATCGGCTACTTGTCGCCAATGCGATCCTGCAACTTGCTTCAGCTTGATCGGTCCCGCCAAGGCTGGCTAGATGCCGCGCCGGCTGCAACAGGATGCGATCAAATGAAGATCCTCGATCTCAGTCACTTGATGAACGTACACACGCCGGGCTGGGTCGGCTATGCCGGCAACCAGATGTATTATGCGCAAAACCTGCAGACGAAAATGATCGTGGCGCAGCGGATCGACACCGCGCTGCACGTCGGCACCCATATCGACGGCGCCATGCACGGCACCGACGGCATGGGCGATATGGCGTCCTATCCGCTGGACTTCCTCGTCGGTCCCGGCGCCGTGGTCGACGTTTCCGCGCACATGGATGACTGGAGCGTGATCACCCCGCAGATGATCGAGGCGGCGCCGGTAGAGATCAAAGAGGGGGACATCCTTATCATCCACACTGGCTGGCAGCGCTACTGGGAGGGTCAGCCGCAGCAGGACCTGGTGCGCTACTTCTGCATGCATCCGGGAGGCACGGTCGAACTCCTGGAATGGATGCTCGAGAAGAAAATCAAATGGTTCGGCATCGATTGCGGGTCCGGCGACCACGCAATGAACACCTCCATTCGCCTGATGCGGCCGGACATCGCCAAACGGTTCGAGCAGAAGGTCGGCAAGAGCTGCGAAGAATTCTTCGGTGATTTCAGTTACATCCACAAGAAATCGGGGCGCCGCGTGACGGAGAATATGTTTCCGTTTCACAGCTACGCGTTTTCTGAGGGCCTCATTCACGCCGAGAATGTCGGCGGCGACATCGAGAAGGCGCTGAATCAGCGGTTCATCATTGGCGCGTTTCCCTGGCGCTATGAAGGCCTGGAGGCGTGTCCGTGCCGCATCATTTGTTTCTCGGATTGCGGTGAGAGCGTTGAAGCGGTCGGCGATGTCGCGAACGCAATCTTCTCGCGCCGTGGTTGAAATTTGTTCCTGAGAATTGCGGTATAGCTCGCGCCGCCGCACTTCGTGTTGCCTAAATTTTTCTCCGCTACAGACTAAATAATAAGCACGCCATTTTAAGCGGCGTTTGCAAGTATGCGCTTCGCGTAAAAACCGAAACGCCGCGCGGTCACTTTTTGAAAGGACTATGAAACATGCGCTGGAAAATCGCTTCCTCCGTGGTCGCAACGGCGCTGCTGGGCAGCAGCGTCGCTTATGCGGCCGGCTTTACTTTGTCCGCCCCGCCCAAGATCGCGTTCCTCTATTTTGCGGAGAAGACCGACGGCGGCTGGACCCAGGCTTTTGACGAGGCGCGGCCGAAGATCGAAGCGGCGCTCGGCCAGAAGATCCCATTCGTGGAGAACGTTCCGGAAGTGGCCGGCAAGATCAAGCCGGCGGCCGAGACTTTCATCGCCCGCGGCTACAATATCATCATCGGGACGGCGTTCGGCTATTCCGACACGTTCAAGGAGCTGTCGGAGAAGTATCCTAAGGTGGCGTTCCTCAACGCGTCGGGAACGACCAACGGCCCGAACCTGGAGTCCTTCTACGGCCGTACTTATGAGAGCCAATATCTTTGCGGCATGGTCGCCGGGGCAATGTCGAAGAGCGGCAAGCTCGGCTTCGTCGCAGCGCATCCGATCGGCCCGGTCAACTGGACCATCAACGCCTACGAGCTCGGCGCTCAGAAGATGAATCCGAAGGCGACCACGACGGTAATCTTCACCGGCGCTTGGAACGATCCGGTCAAGGAGCGTGCTGCCGCTTCTGCGCTAGCCGACCAGGGGGTCGACGTGATCGGCCAGCACGTCGACACGCCGACCCCGCAGGTTGTCGCCCAGGAGCGTGGCATCTACGGCACCGGTCACCATCGCGATCTCCGCGAATTCGCCCCCAAGGCGACGCTGTGCTCGTCGGTCTGGACGTGGGACAAATTCCTCACTCCGGAGCTCAAGAAGATCGAAGCCGGCAACTGGCAGCCAAGCCCTTATGGCGCTTTCCCGGGCATCAAGGAGGGCGGCACCGACATCGCGTGCTGTGGCGCCGCGGTGCCGAAGGAGGTCGTCGACAAGGTGATGGCGGAGCGCCAGGCGATCATCAACGGCAAGCAGATCTACGAGGGTCCGCTCACGGATACCACCGGTAAGGTGGTCGTGCCGGCCGGAAAATCGCTCGACGATGCCGGTCTGTGGAAGATGAGCTGGTTCCTACCCGGCGTCATCGCACAGAAGTAGGCTCTCCGGCACGCCGTCATGACCGCCAGCGTCGTACTCGAGGGCATCCGCAAATCGTTCGACGGAGTCGTTGTTCTCGACGACGCTGAGTTCGCCGCCAAAGCCGGGGAGGTGCATGCCCTCCTCGGCGAGAACGGTGCCGGCAAGTCATCGCTTATGAACGTCGCGGCCGGCCTCTACGCTCCGGAAGCCGGCCGCATCGTCATCGACGGCGACGAGGTATCGCTGAGCGGGCCTTCGGAAGCGCGCGTGCTCGGCATCGGCATGGTGCATCAGCATTTCAAGCTGGTGATGCCCTTTACGATCGCAGAAAACATTCTGCTCGCCAACCGCAGCTCGGGTTACCGCTCTGGGATGAAAGAAATCCGAGCCTCGATCAAGCGCCAATCGGACGAACTCGGCTTCGCGCTCGACCCTGATCGGCGTCTCACGTCGCTAACCGTTGCCGAGCAACAGCAGGTGGAGATCGTCAAGGTCTTGGTGGCGGGCGCGCGGATCCTCATCCTCGATGAACCGACCGCCGTGCTGACCGACGCCGAGGCCGAGCAGTTGCTGCAGACCGTGCGTCGGCTGGCCGCGGCGGGGACCACGGTCGTACTGATCACCCACAAGCTCAACGAAGTAAAAAAATACGCCGACGCCGTCACCATCATGCGGCGCGGCCGGACGGTAGCGACACTCGATCCTTCAAAGGCGACCGCCGCGGAGCTGACGGAGCTCACCGTCGGCGAAACCGAGGCGCTGCCGCCGCGGGCGCATAATGAACGCCAGGGCACACGGATCAACGTCGGGGCGCTGTCATGCGTACGGACGGACGGCAGCGTCGCGCTGCACGAGGCGACGTTCTATGTCCATCCTGGCGAAATCTACGGCATCGCCGGCGTCTCCGGTAACGGCCAGGCCGAGCTTGCCGAGGCGCTGATAGGCGCCCGCGAACCGACCAAGGGAGAAATCTGGGTCGAGGAATTGGGCGACGTCGCACACGCGCCGATGTCCAATGCGCGCATTGCGGCGATCGCCGCGATCCCGGCAGATCGCTATGCCTTTGCGCTGGCCGGCGGTCTGTCGCTCGTCGACAATTTCGCCGTGGCCGAGATCGCGACCGGCCGCTACGGCCCGTTCGCGCGGGTCGATCATCGCGCCATGCAACGCGACACCGCCGCCGCGATTGCCGAATATGACGTTCAGGGCGTACGCAGCCTGAATCAGAAAGCCGCGCTGTTGTCGGGCGGCAACGCGCAGAAGCTCGTCATCGCCCGCGAATTCAGCCGTAGTCCGTCCGTCGTGGTCGCGCACAGCCCAAGCCGCGGTCTCGACGCGCGCGCCTGCAACGCCGTGCACCAGCGGCTACTGGCCGCTCGCGACCGCGGCGCTGCCGTCGTCCTGATCAGCGAGGATCTTGACGAAGTCTTGAGCCTGTCCGACCGCATCGGAGTGATGACGCGCGGCCGCATCGTCGCCGAGTTCACGCGTCCGGCCGACCGTCAGGCCATTGGTCATGCGATGGTGGGCCATGCTTGACGTGTCCGCATCGGGCCACGCCACACCGGTGCCCGGCGCGCCGGTCCAGCGGAGGCCGCGCCGCCAGCGCGGGCGGGTGGTGCTCGATATGCGCCAAAGCCTGCCGAGGTGGAAGCAGGCCTTGTTCCTGGCGGCTTCCCTCGTCATTGGGCTTGCGATTTCGGTGACGGTGCTCGCCGTGGCGGGAATTTCGCCGCTCCAGCTCGCGGGCGAGCTCGCCGGCGTCTTCAATGCCGACAGCCTGCGCGCCGTGCTGGTTCAGGCCGCGCCTTTGGTGTTGGTCGGACTTGCCGCCAGCCTGTCGTTCCGCATCGGTTTCTGGAATCTCGGCCTCGAGGGCCAGATGATCTTCGGCGGCATCTTTGCCGCCGCAGTGTCGATCTACGAGATCGGACCGCCGCAGACCCGGCTCATATTGATGGGACTTGCCGCCGCCGCTGGCGGCGCGCTGTGGTGCCTGCTCGCCGGTTTTCTCAAGCTTCGCTTCAAGGTCAACGAGATCATCGCGACGCTGCTCCTCAATTACGTCGCCATGTATTTTCTGTTCCACCTGCTCTACGGCGCGTGGCAGGACGCCAAGACGGCGTTTCCGCAATCGACGCCGTTGCGACCGTTCGAGCGGCTCGGCGAGCTCGGCTACGGCGTCAACAGCGGGCTTATCGTCGCGATCGGCGCCGTTCTTGTGGTCGGCTGGTTCGTCCATTTCAGCCGCGGCGGTTTCTACATGCGGGTCATCAGCGCCAACCGCGGCATGGCCAAGGTCGTCGGCGTGCCGATCCGCGCCGTAACGTTGTGGATCGTGGCGATCTCCGGCGCCTGCGCCGGCATTGCCGGATTCGTCAATGTCGCGAGCCAGGAGGGGCGGCTCACCCAGTCCTACGCCAGCGGCTACGTCTTCTCCGGCGTCCTTATCGCGTTTCTCTCCCGCAACGATCCGATCGTCGTCGCGATCGTCGGCTTCCTGATCGCGGTCCTGTTCATTACCGGCCAGACCTTGCAGGTGTTCTACCAGATCCCGTTCACCATGGTGCAGATGATCGAGGCGATCATCGTGATGGCCGTGGCGTCCTCGGAATTCTTCATCCGCCACCGCATTCGCTGGATCCGATAGGAGCTGCCGTGGGCGCGTTCCTGATCAATTGGCTGGCGAACGTCCCGCTCACCGCGGTGCCTTATGCGCTCGCCGCGCTGGGGCTGATCATCTCCGAACGCTCCGGCGTGCTCAATCTCACCGCCGAGGGCCTCATGCTGGTCGGCGCGCTCGCCGGCATCGGGGCGTCGCTGACGCTCGGCGGTCATCCGGGGATCGCCTTGCTCGTGGCAATGGTCGCCGCGAGCGTGGTCTCGCTCCTGTTCGTCGCCATGGTGGTCGTGCTGCGCGTCAATCAGGTCATCGCTGGGCTGTCGATCGTGTTCTTCTGCCAGGGATTGACGGGCCTCATCGGCACCGCGACGGGCTGGCAGAACAAGCAAGTGGCGGGGCTCGGCCAACTCCGTATCTGGCCGCTGTCGGAAATTCCGGCGGTCGGCCGGATCCTGTTCAGTCAGGATGCCGTCGTCTATCTGACGGTGGTCATCTTCTTTTGCGTCAACTGGTGGCTCAACTCGACGATGACCGGTCTTCGCATCCGCGCGGTCGGTGAAAACCCCGCCGCCGCCGACGCCGCCGGCATCAGCGTGTCGCTCTACCGCGCGCTCGCGATCGTCGTGGGCTCCGCGCTGATCGGCTTGGCCGGAGGCTACATCTCGGTCGTCAACGTCAAGCTCTGGGTCACCGATATGACCAACGGACGCGGCTGGATCGCCGTCGCGCTCGTCGTTTTCGCCCGCTGGGCGCCGTGGCGGGCGCTCGCCGGCGCGCTGTTGTTCGGCTGCATCGAGGCGGTGATCCCGCATATCGCCGCGGCCGGCATCCGGGTGCCGCAATACCTCATGATGATGACGCCTTATCTGGCGACCATCGCCGTGATGATGTGGGTCGGCGCGACGCAACATCTCGGGACCAGCGAACCCGGCGCGCTGGGCCAACCTCACGTTCGCGAAGAGCGCCGTTGACGGCGTTCGGGAGACAACCATGCGCATTTTTGTCTACGGCAAGCCACAGGACACCGGCAGTCAGTTCGAGGACTATCTCGACCCCAAGACGACGGCGATCGTGTCGATCGACATGCATCGCGGCCACCTCGATCCGTCGCCGCAATGCCCCTGTCCGGCGCCGCGGGCGCGTGAGATCGTGGCCCCGATCGATGCGTTTCACGACGGCGCCCGCGCGCTGGGCGTACCGGTCATCCATGTGCGCTCGGTCTTGCGGCGCGGCGGTGAGGACGATCTCAAAGGCGTGAGCGCCGCGTGGCGGCGCACCTTTCCGCTCTATGTCGGTGCGATCCCCAACAGCGATGCGCACGCCATCGAAGGCTCGCCCTGGACCGAGTTCGTCACCCGCGTGGCGCCGCAGGATTTGATCGTCGAGACCAAGCGGCGGCTGTCGGCTTTCTATCCGACCGATCTCGACTTTCTGCTGCGCAACATGCGCGTCGAAACGGTGGTGCTCAATGGCGGCTTCACGGACTGCTGCATTCTCAACGCAGCGTTCGACGCCAACAATCACAATTACCGCGTGATCGTCGCGCGCGACCTGGTGCGCGGTACCGACGACAACCTCGAACACGCCGCGCTCGCCATGATGTCGTTGCATCTCGGCCTGGTCGCCGACGCCGACGACATTCTCGCCGAGTGGAGGGGCCGGCAACGCGGACGCAATGCGGCGTGACGATAAGGATCGCGCCGTATCCGGCCCTTCGGCCGGCCACGACGGCCGATCCGCCATGACCGGCCAGCCCCCGTCCGGTCGTCTTGTGAACAAGCAACAAAAGGAGAAAAAACTCATGACACTTCTACATGTTCCCGTCATCGATCTGACCCCCTATCGTGAAGGCACGCCGGAGGGGAAGGCCAAGGTGGCGGCCCAGGTCGGTCAAGCCTGCCGCGACATCGGCTTCCTGGTCGTGTCCGGCCATGGGATTCCGGAGGATCTCATCCGCAAGACCTACGACGTGTCGAAAGCCTTTTTCGAACTTCCCCACGGGGAGAAGACGAAGGCCGACCGGCCGGCACCCGACCAGGTTCGCGGCTACAGCGCGGTCGGCGGCGAGGGCCTTTCGTACAGCCTCGACGAGCCGACCCCACCCGACATCAAGGAATCGCTCTCGATCGGCCCGGTCGACGTGCCGCCCGGCGACCCCTATTTCACCAGCGCCGAGGCCGGCCCGCATTTCGCCAAGAACGTTTGGCCGGACTCACCTGCCGAACTCAAGCCGGTCTGGACGGAATATTTCCGCGCCGTCGACAATCTCGCCACCGACCTGATGCGGCTGTTCGCGCTGGCGCTCGATCTCGACGAGAACTATTTCGACAAGACGATCGACAAGAACATCTCGATGCTGCGGGTGCTGCGCTATCCCAAGCAGACCAGCGAGCCGCTGCCGGGGCAGCTGCGCGCCGGTGCCCATTCCGACTACGGCAGCATGACGATCCTGCGCAAAGAAATTTCGGACGGCGGCCTGCAGGTGAAGAACAAGGCCGGCGACTGGGTCAACGTGCCGGTAATCGAGGGATCGTTCATCGTTAATATCGGCGATCTGATGCAGCAATGGACCAACGACGCCTGGACCTCCACGCTGCACCGCGTCGTCAACCCGCCGCTCGATTCGGAAGACAACAAGGATCGGCTGTCCATTGTCTATTTCCACCAACCGAACTACGATGCGATGGTCGAATGTCTGCCGAGTTGCCAGTCGAGCGACAACCCGGTGAAGTATGAGCCGATCAGCTCCGGCGATCATCTGCGCAGCAAATTCGTGAAGCAGACGACATTCGGCAAAGGCGCATAAGCGAAAGCAGCAAACGCCGGGCACGTTTTTTGGACGGCCGGCCTCCCAAGCGCGAGAGCCGGCCGCTAAGTCTCCCACAATGCGTTTCTCGGAGTTTCGTTATGCTCTCCTACGTCAACATCTTCGCCAAGGATATCGTCAAGCTGTCCGGCTTCTATCGCGAGGTCTTCGGGTTTGAGGAAATCCCCGAGATCCGCTCCCCGATCTTCGTCGGTTTACGCACCGGCAAAAGCTGCATCGGCTTCAACGCGCAGGACGCCTACGACTTGCTCATGCTGTCGGATTACGCCAATCCGACAGGCGTGAAGTTTCTGCTCAATTTCTACGTCGATTCACCGGCCGAAGTGGATCGCATGACGCCGCTTGCGGTCGAGCGCGGCGCGCGCCTCGTGAAGAAGCCCTACAAGACCTATTACAATTGGTATCAGTCCGTCCTGTTCGATCCGGAGGACAACGTCTTTCGCATCAACGCCGTGCTTTGACGCTGTAACAATACACCATGGCAGAGCCGTTCGATCTGATCGTTCGCCGCGGCAGGCTTCGCGGCCGCGGCGATCGTTTGGCTGATATAGCCATCCGCGATGGCCGCGTCGCGGCGATCGCCGATTGTATCGATGGCGATGCTGCAACGCAGATCGATGCCGGCGGCAATCTTGTCACCGAATCCTTCGTCAATCCGCATCTGCATCTGTGCAAGGTGTGGACGCTGCCTATGATGGAGGAGGAGGCGCTCAAAGCCTATCAGGGCGAGGGTATGGGACGGGCGCTGGCGAGCATCGAACTCGCGAGCCGGATCAAGGAGAAATATTCGCAGGATTGGATCGTGCCCAATGCCCGCCGCGCCGTGGCGCTGGCGGCGCTTTACGGCAATCTGCACATCCGCGCCTTCGCCGACGTCGATGCCAAGGCCGGGCTCGAGGGCGTCAACGCGCTCATCCGCGTGCGCGAGGAGTTTCGCGGCACGGTCGACCTTCAGGTCGTCGCGTTCGCCCAGGACGGCATCGTGCGCGAACCGGGCGCCGCCGATCTGCTGCGGCAGGCGATGGCGCTTGGCGCCGACGTGGTCGGCGGCATCCCCTGGGTCGAGTTCACCGACGCCGATGCCGCGGTGCATATTCAGATCTGCTTCGATCTTGCCGCCGAATTTGGCAAGGACGTCTCGATGCTGCTCGACGACGCCGGCGATGGGGGCTTGCGGACGCTCGAAATGATGGCGGTCGAGGCGATCAAGCGCGGCTGGCACGGCCGCGCGCTGGCGCATCATTGCCGCGCCATGAGCCTTTATCCGGGGCCCTATCTGCAACGGCTCGCCCGGCTCTTGCACGCTGGCCGGATTGCGGTCGTGTCCGATCCGCACACCGGGCCGCTGCATGCGCGGGTCAAGGAACTGCAGGCCGAGGACGTCCTGGTCTGTCTCGGCCAGGACGATATTTCGGACGCCTATTACCCGTTCGGCCGCAACAATATGCTCGAGGTCGCGTTCCTCGCCGCGCATCTCCTCTGGATGATGACGCGCGATGAGCTCGAGCGCCTGTACGACATGATCACCGTTAATGCCGCGACCGCAATCAATCTTCCGGAATTCGGCCTTGCGGTCGGCGCACCGGCGAACCTGGTCGTGCTGGAATATCGCGACGTGGTCGAGGCGCTGCGCTTCCATGAGGCGCCGGCGCACGTCGTCAGCCACGGTCGCCCGATCGATCAGCCGAAGATGCGCATGATCGCCACGGCGGTTGACTGAAGCGTAAGCGATGTTTTCAGGCCACGTCCTTGAGCGGAATCTCGGCAGCATAAGCCGACGGCAGGAGTTCGTGGATGCGGCTATTGGGATGGCCGTTGACGATTTTGGTGATCACGTCGGTGAGATAAGCTCTCGGGTCGACCGCGCTGAGTTTGCAAGTTTCGATCAACGACGCGATGACCGCCCAATGCTCGCCGCCGCCATCGGAACCGGCGAACAGCGCATTCTTTCTGTTTAATGCGATGGGCCGGATGCTGCGCTCCACCACGTTGGAATCGATCTCGATACGGCCGTCGTCGAGGAAGCGGGTGAGGCCATCCCAGCGCGAGAGCGCATAACGGATCGCTTCGGCGAGCTTGGTCTTCTGGCTGATCAGGGCGAGCTTGGCGCGCAGCCACGGTTCGAGTTTGTCGATGATCGGCCGGCTTTTGTCCTGGCGCACGGCACGGCGCTCCTCGGCGGCACGGCCACGAATGTCCGTCTCGATGGCATAGAGCTCTGCGATGCGTTCGAGCGCCTCGCTGGCGATCGGCGCCGGGCCTGCGACGGCGAGTTCGTAGAAGCGGCGGCGAACATGAGACCAGCAGAAGGCGAGTTGCACATCGCCGCGCTCGGCAAGCACCCGGTAGCCGCCATAGCCGTCGACCTGCAAGATGCCCTTGAAGCCGGCGAGATGGGCGATCGGCCGCTCGGCCTTGCGGTCGGGCGCGTAGACATAGGCGACGCCGGGCGGGTCGGTGCCGCCCCAAGGCCGATCGTCACGGGCATAGGCCCAGAGCTGACCGGTCTTGGTACGCCCGCGGCCGGGATCGAGCACCGGCGCCGTGGTCTCGTCGGCGAACAGCTTGGCCGAGGTTTTGAGCGCCGTCAGCAGGCACTCGTGCACCGGCCGCAAGACAAAGGCCGCCCGGCCGACCCAATCGGCCAGCGTCGAACGGTCGAGTGCGATGCCCTGCCGGGCGTAAATCTGTGCCTGGCGGTACAGCGGAAGATGATCGGCATATTTGGCGACAAGCACCTGCGCCACGGTCGCCTCGGTCGGCAGTCCGCCCTCGATCAGCCGCGCCGGCGCTGACGCCTGCACCACGCCGTTCTCGCAAGCCCGGCAAGCATATTTGGGCCGGCGCACGACCAGCACGCGGAACTGCGCCGGCACGATGTCGAGCCGCTCGCCCGTATCCTCGCCGATCCGATGCAGCGCGTTGCCACAGCACGGACAGGCATGGTCATCGATATCGACCACTATCTCGATGCGTGGCAGGTGCGCCGGAAGCGATCCCCGGTTCATCCTGCGCTTGGCAGACCGGTCGGTTCGCTCGGCCGGGTTGGTAGCGTCACTCTCGGCTTCGCTGCTCGCCACGGCCTGCTCGACGTCTTCGAGGCCGAGCAACATTTGATCCTCGGGCAGCGTCTCGGCGCGCCGTCCGAAGCGGTGGCGTTGCAGTTCCTTGATGATCTGACGCAGCCGATCGTTCTGCACCCGCTCTGCAATCAGCATCGCTTTGAGCGCGTCGGGATCGTCGGGAAGTGCATCCGCCGCAACGGTCATGGCGGGATTAAATCATGCGTCGCGGTGCGCCGCGATGTTTTCCCGCGCGCTGATTCACTCTGCCGCAATCATCCCGGCTGCAGCGGTGCCGGTATCTCCCGCGCCGCGTGAACGCGTCGCCAATCCAGCCCTTCCAACAAGGCCGAGAGCTCCGCCGCCGACAATCGCATCACAGCATCCTGCGCGCCCGGCCAACGGAACTTGCCATCCTCGAGGCGCTTGGCGAACAAACACACGCCGGTGCCATCCCAGTAAATCAGCTTGACCCGGTCCGCCCGTTTCGCCCGGAACACATAGACGGCGCCCGAGAACGGATCAGCATTCATGGTCTCGCGCACCAGCGCCGCCAATCCCTCGGCGCCCTTGCGGAAGTCGACCGGCTTGGTCGCCACCAGCACCCGGACCGCGCCCGTCGGCCCAATCATGTCTCAGCCTTCAGGGCTCGAAGAACCGCCGCGACCGTCTTCGCCTCGGCGCCGCGGCCGATCCGGACGGTCACGCCGTCGATCTCTACCTCGATGCTTCCCGAGGTCCGATCCACCTGGCGCGTTCGTTTCCGCCGCCGTCGCATGCTGCTTTCCGGCAACGCCGTTTCCACCACCGCCGGCACGAACTGCGGCGCGGCATCGATGTCCGCCACGGCAGGCTGGCGTGCTTGCCGGCGCCACCCGAACAATTGCTGCGGCGAAAGCCCGTACCGGCGCGCAACTTCCGAAACCACCGCCCCCGCAACAAGCGTCTCTTCAACGATCCGCGCCTTGTCATCCGCCGAGAACCGCCGACGCCGGCCCGTTCCCGTAATCACCTCCAGCCGGCGAACCGCCGTCGCCTCAGCCTTAAGCGTATGGTCAAGCGTAGACACAAGCCGATCTCCGATTCAGAGATCGTCACAATCGCCGATCCCCGCTCTCAGAAGAAGGTGGGATCACCACATCGCTTAC
>JBEKGX010000043.1:0-17439 GCA_050012575.1 Xanthobacteraceae bacterium | reverse complement strand
GCGGCCCGGCCGCAGGGGACAGGGGTCCATGGCGACAAGCACCCGTCCGGGGGCGAGCCTGCTGTCGGCTTTGCCCGGGAGTCTTGCGACCGATCTTTTTGCGGACGCCAAGCCGGTGCGGCTTCGCGCCGACGAGGTGCTTTTCATCGCCTCCGACCCGGGCGACGGCTGCTATCGCGTCGAGGAGGGCTTGCTTAAGGTGACGATGGTTTCGCGCGCCGGCAGCGAGCGCATCCTTGCTTTCTTCGGTCCGGGAGCCATTGTCGGCGAGCTTTCGATGATCGACGGCCTGCCGCGTTCGGCCTCGGTCGTGGCGGTGCGCGACGCCGCATTGAGCTTTCTCAGCCGCGCGGCGTTCGAGGCCTTCGCGAAAAAACATCCCGAGGTCTACAAATCGCTGGTCGCGCTGCTCGCCGCGCGACTGCGCGAGACCGACACTGTGGTCGCGGCCGGAAGTTTCCTGCCGCTCAAGGGCCGCGTCGCTTCGACCTTGCTCGAATTGGCGGAAAATTTCGGCCAGGATGTCGGCGCCGGCCGAGTCGTGATCCGGCAAAAGATCGGGCAGAGCGATATCGCCGCCATGGCCGGCATCGCGCGGGAAAACGTCAGCCGCATCCTCAATGATTGGAAGCGGCGCAAGCTGGTCAGTCGGTTGTCCGGTTATTATTGCCTTGAGAACAAGGCGCAACTGGAACATGAAGCTGAGCTGTGACGACATCCCTGGCTTCGACACGCCCCGCCATGAAAACGCCCGCGCTTGCCGACTTCCGCCGCGTCGTCGTTAAGGTCGGCTCCTCGCTGCTGGTGGATGCGCAGGCCGGCCGGCTCAAGGAATCCTGGCTCGCTTCGCTGGCGGCCGACCTGGCCGAATTCCATCGCGACAAACGCGACCTGCTGGTCGTCTCCTCCGGCGCCATCGCGCTCGGCCGCGCGGTGCTCAAGCTTGCCGGCGGTCCGCTCAAGCTCGAGGACAGCCAGGCCGCGGCCGCGGTGGGCCAGATCGCGCTGGCGCGTACCTGGACCGAAGCGCTGTCGCGTCATGGCATCATCGCCGGTCAGGTCCTGGTGACGCTCGGTGACACCGAGGAGCGGCGCCGCTACCTCAACGCGCGCTCCACCATCGACACGCTGCTGCAATGGCGCGCGATTCCGGTGATCAACGAAAACGATACGGTCGCGACCAGCGAAATCCGTTACGGCGATAATGACCGGCTCGCGGCGCGTGTCGCCACCATGGTAAGCGCCGATCTCCTGGTGCTGTTGTCCGACGTTGACGGGCTCTATGACAAGCCGCCCGAAACCGATCAAGCGGCGCGGCACGTCGCCCGCGTCGAGCGCATCACGCCCGAGATCGAGGCGATGGCCGGTGCCGCCCCCTCCGAATTCTCGCGCGGCGGCATGCAGACCAAGATCGAAGCGGCGCGGATTGCCACCAGTGGCGGCACGCACATGATCATCGCTTCGGGCCGCCGCGATCATCCGCTGCGCGCCATCGCCGAGGGCGCGCGCTGCACATGGTTCCTCACGCCGGCGAATCCGGTCACGGCGCGCAAGAAATGGATCGCGGGCGCACTCGAACCGAAAGGTACGCTCACGATCGATGCCGGAGCGGTGGCGGCGCTCCGCCGCGGCAAGAGCCTGCTGCCGGCCGGCGTCGTCGGCGTCGAAGGCGGCTTTGCCCGCGGCGACGCGGTGATCATCCGCGGCCCGAACGGCGCCGAAATCGGCCGCGGGCTATGCGCCTTCGATGCCGAGGATGCGCAGAAAATCCGCGGCCGCTCGTCGGCGGATATCGCGTCCATCCTCGGCTTTCGCGGTCGCGCCGAAATGGTGCATCGCGACGATCTGGTGGTCGGGCCGGAATAAGCGGCCGGGTGCCATCCCCGAAGGAAGGGTCCGCGCACCCGGCTTTCATGCTCCCCGCAATAAGGGAACCCCGGCCGCTTGCGCGGCCGGGGCTCAACGCCGGGTGATTGAGGGTGAGGGGCTGGGGGCTTCGCCCGGCGCTAACCAGTCAACGTCGGCCCGGTCAGGCGGTTCCGCGGCGGCCGGCGAATTTTTTTCCGCGGCGCGGCGAGCCGCCTTTAGCCTGGGATTGCTTGGTATTGGACGAGCGCCGGAAGGCAAGGGCCCGCTGGGCCGGCAGGGAAACATCGGCCGGAACATTGATGCGCCGCCCACCGGGCATGACCACGTAACGCGCTATGACGCGCAAATCCCCCTCATCGCCGCCACAGCCCTCGACCACGTACTTGGCGCCGACCGGGAACCGCCGCGGTAACCGGTTTTGCAAACGATCTGTTGGCAGCTGCATGACCCTCTCCTTCGTGCGACCCGGAGGTGGAACGCTGTCGGGTTTGAGCAGGTTCCGCAGATTCTATGACCGCCCCACGAAAGGCTGTGGAGCGCTGTGGACAACGCCGCCGCCGAGCCGCCTCGCCGGACCTCGCCGAACATGGTAGGAACCCCCTGAACGCAAGACGGATCAAGGTCATGAATGCTCCCCTGAAGGCAGTGAGGAACCCGGACAAGCTCGAAGCGACCATGCGCGACATCGGCCGCGAGGCGCGCGTTACCGCGCGCGCGCTGGCGCTTGCGCCTGCGTCCCGCAAGAACCGCGCGCTTGCCGCCATGGCCAAGGCGCTCCGCCGGTCGCGTATGCCGATCCTTGCCGCCAATGCCGAAGATGTCGCCGAGGCGAAGGCTTCGGGCGCTACCCCCGCCTTCCTCGACCGGCTGGCGCTCGATGCGGGACGCATCGAGGCCATGGCGGCCGGGCTCGATACGATCCGCAAGCTCAAGGACCCGGTCGGCGCCATCATGGCGTCATGGCGGCGTCCCAACGGCATGCGCATCGAGCGCGTACGAGTGCCACTCGGCGTCATCGGGGTCATTTATGAAAGCCGGCCCAATGTCACGACCGATGCCGGTGCGCTCTGCCTGAAGGCCGGCAATGCCGTGATCCTGCGCGGCGGTTCCGAAAGTTTTCGCTCGGCGCGCGCCATTCATGCGGCGCTGGTCGAAGGCCTTGCCGAAGCGGGGTTGCCGACCGCCGCGATCGCGCTGGTGCCGACGCGCGAGCGCGCCGCCGTGGGCATGATGCTCGCCGGCCTCGACGGCGCGATCGACGTGATCGTGCCGCGCGGCGGCAAGGACCTGGTCGGACGCGTGCAGGCGGAGGCGCGGGTGCCGGTTTTCGCGCATCTCGAAGGCGTCTGTCACGTCTATGTCGATAGAGCGGCGAAGCTCGCGATGGCGAAAGCGATCGTGCTCAATGCCAAGATGCGCCGCACCGGCGTATGCGGAGCGGCCGAAACCTTGCTGGTCGATCGCGCCGGAGCGCCGAAGCTGCTCAAGCCGCTTGTTGCGATGCTGATCGACGCCGGTTGTGAGATCCGCGGCGATGCGGCGGTGCAGGCGGTCGATCCCCGCGTCAAGCCGGCGAGCGACGCCGACTGGAGCACCGAATATCTCGACGCCATTTTGACCGCCGGCGTGGTCGACGGCGTCGACGCGGCGATCGTCCATATCGAACGCTACGGCTCGCATCACACCGATGCCATCGTCACCGAGAATCGCGCGGCGGCGGAGAAATTCCTGCGCGAAGTGGATTCGGCAATCGTACTGCACAACGCTTCGACGCAATTTGCCGATGGCGGCGAGTTCGGCTTCGGCGGCGAGATCGGCATCGCCACCGGCAGGCTGCATGCGCGTGGCCCCGTCGGCGTCGAGCAGCTCACCAGTTTCAAGTACCGCATCCGGGGCAGCGGACAGACGCGGCCATAGCGTTTCGTCTTCTCCGCCGCGACAGCGTGCGATCGGCGGTCGAGGCGAGGGGGAGGGGGTTGTTGCTGACGGCCATGAACCGCGAGTTCCAGCCTCCGCGTGCGGCTGACGCACAGGCTATTGCCAAACCCCGACTGGTCCTGCCGCCGAACGCGCCCGGCATGCGCATCGGGCTGTTCGGCGGCACCTTCGATCCGCCGCACGCCGCGCATCGCGGCGCGTGCCTGTTGGCCATGAAGCGGCTCGGGCTTAATCGCGTGTGGTGGATGGTGACGCCGGGCAATCCGCTCAAGGACACCCACGGCCTGGCGCCGCTCGCGGCACGCGTCGTCGCCGCCAAAGCGCTCGCGGACGATCCGCGCATCGATGTCACCGATCTCGAAGCGCAGCTCGGCACGCGTTACACCTACGAGACCATCAGGTATCTCGTCCGGCGTTGCCCGCGGGTGCACTTTGTTTGGATCATGGGTGCCGACAACCTGCGCAGCTTCCATCGCTGGCAACGCTGGCGCGGCATCGCGCGGCTGGTCCCGATCGCCGTTATCGACCGGCTTGGACCGAGCCTTTACGCCACCGCCAGCGCCGCCGGTCAGGCGTTTGCCAGTGCGCGCATTCCCGAGTGGGCGGCGAGGACGCTGCCGGAACGAAGGCCGCCGGCGTGGATTTACCTGCATGGCCTCAAATCGCCGTTGTCGTCCACGGCCTTGCGGGCGGCACGAGCCTTGCAGCGCAGGTGAGTGCAAGACGTTAGCGTGCACGTTTGTTGCAACTCTGTGACTGCGAGACGGTTGAAACTGTTAACACGGCGTGCCTATCTTAGTGACAGCCTTGGACTCGATGGCCGGGGCCGAAAATGGAGCGAAAGGATAAGGACCCCTGTCCACACCTGCAACTCTTCGGGCCGAACGTCGCGGGCCCGAATCGGTCTCCAGAATGCGTCCTGACGCCGAGGGGATCCTTCGTTTGGTCCTCAATCGCCTCGACGATATGAAGGCGGAGGACACCCTCACCATCGACTTGCGAGACAAATCTTCGATCGGCGACTACATGGTCGTATCTTCCGGCCGGTCGCAGCGCCATGTCGGCTCGGTCGCCGACAGGGTCGTCGAAGACCTGCACAAAGCAGGAATTGCCGCGCATGTCGAAGGCGTTCCGCATTGCGACTGGGTGCTGATCGACGCGATCGATGTGATCGTTCACGTCTTTCGCCCCGAAGTCCGGGCCTTCTACAATCTAGAAAAGATGTGGTCGGCCAGCCGTCCGGCGCGGCACGCGAGCTAGCAGCGCGAGTCATATTGTTCCGACACCTCGCCGTCCATCCTTCGAGGCTCGCTTCGCTCGCACCTCAGGATGACGGATCGGAGATCTCTTACGCGAGCACGTTTGGCCGCTCATGCGTGTCATAGTCGCCGCCATCGGCCGCTTGAAGCAAGGACCCGAGCGTGAGCTCGCCGCCTGGTATCGCAAACGCGCGGAAACGACCGGACGCCCGCTCGGTCTGCGCGACTTCGAAGTCATCGAAATTCGCGAAAGCCGTGCCCATGATGCCGCGCGGCGGCGCGTCGAGGAGTCGATCGCGCTCGCTAACGTCATCCCCGACGGCGCGATCGTCGTCGTTCTCGACCAGCACGGACAAAGCCTCGACAGCCCGGCGCTGGCGGCGTTGCTGCGGCAATGGCGGGAGCAAGACCGTTCCGCGGTGTGCTTCATCATCGGCGGCGCCGACGGCCTGGCGCCGAGCCTCATCGAGCGCGCCAAGCTGCGGCTCGCCTTCGGGGCCGCGACGTGGCCGCATCAACTCGCGCGGATCATGCTGCTCGAACAGCTTTATCGCGCCGGCACCATTCTCGCCGGCCACCCCTATCACCGGGCCTGAGGCCGGCTTGCCCGCCGACCTTACTGCTTCTTAATCATGCCTCACCGATATGTGACGGATGAAGCCGGTTCGCGTCTTAATCCGGTCGCATGGTGGCTCTCTTTGTCTTGCGTTCCCGAACCTGGCCTCTACCCTTGGAAAGCATGATTCTCCGCCGGTCGAGCCGCCCTGATCCGCGCCTTGTTTTCGGATCGGCACTGGCCTTAGCGCTGCCGCTGGGTGCCGATCTCTCGGCTTTCGCCCAGTCCCCGCCCAGCCAGTTTCCGTCAGGCGCGGCGCAAGCGCCGGCGATGCAAGTTCCATGGCCTGCCGCATCGGCGCCGGACGCCGACGCGCTCAAACAGCACGACCAGGATCTCGATGCGGCGCGGGCCAAAGAACGCGCCTCGGCGGAAAGCCAGGCCAAGCTCCGGCGCGAGATCGACGCGCTTGGCGACGATCGGCGCGCGCTCAATCAGCAGCTCATCGACGCCGCCGCGCACGTGCGCGACGTCGAAGCGAGCGTCGTGGCGACACAAACCCGCCTGAAGCCACTCGACGATCGGCAAAGCTCCATCCGCAAATCGCTTGACGAGCGCCGCACCGCCATCGTCGAAATCCTCGCCGCGTTGCAGCGGGTCGGCCATCAACCGCCGCCGGCGCTTGTCGTCCAGCCGGAGGACGCGCTGCAAGCGGTGCGCACCGCGATCACGCTCGGTGCCGTGCTTCCGGAAATGCGGGCGCAGGCCGACGCACTCGCGGGCGACCTCGCCGATCTCGTACATGTGCGCAAGGACATCGACGGCGAGCACGAGCGCCTGGCGCGCGATCTCGATCTGCTCGGGCGCGAGCAGTTGCGCCTGACCGTCCTGATCGACGAACGGCAGAAGAAGCAAACGCTCACCGAGCAGGCGCTCGGCGCTGAACGCGAGCGCGCCGCCGACCTGGCGCACCAGGTCGACGGTCTCAAGGACCTCATCGCCAAGCTCGAATCAGGCCTCGATCCCGCCACCCGCGCGGCTCGCGCGGAGACCCGTTCGATCGAGGAAGACGCCACCCGGCCCGACCTTGCCGCGCTCAAGGATCCCGGCCGGCTGGCGCCCGCAATGGCCTTTGCGGCCACACGCGGGCACTTGCGCCAGCCGGTGAATGGCTTGAAAATCCGCGAGTTCGGCGCTTCCGACGGGCTCGGTGGAACCCAGAAGGGGCAATCGATCGCCACGCAGCCCGGCGCGCAGATCACCTCGCCATGCGACGGTTGGGTTGTTTACGCCGGCGCATTTCGCAGCTATGGGCAAGTCTTGATCCTGAATGCCGGCGGCGGGTATCATGTGCTGTTAGCGGGGATGGAGCGGATATCCGTCGATCTCGGCCAGTTTGTGCTCACCGGTGAACCCGTAGCGGTAATGGGCGGCGGATCGCAGGTATCCGCGGCTGCAGCGACCAAGTCGAAGCAAACTGTACTCTATGTGGAGTTCCGCAAAGACGGTGCTCCTATCGACCCCGGCCCGTGGTGGGCAACAAACGAAGGTGAAAAGGTTCGCGGATGATGCGCAAAACTTCCCTCATTTTTCTTGGCGCGGTCGCTGGCGCCGGGCTCGCGTTGCTCGCGACCCAGCCACACACCGTGTTCGTCGGATCGAGCGCAAAAGCGGCCTCGTCGGACACCTACCGGCAGCTCAATCTGTTCGGTGACGTGTTCGAACGCGTGCGCGCCGATTACGTCGAGAAACCCGACGACAGCAAACTCGTCGAATCGGCGATCAACGGCATGCTGGCCGGGCTCGATCCGCATTCGAGCTACATGGACCCGAAGAGTTTCCGCGACATGCAAGTGCAGACGCGCGGCGAATTCGGCGGGCTGGGCATCGAAGTCACCATGGAAGACGGCCTGGTGAAGGTGGTGGCGCCGATCGACGAAACGCCCGCCGCCAAGGCCGGCGTCATGGCCAACGACATCATCACCAAACTCGACGACGAGCAGGTGCAGGGCCTCACGCTCAACCAGGCGGTCGAAAAGATGCGCGGCCCGGTGAACACCAAGATCAAGCTCACCATTATGCGCAAGGGTCAGGACAAGCCGATCGATGTGACCATCGTGCGCGACGTGATTCGCGTGAAATCGGTGCGCTCGCATAACGAGGGCGAGGACGTCGGCTATATCCGCGTCTCGCAGTTCAACGAACAGACCACGGACGGTCTGAAGAAGGCGATCAGCGACCTCACCAACCAGCTCGGGGCGGAAAAGATCAAAGGCTTCGTGATCGACCTGCGCAACAATCCGGGCGGCCTGCTCGATCAGGCGATCTCGGTATCGGATGCGTTCCTGGAAAAGGGCGAGATCGTCTCCACCCGCGGCCGCAACGCCGAGGAGACGCAGCGCTTCAACGCCCGGCCTGGCGACCTGACCAAAGGCAAGCCGCTCATCGTGTTGATCAACGGCGGTTCGGCGTCGGCGTCGGAAATCGTCGCCGGCGCGCTGCAAGACCACAAGCGCGCGACTTTGGTCGGCACGCGCTCGTTCGGCAAGGGCTCGGTGCAGACCATCATCCCGCTCGGTGCGGGCAATGGCGCGCTGCGGCTGACCACGGCGCGTTACTTCACGCCGTCGGGCCGCTCGATCCAGGCCAAGGGCATCACGCCTGACATCGAGGTGCTGCAGGACGTGCCGGACGACTTGAAGGCGCGGACTGACACCAAGGGCGAGGCCTCGCTGCGCGGCCATCTCAAGGCGGAAGGTGCCGAAGAGTCCGGCTCGCAGTCCTACGTGCCGCCGGATGAGAAGGACGACCGCGCGCTCAAGGAAGCACTCGATCTCCTGCGCGGCGCCACGACCGACGCCGCGTTCCCACCCAATCCGAAGGCCGCCGTTCCGAACTAGATATATTAGTGGAGCATGATCTTTTCGGAAAACCGGACTCCACTTTTCCGGATCATGCTCTAAGCGGCGCTTTTCCGATGCGAATACGGGGCGGCGTCGAGCCGCCCCGTATTTTTGCGCCCGGCCGGCGCTCAGGCCGCCGTGATAGACTCAGCCGATGATTCGCCAAGGTAGGATTTGCCGGGACTTGCCCAGGGAATCGGCCACATGACGGCCGATGACCTGAGCGCGCCGCTGGGCCAGCAACCGCTGAAGCGCCGGCGCAAATTTCCCGTGCCGCTACCTCACGTCATCGCCACGGCGCTGGCGATCTTCCTTGGCGTATTTGTGCTGTGGGCCCTCCTTGGCGACGATCCGTTCGGCGGCGAGCCGACGATCGCCGTGCCGATCGGTCTGCGCGCCGCGACGGCCAAGAAAAAACCCGAAGTGACGACCGCGCCGGACGCTGCCGCCGCTGCGCAGGGGCCCGTCCGCTACGACGGTCCGACGGCAGCGTCCGCGCCAAGCCAGCCGACGGCCGGCAAGACCAAGACCGTCACCATCATCGACGGCAAAACCGGCGCGCGCCAGGACGTGGTGATCCCGGCCGCGGGCAACGGCACCGGCGAAGGCGGCGAAAAGCCCCAGCTTGCCCCTCCTTCGCAGCACCGCGGCAGCAGTGACGGCCAAGCGAAGCTTAAGGGAGCGAATAGCGAAATGGCGAAATAACGAATAGAGTGACTCTCCGCTATTCACTCCTCGCCATTCGCTAATGACTTCCTTCGAACAACTCCAGTATCGGCCGTGCGCCGGTCTGATGGTGCTCAATCGCCAGGGCCTTGCTTTCATCGGCCGCCGCGTTGACGGACCCGAGCATGTCGACAACACGCACGTTTGGCAGATGCCGCAGGGCGGCATCGATGCGGGAGAGGACCCATGGCCGGCGGCTTTGCGCGAACTGCACGAGGAGACCAACATCAGCTCGGTGGAGCGCCTTGGCGAGGTCGCCGAGTGGCTGACTTACGATATTCCGCGCGCGATCGTCGGCCACGCGTGGAACGGCAAGTACCGCGGGCAGACGCAGAAGTGGTTCGCGCTGCGCTTTACCGGCGATGAGCGCGAGATCGACATCGTCCACCCCGCGGGCGGCGCGCACGAGCCGGAATTCGTGGAGTGGCGTTGGGAGCGTCTGCAAAACCTCCCGGACCTTGTCGTGCCGTTCAAGCGCAAGATTTACGAGCGGGTGGTCGCGGAATTTGCGAAATTCGCCTGAGCTTTTTTAGCGACGGCTGAAGGGGTACGGATGGGGGAGGTCGGGGTCCATTGGACGGATTTTTTTCGTGGCCGAGGTCGGCGCCACCGCCGCACTTTCCGGCCTCATCATTGTTGCGGTCTCAATCAATATCCAGAGAATCTTATCGATACCGCACCTGCCAGGCCGGGCCTTGGAGGCGCTGGTGCTGTTGTTGGCCGCATTGCTGATTTGTAGCCTCGCGCTCATTCCGGCTCAGCCACCGCAGCTGCTCGGCGGTGAAATTCTGGCGCTGGAAGTTGTGGTCCTGCTGACCGCAATTGTGCAGCAAGCCGGATCCCTCAACGTCCAGCCGCAACAGATGTCGTGGATCATCAGTCGCGCTGTCGCGGTCGCATTGACGGGTGCGCCGATCGTGATCGGCGCTGTTGTCCTCTGTTTGGGACACCCAGAAGGACTTTATTGGATCGCGCCTGGCATTCTGATTGCGATTGCCGTCAGCGTCATGAACACCTGGATCCTGCTCGTCGAGATTTTGCGCTAGGAATCCGCAGGTCGCCTCAATGCGAAGTTGACGTAGCGGCGCCGAGCGCGTCTTGCAAAGCCTTCAATTGTGCGAGATGGCGCGCCAGCTTGTCGCGCTGCGCCTCATCCTTGGCGCCGGCGACGTCTTCTTCGGCGTCCTTGATTTCCGCGCTCAGCGTTGCGAGATCGAAGTCCTCGCGCGCGACGGCGCGATCGGCGAGCACGATCAGGCCGGCGGGGCCGACTTCGGCAAAGCCGCCGGTGACAACAACCGCCTCGCGCGCGCCGCTGCGATAGATGGTCACGATGCCCGGCCGCAGCACGGTGACCAGCGGCGCGTGGCCGGCGAGAATGCCCATGTCGCCCTCGGCGCCGGGTAGGTCGACCTGATCCACGTCGCCGGAGAACAGCACGCTTTCGGGTGAGACGAATTCGAAATGAAGCTCGGCCATCGATGAAGTTCTTTCCTACGCCGTTTCGGCGAGCTTCTTGCCCTTTTCGACCGCCTGCTCGATGGTGCCGACCATATAAAAGGCGGCCTCGGGCAGGTGATCGTACTTGCCCTCGCACAGCCCCTGGAAGCCGCGGATGGTGTCGGCGAGATCGACGAACACGCCGGGCGAGCCGGTGAACACTTCGGCGACGTGGAACGGCTGCGACAGGAAGCGCTCGATCTTGCGCGCGCGGGACACCGTCAGCTTGTCCTCTTCGGAAAGTTCGTCCATGCCGAGGATGGCGATGATGTCCTGCAGCGCCTTGTAGCGCTGGAGGATTTGCTGCACGCGGCGCGCCACCTGGTAATGTTCGTCGCCGACGACCGCCGCGGACAGCATGCGCGAGGTCGAATCGAGCGGATCGACAGCCGGATAGATGCCTTTCTCGGCGATCGAGCGCGACAGCACCGTGGTGGCGTCAAGATGCGCGAACGAGGTCGCCGGCGCCGGATCGGTGAGATCGTCGGCCGGCACGTAGATCGCCTGTACCGACGTGATCGAGCCTTTGGTGGTGGTGGTGATGCGCTCCTGTAGCGCGCCCATGTCGGTGGCGAGCGTAGGCTGGTAGCCCACCGCCGAGGGAATGCGTCCTAGCAGAGCCGACATCTCCGAGCCGGCCTGCGTGAAGCGGAAGATGTTGTCGACGAAGAACAGCACGTCCTGGCCCTGGTCGCGGAAATATTCGGCGACCGTCAGTCCCGAGAGGCCGACGCGGGCGCGCGCGCCCGGCGGCTCATTCATTTGGCCGTAAACCAGCGCGCACTTCGATCCTTCGACCGAACCTTTATGCGGGTCCTTGTTGACGCCCGATTCGATCATCTCGTGATAGAGATCGTTGCCCTCACGCGTGCGTTCGCCGACGCCGGCAAATACCGAATAGCCGCCGTGCGCCTTGGCGATGTTGTTGATCAGCTCCATGATGATCACGGTCTTGCCGACGCCGGCGCCGCCGAACAGGCCGACCTTGCCGCCCTTGGCATAAGGCGCGAGCAAGTCGACGACCTTGATGCCGGTGACCAGGATTGCCGCCTCGGTCGACTGCTCCGTGTAGAGCGGTGCATCCTGATGGATCGGGCGTGTCTCCTTGTGTGGCACCGGGCCCGCCTCATCGACCGGATCGCCGATCACGTTGATGATGCGACCGAGGGTGCCGTCGCCGACCGGCACCGTGATCGGCTGGTTGGTGTCGGTTACTTCCTGGCCGCGCACCAGGCCCTCGCTGGTATCCATGGCGATAGTACGGACGGTCGATTCGCCGAGATGCTGGGCGACCTCGAGCACCAGGCGGTTGCCCTGGTTCTTGGTCTCCAGCGCGTTGAGGATCGCCGGCAGATGACCGTCGAAGTGCACGTCGACGACGGCGCCGATGACTTGGGTGATGCGTCCGACTTTGCTAGCCATCATGGTCCTCTTCACAAATTGGTTCACAGCGCCAAGGCTTTTTATAGAGCTTCCGCGCCGGAGATGATCTCTATCAGTTCCTTGGTGATCATCGCCTGGCGGGTGCGGTTGTAGGTCAGCGTCTGCTTGCGGATCATCTCGCCGGCGTTGCGGGTGGCGTTGTCCATCGCCGACATCTGCGCGCCGTAGAACGACGCGGCGTTTTCCAGGAGTGCGCGGAAGATCTGCACGGCGATGTTGCGTGGCAAGAGATCGTGCAGGATGTCTTCGGCTTCCGGCTCGAACTCGTAGGCGGCGCCGCCCAGCGCGTCGGTTGCTTTCTCGTCGAACACCGGCGGAATGATCTGCTGCACGGTCGGAATTTGCGCGATCACCGAACGGAAGCGCGAGAAGAAGAGCGTGCACACGTCGAACTCGAAATTGTCGAAGCGCGCGGTGATTTTCTCGGCGATCATCTCGGCGTGCTCGAAGCGCAAAGTGCGCGCCGCGCGCAAATCGACCATGTCGATGATCTGGCTCGCATAGAGCCGGCGTATCTGATCGTAGCCCTTGCGGCCGACACAGAAAAATTTCACTTCCTTGCCCTCGCGCATCAGCGCGCCGGCGCGCTCGCGCGCCAGCCGCACGATGGCGGTGTTGAACGGGCCGCAGAGGCCGCGTTCGGCGGTGCAGACGAGAAGAAGGTATACGCCGTCATTGCCGGTGCCGCGTAAGAGCCGCGGCGCGTTCTCGCTGCCCGCGACCGACGCCGCGATGTTGCCGAGCACATTGTCCATCTGCGTGGCGTAGGGCCGTGCCGCCTCGGCCGTCGCCTGGGCGCGGCGCAGCTTCGAGGCCGCGACCATCTGCATGGCCTTGGTGATCTTCTGCGTCGCCTTGGTGGAGGCGATGCGGTTGCGGAGGTCTTTGAGGCTAGGCATCGCTTTATCCCACTCTCGTCATGTTCGGCCTCATGCCGGGCATGACGGCAAAATCACGCAAACGTCTTCATGTAAAAGTCTTGGCGTAGCCCTCGACCGCCGCCTTGAGCTTGCCGGCAGTGGCGTCGTCGAGGTCGCGCGTGTCGCGGATGGTCTTGAGGATTTCCGGGTTCTGGTTGCGCAAGAGGCCGAGCAAACCTTCCTCGAAGGCGTGCACCCGTGGGACCGGCAGCGGGTCGAGATAACCGTTGACGCCGGCATAGATCACGCAGACCTGCTCCTCCATCTTCAGTGGCGAGAACTGCGGCTGCTTGAGCAATTCCGTGAGCCGCGAGCCGCGATTGAGGAGCCGCTGCGTCGTGGCATCGAGATCGGACCCGAACTGCGCGAACGCCGCCATTTCGCGGTATTGCGCCAGTTCGCCCTTGATGCGGCCGGCGACCTTCTTCATCGCCTTGGTCTGCGCCGAGGAGCCGACGCGCGAGACCGAAAGGCCGACATTCACCGCCGGGCGGATGCCCTGATAGAACAGGTCGGTCTCGAGGAAAATCTGGCCGTCGGTGATGGAGATGACGTTGGTCGGGATGTAGGCCGACACGTCGTTGGCCTGCGTTTCGATCACCGGGAGCGCGGTGAGCGAGCCGGCCTTGTGATCGTCGTTCATCTTCGCGGCGCGCTCGAGCAGCCGCGAGTGCAGATAGAACACGTCGCCCGGATAGGCCTCGCGGCCCGGCGGCCGGCGCAGCAGCAGCGACATCTGCCGATAGGCGACCGCCTGCTTGGAGAGATCATCGTAGATGATGACAGCGTGCATGCCGTTGTCGCGGAAATATTCGCCCATGGCGCAGCCGGAAAACGGCGCCAGGAACTGCATCGGCGCCGGATCCGACGCCGTCGCCGCCACCACGATGGTATAATCGAGCGCGCCGTGTTCCTCCAAAACCTTGACGAACTGCGCCACCGTCGAGCGTTTTTGTCCGATCGCGACGTAGACGCAATAGAGCTTGATCTTCTCGTCGCCGGAGGCGTTGAGCGGCTTCTGGTTCAGGATCGTGTCGAGCGCGATCGCGGTCTTGCCGGTCTGGCGGTCGCCGATGATCAGCTCGCGCTGGCCGCGGCCGATCGGGATCAGGGCGTCGATCGCCTTTAGTCCGGTCGCCATCGGCTCGTGCACCGATTTACGCGGAATGATGCCGGGCGCTTTGACGTCGACGCGCGATCTCGCTTCGGCCTTGATCGGCCCCTTGCCGTCTATCGGATCGCCGAGCGCGTCGACGACGCGACCGAGCAGGCCCTTGCCGACCGGCACCTCGACGATGGCACGCGTGCGCTTGACCGTCTGGCCTTCCTTGATCTCGCGGTCGGAGCCGAAGATCACGATGCCGACATTGTCGATTTCGAGGTTGAGCGCCATGCCTTTGACGCCGCTCTCGAACTCGACCATCTCGCCGGCCTGCACGTTGTCGAGGCCATAGACGCGGGCGATGCCGTCGCCGACCGATAGCACCTGGCCGACCTCGGAAACTTCGGCCTCCTGGCCGAAATTTTTGATCTGCTCCTTGAGGATGGCGGAAATTTCCGCGGCGCGGATATCCATTAGCGTGCCTCTTTCATCGCGTGCCTAATGGCATTGAGTTTGGTGCGGAGCGAAGTGTCGATCATGCGGCTGCCGAGCTTGACCACGAGCCCGCCGATGATGGCGGGATCGATCTTGATGTCGAGATCGACGTCCTTGCCGCTGATCGCCTTGAGCGCGCTCTTGAGCGCGGCGACATGATCGTCCTTGAGTGTCTCGGCCACGGTGATCTCGGCCGTAGCCTCGCCTTTGTGCACGGCGACGAGCTCGCGGTAGCCACGGATCATGTCGCGGGCCGCGAACAGGCGGCGGTTGGTCGTCACCAGCTTGAGGAATGGCGCCGCCAGTCCGCCGATGCCGGCGCGGTCGAGCACGGCAGAGAGCCCGCGCAACTGCTCATCGGCGGAAAAAACCGGGCTGCGCACCAGCCGGGCGAGGTCGGCGCTTTCGGCGACCAGCGCGTCGAAGCGCTCCACGTCCGCTTTCACCGGGTCGATGGCGTTCGCCTCGCGCGCCAGCTCGAACAGCGCGGTGGCGTAGCGACCGGCCATGCCTGACACAAGGGGTTCTTCGCGTGCCACGTCGCCTGCGTCTCGGGTTTCTTTTGGGTTGTTCCGCAAGACCCGTAACCGGTGCGAACGGTCGGCGCAAGCCTTTGGGATTCAGGCGGGACTCGGAATGTGGAGGCAGCGGGAATGCCCCCCGCAGCCCCGCGAAAATCGCGAGTTTGCTAACATACCGCGCGTTGCGGTGCAACACGAGGCCAGCAACCCGGAAAAAGGTCTACGGATGAGCCGCGCCGTGCTGCCGGATCACGTCGATGAAAATGTCGCCGTACTGCTTGAGCTTGGCTTCGCCGACACCGTGCACGGAGCTCATTTCGGCCGTGGTCGTCGGCTTGCGCCGCGCCATCTCGATCAGCGTTTTGTCGGCGAACACGACATACGCGGCGACGCGTTGCGCCTTGGCGAGTTCGGACCGGCGTTTCCGCAGCGCCTCGAACAGCGCGGTGTTGCCCGTCGAGCCATCGGCAAGCGCCGCGGCATTGGCGGCCGCGCGTGCGGCCTTGCGCCCCGGTTTGAGCGTGTCCTTGCGTAGCTCGATCTTGGCCGTGCCCTTAAGCACGCCCCGGCCGGCGTCGGTGACCGCCCAGGTGCCATAGCCGGTGATATCGAGCGCGATAACGCCGGCGCCATGGAGCTGGCGGAAGATCGATCGCCATTCCTGCTTATCGTATTCCTTGCCGACGCCGAATGTGGGTAGGCAGTCGTGACCGAATTTCAAAACCGCATCGGTGTCGTCGCCAATCAGTACGTTCGTCAGGTGCTCGGTGCCGAAGCGTTCGCCGGTGCGCACGATGGCCGAGAGCGCCTTCTGCGCCGCGATCGTGCCGTCGATCACCTGCGCGCCGTCGCAGCAGAAGTCGCAATTCCCGCACGGCTCCGCCGTCTCGCCGAAATAGGCCAGCAGCGTCTGGCGGCGGCAGCGCGGCGATTCGCATAATGAGACAAGCGCATTGAGCCGTTGCCGATCGACCCGCTTTTGCTCGCCGGAGGTATCGCTCTCGTCGATCTGCAAGCGGCGCAAGCGGATGTCGGCCATGCCGTAAAGCGTGAGCGTGTCCGCAGGCAGGCCGTCGCGGCCGGCACGTCCGATTTCCTGGTAATAGCTTTCGATATTGGACGGCATGTCGGCGTGAAGAACGAAGCGGATATCCGGCTTGTCGATCCCCATGCCGAAGGCGACGGTCGCCACCATGACAACGCCATCCTCCTGCAGGAAGAAATCCTGATTGCGCGAGCGGTCGGCGCCCGCCATGCCGGCATGATAAGGCAACGCCTTGACGCCGCCTTGGCGCAGGACATCGGCGAATTCGTCAGTCTTGCGCCGCGAAGCGCAATAGACGATACCGGCCTGCCCTTTATGCTCCTGGACGAAATCGGCGATTTGCTTGCGTCCGCCGGATTTTGCCTGCATCGCCAAGCGCAAGTTTGGCCGATCGAAGCCGTGCACGAACACCGCCGGCGAGCGCGAGAACAGCTTTTCAACAATATCCGCGCGCGTCGCGGCATCGGCAGTCGCGGTGAACGCCACGGTTTGCACGCCGCCAAGCTCCGCCTGCGCGGCGCCGAGCGCCGCGTATTCCGGGCGAAAGTCATGGCCCCATTGCGAGATGCAATGCGCTTCGTCGACCGCGAGCAGCGCGGTGTTCGCGCGTTTGAGAATATCAAGCGTCTCTGATCTCACCAGGCGTTCGGGGGCGACGTAGAGCAGACGCAACTCTCCGCGCGCGATCCGATCGAGCACCGCGTAGTTTTCGCGGGCGTCGTTCGCGGAATTGAGACTCGCCGCCGCAATGCCGTAGCCGCGAAGCTGCGCCACTTGATTGCGCATGAGCGCGATCAGCGGCGACACCACGACAGTGAGGCCGTCACGCAGCAGCGCCGGAAGCTGATAGCAAAGCGACTTACCGCTCCCGGTCGGCATCACAGCGAGTACGTCGCGGCCTTCGAGAATAGTGGCGACGATTTCGCCCTGCCCGGGCCGGAAGGCCGCAAATCCGAACGTGGAGCGAAGACTGTGTTCTGCCGCGGCGAGGTCCATTGCCTTTGTTCTAGCTTTGTTCCAGTTTGCAGACAAGCGCCCGAAAGATGGGGTAATCGGCCGGCGTTCTTGTGGATAGCTAAAGAATTTGGGTGCTGCGCTTCAGGCTGATGGTTCAACGAGGTCCGCGGTGAGCGGCCTCAAGCATCAGAAGGAGAAGCGCAGC
>JBEKGX010000042.1:0-18365 GCA_050012575.1 Xanthobacteraceae bacterium | reverse complement strand
TGGAGCTGCTTTCGCTGCGCAAAGGCACGACGCTGACCAAGGAAATGTTCCTCAACCACCTTTATGGCGGCATGGACGAGCCGGAGCTGAAGATCATCGACGTCTTCATCTGCAAGCTGCGGAAAAAGCTCGCCAACGCCTCGAACGGCAAGAACTACATCGAAACGGTGTGGGGCCGCGGCTACGTGCTGCGCGAGCCGATCGAGGACGAGGCGAAAATCTCCGCTTAGAACTCTGCGATTTCGCGAAGAAAAAACCCCGGCCAACGGCCGGGGTTTTTTGTTTGCCGGCGAAATGCCGCGCTTCAGCGCCCGCCGTTGACCGCAACCAGGCGCGGCGCGGGCTTTGCCCCAGCCGCCGCCGCTGGATTCGAGCCGCGCACGTACGGCGCATAGAGGCCGCGCATGTCCGGCACAATCGTAAAGCCGTCGGTGAGCCCCATCACAGTCTCCGCGGCGCCGAGCACAAGGTAGCCGTCGCGGGCGGTAATCGGACGCAGACGATTGAGCAAGTCGATCTTCTTTTCCTGGTCGAAATAGATCAACACGTTGCGGCAGAAGACCAGGTCGAACACACCGAGGTGGGAGAAATCGGCGAGCAGATTGAGCTGCTGGTATCTGACCATGGCGCGAATTTCGGGCGCGATCTGCCACATGTCGCCGACTTGGCTGAAATACTTGATCAAGAGCTGGATCGGCAGCCCGCGTTGTACTTCGAACTGGCTGTAGATTCCCTGTCGCGCCTTTTCCAGCACCTCATTGGAGAGGTCGGTGGCGATCAATTCGATGCGCCAGCCGGCCACGTCGCTGGCCATCTCCTTCAGCGCGATAGCGAGCGAATAAGGCTCCTGGCCGGTCGAGGCCGCCGCGCACCAGATGCGAATGGTGCGCGGGCTGCGCCGCGCCGCCAGCAAGGCCGGCAACACCGTCGAGCGGAAGTTGTCGAACGGCGTCTTGTCGCGAAAGAAATACGTCTCGTTGGTGGTCATGGCCTCGATGACCATGGTCATCAACGGGCCGGCATTGCCGTCCATGAGCGTCGCCACGAGATTGCCGAGGCTGCCGAGGCCCATCTTGCGCGCGACCGGCAGCAAGCGGCTTTCGACCAGATATTGTTTGTCGGCGGAGAGCACGAGACCGGAGCGCTCCTTGAGGCATTTGCGCAGGAAATCGTAGTCGAGCGGCGTCATGCGCGTTCTCCCGCGAACAACCGATTGACCTTGGCCGCGATCTCCCCGAGCGGGAGCACGGCCGAGCACAGACCGGCCTGGGCGACCGAGCGCGGCATGCCCCACACCACGCTGGTCGCTTCGTCCTGCGCGATCACGCTGCCGCCGGCGGCCGCGATATCGGCGGCGCCGCGCGTGCCATCAGAGCCCATGCCGGTGAGAACAAGCGCCAGGCTGCCCGCGCCCCACAAAGCCGCCGCCGAGGACAGCAACGGATCCACCGCAGGCTTGCAAAAGTTGATCGGCGGGTCGTCACCGAGCGCGATCGCGGGAGCGCCGTCGCGGCCGCGCACGACGCGCATGTGACGACCGCCGGGCGCCACGTAAACGCTGCCGGCGACGACCGCCTCATCGTGCTCGGCTTCGCGCACGCAATGTCCGCTGACGCGCGTCAGATGCTCGGCCAAGACCGTCGTGAAGGTCGCCGGCATATGCTGGGTGATCAAAATCGGCGCGCGTTCGAGGGTCGTGCCCATTTGTCCGATCAAGGATGTCAGCGCTTGCGGCCCGCCGGTCGAAGCCCCGATCAGCAGCGCCCGAGGCACCGCGCGCGCGAACTGCCGCAGGCCGAGTATTGCGGCCTCGGCGTAGGGCGGCACGGCGCCAGGCCGGCCGGCGGCGGGCAAACGCACACGCGCCGCCGGAATCGTGGCGTCTCGGCGCGCCGGCAAACGGCGGCGGCCGAGGCCGCGGATCTTGTCGATCAGCTCGCGGTGGAACGCCACCGACATTGCGGCGTCGAGCGCGGCTTGCGGCTTGGGAATATAATCGGCGGCGCCGAGCGCCAGCGCGCGCAAGCTCACTTCGGCGCTCCTGCGGGTGAGCGTCGAGGCCATGATCACAACCAGATCGGGCTTCTTCCGCAGCAGCAGCGGCAGCGCCGAAATGCCGTCAAGCTCGGGCATGTCGACGTCGAGGACGATAACGTCAGGATCGCATGCCTCCACCTGATCGACCGCCTCGCGCCCGGTGCGCAAGCACGCCGCGACGATCATGTCGTGCTCGGCGCCGATCCAGCGCGTCAGCAGGCGGCGGGCGACAATCGCATCGTCGACGACCATGACGCGGATGGGCCGCTCGATGGCGGTCGTCGGGCTCGCGGCGGCAAGGACGGTACTCATGCACTCAACACTTTTGCACTCGACACTTTGGGCACCAAACTCATTCCACCCGGACGTTCGCCAATTTACGCTCGACCGCGGCTTCGAGCGCTCAGATCAGTCCGACTTCCTGGAATTTGGCCTCGACGATATCCTTGTCGAACGGCTTCATGATGTATTCGTTGGCGCCGGCATGCAGCGCTCGCGCGATGTGCGCGACGTCGTTTTCGGTGGTGCAGAACACCACTTTCGGCTTGTCGCCGCCGGGAAGGCGGCGCAACGCCCGCAAGAAATCATAGCCGTCCATTTTCGGCATGTTCCAGTCGAGCAGGATCGCGTCCGGGATTTGCCGGCGGCAAGCCTCGATGGCCTCCTCACCGTTCTCCGCTTCCGCGATCTGAAACTCTAGTCCCTCGAGAATTCTCCGCGCGACCTTGCGTATCACGCTCGAGTCGTCGACGACCAAGCACGTTTTCATTTTATCCTCGCTTCACGGTTTGCGGGCAAAGCCCGCTTCGATGTTTTAAGGTTTCCAATTCCACATAGCGACGTGCGTTCCTTGTTCATGCCGCAGCCGCCGCTTCGGCACGCAGGTCGAGCACCCGATCGATGTCGATCACGACAAGAAGCTGGCCCTCGAGCCGGTAAACGCCGGCCGATAGCGCGGCGAGCTTGCGGTCGAGATTGATCGGGTTGGGCTCGCGGTCCGCCTCCGGCAACTTGAGCACCTCACCGACGGCATCGACCAGAAGGCCGAAGGATTCGCCCTTCGCTTCGATGCCGATCGCCATCGGCGCATCGCCGGCTTCACGGCGCTTTACTTCGAGGCGGTGGCGCATATCGATCGCCGTCACGATGCGGCCGCGCAAGTTGAGCACGCCGGCGATCTCGGCACCGGCAAGCGGCACGCGGGTGATGCGCGCCGGCTTGAACACGTCTTGCAGGCGCGCGATCGGCAGACCGAACATCTGCCCGGCGATTGTGAAGGTGACGAATTCAGTGAAATCGGTGCCGTCTTGCATATTCTCCAGCTTTCCCGGCCGCTCACGCCGCCTGGTGCAGATCGTCGCTCTGCTCCTTGATTGCCGCGATGAGCCCGGTGCGGTCGAACTTGGCGACAAAATCGTGGAAGCCGACGACGCGGCCGCGCTCGATCGTCTCGGCGGAAACCATGGCCGAGAGCGCGATGATCGGAATGGCGGCGGTGCCGGGATTTTCACGCAACGCCACTGCCAGCTCGAAACCGTCCATGTCCGGCATTTCGACGTCGGTGACGACGATGTCGATCCGCGCGCCGGACTTGACCGCCGCGAGCGCCTGCGCCGCGGAAGCGACCGCGACCACCTGATAGCCCGCGGCCTTGATCAAGGGCGCGAGCATGTCGCGGAAAAACGCCGAATCGTCGACCAACAAGATCCTGCGCGTGAGCGGCGCCGACAGCACATCGCGCCGGCGGAACCAGTCCGCATAGGCCTGCGGAAGGAAATGACCGATGTCGATAATCTCGGTGGCGCTGCCTTTGACCACGGCATAGCCGAGCACGCCCGGACGTTCGCTCGCCACCTCGATGTCGAGCCGTTGCTCGACGATGTCGACGATCTCGTCGACGATGAGGCCCATGGAGCGGCCATGATCGGAGAACACCAGGATCGGCTGCGCGCCGTCCTGCTTGATGCCGGTCTGCGAGTCGATGCGCAACAGCGGCATGAGCTGATCGCGGTATTGCACCAGATGGTGGCCGTCGGAAACTTCGATGCGGCGGCAATCGATCTCTTCCAACCGCGAGACCAGCGACAGCAGCACGGCCTTGGGCTGCGGCGAACCGGCGCGGAACACGAGCAGCGGCGTCAGGTCCTCGTGGACGGCATCCTCGCTTGCGTCGAGCTCGGTCTTGATGGCTTGCGCCACCGGCGTGGCGCGACCGAGCGTCTGCGAGACGCCGTTCGGGTCGATGATCATGATCACCGCGCCGTCGCCGAGGATCGTGGTGCCGGAAAAAGCCGCGATGTGACGCAGCTTCGACGACATCGGCTTGATCACGATTTCTTCGGTGTGGAAGACGCCGTCGACGACAACGCCGAAGACTTGGCTGCCGACCTGCGTCACCACGACAAAGCAGTCGTCGCCTTCGCTGACGCCGAGCTGCAAGGTTTCCTTGAGCTGGACGAGCGGCAACAACTTGTTGCGCAGCCGCAGCACCGGCGTGTCCTTGATCCGCTCGATGCGGTGTTCGCCGCCGGCCGAGGCGCGCACCAGCTCGAGCACGGAAAGCTGTGGGATGGCGAAGCGTTCGCCGCCCGCATCGACGATCAGCGCCGAGACGATCGCTAGCGTCAGTGGAATCTTGATCGTAAAGGTCGTTCCACTGCCGGTGACCGACTTCAAATCGACGGTCCCGCCGATCTCTTCCATATTGGCGCGCACCACGTCCATGCCGACGCCACGGCCGGAGATGCTGGTCACGCGGCTGGCCGTGGAGAAGCCCGGCACGAAGATCAGATTGCAGATCTCCGCTTCGGATTTCTCGGCAATCTCGGCCTCGCTGGCAAATCCGTGCTCGATGGCCTTGGCGCGGATGCGCTCAAGGTCGAGGCCGCGGCCGTCGTCGGCGATCTCGATGATGATGTGGCCGCCCTGATGGCAGGCGGAAAGCCGGATCGTTCCTTTCTGCATCTTGCCCGCGGCGAGCCGCTCGGCGGAGGTTTCGAGGCCGTGATCGGCGCAATTGCGAACGAGGTGCGTGAGCGGGTCCTTGACCAGTTCGAGCACCTGCCGGTCGAGTTCGGTCTCGGCGCCGTGCATCTCGAGTTCGATCTGTTTGCCGAGTTCGGCGGATAAATCGCGCACAATGCGCGGCAGCTTCTGCCAGGCGTTGCCGATCGGCTGCATGCGGGTCTTCATCACGCCTTCCTGCAACTCGGCGGTGACGCTCGACAGCCGCTGCAGTGGTATCTTGAAATCGGAATCATCGTGGCGACGGACGATCTCAAGAAGCTGGTTGCGGGTGAGAACGAGTTCGGAGACCGTGGTCATGAGCTGATCGAGCGTGTCGACATGCACGCGGATCGAATGGCCGGCGAGCCGTTCGCCGCGTTCATCCTCGGTCCGCTCGGCCGCGGGTTTGTCGCGCGCCGCCGGCGGCGGTTTCGCCTCTTCCCGCGCCGGAGGCGCCGGTTGCGGCTTTGCCGGTGCTTCGACGCGAGCGGCCGGCCGCGGCCTCACGGCCGCGTGCTCCATCAGACAATGGAGTTGCTCGATGAGGTCGCCATCATCGCCCGCGGGTTCACTCTGGTTCGCCTCGATCTCGTCCAGGATGGTCTTGATGCGGTCGATGGTGGAAAGCACGAGCGTGACGGCTTCGGTGGTGACCGGTGCGCCGTCGCGGAACTTGCCCATCAAGGACTCGGCGGCGTGCGCCAGCGTCCCCAGCCGGGGCAGCCCGAGGAAACCGCAAGTGCCTTTGATGGTATGGACGAGGCGAAAAATGTTGCCGAGGATATCGCCGTTGTTCGGCTCCTGCTCGAAGCGCACGAGTTCGGCGTCGACTCGATCGAGACTCTCGTGTGTCTCGGTCAGGAACTCCCGGAGCAGGTCGTCCATACTACACGCCTCGTCAGCACTCACTGTGGCCGGCGGGTTTCCACACCCCGACGCCGGCCCGCACGCAGGACGCGTACTATCGGCGCCAGACGCGGAGCGCCTGACCGACCGGGATCAGTGTGTTGCCAAAGCGTTTAATTTCGGTTGCGGCGGGCCGCCGTAGCGGCCGGAAGGGCACTCCCCCGCCGAAACGGCCGGTTATCGGGCGGTCAGGACGACCGTGCCCGCTTCGCCGCCGGCCGAAAGCGTAAGCCCGCAATCGCGGGCCAGGATCCCGGCATAGAGGGGTTGGATGGCGTGGGCGTCGACCGGTTGAGCCGGGCTGCCGGCGAGGAGATCGGCCGAGGCCGGACTCAACCTTGCGTTGAGGCCGGACGCGGTGACCACAAACCCGGAAACCGCTTCCCCGCCCGGCACCGGGACGACCGTCAACGTTCCTCCGCGCGAGATCGTCCCCACGGCGATCAGCAACATGTTGAGCAGGAGCTTCACCCGGTTCTTCGCCAGCAATTGCCGAGGCAGGTTCCAGACCAAAGTGGTTTTGTTGTCCGCAAACAGCCCGCGCGCCACGTTCTCCGCATCGCCGAGATCGAGCTGCGCGCCGGCCGATCCGGCCGCGCCGAAAGCCAGCCGACAGAATTGCAGCTTGGCCGAGGCCTGCCGCGCGCTCTTTTTGATCAGGTCGAGCGCGAAAGTCTTGGTCTCTTCGTCCTTGTCTTCCTCCATGACCTCGATGCCATTGACGATGGCGCCGACCGGGCTGATCAGGTCGTGGCAGACGCGCGAGCACAGAAGTGCCGCAAGATCGAGGGCGCCGATACCGATGGGACCGGAAACGGGGGCGGACATGACTGGCTCCGCGGGTGCAATCGGTCCCGTCCGTGTCACAGCGCACGCGATTCGGCAATCGTGCCGTTTCCGCCGCCCTGTGCTACACGGCATCCCTTTGTCCCGGCGCGTCTAATTCGGAATATCAAGGAGCGTCAATGCCCGCTTTCGACATCGCCGCCGGCGCCCATATGATCGACGCGCTGACCGCAATCAGCATGTCCGCGGCGGCTGTCATCCGGCGATCGAGCCCCGAAAGCGGCGTACGCATCAAGGCCGACGGTTCGCCGGTCACGGCGGCCGATGAAACCGCGGAAGCCGTCATCCGCGACGGCCTCGCGCGGCTTGTTCCGGCTTTACCGATCATCTCGGAGGAGCATGCAAGTCGCGAGAAGCCGACGATCGAGGGTCCAAGCTATTTCCTTGTCGACCCGTTGGACGGTACGCGGGAATTCATTGCCGGGCGCGATGAGTACACCGTCAACATCGCCGTAATTGCCGATGGCGCGCCGATCCTCGGCATTATCACCGCGCCGGCGCTCGGCCTGATCTGGCGCGGGATCGTCGGCCGCGGCGCCGAGCGCCTGCAATTTTCCGAGGGCAAGGCCTCCGCGCCGGAAGCCATCCACACGCGGGCGCGGCCCGAGGGAGAACTCATCGTCATGGTCAGCCGCTCGCACCTGGACGTGCCAACGCAGGCCTATCTGAACGGCCTGCCGCATACGCGACGCATTGGCTGCGGCTCTTCGGTCAAGTTCTGCCGCCTGGCCGAGGGGGCCGCCGACCATTATCCGCGGCTCGGTCCGACGCGGGATTGGGACGTGGCCGCGGGTCACGCGCTGCTCGTGGCGGCGGGGGGAAGCGTGATCGAGCCGGATGGCGCCGCCATCACCTATGGCACCCCGCACCTGCGCATTCCCGCGTTTCTCGCCTGGGGCGGCCCGGCGCCTACCGAAGGGGCGCTAAAGGGCGGTTACTGACCGCCGTCACGGGCTTCGAGCGTTCGCGGCACATGCGGCCATTTGCGTTGGGCCGCAGCGAGTATCGCTTCCGTTGTTGCCGTGCTGCGGTCATAGTTTCCGCGAAAGATCCGGTGATTCGGCTTTGCTTGCGCTGGACGGAGAAGTGTAAGCCGAGACTTGACCGGTCCGTGTGAGCCAGGGGTCAACCGGGGAAGCTCATGAATCTTGCCTTGCGGTTCGCCGTTGTCGCCCCGACGCTTACCGGCCTTGCGCTTACCGGCCTTGCGCTTGCCGGCCTTGAAGCCCTGCCGGCCGGGGCACAGACCGCGCCGCCAACGCCGCCCGCGGCCGTTGGACCTCCGCCGCCGCCCGTGCCGGCGCAGCCGCCGGCGAGCAACCAGTTCTCGCCCAACGAGATCATGGAGGCCGGCCATCATTTCTTCGGCGGCGTTTCGCGCGGATTGGCCGCGATCGTCGAGAAGGCGGTGAGCCAATGGGGGCTGCCGAACGGCTACGTTCTCGGCGAGGAAGCCGGCGGCGCCTTTATCGGCGGCCTTCGCTACGGCGACGGCACGCTCTATACCAAAAATGCCGGCGACGTCCGCGTCTACTGGCAGGGGCCGTCGCTTGGCTTCGACGCCGGCGCCGACGGCGCCCGTACCATGATGCTGGTCTATAACCTGCCGCGAACCGAGGCGATTTTCGAGCGGTTCGGCGGCGTCGACGGATCGGCTTATTTCGTTGGCGGCTTCGGCATGACCGCGCTCACCGCCAACGACATCGTGGTGGTGCCGATCCGTTCCGGGGTCGGACTGCGGCTCGGGGCCAATCTCGGCTATCTTAAATTTACCACGCGCCCGACGTGGAACCCCTTCTGATCGCCGCTCTCTCCTCTCGACATACCAAGGAATCGGCGCTGTCACAGGCCCTTCGCCGAGGGTCGGTAGTCTTTATCTGGCGCTGCGGCCGTTCTCGGTTTAGGTTAACGCTTCGTAAATATGGTGCAGCCCCGCCCTGGCGTGGCAAGGTGCCGCCGGACGGCAGTGCGGATTTAAAGAGTGGTGTCATGGTCGAACCGGTCATGTATTTCGGGATCGGGTTCCTCGTTGCGGCGCTGCTTGCACTTTTGTTCGTCCCCCTGGTGCATAGCCGCGCCGTACGGCTGACGATGCGGCGGCTCGAGGCCGCGACGCCGCTGTCGATCGCCGAAATTCGCGCCGACAAGGATCAGTTGCGCGCCGAATTCGCCATGTCGACGCGCCGGCTCGAATTGAGCGTCGAGACGATGAAGGCGAAAACGACGAACCAGCTCGCCGAACTCGGCAAAAAGACCGACGCCATCAATCACCTCAAGAAAGAACTCGGCGAGAAGACCGCGGCGATCTTTGCGTTGGAAACGCGCGACAAGAATCTGCGTGACCAGCTGCGCGCCACCGAGGAGGAATTCGAGCACAAGTCGAGCTCGCTGCGCGAAGCCGAGCGCGCGCTGGCCGACAAGCAGGCCGATCTCGCCAAGCTCGTCGCCGAGCTCGGCGAGCGATCGATCATGGCCGACAGCCAGCGCGTCGAGTTTGCGGCATTGCGCACGCAGGTGGAGGCGATGAAAGTGAGCGTCGGCGACTACGAGCGTGCGGTCAGGGCGACGGAAGAGCGCCTGGCCCGAGAGCGCGGCGAGTCGGAGGCGGCGGCCGCGATATCGAACGAAGTGCGCGGCAAGCTCGACGAATTTGCGGCGCGCACCAACGATCTCGAGCGTGAGCTCCTGGTGCAAACCACCGAAACGGAGGTGGTGGGCCGCCGCGTGCAGGAATTGGAAACGCGGCTCGCCGATCAGGGCCGCCTCCTGGCCGAGCGCGAATTCGAGATCGGCCGGCTGCGCAGCGAGCTGGAAGCCGCCGGCAAGATCGAAAACGATTTGCGCGATGAGCTGGAAAATGCCGGCGGCCGGTCAAGCGGCGCCGTCGACAAGTTCCGCGCCGATATCAGCCAGCTCGAAGCACAACTTGCCGCCACGCTCGAGGAGCGCGGAAAGCTGCAACGCGAGCTCACGATCGTGAAACGCGATACCGAATCGACGTGGGCCGCCGAACGCGTCGAGAACGCGCTTTTGCGCGAGCGCATCAACGACGTCGCCGCCGAGGTGGCCCGCCTCACCGCGGTGCTCGAAGGCCCCGGTTCGCCGATCGAGTCGATGCTCGCCGATGCGGTCCCGGTCCTCAATCAGGGAACGGGCGACCGGGCGGCCACCGTCAACGGCACGAGCGGCAAGGCCAGCCCCGCCACAATCGATTCACCACAGCAAGGCAAAGGCACGCTTGCCGACCGCATCCGCGCCCTGCAGACGAGCGCGTCGCGGGTGGCTTCGAACTGAGTGGTGGGCGCTGTAGGGATTGAACCTACGACCTCTCCCGTGTGAAGGGAACGCTCTCCCGCTGAGCTAAGCGCCCGACCTAACAATATCAATGGTTTACCCCGTCGCCATTTATGTCGCCAATGCACTGTCGCCAAAGGCTGTCGCCGACTATACTCGCCGCAGTAGGAGTGACAACCCCGTGGCTAGAGCACGACACGGCAGCTACCTTTTCCAGCGGCCCGGTTCCTCGAATTATTACATCAAATTGCGCTCGCCCGGCGAGAAGCGCAAAGAGCTTTCGCTCGGAACCCCCGACCGCCGGGAGGCGGACGTACTGGCCGGGCCGATGATTACCGCACACAAGGCCGCCCTGCTGGCCGCACGGCCCCATGTGCAAACGGTTCGCAAACTCGAACCCGGTGAGCATCCGGGTACTGACGGTGGCAAGATCGTCGCCAACGAACGCGAACTGATCTATCTCAACCACAACGGTGCGTACCTGCGGACGGAGACGAACGCAGCGCAAATGGTTGTCCCGCCCTACCCGCAGTCCTCAGCACGCGCAGTCGTGAAGTTTGTGCGCTCGCTAGACCGCGAACCGCGCCCGACCCTGGCAGTAAAAAATGGCGACGATGCGATTTTTGAAACGTATCTGCAACACGCCAACGTCACCGGCTACTACGAGCGCGAAGCGCGAGCTACTTGGGCGCTGTTCAAATCGCTGTGCGATAATAAACCATTGAAGGACGCAACGCGGGATGATGGCCGAAGGGTCGTCCAGCATTTCGAGGCCCAAGGTCTCAAAAGCGCCAGCATCCGCAAGAAGGTCGGATGGCTCGTCGCCGCAGTCAATCTCGCCATTCGGGAAGGTCGATTGAGGTTCAATCCCTTCGTCAGCATTGTGCCCAAGCGCGACGACAAGGTGATCCGCCTGCCACTCGAGGAAGCCGATATGAAGGCATGTCGGCGCAATCTCGATAAGCTCGACGAGGCCGATGCTTTGTTGTTCCGGCTACTCGCGGCCACGGGAATGCGGCTGAGCGAGGCATTCGAGATTGAGGGCGAAATGAAAGAACGCGGCGTGCGCTATGTCATAGTCGGTCACAAGACGGAGCAATCAAAGCGCCGCGTACCGATCCCAGCTTGCGTGTTGCCGTACTTACCGAAGGTCATTAAGGGGCCGCTGTTCGTGAGCAAACTCGCGGACCCTGCGGATACAGCGTCGAAGCATCTCAACCGCTTCCTGAATGACTGCGGCATCGTCGACCCGCGCAAGGTGGTGCACTCGCTCAGGCACAGAGCACAGGATCGGCTACGTGCCGCCGGTTGCCCAGAGGACGTGCGGTGGGCATTGCTAGGGCATGAGGAAAAGACCGTCGCCGCCGGTTACGGCGAAGGCTTCCCGGTGCCGATGCTTCGCAAGTGGGTTGATAAGATCGGCGGGATGTAATCATGTCCTTCGTCGTCTTTGTCGGTTTCGCTTTTCTCTTCTGCTGCGGGTGCGCGCGCCGATATTGCGTGCGCCAGTCCTAGCGGCACCTTGCTCAGGCGGCTGAATTGCTGCTGTGGCACCCCACCGGACGATGCAAGTCCGCTAGACAGCGAGCTTGGTGGCGCTCAAAGTTAAGGAACCAAACTACGAATCTGGGGGTCAGGAGTTCGAATCTCTTCGGGCGCGCCAAAAGTTCAATAAACATCAGCACAATTTGAACGCCGGAGAAGATGCCATGCAGAATAAAATAATCTGCATGGCATCTGCACGGCAAAAGAGGGAGAATTTGGTCAGGGAATGGAGAGCGTAACGACGGTTCGAACTTCACTCGCTCCGCCAGGCCTTTTCGGCAACTCATTCTTCGGTCGCCGCTAACGCGCTCTTGTAGGCACGTATTTTGGCTTCTTGGATGCCGAACCTCTGGACTCCGACAAGCCGTCCGCAAGCGACAATTCTCTCCATCGGGCCGCTTTTCTCCAGAGCTCTGTACTTTTGCGCCAAGATACGGTTTTGCGGAGCTCGACGGAATCGCCGTTTTTACTAATGGCCGATTTGGTCAATTTCGAAACGAACTCCCTTGTGCGCTAAATACGTAGGTTCGAATCCTGTTTGCTCCACTATTCAGGACGTCCGTGCCCAAGTAATCGGTGGTTGTGCGTGCCTGGATTTGCTTTGATTGTTCTGGGCACTCGCGGCCAGCCGTAACGAACCCGGGGGCAAGGCTATCGAGGGAGAAATGGCTAAGGAGACGACTCCGCCGTCGAATTCAGGCGCGCACTGGCTGCGCTGGGAGCCGCACGTCCATGCCCCCGGCACGGTGCACAACGATCAGTTCAAGGGCAAGGAGGCCTGGGACGAGTACCTTACCGCTCTGGAAAACCTCACGCCGGCCCTCCGCGCTATTGGCATCACCGACTACTACAGCACCGAGACATACGAGCGCGGGCTGGAGGCGAAGCGGGCGGGATGGCTTCCGAACATCGACCTCATTTTCCCGAATATCGAGATGCGCCTCGATGTCGGGACGGTGAAGGGCCGTTTCGTGAATATCCATCTGCTCGTCAGCCCTGAGGACCCCAAGCATCTCGACGAACTCAAGCGCTTCCTCTCGCGGCTGGAGTTCAAGGCGCACGGTGATACGTACGCCTGCACGCGTGACGACTTGATCCGCCTCGGCAAGCGCGCCGATCCGAAAATTCAAGAGGATCTCAAAGCGGTTGAGCACGGGTCCGAGCAGTTCAAAGTGGACTTGGGCGGACTGCGCGACGCGCTTCGCGACAATGCGTGGGCGCAGGACAATATCCTGATCGCCGTGGCTGGCAGCGAGACCGACGGTACATCCGGCGTGCGTGATGCCGCGGATAAGACCTTACGGCAGGAAATTGAGAAGTTTGCGCACGTCATTTTCGCGAGTAGCGAGGCGCAACGCGAGTTCTGGCTCGGCAAGAAGTCGCTGACAGTCGAGCAAATCTGCGAAACATACGGATCGCTGAAACCTTGCCTCCATGGCAGCGATGCGCATGATCATACGAAAGTTGGCGCGCCGGACGGCGACCGCTACTCATGGGTCAAGGGTATGGCCGCTTTTGACACCCTGCGGCAGGCCTGCATCGATCCGGAAGGCCGTGCCTATGTCGGTACGGCGCCGTCCGCGAACGCAACGCCGTCGCAGTGCATCGCAAAGGTCGTGATTTCGGATGCGTCTTGGGCCACGACGCCAGACATCGATTTAAACTCAGGACTTGTCGCCGTGATCGGCGCGCGGGACTCGGGGAAGACTGCCTTTGCTGATGTCATCGCGCGCGGCTGCGACGCTATCCCCGAAAAGCTGGGCGACGCGTCGTTCCTCGGGCGTGCCAGCGACCTGCTCGGATCGGCGACAGTGACGTTGGACTGGCAGGATGGCGAACGGGCCGAGCGACGTCTTGACGGGTCCGATGTATGGTCAGCTGAGGAATATCCGCGCGCGCGCTATCTCTCGCAGCAATTCGTCGAAGACCTTTGTTCGGCGCATGGCATCACAGATGCGCTAATTGCCGAGATCGAGCGCGTTGTCTTCGAATCCCATCCGCTTTCGGACCGCGACGGTGCGATGAATTTCACTGATATGCTCGACTTGCGCGCCGACCGCTACCGGCATGCGCGTGAGCGCTACGAAGATTCGCTCGCCGACATCTCGGAGCGCATCGGCACCGAGGGCGAAAAGAACAAGCGCGTGCCTGACCTCAAGAAGGTCGCCGCCGAAAAGAAGAAGCTGATTGCCGGATACGACCGTGATCGTAGGGGCCTCGTGAAAAAGGGCAGCGAAGAGCGCGTCGCCCAGCTGAACGCGCTAACGGAGGCCGCGGAGAAAGTGCGCGGCAACGTGCGCTATTTCACCAACAAGGAACAAGCGCTGCTCACGCTTCAGGACGAGGTCGAGTCTGTTAGGGAAACCGGTGCGCCCGACGCGCTGCGCAGGCTCAAGGAGCGTCACCATGCAAGCCGCTTCGAGGCTGACATTTGGGAGCGGTTTCTGTTGACTTACAAGGGCGACGTTGACGCGGCATTGAAGGATGCGCTCAAGGAAACGCGCGACAGCCACAAAGCGTGGAAAGGCGTGAAGCCCGCCGCCAAGTCCGATCCGAACGCGAGCTATCTCGAAGATGGTCTCAAGCTTGACGATCAGTCGCTGGCGGACCTAGAGGCGGAAATTGCACGCTATCAGCAGTTGGTGAATGTCGATCGCACGACCGCCGAGCGCTATGCGGCAATCTCCAAGAAAATCGACGCCGAGAAGCTAGCGCTGGAGCAACTAACCACGGAGCTGGAGGATTGCGAAGGGGCGAAGGCCAGAGCAGCGGCGCTCGTTATCGAGCGCGAGACGACCTATCACAGCGTCTTCGAAGCGGTGCTGAGCGAGCAGCAAGTCCTTCTCGACCTCTACAAGCCGTTGATGGAGAGGCTGCAGGCCGCAAGTGGAACCCTCAAGAAGCTCTCGTTCTCCGTTCGCCGCGAAGCGGATGTTGAGGCATGGGCCGACGAGGGCGAGGAACTGCTCGATCTCCGCAAACAAGGTGCGTTTAAGGGACAAGGACGTTTGCTCGAACTCGCCACGATGGCTCTGAAAGGCGCATGGGAAACGGGCGATGCCGACGCCGTTAGCGCGGCGATGAAAAAGTTTCGCGAGGACAACCCACCGACGATCATCGAGAATGCGCCCGTTCCCAAATCCGGCCAGGACAACTACCGCGAATGGTCGAAGCGCTTTGCCAAATGGCTGTACGGCACGAAGCACGTGCGCATCCGCTATAGCATCGATTACGACGGCACCGACATTCGTAAGCTGTCGCCCGGTACGCGTGGCATCGTCCTGCTACTTCTCTATCTCGCGCTCGACGACGCGGACGACCGGCCGTTGATCATCGACCAGCCTGAGGAGAATCTCGACCCCAAATCGATTTTCGACGAGCTGGTCGGGCTTTTCCGCGAGGCGAAGAAGAAACGGCAGGTAATCATGGTGACCCACAACGCCAATCTCGTCGTGAACGCTGATGCGGACCAGATAATCATCGCGACCGCGGGAACGCACGCGCCGGGCGAGCTGCCGCCGATCACCTACCTGTCGGGCGGTCTGGAAGAATCGCACATTCGTCGTGTCGTCTGTGACATTCTCGAAGGCGGCGAGCGGGCGTTTCAGGAGCGCGCACGCCGTTTGCGCGTCAAGCTCGACCGTTGAAGATCAGGGGCTTTGTACACGCATTGGTGGAACAATCGTTGGCGTGGCCACAAACCGCTTGTAAACTGCGGCCCTTCATCAAACCGACAAGAGAATAAAAGAGACCGCGCGATGGCGAAGCGGAAAAAGAAGCGGAAAAAAACGAAAGCAAAAAGACGAGCGTCTGTTTCTTGGCGGCAGGGCAGTCCCATCAACCGGACGGATGCAGCACTTCTCGGACGCAGCGTGGACAAGGCCACCGCGGCGCAGTTGCGGGCCAGCGGATGGACGCTTGCGAAGCTTAAAGGAGCGACAGATGCGAAGCTGAAAGCTCTCGGCCTGACGCCGCTAACCATCGTCGGCATTCGCAAGGGAGCCCGCTCCGAGATTCCGTTCGATGATCTCGTGCAAGTCCTGATCGCCAACCGATTCACGTGCTGCGTATGTCACAATCCCGCGAAATCGATCATCGTTCATCATATCCGCGAGTGGGCCAAAAGCCATGATCACTCGCCGAAGAACCTTGCGGCGCTTTGCCTTGACGACCACGACAGAGTGCACACGAAAAAACAACTCACCCGCAATCTCACGGCAGCGCTGCTTCGCCAGTTCAAGAGCGCATGGGAAGACCAGGTTCGCCAACTCGACGCCACGGCGGTAATCGACGCCTCGCGCGCCGAGTCAGCTGCGTGGCAGTACTTCAACCACGCCCGCCTCTTTGAATTAGCAAAATCCTTCAAGATCAAATTCGACACGCTCGACGCCTTCGCGAGCGGCTTGGTGAGCGGCGTCATCAGGCCGAACGGCTTGCCCGCGCCGCGTTCGCCGCCCGCACATCGCCCGTACATGTACGACGGCGGCGACGGCATAGCCCTTTACATGTACGTCCGCGATGTCCTTCACGCTGTCCTCGAACAGCTTACGGTACTCAACATCTCCGACTACCTCGATCGCGGCCTGCTTTTGCCTTTGGTCAAGTCGGGCGACTTCATACTTGTGCAGGGCGCGCATCAATTTAGCCCCAAGAACAGAAAAGCCCGAGGCACGGATCAACCGGCGCAGGGACGCCGCCGCGCGAATCACGTCGAAGTGCATTACACTTTCAATCTCTTCGAAGCCACGTCCAGTTCGGCCTACAATCTCTGGCTTCGCGGGCGTCATTCGTCCACGAGTATTGTGCGGGTCGGAACGGTGACGCAGGAAAATGGACGGCTAACGGTCGTCGGAACTGTGATCGCTATTGCCAACGGTTTTGGACAACTGAAAACGCGGAACTATCTCCCGCAACGCCCTGTCAAGCGGAGTCGCCGAAAGAAGATCATTCAAATCTAGTCAGCGCCTGTCTCCATTTTGAAAATTGACAAAAGCGGAACTTTGAGTTGGCTGCAAAGAGGTGTATGCAACTAGCACTATGCTCAACAAGCGCAAGACAAAACCAAAACTCACCGACGCCGAACGCCACACGCGTTTTGTCGCTATGGCGCGCGAAGTCGAAGCATCACCCGATGCCAAGGATTTTGAGCGGGCTTTTAAGAAGGTCATTTCCAAGGCCGCCCCCATCCAGAAGAAGGGTCGGGCAACGTCATAATCGGCCCTGAAATGGCTTTGAATTGTCTGGCTAATTTTTGTTGCGCCATCAGCTTGAGTTTTTGCTGATCCCAAATCCCGGTAAGCCGAGGCAAATTTAGTAATTCAGTCCAGACCGCGCTTTCTAAGCCGTCCTTGTTTCCCCGATCATATTCATAGACGTGGCGTCGGACGTGCCATGCGAGAAGATCGGCAGCTTGCAGCGGCAATACCTTCCGATCATCTTTAAATTCGGGGTCTGCCCCAAGGCGACTTACAAGTTCTGGCGGCCCCGCCGACATAAACTCTCGAAATGCACGGCGAATCGTTGCCTCGGATTCATCTCCCTGGATGTCGAAAATAATTTCGATTTGGTCGTTGATGTTCCATTTGCCGGGTAGCTTTAGAAGCTCAGCGATAATCGTATAAAACGAGAATTGATAGACGGTCTCGTTTGCCGCTATGCTGCCAAGGATTTCCTTATATTGCTCAGGACGAACGATGCTTTGGATGCTGACCAGAGCATGCTTGTTGGCTACTTTGGCCAACTGAATAAGTTTTGCGTCGCGCTGGGCCGCGGTCCAGCCGTAGAACTGGCTTGCCGGGTCTCTGAGCCGATATGCCTCGTGCGTCTTGAGATTTTCCAGACGGGGCAGCGCGTGAAGCGTAGCCTCCCATTCATCCGAAAATTCCGCCCATTTCGTCGCGTCGCCGATATAGCCGCAGAGGGCGAAAATTCCTTTGCCGCGATGGTTCCGGCTATCGTCAATGTAGGCGCGCAGCATGAGTAACAGTCCCCATTCTAGGAGGTAACCGATCAAAAGGCGATCAGGGAATTTGGAATACGCCGGTTCTTGGGGAATCAAGGAATTTGCTGATGCGTTCGTTCAGCTGCTCGGTCTAGTCGCGCCAAGCGCCACCGGGATGTCGGGAGAGCTCGATCCATCGCTCAAGGACGCCGCGCAAGCGTAGTTGCGACTCGATGACGGACAGTTCGAGCTGCGCCCGCTCCAACCCCGCGCGTCCCCTGTTCGGATTGCTTCTGCGGTCGTTGTCGATTCGGCGCTCCGCCGCCGTTACCCGGTCTCGTGCGCGCTCCAGGTCGGCAACGGTTTACTGCCGAGGCTCCGGCCGCGTGCGTTTCTTGCGCGGCGCCGCCCTCCTGGCGAGGATAGCCGCCTTGAGCTGCTTCCCAGTCGCCATCGTGCCACTCCAATTATGCCGGCGGATCGCGCCACTCAAACATATTCGGCGCGGCTTTGTGAGCCGAGTTGCGCTAATCTTGGGGGTGCATGGAGCTGAGCCGACCACCGCTCGTCGTCGCCTTCGAGCTGAGCGAGAAGCGTAAGGCGATCGTTGCCGACGCTCTCGCCGGCGCAAGCGCTGTCGTATATCTCACCGAGCTCGATGACGGGGCCCGCGCCGAAGCGCTGCGCAAGACCGGCGCGCTCTTGACATTTAACACCTCCAAAGAACTGCGGTCTGGCGAGGCAAAGCTGTTGGACGGTGCGCGGCTGATCCAGTTCATGATCGCTGGCG
>JBEKGX010000041.1:0-19471 GCA_050012575.1 Xanthobacteraceae bacterium | reverse complement strand
GCTTGAGCTGCCCCATCATTGTCCGCTCCCGCCGTTGATTGCCTCATCGCCGGTGAATCACGGTTCGCGGATAACATCAACGGACTTCTGCAACAAAATCGGCCCTTCGCTGCCATTACGAATGGTCAAACGAAAGTCTGTTGTTGAGGGTAAACCAGACCTGCCGCAAATACTACGTAACCGACGTGTTTGACCCGTCGTTCCCCATCTTCTAGCTGAGGTGCTCAACCGATGTTATTATTCACCAGTGGGCTTTTGTGTAATTCCTATTTCACCAACAAAACTGCCCTGGAGAAGAACATGGCAAACCCCGTTTACGTTGAGGCGCGTCCGAAGGGTCGTGAGGGGAGCCCGATCGAAAATTATGTCGTTGAGGATCATGCGGACCACGTGCTCGGCGCATTCAAAACGCAGCTAGAAGCGATCAATTGGGCGAAAAAGAATGGCCACGCCCCTCATGTCGCTCGCGTGCGGCATTTGAATGATAAGAAGAAGCCTGACCACTGGCGGGCGGTCTAAGGCAAACCTCTGATCTAAACTTCGGCCTCCGGGGCCATTAACGAACATTCCAGTCCGCTCAGGGCTAACCGGACTCGAATTCGATTGCGCTGCCCTCTTGCGATAGGCGGAAACAGCAAGGGCGTCGCAATCGGGTTTACGAGGTTCGCCGCGCTTTGCCGTAATCCGTGGAAAATCCGTGGAACGGACCTAGTCCGCAGCCCAAGCCATTGATTTGTTTTGGTGCGACGAACTCTTCCCCAGGAGCCGGTCGCACCTTTTTTTGGGGTCGCTAGTGAGCGGCTTTCCAATGAACCCAATCCAAAATCATCCGCCACAAGCCGCGGCTGATGTCCGCTTGCAGTTAAAGAGGAAAATGCCCGCCGCTTTCGGCGAATGTCCGCTATCGAGAAAAGCGGACGTGACGGCGGAATCGCGTTTCGGTAGCGATTGACCCACCTGCGACATACGCTTCGCAAAATTGCTGCTGTGCAAAATAACCGGTGAACCCCATTTCGCGGGCTACAAATCCTTGCTCTAATCACATCATCGTAAGCGATACTTGCCTTGTTCTGAGCTTTGGGGAAGGCAGTGAGACGGCGCTCCAGAGCGGGTGGCGACCAGTGAAAAACGCGAAGCCGTAGGGCGCTAGCGCGCCGCGATGCGCGAAAGGCCTGGGCCGCCATAGTTCCTCCGATCCAGGAAATAGAGGTCGCGGTCCTCGTTAGGAGTTTTCGATGTCCGATTTTAAGCTCTGGCTGCAGAGCGTAGGCCTCGAAAGATACGGCGAAGTCTTTGCAAGTCACGATATCGACCTGGCGGTGGTACCAGACCTGACCGAGCAAGACTTGGAAAAATTAGGGTTGTCGCTCGGTCACCGCCGTAAGTTCATGGCTGCTGCGGCGAAGTTTCGGGCGGCGCCTGCTTCATCGCCAGTCGCATCCGCGCAGGCGCAACCAGTCGATCAACTCGCGCCAGCGGTCGAGCGTCGCCAGCTCACCGTCGTTTTTGTAGATCTCGTGGGTTCGACCGCGCTCGGCACGGAGCTAGATCCAGAGGACCTTATTCAGCTATTGCGGCAATACCGGGACGCCTGCACGGCGGTGATTGTCAAATACGATGGATTTATCGCGCAATACCTGGGTGACGGCATACTCGTGTATTTCGGCTTTCCACAGGCGCAGGAGCACGCAGCCGAACGCGCAGTGCGGGCCGGATTGGAAATCGTGGAGAAGGTCGGACAGCTGAAGCAGCCTGACGGACGAGCGCTGCAAGCGCGTGTGGGCATCGCCACCGGTCTCGTCGTTACGGGAGGAGCAACCGGCGTCGGCACGGCCGGAGAGGAGACCGTTGTCGGCGATACTCCCAATCTGGCGGCCCGGCTTCAGTCCCTGGCCGACCCTGGCTGCGCGCTTGTCGGCCCAACGACGCATCAACTCACCAGCAATTTTTTTGAATTTTCATTTTTGGGAGAGCGCGCAATCAAGGGCTTCCGGGACTTGATTTCGGTCTGGAAGGTGCTTGGTGAGAGCGCAATCGAAAACCGGTTCGCGGCCGCTCATGCCGCGGCTGCCGGTCCCATCGTCGGACGCGAGCGCGAACTGGCGTTTCTTTATGACTCGTGGCAGCGCGCGACGCGGGGAGACGGGCACGTCGTGCTACTGGCGGGCGAGGCCGGGATTGGTAAGTCGCGGTTGCTGGAAGCGCTTGCGGAGCGTGTACGCGAGGAGCCCCATCGTTTACTGCGCTGTCAATGCTCGCCCTACCACCGTAACAGTGTTCTGTTCCCGTTTAAGACATTGCTGCGCCACAGGCTCGATATCAGCCGCGACCTTCCGACCCAGGAAAATCTAGATCGCATCAGCCGAATGTTGGAGCGTGTCGGCCGGCACGCACGTTCGTCGACGCTGCTGCTGGCGGAACTGCTCGAGGTTTCTTCCGGCGACACGCTGTCCTCCATCGAGATGACTCCGAATCAGCGAAAGGAGGAAACTCTCGCAATTCTCGAAGATCTGTTGATGGCGCCACTGGACGGGCCCGTGCTGCTGCTGCTGGAAGACGCGCACTGGAGCGACCAGACGACGCAAACACTGATCGAGCGCTTGCTGAAGCGCATCGGACGAGAACACGCGCTGGTCCTGATTACCCATCGTCCGGAACTCAAGACAAACTGGTCCGAACATCCCCAAGCCACGCTCATCACCTGCAAGCAAATCGGGCACGAGCACTGCGCGGCGTTGATCCGGAACGTTGCCAGCCGGATGCAAATGGACGACACACTGATCCGGGAGATCGTGACGCGCAGCGACGGGGTGCCGCTATTTGCTGAGGAATTAACGAAGGCAGTGCTGGATTTACGCTCACTGGGTGCCAGCGCAGTGCCCCTCACCCTACAGGATTCGCTGATGGCGCGCCTTGATCGGCTGGAGCGCGCCAAAGACATCGCCCAAATCGCCTCCGTTATCGGGCGTCAATTCTCCTATGCGTTGCTGGAAGCAACTGCCGGCGCAAGCGACATTGACCTTCGAGCCGCCTTGGCCCGCTTACGTGAATCCGGCTTGATCTTCGAGGCAGGAAACGACTGTGAATCTAGTTACAGTTTCAACCATTCTCTCGTTCAGGAAGCGGCCTACGAAAGTCTTTCGCGAAGCCGGCGTCAATCGCTGCACAAGGAAATCGCCTATCATCTGGAATCTCAATCGAACGCGACGGGCGAAAGCGAACCGACGGTGATCGCACACCATTATAGCCGCGCTGGAGAAGCGGAGAAGTCGTTCCATTACTGGATGCTCGCCGCGGACCGGTCCGGTCAGCGCCTGGCGTTTGCAGAGTCAGTGGCCAATCTTACCTCGGCGCTCGCGGAAGCGGAGCGCGTCGCCGACCCGAAACTTCGGACACGCCTCAAGCTTGATGCTCAGCTGAGACTCGGCGCCACGCTCGCCATTCACAAAGGGCCGCAAACAAGTGAAGCAGGATCGGCGCTGCAAGAGGCGAAAGCGCTCGCCAAAGCGGCAAATGCAGGACCGCAGCTGTTCCAGGCGACCTGGGGATTGTACCTGAATGCGGCGCGGAACCGGCGGCTCGACGAGGTCGAGGTCCTGAGTGAGGAGTTGACGACGATCAGTCGGGAGATTGACGACGAGGATTTCAAGATTGAAGCCTTGCATCACCGCTGGGGTACCGCATATTTCTTCGGGCAAACGGCGAAGTTGATCGAGTACGCGGCGGAAGGCGTGGAGCACTATGATCGCGATCGCCATCACAAGTTTTCATACGTCTTTGCCGGCCATGATCCGGGGGCCTGCGCCTATTGCTCACAAGCTATGGGGCTGGGCATAGCCGGTCGCTCCAGGAGCGTAAGGCCTGCATTGGACGCGGGTCTTGCGCTTGCAACTTCTCTGCAACATCCCCTGACGCTGGCGTTCTTTCTCAGCTTTGCGTGCTACGCGATGCATCTTGTTCGGGATTCGAACGGCTGCCGGGAGTTCGCCGAACAGCTCACGCAGATATCGGCCAGATACGATTTACCGGCTACCCATGCCGTCGGATTATTCACGCGGGGCGCGGCCGATGCGTTGCAAGGTGACGTCACACAAGCGCTCAAGCAAATGGAGCCATCCTACGAAGCGGCACTTGGTTACGGATTTACGGGTGTGCTGCCCGGCGTCATTTTGGCAGACGCGCTGGCGAGCGCAGATCGCAACGAAGAAGCGCTGACATTGGTCACGGGGCTTCTCGAAAAGTCGAGTACACCGGAACGGGGCCCCTTTATTTCCGAGCTATGGCGGATTCGTGGGGAGATGGCGCTGCGACAATCAGCTGCCAATTCGCAGGAGGCAGGGCGCTTTTTCAGAACCGCGCTACGCATTGCTGATGAACAGGGGGCCCATGTTTTTCGTTTGAATGCCGGGATACCGCTCGCGCGAATGCTAGCTGAAGGGGGTCGACGAGAGGAGGCGAAGTCGGTGCTCGATCATGCGGCCGCGATTACGCTAGACGAGTGGGACGGGCCTGAGACCGCTATCGCTGCCCAACTGCGCTCGGATCTCGACTAGATACAATCGCCACCCGTTACAATTTGGTCGCCGCCGCCGACGTGGTCGAATGACGCGATTTTTGCTGCGGTGCACTTGGTCCGGAAGTGGCCCTTAACGCACCTTCCGCAACCCTGGCGCAGAGTCTGCTCTTGAGTGCAAAGCAGACTCGTGGAGCGGCTCTTAATCTCCCTGCCGTGATCCGTGGAAAATCCGTGGAACCGGCTTAATCGGCGGCCCAAGCCATTGATTTGTTTTGGTGCGACGAACTCTTCCCCAGGAGCCGGCCGCACCTTTTTGGCGGACGCCGGGGCACGGCGGCGACGGACGCGCATCACACTTATCCTTTCGCATGGCTGTTTGTTGTTCCGCGCATAGCTCGCCTGCGCGAAACGGTCCAACCCGCCGGAATTCAAACGCTTTTGTGAGTTGTCTCGCCCGCTGAGGCCGCTATGTTGCAGCGCACAGTGGGATTGTCTCGCCGGGGGGTGGCATCCATGGCGGCGGCCGTGGTCGCAAACTGGGGAGCCAGCGCCGAATGACTGCCATCGTCCGCATCGCATTGCGGCGCCCCTACACCTTTGTCGTCCTCGCACTGCTGCTTCTCATTATCGGGCCGCTCGCAGCCTGGCGCACGCCCGTCGATATCTTCCCCGAGATCCGCATTCCGGTGATCGCGGCGATCTGGACCTTTACCGGATTGCCGCCGGAAGAGATGGCCGGACGCATGGTGTCGCAGTTCCAGCGCTCGCTGACCACTACGGTCAACGACATCGAGCACATCGAGGCGAACTCCTACAGCGGTCTCGGCATCGTCAAGGTGTTCTTCCAGCAAGGCGCCGACATCCGCACCGCCAACGCCCAAGTCACAGCGATCTCACAGACATTGCTCAGGCAGATGCCCCCAGGGTCGCTGCCGCCGCTCATTCTCAATTACAATGCCTCGACCGTTCCGATCATCCAGATCGCGCTGTCCGGCAAAGGGCTGCCCGAGCAAATGCTGTTCGACCTCGGGCTCAATTTCGTGCGCGTTCCGATCGTCACGGTGCCGGGCGCGGCGATGCCTTACCCGTTCGGCGGCAAGTTTCGCGAGGTGCAGATCGATGTCGACGCCGAAGCGATGCGTGCGCACGGCCTGTCCGGGCAGGACGTCGCCAATGCGTTTGCCGCGCAGAACCTGATTATCCCGGTCGGCACCGAGAAAATCGGCACCTTCGAATACCCGATCAATCTCAATAACGCCCCCTCCGCGATCAAGGAACTCGCCGATCTGCCGATCAAAAGCGTCAATGGCGCGATGGTCTATGTCCACGACGTGGCGCAGGTGCGCGATGGCAACTCGCCGCAGACCAATATCGTCCATGTCGACGGCAATCGCTCGGTGCTGATGTTCGTGCTCAAGAACGGCGCGGTGTCGACACTTGCCATCATCGAGGGCGTCAAGAAAAAAGTGCAGGAGATGAAAAAGACCCTGCCGAGCAATCTCGTGCTCACGCCGATCGGGGATCAGTCGATATTCATCAATGCCGCGATCAGCGGCGTGGTCCGCGAGGGCATCATTGCCGCCGCGCTGACCAGCCTGATGATTTTGCTATTTCTCGGCAGCTTCCGCTCGACGTTGATCATTGCGACTTCCATTCCGCTGTCGGTGCTGGGCTCGATCGCGACGCTGTGGGCGCTGGGCGAAACCCTCAACATCATGACTCTGGGCGGGCTGGCGCTTGCCGTCGGCATCCTCGTCGACGAAGCCACCGTCACCATCGAGAACATCAATTGGCATCTCGAACAGGGCAAGGAGGTCGAGCAAGCCATCCTCGACGGCGCCGAACAGATCGTGACGCCGGCTTTCGTCTCGCTGTTGTGCATCTGCATCGTGTTCGTGCCCATGTTCTTCCTGACCGGCGTGCCGCGTTTTCTTTTCGTGCCGTTGGCCGAAGCGGTGATGTCGGCGATGGTGTGGTCGTTCATCCTGTCGCGCACGCTGGTGCCGACGATGGCCAAATACATGCTACGTAAGCACGCCGATACGCACGGCCCCGACGGCGCGCTGCCGCCCTCACGCAACCCGTTTGTGCGCCTGCAACGCGGATTCGAGGCGCGTTTCGAGCGCGCCCGCTTCGCCTACCGGGAGATGTTGATCATGGCGCTCAATCATCGCCCGATCTTCGTGACCTGTTTCCTCGCCTTCGTGCTCGGCACCTTCGCGCTGGCGCCCTTTCTCGGCCGCGATTTCTTTCCCCAGGTCGACGGCGGGCGGATATTGATGCATGTGCGCCTGAGCATCGGCACGCGCGTCGAGGAAAGCGCCCGCCAATTCGCGGAAATCGAGAAGGTGGTTCGTCAGGTTATTCCGCCGCACGAGCTCGACACGCTGGTCGATAACATCGGCTTTCCGGTGAGCGGCATCAATATGACCTACAACAACACCGGCACCATCGGTTCGCAGGACGGTGAAATCCAGATCGGTTTGAGCCAGGACCACCGGCCGACGGCGGATTACGTGCACACGCTCCGCGAGGAGCTGCCGGCGCGCTTCCCGGGCGCCACGTTCTCGTTCCTGCCGGCCGACATCATCAGCCAGATACTCAACTTCGGCGCGCCGGCGCCGATGGAAGTGCAGATCCGCGGGCCCAACCTCAATGAGAATTTCGCCTATGCGCAGGACTTGCTGCGCCGGATGCGGCATGTTCCCGGCCTGGTCGACGCGCGCATCCAGCAATCGCTCAGCGAGCCCAGCTTCAATGTCAATGTCGATCGCACGCGGGCGCAATATGTCGGCATCACCGAACGCGACGTCACCAACAGCATGGTGGTGAATCTGGCCGGATCGAGCCAGGTGCAGCCGACGTTCTGGCTCAATCCCGAGAACGGCGTGAACTACTCGATCGTCATGCAGACGCCGCAATATCAGGTGGATTCGCTGAACGCGCTCAGCAATCTGCCGATCACCGCGCCCGGCGTGCCGCCGCAAACGCTCGGCGCCATCGCCGACTTCAAGCGCGTGGTGGTGCCCGCGGTCTATTCCCAGTACAACGTCCAGCCCATGATCCAGATTTACGGCACCACCCAGGGCCGCGATCTCGGCGCCGTGGCCGCCGACGTGCAGAAGATCCTCGATGAGACCGCCAAGGACGCACCGAAGACCGCGCAGGTGGCGATGCTCGGGCAAGTGCGGACCATGAACAGCTCGTTCTCGGGGCTCATCTTCGGCCTCGCCGCCGCCGTCGTCCTCATCTACCTCTTGATCGTGGTCAACTTCCAATCCTGGGCCGATCCGTTCGTCATCATCACGGCGTTGCCGGCGGCGCTCGCCGGCATCGTGTGGATGCTGTTCGCCACCCACACGACGCTGTCGGTGCCGGCGCTGACCGGCGCCATCATGTGCATGGGGGTGGCGACCGCAAACAGCGTTCTGGTCATCAGCTTCGCCAAGGAACGGCTGGACGAGCACGGCGACGCCGTCGCCGCCGCGATCGAAGCGGGATTTGTCCGCTTGCGCCCGGTGGTGATGACGGCGCTCGCCATGATCATCGGCATGTTGCCGATGGCGCTCGGCCTTGGCGAAGGCGGCGAGCAGAATGCGCCGCTCGGTCGGGCGGTGGTCGGAGGTCTTTGTTTCGCAACAATCGCAACTCTGATATTCGTGCCGGTAGTGTTCAGCATCATCCACCAACGTCGCGGCTCGGTGGGCGCCCGCGCGATCGGAGAACCGCATGTCGCCTGATGAACCCGCGCCACCCGTGGTGTCGCGCCGCGGGCTTTACGTCGCCGGTCTCTCCGCGGCGATTATCGGCGTCGTCATCGTCGTTGCGGGCGTCACCACGCGCAAGATCGCCGACGCCAAGCTCCAGGAATGGACCGAGAAGCAGGCGGTACCTGTCGTTGCCGTCGCGGCGCCGGATACGCGCGGCAAGACGACGACATTCTCGCTGCCGGGGCGGCTGGAAGCCTATACCCAAGCGCAGATGTATGCGCGCGTGACCGGCTACGTGAAGGACTGGAAGGCCGATATCGGCACGCCGGTCAAAACCGGCGACCTACTTGCCGAAATCGACGCCCCGGACCTCGATCAACAAATCATGCAGGCAAAGGCCAATCTGGCGAGCGCGCAGGCCAATTCCGTGTTGTCGGATATGACGCTGACCCGCGGCCAGTCGCTCATCAAGACCTACGCCATATCGCAGCAGGACCTCGACCAGCGGGCAGCCGATGCCTCCAACAAAAAGGGGCTGGTCGATGCGGCGCAGGCCAATCTCGACCGGCTGCGCGTGCTCGAACAATACAAGCGCATCGTCGCGCCATTCGACGGGCTGGTGACCGCGCGTACGACCGACATCGGCGCGCTGATCAACGCCGGCGCCGGCGGCGGGCCGCCGTTATTCGTCGTCTCGGACACGAGCATGTTACGCGTCTATGTCAATGTTCCGCAGAGCTACGTGCCCAACATCCCGATCGGCACCAAGGCACAGATTTCGGTGCCGGAATATCCGGGCAGGACTTTTCCGGCGACGGTCGAGGCTTCGGCCCAGGCCGTCGACATCGCCTCGGGCACGACCCGGATGCAGCTTGTCGTCGATAATTCCCGCAGCCAGCTGATGACCGGCGACTTCACCAACGTGACCTTCGATCTGGCTCACCCCGAGATCGCGATCAACGTCCCGGCAAGCGCACTGATCTTCAATCAGAGCGGGCTGCACGTCGCCACCGTCGGCGGCGACGGTCGCATCATCCTCAAATTGGTCACGATTTCCCGCGATCTCGGCACCGAGGTCGAAATCGGTTCCGGGATCGTCGCGGACGACCGGGTGGTGGTCAACCCGCCGGACGGAATTGCCGCTGGCGACAAGGTCCGCATTGCCGGCGCGCCGGGCGTACCGGGCGAGCCCGAGACCGCCGAAGCAAAGTAGGATCGCGCGACCGAGGACAGAGCGGCGATTGATTATCTGCCGGCTGTCATCCGATCTCCTTCAAGCCTTTTGCGTAGCGCTTGTAATTACGGACATAGAACTCGGCGCCGGCGGCGATGCCGATTGCGGCGGCTTCGTCGAGCGTGCGGATGGCGCGCGCCGGCGACCCGACGATCAGCGACTTTTCCGGAAACGACTTGCCCTCGGTGACGAGCGCACCGGCGCCGACCAGGCTGTGCGCGCCGATGCGCGCACCGTTGAGCACGATCGCGCCCATGCCGATGAGCGCGTGCGCGCCGACGTTGCAGCCGTGTAGGATGACGTTGTGCCCGATCACGCAATCCGGTCCGATATTGATCGGAAAGCCGGGATCGGTGTGCAGGGTTGAATTGTCCTGGATCTGCGAGCGCTCGCCGAGCTCGATCCATTCGTTGTCGCCGCGCAGCACCGCGCCGAACCAGACGCTGCAATCGGCTTTGAGCCGCACCTTGCCGATGACCGCCGCGCTCGGCGCGACCCAATAGCGGCCTTGCTCCGGCAAGTCCGGCTTCTGCCCGTCGAGTTCGTAGATCATATGAAGGATTCCGGTCCGCGAGTTTAAGCCCGCGCCGGGCAATGACTATCAGACGCTGAGCAGCGCTTGAAGCGCCATCACCACCACCGTTCCCGACATCAGGCTCCATAGTCCGGCGATTACGGTCGCCACCATGACGAATTCGGCGCGGCGGCGCTCGATGCCGCGTCCACGCAAAGTGTTGCGCATGATGAGGAACGGCGCGCAGAAAATGAGCAGCGGCACCGCGGCGAAGCGCGCCGCCATCGGCCCGACTTCCAGCAAGCGGAAGCTCGGGAAATGCGTGCCATAGAGGCGATAACCGGAGGCGCACAAGCCGGCGACGGCAAAGCCGAAGGCGATGGCGAAAATGGCGCCGACGATTTCCGGCGAAAACGCCGGCAGCAAGGCTTCGACCATTCGGAACGCCCCCGATTTTCTCCAAGCCTTGCAGGAGCAGGCGTGCGGCCGCCATTGTTTGATTAAGAAAGGGTTAACGCGAGGACCGTTGGCACCGTGCGATACTTGTGGTTGATTCGCAGACAGCGGCCACGCAACCGATGACAGCGCACGCGGTTCATCACTACCCACTTCGTCGCAAGTCCCGCAGCCTGTTGCTGCCGCTTGCCCTTCTCGTCGTGCTTGTCGCCGCCGCAGGAAGCTTTGTGTCCTACGAGCTGTGGCCGACCTGGCAGAAAACCTCGATCGGGCTCGATGCGCCGGCGGTTCCGGTCACGGTCGCGGGCGTCGTGTTCAACGTGCCGCCCGCGGCGATCCGCGCCCCGGTGCAACGGCATCCCGGCGCGCACGATCGAATTGATCTCGTCTTTCTTTGGCCCTCACTGCTTCCGCCGGACGCGGACGCTGAAGCCGGCAAACCCGCCGTCATCGGTGAGGACGGTGCCCTGCCCGCCCCCAGTGGCGGCGACCGGCTGTTCGTCACCATCGCCGGCCTCGGCGCGGCGCTGACGCCGGTCGAGCGGCTACGCACCATCTATCCGCGCTACGTCGAAGCACAGGCGACCGCCGGCCCGGATGGGCTTGCCATCCTGCCGTTCCGCGCCGGCACACCCTATGACGGGGAAGACCTCGTCTACCTCGCGGAAAAACCCGAGCAGTTCTTTGCCCGCTGCTCGCGGCCGGTGCGCACCGTGCCCGGCACCTGCATCCACGAACGTTCGCTGCAAGCCGCCGAGATCACGCTGCGCTTTCCGCGCGAATGGCTAAGCGATTGGCGCAACGTCGCCGCCGACTTCGACCGGCTGATGGAAGAGTTCCACCCGGCGCCGAGATGAAAGCCGAAATCGCGCGCTACTCGAGATCGGTGCCCAGGATCGCCATCTGGAAATTGTAGGAGCGCTCGTCGTCCTCGTCGTCGACGAAAAGCACGCCGATGAACTCATCGCCGACATAGACCTCGGCCGAATCGTCTTTTTTCGGCCGCGGCACGACGCGCATGCGTGGATTGCCGAACAATTTCTTGAGATAAGTCTCGAGCTTTTTGACTTCCTGCAAGTCCACCGCATGTCTCCTAAAGCATGACCCCGAAAAAGCCTGCCCCGGATTTGATCCGGGGTCGGAAAAGGTCAGGCGCCAACTAATGCAGCCGCATAGCACGCGGCGGCGACTGGGATCAAATCTCGTCGTGAAACATCTGATCCATGGTCCGCGCCGGCTCGGGACAACCGGCAGCGCCCACGACCTTGGCCGGCACGCCGGCGACGGTGACGTTGTTCGGCACCGGCTTGATCACCACGGAACCGGCGGCGATGCGCGCGCAATGCCCAACCTCGATGTTGCCCAAAATCTTGGCGCCGGCGCCGATCATCACGCCGTAGCGGATCTTGGGATGACGATCTTCGTGCTCCTTACCGGTGCCGCCGAGCGTCACGCCGTGCAGCATCGAGACATCGTCCTCGATCACGGCGGTTTCGCCGACCACTAGTCCCGTGGCGTGATCGAGGAAAATGCCGCGCCCGATGCGCGCGGCCGGATGGATGTCGCATTGGAACACCGCCGAGGCGCGGCTCTGCAAATAAAGCGCAAAATCGTGGCGGCCCTTCTGCCAAAGCCAATGCATCAGGCGGTGCGTCTGGATGGCATGGAAACCCTTGTAATAGAGCACCGGCTCGATCAGCCGATGCGTCGCCGGATCGCGGTCGACGGTCGCCATAAGATCGGCGCGGAACGCCTCCCCGATCGCGGGCGTGTCCTTCAGCGCGTCCGAATAGGCTTGCCGGATCAGATCGCCCGACAGCGTCGGATGGTCGAGCCGCTCCGCCAGCCGGTAGATGATGGCCGCTTCGAGCGCGTCGTGGTGCAGAATGGTCGAATAGATGAAAGTGGCGAATTCCGGCTCGCGCCGAACCACCTCATCCGCCTCGCGACGGATGCGCGCCCACACCGGATCGACCTTATCGAGTACCGGTTTTGCCTGCGATTGCGCCATGGACCTATCTCCCGGAAGGACGCGGTTCTAGCATAATTGGGACGGCGCAGGGCAGATTCCAGGGGGGTCGGCAGCCCACCGCCAATGGCTGACCAACACGGCCTTTGGCGGAGGCGAATAGGGCCAATGGCCGAGTCATCCCTTGCGCGCTCAGGGCCGCCGGGCCAGGAACTCGACCACGCCCGCTTTGAACACCCGATCCCCGACCGCGAGCATGTGATCGCGGCCGGGAATATTGAGCGGCTGCGCGCCGGGGACCAGCGCGGCGAGCGCGTCCGCGGAGCCGCCAACCTCGTCGTTGCTGCCGACGGCAACGAGAAGCGGCACCGCGATCCGACCAACGTCTTCCCGGCTGATGGTTTGGTGCGCGCCCCTGATGCAGGCCGCAAGCGCCCGTAAATCGGAATGCGTCTTCTCGGCGAAAACGCGGTAGGTGTGAGCGGTCGGATCGGAGACGTCGTCCCGCCCCGGAGCCTCCAGCGCTTGCGCGATCATTTCCGGCGGCCCGGTGCCCTCGACAAGATGAATGCCGAGGCCGCCGAGCACGGCGGAGCGCACGCGCTGCGGATGCGCCAGCGCCAGGAACGCCGCGATCCGCGCGCCCAGCGAATAGCCCAAGACATCGGCGCGCGAAATGTCGAGATGATCGATCAGCGCGCGCACGTCCTCGGCCATGATGCCGCTGTGATAGGCGGCCGGGTCGTAGAGCTTGGTCGATTTGCCGTGGCCGCGATTGTCGAGCGCGATGACGCGGCGGCCCGACCGGGTCAGCGTCGTCACCCAGCTCGGATAGACCCAGTTCACCTCCTTGTTGGAGGCAAAGCCGTGCACTAGCACGATTGGCTCCCCCTCCCCCTCGTCGAGAAAGGCGATCTCCACGTCGTCACGGGTGAAGGATGGCATGCGGCGACCATAATCGATCCGGCGGATCGTGCACAAAGATGGTGATGCGGGCCGCGGATGAGACTAGGTTTGGCGCCGGCGGGGCCCAAAACCTCCCCGCCCCGCTCAGCCGGCTGAACGTCTTAAGCGAAGAGCGGCGAAACGTCGAAGATAGCTGGAGGATCGTGATGCCACGCGTGTCGCTCATTTTACTTACCACGCTGTTGGCGTGTTCCGGCGGCCTCGCCAGCGCGCAAGTTTCCGACGACGTTGTGAAGATCGGCGTGCTCACCGACCTCTCCGGTCCGGCGGCGACGGCGACCGGTCAAGGCTCGGTTGCGGCCGCGCAGATGGCGGTCGAGGACTTCGGCGGCAAGGTTTTGGGCAAACCGATCCAGGTGATTTCCGCCGACCATCAGATCAAGCCCGACATCGCCGCCGGCATCGCGCGGCAGTGGTACGACCGCGACCAGGTCGACCTGATCGTCGACGTGCCGGTTTCCGCCGTCGGGCTCGCGGTGCAGAACGTCGCCAACGACCGCAAGAAGCTGTTCATCACCCATTCGACCGGCACTGCCGATTTCCACGGCAAGTTCTGCTCGCCCTACGCCATCCAATGGGTCTTCGACACCCGCGCGCTGGCCGTTGGTACGGCGCAGGAAGTCACCAAGCGCGGCGGCGATACCTGGTTCTTCCTCACCGCCGATTACGCCTTTGGGCATGCGCTGGAGCGCGACGCCACGCAGGTGATCGGGCAAAACGGCGGCAAGGTTTTGGGCTCGGTCTCCCATCCGTTCGCGACGCCGGACCTGTCGTCGTTCATTCTCCAGGCGCAAGCCTCCAAGGCGAAAATCATTGGCATCGCCAGCGGCCCGCCCGACAACGTCAATGCCATCAAGCTCGGCGGCGAATTCGGCGTCTTCCAGGCCGGCCAGCAGATGGCCGGCCTGCTGGTGCTGATCACCGACGTCAACGCGCTCGGACTGAAAGCGGCGCAGGGACTGCTGCTGACCACATCCTTCTACTGGGACATGGACGAGCAGACGCGCGACTGGTCGAAGCGCTTCTTTGCCAAGATCAACCGCATGCCGACGATGTGGCAGGCCGGCGTCTATTCGTCGGTCATGAATTATCTCAACGCGGTGAAGGCGAGCGGCACCGACGATCCGCTCAAGGTCGCGGCCAAGATGCGGGAAACGCCGATCCAGGACTTCTTCGCCCGCAACGGCCATTTGCGCGAAGATAATTTGATGGTGCACGACCTCATCCTGGTGCAGGTGAAGTCGCCGGACGAATCGAAATATCCGTGGGACTATTACAAGATCCTCACGCATATTGCGGGCGAGCAGGCATTCGGACCGCCCAATCCGGCCTGTCCGCTGGTCAAGCAGTGACGTCATTTGCGAGCCAACGGGTCCGGCCGAAGTGGCCGGCCCGATGACAGGCTCAGTGCGGGCCGCTATGGTGCCGCAGGCTTGGCGGACTAAAAAAGCATGGCCGACACGATCGTTCCTCATTTCCACAACGAGCTCGGCGTTGCCGTGATCGAGATCGGCGCCAAGGAATTCATGTGCGTGGGCGCCAAGCCGCCGTTCGATCATCCGCATGTGTATTGCGACATGGGCGACGATTCCGAATACGTCTGTCCCTATTGCTCGACGCTCTACCGCCACGACCCGACGCTCAAAGCGAATGCCGCGCGGCCGGCGGAATGCGCCTTGCACGAGGTCGGCGTCTGAGCCGGCTTGAACGCAATTGACGTCCGCGCGCATTGTCATCGTTGCCGGAGCCGGCATCGGCGGGCTGACCGCCGCGCTGGCGCTCGCCCGCAACGGCTTTCGTGTCGTCGTGCTCGAACAAGCCGAGCGGCTCGAGGAAACCGGCGCCGGCATCCAGCTTTCGCCCAACGCCGCGCGCGTGCTGATCGATCTCGGACTGGAGGAAAGGCTGCGTCCGCTCGCCACGAGGCCTGCGGCTTTGCGCGTGCTCAATGCCGCCGGCGGTCGCGAAATCGTGCACATGCCGCTCGGCGAAGCCGCCGAAGCGCGCTACGGCGCGCCGTATTGGGTAATCCATCGCGGCGATTTACAGGCGGCGCTGGCCGGCGCAGTCGCGCGGCAGCTCGACATCACGCTCAAGCTCGGCGTGTGCGTGGAGGATTTCGTGACCCATCCCAACGGCGTCACCGTCTCGGCGCGGGGTAATGCCGGGACGACGGAAGAGCGCGGCTTCGCCCTTCTTGCCGCCGACGGTTTGTGGTCGACGGTGCGCAAACGCATCGCCGGCAATGAGCCGCCGCGCTTTGCCGGCCGTACCGCCTGGCGCGGTCTCATTGCGGCGCGCGAGGTCGCGCCTGAGTTCCGCGAGCCGCTCATTCATCTGTGGCTCGGGCGCGACGCGCATCTCGTGCACTACCCGGTGAAGGCCGGCCGCGCCATCAACGTCGTTGTCATCACCACGGATAGCTGGAACGCGGCCGGCTGGAGCGAGCCGGCAAGCCGCACCGACCTCATTCCGCGGCTCGCCGCCGAAGCCTGGGCGCCAGCGGCGCGCGCGCTCGTTGGCCTGCCCGAGGCGTGGCTGAAGTGGGCGCTCTACGACCGCCGGCCGCTGACACGCTGGTCGAGCGGGCCGGTGGGGCTTCTTGGCGACGCCGCGCACCCGATGCTGCCGTTTTTGGCCCAGGGCGCCGCCATGGCGATCGAGGATGCCGCCGTGGCGGCGCAATGCCTCGCGCAAAATCCGGACGATGCGGCCGGCGCGCTGCAAACTTACTGTGCCGTGCGCCGCCCGCGCACGCGGAGAGTACAACGTTTGGCGGCGCGCACCGGCTCGCGCTATCACCTGGGCGGGGTCAGCGGCGCGATCCGCGACGCCGCCATGCGGATGATGGGCGGCAAGCACCTGCTGCTCCACTACGATTGGATCTACGATTGGCGGCCGCCGCCGGCGTTTGCCATTACCTGATATGGCGCATCGGCAGGGAATTGGACGTGGCGGCGGGGCGGCGTGCCCTGCCGCAAGAAGATATTTTCAAATGGCGCGCTCGGAGGGATTCGAACCCCCGACCCTCAGATTCGAAGTTATGGGACGGCGCCCCTGCCAATATGACTTTGACCGTTGGTTCAAGGCGGTAGCCGAAGGCAAGACCTTTGGCGCGGCAAGTCGTCATGCCCCACGCGCTGCCTGTTAATGTGTGATATTTTTATAACCTCCGGCTCAGCACGGTCGACGATCTCGCTGTTTCCACAGTTCTTTTGATGGGTAATGCGTTATGGATGGCGAGCCAAAAGAAATCGAATTGAAGCTGCGGATCGCTCCCGAGGATATCGTTGTCCTCCGGAATCATCCGTGTTTTGCGGGCATTATTGATGATTCAGCCCGAGAAACGCTGAATTCAGTCTATTTTGATTCCGATGACCGGTTTCTACGGGATCACGGATTGACCTTGCGTGTGCGCCATATCGGCGACAAGCGCCTCCAAACCATCAAGACCGCTGATCATAGCTCTGGCTTCCTCGAACGATCTGAATGGGAGCAGGCCATCGAGGGCGACCAACCGGACCTGTCCCTGGTGATGGACACCGCACTCGGCCCGCTTCTCACCGACAATATTCGCAACGCATTGCGACCGGTCTTCGAGACCCGGATCGAACGGACCTCGTGTCGACTAAATGGAAACGGCTCCGACATCGTCATGACGGTCGACGAGGGGCAGATTGTCGCAAGCGATTCATCATCGCCTGTTTCTGAGATTGAACTCGAGCTCAAGCATGGCAACCTCGCTGAGCTTTTTAAGATCGCGCGAGACATAAACGAGATCGTGCCTGCCCAGCTTGATACCAAAAGCAAGGCCGAGCGTGGCTATGAGCTGATTGAGAAAAAAACGATCGCCGCCGAGAGAGAATGCGATCCCGAGCTAAATGCGGGAATGACGACAGGCCGCGCCTTCACGCTGATTGGTCGAGCTTGCTTACGCCAAATCGTCGCAAATGTGTCTTCAGTGATCAGCCGGGACGTGGAGGCGCTGCATCAGATGCGAGTAGCGCTTCGTCGGCTACGCGCTGCGATTTCGCTGTTTTCCGAAGTCGTGAGTGATGATCGTGTTAATACGATCAAGACAGAGCTGAGATGGCTCGCACGCGAATGTGGCCCGGCGCGCGACTTGGACACTCTTCTTGTTGAAGTTCTCAGGCCGCTGCGAAATCAGCATGCAAATGAGCCGGGGCTTGTCAGTATATGCCGGATGTTCGAGCGAAAGCGTCTCAAGAGCTATCGGCAGGCGCAAGCGGCAATTCAGTCGGCTCGATTCCGCGCCCTTATTTTTGACACCGCTGAATGGGTTGAGGCCGGTCCTTGGAGCACATCAGACGAGCTGCCGAAAAGCGCTCGTCGTGAACTGCCGATCGAAATCTACGCTGCTGAGCAGCTTTCGCAGCGTCGCAAAAAGATCAGGCGACGGGGCGCGAAGATTAGAGACATGACGCCGGAGCAACTGCACAGACTACGCATTCAAGTCAAAAAGGCACGATATGCCGCGGAATTCTTTTCCGACGTGCACCAAGGCAAGAAGTCTGCAAAGCGATACAAGGAAATTCGATCATCCCTGACGCAATTGCAAAACTGCCTCGGCGGGATCAACGATATCGCGACGCGTAAAACGCTATTTTCAGAAATCATTTCGACTCCGGCCCGAGGTTTGACTGCCGAGCAAAACCGCCAGCGCGCATTTGCTGCTGGTCTTGTCATTGGAGATCAGCAAGCCAAAATTGCGCAGCTGCTTGATCGCGCGACCAAGGCGCATTCCCGGTTTGCCGCGGCCAAGAGATTTTGGGAAGCACCGGCCGTACGAGGGGTAGCTGCGGAATAGTCGTACCAGCTCAAATCGCCGTGCTCGACGTGACTACCTTCGTGCCTTCCGAACCGCTTTATGGATCGAACGTCCTCGCGGCTTAGCCTTGGCAGTGGGCGTGCGAGCCTTCTTCCGCGAGCGGCGTTTGCGGCGTCGAATCGCATACCGGCCAACGTTGTCTAGAAACAATTTTTCCAACGGATAATTGAGGCGCTTTACAGCCGCGGCAAGCGGCAGCCATCTGACCGCCATGATGTCGTCCGCCACTTCGTGGCTCGGCTGCGCCGCGGCTTGCATTCGCCAGAACTGCACGACCTTGGGCCGGCCCTGCGCCCGGTAGGTGATGGCACCGAGAAACTCGCGCACGCGCACCCGAAAGCCGGTCTCCTCCGTGACTTCACGCCGCGCACCGACGATAGGGCTTTCGTCTCGCCTGAGCTTGCCGCGCGGCAGCACCCAGAGTCCGTCCTTGCTGCGCTGGACGACCGCCACCCTCGGTCGACCGCCGCCGCGTAATACGACACCTCCCGCTGCATGAATGGTATTGCCCGCCATACTGCCCTATTATTAACCACGAGCGGTTGTTTTGTAACCGGTCCTTTGGCTCACAAATTGCGAGATGTAGGTTGCCGAGTTCGCGGGCGAACAAAAAGAACTGCACCGCTGAACCTCCCCGATTTTTGCTGCTGTGCATGAGGGGCGGTCTTTCTGTTTGTGTCGTGCCGATCATGTTTCGGTGCATGAGTCCGTTCATGGCCCGTTTCTACCGTTCGCCGCGACGCAGCGATATGTCTGAAGTAGAGGGACAAGCCGACATTACGCGGACATCGTTGATTATGCAGCGAGGCCAGGAAGCTGGCTTACTTCGCGGCTGGCCCGCTCGCTGGCACGTGATCTGGTGTAAGGTAGACGAGTTTGCAGGAATGGCACTGAAATACGTTGTCGTCGTCCGCGGGGCTAGCGTTCACCGTGGTGCGACGCAGAGTCATTACTTGCCCGCAATTCGGGCATGTTGGGTTTTGTTGCATAACATAGGATGACTCTTTCGACGCATTTTAGTTCCCGCTCGTTGCCACCGACCTCGGAGCGTTGGGTCTGCTTGGCTGGCGCAGGAGCCGGAAGGACGCTGCGGTTCTCGCCGATCATGTTGCAGCGCATGAGTCAGCTGATGGCCGATTTTGTTGCAGAAGTCCGTTGATGTTATCCGCGAACCGTGATTCACCGGCGATGAGGCAATCAACGGCGGGAGCGGACAATGATGGGGCAGCTCAAGCGAGACCAAGAGCAGCTTTTTTA
>JBEKGX010000040.1:0-19728 GCA_050012575.1 Xanthobacteraceae bacterium | reverse complement strand
TTTTCGGCATCAACGGCTCCAAAAAAGCCCACTCGTCATCGCTCAAATCAAATCGCATGATCCACCTCCGGATACGGAGAATCACGTTCAGCCTTGCTTTTCAATAATCTATGTGGGTACAGACCCTAGTATCAAACTCAGCATTGTTCCGTTATGTCTCTCAATAACGAACATCACCCGATTCGCGGCTGCTCGCTAGCCGGATGACGTTTCCGACAGGGACAGGGCGTGAAGCTCTGAAACTTCGATTGGTCGATTGAGATACGACCTGGAGTAACCAGCCTTCGTAGCAACCAGGAACGGCGAACCGCACGCCAGTTGCTCGCGTGCTGCTTCATTGTCCGTCAAGAAGGCGCCCGATGGTTGCCCGAGCGTCTTTTTGAATCTCGTGCAAATGATCTTCGTTACGGAAGCTCTCGGCATAGATTTTGTAAATGTCTTCTGTGCCCGATGGCCGCGCAGCGAACCATCCGCTCTTCGCGATGATCTTGACGCCGCCAATCGGCTGGTTGTTGCCCGGCGCGCGGGTTAATTTTTCCTCTATCGGCTCGCCGGCAAGTTCCCTCGCATCGACCCGGTTAGGATTGAGATTTTCAAGACTTTTTTTCTGCCCCGGTGAGGCGGGTGCATCGATCCGCTGGTAGAAGGATTTGCCAAGATCCCGCGTGACCGAATCATAGTATTGGGCAGGATCGTGACCGGTTCGTGCGATAATTTCCGCAGCGAGCAGGCCGAGAATGAGACCATCCTTGTCCGTCGTCCAGACGGACCCATCACGTTTGAGAAACGAAGCACCGGCGCTTTCCTCGCCGCCAAAGCCGAGCGACCCGTCGATGAGACCATTGCTGAACCACTTGAACCCCACCGGCACTTCAACGAGCTTGCGGCCGAGATTTGCCACGAGGCGATCGATCATCCCACTGGAGACGACGGTCTTCCCGATGCCGCTGTCACGGCGCCACCCCGACCGGTTGATGCATAAATAGGAAATCGCCGCGGCGAGATATTCGTTCGGATTCATCAACCCCTTTGAAGGACAAACGATGCCGTGACGGTCCGCGTCGGTGTCGTTGGCAAAGGCGATATCGAACTTGTCGCGGACTGCGATCAACCGCGCCATTGCGTAGGGCGAGGAGCAATCCATCCGGATCTTTCCGTCCCAATCGGCGGTCATGAAGCGGAATGTCGGATCGACGGCGTCGTTAACGACGCTTGCCGCGATCTTGTAGCGCTCGATGATCGGTTCCCAATAATGAACCGCCGCTCCACCTAGAGGATCGATTCCGATCTTCACATTAGCCGAGCGGATGGCATCTATATCCACAACATTTTCGAGATCGTTGACATAGAGCGAGATGTAGTCATGCGCGTGAACGCAAGGGGCCTTGCGCGCGCGTTCATATGGGATCCGCCGGACATCGACCAGATTCTTTACAAGGATATTGTTCGCCGTTCTTTCGATCCATCCCGTTATATCGATATCTGCCGGTCCGCCGTTGGTGGGATTATATTTGAAGCCCCCTTCGTCTGGCGGATTGTGCGACGGGCTGATGACAATGCCGTCCGCGAGTCCGGTCTTGCGGTTTCGATTGTTTGTCAGAATTGCGTGAGAGATTACAGGCGTCGGCGTGTACCCGCCATGCTCGTCGATGATCGTCTCAACGCCGTTGGCGGCCAGCACTTCGAGCGTACTAACGAAGGCAGACTCTGACAGCGCGTGCGTGTCCATGCCAAGGAAAAGGGGACCGTCTATTTCAGCCTTTTTTCGATAGAGGCAAACGGCCTGGCTGATTGCCAGAATATGCCCCTCGTTGAAACTGTGCGTGAATGCCGACCCGCGGTGTCCCGAAGTACCGAAAGATACGCGCTGCGACGCGATCGAAGGGTCGGGCGCTTGCGCAAAATAAGAAGTCACAAGTCGCGGCACATTGACGAGCATGGCCGCCGTAACTGGCTTTCCCGCGAGCGGGCTTATGCTTTCTGCCATCTCATCCTCAAAATCTCATCCCAGCACGACCTTGACGCTGTGGCGCGCGCCGTCATCGAGCAATGGAATGAGCGCTTTTTGGGTGCCAGTCAGCATCTCGCCATCGAGCTTCACCGCAATTACGCCGCGGCTGACGCCAAGCGGGTTTTCGACCGTAATGTCGTAGCGGGCCGAGCGATAGTGGAAAGAAATCTCGAATTTTGGCCATGCACGCGGGATACATGGGTCGAGCACGAAGCTCGCGCCCCGTACCCTAAACCCGAGTACCCATTCGAGCGCCACGTTGTACATCCACCCTGCCGATCCGGTGTACCAAGTCCATCCACCGCGCCCGACGTGAGGCGGCATCGAGTAGACATCGGCGCAGACCACATAGGGTTCAACCTTGTAGCGGTGAACCCCGTTGGGACTATCGGCGTGGTTGATCGGGTTCAACATCGATAGCAGTTCGCCGGCCTTGTCGCCGTCGCCTTGCATCGCGGATGCCAGCGCCACCCATATGGCACCATGCGTGTATTGGCCACCATTCTCGCGAATGCCGGCAGGGTAACCCTTGATGTAGCCGGGATCGTGGGCTGGATTGTCGAAGGGTGGCGTGAAAAGTAACGCGAGCTTTTCATTCCGGCGCACGAGATATTTGTCGACGGCTGCCATGGCGCGCGCGGCGCGCGTCGTGTCCGCAGCTCCCGAAATGACGCCCCAAGACTGCGCAATCGAATCAATACGACATTCGTTGTTGGAGACCGAGCCGAGCGGCGTTCCATCGTCAAAATAGGCGCGGCGATACCAATCCCCGTCCCAGGCATTCTCCTCAAGGGATATCTTCAAGTGTGCCGCATGTTTGCGCCAGCGCGCCGCGTACTCCCGGCGGCCGTACTGCTCCGCCAGATTGGCGAACGCATTCAGCGTCGAGAACAGGAACCAGCCGAGCCAGACGCTCTCGCCTTTTCCCCCTTCACCGACCCGGTCCATGCCGTCGTTCCAGTCGCCGGTGCCCATGAGCGGCAGGCCGTGTGCACCTGTTGCAAGACTCTTGTCGAGCGCGAGTGCGCAATGCTCGAACAGGCTCGCCTGCTTGCTGGAGACCGATGCTTCAAAGAATGCGTCGCGCTGGCCGTCCCGCAGGACCGGGCCTTCAAGGAACGCAACCATCTCATCGAGGACCGCGATATCCGCGGTGACCGCAACATAGTGGGCAACGGCGTAGGCGAGCCAGCCCCTGTCATCGGAGACTCGTGTGCGGATACCGCGCTCCGATTCCGGCAGCCACCAATGTTGAACGTCACCCTCGACGAATTGACGCGCAGCCGCCCTGAGAAGATGCGCACGGGCGACGTCGGGCCGAGACAGGCACAACGCCATGACGTCCTGTAGCTGATCGCGGAAACCATAGGCTCCGCTCGCCTGATAGAAGCCGACGCGCGCCCATACCCGGCACGAAAGAGTCTGATAGGGAAGCCAGCGATTCAGAAGAATATCCAATGACCTGTCGGGCGTCTTGACCTGCACGGTCCCGAGCGTGTCGTCCCACTGTTGACCCACTTCGTTGAATACCGCATCGAGATCGGCCTTACGATATTTCGCAATCAACGTTTGCGCGTTCGGTCTTGCCGCTTCTCCGAGAAAGAAGGCAATTTCCGTCGTGCCGGCTGCGTCCAACCTGACCTGCGTTTGAAGGACCCCGCACGGATCGAACCCCGTGCCGACGCGATTGGAAAGGGCTGCTCCAAGAGTCATCCCCAAGGGCCGGTCGAGCGCGCTGTCGCGGCCGATAAATTCCGTCCGATCGCCCGTCCAGGCCGTCTGCCTACCATTCAGGTCCGCAAACGCCACACGCTCACCGAACTGATCGTTCCACGGATTCCGTGCAAAGATTGCACCTGTTTCCGGATCAATCTCGGTCACGATAAAGGGCGCGGTCGAGGTTCGAGAACCGCCGAGGACCCACTCCACATAGGCCGTGATCGAAAGGCGCCGCTCGCGCGCCGACTGATTCGTTATCTTCAGCCGCGAGATTTTTATCGGGTCGTCGATGGGCACATATTGAAGAAGTTCAAGCGCGATCCCGTGTGACGCATGTTCAAACCGACTGTAACCCTGCCCGTGGCGCACCGAATAGGACGCGGTCTTCTCACGAATCGGAAATACCGTTGGCCCCCATACCTCGCCGTTCTCGTCGTCGCGCACATAGATGGCTTCGCCAGGCGCATCACTAACCGGATCGTTCGACCATGGCGTGAGCCGATTTTGCTGGCTGTTCAACGACCAGGTGAAGCCACTGCCTTCCGTTGACACCTGAAAGCCGAAGGACGAGTTGGAGATGACATTAATCCACGGGGCCGGAGTGTGCTCGTTGCCATTGAGGATGGTCAGATATTCGCGGCCGGCGGATGTGAATCCGCCAAGACCGTTGAAGAATTCCATCTCCGGTCGCGGCACTGGAGCTTCGGGCGGCAGGGCTGGCGGCATACGTCTTGGCGGCGGCGGGTTTGCTGGCATGCGTTCGCGTGCGTGATTGATCTGTTCGGCAAGAGTCCCACGGCTGCCGTGGAGCACGGCGCGGGCAGCCGCGTGAAGCAGGCCGCGAACATCCGATGACACCAGATCTGCGCGCAGCACGAATACCGAACCACGAGCATCGGCAGTCGCGATTTTCGGTATCGACTGATACATCCGGACCAAGGCGTCGAGTTCAGTCTGCAGATCCTGAACATAGGAAGGCGAGCGCTCGTTGAGGATGACGAGGTCGACGGCAAGCTGCTTCAATCGCCAATATTCTCGGGCGCGCAAAAGCTGGTGGACGAGTTCCAGATCGTCGTGCTCTTCGACCCGGACGAGAACAATGGGTAAATCCCCCGAGATCCCCAGTACCCACAGCGTCGAGGCTTTACGGAGGCCGCGCGTGATGATGTCGGCTTTCGGGCGCAGTGTTGGATCAGAATAAAGCACATGATTGGCAAGACGCTGGAAGAGGTGCGCCTCGTCGGCGCTGATGCCGAGATGGTAAAGCTGCATCTGCGCCTGCGTCCAGGCGAGCGCGGTCGCCCGATCGTATGCCATTGCGTCATGATGTTTATCGGCTAGGTCGAGGACTTCGTCGCGCGACGAGGCCGCCAATGTCCAGAATGCGATGCGGGCTGTTGCGCCGCGCGGGATTCGCACGCGACGGCGCAGGCTGAAAATCGGGTCAAGCACGGCACCGACCGTGTTGGAAAGCGGCCAACCTTCGGCGATGGCAGCGGGCAATCGAATTGTTTGTCCGCGTCCCAGAAAGCGGGCCCGATCGGTCTCGAATTGAATGTCGCCGGACGCATCGCCTTCGACCACAGCCAAATGTGCCGCCCATACCAGCGGATCACCCGACGAGCGCCGCCGTCGCGTTGCCAGAATTGCACCGAGATTCGGCACGAATTCCGTTTGCACGAACAGTTTTGCAAAGGCCGGGTGCGCAACGTCATCGAGCTGCCGCGCCAACGCGATTTCGGCATAGGACGTGAGCTCGATTTCCCGCGTTCGATTTCCATGGTTGGTGACCGAGACGCGGCGAACCTCAGCGTCGTCCTCCGGAGAAACGGCCACATCCAATGTCGTTGTAAGGGAGCCATCGCGGCGGATGATTTCGGCGTGATCTTCGTCGAATGAAACGTCATAGACGTCCGGTTCGATCACGCTCGGCTGGTAGCCAGCCGACCAAACCGCACCGTTGTGAACATCGCGGACAAAGATATAAGTTCCCCAACAGTCGCAGGTGACGTCCTCACGCCAGCGCGTGATTGCAACATCATGCCAGCGGCTGTAGCCCGATCCGGCAGCCGTCACCATGGTCGAATAGTGCCCGTTAGACATAAGATGGGTCCGGGGAGCGCGAGAGTGTGCCGACGTATAGCGACGTTGAATTTGTGGAACGAGGTTTGCAATCTTCGCTGCCTTAGCCTGCTCGGGCGGCGGCCGCGCCACAGCAGCGTCGCGCGGCATGCGCTCCTGCAGCAGAAGCTCCGCAGCCTGAATGATCGGCGCAGCGTGAAAGCGCTCTCGCATCCGGCCGTTCTGGAGGGCATTTCCAATGGCGACGACTATCATCGCCTGGTGGTGCGCCATGTAGGCGCGAATGATCGCTACTTTTGTACCTTCTGGTAGGCGCGTGCGCGTGTAGTCGAGTGCTTCATACCAACCATAGGTACCTCGCGCGCCGATGTCGGCAAGTTTCCTGAAGTTGCGCGCAGCGGAAGCGGGATCGATCATGGAAGCAAGCCCACTCGCGTAGGGCGCGATGACAACGTTATCACTGAGCCCGCGCTTGTACCCAAGATCGGGAACGCCGAAGCTTGAGTATTGATAGGATTGCTCGATATCCCGCGCGTTATATTCGGACTCGGACATGCCCCACGGGACCCCGAGCTTGTCGCCATACTTTTCCTGCCGGCGAACAATGAGCCGATTGGTCTGTTCCAGCAGGCTGCCCGAGGGGGCGCGCATCACCAGTGACGGCATCAGATATTCGAACATCGATCCGGACCATGAAATCAACCCCGACCCACCGTCGATCGGCGTCAAAGTTCGCCCGAGCCTGAACCAGTGCTTGGCCGGCAAATCGCCCTTGGCAATTGCGACGAAGCTTGCAAGCCGCGCCTCTGACGCCAGCAAGTCGTAGAAGTTTGGATCGAGGCTACCGTCAGCACAGCGATAGCCGATTGAAAGGAGCTCGCGGTCATTGTCGAATAGAAAGCCAAACTCCATTGACCTGAACATCGCATTGGCGTGATCAGCCAGCGTGACAAGACGATGGCTCACCAGTTGAACCGCGCTAACCGACTTTTCAAGCGCATTCGCCAGCGCATCAAAATCGTCGTGCGCCCCGCTTTTTCCCCTCCGCTGCATTAAGAGTCGAAGTGCTGCCTCGCAATGATCCGGCAGATCGCTTAGAGTCGGCATTGTTTCCAAGAGCGTAATGAGCTCCTCGCAGCCGGGGACGCCTTCGGCAATGTGCCTTGCCCAGGGCATCAGAAAATCGATGTCGCGTTGGTGCGCGAGGATCGACGCACGCAAGGCCTCGGTCCAGATGACGATTTCCGTCTCAGCATTGGTGCCATGCTCGGAGTGTTCACGCGCGAGCTCGGCGGCCACTTCCGCCTTCTGGGCGAGATCCGCCAGAAGAAGGACGATGCCCGCAGGGGTCGATGGCGCGTTTCGAATCGAGGCAGCGAACGCGTCGATCGCGACGCTTAACTTTGTGCTTTCCGAATTTTGCACCCGCCGATCCACAACGCGCGAGCGCAAGGATCCGCGGATCAGTTCCAACGTGTCTTCAAGCCCCGATAGCCAGCGGGGATTTGTAATGGGACCGACCGCAATTTCTAGGCACGCGTTGCCAAGTGCGATTAGATGACCGGCAAGATTACCGCTATCCACCGACGAGACGTATTTCGGCTCCAGCCCGCGAAGATCGGCCGTGTCGTACCAGTTGAAGAAGTGACCCCGGAATCGTTCCATGCGGTTCATGGTAGAAAATGTCGCTTCAAGGCGCTCTGTTGCGTCTAGAATTCCTAGCCAGCCAAAGTCATGCGCGGCAATGACCGACAAAAGGTACAGGCCGAGATTGGTCGGCGAAGTGCGTTGGGCAACAACGGGTTTCGGGTCTTCCTGAAAGTTATCAGGCGGAAGCATATTGTGGTTCGCTGTGACGAATTTTTCAAAGAACCGCCAAGTGCGCCGCCCGACGAGCCGCAACTCAAGCTCGTCGGCTTGCGTGACCGACAAATGTCCGGCCTCCGACGGCGGTAAACTCGCCCATCGCGCAACGAGGGGCGACAACACCCATAGAACCGCGAACGGCGCCGCGATGACCAAGGTTCCACTACCGACGAAATAAATGAGAACAGCCACACATCCCGCGAAGGCGACGCTTGCAGCGATTTGCGTAGAGAGCTTACGCGGATCGAATTGACGGTCATTGTTCTCCTGCGCCGCGGCGACCCATTCGAGCAGCTGGCGCCGGCTTATGAACAGGCGGAACAGCGTGCGTCCCACCGCGTCGATCATCATCCATGCCTGATGGGCGAGAAACGTAACCAGAAAGGCGCTCTGCAAGAGGCCCAGCGCGAAGTCTCTATGTAGCGCCTGCAAATGACCGCGCAGCGGAACGCCGACCCGGCGCGGCACAATGTGGACGATTGCCGGAAGCAAAGGCGGCATCGCAATAGTCAAAAGAATGTATACAGTCCAAATCTCCGCCGCGGTTATCGGCTGCAACCAAGCGATCAGCATGGCCAGTAAAGCGGCGGGTGCGGACAAAGAGCGGCGCAAATTGTCGAGTAGCTTCCACCGTCCTATCAACGGGATCGGGGTGTTCCTGACGCCATCGCGCGCCTTCCGGCCAACCCCGAAGATCCAGGGCAGCAGCTGCCAGTCGCCGCGCACCCAACGATGCTGGCGCGCAGCGGCCACGTCGTAGCGCGACGGAAATTCCTCAACGACCTCGATATCGGACGCGAGCCCTGCGCGCGCAAAGATACCTTCTAGAAGGTCGTGACTGAGGACCGAGCTATCGGGAATCTGGCCTTTAAGGGCGGATTCCAAAATATCAACTTCATAGATTCCCTTGCCGCTATAGGAGCCCTCTCCGAAGAGATCTTGGTACACGTCCGAGGCTGCGAGCGCGTACGGATCGAGGCCGTTTGGTCCAGAAAAAGTGCGCTGGAATAGCGATCCATCTCGGCCAACGGGCAGCGACGGTGTTACCCGTGGTTGAAGAATGGCATGACCCTGCACAACAAGACCGCGATGAGGGTCGAAGCGGGGGCGGTTGAGCGGGTGCGCGATCTTTCCCACAAGACGCCTAGCGGTTCCAATCGGCAGGCGCGTATCGGCATCTAGCGTTATGACATAGCGGATGGCGGCGGGAAGCCGAGGCGCTCGGCCATCGAGCGCGATAAACGTCGTATCGGTGTCTCCGCGAAGCAATCGATTGAGCTCGTGTAGCTTGCCGCGCTTGCGCTCCCAGCCCATCCACTTTCCTTCGCCGTCGTTCCATACGCGTCGACGATGAAGGAAGAAGAAAAATGGGCTCTCGAGAGTAGGTCCATAGCGATCGTTCAAGCGTGCAATCCCGGCCACAGCAGCGTCGAGAAGCTTGTCGTCGTCTATAGAATGCTCTGCATCGGAGTCCTTCCAATCGGAGAGTAGCGCAAAGCGGAGATTAGAGTCGGGGTTCGATAGGTGATGAACCTCGAGCTTTTCGATCTGCTCCTCAATTGCCGATGGTGTTGTCAGAAGAATAGGCACAACCACGACGGTCGCCAAATCGGGCGGAACGCCACTGCGAAGCTCAAGGCCGGGCAGTGTAGACGCACCGATCTGTTCAGTAATCGCGCGGTTCACCACCGCTACCGCGACGTCTGATGCCGGAACGAAACCAACGATGGCCAGCAGGAAGATCGACCAGCCGCCCACTCCGGCATACCCGCCGCACAGCAGCGCGAATGCGAGAATGAGGGCCGTGACGGCCCCGATCATGGCCATATAACTCATCACGCCCAGATTTGAGTTGAGACGGAAAAGCCAGGTCTTGAGCGGAACGTGAGATCGGAGCTCTCTCTCAAACGCATGCCTGCCATTGGAGATGAGATAATATCCCGGATCGCTTTCGCGCCCAGCGTTGGTGGCATGGTCGGTGACTGCATCACCTGCGCGTCTTGCCACTTCTATCGCGCGCTCAGCGACCTCAACTTCATCGTGGCCCGATTCGCGCGCAATTTCTTCGATCGCGCGTCTGTAGAGATCACGTGTTGGGAAATCCATCGCTGCAAAGTTGCTTCCGGCGCGCATGATGGCGTCGACGGGACTGACACTTTCAAAAAATTCCGCCCAATTGATCATCGATACCAAGCGCATGCTCGTGATCACGTTGCGAACGGTCACGTTCACCGCGCTCTGTTGCTGTACTTCTGCGCGGACGATCTGATCGATAGTCATTCCTTCGGTTTCCAACCGCTCGTTCAGCCAACGCAGCGCCGGCGTTGCGTTGGGATCGTGGTCACGCAGGCGTTGCGCGAGTTGAACGGCAAACGCTGTCGACCATGGCACCTGATTGAGGCTTTTCAGGACCACGGATGTCGGCTCAGGCCCGTGATCGTCCGTGCCCAATATCCGGTCGGCGAGTTTATCCGCCAGTTGGCTCGTCGATAGCCGCGCCACGATTGCTTCTGCCAGACGGCGCAGATTTTCGACCAGCGTGATACGCAAGGTGATTGCAAGCGCCCACAACTCGCCGATGGTCAACGGCTGAACGCGCTGATAGGCCTCCAAAAAGCGGGTCAGTTTTTGAATGTCGAACGCGCTGTCGGTATGCGCGACAAGCGCCCACGCGATGCCGAAAACGCGTGGATATCCCTGCAGCGGTCCATCGGCTAGCTTCGGAAGTTTCCGATAAAAGCCCGGCGGGAGATTTTCCCTGATCTCGCGGACCTGTTCATCCACCACATGAAAGTTGTCAAGCAACCATTCCGCTCCCGGCGTAATCGATTGGAACGCGTATGTTGCCTTGACGATGGCACGATATGCCTCGGTCAGGACTCTACTGTTGTCGTGGAGCCGTTGGACGAGCGGCCGACCCCGCTTCAGTTTGGGCGCAATACGCTGCGCGGCGGCCAGACTTTCCGCGTGCTGCTCGAGGCGCTCCACGCTGAAGAGCTCGGACCGGATGGGTACCTCAGGCGAACGAGAACCGGCGGGCCAGAAGGCGCGGAAACGTGAAATGTTCAAGATGCATTGCCCCGCACGAAGACCGATGCGACCGAACCCGATGCACCTGCGAACAAACCGCCAAGTGCCTTATAAAAATCCATAGCTCGCGGTCTCGAATACCGGATTGTTGGGACACCATCGTGGTTTGTCAAATCGCATCGAACTGCGACCCCCTAAGTAGAGTCTGTTCCGGTTATGCCCCGGATCGGGGCGTTGTCCCCACCGGAAATCAAATCCGGACGTAATGATGGTGCAGACCCCCGAGGTGCGGGACGGCCGTAATGCGGCCAGCCGCCTGAACCGCACGCGACGCAGGTGCATCCTTGTTCAACGATAGGTGTGTGCGCGCGTCATTGTAATATCTTTGGTACGATCCCAGCAGCTGGCGGAGGTGCTGCTCGCCGAACACCACGACATGGTCAAGGCACTCCCGTCGGATCGAGTCGATGGGCCTCTCCGTATGTCCATTTTGCCATGGTGATCGCGGTGCGATCGGCTGATCCCGGATGCCCATCGCACGAAGACGCCGGATGAAAAGGTCGCCATAAACCCGATCCCTATCGCGAATGACGTATTGGGGTGCCTGTGCCCAGTCGTATGCCTCGGTGAGCTGACGGGCGATCCATTCGGCACTCGGATGCGCGGTCACACCAATCCAAACGATCACACGGCGACGATGCTGGAGAATCAAAAACCCATATAACAGCCGGAACGCGATCGTCGGGATGACAAGCAAATCCATCGACGCGACGCCGTCGGTGTGGTTGCGAAGGAAGGTCTTCCATCCTTGCGATGGTGGCCGCCTTAGCCTCACCATGTGCTTCGCTACGGTCGTTTGCCCGACATCAATGCCGAGCATGAGGAGTTCGCCGTGGATCCGCGGTGCACCCCAAAGAGGGTTTGCAATACTCGTGTCTCGAATGAACTGACGAATCTCCAGCGGTGTCTTCGGTCGGCCACCGCGTGCTCTCGATTTCCGGCGCCAATAGGTCCGGAAACCGGCGCGGTGCCAGCGGACTACCGTTTCCGGTTTGAGGATTTTTAAAGCGTCCAGCCCGCTAGGAGCCAAACGATACAGTCCCGCAAACACCAAGCGGTCAATGCAATTAAAGGCCACTCGCTCCGGCGCTTTGCGCCTGAGCACATTGAGCTGGTGTCGAAGAACCAGGATTTCCGCCTCAAGCCGCCCTCTCGACCGGAACAGCCCCGTCAGCGCGCACACCAGTAACCTGAGAAAATCTATCATCGGGAACGAACATCACCCGATTCGCGGCTGCTCGCTAGCCGGTTGAGGTTTCTGGTAGGGACAGGTGCTGTTTGACGGAGTTTACAGCTAAAGTAGCTGTTCAATCTTAAGCGGCAACTCGCGGATGCGCACACCGGTTGCATGATAGATCGCGCTAGTCAGCGCGGCCGCCGTTCCAGCAAGACCGATTTCTCCCACGCCGCGAGCGCCCAGCGCGTTGAGATTGAAATCGGGATATTCGATGAAATGAACGTCCAGCGCTGGCACGTCAGCGTTGGTGGCGACCACATAATCGGCGAGACTGGCATTGACTGGCGCGCCGCTCACCGCATCGTATTCGGTGCCCTCAAACAAGGCCATGCCGATTCCCATGACGATAGCGCCTTCAATTTGGTTGCGCGCGGTCATGGGGTTGAGAATACGGCCGGCGTCGAATACCGAGACGACGCGGGACACGCGTAACCGCGCGATGTCTGGTTGCCATGTCACCTCGGCGAAGTGCGCGCCAAAAGAATGGCTGGAAAACTTTGGCTTTCCCTGTGCGCCAAAGCTCCCCTCGCCCGAGCCTTGCCCAGAGACTGCTGAGATTTTCAACCCCCGCAATACTTCGTCAAATATCATCGTGGGCCGATTTCCGTTTTTCGCCTCGATCCGACCTTGACTGAATTGAAGTTCCTTTGCCTTGGCGCCGCTAAACGGCGTGTTTTGGCCGGCGACGGCCAAGCCAAGCAGCGCCTCACCGGCTGCCGCTATCGCTGCGCTGATCGGTCTGACCAACGATGCGGTGAGCATGGAACCTCCGGAAACCGTGCCCATCGGCAACCTGCTGTCGCCGATCGCGACCTCGATACGTTCGATCGCGATGCCCAGCATCTCGGCCACCATTTGGGCCATCACCGTGTAGGTACCGGTTCCAATATCCTGGGAGGCAGAGGCGACGCGCGCCGTGCCGTCGTCGCGCAGTTCGATCGAAGCGGTGCAGTCCAATCGCGCGGCGAGCCACGAACATGTGGCCATGCCCCATCCCACCGTCGCCCCGTCACGCTTCATGGAGGCTACCGGGGAAGTACGCTTCGACCAGCCGAATTTCTCGGCGCCGAGTGTCACGCATTCCTTGAGATGACGAGAGGAGAACGGGACACCAAGGCCTTCGTCGAGCTGTGGCTCGTTGATCAAACGCAGTTCAACAGGATCCAATCCGAGTTTGATCGCCAGTTCGTCCATGGCGGACTCTGTGGCGAACAGTCCAGGCACCGCGCCCGGCCCGCGCATAGACGTCGGTGTGCCGATGTTGCGCTTGGCCAACCCGGAAGTCACACCCAGATTGGGAACACTGTACATGTGCGGCGTGGCCTCGCCGCAATTCTCCTCGTAGTCGTCTAAGATCGACGTCGCGTTCACGTAATCATGCTGGAGTGACATGAGCCTGCCATCGGCGCTGCCGCCGAGGCGAACGCGCTGCTCGATACGCGGTCGGTGGCCCACGCTGTGGAACATCATCGGCCGGCTCAGCACCAGCTTTATCGGCCGGCCAAGTTTGATCGCCGCCGCCGCGGCCAGAGGGGATTGCGACCACGGCCAGAGCTTAGAGCCAAATCCCGAACCGATGAACTTAGCGATCACCCGCACCTTGTGCCGCGGCAGACCGAGCATGTCGGCAAGCACGTTGCGATGGTTCACGACACCCTGCGAGGTTTCGTAGAGCGTGAGCTCGTCGCCATCCCAGACCGCTACGGTCGCATGCGTCTCGATCGGATTATGGGTCTCGGGCGATATCGCATAATGGGCATCTATCGTGATCGGCGCGGCCGCATAGGCCTTCTTTGCATCGCCACGCTCGCTAACGACTTTTGTTTCCTCGGCGACCAGGTGGGGATCGACATTCGGAGTTTCCGCCGCATAAGACACTGCGACGGCGTCCGCGGCTGCTTTGGCCTCTTCGAACGTATCCGCGACTGCAAGCGCTACATATTGGCCGTAATAACGAACAATGTCGTCGTCGAACGGCGGTCGCGGCTCGTCCAGCATGAGAGCGTCGCTGAAGCTCGGCGTGATACGCGAAATAGGAATGAGGTCGCCGCGTTTCAGGACTGCGCGCACGCCGGGCATTTGACGTGCGCGAGATGTATCGATGGTCTTTATCTTGCCTTTAGCAATCGTCGCACCGACCGGCACGGCGTAGAGCATATTCGGGAAGCTGTGGTCGGAAGCATATCGGGCCGTGCCGGTGACCTTGAGCGGGCCGTCAATGCGGGTACGCGCCTTACCGATTTCCGCGATCGAAGGAGCTGCTAGCGGTTCGGACATCGGATTACCTCGGACAATTCATTGTGTGATATGTTTAAATGCATGGACGATACAACGCCTTGCTAGTTCGATCTTAAAGCCGTTCTGACCTTGCGGTCGCGCTCCCCTGAGACAGATTTCGGCGGCGTTGCGAAACGCTTTGTCGCTTGGAGCCTGCCCCACCAATGCACGCTCGGCTTCGGTTACCCGCCAGGGTCGCGTGCCGATGCCACCGAGCGCGAACCGAGCGCTTGCGATCGCGCCATTTGCCAGCGTGATGGCGACTGCGGCGGAGACCAGCGCAAATTCGTACGACGCGCGATCCCGGAGTTTCAGGTAAGTCGACCGCTCGCCCGTTGATGGTGAAGACAGGGTGACATGGGTCACTAGATCGCCGGGTTCGAGCACGTTCTCGATGTCCGGCCTTTCCCCTGGCAGCACATAAAAGTCCATGAGGGGAACCTGCCGGTCACCTGCAACGCCTTGGATATGGACGACCGCGTCGTAAACCATCATTGCCACCGCCATGTCCGACGGGTTAGTCGCGATGCAGGCTTCGCTGGTGCCGAGGATTGCAAGCATCCGGTTCGTGCCGGCGATTGCCGGACAGCCCGAGCCTGGCGCACGTTTGTTACAGGCACTGGCGAGGTCACGAAAGTACATGCAGCGTGTACGCTGCAGCAGGTTGCCCGCCGTCGTTGCAGCGTTGCGTAACTGGGTCGACGCTCCGGCGAGGATTGCTTGCGAAAGCGCGGAATAGCTGCCGCGCACAAGCGGATGGTGCGCCAAGTCGCTGTTGCGTGCGGTCGCGCCGATGAACAAGTCGCCGTTTGCTTGCTTGTGGATGTCGTCAAGTCCGAGGCGGTTGATGTCCACCACGCGACCGGGGCGCTCCACACCGAGCTTCATTAGATCGACAAGCGTCGTGCCGCCCGCGAGAAAGCGCACGCTCGCACCTTGTTGAGCCGTGTGTGAGGCCGCGCCTTCTGCGACGGCGGTTCGCTGGTCGGGCGCGCGAACGAGATCGAAGGGCTGCATGGTCAGCTTCCTCTGAGCGCGCGTCGCGCCTGCTGGATCGCCTTGACGATATTCGGGTATGCGCCGCAGCGGCAGATATTGCCGCTCATGAATTCGCGTACATCATCGTCCGACATGCCACATGGTTCGCGAAGCAGCGCCACGGCCGACATGATCTGGCCTGATGTGCAATAGCCACATTGATAAGCGTCGTTCTCGAGAAAGGCAGCCTGCATAGGGTGAAGACGTCCAGGGACGCCAAGCCCTTCGATTGTGACAATTTCATCGCCGACATGCGCCGCGGCCAAAGCAAGGCAACTGTTCACGCGGCGGCCATTGATATGAATCGTGCACGCCCCGCACTGACCGTGGTCGCAACCTTTCTTCGTGCCAGTAAGGCGAAGCACTTCGCGCAGGCAATCGAGCAAGGTCATGCGCGGATCGATCAAGACCTCACGCTCTTGACCGTTCACCTTCAGCGTGACGGTAAGCCGGCCGTAGCCGGGATCATCGCTCGCTACAGTGTTCTCTCCGAGATCTGTCATGGGCTAAAGGCCTCCCTGGCATGGCATGATCGAAGTGTGAACGCTGTCCCGCTCAGGACAAATATGACGTGTGTCCGTCATCAAAGTATTTGAGACAGCGAGCAGGGCAAATTAAGAGAGGCTCTGGCTCGTCTGTTTAATGACATTATGCGACTTGCCGTTGGTGCTGCAAGCGGCGTTGTGTGATGCTCTGACGTTTGATCCTTTCTCTCTACAGCAGGATTGTCTGGCCGCGTCCGAAGTAGACGTCGGCCGGGGTTAGATTGTCGATGCTCTCGTGGTAGCGGCGGTGGTTGTAGTCGGCCACGAAGGCCTCGACCTGTGCTTCCAGATCGCCGGCAGGTAGTAATTCTCTAGCAGGATGCGGTTCTTCAACGTCTGGTGCCAACGCTCGATCTTGCCCTGGGTCATCGGGTGGTATGGAGCTCCGCGGACGTGGGCCATGTCGTGGCACTCCATCCATTTCGCCAGGGCCAGCGCAAGCTCAACTTTCGGTATGGGTCACTTTCAGCCGCGTCGCCTCGCTGGAGGCGCAGCAGCTTTACCCCTAGAAGCAGACACGGCGGTCGTCCGCCGACGCAACGGTTGGGGGCCATCAGAGGCATCGAGCCATCGAATTATGAAGTTTGCCATTTGCCGCCCAACGGACGTTGCCTGCGCCATTCACTAGCCGCTGAAAACGCGCAACTATCAACACACCATCGCGTCACAACTATTTCCACTTTCCCGGTTAAGAACAGGCGCGAAGCATTTGCGAGCTTATTTTATCCAGCCGCGATGTACATCGAAAATGCGTATCGCTTCCGCAACAGGGGGCGGTTCGAGCACCGCGGACTCGCCGAGTGCAACCTTGGTATCTTCATAACCCGCTTGCCAATGCTCTTCCATTGCACGCCGCGAGAAATCAAACGTCTTGGCCGCCGTTTCATATTTTGGTGCCTGGTATTTCAGTTGAACGATCGTCGCGACTTTCACGCGAGCTTCCTCGGAGAGAACTTTCACCTCGGGATCGTCATGACAATGTTCGGGGAGTTGATCCAAAAACTTGCAAAGGGCATGCCGGAATTTTTGCATTTTCTTATACTGCTCGAGCGAAACATTGATCCGGCTGGCGCTATGGATTTCAATTGCCCGCAAATTAGCGGATGGAATGTCGAGCGGCACCTCTCCATTCGCATCCCAAAGATCAACTTGAAAAACAAGCGCGCTATTGCGCCGCCTGTTGTCGACAACGAATTGCATGGGCGAGTTTGAAACGACACCGGCGTCCCAATAATACTCACCATCGATCTTTGTCGGCGGAAACCCGGGCGGTAGGGATGCACTTGCAATCACGTGCGCTGCCGTGACTTTTCGCTCCCAATTGTCGAAATAAACTGATGCGCCGGTCAGAATATGGGTGGCACCCACGCTAAAGCGCATGGTCTTCGAATCGATCAAATCGAAGTTCACCAAACGCTCAAGAGTCTCTTTCAGGGGCGAAATGTCATAATAGCTCACGAGAGCTGGGTTTTCCGCGGCCGAGCTCACTGGCGGAAAGCGCCGCGGTGAAAAAAAGCCCGGAGCCCCATGCAACATCGTGGCAAAAGCGCTAATTCTGTTGGTCCAGTAACGCGCCTGCGGGTTCCCGGCCCACGGCAGAGTCGAAAGCCACGGGACGTTAGGCAGTGTGACGGGCGGCTTGGTGACGACCTCCCAGAACTCACGCAATCTTTCGAGGCGCCGTTCAGGCGGATTGCCGGCGATCAAAGCAGCATTGATGGCGCCAATCGACGTTCCGCAAAGCCAAGTTACTTCAATATTTGCCTCATGGATCGCTTGGAAAACGCCGGCTTGATATGCCCCCAAAGCGCCGCCGCCCTGGAGGACAAGCACTACGCCCTCAAAGGGAAGGCCTCGTTTTACGCCCTTACCCAGGTGTTCCGTCGACGGCGCTAGATTCATGTGACTCTCCAGATCAATGTAATTAAGAATCCTGCACTGGCCATGCGAGCACGCCCCCTCGGTATTTCGTAGGAATTTTCGTCGTTGCAGCCGATCGAATTGTACGACAGCGGAGGAGCAGTAAGCCATGAATATCGGTATCGCCGGCGTCGGCAAAATGGGTGCGGCAATCGCCGCGCGGCTGATGGAGGCTGGCAATCAGATGACGGTCTGGAACCGTTCGCCAGAGAAAGCGAAGCCGCTCGCGGATGCTGGCGCCAAGATCGCCGCAACGCCCGCCGATCTCGCAAAAGCTGTCGACGCCGTGATCACGATACTGACCGACGCCGCCGCGATCAACGCGGCCTATGGCGGGCCGTCGGGCCTTCTTGCGGCGGAACTCAAAGGCAAGCTGTTCATCGACATGAGTACGGTACAGCCGCAAACGGAAATCGCGCTTGCGGAAAAGCTGCGCACCAAGGGTGCGGCCTTTATCGAATGTCCGGTCGGCGGCACCACCGGGCCGGCACGACAAGGCAAGCTCTTCGGTTTTGTCGGCGGCAGCGATGCCGATCTCGCCCGAGCAAAGCCGATCCTCGAACAATTATGCCGTCGCATCGAGCATTGCGGCGACATCGGCGCGGGAGCGAGCATGAAACTAGCGATCAATCTGCCAATGCTTGTATCCTGGCAGGCTTTCGGGGAAGCCTTCGCGATCAGTCGTCATCTCGGCATCGATCCTGTACGCCTTGTCGATATCTTTTCCGACAGCGGGGGCGGGACGAACGCGCTCAAGGGCCGCGCCGCTGTGGTCGCGCAAATGCTCGGTGGCGACGATACTGCTCCCGGCACCTACGATCTCGTGTCCTGCCGCAAGGATCTTTCCACCATGCTGGCGGAGGCCAAAACACGCGGCGTCGAGTTGCCGCTCGTCGAGCGTGCATTTGCCTGCTTCGACGAGTCGAACAAGGCAGGTTGGGGTGCGCGCGACAGCTCGAGCCAGGCGATCTACTGGACACGCCGGGGCATGAAATCCACGGGAGGTTAGATGTCGCGCGCCGCAGTCGACGCGGGCCGAAGCGTAATCGTCATCATAAACGATCGGGGGCCGATCAATAGCAAGTAAAGTGAAGGGAGCGAGTTACGATGCGCATTCTAAAATTCGCCGCTGCGATCGCGGCCGGCGTGGTCGCTCTCGGTGTGGCGGCCTACGCTTACTTTATCTACTCGCCTGATCCCTGTGTGTACCGAAAACCTAAACCCGCACATAATGGTGATGAAGTCGCCAAGGATCGCGTGTGAATTGATAGATCCGACCCACTGAACCGGGCGCGAGGGCGCATCTTTATCCAATGATCGATGCGTTCTGATGTCGTTGTAATAACGAGCGTAGGTTCGCAGGAGGCGGCGCAGGTGTGCCTCGCCGAAGACAATAAAATGATCAACACACTCGCGCCGGATAGATCCGATTAGCCGTTCGGCAAAGCTATTCTGCCATGGTGAGGCCGGTGCCGTAGGCTTGTCCCGGATGCCCAGGGCGCGAATTCGGCGTGTGACAATGCTGCCGTAGATCCGATCCCGATCGCGGATGAGATAGCGCGGCGCCTCATCCCAAGGGAATGGAATTCACGACGACTTCGCCCTCGTGCCCGTTCGAAGAAATATTGTTTCAGGATATCAACGACATTCTAAGTGATCGCTTTCGCGAGGCCACATCGATTTGCGTGCGGCTTGTCCTGGATCCACCCTGGACACTTGAACCGCTCAGCGAGAATGCTCGCAGGAAACTCGGTTGGGTGCGAGATACGGCCGGCAACTTCGTCCGACAGCGCAACTTCATTAACTGAAGCCGGTCGCGATTAGCCCAGCGATGAAGGGCGTGCCTAGGGTCTGGACTCACAACTTGATCCAATAGAGTGCACCAACGAGGGCTGCGGCGGCAAGGAAGTTTCGGGCGAGTTTGTCGTAACGCGTGGCGATGC
>JBEKGX010000039.1:0-20854 GCA_050012575.1 Xanthobacteraceae bacterium | reverse complement strand
TTTTTCATCCCCGGCACCACCGCCTGCACGGCGAAGAATGCGCCCTTGACGTGCGTGTCGAACAGACTGACGAAGAATGCCTCGTCGATGTCCTCGATGGGCTTCATCATGCCGGTGATGCCAGCATTGTTGACGAGGACGTCGAGCTTGCCGAACTCAGCTTCTGCAGCCGCCACGGCGTTCTTTATCTCTGCGACGACCCGATTATCGGCCAGAAGGCAAAACGCTTCGACGCCGTCCTGCCGGAGCTCGGCGCTCGCCCGGTCGAGGCTCTCCTGCTTGAAGTCGGTGATCGCCACCCTGGCGCCGCGGCCAGCCAGCACCCGCGCGTGCGACAGGCCGAGTCCGCTGCTGCCCCCGGTGATGAAAACCGCGTAGCCGTCGAGGCTGTTCGACATGGTGTTTCTCCTCATCGTGCTTACCGGCACAATGACTACTCATTCGACATCGGGCCGCCAAGCAGCCGCGTCACAATCTGTGGAATTGGCCGGAAAGCCGGGCCGGCGGTGCGGCGCCGCAAATGCCCGCGCGCCGTTTCAGCCCGCTAGTGCTGAAAGCAACAATGCGTCGTCGGCGGGGTCGATGACGCCGCCAAGCGGGGTGCCGCACGTATCGCAGTCGAGGTGATAGCTCTCGAATCCGCAGGCGTCGATGAGGGGAGTGCGGCTTCTACCAAACGTTAACTGCGCGCGGCAGTGCGGACAGGCGATGACCTGCGTCTCCGCCGCTGTGGCCGCCGTTGCGTTTGGTGTTTCGCCGCTCATGGCTGGGTGACAATTGGTCATAGAGATCGCTCGTCGCGCCGCACATGGCCGACCGCGAGCGTTTATACGCGATGCGTTGCAATAGTGCGTGAAGCCGACGCGTCGAATTTTACGGAGCTGATTGAATTTCAGCTAACCGTCTCATGTCGGCTTCATGGAAGGCAAACGTCCCGCCCGGCGGCAGTGCGCCGGCTGCAACTCAGCCGGCAAGGCGCGCGGGGGCGCGTTCAACGAAAGGGCGGCGGCGGATTCCTTGCGGCTGCGAGGAGGGCGGGTGGGCAACAGCCGGATTTCGCTCGAACAGCATGCGCCGCTCGAAAAGGGTTGAACGGAAGAATGGATAGCGCCGGTACAGTTGGCCTGCGGCGGTCGGATAATGGACCGTCATCAGGCTGATGGGCTTTGCCAATTGCGGGTAAGGCCGCGGTTCACAAATCAGCCGGTGGTTGAAGGCACGCCGATAAAACGCCTGGTGCTCCGCCCTTACAGCCGCGAGAAGATCATCGGCATGGAAATGTTCAGCCGCCAACATGCAAAGCCGGAGTGTGGCATACGGCAATCCGCGATGCAGCCGAGAAAGAGCTTCGTCGGCGACAAAGCGGGTTGAATCGACGAGGACTTTGCCGGCATCGAGCTCAGGTTGCAATAAATCGGGAAAGACTTCGAGCGAGGGAAAATCGAGACATTCCCTGGAGGCCACGTGAAGGCGGAGCGAGCTGGCTAACTCGTCGTCGATGTACAATCCGAAGAGATATGCATTGTCCGTTTCGTCGTAATGGTCGGAAAACATCCCGGAGGAATTTGGAGAAATCGCTCCTTCGCGCGTATAGGCTTGATAGCGAAGGCGGAAGATGGCTTCGCGTTGCTCACCGGAATCCGCGCGCCTGAACTCGATCCTGGCCAAGAGCTGCGCGAGACGATCGGAAAAACTGCCATTTGCGTCCGCGTGACCCGAAAAAGTCGAACGCGTTACTTTCGGACCCATACTCAACTCCCCGTTGGCGCCCGCCTATGCCAGCAGTGAAGGAGCAGGTTAACAGTTCGTTAACGCGATTACAATTTTGACAATGTATTAAGGTTAACCCCGTGCCCGCCGTTTTGTTGTGACGAGCGAGCGACAAAGAAGTGACAGGAAAATTGTACCGCCTACGCAGCGTCGCTGCGCAGCATCGCCGGTAGCGAAGAACCTTGATCGGGCGCGACATAGGACGCGTAGAGTAACTTGCGCAAATCCGCTGCCGGCATCGGTCGGCAAAGCAGGTACCCCTGCACCTCGTCGATACTATCCTCGCCGGCGAGTAATTCGAGCTGCTGCTCGGTCTCGACGCCTTCGACCACGACTCGCAGCCCCAGTTGCGCGCTCAACCGCGTGATGCCGCGCAGCAACGTCACCCGGCGCTCGTCGTCGCCGAGGCCTTGCAGGAATGACTGATCGATCTTCACCTTGTGCAGCGGAAAGCTGTGCAGGTAGCTGAGGCTCGAATAAGCGGTGCCGAAATCATCCAACGAGATCCTCACTCCGCTTTCCGCAAGCTGCTGGAGATCCGCGCGGATCCGTTTGGTGTTCTGTAGGAGCGTCGATTCCGTTATTTCAAGCTCGAGACGGTGGGCGGGCAGATTCGTGGCGGCGAGCGTTTCGCGCACCAGTGCGGGGACATTGGAGCGATCGAATTGGATCGATGACAGGTTCACCGTCACGGCGGTATCGCCCGGCCAGCGCCGGCACTCCAGGCAAGCGTTGTACAGGACCTGATTGCCGATTTCGACGATGAGACCCATCTCTTCGGCGACGGGAATGAACTCCGCCGGCGAGACCATTCCGCGCGCATGGTGGGGCCACCGCAGCAGCGCTTCGCAGGCCTCGATCCGCCTGGTCTTCAGATTGAACAGCGGCTGATAGTAGAGCTCGAACGCTTCGCTCTTCATCGCCGTGCGCAAATCGAATTCCAGGGTCCTGCGCGCCTGTGCATTGGCTTCCATTTTTGTTTCGAACCAGCGCCAAGTACCGCGGCCGTCGGCTTTGGCCTGGTAGAGGGCCAGGTCGGCATTGCGCAAGAATTGGTCGGGGTCGATCCGGTTTTTAGCGACAGCAATCCCGATGCTCGCGGTTACCGCGACCTTGTGTCCGTCCAGATCGTAGGTGCCGCCAAGGACGTTCAATATGCGCGTCGCGAGAGCTTCGCTTTCCTCGAGCGATTTGATCGGAGCCTGAAGGACGACGAATTCGTCGCCGCCAAAACGCGAAATGACATCGACATCACGAATGGAATCCTTCAACCGCTCGGCGACGGCTTCCAACAGCATGTCGCCCCTAGTGTGGCCGAGCGTATCGTTGATCTGCTTGAATTGGTCGAGATCAATGAAGTGAAGGGCGCACAGATTGTCGGGCCGCCATGCGCCCAGCGCGCGCTCCATGCGGTCGCGCAAAACGGTGCGATTGGGGAGACCGGTCAGCGCGTCAAATCGCGCCAAGTGGTTGATCTTGGCCTCGGCGATCTTGCGCTCGGTGATGTCTTCCAACAGCACGACCATGCCGCCGTTTTCCATGGGCTGGACGGTGAATTCGAGCGTCCGCTCGTTGAGCATATCCGTTGCGAAAGCGGCATCCTCGCTGCCCGAGAGCCGGGCATCCAGGCGCTCGATGAGGCTCTGGGCGTTGATGTCGGAAAGCTGACCCGCCTTGACGACACTCTCGACCAAGTCGCGCGCCATCAAACCTTTCAGGTCGAAGTCGGTCGGCAAACCGAGCTGTGCGCCCAGCTTTTGGTTGGTGACCACGATGTGGCGTTCGGCATCGAACATGCACAGGCCGTGCGGCATGTTGTTGAGCGCGGTGTCGAAGCGCGTGGCGAGCAATGACATATCGCGCGATGTGACAACCGCGTCCAGCAGCGTTCGGCGCAATCGTTCCGCTATCAGTTTTATCCCGAGGAAAGAGGGAATAAGTAAAACCGCAAAAATCCAATGAAACAGATTGCCGTAAAAGATGAGCGCCGCGGTCATCGGCGCCCATGTGCATAAAATTTGGATAATGACAAATCGGCTGTTGGCAAAGTTGCGTCCAAAAATGCCGGCCGCGTAGGCGATCGTCATTGAAAAACTTACCAGGGTAGCAAACGGATCCGCGGTGCGTGAAAAGGCGACGTAGCACCAGAGTCCTAAAAGCGCGAGGAACGCGGACGCCCCCGCGCCATAGCGATGTTCCCATCGTCTGGCCGCTTCTGCAGTTGTGACGGTCGAGCGTACGCGCAGATACGCATGCATCATCAGCCCGCGCATGCAGGCAACAAGAAAGATCGCCACTGCGCAGTATAAGATGAATGGCTCGCCGGTCTTCCAATAGGTGACTAAAACCGACCCGATAACAAAAATGGTTCCAATAAGAAGGGTTCGCCCTTCCTTGAAAAGCGAATCGACCAGCGGAACGTAAATTTCCGGCGGCAGCTCTTCGTGTCCAGGCTGGCGAGGTCGGAGCGCGGAACTCATTACGTTGCACCGTCAGCAATCGCAGGGGCCTAAAATCGCGCTAATGAGTATGGCTTAAAGGTCTCTCCACCGAGTAAATGTGAATGGCTTCTTTTCGTTTAGTGTCAGCGTATTAAGGGCATTTGTGGCGCGCCGTTAGCATACGATTATCCATGCGGCCGCGGTTCCCACTCGCGCCGGAGGTAATCCTGCCGGGGGCTCGCGGAGCGAGCGCAACCGCGTCGCCCGACGTAGTTGCCGCTTGGTTACCAGACAAATCGCGTGGAATTCGCCTACCGGATTTTTTGAAAATCGCCGTGCCGGCCGAGGCCGCCCTCGAAGCGGGTGGCTCCGGCGACGCCGTCTTCGATCAGGGCTTCGCGGCCGTTATACCATTCCTGGATCAGCGCCTCGCGCACGCCGAGACCGTGACTTTTGATGGCCGAGCGGCGATCGGCGCGCACACAGACTTGCGGGAAGCGCGCGATCTCACCGGCGAGCTCCTCGGCCTTCTGACGAGCGCCGCCTTTCGGCGTGACGTATTCGCACAGGCCGATGCTCAAGCACTCCTCCGCCGGAATTTTACGCCCGGTGAGAATGATCTCCAGCGCGCGGCCCTGGCCGACGATGCGCGGCAGCCGCACGGTTCCGCCGTCGATCAGCGGCACGCCCCAACGGCGGCAATAGACTCCGAAGTAGGAGTCCCTCGCCATGACGCGGAAATCGCACCACAGTCCCAATTCCATGCCGCCGGCGACGGCGGGCCCCTCGATCGCGGCGATCACCGGCTTGTCCAATTCGAGGCGCGACGGCCCCATCGGTCCGCGCGGAATCTCGCCGCCGTTGATGCGGGGTCCGGCGGTCGGGATATCGAGCTCGCCGAGCGGATGCGCGGCGTTGAGCGTAGAGACGTATTTGAGATCCCAACCGGCGCAGAACGCGCCGCCGGCGCCGTAGAAAACCGCGACCGAAGCGGTCTTGTCGGCGTCGAATTCGAGAAAAGCGGCGTTCAGCGCATCCGCGCTCGCCGGGTCCATCGCATTGCGGGCTTCGGGTCGATCGTGAATCACCGTCCATACCGCTCCGTTTTTCTCAATCCTGACCGCCATCGTGCGTTTCCTCTCTAAGATGATGATTGTCCGACATTTGCTTTCTTGGCCGCCGCCATAAAAGGCTGATGGTTCTGGCTCCGGCTATCGGCCGGTGAAAATCGGCAGGCGCCGCTCCGCCATCGCGTTCACGCCTTCCTTGAAGTCTTCCGTCTTGCGCAGCCGCGTTTGCTCGACGAGCTCATGCTCGGTCGCCGCGCGCACGCGGTCGGCGAGATTGCCGCGCAGCGTGGCGCGCGTCGCGATGAGCCCGAGCGGCGAATTCTCCGCGATCTCGGCGGCGAGCGACAGCGACGCGGCGCGCACCTGATCCTGCGGCACCAGCACGTCGGCAAGACCCATGGCGTGCGCCTCGCCGCCATCGAATCGGCGGCTGGTATAGAACATGAGCGCCGCCTTGGCCGGGCCGATGACGGGCGGTAGCGTGACGGTGAGGCCAAAGCCCGGATGGAAACCAAGCCGGGTGAAGTTGGCGGAAAATCGCGCCTCGGGACAGGTCACGCGAAAATCGGCGATCATCGCCAGGCCCAGTCCGCCGCCGACCGCGGCGCCGTGAACGGCGGCAACGATCGGCTTTTTGGTGCGGAACAGTCGATTGCCTTCGATATACAGATGCGCCACGCCGGGCATGGGTTGGTCGGGCTGGGTGCCATCCCGCTCGAGCTCGCCGCCGTCGCCGAAATGGGCGCCCGCGCAAAATGCCTTGCCTTGCGCGGCCAGTACCAGCGCGCGGCATTCGTCGTCCGCATCTAATGTCTCAAAGGCGGAGGCGAGTTCTTTGATCAGCGCGACGTCGAAGAAATTATTCGGCGGCCGCCTGATTTCGATCAGCGCCACGTGGCTGCTCTTCTCCACGCCAATGTCTTTGAAAGGCCCCATGACGTTTTCCTTCGTGTATCGCTATTCGGCCGCGCCGCGGCGTTCCGCCAGTTGGATATCGCGCTTGACGATGAGCGCATCCACCACCGAAACACCATTGCCCTGCGCGTGCACGATGACCGGGTTGAGATCGATGGCGTCGATATCGTCGGCATGATCGGCCGCAAACTGCGACAGCCGGACCATCAGATCGCCGAGGGCTTCGGTGTCCGCGGTCGGCATACCGCGATAAGGCTCGAATACCCGCGCACCCGTGAGGTGCCCGATCAACGCGCGCGCGGCGGCGCTATTGAGAGGCACGGGCGCGATCGCCACATCGCCGAGCGCCTCCACCAAAACCCCGCCGAGTCCGACCATCAGCAACAGTCCCCAGGTCGGGTCGCGATTGATCCCGAGAATAACCTCGCGCCCGGCCGGCGCCATCGGTTGCACCAGCACGCCGTCGATATGCGCCGACGGCGCATAACGTTTGGCGGCGGCAAGCACGCGGCCGTGGGCCGCGCGCACGATGTCTGCTCCGGCGAGATTCAACGCGACCGCGCCGGCTTCGGTCTTGTGCGGAATGCCGGGGGACTGAACCTTGAGCGCCACGGGCCGTCCGATCGCCTGTGCGGCGGCGATGGCGTCGTCGCTCGACTGCACCAGCTCGCCTTCATTCTCAGAACCGATGCCGTAGGCCGCCAACAGCGGCCGGGCCCGGTATTCGCATAGCACCGAAGGAGCCTCCGCAAGCGTGGCGGCGACTTTAGCGCGCCCCGGCGCCGGTGGCGTCGCCGTGTCGGCCGGGCGAAGCAAACGCACGCGCAGCGCCCGGTAATCCAACATCTTGCGCATGGTGCGAGCACAGCTGTGCGCGCCGATGAACAGCGGATAACCGGCCTCGTTGAGAATCTCGACGGTGCGCGCTGAAGGCAGGGTGTAGGTCCACATGAACACAGGTTTGGTCGATTCGCGCGCAAGGGCCTTGAGTTTCGGCAGATCGGCCTCGAGGAAAGCCGAGCGACGCGCCGTGATCACCACGACGACGCTGTCGATCGACGGCGAGCGCGCGACCAGGCGCGCGAATTCCGCATAGCCGAGCTTTTGAACGCCCTGAGCGGTGCAATCAACCGGGTTCTGCGTAGTGCCGTAAGAGGGCACGTGAATATCGAGCGCGGCGCGTGTTGCCGCATCAAGCACCGGCACATCGAGCCCCGCGGCGGCGCAGGCATCGGCCATCCATATGCCAGCGCCGCCCGACGCCGTACAGATGCCGACGCGATTTCCCGCCGGCATGCGATCACCGCAAGCGAGGAAGCCCATGGCCAAATCGAGCATCTCGTCGAAATCCCGCCCTTCAATCAATCCATAACGGTCGAAGATGGCGCGATAGGCGGCGGTCGAACCGGCGAGAGCCGCGGTGTGCGAGGCGACGGCGCGGCTGCCGGGCTCGGTCTGGCCGATCTTGCCAACGATCAACGGCTTGCCGGCCTTGAGTGCCTTCTCCGCCACGCGGATGAATTTTTCCGGCGTCTTCACGGCCTCGAGCAGCAGCAAAAAGACTTCGGTTTCGCCCTCATCGAGCATGGCGTCGACGATGTCGGACACCTCGAGGGCGGCTTCATTGCCCGTGGTTACGATGTAGCGGAACGCAAGATCGCGCGACCGCGCGCGATCGAAAAATGCGAAACCCAGGCCGCCGCTCTGCGAGATCACCGATACCTGGCCGCGGCCAAGCGGGCGTGCCGGCAGCAGCGGTCCGGCGTTTTTGTCCATGGCCGGGCTGAACGTCGCGCACAAAGATGCCGCGATGTTGACGAAGCCCTCGGTGTTCGGCCCGCTCACCGCCATATCGTAGCGGCGCGCGGTGGCGGCAATCTCGTGCTGCATGCGCGTGCCGGTCTCACCCGCCTCGGCAAAGCCGGAGCTGACAATGACCGCCGCGCGGATACCGGCGCGGCCACAGCGCTCGAGCTCTGCCGGAACATATTCGGCGGGAATAATGAGGATCGCCAAATCTACCGGTTCTGGTATCGCACTGACAGATGGATAAGCTTTCAAGCCTTGCACTTCGGCCGCGCTTCGACTCACCGGATAAACCCGGCCGGCGAACGGATGGCTGCGGATGATTTCCAGTATCCGGCCGCGCAGGCCGTGTAGATCGGACGAAGCGCCAATCACCGCTACCGATTTAGGCCAAAGCAATTTTCCGATGTCCGGCACGACGCGTTCGTCCTTCACCGCAAGCCGAGTCCGCGCGCAATGATGCCGCGCAGGATTTCGGTGGTGCCGCCCTGGATGGTGAGCTTGGGCGCGATCGTCGTGGCGAAGGCGAGCTGATCCTCCAGCGTGGCACGGTTCATGATCTCGGGTTCGAGGAAAGCGGCGAGATCGCGCACGCGGCCGGGCAGCTTCTGCTCCCAGACGGTGCCGAGATCCTTGACGATCGAGCCTTCTACTACCGGCTCCTTGCCGACCTGCAACATACCGGCGACCGACACCGACATGCGTCGCAAGGTATGCAGTTGCGCGACGAGCCGCCCGAGTCCTTCGGCGCCGCGCAGGTCCGGCTCCGGCCCGAGCGCGCGGATCAGCTCCAGCAGCACATAGAAAGTGTCGAGGAAGCGTTCCGGCCCGCTGCGCTCGTAAGCGAGCTCGCTGGTCGCCTGTTTCCAGGCGCCGTCGATCTCCCCCATGACGTGGTCGTCGGGCACGAATGCGTCGTCGAATACCACCTCATTAAAGCCGGGCTTCCCCGTCATCTGATAAATCGGATTCACTTTGATGCCCGGCGCCTTCATGTCGACCAGAAACTGCGTCAGCCCGTGGCGGCGGTTCTCCCGGGTCGGCGGTGAGGTGCGAAATAAAGCGAGCATGTAGTCGGCGATCTGGGCGCTGGTCGTCCAGATCTTGCTGCCATTGATGCGCCAGCCGCCGGCGGTCTTGCCCGCCTTGGTCTTTGCCGCGAACAGGTCGGAGCCGGAGCCCGGCTCGCTCATCCCGATGGAGAAGCACAACTCGCCGCGACAGATACGCGGAAGGATATCGTTCTTGATGTGCTCTGGAGCATATTTGAGCAAGATCGGACCGCTCTGGCGATCGGCGACGAAGTGGAGGTGTGACGGCGCATTGGCGACACGAAACTCTTCGGTCACCACGTAACGCTCCAATTGGCTACGTTCATGCCCGCCGTATCGCTTCGGCCAAGTCATGCCGATCCACCCCTTGGCGCCGACACGCCGGCTGAAGCCGCGGTTGTAGGCATCGCCATCGCCCGGCTGGTGCGGATCGAAAGTGCCGGCCGCGATCTCATCCGCCAGGAAAGCGCGCACCTCTGCGCGCAGCGTGTCGCATTCGGGCGGTAGGCGGATCGGATCGAAATACAGGTGCGCTGTCATCGCGAGGCAACCAGGGGCCAAAATTCGTCGGCGCCGCGGCAGGCTACGCGCTTGCCGAGCTCGGCCGCCCAATAACTCTCGCTGCCGAAGTCGTCGCGCCATGACAGCATGCGCAGCGTGAAGCGGTGAAGCACGTGCTCCTGGGTAAAGCCGATGGCGCCGAAAACCTGATGCGCGATCGCCGAACCCTCGGCTGCGGCTTCGGCGGTGCGGATTTTGGCGGACGCGGCCTCCAGGAATACGGCTTCGTCGAACGCGTCGGCTTGTGCGATCGTATCCGCTGCCGAACCGGCGACCGCGAGCGCGGCGGCGACTTCGCCTGCCAGTCGCGCCAGGTTCTGCTGCACCGCCTGGAATTTTCCGATCGGCCGCTCGAAGGCGACGCGCTCATTGGCGTAGGCGACGCTGAGCGACAAAATGGCTTCGAGCGCGCCCGCAGTCTCCACGCTGCGGACGGTTGAGGCCATCAGCAGCAAGGAGGTTAGATCAAAGCCGTTCGGCGCCGGCGCGATGCGCAGCGGCTTGACCCGCTCGAAGGTGACAACGTTTGCGGCGTCGCCTGCCAGATTGCGGCTTTCGCTCAGCCGGCAGTCCCTGGTCTCGACCAGCGCGATCAAGTGCTCCCTGCCGCGATCGGCGAGCATGGCGATGTGTTGCGAGTCTCGCGCGAACGGGACGCCAATCGCGCGGCCGCTCAACCTGCCGTCAGCATCGACGCTGATGCGGTCATATGGACGGGCAGGCGCGAGCGTCATCGGCGTTGCCGGCGCCTCGATGCCGGCGCGTGCCAGGAGCCAGCCAGCGCACAGCGTTTCCGCCAGCGGCACCGCGAGCGCAAAGCGCCCGGCGACGCCGAGAATCGCAAACCCCTCCGCCAGGCTCGCGCCCGAACCGCCTAAACGTTCCGGGATCCACGCGAGCGGCAGCCCGGCGTCACTGAGCGCATGCCAGAGCGGATCTTTCCAGGCGCCGTTCGTGGATTTGTTGATGGTCTTCGGATCGGCAAGGTCCGCGAGAATCCGCGCCGCCGTTTCGGTAACGATACGCTTGCCGTCGTCCGCCACGATTGACCAGGCCCGGTGTCCATGAGGCGGCGGCAACAATCATGCGCTGCCGGCACCCGATGCGGCCATGGTGAGGGCAAGCCGAACCGTTGGCAAGTTGGCCCCGTCCTCGTCCTCTTCGCCGGGCCTGCCCTGTTTCGCCGAATGAACGGGCGGCGCATAATGCGTGCCGGCGTGGCCATCTGCCGTTGGCAGAAGCTCGCGGCGCTGAGGGAGGAAGGGGCTTGGCAAAGCGACATGCTACGGTGGCCGTTATCGGTGCGGGCGATTTCATCGGCTCCGCTATCGCCAAGAAATTCGCGGCCGAGGGGTTTGCGATCTTCGCCGGCCGCCGCAATGCCGACAAGCTGGCACCGCTGGTCGCCGATATCGAAGCCGCCGGCGGCGAAATCGTCGCGCGCGGCCTCGATGCGCGCAAGGAAGACGACATAACCGACTTTCTGCACGCGGCCGACGCGCACGCGCCGCTCGAAGTCTGCATCTTCAATGTCGGCGGCAACGTCAATTTCCCCTTGCTGGAGACGACCGAGCGTGTGTTTCGCAAGGTCTGGGAACTGGCCTGCTACGCTGGGTTTTTGACCGGCCGCGAGGCCGCGCGCGTGATGCTGCCGCACGGCAAAGGCTGCATTTTCTTTACCGGCGCTACCGCCAGCGTTCGCGGCGGCATCGGCTATGCGGCGTTCGCCAGCGCCAAGTCCGGCCTGCGCGCGGTGGCGCAGAGCATGGCGCGGGAGCTCGGGCCCAAAAACATCCATGTCGCGCATCTGATCATCGATGCTGGCGTCGACACCGCGTTCGTGCGCGAGCGCATCCGTCAGCAATCCGGCGCGGAAGCGGTGGAGCGTCTCGATCCGGATCAGCTCATGCATCCGACCTCGGTCGCCGAAGCCTATTGGCAACTCTATCGGCAGCCGCGCGACGCCTGGACCTTCGAGCTCGACATGCGACCGTATCGGGAGGCCTGGTGAGATGGCCAAAGTGGAATTTCATTTCGATTTCGGCAGCCCCAACGCCTATCTGGCGCATTTGGTTGTTCCGGAAATTGAGCGGCGTACCGGCACGAAATTCGAGTACGTACCGATCCTGCTGGGCGGCGTCTTCAAAATGACCAACAACCGCTCGCCGGCGGAGAAGATGGCGGGCATCAAGAACCGGCTGCAATACGAACAACTGGAGATGCAGCGTTTCATCCGCCGTCATGAGATTAAGCGGTTCACGTTCAATCCGTTCTTTCCGGTCAACACCCTCCTGGTCATGCGCGGCGCGATCGCGGCGCAGTTCGCAGGCGTATTCGAACGCTACGTCGACGTCGTGTTCCGCAGCATGTGGGCGGAGCCGAAGAAGATGGACGATCCCGAAGTGGTGCGCGCGGTGCTCCAGGAATCAGGCCTCGATGCCGCCGCTTTGCTCGCTCGCACCCAGGAGCCGGAGGTCAAAGACCGGCTGCTGAAGAACACGGAAGCCACAGTCGCGCGGGGCACGTTCGGCAGCCCCACTTTCTTCGTCGGCAGCGAGATTTTCTTCGGCAAGGATCGGCTGCTCGATGTCGAGGAGGAAATCGTCCGCGCCAAGTAGAGCGCCGAATAAATTATCCATCCGCCGCGGCAATGGCATGGAAGAAGGTGCCGGTGACGCGGCCGCGTCGTCCGCCGGCCATCTCCAAGGCGCGGCCTTCGCTGTCGGTGACTTCCGCGAACGGCGCGTCGCTGCCGGCCGAAGTCAAGGAAGCGTAGTGAAATTCGTGACCTCGAATGCTCGCTCCGCCGCGGCCGAGCGCGCCATCGGCAAGGAGCCGCGCGGTGCGATAGCCGAGATGCAGCTTGCGCTTGGCGAAGCTCGTTGCATGGCCGAGCAATCCGGTCATGGGATGGTGCCGCCCGACCGCATCTTCGAGACGCTCGCCCAAAACCATGTAGCCGCCGCACTCGCCGTGGACCGGCCGCGTTTCCGCAAAACGGCGCAATCCGGCGGAGAACTTTCCTGCATTGGCGAGCGCTTGCGCGTGCAGTTCGGGATAACCGCCCGGTAGCCAGCAGCTATCGGCGCGTTCGGGCGGCGGTTCGTCGGCGAGGGGTGAGAAATGCAAGATTTCGGCACCGGCGTTGCGCCATGCGTCGATCACGTGCGGATAGACAAAGGTGAAAGCCCGGTCGCTCGCAAGCGCGACACGCTGGCCCGGCGGCGGCAACGGCAAAGCGGCGGAAGCGGTTGCGGCTAGCCTGATCGGTGTGGCGCTTGCCCTGATGGCGTCGAGATCGAAATAACGCTCCGCCATATCGGCGAGGCGAGCGACGAACGTGGCGAGGTCGGAATGCTCGCCAGCCTGGACGAGACCGAGATGCCGCTCCGGCAGCGTCACCGCCGCTTCGCGCGGCAGCGCCCCGAGGACCGGAATAGCCAGCGCGGCGATAGCGTCGGCCACCAGTGCGCGGTGCCGTTCGCTGCCAACGCGATTGAGGATGACGCCGGCAGTGCGGACAGCCGGATCGTGGGCCGCAAAGCCGCGCACCAGAGCGGCGGCGGACTGCGCCTGGCGCGCGACATCGATGACAAGCACGACCGGCAAGCCGAAATGCGCGGCGAGATCGGCGGTTGTGCCGCGCCGGCCCGAAATGCCGGGTGCGCCGTCGAATAAACCCATGACGCCTTCGATCACGAGAAGGTCGGCGCCGTGAGCCGCTTGCGCGGCGAGCGCGTCGAGAAGTTTCCCCGGCATGGCCCAGGAATCGAGATTGACCCCTGCCGAACCGGTGAACGCGGCATGGAAGCCGGGATCGATATAATCCGGCCCGGCTTTCGCCGCACGCACGACGTCGCCGCGCCGCGCCAGCGCGGCAAGGAGCGCGAGCGTCACCGTCGTCTTGCCGGCGCCGGAATGCGGCGCGGCGATGATGAGCCCGCGCGCCGTCACTTGCGCTCCTTTTGCTTTTTCCCGGCCGCAGCATTTTCTCCGAGAAGCCGTGGGCGAAAATCCACGATCTCGCCAATCGCCACGATCGCCGGCGGCTCGAATTTTTGCTCCTGCGCGTTGACAAAAAGTTTTTCCAGCGTCGAGATGAACACGCGCTCTTTCGGCGTTGTCGCCCCGGCGATAATGGCGGCGGGCGTTTGCGGCGCGAGCCCGCCAGCCATCAAGTCGGCGGCGATCTTTTCGAGATTGTGCATCACCATGTAGAGCACGATCGGCTGCCCGACGCGGGCGAGCGGTGCCCAGTCGAATTCCTCCTCGGCGCCATGGCCGGCCGCAAAGATGACGGCGCGGTTGACGCCGCGCAATGTTGCCGGGATTGACGCCGCCGCGAGCGCCGCCAGCCCGGCGGTAACGCCGGGGATCACGCGGAAGGGAATGCCCGCGGCCGCGAGCGTCATCGCCTCCTCGCCGCCACGGCCGAAGACGAACGGATCGCCGCCCTTGAGCCGCAGCACGCGATGCCCGGCGCGCGCCAGCGCTACGAGCCGCTGGCTGATATCGGCTTGCGTGGCCGAGGGCTTGCCGCCGCGTTTGCCGGCGAATTCGAGCCGCGCGTCTTTGCCGGCAAGCGCCAGCACGCGTTGATCGACCAGGGCATCGTGCACGACGACATCGGCCTGCTGGAGACCGGCGAGCGCGTCGAGCGTGAGCAGGCCGGGGTCACCCGGTCCCGCGCCGGCGAGCCAGACGTGGCCCGGCGCCAGGACCGGAACGCCGGTGCGTTGCGCGGATAATGTATCCCAGGCCGTCATGTCACGTTCCCGTGGTGACGACCGCGACGCGCGGGATTAAAGGAAGGCGCATGGAGCGCCAGGAACGACCACTGCGCCGGGGCTGGACCACCGGCACCTGCGCCGCGGCGGCGGCGAAGGCGGCGTTTTTCGCGCTCATCACCGGCGAGTTTCCCGATCCGGTCGAAGTGACTTTGCCGCGCGGGGAACGGCCGAGCTTCGCGCTGGCTTTGACCCGGCTGGACGAAGCCTCCGCGACCGCCGGAATCGTCAAGGATGCCGGCGACGATCCCGACGTGACCCATGGCGCGCTGGTGCTGGCGACGGTGCGTGCCGGCGCGCCCGGCGCCGGCGTGTCGTTTCGCGCCGGCGAGGGCGTCGGCACCGTGACCCGGCCCGGCCTGCCGCTCCCTCCGGGCGAGCCGGCCATCAATCCGGTGCCGCGCCGCATGATCAGCGACGCCATCGGTGAAGTCGCCGCTGCGACCGGACGCCCGGCCGATGCCGAGGTCGAGGTTGCCATTCCCGGCGGCGAAGCGCTGGCAGCCAGGACGCTCAACGGCAGGCTCGGCATTGTCGGCGGCTTGTCGATCCTCGGCACTACCGGGATCGTCGTGCCTTATTCGTGCTCGGCATGGATCCATTCGATCCACCGCGGTATCGATGTGGCCCGTGCAGCCGGTATTGCTCACATCGCCGGCGCGACCGGCACCAACTCCGAAGCGGCCGCGCAAAAGCTCTACGGCCTGCCGGACATCGCGCTGATCGACATGGGCGATTTCGTTGGCGGCATGCTCAAATACCTGCGCACCCACCCGGTGCCGCGCGTCACCATTGCCGGCGGTGTCGGCAAGATGACCAAGCTGGCGCAAGGTCTCACCGATCTTCATTCCAAGCGCGGCGAGGTTGACCACGCGCTGCTGGCGAATTTGGCACAGACTGCCGGCGGTTCCGCCGAGCTTTGCGCGCGCATCAAGGCGGCGAACAACGCGGCGGAAGTTTTTGCGTTGGCGCGGTCCGAAAACATCCTGCTCGGCGACGAAGTCGCGCGCGCGGCGCGGGAAACGGCGGAGCGCATCATTGCCGGCCGCGGCATCGCCATCGAGATCGTCCTGTTCGACCGCGATGGCGCGCTGGTCGGCCGCGCGCCGTTCACGTCCGCGTAGGTGCGCGCTCAAGAGCGCCTCCCCGAAAACGGCGGCGGTAATCGGCGTCATAGAGCGCGCTGTCGCGAAAATCCTGCGCGGCGAGCGCGCGGCCGACGAGGATGAGCGCCGTCCGCTCGACGCGCCCGGCGGCGACCCTTGCGGCGATGTCGGCAAGCGTGCCGCGCAAGATTTGTTGAGTGGGCGAGCTCGCCTGCACGACGACCGCAATCGGGCAATCAGCGCCGTAAAATGGCGTCAGCTCCTTGGCGATACTCTCGATGGCGTGGATCGCCAGATGGATCGCGAGCGTGGCGCCGCTGGCGGCGAATGCCGCGAGCTTCTCGCTTTCCGGCATCCGCGAAGCGCGGCCGCCGACGCGCGTCAGCACCACGGTTTGCGCGATTTCCGGCACGGTCAGCTCGCATCCCAGGGCCGCCGCTGCGGCGGCGAAGGCCGGCACGCCGGGCGTCAGCGTATAGGGTATGCCGCGCCGCGCGAGGCGGCGCAGTTGCTCGGCAAGCGCCGAGTAGATCGAAAGATCGCCGGAATGAAGCCGCGCCGCGTCGAGACCGGCGGCGTGGGCCGCGGCGAATTCGGCATCGATCCCGTCGAGTGAAAGCGGCGCGGTGTCGACGATGCGCGCGCCCGGCGGACAATACATAAGCAATTCGCGCGGCACGATCGAGCCGGCATAGAGGCAAACTGGACAGCGCGCGATAAGATCGCGGCCGCGAATCGTGATCAAATCGGCCGCGCCCGGTCCGGCGCCGATGAAATGCACGGTCATGGTACTATCCCCGGCGTTTTCTCCGAGGTAGCGAGCGCGCAGGTGGCGGATCCGATCACGAGGCGCGGGCTGATGAGGTGCGCAAGCGGGCCGGCGGCGGCGAGCGCGGCTGCTTCCGCGACAGAGGGTACGCCGATCAGCGCGCGCACACGCTCGGAGCGGGTCTCGGTGCGGTCGCTTGCGGCGTTGAGCTCGCTCTTAGACACAATGACGACGGAGACGCCTAATTTTTCCGCCGCTCCTTGAATCCCGGCCTCGCTCTTTTTCTCGGCGATTGTGGCGATGACATCGAGCGCGTCCGCGGCGATATTGGCGCGCGCCAGCGCCGCCCGGATGGCGGCTTCGATGTCAGGCACCGTCGCGCCCCGTCTGCAACCGACGCCGGCGACGATCATGGCTTTGTCCAGATCCATTGTGTGACCGGCAGCGCGCTGCGCCAGCCGGCTTTTTCACCGAGGGTACCGGCGCGCGTAATTGCGAGACGGATGAGATCGCCTCCGAGCGCGGCATGGCGGGCGATCAGCAACGCCTCGGTCTCGAGCGTCACCGCATTGACCACGAGCCGGCCGCCGGAGCGCAGCGCCGCGGTCAGGGCGTCGAGCATGCCGGGCTCGTTGGCACCGCCGCCGACGAAAATAACATCCGGCGCCGGGAGGTGCGCCAACGCGGCCGGTGCGGAATCTTCCACGATTTCGAGATGCGGCACCCCGAAAGCGGTGGCGTTGCGGCGGATGCGCGCGGCGCGGTCGGCGCGTCTCTCCAGCGCGATTGCGCGCATAAACGGCGGATCGGCCAGCATCCATTCGATGGCGATTGAGCCCGCGCCGGCACCAATGTCCCACAACAGCTCGCCGCGGCGGGGCGCGAGCGACGATAAAGTCACCGCGCGCACTTCGCGTTTGGTGATTTGGCCGTCATGCTCGAAAAGATCGTCGGGGAGGCCGGCGCTTCGCGCGATGACGCGCGCGTTCGCCGCCGCTTCCACCTCGATGGCGACCGTATTGAGCGCATCGACCGTGCCGAGGTCGAAATCCGCCGCCGTCGTCGCGCGGATGTGCTCGCGCGGGCCGCCCAACGCTTCGAGCACGGTGAGCCGCGAGGCGCCGAAGCCCGATTGCGTCATGAGAAGCGCCAGAGCGGCGGCGCCCTCGCCGTCGGAGGTCAGCGCCAGGATGCGCGCGCCGGGCTGCAAGTGCGGGCGCACGAGATCGAGCGTGCGTCCATGCACGGAGAGCAGCGCCGTCTGCGGCAACGACCAGCCCAGCCGCGATGCCGCCAAACTGAACGCTGAGGGCGCGGGCACGACGATCATCGCGCGCGCATCGATCTTTCGCGCCAGCACCGCGCCGACGCCGTAGTGGAATGGATCGCCCGAGGCCAGCACGCAAATCTGGCGTCCGCGATGATGCAGGACCTCGTCGGTGGCGCCGTCGAACGGGCTTGGCCACGGCCTTGCGGCGCCGCGAATAAGCGGCGCCGCGAGGCTCAGGTGACGGCGGCCGCCGAACACGATCTCCGCCGCGCCGATGAGCCCGCGCGCCGACGCGCTCAGGCCGTCGATGCCATCCTCGCCGATGCCGACGATGGACAGCCAGCGCGGCGATGCGGCAGTCTCACGCCCGATCGCGTCAGGAAGCGACATGCCACGGATCCTTATTCTCGGCGGCACCGCGGAGGCACGGATGCTGGCCGAAAAGCTGGCCGGCCGCGCCGATCTCGAGGTCACTTTGTCGCTCGCCGGCCGCACTGCGTCGCCCGCGCCACAGCCGGTGTCGGTGCGCAGCGGTGGCTTTGGCGGCGCCGCGGGCCTCGCCGATTATCTCTTGCGCGAGCGGATCGGTGCGCTGATCGACGCCACGCATCCCTACGCCGCCGTCATTTCGGCGAACGCGGCGGCGGCCGCACGCCGAACCGAGGTGCCGCGCGTGACTTTGCTTCGGCCGCCCTGGATCGCGGTCGCCGGCGACCGCTGGATCGAGGTCAACGACGTGGACCAAGCGGCGCATGCGCTGGGCAACACGCCCCGCCGCGTCTTCGTTACGCTTGGCCGCAACGAACTCGACCCGTTCAGCAGCGCGCCGCAGCACCTTTATTTGATCCGCAGCGTCGATCCCGTCGATCCGCCCTTGCCGCTGCCGCACGCCAGCTACGTCACCGGTCGCGGCCCGTTCGCCGAAGCCGCCGACCGCGCGCTCATGACCGCGCACGGAATCGAGATCGTGATCGCGAAGAACAGCGGCGGTGCCGCGACCTACGGCAAGATCGTTGCTGCGCGCGCTCTCGGTCTTGAGATCATCATGCTGCGCCGGCCGCCGGCGCCCGAGGCGCCGACCGTCGAGACGGTTGCGGATGCGATCGCCTGGCTCGATCATGCGCTCACCTCGGGGGCGGCACGCGGCGTGTAGACCAGCGGCGAACGTCCGTTGCGGGCGATCACCCGCGTTTCACGCGAGCCGACGATGATCAGCGTCGCCATGTCGGCCTCTATAGTGTCGGCGGCGTCGAGCGTGGTCACGCTTAAGCATTCATCCGGCCGCCCGACGGAGCGGCCAAAGACGATCGGTGTCGTGGGCGGCAAATGCCGCCGCAGCCGCTCGAGCGCATTAGCGAACTGCCAGGGCCGCGCCCGCGACACCGGGTTATAAAGCGCGATCACAAATCCGGCGATCGCCGCGGCGTCGAGCCGCCGCTCAATGAGGTCCCACGGCTTTAGATTGTCGGACAGCGAGAGCGCGCAGAAATCGTGCCCGAGCGGTGCACCGATCCGCGCCGCGACGGCGAGCATCGCCGTAATCCCCGGAACGATGGTGACATCGAGCGCGTGCCAGCTCTCCGGCCCGGTTTCAATCTCCTCGCAGACGGCCGCCGCCATGGCGAAGACGCCGGGATCGCCGCCGGAAACGACCGCGACGCGCGCACCCCGCGCGGCGTGACGGAGTGCGGCGGCGGCGCGCGTGCGTTCCTCACGGTTGTCGGAGGCGTGGCGGCTCTGGCCGGCACGCGGTGGCACGCGGTCGAGATACGGCCCGTAGCCGTAGAGGGCGTCCGCGGCGCCTAAAGTTGCAGTAGCTTCCTCTGTGAGGTATCGGGCATCGCCCGGCCCCAATCCGACGACGGCGAGATGTCCGCTCACGGCCGTTCCTCCCAGCCGGGCACCAGCACCACCGCGAAGTAGGGTGCATCGTCATCCGCTTTGGCGGCGAGCGGGATCATCTTTGCGTCCGCCATGGTGCCGCGCTCGACATAGATCGCGCGCGGCAGCCGGCCGCTGCGGTCGAGCGCGCGGCGCAATTTCGGCAAATGCCGCCCGACCTTCATCACCACGACGGCGTCCGCGTTTGCGAAGCGGCGCGCCAGCTCGGCTTCGGGTAACGTCGCCGGAAGCACGGTAAACACGTCGTCGCCCTGCGCGATCGGCATTCCCGCGGCCGACCAGCAGCCCGACATGCCGGTGACGCCGGCGACGATCTCGGTCGGAAAGCGCGGCGCCAGCCGCGCATGCAGATGCATGTAGGAGCCGTAGAACAGCGGGTCGCCCTCGCAGATCACGGCCACCACGCTTCCGGCCGCAAGCTGCGCCGCAATCTTTTCGGCGGCTTGATCGTAAAAATCGCGGATGGCGTCACGATAATCCTTGCTGCATTTCGGCAACTCGGTGGTGACGGGATAGAGAAGCGCCAGTTCAGTCACTCCGGTGCGCAGATACCGTGACGCGATCGCGCGCGAATGGCTGGCATTGCCGGCCTTGGCGAAATGCACGACCACATCGGCGTGGCCGAGCGCGCGCATCGCTTTAAGCGTCATCAGCTCGGGGTCGCCCGGCCCGACGCCGACGCCCAAGAGTTTCCCTGCATGAAAGAGTTTTCCCGCATGAACGTGGGTGCCTTCGTTCATAGCCCGGGCCTCGCCAAAGCGTTGATGGAAGCGGCGGTCACGGCGCTGCCGCCCATGCGCCCACGCATTGTCAGGAACGGCACATTGCGCGGATCGGCGGCGAGCGCCGTCTTCGCTTCGGCAGCGCCGACGAAACCGACGGGAATGCCGAGGATCGCCGCCGGCTTCGGCGCACCCGCGTCGAGCAGGTCGAGCAGGCGGAACAGCGCGGTCGGGGCGTTGCCGATGGCGACGACGGCGCCGGCGAGGCGGTCGCGCCACAAATCGAGCGCCGCCGCCGAACGCGTGGTGCCGAGCTTTTCCGCGAGCCCGGCCACGCGCGGATCGTTGAGCGTGCAGATCACCTGATTGCCCGCGGGTAACCGCGCCCGCGTGATGCCGTGCGCCACCATTTCGGAATCGCACAGGATTGGCGCGCCGGCGGCGAGCGCTTCACGCGCCGCGCCGACCAGATTTTGGCCAAATACGATGTTCTGCGCCGCCTCGACGACGCCGCAGGCATGGATCATCCGCACGACGATGTCGGCCTCCTCCGCGAAGAAGCGCGACAGATCGGCCTCGTTGCGGATGATGGCGAACGAGCGCTCATAGATCGCCGTGCCGTCACGCAGATAAGCTGCACGCTCAGACATGATTGTCCTCGTGCGTAGTTTCGCGGGCGTAGC
>JBEKGX010000038.1:0-21949 GCA_050012575.1 Xanthobacteraceae bacterium | reverse complement strand
CGGCGTGACCGGACGAGAAGCACTGTCTTGTCGAAGCGTTCGGCGAAGATCCGTCTCCGACAATGCTGGGTGTCGCAACGATACCGGCGTATCACGACCCGGAGCCGTACGCTCCGGCCTGAGCACGCCAGGTCCGAAACCTCACGAGCATACCGACTGTGAACGCGTCGCGAAGGCGATCCACACAGAGGACAACTCGCCAACCGTCGCGCGAATTGAGGGATGGCTGCCGCGCCGAACCCTTCGATCAGGACGGCCGATAAGACTGTCGCCAATCGCTGTCGCCAGTGTCGCCAAAAACCTAGCTACATAATTGATTTTATTAAGTGGTGGTCCCGTGTGAAGGGAACGCTCTCCCGCTGAGCTAAGCGCCCGGTCCAATCGGCGCTGGATTTAAGGAACGGCTCGGCAGGGTGTCAAGCGCGGCGCCTTATCGAAGGCGCGCCTGAAGGATCAAAGCTCGATCTTTGAGTAGATCGTGGCCATCAGGCCTACTTTTTCATTCGAAACGGTCACCGCCGCGGTCAAGGTTTCGTGGCCCTGAAGTTGGCCGCTGGCGACTGCCGCGCGAATGACCCTTTCCAATTCCTGTTGCGCGGAGAAGCTGACCTTTTTGACGAACCGCTCGACCGCCGCCGCTATCGTTTCGTCGCTCATGGTGCACCTCTCCTTGCCAGTCGATACAGGCCGCGGCAGACGCTGTGCCAGCCGAAAGCAAGAAATTAGTTAATGTCCGCGGTCGCGTCCGCGTTATCGATGTCTTGCAGTTTCGCTTTTCACGGCCCACGGTCCGGTTTACCCATCGAAGCGAGCGGCGATCCACGCTCGCGGGCGTCGGCCAAGTCAATGCGTCAAAGTCGATGCGTCAAGTCAATGCGTGAAGACAGGAGGGGACATTGGGATACTTTTCTCAAGCGAAGGCTGCGGACGACAAGAACGGCCTCAACGGAACGGCAGCCAACGGCAAGCGCAGCGAGGGAACGACGGTTGCGAAAAATCCGACCGACACGGTCTCCACGCTCGGTCCCGGCATGCTCATCACCGGCAATATCGTTTGTGAAGGCTCGGCACAGATCTTCGGCCGCGTGATCGGCGACATCCAGGCCGTAGAGGTCATCGTCGGCGACGGCGCCCACGTCGAGGGCAATATCACCGCGCATGACGTCGGCATCAACGGCGCTTTCAAGGGCACCATTCGCGGCAATAACGTCCGCCTCAAGGGTGCCGCCACAATCGACGGCGAGGTTTTCAGCAAATCGCTGACGGTCGAGGAAAACGTGCAGTTCGAAGGCCTCTCGCGGCGGCTCGACAAGCCGATCGAATTGCCGACCTGCGCCCAGGCCGGCGGCGAGAAAACGGCACCGACGGCTCCGGCCGAGTCCGGTTCGATCTCCGAGACGCTCGTCTGAGGCGCGTGGCGCTAAGGCTTTCACCGCAGCGCCGCCGCCAATTCCTTCGCCCCCGGCTTCTTCACCTCCTGGTCCATGCGCGCATCGGTGGCCGCGATCAGTTTGCCAGCGACGTTGTTGCGCTGCGCCACCGGATTGTCCCGATAGCCGCTGCGCTGAAAGAAGTTGGCGGTCGGCACCTTGTCGCGCCAGGCTGGCGGCAGGGTGATCATATCGAGGCCGTTGCCGTCGCCGGTGAGGTTCATCATTTCCAGCTCGGCGGCGCTGAGCGTCTGGCCGATGCCTTTGCGCCGTGCAAACACGACGGAATCCACAAGCTTTTGCGTTTGCAGTAACGGCCCGATGTCGAGATCCAGATTGACCGCGTGGATACCGAGCCCCTTCGGCGTCTTCGCCAGCGCCTGATGCTGGTTCCAGTCGTCGGGAACGCTGCGCGAGAAGCCAATCATCTTGCGAAGGATGGCGATCTTGCCGTCCAGCGCGCTCCGTTCGCCGTCCGGCAATTGCACGGCGCGCGCCGCCAGGCTTTTGATGAATTGATTGCCGCTTTCGGCGATGATCTCGACGGTGTTGGTCGCTAGCAACTGATTGTAGCCCAGCGCCGTCGTGATCGCGCGCGCCCGCTTATTGTATTCAAGCCCCGCCTGCACGTCGTAATCGCCGTTGCCGCCGGCCTCGAAGCCGTAGATACGCACGATCTGCTCTTTGGTCAGCCCGGCCGCCAAGGCGACGCTGGCGTAAGCGCCTTTGAATTCGCTCTCGCCCTGCGGCTGAAGTGGAGCAAAGTTGAACTCGCGCTGGGCGGCGGCGAGAAAATCGCCCACCACCGGCACGTAAGGCGCGGGCGGCGGCGCCTCTCCTTGCGGCTTTGACGGATCGCGAGGTTTCGGCGGGCCGCCATAGACCGGCGGCTGCGCCAGCACATAATCGTCGAGCGAAACCTGTTCACCGCGCGCGCGTTTCGCCGCCCGCAAATGCCGCTTTGCGGCAATCGAGCTCCAATACGCCTCGGCCGCGGCCGTGTAGCTCGCCTGGACCTGCAGATATTCGGTCAAAGCGCGGCGATATTCGACCATCGCGGCTGCGAGCCCCGGCGACGGCATTGCCGATGCAGATGCCGGGTTGCCGCCCTCGGCCGATTGGGCGCGAAGCGTCGGCGGCGCCAAAGCCATCGATGCCGCGAGCAAATACCCGAGGCGACGAGCTATCAGACCGAAGCGCAAGCGCCCCTCCCCCGCATTGACCGGCTAAGGCCTTTGGCCCCGGCCCGGATTTCCGCGGCGCGGTTGCGGTCGTGGCGGCGCGCCGCCGCGCGGATTGCGGTTGAACGGTTGCGTGCGGCCCGGCCGGTTCGGCTGCCCGCGCGACCGCTGCCGCTCGATGGTCATGCGCCGGCCGATATTGTGAGAGACGAACAGCCGTTGCAGCACGCCACGATCGCGCGCCGCTTCGAACGGCGGAATCCGGAACGGCACCGCCTGCAATCGCCCGCCGGCGCCTGGCCGCAGCGTAAATGCGCTCGCACCCTGCGTCAGGACACCGAGCTGGCCGCCTTGCGGATTGAACACATCGATCCGCCCGACATGGCCGTCGGTGTCGGCATAGAGCTTGATCCGCGGCTCCTCGCCGCCGGCCGCGCCGCCTTGCGGCACGTCGACGACGCCGGTCGTGCCGCGGATACCAAGCGTGGCGATCGGGGTCGTGATCTTCATGTCGCCGGTCTTGGCCACCTGACTGGCGACGAAGGCGGCCGTGCCGATCACGACATTGAACACAGCGGCGTTGGCGTTACCGCCGTCCTGATAAACGAATTCGTTGACGACAATGCGCGTATTCGCGGACAGGCTGAAGGTGGTCTCGTCGTCGAAGGTGACGCCAAGCGTGGAATCTGCCGCCGCAGCCAGTGCATCGTTTTTGAAAATGGGATCGTTGACTTGCAGAGGAATGGCGTTCCCCGCGCCGCGGGTCACGGTGGCGCTGCCTTGCACGGTGGCGACCTGACCCACCGATCTCGCCTGGCCGGCCGCAGCGGCGGGGGCCCCAACCGCGCCTGGCGGAGTTTGCGCGCGGGCCGCGAACGGCCAAAGAAAAGGCAGCGGCCAAGCCGCGACACCGCCGAAAAGCATAATGAATTCGCGGCGTTTCATGTCCCGCCCCCTTCAAGGATCAAGCGCCGGCGACCGCCGGCTCCGAGTCGGGGCGGAGCAAACCGCGCCCTTGCGGCTATTTGTTGATCGTGGCGCACCGGCCGTAAAGCGCGGGTGCGATTGGGCATAAAAACGGACGGCCTCGGTCCCGAGGGAGTAGGGATCAAGGCCGTCCTCATGTCGGCAGGCGCCCCATCGCATGCCCCTCCCCGACTCTGCCGGGGATGATAGCGGTCCGAGGTTGACCGATCGTTACGGGACGAAAAGGCGGCTCAGGAACGTTGCCGCGGCCTGGTGCGTTGCTTTAGACAGTCGCATCTCTCAGTCACGGAAAGAAGCGATGCCTAACGAAGGAATGCCCAAGGAAGCGATGCCCAACGAAGCGGCGCCAAACGACTTGCCGCCAAGGCAATACGGAAGCGGCATCGGATGGGGTTTCGGCATCCTGGCGGCTGTGATCCTGATGATCATCGTCAGCTGGGGCTGGAGCGGCCAGGGCCGAGGCTGGGGCCGCAACAATCAGCTGGCGCATATGATGCCACCCGCAGTCAGCTCGACCAATGGGCCGGCGACCCGCTCAGGCATGGCCGGCCTGCCGCCCAACGGGCGCTGACCGCGTCGCATTTGCCGGTCGGGCATCAGCGCGCGGCCGGATCGCGCGAAAGATTTTTTTGCTTCAGCTCACCGAGATAGTCGCGCCAATAATTGTCGCGATTGCGCCCGAGCTCGAACAGATAATCCCAGGTGAAAATTCCGGTCGAATGCATATCGTCGAAGGCGAGCCGCACCGCATAATTGCCGACCGGGTGCAGCTCCAAAATCTGCACCTCGCGCTTGCCGCCGACGACGCGGCGTTCGGCCGGCGAATGACCCTGAACCTCCGCGCTCGGACTGCGTACGCGCAAATATTCCGCCGGCAGCTCGAAGCTCGCGCCGTCGTCAAAGGTAACTGTGAGAGCTTTGCGGTCCTTGTGCAGGCGCAATTCCGTCGGCCACGGATCACTCATTTGCAGTCACCGATGTGCAATTCGCGTCCGCTCTCGCATCGCGGGCGGCCGACGCGCCGGCGATCCTGCCGAACACGGCGCCGGACATGAGCCCGGTACCGCCCGGATAATTGAAGTAGAACAGGCCGCCGACAAGCTCGCCGGCGGCATAGAGGCCGCGGATCGCAACGTAGTCGGTGTTGAGCACGGCGGTGGAGGAGTTGATGCGCAGGCCGCCGAACGTGAAGGTGACGCCGCAGGTCACCGCATAGCCTTCGAATGGCGACGCGTCGAGCGTGTGCGCCCAGTTGCTCTTGTCGACGGCAAGACCTTGCGTGCAGCGCCCGTCCTTGACGTTCGGGTTGAACGGGACATCGGTGCGCACCGCCGCATTCCACTCTTTGACGGTCTTGAGAAACTCCGCGGCATTAACGCCCTCGAGCTTTTGCGCAAAATCCTCGATAGAGTTTGCCGCCACCTTGGTGACCTGCCGGATATTGTATTCGTCGCGCAGCAGATGTTTCACCTTCCGGTCGAAGATCTGCCAGGCGAACTGGCCCGGCTGCTCCAGCACCACGCGGCCATATTTGGCGTAGGTGTAGTTGCGGAAATCCGCGCCCTCGTCGACGAAGCGCTTGCCCGCCGCGTTGATCAGGATACCGAACGGATAGGAGTGCTTCTGGAATTGATCGCCGACGGCAAGGTCGCCGAACTCGGGCGCGTTCATTTCCCACTGCACGGCATGACAGCCCGACCAGTTGCCGGACGGGGCCGCGCCGATTGCAAGCGCCATGCGGATACCGTCGCCGGTGTTGTAACGCGAGCCGCGCACCTTGGCGAGATCCCATCCCGGCCCAAGATAGCGCGTGCGCCATTCCGGATTGGCCTCGAAGCCGCCGCAGGCGAGCACCACCGCGTTGGCGCGCAATTCCCGCGGCGTGCCATCTTCGCGCACCCGCACCCCTTCGATGCGGCCGCCGTCATAAAGAAGGTCGAGCGCCCGCGTGCAGTAGCGGATGGCGACACCGCGTTTCTGCGCGGCTTGCGTCAGCATGGCGACCAGGCCGGGCCCACCGCCAACCGATTCCACGGTCAGTCCGCCCCAGAATTTGAACTTGCCGTCGGTCTTGAACGCCTGGCGGCCGTAGATCGGAATAAAGCGCACGCCCTTGTCGCGCAGCCAATTGAGCGTGGCGAAGCTCCGCGTGACCAGAAGCTCCACCAGGTCGGGATCGGCGCGAGCTTGGGTAACGCGCGCCATATCGTCGAAGAACTGCGCGGCGGTGTAGGTGCCGAAATCCGTAGTGTCGATTTCCGCAGGCGTCAGATCGGGAACGAGCGTCTTGATGTCCTCGATTCCGTTATAGACCACGCGAATCGAACCGGCGGTGAAGCGGCTATTGCCGCCGGACTCCTCCTCCGGCGCTGCTTCGAGCATCAGCACTTTGGCGCCGGCTTCCTGCGCCGAGAGCGCCGCGCAGAACGCGGCATTGCCGGCGCCGACCACGATCACGTCGGCATCGTGGTGGGACACAATCTACTCCGCCGCCTGGGCGGCTCCGCCATGTGCCTTCGACCAGCCGGCCGGATCCTTCATGAATTTTTCGGCTTCCCTGAGCCTGCCCTTATCGAATTTGCCGCTCTTCTTCGCCACCTCAAGCACGTCCCACCACGTAGCAAGCGCGTGCAAGGTGACGTCGAGCTCCTTGAGGATTTTTTTGCCCTCGGGAAAGATGTCGTAGTAGAAGAACACGAAGCAATGCTCGACGGTGGCGCCGGCGCCGCGCAGCGCCTTGCAGAAATTCACCTTGCTGCGTCCGTCGGTGGTCATGTCCTCGACCAGGAGCACGCGGTCGCCGGGTTCGATATGTCCTTCGATCTGCGCGTTGCGGCCGAAACCTTTGGGCTTCTTGCGCACATATTGCATCGGCAGCATCAGGCGATCCGCCATCCACGCGGCGAACGGAATACCGGCGGTTTCGCCGCCGGCGACGCCGTCGAATTGCTCGAAGCCGATCTCGCGCTCGACCGTCGTCACGGCAAAATCGATCAGCGTACGCCGCACGCGCGGAAACGAGATAAGCCGGCGGCAATCGGTATAGACCGGGCTCGCCCAGCCGGACGTGAAGATGAACGGCTTGTCGGCCATGAAGCGGACCGACTCCACTTCGATGAGCATCTTCGCCGTCAGCGTGGCGATCACTTCTTTGTCGGGGAAGCCGGTCATTTATCAATCCACTTTCCAAGTCATAGTACAGATTCACTCCACCACCTTCCACTCGATGGTCTCGCCACCGCGATAAAGCAGCGTGCGCTCGTCCGGACCTGATACTTTTATCTCGACCGGCGCCGTCCAGGGCGACTTTTCCAGGACGATTTTATCCTCGTTCGGCGGCAGGCGATAATGCTTCGGCCCGTTAAGCGATGCAAAAGCTTCAAGCTTGTCGAGCGCGCCTTCCTCCTCGAACACCTTGGCATAGGTGGCAAGCGCCACCGGCGCATTGAAGATACCGGGGACGCCATTGATCGCAACCTTGCGCGCGAACGGATGCGGCGCGGAATCGGTGCCGAGGAAATAGCAGGCGGCGCCCGAAGTCGCGGCCTTGCGCAACGCTTCGCGGTCGCGTGCGGTTTTGATCACCGGCATAGCATACATCATCGGCTTTAAGCCGGCGCCGAGCCAGTCGGTGCGCGTGAGGTTGAGATGATAGGGCGTGATGGTGCCGCCGACCTGTGGCGCCGCGCTCTCGACGAAGTCGGCGCCGTCCTTCGACGAGAGGTGCTCCAGCACCATGCGCAGGCCGGGAAATTCCTTCACCCATTTCGACAGCCGGCGATCAATGAAGGCTGCTTCGCGATCGAAGATGTCGATGTCGGCGCCGACCTCCTCACCGTGCATGAGGAACGGCATGCCGATCTTCTCCATGCGCTCCAGTATGCGCGTGATCTTCCGATAGTCGCTGACGCCGGCCGCCGAGTTGGTCGTGGCATTCGCCGGATAAAGCTTGACGGCGGTCAATACGCCATCGCGGAAACCGCGCTCGACGTCGTCGGGGTCGGTTTCGTCGGTGAGGTAGCAGGTCAGGAGCGGCGTAAAGCGCGACCCCTTGGGCAGCGCCGCCATGACGCGCCCGCGATAGGCGATCGCGTCCTCCCGGGTGCGGACCGGCGGAACGAGATTCGGCATGAGGATGGCGCGGCCGAACTCCTTTGCCGTACCGGGCAGCACGGCCTTGAGCATTTCGCCATCGCGGACATGCAGATGCCAGTCGTCGGGCCGGCGGATGGTGATGCGCGTGGTCATCGCGCAGCCCAATAATCACCGAATGCGCCGGCGGGCAATGCTGCGTCGTGCGCGATGCACACTCGTTATCAGTCCGAGCCGTCGTCGTGGGTGGCCGCCCGACGCTTGCCGCCATCCGACCCGGAGGCGTCGGGTGAATCCTCGACCAAACTGTCGAGTTCGGCAGGATAACTTAAGTCGTATCTTTCAGCTCGCGCGGCTGGCGGATTCCCGCCGCCGCCGAACAATATCATCGGCGATCAGCACCGCCTCTTTCGCTATATCGCGCAGCAGTCCTGCCGCGGAATTCCGCAACCCGGCGAAATAGATGCCGGAACTCTGGCTGGCTTTGTTCACCGGCCCGTCGCCGAGCGTTTCGGCGCCATCGTTGCCTTGCAGAAAGGCCGAATAATTGGCCCGGTATCCGGTGGCGAAGATGATGGCGTCGAACGCTACTTTGCTTCCATCGGCAAAGACGGCGCCGTCCGCCGTAACCTCGGATATATCGGGCGCTATCTTGATGGCGTTTTCCTGGATTTTCTTGACCGTGCCGACATCGATAACCGGAATCCTAGCGCGCCCGCCCGTCGTTTGCGCAATTGGCCCGGGTGGCCGCCTGATGCCGTGCTTCGATAGATCGCCAAGGGCGTAATCGACAATGCGCAGCATCAGTGGCGAGTTGCCTCCGCCCGGAAGATATCCGGAGAGAAGCGAAATCATCTGAATCGGGATGCCGAAAAGCTCGCGCGGAACGATGTGCACGCCATCGCGAAGCGAGATGGTCGGCCGCGCGCTGTTCTCGGCGAGGTCCAGCGCGATCTCGGCACCGGTGTTGCCCATGCCGATCACCAGCACGGATTGACCGGCGAATGGTTTGGCGTTGGCGTAATCCCTGGCGTGGATGATCTTGCCCTTGAATTTCTCCATCCCGGGAAAGGACGGCTTTACCGGCTCGGCGTTGTACCCGGACGCGACCACGGCAAAGGGGGCGCGAAGGGACGATGTGCTACTTTCCACCAGCCAATCTCCGCCATTCCGGTGTATCGAACGCACCGTCTCGCCAAAGCGCGGCTGCAAGGCAAATTTCTTCGCATAAGAATCCAGATATTCGATCACGAGATTACGCGGCGCGTAGCGCGGATAGTCTTTTGGCAAAGGTAGATGCGGCAACGAAGAATATTTTTTGATCGTATGCAGATGCAGCCGCTCGTAATGCCGGCGCCAGGAGGAGCCAACCTGGTTTTCCTTTTCCAGGATGGTGAAATCGAGACCGGCTTTGCGCAGGCACGCTGCGACCGCCAGTCCCGCCGGACCCGCGCCGACGACGACTACGCCCGTGGTTTCGGTCACTTGTCCGTCTCCGCTCCGGCAACCGAATGTAGAGCGTCGCGAAGCCCGAAACTAGCCGTAGAGCTTCCGCGTCGTGCCGCTGCGCTCCACTTCGCGCGCCGACTTGTAGGTACGGCCGACGAAGTCCATCGACGGGTTGGAGACGCCGAACCAGAATTTCTCGCTGATGAAATGATGACGCAGGTGATACTGCTTGATCCAGCGTCCGATGCGCGTGCGCGGCTGGTAGGGGATGTGGGCGATGTAATGCACCCATTCGTAGTGGAAGATCGCGAGCGTCACGCCGAACATCGCCGGGGCGACCGGCGCCCAGCCGAAGATGAGCGCAAAGCCGAGTGCGGTAATCACGAGGTTGGGAACGAGGAACCAGACCGGCAGGAACAGAAGATCGAGCCGGTCGGGCTGCGAATGATGATCGTAATGCAGCCGATTCTGTAATTTGCGCGAAAAGGCAAAGCGCGACGGTTCGGCGTGGAAACCGAAACGGTGAAAGCCGTATTCGCTGACATAGAATGTCAGCGCGCCGATCGCGACCCATAGAAGCGAAAACGGGAAGACGCCCGCAATAAAGCCGACGACAAGCGCGATAAGCAAGAGCGCGAGCCAGATATTGGAGCCATGCCGGAAAAAGGTGACGATCATGGGCCGCTCCCCCTTCGATTTTGCTCGACGATACCTCCAATAAGGCGAGGCAAAAAGCCGAGGCACGTCTTTTATTTTCGCAGCTGCCGCGCCGCCAGCCAGACCTTCATGTAGCGATAATAGCTGCCCTCGGCATTGGCGACCGCGAGCAGGAAGCCCTCCGCGCCGTCGAGGAAGCCCGCGCGCAGCACATAAGTCCGCAAGAACGCAAAAAGTCCGTGGCTGATGCCGGTCAGGAACGATACACGCCGCCCCGAAGCAACGATCGCCTGCGCGCTCGCGGTGGAATAACGGTCCATGCGCGACAACGCGTCTTCAAGCTTGAGCACGGGATAATGAAGGAGCGGCGGGCGGAGCCGCTTCACCGTTCCGCCGCAGATCACGCGCTCATGGACGATGACGTCGTCGAAGGAAGCGTTGCCGCGCCGAAACAGCCGCAACACATAATCGGGGTACCAGCCTGAATGACGCATCTGGCGGCCGCAAAAGCTGGAAAGCCGCGGGAACTCCCAAGCGTCCGCGCCGCCTTCGGCGATGGCCGCCTGGATCGCGGCGGCAAGCTCGCCGGTGACGCGTTCGTCGGCATCGAGCGAGAGCACCCAAGTGCCGGCGGCAAGCGAAAGTGCATGGTTCTTTTGCGGGCCGAAACCGCGCCACTTCTGGAATTCGACCCGGGCGCCCTTTTGCCGCGCGATCTCGACAGTCGAATCGGTACTTCCGCAATCGACCACAATGCGTTCGTCGCAAAATGCGACACTGTCCAGGCAAGCGCCGATATTCGCCGCCTCGTTCCGGGTGATCACGATGGCGCTGAGCTGCGGCATATCCTCGTCCCCGCGGCGGTTGGCGCGCGCGGCACGTTCTGCATCATGCAAGGCGAGGTCGCAAGGGCGGGCGGATTCCGATCATTGACAGGGGCGACCCGCTTGCCATGCTAAAATTGATAATGGAGTAAGCGCGCGATGCGGACGGTTTTCCCTGACCTGGCGGAGGAGCGGCTCAAAGCCGAGTTCTTCAGCGCTTTGCCGCGCGGCTTCTTTGTCGAAGTCGGCGCCAATGAGCCGCAGCATGGCTCGCAGAGCTGGCCGCTCGAACAAGCCGGCTGGACGGGCATTCTGGTCGAACCGCAACCCGAACTCGCAGAGCGGCTGCGCCAGACCCGGCGCGCTCGCGTCGTTGCGGCCGCCTGTTCGTCTCCGGGCAACGCCGGCAGCATGATGACGCTTTATCTTTCCGGGCCGCATTCATCGCTCAAGCCCGAGCTTGCCGTCGCCGGTGTCGTCCCGGAGGCGACGATCGAGGTGCCGACGCGCACGCTCGACGACATCCTCGCCGAAGCTGGCGCGCCCTCGCCGCTCGATTTCGTGTCGATCGATGTCGAAACCCATGAGCTTGACGTGTTGCGCGGTTTCGATCTGGCGCGCTGGCGTCCGCGCCTCCTTCTGATCGAAGACCATGTGACCAGCCTTGCCACGCACCGTTACCTCACGCGCGCGGGATATCGCCTAATTCGCCGCACCGGATTGAACGGCTGGTATGTGCCGCAGGGAGACGCGCCGCGTATCGGGCTTTTGGGATCATGGCAGTTCGCCCGCAAATATTATCTCGCTTTGCCGATCCGCATCTTGCGCGAGCGCAAACGGCGATTGCAGAGCCAACTCCGCCAGCGTGCGGCGCTGACCGGCACCGATCTGATTTCGGTCATCGTCACCACCTATAACCGCGAGGACGCACTCGACGCGGCCTTGCGCACGCTGTCGCGCCAATCGGACCGCAATTTCGAGATCGTCATTGCCGACGACGGATCGGGGCCGCAGACCGCGCGCGTCATCGAACGCTGGGCGTCGCACTTCTCGCTTCCAATCAAGCACGTCCGTCACGAGCATGACGGCTTCCGCGGCGGCGAGATCCGCAATCGCGGCGTCCGCGCCAGCACTGGACTATATTGCATCTTCCTCGACGGCGATTGCCTGGCATGTGCCGATTTCGTCGCCACCCATCGCGCACTGGCCGAGCCGGGATGGTTCATGACCGGCAACCGCATCCTGCTCTCGGGTAAGTTCACCGAGCGCGTGCTCGCCGAGGGAACGGAGGTGGAAGCGTGGAGCTTCGCTGCGCTTTGGCGCGCGTGGTTGCGCGGCGGGGTCAATCGCCTCTTGCCGGCATTGCGGCTGCCGCTCGGGCCGCTGCGCAAGCTTCATCGCAACGCCTGGGAGGGAGCGCAAACCTGCAATCTCGCGGTGGCGCGCAGCGACCTCGATTGCGTTGATGGTTTCGACGCGAGCTACATCGGCTGGGGCCTGGAGGATTCCGACCTGATCGTGCGTCTTTTGCATGCCGGCGTGCGGCGCAAGGACGGCCGCTTTGCCACCGGCGTGCTGCATCTGTGGCACCCGCGCAACGACCGCTCGCAGCTTCCCGCCAATCAGCAAAGACTTGACGCCGTGATAGCGGACGATCGGGTGCGCGCCTTGCGCGGGCTATCCGCGCTCGCCGGCAAGGCGCGTATGGAATCCGCGTGATTTGAGGTTAGTGGTCGGAGTGGCAGGATTTGAACCTGCGACCCCCACGTCCCGAACGAGATTGCGTCCTTGTGCCTCCTTGAATGTTCGCGCATTTTTATCGCGTTCGTGAACGAATGTTCGCGATTTAGACCGCTTAAGCTGTGGCGAGCCTGTGGCACGCTGAAATGCCTGTGCGCTGCCATGGCGGCAAGTCCAAGTTGAATCGCTGGGCGCACAAACTCGCGCCCGACAGGCGGAGCTCGCCCTGCTAACCAAAGACCCTGTCTAGCCCTGGGACTTTCCGTCAGGAGCCTCATCTTTCCCGAGCTGCCCTTTCTGTTGCTCATTATCCAAGTCTGACTTTCTTCGTATCGAGGAACTTACCATGTAACTCGCAGTCATCGCGAGATTACGCTGCGCATGGTAGGCTACCACCACCGTCTTTGCCTCATCAAGCGTGGCTTTTCGCCAACGAATCTCGCGACGTTCTACGCCACCGATGCTGTCAACAATTCGGGTGTCCTCTGCCTGCAGGATAAAATTGCCAATCGATTGAGGGTCTGTGAAATCAACTCGCCCTGTGGGAGACCAGCCCTCCTGTTGACCCTGAATTACATTGCCAGGCTTTGATTTATAAAAGTTGTGTACTGGAACAACCACCACCAAAATCGCGAACACTCCCGCCACACTGAACCAAATCCATTGATCAGTGATCGTATCCCGCAAATTATTGAACGTTTCCCACAGCATCGGCGTCCCTTTATGCGCCTGTCGTCGTCAATGCGCGCCCTACTGCCTCTTGATCACTTACACCAGCTCTACGGCATTACGCATCGTCGTATCAGATACTTCGCAGCCTTTTTCATTCAGGCGTGTCGCAAAAGTCAGTCTGCCCGAATGCGAAGAAGTCCGAATTCCCGATGTCTCATAAACTTCCTTAAACAACATAGAAAGCCTGACATTCGTGAACGGACGACCATTGCTTTGGGATGGCCTTGCGCTCGCGTGTAACTTTGTCGTCGCTGCCAAGGATGCATCTTTCGTTCCTGCTTACCGTACGTGTGGAGCTTCGAGTGTCCGCTGAGATGACCGTAGACCGGTGAAGCAAACCGCCCGCTTTGGGCCAATCGCGTCGCTTTCGCGATATCCGCGGCATGTCCGGTTCACCCTCAACACCAGACGCTCCTTTGATTGTTCGGCACGGTAGCAAAGGGCCGAGAAGGCGACATCGCGCTGTCGTGGCCCGACTGAGGTAGCTTGCTTATGCTTAGCCGCCGAACAGGCGGCGTGGGAACAACAACCCCTCACGCCGCTCTGACCAGCGGCTAAGGCTTACTAGCGCTTAATGAGATGGCTTGTGCTTTGGCTTTTCGCCGATCTGATCTTTCGCTTGAACAACTTCAGCGAGACGATTGGCTTCCTTCTTTCGTTGGCCCTCATCGCTCCCGGGCATCCCTTCGTTGCTGGCCGTCAACAGCTGTCGTTCATCCTGCTCCCAGGTATTGAGAGTCTTCTTTTTTTCTTGGTGCGAGAGCGCGTCATCCTGGACAACATCCTTCGGTTTGTCGAAGTGCACCTCGGGGTTTACAATTTTATTCTTTAGCTGTTCCGACATCGTTACCTCCATTGCAACCGTTATATGAACGCTGGTTACAGCGCCTCGAAGAGAGAGAGCCGAGGCACTTAGTCTGAGGAGAGTGACGGGTCACGGAAAAACAGGAAATAGACGATTACGAAAGCGACAATCACGCCAACGGTGCCCCAGACCAGCACGTAACGAACATTGTGCCCGGTCACGCCCTGTCGCGCTTCCGTTGTGGTCTCGACGATTTGTTCGCCATGCCATTCCGGCATCGGACCCCCGCCGCTCGGCGCTTGCTCAAGAGCAACGTCGTCGCAGCAAGATTGTTCCAAAACCTTTTAGCCCGCATTCCCCGGATGACGGACTGATTTGCGCAACGCTCGCGCCGATTCAGATATAGGCGTCGACACCTTATTCTGGATCGAGCGTGTGGTGGTGACGGCAACGGCAGCCGGTGAACTGTTCCTAGTCGTAGGCGGACTGCCATGACGGTAATATGCCGTAGACCGTCCTGAAAGGATTTGGAATGGCATTATCTCAAGCTCATATTTGCGACTTCGGGTGGCAAGCCAAGGACTTCGCGCTCAACGGCGTAGATGGAAAATCTTACACGCTTGCCGACGTGCGTGGGCCGAAGGGCACGCTCGTTATCTTCATCTGTAACCACTGTCCCTATGTGAAGGCGAGCATTGGCCGGATCGTTACGGAAGCTGTGGCGTTGCGCGAAATCGGGATCGGCATCATCGCCATCATGCCGAACGACACCAAGGCTTATCCCGAGGACTCGTTAGACAAAATGAAGGCGTTCGCGGCGAAGCATGGCTTCACCTTCCCCTACGTGATCGATGAGACGCAGGAGGTTGCGCGAGCCTACGATGCTCAATGCACGCCGGACTTTTTCGGGTTTAATTCGCAAGACCAGCTACAGTATCGCGGACGACTTGATGCCTCGCGAATGACTGCGGTAGCCAACGCTCGCCGCGACCTTTTCGACGCGATGAAGCAGGTGGCCGAAACGGGTCACGGCCCGTCGGAGCAAACTCCCTCGATGGGCTGTTCGATTAAGTGGAAAGAATAGCGCCAAGTCGGACCGGATTGTGAATTTCTATCGCATCACATTCGGGACTAAAATGGATTGCCGTCTGGCGTTGCTCCAATCGCGCGCTTTGGCCTTTAGCGCATGGACCGATCCCAGATTGACCCGTTACGATTACTCTGTTGAGCTACGCAAGACCGACGAAACAGGTGGTCATCGGGGAAACGCTGTGAAAAGAGCGCAACGACGGTGGAGGCGCGGGTGAACTGCGTGTACTGCGGTAAGCCAGCCATCACACAGGCTCCAGCGCCAAAACACCTTAGGTCACTTTGGTTTTCCCTCAAAGCGTTTCGACAACCCTGTCAGCAGGGAACGGCACAAAACCAACGTCCGCGCCGCCCCATCCCGGGCGCTGAATCGTTGCGCCCTTGTGGCCGCACTTGGTGCATTTGGCACAGCGCCTCAGCTTGTCGCTTGGAGCGGCACGGTCGTTAACCGAACCAGCGTTACAGCCACGCCTTCGCGCGGGCATGGTGCTACGAAGGTCCCGAAGGGCCGCAAACAGGAGAAGACTACGATGCGGACGAAGTTTCTTGCACTCGCCACAGCCTTAGTCCTCGGTACGGCCACGATCACGACCGGCGCTGATGCTCGCGGGGGCCACGGGTTTGTTGGCGGCGGATACAGAGGCGGCGGCTACGGTGGATACAGAGTTGGTTACGCCAGAGGCTACGGCGGATACAGAGTTGGTTACGCCAGAGGCTACGGTTACGGCGGCTACGGTTACGGGGGCTACGGCGGCTATGGATATGCGGATTATGGCGGCTACGGTGGCTGGGACCTCGGCGGATTTGCGGCTGGAGCCGTTGTCGGCGGTGCGTTAGCCGCTGGCTCCTACTATCCTTACAGTCCTTACCCTTATTCCTACGGCTACGCGCCCGCATATTACCGCTACGCGCCCGCGTACTACGGCTATTCGCCGGGCTACTATATGGGCGGTTGCGGCTGCTAATGACAGCGAGGCGCGGTCCTCGAAGCTCCTGATCTGAGCTTGTAGGTTCACCACGATTTAGAGGACGTTACATGGCTGCGGATGGGAATTGGAGCCTCATAATTAATACCCCTATGGGCGAGCGACGCTCTATCCTTTCGGTGAAAACCGATGGCGGTGCTTTTAAGGGCAGCCAATTAGCTGACGGAAACTCGACCGAAATTTTCGACGGCACTGTCAATGGCAACGAAGTTTCTTGGAAGGTTTCAATCACCGAGCCAATGCAAATGACGCTCGAATTCACCGGAACGATCAATGGCGATAAGCTCAGCGGCAATGTAACATTGGGAACCTTCGGAACGGCTTCGTTCTCCGGTACCCGAAGTTAAGTTCGTTGGTTGGATGAGATGGGGTGGTGGCGGCATATCCCCAATGCCCAACCCATGGTTATAGATACACTGACGCCGAGCTGGCGGACGATGTCCTTATTGTTCAGTAAATCGTCCTTACCGGCGATACAGTCGCTCAAGCAGAGGCGAAATTTCTTCGGGCTCCAGGACGTGTGCCAGTTTATTTCGTAGTGAGTTTAGTGCCAGCATCGCGTCCCAGATTTTCTCCTCCTGCTTAGCTCTTTCGGCATCAATTGGCGCGGAAATAAGGGCACGAACGAGATGAATCATTTGGTAGAGGCGAAGGTTGGCATGTTCCAAATATTCTGGATTTCCACAATGCCGCTTGAGGGCCGTATATAGCGCTTCTTCGACCAGCAGATTGCCTTTCAAAACAACGAGTGTGAGGTCCGACGTTTCATCAAGATGTTTCTCAGCTTTTTTCTTGAAAACGTCGAGGTCAAAATCTGGCATTGGTTCACTCCGTAAAGTAACAAAATATATTCCTACTGCGTCTGATTTGCAGTCAATTTCTGGCGCGTCTCCTGAACCCGACGCTGTTCATCCCGCCACTCGGTGGCTGTGCAATCTTACTCTGATATGCCGCGCTATCATTCGCGTCGTCGTTGGCGGCTTTCGGGAAGCTCAACAGCTCGCCTTCGAAATCAAGGCATCGATTGATGCTGTTGATTTTCAAGTGAACGATACCCTTGCGGTTGTACTGCGGCTCGAATGACTGCTGAACGCGCACTTGCTTGTTGGTCTGTCGATGCGAGAGCTGCAACAGCGGCAGGAAGCAATTGCGGCGCCGCTTTTCAGCGTCCAAATCCAGACTGATCTGGACGATCTTGCCGGCAGGCCAAACCCCGCCAAACCTTGAAATTGGCTAGACCCCTAGGCGAGTGGCGCGAACCTTTGCTCCTCTTTTATGGTGTCGATTCACCAGAGAATCGGGATTGACACTGTCCGAATAATACTCGCTTTACAGACAGTAGGAACGATACCAGGATTGAATCTCATGACAAAATCCGTCCGCAAACCCACCCCCTCAATGATCGTAAAACGGACAGTTCCTCGCAGAGCCCCCAATTCCGAGCTTCGACCCCGGGAATATCTGACCGAAAAAGAGATCGAGCGGCTCCAAGAGGCGGCTCGCAGGCGCTCTCGCTATGGGCACCGGGACGCAACAATGATCCTGATCGCATACCGCCACGGGCTGCGTGCCTCGGAATTGTGCGGCCTGCGGTGGGATCAAATTGAGCTCAACAGCGGCCGCCTGCATGTCCGAAGAGCGAAGGGCGGGATCGACAACGTCCATCCACTTAGCGGCAAGGAAATCCGAGCGCTACGTCAGCTACGCCGGGAGAATATGGAATCTCGTTACGTCTTCATCACCGAACGCGGCGGTCCTGCCACGACCGCGGGATTCCTGAAAACGATCGCCCGGATTGGAGAAGCCGCAAAGCTCCCATTCCCGATTCACCCTCACATGCTCCGGCACTCTACCGGCTACAAGCTCGCTAATGACGGCCATGATACCCGGGCGCTTCAGCACTACATGGGGCACAAGAATATCTTGCATACGGTTCGATACACGGAAATGGCGCCTGATCGGTTCAAGAATTTCTGGAAGGACTGACATTATAACCCAAAGATCGAATAGACGCATGATAACCCAAAGATCGAATAGACGCATGCAGGAGCAGCAGGATGAATGGATCTTTCAATCTAGTCCTGTACGAAATATCGATTTGGGCAATCCCCGCTGTCATTGCCATTACGTTTCATGAAGCGTCACATGGTTATGTGGCACACCTTTTGGGCGATGACACTGCTTGGCGCTTGGGTCGAGTCAGTTTCAACCCGCTGGTCCACATCGATCCGTTCGGAACTGTAGCGCTGCCGGTTATGCTGTTGCTATTCCGTGCGCCCTTCCTGTTCGGCTATGCGAAGCCGGTGCCGGTTAATTTTCGCGCACTTCGTTTTCCGCGCATGGGTACGATATTGGTCGCGGCGGCCGGTCCAGGCATGAATCTGCTTTTGGCGACAATTGCGGCGCTGGCCTTTCATATCGTTGGTTACGTTCCGGCTCCGGGGGCGCAGTGGTTGGCGGCAAACCTAAGGAACGCTCTCATCCTCAATGTCATCCTGGCGATTTTCAATCTTTTGCCGATTCCGCCCCTCGATGGAGGACGCATCCTGGTGGGCGTACTTCCTGGCGCCTTGGCACGTCTGCTGTCCCGTGCCGAGCCTTATGGCTTGCTGATACTGATCGGTCTGATTTTCGTGCTGCCAATGCTTGGTGCACAGCTCGGCGTTAATCTCGACCCGATATCGCGCCTACTCATGACCTCGACCAATGCGGTCGTCGACACCATACTTCGGCTGACCGGGAACAATTGACAACAGTATTTGGCACGTCGAGAGCCGGCCAGAACCGACGGGTACCGCGGTGCAGCGATTTGGTTGCTATCGGAGACAAGCGGACATTGCGCGGATACCGTAATTCGGTCGTTCGTGACCCAAAGCGTCACTTCGGCACTGTCAATTGCCGCATTGCGAAAGGTTCATTCGATCGCCTCATCGGTGCAGGCGGACAGGCCGGGCGACCGGGGACGGATCAGCTAGATCGAACGACGACCGGTATCGTGGACAGTTTCCCATACACGCGACAGCGGCGGCGGATCGGCCACCATTCATAGAGAAAAATTTCTAGCGGGCGCCACATAGCCACCCAGCCGATGATAAGCGTGCCTTCGGCGACAATCTCCGAGACCGTTCCCGTACCGAAGGAGAACGCCACCTCCCGCAGCACCATGCAGACGAGCAGAAACGCCAAGCCGATGATGAGGGCGACGCGGCCGTCATGAAACAGCAGCCGGAGCCGGCGTCGGCTCTGTGTCTCTTGGTTGGCGAAGTAATTATGGATCGCCTTTGCGAGATCGGTCGCATCGGCCGTGGGGCGCTGGTCCGCGGGCAAGTGGATGACGAGCCGCAGCGCTCTTTTTAACGGTAGCTCTTCGGCCGAACCGAGGATGTATTCCTCGGCATCGTGGTCGAGATCGCGTTCGTAAAACGGTGAGGGATCCAGGGAATTGAATAGTTGCTGGAGTCGGCTGACGCTGATCTCAATGTTGGCTCCGGCCGGGGCGGCATCCAAAGTATTCGATTGGCCCATCATCACACCAAACCTTTCGTGCCTGATCGGCGCCTTCAGCGCACCTCCAGCACCGAAATTTCCCGAAGCTCACCGAAAGAGCTCGAACTTCTGAGCATCGCTCTCGATGCTTCCTACACGCACATGTAAGCGTCTCGCCGATCATTTTGCAGTACGGGAGTTCGCTGATGGCCGATTGTGTCGCAAAACTCTGTTTTTGCGAACGAACAAAATTTTCCAGAGGCGCTGGTGCATTCATTCGACAATAATGGGGGGTCACACGATTGATCTGTTTTCCAACCGACAGCCTTCCTAAGCTCATTACGAGGCATTTGATCGGCAAATACCCGTTCCGACGACCTCGCCGCGAAATTTTGCCGACACCTCATTTTTGAGTTTTGCAACACAATCGACCCGAAACCGAAGTGCCACGAAGTCCGCGATTTAGTCGCTATCGGGGGGTAAGCGGACATAACTCGGACATCACCGAAACGACGCTGATGACCCATCTCGGACATGGGCCGGCTTTTTAACGAGCTGTGTCCGAAGTCGCACCCGGCCCCATTCCAGAGGCCCAATCTAGGCCATTGTGATGCCTATTCCTGAGCCTGGGGGCGGGCATGAGGTCACGGACGTTCATCACATTGATGAATATCGAATCCTGAAAGCTGGTCACCACTGCGTGGTCGATCTTGCAGCTGAAGATGTGTTCGTATCACCTGCAATCTTGTCGAATGTACTGCGGTCCATGATTTTCAGATGACGCCGGTCCCGGCTTTTGATGATGCCGCGCGTGGTCAAGCCCCGAAATGCTCTGCTCACGGCCTCAAGCGACATTCCAACGTATTCACCAATGTCCGACCGGTTCATCGGGAGATATATCTCGGTCGAGCGTTCGCCTCTTGCGGCTTGAATTTGTTCCAGCAGTTGAAGGAACATCGCCACTTTAGGAAGAGCGCGTTTCCGAGCAGCGAGAAGCGCGTGACGCTGTGTCTGACGGAGCTCGTGGCAGAGCTTGCAGATAACATGGAATTCTAAGCTGGCGTCTTTCGAAAGTCGGCTCAATAAAGCGGACACCGGGAGCCGATATGCGGTCACTGGTGTTATCGCCTTGGTCGAGTTTGCAAACCTTCCTTCTTCGGATAGCCCGAACAGATCATCGGAAAACAAGAACGCAGTGATCTGCTCGCTGCCATTGCGGGCTGTCGTGTACGCCTTTACGACTCCGGTGATGATGTTGAATACCGCATCAATGCGCTGACCTTCACTGTAGATTTTCTCGCCTTTCTTGAATCGAACAATCGACGCAAGAACGGCCAGTCGAGCGCGTTCTTCGTCGCTAAGCAACTGATGCATTTTCTCTCTTGAGGGAGCCCACGGGTCAACGGCGCGAATGGCCGGGCCGTGACCGTGAATTGAGACTTTTGCTCTCGCCATTTTCGCCTCATATCGCAGCGGACGATCAATTGTGGGCCGTACCTGACAAGCTTGCGCCACAAAATTAACTCGAAGTTTGATCCTAATCAAACTTTTGCTACGGCCGTCTCTGGCGCCCTCAATTGACCGCCGCTAGAAATTTGGGGTCGATTTACTAACCCCTGAGGTTGCTTCCGTGAGCCCGTCTGTGCGAATTATTATCGAGCTCAACATCAAGCACTACCGGGATCTATTGAAGACCGAGACAGACGCGTCAAAGCGGCAGACCATTTCCCAATTGCTCTCCCAAGAGGACGCTAAGCTGGCGAAGCTGCTGACGCAGGAGGACAAGGACAAGTAATCTTTGCGACGTGATCTTGGCTCGAATTTCAGTCCGGCCACTCACGCCAGTGCGTAGGATCGATGATAACTCGTTTCTCCGTTGAGGCATGCACCCATCCGCTTTCTGTCCGCCGGCAGGGGAAAACGAGAGAATGCACTTCCTCGTTCTCGTGCACGCTGAGTTGCAGATTGCGGCCAAACGGTGCCGTTGATACGGGGTGCCAATCGCACATTATGGCGCTCGTTTGCTATCAAGACCAAGTTTGCCAAGAAAATATAGGAAAGAGCCCATCGCCGCTTTGCGCTTTGTCAAATCTCTCCGTTTTCGTCGTCAAACGATGGGAAAGCTGCGCCTTCATGAAGAGGGAAACGCCAATTTCAACGACGGGGCGGCGCAAGACCTCCGACAATCCAGCCCGGGGTAGATACCGGACCGGTTGGCTCGCCGACGCGAATGCGCGCCTCAGCAGCGAGGCCCAGTTCCACGGCTTCTTAGAGGAAAGTCCGGATGCCAAAATAATCATTGACCAGACCGGCCGCATTAATTTCGCTAGTAAGCGCATCGGGGCCATGTTTGGTCACCTCCCCGACGAACTAGGTAGAGGACTCATTCAGATCCACTCAGTGACTACGGCGACGAGAGCGAGTGCGGCGAGATAGTTTCTGGCGAGGCGGTCATATCTTGTTGCAAGGCGTCTCCAGTTCTTGAGACGGC
>JBEKGX010000037.1:0-22992 GCA_050012575.1 Xanthobacteraceae bacterium | reverse complement strand
GGTGAGGGCGAGGCTGGCGACGCGCTGGTCGAGATCGCAGTCAAGCCGCATCGTTTCTTCACGCGCGAGGGAAACAACATCTACCTCGAGCTGCCGGTGACGTTGTCCGAGGCCATACTCGGCGCCCGCATCAATGTGCCGACACCGACCGGCTCCGTAACGATGACGGTGCCGAAAGGGTCCAACACAGGTACGGTCCTACGGCTCCGCGGCAAGGGTGTGCCGCGCCGCAATGGCGGTCACGGCGATGAGCTATTGAAATTAAAGGTCATGTTGCCGGAGCAGCCGGATGCTGAGCTCGAAGCTTTCGCCGCTGGTTGGCAGGGCGGGAAAGCCTACGATCCCCGCCGGGATATGCAGCCATGATTTTCAGCAAGCAGGAATTCCTGGTTCGCGCGCAGCTCGACCACGAGACGCTCGAGGCGTGGATCGAAGAGGAGTGGCTCATTCCGAGCGAGAAGGCCGGTGAGATAAAACTGTCGGACGCCGACCTCGCACGCGCCCAGCTGATACGGGACCTGAAAGAAGACTTGGGCGTCAATGACGAAGGGATAGGCGTCATTCTACATCTTGTCGACCAGGTCCATGGCCTACGAAGGGTGATGACTGAACTGCTGCGGTCCGTGCGCAGCCGTGCCTGAAAGGCACTGCAAGTGTGCGGGAGGGGGTCAATGCGAAGCCGTTCGGCCAATTCGTCGATCGCTTGCTCGAGCCCGAAGGCGCCCGGTGTGTTACCCGGTGCGCGCATGCTCCACCCGGCCCGGCATTAATGAACACGTCGTGCTGGGCGCCGGCGAAATTGGGGCAGGCATAAAACGCCTCGGCGTTGAAGCCAACGCCTGCGCCTGTCGGTCCTGCCGCAAATCGTCCGAAGTCAGCCGACGGCACGATCGTCATCGCCCATCTCGGCAACGGCGCTAGCATGTGCGCCGTCGCGCGACACCGCAGTATCGCCACGACGATGAGTTTTACGCCGGTAGATGGCCTGCTGATGGGAACGCGGACCGGCGCGCTCGACCCTGGCGTCATCCTATACCTCTTGCAGCACGGAAGGATGGATGCAGAAGCCGTCCAGCGGCTCATCTATGAGCAGTCCGGATTACTTGGCTTATCCGGTCTTTCGGGCGATATGCGCACTCAGCCCGCTGATGAACCGGCCGGAACATTCGGGCGCTGGATGCTGGATAATGACAACGCGTCGCTGCTTGACTTACTCGATCGCTATTTTCCCTCGCCCTCGAATTGCTCCAGCGCAGCGAAGGCATCGCAGGCGTACATGGTTGCCGGTCCGCCACCCATCATCATGGCAACGCCGAGCGTCTCTACCACCTCCGCTCGCGTGGCGCCGGCCTTGAGTGCATCATGCACATGATAGGCGATGCACGATTCGCAACGAATGGCGACGGCGATGCCCAGCGCGATCAATTCCTTGGTTTTTGCGTCGAGCTTTCCTGCCACGGTTGCGGCTTTGTGCAGATTGGCAAATCCGCTAGCTGGCCCGGGCAGCTCACGCGCTAGCCGTGGCAAGATGTTCTGTAACTCGTTGCGCCGCTCGGGAAAGTTCGTCATTGCAATCGCTCCTACGCCAGCAGTTTTTCGGGATCGTTCAGTTGTTGCCGGAGCGACTCAAAAAAGCGCGCGGCATCTGCGCCGAACACGACGCGGTGGTCGCAGGCCAGCGTGCACGAGGCGCCTTGTGGACGCGAGGCGGCGACCGACAGGATCGCCGCTGCGCCAGGCGGAATGATCGAGTCGAATGCCTCGACGACGGAAAATACCCCGAGATCGCTCAGATAGAATGTGGCTCCGCTATAGTCGGCCGGAGCGATGCGCCGGCTTTTGACCTTTTCACGCAAAACATTCCAGTCTTGCGCCAGCGCGGCCAATGTTCGTCCGGCGGCGTCGCGCAAAACAGGCGTGATGAGGCCGTCGCCGTTATCGACGGCGATACCGATATCGATGCGCTCGCGCCGCGCCAGCCCGTCCGGCGTATAAGCCGCATTGAATAGCGGATGTGCGGCGATTGCGCGCGCGCAGGCACGCGCCAGAAGAAGCGTGAGCGATTGCTGACGCGTCTTGGCCGCAGCGGCCAAAGCTTCAAGCGGTAACAGCGCGGTCACGCGAAAGGTCGGGGTTGCCGCGCAGGCAATCATATTGCGTGCGACAGCCTCGCGCAGGCTGGACGTGCGCTCGATCCGATAGGGCGGGCCGGCCTGTATCGCCGACTGCGCCACGGGCGCGGCAGGCGTTGCCGGCGCCGGCCTTACGACCGGTGTTACCGGTGCAGGATGCGCGCGGCGCAGGACGGCCGGGCGCACTGATCCCATCGACGCGGCCAAAACCGGCGAAACCGATGGTGCTTCGGCAGCGGCTTTGGCCGTAGCTTTTCCGTTTCCCGCTTTTGCATCCGGCGCCTTTGCCGGTTGCGGTGCCGCGGCGACGGGCGGCGCTGCGGCGGACGGCGCTGCGGTGGTTGCGACCTCCTTACGGTCATCAGAAATATAGCCGATGACCTGACCGATCGGCGCTTCGGTGCCGTCCGCCGCCAATGGGCCACTCAAATACCCGTCCTGAAATGCCTCCACTTCCATCACCGCCTTGTCGGTTTCGACTTCGGCGACGACGTCACCTTTCTTGACCGGGTCGCCAACCTTTTTTGTCCATTTCACCAGCCGCCCGTTGCTCATCGTGTCGGACAGCGCCGGCATTGTGATGGCGACGCTCATGATCAAGCCGCCTTGGTTTCTTGCGCCGTCTGCGCTAGCGAGCGCGCAGCCGCGGCGATGTCGGGCACTTGAGGAATTGTCGCAGCTTCCAATGCGCCATTAAAAGGCGTGGGAATGTCGAGACCAGCAAGCCGCTGAATGGGCGCATCAAGCGCGTCAAAGCATCGCTCGGTCAGCGTCGCCGCGATCTCGGCACCCGCGCCGGCGAAGCGGCAATCCTCCTCGACGACCAGCACGCGATGGGTTTTCTCGACTGACGCCGCGCAGGTGTTCCAATCGATCGGGCTGAGGCTGCGCAGGTCGACAACCTCGGCCTCGATCCCTTCCTTGGCGAGTTCGCTGGCGGCTTCCTGCGCCAATACCGCGTGCCTCGAGTAGCTGATAATAGTGAGATCGCGTCCCTGCCGACGTACTACGGCCCGGTGCATGGGCGGCGCTTCGGCCATGACGTCGACCTGACCCTTGGTGAAATACAAGAGTTCGTGTTCGAGCAGGATGATCGGATCGTCGCTGGCGATCGCCTGCCGCAGCTGCCAATAGGCGTCCTGCGGCGTCGACGGCACGGCAATGCGCAACCCCGGCACGTTCATGACGGTGTGCTCCAGCCGTTGCGCATGCTGCGCCCCAAGCTGATGGGCGACGCCCCCCGGCACGCGGATGACGAGCGGCATCTTGAACTGGCCGCCGGACATGAAGGGAATTTTGGCGGCGGCATTGATGATCGAATCGAGCGCGAGCAGCATGAAATTGATGGTCATGATCTCAACCACCGGGCGCGCCCCGACCAGCGCCGCGCCGACGCCCAGCCCGGTGAAGCCGTTTTCCGAAATCGGCGTATCGCGCACGCGCCATTCGCCGTATTTGGCATAAAGCCCCTCGGTCACGCGGTAGGCGCCGCCGTAGAGACCGACATCCTCGCCAAGCGTGAACACCGATTCGTCGGCCGCCATTTCGTGGTCCATGGCGCGATTGAGCGCCTGCCAATAGAGCAATTCCTGCGACATGATTGTCTTCCTCACATCAGAGTTTCGTGGCTATGATTACGGTTGAGATGACCCCAGGCGGCGTCCATGGTCGGCTGTGCGCTCTGCGAAGCAAACGCAACGGCGTCCTCGACGACTTTTTGGACATCTTGCTTGAGCTCGTCGACTTCTGCTTCGGCGAGATGCTCGCCATCGATCAGATGGTCAGCAAACAGCTTGATGTTGTCCGGGCCGACTTCAGCCAACTCCGCCGGCGTCGGATAGCCGAACTCGAACTCACGAGCCGCGATCGTCAGCGGATCGATATTTTGATACGCCTTTAGCTCGACCGCCGGCCGATAGCTGCCGGGATCAGCCATTGAGTGGCCACGGTAGCGGTAAGTCTCGCATTCGATGAATTGGGGGCCGCCGCCGCGATGGATGCGGTCGAGCGCCTGCTTGGTGGCATTATAGACTTTAAGCACGTCCATGCCGTCGATTTTTTCCGCCGGGATGTTGTAGGCCGCAGCGCGCTTGAACACCTCGGTGACGGCTGAGTGGCGGTGAATCTCGGTGCCGATGGCGTAGTGATTGTTCTCGCAGACGAACAGTACCGGCAGTCGCCAGAGGCCGGCCATGTTGAGCGATTCGTGGAAGGTGCCCTGGTTTACGGCGCCGTCGCCGAAAAAGCAGATGACCGCTTCCGGGAGCCCGCGCATCGCGACCCCGTAGGCCACTCCCACGGCGATCGGGCAGCTTTCGCCGACGATGGCGTAGCCCCCCATGAAACGGCGCTCGCGATCGAACATATGCATGGAGCCGCCCATGCCCTTGCTCATGCCGGTTGAGCGGCCGAACAGCTCGGCCATAACCTCGCGCGCCGGCGTGCGGCGCACCAGCGCATGGGCATGCTCGCGGTAAGTGCTGACAATATAATCGGACGGGCCGGCGGCATTGATCACGCCGGCGGCGACGGCTTCCTCGCCAGGATAGAGATGTAGAAATCCGACAATATTTCCCTTGCTGTATTCTTCCGCAGCCCGCTCCTCGAAAGCGCGGGAGAGCAGCATATCGCGGAGCATGTGATGTAAGGTTTCGCGTTCCATGGCAGACCTCGTTTAATCCTTGTCTTTTCCGGCGATGAGCGCGCCACAGCGCGCCCATCGTATGCATGCAACGGTTAGTGCGGTTGCCTGGCGGCGAAGCCGGTTTCCTTGAGGAAGAGCGCAAGGATTGCGCCAAGGACGATCGCCGCGATACCGGCGCTGCCGCCGCCTTTGGTAAAAATATCGAGCGTCAAGATGCCGCCGCCGGCGAGCTTCTGCAGCAGCCACCCGGCACCCGGAGCACCGAACGCGCTCATCGAGAAGACGAGGAAGTTGATCGCTCCGGTCGCGCTGCCCTTCACGTTATCCGGGTTGACTTCTTTGATGATCGAATAGGGGATCATCGCCGCGCCGGAGCCGAAGCCAAACAGGAAACCGGGCAGGTAAGGCGGCAAGCTGTCGGGAGGCAGGAAAAGGATCGCCAGGGCGCAAACCAGCATCAACGCTATGCCGGCAAAGAGCACGGGCTTGCGGCGGCCGAAATGATCGGCGATATAACCAAGCACCGGAGCGCCAACCACCCAACCCAGCGGTATCATCGACGCGCGGGTAACGGCTTCGGCGCTGTCCAAATGCCAGCCTTGGCGTAGAAACGCCACGCCCCAAATCATCGTTCCGATCGTGGTCGGCAGAAATAACAAGCCGGCGGAGAAGCCGCAAAGATATGATTGCGGATTGGAAAGCACCGTCTTGTAAGGTGCAAACATGTGCCAGATGCTGGTCTTAGAGTGTTCTGACGGATCCTGTCGCGGCGTTACGATCAGCATCAAAACGCAAATCACGAATGTGAAGATGCCGGCGTAAATCCAGAACTGCTGCCAAGTCACCGGGCCACCATGCACCAGCGGCCCGACGGCGAATTGACCGGCCGATCCGCCGAGCATGCCAAGGCATTGGGTAAAGCCGATCGCGGTTGCGAGGTAGCGTGCCGGAAAGCCGTGGGTAGCCAGATAGACGGCGCCAACAAAGGCAAACGCGGCGCCGGCCCCCTGCAGAAGACGGCCGACGGTCGCCATCCAACTCACGCCTAAACCGAACATCACGATGCCGATCGCAAGGAAGAATATCCCCGTCGGAATCGTGTACTTCGCGCCCCAGCGATCGAGCGACGCGCCGGAGATGATCGCGAAGGTCGAATAGGTATAGTAATACATCCCGAGCAACGAACTCATACCCAAGGTCGTCAGGCCGAAAGCTTGTGTCAGCTCGGGCAACATGACGCTTGGTGCCGAACGCACGGCGTATTGGGTAAAGTAGAAAATCAGACAGACTGCCCACGCGACGACAAACGCGACGTGAAAAGCACTGATTGCGGACGGCTTGGTGACCGGCGCGGACATCGTTTGAAGGGTCATGGGAATCTCCCCCGATAGGCTCATGTTCTATGAGGAGATTAAAGGCCGGCGGTGGCGTCACCTTGATTTAGGTCAATCGCAATATTTTTTGTTTTTGGCTCTCAACTGGCGACGCTTAGGCATTAATCCAGCGGATTTCCGGGGCTTTCCGCGGAACCGGCGCGGGCATAGCCTTGGGATGACCGACGATGATTGGAGCGATCGGCTTATAGACCCCTGGGAGATTGAGCGTCGCCTTGCCCTCGGGCGTTCCGAGCCAGCCTTGCGAAAAACCGATCCAGCAACTGCCGAGACCCGCGGCGCGCGCCGCCAGCATGAGATTTTCCGCCGCAAGCGCGGCGTCCTCGGTCGCCCACGGCATATCGGCAACCGTCGAAATCACGACGAGAACCGGCGCGTGATAGAAAATATCGAAATTCGCATCGTTCAGAATTTCGCTGAAATGGTGCGACATAAGCCCAACCGGCGTATTTTTTAGCATGTAAGTCTTGGCTTCGCGCGATATCCGCGCGAGCACTTTTTTATCCCGCACCACACAGAACGAACACGGCTGTTGATTGACCGCGCTCGGCGCCTGCACGGCGGCATCAATCAGTTCGCGAATAATTTTGTCGTCAACCGGTTCTGCCGTAAACTCGCGTACCGAACGCCGCGTGTAGATTGCTTCTCTAAGTTCCATTTTTGTCTGCACCAATATCTTAAAAGAATAAAGCTTATTGACCGGCAAAGAATTGATCTAAATCAACGTCGCAGTCACCGAACTTTTGCGTGCTTGACCGAGATCAATGTCATTGGCTCCGACGATCGTACCAATAATCTGAAATTGCAGCCGCCGTTCCGTTTGCGCCGAACATCAACGCCAAGTTTGCACGGGTCGCTTTGAGCTACATCAACACGGCCGCGCATACTTTGGGGCAGATTTACTAATGATATTAGTCGAGAGTTTTGAAGGAAGACCTTCTTGCTGCAGATTTCGCCACCATCGACTCTCGCGCAGTCCACTTGGCACTGGGTCAACGCCCGCAGGCGCTGGGCTCTAGTGGTCTTGCTTGTTTTAGTCGCCATCATCGGCTTGGCATGGTGGGCGATGCATCGCACCCCGGCGGTGCATTACGTGACCGCTCCGGCAGAGCGTGGCGCAATTACCCGTAACATAGCCGCGACGGGAACCGTCAATCCGGTACTCACGATCATCGTCGGAGCCTATGACTCCGGCGTCATTCAGAACATCTACTGCGACTACAACACTCAGGTGAAGGCGGGCCAAGTCTGCGCCAAGATCGATCCACGCCCGTATCAGGCGACATACGATCAATATGCCGGCCAGCTTCTGCGCGATCAGGCTGTGCTCGACAAGGACCGTACGGATCTTACGCGCTATCAGCAGCTCGCCGCTCAGAACTCGATCGCGCGCCAGCAGGCCGAGGACCAGGCTTACACGGTCAATCAGGACGCGGCGACAGTAAAGCTGGATCAGGCGCTGGTGGAAGGTGCCAAGCTCAATCTCGTCTATACCGACATCACTTCTCCGGTGAACGGTACAGTCGTCTCACGCAGCGTGACTGGCGGGCAAACGGTCGCCTCGAGCTTCCAGACGCCGACGCTGTTTCTCATCGCCACGGACCTCAAGCAGATGGAGGTGGACACAAATACGAGCGAAGGCGATATGGGCGACGTCAAAGTAGGCGACAACACTACCTTTACCGTCGATGCCTTTCCCCAGCGGGTCTTTCATGGCGTAGTGACCCAGGTCCGTCAGTCGCCGCAGACGGTGCAGAATGTCGTGACCTACGACGTCGTGGTCGGCGTCGATAACAGCGATCTGGCGCTGATACCGGGCATGACCGCGTCTACGCAGATCATCATCGATCAAAGAAACGATGTTCTGCGCGTGTCGAACCAGGCACTGCGCTATGTGCCGGGCGGCCTTTCAGCGGTTGGAAGCGCGGGCAGCACGCCGACGAATAAACAGCAGAAAGTCTGGGTGCTGCGCGATGGTCGGCCGGTTGCGGTCGCCGTCGTTACCGGTCTGAGCGACGATAACTTCACAGAGATCGTCTCGGGTGATCTCCAGGCGAACGATCTGGTCATTAGCGCCGAAAGCAGCGGTGCAGCGAGCACCCAGGCGGGTTTGCCGCCGCCACGCCTCTAAGGCGGTAGTTCAATGCCGCGCGACACGCCCACGGCGCAACACCCGGTTATCAGGGTCGAGAATGTAACTCGCACTTTCGTCGTCGGCGATGTCACGGTTACAGCGCTCCGCGGCGTCAACCTGACCGTCCAGCCCGGCGAGTTCGTCGCCATCATGGGCTCGTCAGGCTCAGGAAAATCGACACTTATGAATATTATCGGTTGTCTCGATAGCCCGACCAGCGGCCGTTATTTTCTGGAGGGCGTCGATGTCGCAGCGTTGCGCGAACCGGAACTCGCCCGCATCCGCAGCGAGCGGCTTGGCTTCGTATTCCAGAACTTTAATCTCTTGGCCCGCACCAGCGCCATCGAGAATGTCGGCCTGCCGCTCTACTACGCCGCCTCGGGGCCGAAGCACCGCGCCGTGCGCTTTGAACGAGCACGTGCCGCGCTGCACCTTCTCGGCTTGGGTGAGCGTGAGCGCAATACGCCTGGCCAGCTCTCCGGCGGTCAACAACAGCGCGTCGCGATTGCCCGCGCGTTGATCAATGCACCGAGCCTTCTTCTCGCCGACGAGCCGACCGGCAATCTCGATACGCGGACCTCGCATGAGATCATGGAAACGCTCTGCTCGCTCAATCGCGAACAAGGAGTCACCATCGTCCTGGTAACCCACGAGGCCGACATCGCTGCCTACGCCGACCGCGTCGTAACCATGCGCGACGGCGTCATCATCTCCGACGAACGGATGACCAAGTCGGCAGCGCCGACAGGGCCAACAGCGCCGGCGGCCGCTGCCGCCGAGGCCGAACGCTCGGCCTTCTTCCGTCCGGCCGAACCCCGCACATCCACTAATGCGACCGGCGGCTTCCTGTCCTTCGCGCTCATGATCCTCGTCGCCGCGGCTCAGGCGATCGGGCGCAACAAGATGCGTTCGGCGCTTACCATGCTCGGGGTGTTCATTGGCGTCGCGGCCCTCATCGTCATGGTCGCCGTCGGCGACGGCGCGAGCGAGGCGGTCCGCAAGCAGATCGAGAGCCTCGGCACCAACGTTGTCGTCATCCTGCCCGGAGCAGCGACCACGGGTGGCATCCGCGCTGGCTTCGGCAGCGCCAGCACGCTGACGATTGCGGACGCGCGCGCGATTCACCGCGAGGATTCCGCGGTCGCGCAGGTCGGCTATCTCATTCGCCAGCAGGGGCAAGTACAGTATGCCAACCAAAACTGGACGACGAACATTCAAGGCGTGAGCCCGGTCTATCCGTTGATCACGAATTGGCGTATCGCCGCCGGGCGGGACATCACGGCCGAGGACAACAACAAGGCCAACCTTGTCGTCGTCATCGGCCAAACGGTATACCGTCAACTTTTCAGCTCCGGCGAGAACCCGGTCGGCGCCTTCATCCAGGTCAAAAGCGTGCCACTCCAGGTGATCGGCGTGCTGGTCGCCAAGGGTCAATCGGCGTTTGGCACCGACCAGGACGACCTCGTCATGATGCCGTTCACGACCGCTGAACGCAAAGTTCTCGGTGTCGCGGCTCCCACCCAGCAGCAAACCCCGCTCAATTGGCCCTATCTGCCGCCGCCCAACCCCTACAATCTACAGGCGCGCCTGACGGGATATGCCAATCAGATCTACGTGCAGGCGGTGAGTCAATCTTTGGTGCAGACCGCCATTCGACAAGCAAGCGACACCCTCATTCACCGCCATCGCATTAAGCGCGGCGCCATCAACGACTTCGACGTGCGCAACTTAAGCCAGTTCGCCGAAACTGCGGAGAGCAGCAGTCGGATCATGGCGCTTTTGCTCGCCGCCGTCGCTTCGATCTCCCTTCTGGTCGGCGGCATTGGCATCATGAATATCCTTCTCGTTTCGGTAACCGAGCGCACGCGCGAGATCGGATTGCGGATGGCGATCGGCGCACGGCGCCTGCACGTCCTGCTTCAGTTTTTGGCCGAAGCCATCTTTCTTAGCGTCAGCGGCGGGCTCGCCGGCATTGTCACGGGTGTCGCCTTGTCCGCTGTGATTTCCTTGGTATTCAATTGGCCGGCGCCGGTATCGCTGACGGCCGTCACCGGCGGCTTTCTGTTCTCCGCGGCGGTCGGCGTATTTTTCGGATATTACCCGGCGCGCAAGGCAGCAAGCCTCAATCCAATCGATGCGTTACGTTATGAGTGATAGTCGGTAGCCGCCGCGTCTTTATTTATGTGGGAGCCCCGGTGGGCTGACAATGCCCGGCTGACAATGCCCAAATTCGGTTGTCACCTTGTCCGCCGCGTATTGCTGCCACACGATGCCGAGAGAGGATCGGTCAATTCCGAGGCTGATGCTGTCATTAGCGCCGTTTATGGCCACGTTGCTGATTGAAATCGTCGTGAAGCTGTAACTCTGATCGCCGTCCTTGGCGCTCAGGGTCTTCGCACCTTCATCCAACACGACGACGATCGGTCGGCTTTCGGATCCGGGTTTAGCCTCAGTGTCTGTTAGGACGCAATTGAGCTGTTGCGGCTGGGCCGAGGCATCGGCAGTCCACACCGAAGCGGCGAACAACGTATTGACGATGATCGCCGTCGCCCAGCCAGCTTTTCGTGTCATATGTCCCCTCAATTGCGACGCAGCGCGCCTTCAAGGCGGCGCAACTGGCGGACCATAGATTCCAGTTTCGGTGCCAGCAAGGTCACCGTTCGCATGATCTCCAACCGCGCGCTCGATCCGGTTCGCTGCAAGCATGGAAAGACTAATTTCTAAACTTCGTGATGTCTGCACAAGCAGCGACATGGGCCCGCCTATTCCATAACCCGTCATTAGGCGAATCAAAATCCCCTGCCCGCCCAACGCGTTGCTGGTTTAAGCCTGACGGGAGATTATTTCAGCAAATAAAATTCAAGTTTCCGGGTCAGCGTAACGATCATTCGTCAGGGGACAATTCCCGCGCCGGGCTCGCTCGTCCCCACTGAGATCAAAAGCGGAAACGTCGTCGAGGGCATTCTGCAAGCCGCGGCCGACTTTGGCGCCGACCTGATCGCCTTGGCGACAGCCGGCCGCCATGGCGTTCTCGATGCTATTCGCGGCAGTACCACGGAACGTGTTTTGCGCCATGCAACCTGTCCGGTTCTCGCGATCCCCGCCGTCCGCGACCGCCTGGAACCTGGATCGTCACCGACGGCCTAGATACGTCGTTCATGATCCACAGCAGAAGCAAGAGCTTTTCGAGTTATGGCCTCACTCGGTCATCCGCGGATATATCCGCGTCGCAATCGTCACGCATACCGAAGCCGCGATGATCAAGGCGGCAAAATCGTGAGCGAGGCCGAATGTGCTTTCCCCGCCACGCAGCATGAGGCTGCGAAGGCCATCGACCTCATAGGTGAGCGGGTTGAGCGTTGAGATGGTTTTGCGCCATCCCGGCATGAGGTTGATGGGATAGATTGCATTGCTGGCGAAGAAGATCGGCATCGTCAGGACCTGCCCGATTCCCATGAAGCGCTCGCGCGTCTTCACGATGCAGGCAATGATCAGCGAGAAGGTCGAAAATAGTCCAGCTCCAAGCGCGACCAACAAAATCACCAAGCCGATGCGGCGGGGATCGAGATCGAGATTTACACCCATCAGGCCGGCACAGAGATAGATGACGACCGCTTGAGAGAGGCCGCGGATGGTGGAGGAGAGCGCCTTGCCGATGACAAGGGCGCTTCGCGGCGCCGGACTCACCATGTAGCGATGCAGGACGCCGAGATCCCGCTCCCAGATCGCGGAAATTCCATAGAAGATTGCGACGAACAACACGCTTTGCGCGAGGATACCGGGAGCCAAAAAATCAAGATAGGGAGTTGTGCCCCAACTCAAGCCGCGGACCTGCGCCATGACCTCGCCGAAGAGGACGAGCCAAAGCACCGGCTGGATCGCACGGCTTAAGAGCTCCCACGGATCGTGCCGCAGCTTGCGCGCTTCCGCATCGGCGACTGCGAGAACCTGCGTCGCGTAGTAAGTCACCGCGACCAGAAAGCGCCAGCTAGGCATGCTCCCGCGCGCTTCGGCGGGTCTCTCGGACATCACGGTATCCTCCTCCTGCTTCGATCTCGCCGCCAGTGAGCGCGGCAAAAACGTCGTCTAAGGTCGCAGTCGGGCCGAGCTGAGCCCTCAGTTCTGCCGGTGTCCCCAGCGCCTCGAGCTTGCCGGCATGCAGGACGGCGACCCGATCGCAGAGTTCCTGCGCTTCATCCATGTGGTGAGTCGTTATGACGATGGCGGCCTCCAAGTCGCGGCGCAGTGCGCGAACATGATCCCAGACCGCGCGACGCCCGGTCGGATCGAGACCGACGGTCGGTTCATCCATGAACAGAACCGCGGGCCGGTGGAGGGTGCTTTGGGCGATCTCGAGCCGGCGGATCATGCCGCCTGAATAATTGCGAACCAGACGGTCGCGAACGTCCGACAGGCCCATCATGGCGAGGGCCTCCGCGATCCTTTTCTTCCGCTGGGCACGCGGAATCAAATAAAGCCGAGACGACAGCAGCAGGTTTTCGTATCCGGTCAGCTCGCCATCGGCAGACAGAAGCTGAGGCACGTAGCCGATGCGTTTTCGTACTTCGCCGGGCTGTGTCATTACATCGAAGCCGGTGATGAGTGCGCGCCCCGAAGACGGAGGCAGCAGGGTTGTGAGCATCTTGATGAGGGTACTTTTGCCGGCACCGTTGGGCCCGATCAGGCCGAAGATTTCGCCGGAATTGACGGTCATGGATATGCCAGCGACCGCGGTGACGCTGCCAAATCGGCGGGACAGCTCAAATGTTTCGACGACTGCCGAAGGCTCGTGCACCGGACTTGGTGTCGGCGCCTCATCGGGCATCGTCATTCATCACCTCATCACGTGGGCGGCGCAGAAGAATCCGAAGCCATTCGCCACCGTGACTACATTAGTGATTGCCGGCGAGACGCTCAATCCGAAGCATGGAGGCGGTAAGGCGCGTCTCCGACACATCATTGTTGTGCCGCGGCCTTGAGGATCGCGCGGCGGACGAGGATCTCGAGCAGCGGCAGTTTGTAGACGTTCCTGGAGAGCGGCGTGGCCCCGTCGAGAGCGGCGCGTCCTGCCTCCGCGGCCGAGCTTTCATCGATCCGTTTGCCGGTGAGAGCGGCCTCCGCTGTCTTTGCTCGATGCGGCACTGGCGCCACCGCGCCAAGGATGATCGCAGCGCGCTTGCAGGTGCCGTCCCGCGCTAGATCGAGCGCGACGGCCACATCGGCAAGCGGCCAGTCGAAAGAATCCTTTTCGCCCTGCCTCACATGGACCGCGCGCTGACCCGGCGACAGCCTTGGTAAGCGAATTGCGGTCAGGATCTCTTGCGGTCGCAAATCGTTCTCGCGCTGAAGATCGCGGTCGGGCGGGACGAAGAAATCCTCCAGCGGCAATTGACGCGTGCCGCCATTCGCGTCGGTTAATTCGACTGTTGTGTCCAGGGCCACAAGAACCGTGGCCACCGTCGAAGGGTGAACGATCGCGCATGTCATATTGTCAAAGACCGCGTGGTATTGGTTTTCGCCTGAAATCGCGAAGCAATGGCCGCCACCCTTGCGCAAACAGCGATAAGCATGCGAGCGGAAATACCAGCAGCGCGGCCGCTGCAACAGATTGCCGCCCAACGTCGCGACGTTGCGGATTTGCGGACTTGCCGATCCGCGCAGCGCCCCAGCGACGGCGGCGTACCGCTGTTGCAGGAGCGGATGATCGGCGAGCGTTGCCAGTGTGGCCATCGGTCCGAGCCGCAAGCCGCCACCCTCCTCTTCTGTGATCGCGTCGAGCCCGGGCACTTCCCTCAGGTTCATCACGTTGGACGGCGCCAGTAGACCTTCCTTCAGGAGATCCAGAAGGTCGATGCCACCGGCCTTCACGACCGAAGTTTCGCTCCGACCCAACGCCTCAGGAGAGACGCTCATCGCGTCGGCCACCGTCGCCGATGCCGCAACCGCGGCCTCGGAGATCGTTCGTGCATTCGCGAACGCGAAGCGGTTCACGGCTTCAACTCCTCTGCGGGATTCTGCCGAGCGCGCCGAGGATCGACGCGGGCGTCATGGGCAAACTGCGTAAACGTACGCCGATGGCGTTATAGACGGCGTTGGCGATTGCCGGCGCGGTGGCGATGTTGGCGGGCTCGGCGATGCCGTAGGCATCAGTGGCGCTATTGCCCTGATAGTTTTCCAGTACGACAAGGTCGATCGCCGGCGTGTCGGACGCGCCGGCAAGTTTGTAATGTTCGAGATCCGGGTTGACCATGCGGCCGGTGTGCTGGTCGAGGATGCGATCCTCGAACAGCGCGTAGGAAAGCCCCATCAGAATTCCGCCGTGGACCTGGCTTTCGATCTGACGCGGATTTATCGGCCGGCCGCAATCCTGTACCGCGACGACACGCTCCACGCGCACTTTGCCGGTCTCCGTATCAACCGCCACCTCGGCGAATTGGACGCCGCCCAAAGGAAACTGCGCCAGAGCGGCGTCGCCCATCCTGCGGAGGAACCCTGAATAATCGTCGCTGCGCGAAGCCACTGCGCTGATGCGATCGGCGCGCAGCCGCGCGGCGGCCTCGGCGAAGCGCATGCCGCGGTTTGGGTCGTCGCGGACGAGAATCTTTCCGTCGCGCGCGACCAAATCCTCAGGCGCTGTGTTAAGCGCCAGCGCGGCCTCGCGCAGCAGCGATTGCAGAACACGCCAGGCAGCAGTGCGCGCCGGCGGCGTGATCGAAGCCGTCGCGCGGCTGCCATAAGACGGCGGCCCAGCCGGAAACTCGGTGTCGCCGATCCGCACCGTGATATCCTCGGAACGCAGCCCAAACACCTCGGCGACGGTCTGCGCCATTACCGTTCCGGTGCCGGTCCCGATGTCCTGCACGCTCGAAAGCACCTCGACCGAGCCGTCGCGCATCACGCGCACCTCGCAGGAGGAATCGAGCTGCACGTTGGCCATCCAGATCGATTGCGCCATCCCGAGGCCGCGTTTTATCGGACCTGAATCCGTGCCGGGTGCGTGCCGGCGTTGCCATCCGATCAACTCGGCACCCATGCGCCGCTCCTCGCGCCGCACCGCGCTTGGATCGATGCGGTCGCGGAGCGCGAGCGGGTCGATGGCAAGCCGCTCGGCCAGCTCGTCGATCGCGATCTCAAGCCCAAGAGCCCCAGGCGTGTTGCCCGGCGCGCGCATCGCGCAGCCCGGGCCGGCATTGATGAAAACGTCGTGTTGCGCGCCCGAGAAATTTGGACAGGTGTAAAGTAACTCGGCGTTGAAGCCGACGCCGGCGCCGAGGCCGACGCCGGCCGTACCGAAGCTCGAAAGCGAGATTGCCGTCAGAGCACCGTCGCGTTTCGCACCGATGCGTAATCGTTGCCAGGTTCCCGGACGGTTTCCCGAATCCATCTGTTCCTCTTCCCGATCGAGGACGAGGCGGACCGGCGCTTGCCCACGACGGGAGAGATCAACGGCGATACGGCCATAATTGCCCAGCGACGACTTGGAGCCAAAGCCGCCGCCCATGGCGTCGACGACCACGCGGACCTGGTTGAGCGGCAGGCCGAATTCCTCCGCCAACTCGTGTCGCACGCCGGTTGTGTATTGGGTGGACATATAAACCGTCAGCCCGTCCTCTCGCCAATCGGCAACGATCGCATGCGGCTCCAAACAACAATGCGTTTGCACTTGCGTGCTGTATTCACCCTCGACGACGACGTCGGCGTCGGCAAAACCTTGTGTTACGTCGCCGCGGCGGCTGACGGACGGCCCGCGCACATTGCCATTGAGCGGCAGATTAGCGCCCGCGGGCCACCCCGAGGGATGACCGCCGGGAGCTTCTTTTGCGCTTTCGTAGACCAGCGGCGCCGCTTGCGCGCGCGCCCGGTCCATGTCAGCGACGAACGGCAGCGATTGATAGTCGACATGGATCAGGCGCAGCGCTTCTTCCGCCGCCGCCATCGAGACCGCCGCTATAGCCGCGACCGGTTCGCCAATGTAGCGCACGGTCGCGCTCGGCGCGTCCGCCGGACTGGCAATCGGCAGGATCGCGCGCACGCCAGGATGGCGCGCCGCCACAGATGTGTCGATCGAGCGCACGCGAGCATGCGGCAGCGGCGAGCGCAGAACGCGACCATAGAGCATTCTGGGGAGAGAAATATCGGTCGTGAAGCGGACGGCGCCCGTTACCTTGGCACGTCCATCATGGCGCAATGCCGGCTGGCCAATAACGGTAAGCTCGGCATTCGGCGGCAGTGGCGGCGGCTCGTCGGCGGGAACTTGCCGCTCGACCTTGCCCAGCCCGAGATTGGCAATGCCGAAGGGAAATGTCTCGGTGCGCAGGGGTGCCCTTGCCATGATCATTCCCTGCGTGCTTTGGCCGCCGCGAGCGTTGCGGTCACCACATGCGGATAAGTGCCACACCGGCAGACGTGGCCGCTGATCGCGGCACGCACATCCTCGGCGTTGAGCATGGGAGTGCGCTCAAGTAAGGCCGCGCAGCTCATGATCATCCCGGGCGTGCAGAAGCCGCATTGCAGGGCGTCATGCTCAATGAAGGCTTGCTGCACCGGATGCAGCAAGTCGCCCTGGGCGAGACCCTCGATCGTGGTGACGCGACGCGTGCCGACATCGACCGCGAGCATCATGCACGAGCAAATCGGCGACCCGTCAAGCCAGACGGTGCAGGCCGAACAGGCCCCGCGATTGCAGGCGATCTTGGTGCCGGTCAGGCCCAGCGGTCCGCGTAAAACTTCGGCCAGAGTAAGTCGAGGCTCAACCCGCAGGGCCCGCGCCGCGCCGTTGACCTGCAAAGTGATTGCAACCGCGTCCGGCCCCGCGGCCGCCGCGCCGTCGTTATCACCTGTCGCAGCTTGCGCAAGAAATGCCGATGTCGCGTTGATCATTGGCGCTCCGGCCGTGGTCGAAGCGGAACCTCGCAGAAACGAGCGACGCGATAAGTCACTCCGCACAGCGAGCCTCCACATACAATTTTATGCTCGTTACCTGTGAACCAACGCAAGTTAGGCCGGCGACTGCTCCAGACGCGTTGATGTATGTCAATGCCAGCTGCCGTGGCCGAGCTTCTGATGGCGTCTGCCGATACGGAACGGGTCGCGGGCAATGCGCATTCACGCAGACAACGCCTAAGGGGTTAGCGGCCTTGATCCTGGTCAATGTCCGGCACGAATAGTGGGACCGATGAGTGATCTTTCGAAGCTTCGCGGGGACATGGTCGAACATCAGATCGCCGCGCGCGGCATTCGGTCCGCGGCGGTCCTCGGCGCTCTGCGCAAGGTTCCGCGGGAGGAGTTTCTTCCTGAGCGTCTACGGGAATTCGCCTACGAGGATTCACCGCTCCCGATAGCTGCCGGACAGACCATCTCCCAGCCTTATATCGTGGCGCTGATGACGGAAGCGCTGGATTTGAAGGGCGGCGAAAAGGTGCTCGAAATCGGCACCGGCTCCGGCTACGCGGCGGCCGTGCTGGCCGAGATCGCAGCGGACGTCTACACGGTGGAGCGAATCAGCGAGCTTGCGGAAAAAGCGATTTCAGCGCTGAAGGCTCTCGGGTACGGCAACGTCCATGTCGTGCACGGGGACGGGACACTCGGTTGGTCGGCGGCAGCGCCGTATGACGCGATCATCGTCGCGGCGGGCGGGCCCGAGGTTCCCGAGTCGCTCAAGCAACAGCTTAAGGTCGGCGGCCGGCTGGTGATCCCGGTCGGCACCGATCCGCGCGCGCAGGAACTTGTGCGCGTCACGCGAATTTCCAATGACAAATTCGAGAGCGAAGATATCGCCGATGTCCGCTTTGTGCCGCTTGTCGGCAAGGAAGGATGGGCGCCGGCGGAGCTACCATTCCCGCCGAGACTGCGTCGCGCGCGTCGCCCGGGGGAAAGCGATATCGTGAGTGCAATCGCCGCTGTCTCCGAGCCCTTCACCTCGATCAGCGGGGCGGAGCTCGACGCGCTGCTGGAGCGGATCGGGGATGCGAAAATTGTACTGCTCGGGGAGGCGACGCACGGCACGTCCGAATTTTATCGGATGCGCGAACGCATCTCGCAGGAGCTGATAACGCGCAAGGGGTTTCGCTTTGTCGCCATCGAAGGGGATTGGCCCGACGTCGCGCGTCTCGACCACTATGTACGGCATTTCGAATATCCGCCGAGCGAGTGGACGGCGTTCGCCCGCTTTCCAATGTGGATGTGGCGCAACAACGAGGTGCGATCGTTCGTAGACTGGCTGCACGCCCACAATGCGGAGCATGCGCCGCAGGAGCGAGTCGCGATTTACGGTCTTGACCTGTACAGCCTCTACACTTCGATCGGAGTGGTCCTGAAATATCTCGACGAGGTCGACCCCGATTCCGCGCGGATCGCGCGGCAGCGTTATGGCTGCCTCACACCCTGGCAGGCCGATCCCGCAACCTACGGCCATGCGGCGCTAACCGGCACCTACCGGACGTGCGAGAAGGAGGTCGTCCGAATGCTGGAGGATATCCTCCACAAACAAAGCGACTACAGCGCTCATGACGGCGAGCGCTTCATGGACGCGGTGCAAAATGCCCGCCTGGTGACGGACGCCGAGCGCTATTACCGGATCATGTATTACGGAAGCCGTGCCTCGTGGAATCTGCGTGACACCCACATGTTCGAAACACTGAAGACCCTACTCGAATTTCACGGACCAGAATCCAAGGCCATCGTGTGGGCGCACAATTCCCACGTCGGCGATGCCGCCGCGACGGAGATGTCCGCACGCGGCGAGTACAATATCGGGCATCTGTGCCGGCAAGAATTCGGCGATGGCGTGTATTCCATCGGGTTCGGAACCCATTCGGGGACAGTCGCCGCGGCTTCCGATTGGGACGGGCCGATGGAGGTCAAGGAGGTGCTGCCTTCGCTCGAGCAAAGCTATGAACGGCTATGCCACGAAACCGGCCGTCCGCGATTCCTGCTGCCGCTCCGCGGGCGTTCGACCGCGGAGGTTCGCGACAGATTGGCGACGCCGCGGCTGGAGCGGGCAATCGGGGTGATCTACCGCCCGGAGACGGAGCTCGCGAGCCATTATTTCCAAGCCGTGCTGCCCGCACAGTTCGACGAATATATCTGGTTCGATGAATCGCGGGCGGTAACCCCGTTCGCGACCAAGGAACTCGAAGGGCTGCCTGATACCTATCCATTTGGCTTGTGAGCTCGACATGCCGGCGGCGACGGGACTCGAATATGTCCTCAACAAGCTGCACTGGATGCGGGCGGAAGGCATATGGCCAAACGGATTGCGCTATCTGTGGACGGACGCCTTCGGCGTCGTTCTCCTGGTGTCGCTCTATCGCGCGCTGGCCAAAGACGAATTCCTGGATGAGGCGGAACGGGTGGTGGCGGAGGTCGACCGCGTGCTTGGGCGACCGCGCGGCATTCGCATCGGCGAGGAAGACGACCGCGACGGTCAATACTTCCACTATCTTGCGATGTGGCTCTACGCGCTCGCCGTTATCGGGCGGCATATCCCGCGATACCGCGAGAAAGGCATCGATCTGGTACATCAGGTCCACGACGCCTTTCTCGTGCCTGGGCGTGGCGTAATCTGGAAAATGAAGGAGGATCTGAGCGGGCCCTATCCGGGGTATGGCTTGGGCGCGCTCGATGCGTTCGATGGGTATATCTCGTACCGGATGCTCGACGAGAAAGCGCTCTCCCATGAAATCGCCGATATGCACAAGCTCATCGACCAATCCGCCGCGGATCTCGTGATTACTCAGGATCTAGGGCTCGGCATGATGTTGTGGATGACCCAGTTCCGCCCGGAACAATACTGGGCACAGTTGCAGCGAAAACGTTGCCTCGTCATACTCGATCACATGTGGCGGCAAGATGGATATTTCTGCCGGGAACCTGATCTTCCGCAAACCAAATTCGCATTCACCAATTACGGCGTGTCTATCGGGTTACAGGCCGCCGGCTCCATGCCGGCTCGCGTCGACCGGCTCAATGAATTTTTTGAGAGCTACCGTTCAGGCGACGAGTATGATCGCGCGGCCATTACCCACGTGATGGCGTGCAGCTCGCATTTTCCCGGTTATTTGATTCGCGATTACGCCTGACACGCAAGAATTTTGACGTGCGCATTCGGGAATTGGTGATGGGCCAGGCCACATTGGAGCGTATCGCCGGGGCGATGCTTTCGGCGCGAACAAGTTTGAAAGCGGAATACGAGAAGCTGCACAAGGCTGTGCTGGCGATCGTTCGTGAAGACGCGGTCTGCCGGAGGCTAATGACGGTGCCAAGCGTTGGTCCGCTGGTGGCCATAACCTACAAATCGGCAATGGACGACCCCAATCGCATCGCGAAGTCAAAGGCGGCAGGAGCGCTATTCGGGCTCACACCAAAGAAGTATCAGTCAGGAGAAAAGGACACCACCGGCGGGATCACGCGGGCTGGCGATGAGATGGTGCGCACGGTGCTTTATGAAGATGCCGACGGTGTTGGTGGGTATTAGCTTGCTCGTTCTGCTCGCAGTACCGCTCGGCGACCAACAGACTCTCAGGCGACGAGGCGCGGCGGATGGCGGTGAATTTTGCCAAACTGCCGGAGCTGCTGCGGCGGAAGGACGGCAGCCCGTAAAGCGCTCCGTGCCGCCATGGTGTGGTTCGCGCCGCCCGCCACTTAGCGACAGACCGCACCCGACAGCGGGTGTATAAACAGAAACCCCTTATACCCTACAAGCGAGGAGTCGTGAAAATGGCAAAGGTCCCTCCGTACCATACTGATTTTGAGGAGCACCCTGCGGAGTATAGGAGCGTGTATCACGACTACGATAATTGTCCGGACGGGAGGCTCATCCTTCCGCACCATCGTAAGTCCGGCACCGGAGGCAAGCCTCACTGTAAGAAGTGCGCGGAGTTGACTCGTTCCCTCACGCGGGAGTCATCGACTTAACCGACGACGACGACGAGAACGTGTCCCATGCGGATTTGCTATTTTGATCACACCGAGCCTAATCGATGGTTCTGGTCCATGGCCAGTGGAGAATTCCAGTGAGCAAGTTGATCAGCAATTCGTCTGGACTTGGCTTCATCTTCGTCGCGATGATATGGGCGACGGCAAGCAGCGCGCAGTCGGCAGAGGTCGGCAGTGCTCAACAGGGCCTCACACTCGCGCATGAAGCATGCGCCGAGTGCCATCTCGTGGATAAAGTGGCGGGCCGCTCGACCAATGCAGATGCCCCCACTTTCGAGGCCATTGCCAAGACTCCGAACCTGACGAGCGCGGCGCTGGCTGCCGCGCTACAGACCTCGCATCCCACTATGCCGAACTTTGTGATCAAGGGCGACGATGCAAACAATATCATCGCCTACATCCTGAGCCTGAAAGAAAGCGACTGATCGTCTTGTCGGCGCAGCCAGTTCCGGCAGCCTGGCGCTGGCGAAGTTCAGGAAATGTAGCCATGGTTGGTAGCCCACACCCCACCCGGCGCGCCTCGCTGTGGCCGTTTAAATATGAGTTGACCCACGTCAATGGCGCTCCATTCGAATAGCCGCGAACACTGAAAGACTTGAGAAGAAGGAACGGCCGTTGATCAGATTATTGGGGCGCATTGCTGGCGCGCTGCGAGCGCGTCCATTTCGGTTCCCGCAGCGCGCTTCGCGTCCATCGCAAACCATACTGGCCAGATCACGACGCCCACGACACCGGCGGCGACGTTCTGTGCGACCTTTGCGTGGTTTTCATCAGCAAGCTTTTGGGCTTGAACGTTGTTGGCCTCGATCTCTGCCCGGATCATAGCGCAGTCGGCGCTCATAGTATGCGGTCGTGCCGCAGTCGTTCAATCTCATCCTTTAACACCAACTTCCGACGCTTCAACCCCGCAATCTTCAGATCGTCAGTGGAACTATGCGCCAATGCCTCAGCGATCTCATCTTCGAGTGCCTTATGTTGCCGCTCAAGTTCTGCAAGATGCACTGTTACCGTCATATGTTTCACCGCCTCGGTTCGTCGGATGCTAGAGCTTTCCGCACATTGGCTTGAGAAATTCCGAACTGTCGTGCAATTCGCGACGGCGTGATGCCAGCCTTGAAGGCTGCGCGAACTGCATTCACCTGACCACGGGTCAACGAGACCTCAGTGCCGTCCACTTTTCGTTGATGACCCGACTTATCGAGCGATGACTGTTTCTTCGTCAAGTCAGGCGGGTGTCGGGACGATGGCGTCGAATTTATCCCGATACTCCGTGGCAGTCTGCCCCGCCGTTTCGCCTCGTCGAATGCTGCCTCAAAAAGCTCGTCCAATTCACTGTCGCTCAAATGTTTGAGGGCATGGCGCAGGTTCTTGGGCAGGACGTACCGCTGCAGTGCAGTTTCAGTCGCCCCCTTTGTTGCATCTGACGTTGAGGACGATGGGCCAGAGGCTTTTACCCCATCGGCTGAGAAGAGGTCGGACGTTTCTTGCTCGGTTGGACCGCGTTCCATGGCGCAATCATGGCGCAGTCATTTAATGACGGCAATCGCCATCTGGGACTGCCGTCGCCGTCGAACAAGATATTTTCTGTCGACAAGGCAGCCTTACGGGCGCGGTCGGCGAGGTGCTTGTTGATCTAGATCAAAGCGCAGGTCCGCTAACGGAAGATAATTTTTCAGTATGGATTGGAAGCCAATATCTACCGCGCCGTACACGGGTGATCTTGAGTTAGCCGTCATTGAAAAAGACGGCCCT
>JBEKGX010000036.1:0-23414 GCA_050012575.1 Xanthobacteraceae bacterium | reverse complement strand
AAGCGCGGCCAGCTCGTGATCGCCATCGGCAATCCGCTCGGTTTCGATTCGACGGTGACCACGGGCGTCGTCTCCGCGCTCGGCCGCTCGCTGCGTGCGCGCAGCGGCCGCCTGATCGACGACGTGATCCAGACCGACGCCGCGCTCAATCCCGGCAATTCCGGGGGCCCGCTGGTGTCCTCGCGCGGCGAGGTGGTCGGCATCAACACCGCGGTGATCATGGGCGCGCAGGGCATCTGCTTTGCGGTCGCCGCCAACACCGCAAGCTTCGTGCTCGGCGAATTGGTACGGCACGGCCGCGTGCGCCGCGCCTTCATCGGCATTTCCGCGCAGCAGACCGCGATCCCGCCGCGGCGGCGCCGGGCCGCTGGGCTTACTCAGGAGACCGCGGTGATGGTCGGCGCCGTCGAGGCAAGCGCCGCCGATCGCTCTGGCCTCAAGGCCGGCGACATTGTTCTTGGCCTCGACGGAGTGGTCATCACCGGCGCCGACGATCTCATTCGCGCACTCACCGGCGAGAAGATCGGCAGGAGCGTCGCGCTCGACGTGCTGCGCGGCACCGAGCGGCTCACTGTCGCGCTGGTGCCTCAGGAGCGCAAGCGCGCCTGAGATTACCTCTTCCCGTTAAGCCCTCAGGCGCGTTGGGCGAGACAAATCCAGTCCCAGGGTCGTCGGTTATCGGACCGAGGCCTTCCGAGACCTTCGGTCGACCACGGATAATACGCCCGACCGATGCGCCTGACATGGAAACCTTGTTGCGACATTATTGACGTAAGCTCGTGACGACTAAAATGTTTTTGCCAGCTGTCCTCCCGCTTCACCAGCCCCTCTTCCTGGGGAGCACGCCGGCCGTTTTGGTGACCACGGTGTTCTCTTTTTTCCACAATGCGGTTCGATTCGATCGACGGCACGACAATTAACGCAAATCCGCGCGGCTTCGTGACCTTCGCCACACAAGACCAAAGAGAATTGCGTCTTGCCACGCTCGGCGATGTAATAACATTCAAACATACCGTCAGATCGGCGCGGGCGCGAATGACTTTGGATGCTCGTGCGATATCCATCACCAGCCACCTCACCTTCAACTGTGCCGGACAACGCGCCTCCGCCCGCGCAATGATCTGCTCGGCAAAATCGATACCGATCAGTTCATGGAACTGACCGCCAAACTTGTGAATAAAGCTGCCAAGCCCGCAACCAAGATCAAGCAGCACCGAGTCCGATGATGGTTGTATAGCTTTGACGTACCGACTTAATCGATTGTGGGTTTCATCTACGGTGATGTCGCAAATAACCGACTCGAATTCGTCGGCGTGTTGATTCCATTCTCTCCGATTCACGTCAGGTTTCCTCAAGAGTCAGCGTGGCGCAAAGACAATCGCTACAAAATGCAATGCTGATAAGTTTTTGGAGTATTGCGACGGCGGAATCATAGGTCGAGCCCACGCGCAAGCGATTCGATAAGTCTATATTCAAAATCGTGCAGTCAATATTTTGATTTTACACTTGGGGATAACTCAGGAATATAAAGCCGCCTGGTGCAGTGCCGCGCCCGTTATCCGCAATATTGCGGATACCAAAAGCTGCACCGCATTGCCCGATACGAGTCAATTTAAGACTGATGAGACGTTCCTCAACATCGCTTTGCTCATCGTGATTCGGATTGAACTTTGATCCGTAGCCCATTCCGCGCCTAGCATTCGCTTCCCAACCGCGAAGTTTTCAGGAGAGCGTCATGCTTCTTCGCTCATTGCTTATTGGAATTCTCGTCGCCGCGCTCAGTGTCGTGCCGGGGGCGCAGGCCTGCACGGGGATCCGCCTCATCGCCAAGGATGGCGGCGTCGTCGCCGCACGCACGCTGGAGTTCGGCTTCGACTTGCACTCCGAAGTGCTGGTCGTCCCCGCCGGCACCGCGCTCACCGGCACATTGCCGGACGGCGGCAAAGGCATCAGTTACACGACGAAGTACGGATTCCTCGGCGCCAACGCCGAGGGCCTCACCGCCATCGTCGACGGCATCAACGACCAGGGCCTCTATGTCGGCTTGTTCTATTTCCCCGGCTACGCCAGCTACGCGGATGCGACCAAGGAGAACGCCGCGCGGGCGATGGCACCGCACGAATACGCCAACTGGCTCCTCGGCAATTTCGCCAATGTCGAGGAGGTCAAAGCCAATTTCAACAAGGTGGCACTGGTGCCGGTCGTCGTTGAGGCCATCGAGCAGGCCGCGCCCGTTCATTTCGTGGTGCACGACCGCAGCGGCAAATCGGTGGTGATCGAGCCGCTGGACCGGACTCTCAAGATCTACGACAACCCGCTCGGCGTCATGACCAATTCACCGGACTTCGATTGGCACATGACCAATCTGCGCAATTATGTGAACCTCACCGCCACCAACGTGCCGCCGATCGGCGTCGGCGGCATCAAGCTGGCGCAATTGGGCCAGGGCTCGGGCCTGCGCGGATTGCCCGGTGATTTCACGCCGCCGTCGCGCTTCGTGCGTGCGGTCGCGTTTGCGCAGTCGGCGTTACCTTCCGACACGGCGGCCAAGGCCGTGTTGCAGGCGTTTCACATCCTCAACAACTTCGATATTCCATTCGGCGCGGTGCGCGAAATCGACAACGGTCAGCTGCACGCCGAAGCCACCACATGGACCAGCGCCTCCGACCTGAAGAACTTGCGCTGGTTTTTCAAGACCTACGACGATCAGTCGATCCACAGGGTCGACCTGACCAAGGCCCTCGCCGCGGCGCAAGGCAAGATAAGACACATCAAGATGGATTCGCAGCAGCCGATCGACGACGTTTCGACCAACTTCAAGTAAACGACGCCACAGAATCAACAAATTAGTTGACGCGGTTGCGGCCGCCAAAAAGGGGCGAAAATTTGTCTGTGCCTGGCAGCAAACAAATACTTGCCATGCAAATTAGGGACGCTCAAAGAAACATATAACTGCTATGACGTTCACGCCTCGCCGTTCAGCGAGGCGTTTTTGTCTGTTGATCCTCGCTCAAACCTCACGGTTTGGGCGAGATTTTTATCTGGGGAAGAAACACAAAAACACATCGTAAACAACACGGGGACTATTCGCGATGAGGTTGACGACTTTAATGACCGCGCTCGCGGTCACACTGGCATTTGCTCAGTCCGCGCATGCGCGGGAGCATCGCTACCGGCATGGTGTGGAAGGTTACACGCCGTGGGGCGGCTCTTTGGGCGCGTCGTTGGGCGATTCTTGGGGCGCATCGTCGGGGCCGAGCACGTCCGGCGTCGCTGACAGCGGGCGCCCACGCGCGTGGTGCGGCTGGCAGATGCGGCAGCTCGTAGGCGGCGATCCGGGACCGCAATTCAACCTAGCTCGCAATTGGGCGAACTGGGGGCACGCCGGTCCGGCGGGTATCGGCGCCATCGTCGTCTGGCCGCATCACGTCGGCAAGATCGTCGGTCAGGAAGGCGGTACCTGGATCATTGAATCGGGCAACGACGGCAACCGCGTGCGCACCCGCCCGCTCTCGATCTCCGGCGCCATCGCTATCAGGTGGAGCTAAGGCAATCGCGCGATCCTGATCTCAGGCAGAAACGCGAAACGGCCGCTCGGGAAACCGGGCGGCCGCTTTAGTTCGCCAGGATGCGCCTTCGCGCTAGGCGACGCGGCTTGTTGCCGGCATCTTTCGATCAAGCAATTTCACGGCGTCATCGAACGGCATCGAACGCCCTAAAAAATATCCCTGAGCCTTTTCGATGCCGATACTCCGCAGCGCATTGAGCTCCGATTCAGTCTCGACGCCCTCGGCAATGATCCGGCTGCCGGTATCGCGCGCAAATGCGACGAGCGCCGCAGCGAGCGCTTTGCGGGCTGGATCGAGGTTGATGTTGCGGGTCAGCGCCATGTCGAGCTTGATAAAATCCGGGTGAATTTGCAGAATATGCTGCAGGCCGGAATACCCCGCGCCGGCGTCGTCCACGGCGAGACGCACGCCGCGTACGCGTAAAGGGTGAAGCGCGCGAAGCAGGCGCTCGTAGTCTTCGATGTGGGCATGCTCGGTGATCTCAAGCACAATCTGCTCGGCGGGCACTCCCTTCAAGGCGTCAGGCAAATCGCCGCTCAAGATCGTTTCCGGAGAAATGTTCACCGCGATGTAAATATCCGCCGGAAGAGAGGCGAGCGCTGACAGGCCCTTGCGAATCGCAGCGAGCTCCAGCGCGGTGCCCAAGCCCGCCTCCGCCGCCTCTGTGAACCATTTGTCCGGCGAGCGGCGCGGCTCGGCCGCGAAGCGGGCCAGGCATTCGAAACCAACAGGGCGTGAGTTGCCAAGTTTCCAAATGGGCTGGTAGACAATCGTCATCTGCTCTCTCTCGATGACGGTCCTGATGCGGTCTTCTTTTTCCTTGGCTGCTTTGCTTGCTTCCTGGTCGCGGCTGATCTCGAACGCCGTAAGATCGGCGAACACCTTCATCATCTGCAGATCCCGTTCGTGGAGCGAACGGTCGGCCTTGAAGCCGAGACAACAGAACATTCCATACACGCTACCGTCCGTCAGGCGGATCGGCACACTCACATGCTTGCCAACGGGAATGGCTTGCGTAATCGGCAACGCCATCGCCACCGGCTCGGCGGAGGTATCCGGCATGAGCTGGGGCAAACGTCCTTCAAGGATGTGGCGGCAATAAATGTCATCGAGAGACTGCGAGTCGCCGACCTTGATCATATTCTCCAGTCCCGGGGCATCGACCTGCCGAAACACGGCTTGATCGCCGACGAACTCCGAGACGTAGGCCACTTCCATTCCGAGATGGACGCGGATCGCTTGCAGGAAGCGCTTGACGACGTCATTCGAAGGATCGGCTAGAGCGACCGACGCCATCAACTTATAAAGTGCACTCCTATCCGTATCTTCAGCCATTACGACCTCTCCCGAAGGACACTGCACGATCTGCAAACGAACGTCGAAAATGCTCCATGGCGCTCTTAGATACGTTTAATGCGGATGTTGAGACGGCATGGCGAAAATTGTTCGATCCGGCATGGCTAAGATTTCCCTTTAGCCCATTAGAATATTTATTCGGTCTATCGACTTTTATGCCGCGCAATTGGCTCAAATTTCCGCCGCAACGTTAGGCATGGCCTTGGATCGCTTATGGCATGCGCGTACGATTGCCTTATTCCGATATCTCTCAGACCAAATTGAAAAATGCCAGACATCCTGAAAACGCCGCCGGAGCGGTTTGCCGACCTACCCGGCTTTGCCTGGCACGCGCACTGCCGCGGTGACATGCCGGGCTATTCTGGCCTGGAAATGGCCTATCTCGACGAAGGACCGAAAACGGCGCCGGTGTTCCTCTGCCTGCACGGCCAGCCGACCTGGAGCTATCTCTATCGACGCATGATCCCGCACTTTCTGGCGACGGGAAGCCGCGTGGTGGCGCCGGATTTTTTTGGCTTCGGCCGCTCCGACAAGCCGGCCGACGATCGCGTTTACACCTTCGATTTCCACCGCAATAGCTTGCTGGCGTTCGTCCGCGCGCTCGATCTGCAAGACATCACGCTCGTGGTGCAGGACTGGGGCGGTCTCCTTGGCCTGACACTGCCTATGGAGATGCCGGAGCGCTTTAGCCGATTGATCGTGATGAACACGGCGCTGCCGACCGGCGAGGTGCCGCTGAACAAGGGGTTTCTGGAGTGGCGGGCATTTTCCAACAGCCGTCCCGATATGGCCGTCGGCAAGCTGATGGCGCGCTCGTGCCCGCAGCTGACGCCGGCGGAAGCCGCCGCCTACGACGCGCCTTATCCGGATGCGCGCTACAAAGGCGGCGTGCGGCAGTTTCCCAAGTTGGTGCCGGAATTCGTCGATAGCGACGGTGCGGCGATCGAGCGCGCCTCGCGCGAGTTTTGGCGCAACCAATGGCGCGGGCGAAGCGTCATGGCGATCGGCATGACCGATCCGGTGCTCGGACCGCCGGTGATGCGCGCGCTTCATCGCGATATTCGCGGCTGTCCGCCGCCGCTGGAATTCGCCGAGGCCGGACATTTCGTGCAGGAATGGGGTGAGAAGGTCGCTCCCGCTGCACTTGCCATGTTGCAGGCTTAGCCCACGATGACATGGATCCGCATTGTCGTTGCCTGTGCGCTGCTTGTTGGATTTTCCGCCCAGAGCCGGGCGGCCGATACATACATGCGAGAGGAACTGCGCATTCCCCTGCCGGCGGCCGGTCCGCGCGGCCTTGAAGCGTTGCTGGTCCGGCCGAGCGAGCCGGGACGCTATCCGCTCGCTCTGCTCAGCCACGGCGCGCCGCGTTCGCCGGCCGATCGCCCAAACATGAGCCCACGGGCGATGTTGCCGCAGGCCATCGAGTTCGCCCGCCGCGGCTGGGCGGCCGTCATAGTGATGCGGCGCGGCTACGGCGATTCCGGCGGTCCTTCGGCGGAGGATTTCGGCGGATGTGCCCAAGCCAATTACATCGCCGCCGGCAATGGTGCTGCCGCCCAACTCAAAGAATCTATTGCGCTCCTTGGCCAGCGACCGGACATCGACCGTTCGCGCACGATCGCCGTTGGCATCTCGGCGGGCGGATTTGCCACCGTGGCGCTCACCGCCGATCCGCCCCCCGGACTCGTCGCGGCCATCAGCTTTGCCGGCGGCCGCGGATCGGTCCGCGACGATGAGGTTTGCCATGAAGAGCGGCTCGTCGAAGCTTTCGGCTTTTTTGGCAAACGCTCGCGCGCACCCATGTTGTGGGTCTATGCCGAAAACGATCATTTCTTCGGGCCAAAATTGGCGCAGCAATTGCGCGAAGCGTTTACCGGTGGCGGAGGCAATGCCGACTTCATCAGGGCTGCGGCGTTCGGCGCCGACGGGCACAAGCTTTTCTCCGCGGCGGGCATCACGATATGGACTGGCATGGTGGATGATTTCTTGAAACACCAAGGCTTGGTGCTACGGACAACGCTGCTGCCTCCGCCGCCACGTCCCAAGCTCGTTGCGCCGGCAGAATTATCGACCAATGGCCGCACGTCGTTCGAAACCTATTTGATGAGTCCGCCGCACAAAGCCTTTGCGGTGGCCCCTGACGGCTCCTTCGGCTGGCAATCCGGCGAACGAACGACCGAGGCTGCCAGGAGCGCAGCGCTTCAATTCTGTCGCGAGCACACGAAGAATTGCGACGTCATGTTCGTGGATGACGCGCCCGTCCGCTGAGTAAAGGAGACCCCGATGCCCAAGGTAATCTACGAGAAGGACGGCAGGATCGGCCGCATCACGCTCAACCGCCCCGAAGTGATGAACGCCATCGACGATGACGTTCCGGTCGAACTCGCCGGCTGCGTGGCGCGTGCCAACGACGATGTGGGCGTCCACGTCATCGTGCTCGCGGGCGCCGGCGAGGCATTCTGTGCCGGCTACGACCTGACCTATTACGCGCAAGCCAGCGGTGGCGCTGGAAACAGCATCACTCAGGACATGCCGTGGGACCCCATGAAGGACTACGCCTTCATGATGCGCAACACCGAGCTGTTCATGAGTATCTGGCGCTCGCACCGGCCGGTGATTTGCAAGGTGCACGGCTACGCGGTCGCCGGCGGCTCCGACATCGCGCTCTGCGCCGACATCGTCGTCATGAGCATCGATGCGCGGATCGGCTATATGCCGGTACGCGTGTGGGGATGCCCGACCACGGCGATGTGGGTCTATCGCCTCGGCCCCGAACGGGCCAAGCGGATGATGTTCACCGGCGACAAGATCACCGGCGTCGAAGCCGAAAAACTCGGACTTGTGCTCAAGGCCGTGCCGCCGGAAGAGCTCGACGCCGAAATCGAGGCGCTGGCGGAACGCATAGCGACCGTGCCGGTCAATCAGCTGATGATGCAGAAGCTCGTCATCAACCAAGCCATCGAGGCGATGGGGCTGCATACAACGCAGCTCATCGCCACCGTCTTCGACGGCATTACCCGCCACTCTCCGGAAGGCTTAAATTTCAAGAACCGGGCGGAGACGGTCGGCTGGAAGGCAGCGGTACGCGACCGCGACAACGGCACGTGGGACTGGACCGCAAACCGGCCCATCAACCCCCGCTGAATAGCGGGGGTGACGATTTTAGCAGCCGGGCTTAGTAAAAAGCCCCATAAACCACGTCCACGACCTGGCCGGTCTCCACATTCACCAGGAGAAGGTCGGGTCCGTAGCGCACCCACTGGAAGCCGGGTTGCGGCGGCGGCAATCCGAGCGTCGCCCAATCGGCATAGTAATAAGCCGGCGCTAGGAATAGCGGCGGCAAAATCATACCGAGACCCCAGCGCCGATAGCCCCAGCCGGACGGATACAAGAACGGCGCGAGGTGCACGCGATTGAACCCATGTCCGTGATAGGTGAATTGCGGCCCATGCGGACCGCCAGGCCCGGCATGCAGGCCGGGCACCGGTCCGTGAGGTGGCGGCCCGTGGGGTGGCGGCGCGTGCGGCGGACGATGCTCATCGTGTGGTTGCGCCGCGGCCAAAGTCGGCACGACAAGCGCGAACACAGCGGCAATGGCAGAAATGCGTAACATGGCGACTCCTCGTTTATCGCCGCGCACCCTATCAACTCGCTGTGGCGATGCAACCGGCCGGTATGGCAAGCCTCAAGCGGCGGCTCACCGCTCATCGGGCCCGGCGGGCGGCGCGGAGGTTCCTTCGAACGCGTCGATCGGCGCCCCCGGCGCCGTCTGCGCGCGCTTGCGCATCAGCGAAAGCCAGCCGCGTCCGAACAGCGCCAGCACCAGTGCCCCGTAAGCCACGCCGCCGAGCAACGTCAGCACGATCAGTTCCGATTCGTTGCGGAATCTCGGCCACGAGGATATCGACGAGGTCACCAGCGGCGCCGCGAAGAAGAGCAGCAGCGCCAATGCGCCGCCGGCCGCCGCCAGCTTGACCAGCGAGGATTTCAGCGTGGCGTCGGCGGCGATGTGGCCGGCGCGCGCGGCGAGCCAAATCACGACGACGAAATTGACCCAGGCGCCGATCGAGGTTGCCAGCGCCAGCCCGACCTGCGCCAACGACCCCATCAGCGCGATCTTGAAGACGATGTTGACCGCGGTGCCGACCAGCGCCGCCTTCATCGGCGTCAGCGTGTCGCCGCGGGCAAGAAACGGCGCGACGATGCTGCGGATGAGCACGAAGGGGACAAGGCCGATCGTGTAGGCCATCAGTGTCATCGCGGCCGCATGGGCGTCGGCGGCCGTGAAGCGACCGCGCAGGAACAGGCCGCGCATGATGACGTCCGGTACCACGAGAAAAGCGACGATGCAGGGGATCGCCAGGAGGAGCGCGAATTCGATGGCCCGGTTTTGCGCCGAACGCGCGCCGGAATGGTCGCCGGCCGCGATCTTGTGCGTCATCTCCGGCAACAGCACGGTGCCGACGGCAATGCCGATGACGCCGATCGGCAGCTGGTCGATGCGATCCGCGTAATAGAGCGCGGAGATCGCGCCGGTGGCGAGGAAACTCGCGATGATGGTGTCGGCGAACAACGCGAGTTGCGTGCCGGCCGAGCCGATGGTCGCCGGGAATAGCGCCTTGAAGAAGCGGCGCACGTCGGCATCGAGGCGGAGCGCACGAAAGGTGGTGAAGGCGCCGGCGCGCAACGTGTCGCCGCCGACCAGCGCCGCTTGCAGCACGCCGGAAATGAGCACGCCCCAGGCCGCGGCGTAGCCGGCGCCGCCGAACATAGCGGCGAACGCGAGCGTCGCCATCATCGACAGATTGAGCAGGATCGGAGCCGCCGCGGCCGCCGCAAATCGGTGCAGCGCGTTGAGAATGCCGCCCCACAGAGTTACCAGCGTGATGAGCAGGAGATAGGGAAAGGTGATGCGCGTCAGCGACACCGCCAATTCAAACTCTTGCGGCTCGCGCGAAAAGCCGGGCGCGAGCAAGGCGATCACCTGCGGCGTGAAGATGAGCGCCAGCGCCAGCAGCACCGCCTGCGTCGCGATCAAGAGCGTGAAGATGCGGTCGCCGAACAGGCCGGCCGATCCCGCTCCGCCCTGAGTGCGGATGCGCGCGTAAGCCGGAATGAAAGCGGCATTGAACGCGCCTTCGGCGAAGATCGCGCGGAAATGGTTGGGCAGCCGGAAAGCGATGAAGAAGGCGTCGGCGACCGGCCCGGCGCCGAGGATCGCCGCAAGCATGATGTCGCGCAGGAAGCCGGTGAGGCGCGACAGCAGCGTAAAACCGCCGACGGTGAGAATCCGTTCGATCATGGCTGCCTTGTTACCATTGGCCGTGCGTCCCCGCGCAAGCGGGGACCCAGCAGTCCACAGCTACAATGCAATCTTCGTCTGGATTCCCGCTTGCGCGGGAATGAGCGGAAATAGCCTCTAGCCCGCCAGCGCCTGGCGCACCGCCGCGATGATGCGTTCCTGAACCGGCTGATCGAGATAGGCGTGCATCGGCAGGCTGATCACTTCCTCGGCAAGCTGCTCGCTCGCCGGCAGGCCGCCCTCCGCCACCGGGAAGCCGCGATAGGCGGCTTGGCGATGCAACGGCTTGGCATAGTAGATGGCGGTCGGAATGCCCCGGTCCTTGAGCGCGGCCGCGAGCGTATCGCGCCGCCCGGGCGCAAGCCGGATGGTGTATTGCGCCCAGACGGAGGTGGATTCATTGCCGACGCGCGGCACCGTCGCAACGCCGGCAAGGCCCGCCGCGTAACGCTGCGCCACGGCGTTCCGCGCCACGATCTCCTCGGGAAAGATTTTGAGCTTTTCCAGGAGGATCGCCGCCTGAATGGTATCGAGCCGGCCGGTGATGCCGATACGGGCGGCGTCGTATTTGTCGGCGCCTTCGCCGTGAACGCGCAGGCTGCGCAGGCGTTCGGCAAGAACGTCGTCGTCGGTGAAAATGGCGCCGCCGTCGCCGTAGCAGCCGAACGGCTTGGCGGGAAAAAAGCTGGTCGCCGTCGCGGTCGCGAACGTGCCGAGCTTGCGGGCTCTATAGGTCGCGCCAAACGCCTGCGCGGCGTCGTCGAGCACCTGCATGCCGTGCGCGGCGGCCAATGCGGCGATAGCGTCGTGATCGGCCGGCAAGCCGAACAGATCGACGGGAATGACAGCGCGCGGCTTTAATCCCAGACGCTTTGCGGTCGCCACCGCGCGCGCGCAGCTTGCCGGGTCAAGATTGAACGTCTCGGCCGTCACATCGGCCATGACCGGCGTCGCCCCGCAAAGCGCCACTACTTCCGCCGTCGCGCAGAAGGTGAAGGCGGGACAAATCACGGCATCGCCCGGCCCTATGCCCCACGCCATGAGCACAAGGCGAAGCGCGTCCGTTCCGCTCGAAGTGGCGATCGCGTGGCGGGCGCCGCAGAACGCCGCAAGCGCGCTCTCCAGCGCACGCACTTCGGGTCCCTGGATGAATTGGCAATGCGCGAGCACGCGCGCGATCGCCTCGTCGACGGCGCCGCCGAGCCGGCGCCGCTGCGCGGCGACGTCGATGAACGGGATCGGCCGCTCGTCAAGGCGGGCGTGTCGATTCATGAGAATATCCCGGCTCGATCCCGGCTCGATGGACGTTCGATTAACCCACTACGCGCCGCGGTCCCTTGCGCTGCGGCGCGGTCGACCGGCTGGCGCTGGCATCGAGGCAACGAATGGCGACTTCGAGGCTTGCCACGCCCTCTTCTCCAGTGACCGCCGGGGGGCGGCCGCTGCGGATGGCGTTGACGAAGGCGAGCAGCTCCGCGCGCAACGGCTCGGCATAGCCGACCGAAAGATGGCGCATCGAATAGCTGCCGTCCGGCTGGAAGCCGAAGCATTCGGTGACTTGCAGCGTCAACAGATCGCCGATCAGATATTTGTCGCGGGTGGCGACATGGATCGTGCGCGCCTTGAACGGCGTGAGCCAGTTGGTGTTGATGTGCGCAAGCACGCCCGAGGCGGTGCGGAACTGCAACAGCGCGATGTCCTCGCGCTCGGCGACCGCGCTCGACAATTGCGGCTGGATCTCGACGATCTCCGAATCGGTGAACCAGCGGATCAGGTCGATGTCGTGGACCGCAAGGTCGATCACGACGCCGACATTGGACATGCGCGGCGGGAACGGACCGACGCGGGTAATGGCGATAGAAAGAATGTCCTGGTCCTTGATCGCCCGCTTGATCGACTCGACCGCCGGATTGAAGCGCTCGACATGGCCGACCATCAGCGTCACGCCGGCGCGGCGGGCGGCGGCGACGATGGCGCGGCCCTCCTCCACCGTGGGAGCAATCGGCTTCTCGACCATGACGTGGATGCCGTGAGAAATGCATTTGAGCGCGAGGTCGTGATGAAGATGGGTCGGCGCGGCGATGGTCACCGCATCGACCCCGCCGCGGATGAGTGCATCGACGTCGCCGAATTTGGCGCAACCGAGCGTGCGGGCGACGTGTTCCCTTTGCTGGCGGTCGGGATCGACCACTCCGACAAGGTAGACGCCGGCCATCTCAGACAGGACGCGCGCATGGTTACTGCCCATGACGCCGACGCCGACTACGCCTACTTTCAACGGACCACCCACACCAACCCCGCCAGTCTGACCCATGACCCGAAGGGCTCCCGCAACTCTGTCACCCGCTCACTCTCCCCTAGCATGGCCCAAGCCGACTGGCGACCCAATCCAAGCAGAAGCCTGAACACGTTTTACTTCCGATACTTACGTGCACAGAGCGCGCCGGAATTGCCGGTATCGGGCGATGCGCAAGGAAATTTTTCGGCACGGGCGGTGCCGGCAGCGCCAAGGCCGCGTTTACCGGATAACGTATCCGGCGGCCTCTAGCGGGCCGGCACTTTTTGGGCGGAACATCGGATCATGCGCTTAGCTACTCTCCTGTCGGTGCTGTACATCGCCATCGCTGTCGCCTGCGGCGGAGCCTCCCGTTCGCTCGCGGCCGACGACGAGCCGACCTACGGCCCGCAATTGCAAGGTTTTGATTATCCTTGGCCGGTGTCGCATTTCACCTTCACGTCCCAGGGCGAAGCCATGGACATGGCCTACATGGACGTGAAGCCGACGACGGCACCCAACGGCAAGACGGCAGTACTCTTTCACGGCAAGAATTTCTGCGCGGCGACCTGGCAAGACACCATCGCGGTGCTGGTAGCGACGGGCTACCGCGTGATCGCGCCCGATCAGATCGGGTTCTGCAAATCGACCAAGCCTGAGCACTATCAGTTTACGTTCCAGCAGCTCGCCGGCAACACCCGCGCGCTTTTGACCTCGCTGGGGATCAATCGCGCCACGATCATCGGTCATTCGGTCGGCGGAATGCTCGGCATGCGCTACGCGCTGACGTTTCCCGAAGATCTCGATCAGCTCGTGCTGGTCGATCCGATCGGGCTCGAGGATTGGAAAGCGAAAGGCGTGCCGTGGCAAAGCGTCGACGCCTGGTATCAGCAGGAGCTGAAGACGACGGTCGACGGCATTCGCGATTATCAGCGCGCCACTTATTACGCCGGCACGTGGGATACGAAATATGAACGCTGGGTGCAGATGCTGGCGGGACTATATCGCGGCTCCGGCCACGACATCGTCGCCTGGAACGGGGCGCTGATCGACGATATGGCCTACTCGCAGCCGGTATTCTACGAGTTCGAGCGGCTTTCGATGCCGGTGTTGCTGATGATCGGCGACAAGGACACGACGGCGGTGGGAAAAAATCTGGCGCCGCCCGCAATCCGGCCGACGCTGGGCAATTATCCGGTGCTGGGAAAGGAAGCGGCGGCGCGCATGCCGCATGCGCAATTGGTCGAGTTTCCGGATTTGGGCCATGCGCCGCAGATCCAGGCGCCCGAGGTCTTCCACAAAGCCCTTCTCGACGGCTTGCGGTAATGGCGGTCGGCATCGCTCACAAGAATATCGGCGAGTTGTCGGTCCCCGCCTCCCAGATATTCAGCGCGGCTTCCCAGAGCGCGAGCTTGCCGTCGCGGTATTGCCAGAGTTCAACGCCATGACCGAGCATGGGCCTGCCGGTCTTGGCATCGTCCCACGACGCGGTATAGGTGGCGCCGATCTTGAACCCTTCGACCATGAATAATGTCTTCTTAAGCCGGTAATTTTTCTGGCGCGCAAAACGCGCGCGCAGAAATTTCTCCGCCGCCACCTTTCCCTTTATTTCGGGAATACCCGCGAAGCGGATCACGACGTCGTCGGCGTAACGGCCGATTATGGCATCGACATCGCCGCGGTTGAACGTATCCTCGGCGCGCTGCACGATCGCGCGCGCTTCGTCCCAGAGGAATCCCTGCCGTGCCGCAACGTCCATTAAGGCCGCCTCGCCAAGTATCTGCTACGCGCGCTGCTTCCGGAACGCATTCTTCTTTGCCACCTTGTCCCCTACGAACTCCAGAAGATCGCAGCCTGCCGTGCGCACAAGTCGACCGCCTGCATCGGTCGCGACGAAATCCCATTCAAAGGTGCCGATATCGCCCGCAACGACTACCTTCAAGTTTTCGAATTTGCCGTCGGGAAAGCGATCGAAGAAAGCCTGCACCCCGCGGCAAACCTCTTCCCGGCCGAAGTAGCTCTTGCCGAGCGCGTCGGGTCCGACCGACGCATGGAAGACGCCGTCGTCGGTGAAGAAACTGGCGACCAGTTCTGCGTTGCGGCTGTTCCACGCGGCGCCAAACTCGGTCGCCCGCGCGCGCGTCATTTTCGCGCCCATGCGTTTCCTCCCGGCTCGCGTCTTGGAGCGATCTTAGCGCGCCGGCAGAATTTTTGTAGAAGGAAAGCGGGCGATCGGTAGCCCTTGATCTCGCCAATGAGCAGCGCGGCGGATGTTTTGCCCACGGAATGCTGATGGTTTTGCTTTGCGCGTTGGTCAGCCTCGGCAGGTCGTAGATGCCGGAGCCGCAGATAATGCCGAGAACGGATTTTGTCATGGCCCGCCTTGCTGCTTTTTAGGACCGTCTTTTGTTGCCCCAGCGCTGAATGCGTCGCATCAGGCAGGCAGTCGCTTCGCGGGTTGATCGCGATCCGCTTGGCGCAATCTGCGCCCCCTCGCCTTCCGATGAGACCGAGGGGTCATCGTATTTACAAAAAAGCGAGGAACAACCCCATGCAAAGTACCCCCAAGCGTGGCGGAATCGGTCGGACTGTGCGAAAATGCCTGCGATAAGGCGACTTGTGCCACACATAGCCCAGGTCTTGTTCACGCTGGAGTTTCTGCGTCAGCGGATTAGAGGTTTGCCAGCTCTCCCCGGTCCCAGGCGATACAATTTTCTTTTGCCGCGCGCCGTGACCGCCAGTCACGAGCGGTGATAATCGCCTTCAATGCACACGATAATCGTCTTCGGCCGTCCTGGGATGACCAGGCTAATGTTGTTCCGGCGGCGGGCAGAACGGGAAATGTTCGACGCGCAATGCATACGAATAGAGCCCGCACCACACCTCGGGTCCGTACTTTTTTTTGAAGGCTGCGTTTTTCACCGGCTCCAACTGGCTGATCACGGCATGAGCGGCAATGAGCGCCACCCCCAGCCGGTAGGTCCATCGATGGTATTGCAGGTCGACGAGCTTCGTGATCAAGAGCGCAGCCGCAATGATGGGCAGCGGATCGGTCAGGTTGAAATACTCCTGCTTGAGGCCGCGGCCCATGCTGAGCGTGTCAACGCACCAGTCCGTCAGCATCAGCGGCACGACCTGAAGCACCAGCCGCCATTCGCGCCTGCGGATCGCGATGACGGTAGCCGCAATCACGAACCACTCGAGAAAAATCGTCGGTCGTGACGAAGTATGCAGGATGAAGGTGCGGCGCGCGATCACGCCGGCAACGGATCGCAGCAGAAATCCAAGCCGGGACACGTCGTTGACGAGATCCGGCTCGGCAGGGTACGCCAACAGAAACATCTGCTCGATGGGGTGGAAAACGATCATGACGTCGGTGGGATTGTAGCGCGCATAAAGCGCAAGCAGGCCGATCATGCAGCCGGCAACCACGGCAAACATGGCGGCAAGTGCTTCCGTCGTGGCCGGACGCCAGAAGGCCCAATAGGCCGCCATGCCGAGACCGATCCAGATCGCAAACGCCGGCAGATAAATTGCGGCTCCGATCCGCAGTGACGCCAGATGCACCGCCGCCGTTTCTGATAGCGAAAAACCGACGATCAAGATGTCTCTGGCGAGATAAGCGGCGATGAGCGCGACCGCCGCGCTTGCCGCCACGGCCAGCCAGGCGCTCCGCCGCTGCCGCCAAAATCCGCTTTGCGGCGCCGTATCGGGACCAAATGGCAGCAGCAGAATGGGCAGGGCGCAGATTAGAAAGAAGATTTGAATCTTGTTGAGCATGCCCAGCGTGATGAGCAGGCTGGCGAAGCCGATGGCCACCGGCCGCCACGCCCGTTCCCCCCGCTTGGCGACGACGATCAAGAGCAGCAAGGCGACCGTGAAAAATCCGGCGGCCAGAAGCTCGGTGCGCATGATGCGCATCTGCATCGTCATCCCGCCGGAGAACGCCAGCAGAAACCCGGCCAATCCCGCGACCCGTCCGTCGCGCACGATGGCCCGCAAGAGATACGAGAAGGACACGACATAACCCATCGCCAGGATGAGCGACAGCACGCGGCCGGCTTGCGTCGCCCTGGTCCAGGCGTCGGCGAAGCCCGCCGTATCGCTGACCGGAGGAATCCCTGACAGCGACTGCACGTGGATGAAACCGACGGCGTGCAGCGCGCGCAGCCAATAGCTCAGCAGCAGAATCGAAAGGTAGCCGGGATGATCGAAATACTCTTGCGGCAGCGGGGTATTGAGCAGAAAGGCGTTGTACACCACCCAGAAGTCCATATCGGCGACGCGCCAATAGGGAAACCAGAAGCCGGCAAGCAGGAACGAGGCCAGCATGCAGCCGCAAACGACCAGCAGTCCCGTCCCAAAGCCGAACGGGGTCAGGCGTTCGAACGGCGAAGCTACGCGGGCATGCGACGTCGCGGCTACCATGCGCAACGTATCAACCATCGAATTTCGAGTTCTTTGCGAGGGATAGTGGAATAATGGCTTATAACCACACGCAGGCTGACTTGCAATGAACAAGGTCTTTTTGAGCCGGTAATTTTTCTGCCGGCAAAGCGCACGCGGGAATCGGTCCGTCGCCTCTTTTCCTTTGATCTCGGGTAGCCCCGCGAAGCGGATCACCACGTCGACGGCATGACGGCCGATGATCGCCTCGACATCGCCGATGTGGAATCGCCCGTCTTTAACCGAGCAAAACCTCGTCCGTATAGCGCGGTTGGAAGCTTTGGATTTAGCTGCAGCGCCGAATTATAATCAGCGATCGCCAAGTGCCATTGCCCCAGTTTGAGGTAAGCTAGCCCACGCGAGTCAAATGTCGCGGCAGTATTTGGCTCCAAGCGAAGCGACTCGTTGCAATCATTCAACGCCGCTTGCAGATCACCCGCCAGGGCATGCGTCCAACACCGCTCATTCCACAAGGATCCCACCGCGGGCTGAAGCCGGATTGCTTCATCGAAGTCCTTTAAGGCTCGTGAATAATCGCCCTTCGTTTGGTAAATTTCACCGCGGTTGGCGAAGGCATTGGCATAACCCTCCCGGGTTGTTGCAAGTTCAACCTTAGACCATCAACCCAGCAAGCGCCGATATAGCCACCAAGCCGCTATTCCAGCGAGCAAGGCGCCGGCCCAAGGGGCCATATGCTTCAGTAGTTCACCGTCGATCCCGTTCCGGATCTCCTACCGGGTTGGAGTCTTGACGGCCCTACCCCTCCAACCGGGCTCGATGTCGCCTGCCGCGAAGCCACAATCCGGGCACGTGGAGGGCGGAGTTTCTCCGTAGCGCGGCGTGATCGTGACCGAAAAGCCGCACCGCAAGCAGATGAACTCCGTGTCGCCCCCGCCGGCTTCGATGAAGCCAAGCCGATACCGGGGATGGACCTTTTCGGGTTCCCTCGGTCGCGCGTCGACGGGCATTCTCCACCTCGCGCAGATGTTAGAAAACTAAGCACCAATCGAGGAGACCTGATCTGATCCCGCTTGGAGAGCGTCACGATGGTATTGATAGCACGTTCGCAAATGTCTGCCTTGGGTCTAGGCTGTGTGAAAACGTGCGCGCCCAAGGAAGGCGCAGAATTGTTTTCTCTATTGTCTTTTCCCAATAGTGTTCGCCAGTGCTGTTATTTTTCTAATCGACAAAATCGAGACGAACTTTCTATCCGCAAATTCAATTTCGGAGTTTTCACACAGCCTAGGTCGGCGAGCTTCTGGTAGCCGTCCTTGCCGGTGCATTGCGACAGGCCGCGGCCGCGGTAATTGTAGCCGTCGTCCGACGGCGGCGGGCGTTGCCCATGCGGCCGCCATAGGCGATGTCGCAGATCATGCGCGGGTTATGCTGGCAGCGTTCCGCCATCGAGCCGGTGAAATGCGCGGGCCAAAGCTTGACAAGCTGCGCGGCGGTAAAGTCGTCGTTCTCGACCAGCTCCAAGCCGGCGCCGCTCTCTTAGCTGAATCACGCCATCGCGTGCGCGACGACGAGCGAGGACGTGAGACCGTATTTCCGGAACACGGTCGGCGCCGCGGCGATGATGCCCTCGAGCAGACCGGGGACATGCTGATCACCATTGACCCACAAACTCGTGAGCGCGGCGGCGGGGAGAAGATCTGTCATCGCGGGCCGCCGTTGAAGGATACGAATTCGCCGGAGCCAGGCGCGTTCAAGCTGCGGATGACCGGCAGCACGACGATGATCGCGGAGTCCGCCGGATTGCGCAGCGGCACCGCATCGGGGTTGCGGCTCTTGCGCTCGTAATCGGCGAGGCGAATGACGTTGCTCACGCCCCTGCTCCGGGTATGAAGCAACGGATCTGCGTCTTGCCGTCGCCATCCATCCAGGGCCACACCACGGCGGGCCCGAACTTGTTCGGCTCCGTCACCAGGGCGGCTTCCGATACATCGATCTACTCGCCATGCAGGCGCACCTAGTGCCCGTCGACGGTCTGCCAATCGACATCCTCGACCTTGACGCCGTCGGCGAAGGAACAGCACAAGCCTTTGCCCGATGCGGGCTGGTCGAACCAGGCGTGCAACGGCTCATTGGCATAGCGGCCGTCGTCGCGCGCCTGCGCTGGCGCAGCGATGAAGCAAACGATCAGCGCGGCGAGAATGGCTCGCATCGGTCACCTTTATTTTGTAGGCTTGCGGCCAATGAGCCGATTGCGGAACGTTGTGAAGAGCCTCGCGCCGCCGCTGCTGGTGTGCGCCGCACGCCCGTTGTGGCGGCGGCTGCACGGCATTGGCTCGCACACCTTCGAAGACTGTTACCCTTCATTCGCCGACGTGCCGTGCGCGCCAACCGGGCATGACGACGACGCATTCGCGATAGGCCATACCGCCGCGCTCGGTTATTTGGGCGCCGGCAGCGAAAAGGCATCCGACTTGTATGGCCGCTCGATCTTGCCGCTGATCGTCGCTCAAAGCGGGGCGCCACTGACCGTCATCGACTACGGCGGCGGTGCCTGCATAGGCCTTGCCTGTATCCTTGACCAACGTCCATCGCCCGACCTTACGGGTTTTTCTTACATCCTGGTCGAGACGCCAGCCATGGTCGCGGCGGTGCGCGCGCGGATGAACAAGCCATTTGTTGCGGTGACAACCGACATTCCGCAGCAGGTCGAAGGCCCACTCGTCGTCCACGCCGGAAGTTCGCTGCAATACATCGACGATTGGCGCGGTGTATTGGCGCAGCTCGCGGCGCTCAAGCCGATCTCGATCATCATATCGCTGACGCCGTTTTCAGATTTACCGACCTATGCGCGGATGCAATGCAATATTCCGCACAAGCGGCTCGCGTCCTGGGTTTTCAATCGCGCGGAGTTTGCAGGCTTTATGCGCGCGCTGGGTTACGGCTGCATATTTGAAGTTGAGCATGCCACGACGTTTACCCACAAGAATGCGCCGGGTCCGGCGTGCATCGCCAGCATGGTTTTTACCAGCAGCAACTGAGTTCGCCTGTCAGCCGGCCATGCGCAAAGCGACGGAGCCGTTGTCGTTTGCCGGACGGTCGAGCGCGCTCATGATTCCTTGAACGAGAATCGTGCTCGGCATGTTTTGGACCACCACAGCGCTGCCGGTCTCGTTGACGTATGTCGTATTTGCGCTGCCGGCCCCATAGGCGGTGAAAGTGATCTGCGACGTACCACCGGCGAGCACCTGATAGAGCAGCGACGGCGTCCATGTACTATTGGAGGCGCTGTCAGCCGAGAACCCGATCCTAGTTGATACAACCGATGCCCCGTTGTAGATGAACGCCGTCAGAAAGTTATTGCTGTTGTTGCTCGCGATGACGGGTGGCGCGTCCACTGAAATCAGATTAGCCGCGTCGGTCGGCGTGATGGCTTGCGAAACCGCCGCAACAGCCGCCGCCGTCGTCGGCGCCGTGGTGCTAGGAGTATAAGTGCTCGTGGTCGAGTTGGTCGCCGTGCTGGTGTTGAAGAACGATTGAACGATATCGCCAGCCTTCTTGACGCCCGGCCCCTTCAGCTGAATGAAGGTGGCGTTGGCCGACCACGTCCCCGCCGTCGTCTCGGTGATCTCGATATAGCCAAGCTCACGCACGGCTTTCGCCGACACCGCCGAGATATTGCAATAGAGCAGCTGCGCCGTAGAGCCACCGCCGGTGCCGGATTGACTCGTCTGCAGCACGCCCTCGTTGAGGCCGACGAGGCTGGCGCCGCTCAACGAATTATAGGCGCGCAGCCCAATGGTGCCGCCGTTGTTGATCGCATAGGTCCGCAGGCGGCACGCCACTGCGCCGACGCAGCCCATCGTGTCGGTAGAACCGATGGTGAAGCTGAGCGCGGCCTGCAGCGAGACAAACACCGGATCGCCGTTGGCGATGGTGGAACTCTCGTCTTTCTAAATGAGATGGATGTAGCGTCGCTCGGCGCTTACTCAACGTCGTCGCAGCAAGATTGCTCCAAAACATTTCAGCACTAGGCCAGCGCGGGTCGATGTCCGCTGCGGGGTCCATTAAGAGACATTGAGCCCGTTTCGCGATGGCGCAAGTTGGTACTACAGATCGGATCGTTTTTGGTGCTCAGCCCGGGAAATCCTGGCGAGTTGGGGGCCGTCCATGCACCCGGAAACGCGTTATGCGAAAAGCGGCGACGTCCACATCGCTTACCAAGTGTTTGGTGAGGGTCCGATCAACTTGGTTATAGCTCCGTTTTTCGTGTCGAACGTGGAGCATTTCTGGGACGAGCCGGATATATCTCGCTGGCTGCTTCGTCTGGCAAGCTTCGCCAGGGTGGTGATGTTTGATAAGCGTGGAAAGGGGTCGGGTAGAGAGGAAATCGGCGTCAAGACCGGTGATAATCGTCCTCGAAGCGCACGATATCGTCCTCGCCGAGATAGCTGCCGGTCTGCACCTCGATCAGCTCGAGATCGATCTTGCCGGGATTTTCCAGGCGGTGGCGGGCACCGCTCGGCACATAGATCGATTCATTCTCGTGCAATACTTGCACCTTATCGCCGATCGTCACCCGCGCCGTGCCGCGCACCACCACCCAGTGCTCGGCACGGTGATGGTGCATCTGTAGCGACAACCGGCCGCCCTGCTTCACAACGATGCGCTTGACCTGATAGCGTTCACCCTGATCGAGGGATTGGTACGAACCCCACGGGCGGTGCACTTTCAAATGGTCTTCGGTCAGCGCCGGCGCGACCTCTTTGAGCTTCTTGACGATGCGGCGCAGCCCGTCGCCGTCCTCGCGCCGCGCCACCAGCACGGCGTCGTCGGTCGTCACCACGACCACGTTGTCGAGGCCGAGAACCGCGACGAGCTGCTTCTCGCTGGCGACATAGGAGCCGCGCGTGTCGACGAAAACGGCCCTGCCCTGCGCGGCATTACCGGCGGCGTCGCGCTCCGACAATTCCCACACCGCTAGCCAGGAGCCGACGTCGGACCAGCCATACGAGGCCGGCATGACCGCCGCGCGCGTGGTTTGCTCCATCAGGGCGTAGTCAATCGATTTCGCCGTGGCGCGCGCGAAGGCTTGCGGATCGAGCGTGACGAAAGAGAGATCGGTCCCGGCTGCCTCAACCGCCGCCGCCACCGCGGCGCTGCTGTCGGGTTCAAAGCTTCGGTATTCCTCGAGCAAGAAGCCGGCACGGAACACGAAATTACCCGAGTTCCACAGATATCCCTCGGCCACATAGCGCGCGGCGGTTTCGGCGTCGGGCTTTTCCACGAATCTTTCGATAGCGAAGAGGCCCGGATGAATGGGCTCGGCTGGACGAATGTAGCCGTATTCGGTAGCCGGCCGCGTCGGGTGCACGCCGAACATGACGATGCGGTCTTCACGCGCCGCTTCGCCCGCCTGCCTGCATATTTTGGCGAATGCGCTCGCGTCGGTGACGACATGGTCGGCGGCGAGCGCAACGAGGATTGGATCGCCACCGCGGCGAAGCGCATAGGCGGCGCCGGCGACGATCGCCGGCCCGGAATCGCGCCGTACCGGCTCGAGCAGGATATCGGCTTCCGCTCCGATCGCCGCGAGCTGCTCCGCGACCAGAAAACGATACTGGCCGTTGGTCACGACGATCGGGCGACCAAACAAAGCCGGATCGGAGACACGGCGAATAGTGTCCTGGAACGTGGACAGCGGACCGAACAGCGGCAAAAACTGCTTCGGACGATTTTCGCGCGACGCCGGCCACAACCGGGTACCGGCACCGCCGCACATGATCAGGGGGATGATCGGTTGAGCCAATTTATGTCCGCAATTGCCCGCGCCGGCCGGCGCGTATCAGTAACCGTTTTGAGCGCACACTCTTCGCGCGAATTCACGTTACGCGGGTGCAACTCTCACAAGAAGGGATGACTGTCAAATGCCGAAGCGCCGCTGCGTTAACGTCCCAACACCCTGCCGGCGACAGCATCGAGCTTTTTGAGAAGCTCGGGATCGCGCGCTTCCGGATCGGTAATCAAGGCATCGTCGAGCGCGCGGGCCGACCGGTCGCTGGCGACCCATTCTTGTAGGAACCCCGAACGCGTTTCACTTCCAATACCTGGCGAATGAGTTGGACGGAAGATGCCCGCAATTGGGTTCAAGAAAACCGGGTTGCGCGAAGCTTAATGCAGAATTTAGCGACTCATTTCGGGGAACCGGGATTATTCCGTCAACTTTAGACTTTTACTCCGGCGATCTGGGTTTTCGGAGAAAACAGTGACGGCCCGTCCCGATATGTTGCGGAATGGCTCTCCAATAAGGGGATTTATCGGGTGCGGCGGAGGTTCTTCTTAAGCGTTGGTTGTTTTATTAAACCATTGAGCGGGCGGGGCGATAGCTAGGTAGAGAACCCATACAATGTATTGCTTTGTTTGGTGATTCTACCTTCTGATTGGGTTCGTCCAATCGGGAGGTTGTGATGACACGCCTATTTTGGCTATCCGACGAAGCGTGAGCCGC
>JBEKGX010000035.1:0-24578 GCA_050012575.1 Xanthobacteraceae bacterium | reverse complement strand
CCGGATCAATCGAGGGTCGACCAATCTTGGGGTAATAGCTCGCGAGTTCAGCATAGACCCACGATAGATCAAGAACCGCAGCAATCGCGCGCGCTAAGTGATCGTCCGGCACCACCTCGTCGAGCCTAAATGAATAAAAAAGCTGCTCTTGGTCTCGCTTGAGCTGCCCCATCATTGTCCGCTCCCGCCGTTGATTGCCTCATCGCCGGTGAATCACGGTTCGCGGATAACATCAACGGACTTCTGCAACAAAATCGGCCAGAAGCGGTCATTCGTTTCCAGCCGAGGTGCGGTTCATTCGATCCCTTCGTCAGCTTGTGCGCGAGGCGATGAGTCAGTGGAGGTCGCGAACCCCATTGTATTGCGCGACCTGTGCTGGCTGCGTATTCTCGGGCATCCTCAAGATTGTGGGAGAAGGCCGATGACCGCTTTCAATGCTGTACGTTTTCGAGTGAAGCCGGGGCGCGATCAGGAGTTTCTGGATGCCAGCAAGAAAATCGAGGCTTGGCCGGGCCTGGTGCACGCCAACATTATTAAGACCGGTGACCGCTCCTACTGCACTATCGCTGAGTGGAAAGACATGGACGCGTTCATTAAGGCGCGGCCGAATATGATCAGCACCCTCGACTCGCTTCGCGATACGCTCGAAGACCTCGGCGGCGGTCTCGGCGTCACCGATCCGGCAGCGGGTCCGGTCGTCTCAACACTGAAATAGTTTTCGTGGCGATGCTGCTAACCTACCCTCGACCATCAAAATTGCTGAGCGGGTCGCCAATGTCCGGATTGGGTCACGAGCGACCGGTGTGCGATGTCCGCGCGAGGTCCGCTTATCCCGAGAGCGGACATTCCGCTACGGTTTGCTCAGCAACTCTGGAAGCTTGGCGATGTTGGCGGCGATGCGGCGGGCTTCGTGCCTCCCAAGCGAAGAGAAAACGGCCCCGACTGTCCCGGTCAGGGCCGTCGGTATCTACTTTCCGAATTGCTGAGCGGCCTTGGTAATCGAAGGACCGGCCGCTGCAAGGTCTTGCGGATTCATAACCGGCCGGAAAGAGACCTTGGCGTTGAACGCAAGAAACCACGGCTCGGAGATCCCCGGAATCTGCGATGTGTCTTTCAGGTCGAACACCACCGAGCCGGACCGATTGCCGTTATCGTCCGTAAAGAAATAAACTGCCTCAGGTTTGAGATCGGCGAGAATCTTCTCGACAGTTGAACCTAGGGTTCCAGCCTTGGCTGCGGCATTTCCGGTTTCTACGGGAATCGATACTCTCATCAACATGCGCATACGGTTTCCTCCCTTTCAGCTTTAGATGAATGTACGTGCGCTGCACCGACGCTTTGTGGCGAGCCGCGCAGTGCTTCACATATCCACCTAAAATGTGACAATTGATAGCGCCTTGCGGCCTCTCATCGCCGCAGCAGGTCCGGCAGCTTGGCGATGTTGGCGGCGATCCGCCGCGCCCCTGCTCAGCAGCTTCGCCGCCGAGCGTCATCCTTCGAGATAAGACGTAGGCGAGCGCCTGTACGTCCGCGTGATCGCTGCCGCCGTGCCGCGCGGTCGCTTTGCGCCTGACAACGGACGTGGCCAACGCGACCAAGTTTGGTCGCGGTGGAATCGAGCTCCTTGGCATGGTCTGGGCGATCCGCTTCGAATGCGGTGAACCACCGGCGGAAGCGGGCGAGTTGGTCCGGGGGCAGTTTGGCGATAGCTTCGGGTATCTCTTCGACTTTCATGCGTCGCAAGGTAGTCCATCGAGCGTAGAGTAGACAACGGGAAAGGGGAGCGGGTGACTCTAAAAGACTGACGGGCACTGCCATTTGGTTCTCGGCGCATGCCCATTAGTTTCGACCATTGGGCCTCTCTCCACCTGAGGCAAGAAACAGAAGAGAGCAATCCATGCGAAAGAGCGGTCCCGGTCCCGGTCCAGTGTCGGTCACAGTTCCTTCCCGCGTTTCTTCAATTCAGCAAATGCGCGGCCGGCAGCCAACGCGGCAGTTGGTAGCCTAAGACTACGAGTATGCTGACGGCGCGCACTGGTGGACAATGCAGGAACAAAGTCCACGGATTTTCCACGGGTCGAAGCGTCATTTTCGTGCTTCGTTCCGTATCGAGACGTAGCTACTTGCCGGGAAAAACCCTGTAAACGCTGTGATTTCGGCCCCCGAAAAAAGTGCGGCCGGCTCCTGGGGAAGAGCCGGCCGCGCGAACCCGGTCTGGGGACGGGGAGGGGTGGGGACGTGACCGGGGTCGCAAACTCCTTTTGCAAAAACTCCTCTTGATCGTCGTGCGATCAGCGCGAGGTTGCCGTGGCCGGCGCGGCGCGCGGTTCGCCGAGCGCGATCCAGACATTCGGATCGGACTGCGACTGGCGCTTCACGAAGCGGTAGCCGGTGTCCGACCAGACCAGGATCTGGTCGTTCTGGTTGTCGAGGATGTACTCGCCCTTGTCGCTCTTGACCGTGAGGACCGCGTGACCGTCGCCGTGTTTGTCGCGGACCACGGTGATGAGCAACGCTTCGCGCGGCCAGCCGGCCTGCATCAGCATCCGGCGCTTTTGCAGCACATAGTCTTCGCAGTCGCCGTAGCCGTCGTCCGGATAGTTCCAGCGCTCGACCACGCCCCAATGCTCCATGTCGGTCATCGGCTTGACGTGGGTGTTGACGTAGAGATTGACCCGCTCGAGGACTGTCCAGGCCGGCGCGGAAAGCATCACGTCGCGTGGTTGCGACGGCTTGGTCTTGCATTCGGGTTCGTACTCGACGCAGAAGTCGACCCAGCCGATCGGCGCCTTGGTCGTCTCGCCGAGCGAGATGAACAGCGGACGTTCGTCGGCATTGCTCGCCGTCGGCGTCGCCAGCACGGCGAACGCGATAACGACCGCAGCCGGCCCGCGCGCGAGGAATGCTTTAGCACCCGAACTCATGTGACCCCTCTCCCGTCTTGTTGGGGTCACGTTTCCCACAAAGTTTTTGCGCGGCGGCTAAGTTGAGTGCTTCAATTTGAAGTAAAGACGGATAAACAATCGCGCAAATCGCACCGATATTCCGCGGCAATCGTCTAAAGTTTTAGGTGTTCAACTTCGCTGCAAATTGCGCGCATGATGGCGGCCGCCGTGGCGCAACGGTTTGGCGCGGCCGTCGCGTGCTTTCGCAAGCTGTGATCGCATCGGGCGCTGCCTGCCGATGCGCCTGTGCGTGCAAATGTCGAGGACGAGAAAAGCAGCAAATTGCGGCGCCGCATTTACCCAGTGGTGACGCTGCCGGCGAATGCAAGCCGAGCGGCTGGTTGCCGCCGGCCGCCGACCACACAAGCGAGGCTTGCATTCACGCATAGGCGCACTCCCGCGCGTGATCTTGCTGGCCGGTGAACGCGCCTGTTACTGTAGGCCTAACGCAAATAAGGGAGGGAACAGATCATGTCATTGACCAATTTCATTTCGCCGCCGAAATTCGAGGAATACAAAGAGCGTTTCAAGGATTTCTATAAGATGCAGCGCCGGCCCGACGGCGTCATTCTCGTCGAAGCGCACACCAAGGGCGGCCCGATCCAGCTCAGCGTCGAAAACCACCGCTCGGTCGGGCAGATGTTCAAGACCGTCGGCGCCGATCCGGAGAACGAGATCCTGATCTTCACGGGCTCGGGCGACGAATTCATGATGGACGCCGATCCCGAGGGCTTCAAGCTGGAGCGGGACGATCTGCCCTATTGGGCCTACGAGTACGCCTACAAGGACGGCCGCATCAACGTCTCTTCGCTGGTCAACGATCTGGAGATCCCGACCATCGGCATCATCAACGGTTCGGGCTTTCATACCGAGATGTGCCTGATGTGCGACATCACCATCGCTGCCGAAGACGCGATCATCTACGATCTGCACTACGATATCGGATCGGTCCCCGGCGACGGCATCCATAGCTGCTTCCAGGAGTTGCTCGGGGTGAAGCGCGCTGCTTATGCGCTACTGACCGGGCAGGCGATCGACGCTAAGCTGGCGCTGGAATACGGCATGGTCAACGAGATCCTGCCGCGCGCCAAGCTGATCGAACGTGCTTACAAGATCGCCGACCACATCATGACCCAACCGCGGACAACGCGTCGCATGACCGCGCAGATCGTGCGGCGTCCGTGGCGGCGTCAGATCACGGATAGCCTGGATGGCGGCTTCGCGATGCAAATGTTCGCCCACCTCGCCAAGGACGCGGCGACGCATGGGCGCAGTCATATTGCGGATTGCGTCGCCTATGTGCGCAAAGGAAAGCGCAACAACTTCGACTAGGAAGTAACAGCAAGAGGCGAGAAGCTTGCGTGGGCGCGTCAGGCGCGCCTGCGCCGCTCTGTTTATTCGCCGCGGACGGCGTCCTCGAGCGAGTCCGGGTGCTGCAGCCGGGTGAACTCGATGGCGAAGCCGTCCTCGAGATGGCGCACCACACGGCCTTGCACCTTGCCGAGCGTGACCAGCGCGCCGATCGGCGGGCGTTGCTCGGCGGCGACGCCGGCGCCCGATTGCGAAACGTCGATGATGCGGCAACTGATGTTGACGCCGTTCGGCATGATCAGGCGGCTGATCGGATTGCGCGGCGCGATACGGCCGTGGCGCCGATCTTCCGGCAGGCTGAGGATGTGACGATTGGCGAGCCAGGTCAGCTGCGCGGCGAGCTTGTCGCGTTTGCGCGGCGTCGCCCCGATCGTCATCGCAAAGCCGTTTGGAAACATGCGCGCGACGTGGCCTTCCAACCGCCCCAGATGATCGACATAGGCGATGACGCGATCGCCCGGCGCTCCGCCGACCGGTGCGATCAATGCCATGCCGCCCGGCGACATGTTGATAACCTGGCAGGGATATTCGCGCCGGTCCGGCAGCATGTAGCGGCCGAGGAGTTCGACGCGCACGCGCTGAAAGCGGCGGCGCTCTTCGCTGAGCGCCCGCAATGCCGGCTTTGGTAGAGGTAACGCCATGCCGCCCAAGTGCCGCCCGAGTGCTGTTGTCGCCTGCCGTCGTTTGCAGGAGCCTAGGCGGCCGATCTTAACGGCGCGTTAGTCGCGATTAGTACGTATCGCGCCGATCCGACCTCACGCGGCGCTCGGTCCGTCTTCCTCCCTGGCCGGGAGCGAAGTCGATCGGCCGCCTTCGTAAACCACCAGACCGCGCCGGCCGCGCGGCGCCATGAACCGCGGCAGCAGACGCTTTTCCAGCGCCGCGCCGACATGGCGGCGACCGCCCAGCGTCAACGAACCGATCGGGCTCGCGCCCAGCCACGGCGGTACCTTGAGCGGCGCCAGCACGCCGATCGTGCGTGCGAAACTTGGCCGCCTCGTGCCGAGCGGCAACAACAGCAGTTCGAGGTCGATCGGTTCGCCGCTGGCGTTCTGCGCCGTCACGCCGGCAACCGTGCCGGTGCATTCGTCGGCGAGGATTGCGAGCAGGCTGCCGACGATGGCTTTGCTGCCCGCCCCCCACAGACCGAGGAAAGATTCCCCTTTGAGCTCGCGGCCGAACAACGCGCAGATGCGCGTGCCGGCAAGACGGACCGGATGATCGGCGTTGCGGTCGAGCGAAAGGATAAAGGCGTCGCTTAACGCGCCGCGAATGGCGCCGGGCTCGATCTCGGCGCGCTCAGGCGCGGGACGAGTCCCGCGCCTCTCCTCCCAATAGGCATATAGCTCACGACTCGCGGCGTGTTTCATGAACGGACGCTCCCGCACGAGCGCTCCCCCTGCCGCACACCTCTGTCCCCGATTGGGACAGCGATCGCAGGGCTTGGTCGTGCAGTGACGGATGCAGCAGGGTGTGTGCCGTCGCCGCGTCCGGGCGCCGGTGCGCGGCGTCAACGTTCGATTAATCTTAAGAAAGGGTTGACGTGGGCGAACGCGGCGTGACGGCGTAGCGTGAAACCACCGACGTTCACGCGCCGCCACTGGCTCCTCGGCGGCGTTTGCGACTAAGGGAGGCGAGGGATGTGACCGACGCCGCGCGATTTTTGGCTAGTCCGATGATCGCCGGCGTCGCGTGAAGCTGCAAAAGGGAGGACTTCAACGTCCTCCCTTTTGTTTTGTTCGCGGACAGTTTCGCCGAGTGCCGCTTGCCGTCGTGGCGATCGCGGCCTATCTCGGCGGGACCTCAGGTGCATCCCCATGAATCAGCGCTCCGAACCGATGTTCAATGTGCCGGCGGCGGTGGTCGCGACGGTGGTCGTGCTCGTTGGCGTGCATGCGGTGCGCATGCTGGTGTTGACCGACGAGGAAGATCTGCAATTCCTGCTTACCTTCGCCTTCATTCCGGCGCGCTACGACGTTGATCTCGTCATCGGCGGTTCGTTTCCCGGTGGCTTCGGTGCCGATCTGTGGACCTTCTTCACCTATGCCTTCTTGCACGCCAATCTCCTTCACATCGGGCTCAATCTCGCCTGGCTCCTGCCGTTCGGCACAGCGCTAGCGCGCCGTTTCGGGACATGGCGCTACGCGGCGTTCATGCTGGTGGTGGCCGCCGCTGGGGCATTCGCGCATCTGATCAGCCATCCGGGCGCGATCGTGCCGATGATCGGCGCTTCCGCGGCGATCTCCGGCGCCATGGCGGCGGCGCTGCGCTTCGTCTTCCAGCCGGGCGGGCCGCTGGGGCTGTGGCGAGGCGAGGCTGACGGCAATGCTTACCGCGTACCCGCCGCCCCGCTGTTGGCGACTTTGCGCGACCCGCGCTTCCTCGCTTTCCTGGGCGTTTGGCTCGGATTAAACGCGCTGTTCGGCCTCGGCTCTGTTCCGATCGGAGAGCAAGGCCAGGAGATCGCGTGGCAGGCTCATATCGGCGGCTTCCTCGCCGGCTTTTTTCTGTTCAAGGTCTTCGATCCGGTCGGCCGGCGGGGCGAATCCGACGCTAGAGCATGATCCGGAAAACTTCAGAGCCCGATTCGGTTCAACTTGCGCTTTAGCGCAGCGGCTGATCCGGCGGGGGATTACCTCAAATTGCACCGTGCGCGCGCAGCATTGGCGTGCTATATTCATTGCAGAGTCGGCGCCGGTTTTATGGGCGATCCAAGCGAGACTCGATGCTGCGCTGCAACACGGCGCAGGCAGCCGAGGACGGGCCACCCAAGGTTGAGCGGTCCGCCGGTGAAAAATATGCCCGCCGATGGAACTCGGCGCCGACCCAAAACATAATCTTCAGAGCATTTGCGACCCGCGGCTGCGGGCCGCAAGGTTCGTGAAGAGATACGGGAGGCTACGATGACCGTCAGCGTCATTCTCGCGGACAAGGGCCGCGACATCGTTACCATCGAACCGAACGCCACTCTTGGCGCCGCGGTGCACCTGCTCGCCGAAAAACGCATCGGCGCGGCGCTCATTCTCGGCGCCGACCGGCGCATCGCCGGCATCATCTCCGAGCGCGACGTCGTACGCGCATTGGCCGAGCGCGGCGCCGCCGCGCTCGACGAACCGGTGAGCCGGACGATGACGCGCAAAGTCGAGACCTGCACCGAAAGCGAAGCAGTCGCCACCATCATGGAGCGCATGACCGCCGGCAAGTTTCGCCACATGCCGGTCGTCGCTCAGGGCCGCCTGATCGGCGTCGTCTCGATCGGCGACATCGTCAAGCACCGGGTGCACGAGATGGAACGCGAATCGGTGGCGATGCGCGACTACATCATGACGGCCTGATCGATTTTGCCGCCGCACGGCGCTATCACGCCCGCGCGTCTCTGAGCGGGCGGATCCGGCTGGCGCGGAGAAGGGGCTTAGCCCAGCGCCGCGATGGTGTCGACGATCGGCTCCAGCGTCTTTTCCGTGGCGGTCTTGCCGGCGGCAATCGCCTCGGCGGCGCGGTGGAATTCGAGCCAGCCGATATGCCCGATATGCGGCGTGATGTGCACGTCCGGCGGGTCGCCGGCGAGCCGCATGCGCGTCAGCCGGTCCTGCATGATGTTGAACGCTTCGATCATCACGGTGGAGAAGCCGGGCCGGGCCTCGGTGGGAAAGATTTGGCGCCTGAGCAGCCGCTCGGCGCCGAACATGCCGCGCAAACCCATGAACGCCTTGCGCGGCGTTCCCGGCGGCGGCTCCACCGGTTCATCGCTCTCGTCGGAGCCGTGGCTGGCGATGGTGGCGCCGCGGGCGAAGCGGTCGGCGTCGAGATTGACGGCGATGACGACACGCGCGCCGAACGCGCGCGCCGCCGTGACCGGAACCGGATTCACCAGCGCGCCATCGACCAGCCAGCGGCCGCCGAGCCGCACCGGCGGAAATATTCCCGGCAACGCATAGGACGCGCGCATCGCCAGCGCCAGCGAGCCCCGCGTCAGCCAGATTTCATGACCGGTGCCGACCTCGGTGGCGATTGCCGCGAAGCGCACCGGCAGTTCTTCGATCGTCTTGGTGCCGATCGCGTCGGCGAGACGTCGCGCCAGCCGGCCGCCGCCGATCAGCCCCGAACCGCCGATGCGCACGTCGAGATAGCCGATGATGCGCCGGAGCGTGAGCGAGCGCGCCCAGACTTCAAGCTCGGCGAGCCGGTTGTTGGCGTAACAGCCCCCGACCAAAGCGCCGATCGACGTGCCTACGATGATGTCGGGGACGATCCCGCGTTCGAGCAGCGCGTGAATGACGCCGATATGGGCGAAACCGCGCGCCGCGCCGCTGCCGAGAACGAGCCCGATCAGTGGGCGGTCGACCTTTCCCTTAATGGGTTTAGGTCCAACGTCTGCAATCGTCACTTTGTCCCCAATTCCCCGCGGCGAAGAAGAACTTTGCGACTAACCATGATCGGCCGCGGTGCAAACTCAAACAAGGTGTTAGAAGCATTATGGTGAAGGTGCCAAGGAAGTGTAAGTTCCGCGACGCCGCGGTTTGCCGCGGCATGAAATTGCCGTGATTGAGATCGAAAAAACGCTATGCCAAAGGGGGGCTTGAGCGGGGTTCGGCGCAACGCCGCGTGGGCGGTCGCATTGCTGTTCGCGTCCATCGCGCCGATCCAGGGCTTTGCGCAAACGCGTAATCTGACCACGCCGGATGTGAGCGCCCCCATTAGCGCCCCCCTGCCGCTGTCGCCGGGCATGGGCTCGCCGGGCACCACGCTCGTTCCGCTGGCGCCTTCCTCTGCGCCGCCGGTCGCGCAGGCCGTTCCCATGGTTCCGGCGGGACACGTGGCGCTCGCGCTGTCCGCCCGTTATGGCCGCGACGCGCCGCAGATCGGCGGCGGCCTGATTTGGCGCGTCTATGCAGCCAAGGCCGACGCCACCGGCGTCTTCCGCCTGATCAAAGAAGATCGCGGTGCGTCGCCGACCTTGGTGCTGCCGCCGGGCAATTACGTCGTGCATGCGAGCCTTGGACTTGCGAGCGCCGCCAAAGCCGTGCAATTGCGCGCCGACACGGTCCGCGAAGTTTTTGAGATTCCCGCCGGCGGGATCAGGCTCGAGGGCCGCGTCGGCGATGTGCGCATTCCCACCGGACAAATCTCGTTCGACATCTTCACCGGCAGCCAGTTCGACACCACCGAGCGCCGGCCCCTCGCGCAAAACGTCCTGACCGGCGACGTCGTGCTATTGCCCGAAGGCACCTACTACATCGTCTCCAATTACGGCGACGGCAATTCGGTGGTGCGCTCGGACGTGCGCGTGCAGGCGGCTAAGCTCACCGACATCGTCGTCACCCATCGCGCTGCGGTGCTCACGCTCAAGCTGGTAAACGACACCGGCGGCGAGGCGCTCGCCAACACGCAATGGACGGTGCTCACGCCCGGCGGCGACGTGATCAAGGAATCGATCGGCGCCTTCCCACGGGTGGTGCTCGCCGAGGGCGACTATCACGTGATCGCGCGCAACGAAGGCAAGACCTATCAGCGCGATTTCAAGGTCATCACCGGCGTCGACGGCGAGGTCGAGGTGACGGCGCGGTAACTAAGCGAATCCAGGCCCCAATTCGTCGGCTTACGCTTGGTAATTTTGGCGACGCAAGGCCCGTTGGTGAGGGCGTTTCGGAGCTGCGGATCGACTATGGCCCAGGCTATCGCGTTTATTTCGTCCAACGGGGAGATGCGCTTGTCGTACTTCTCACAGGCGGAGACAAGGGTACGCAAGATCGCGATATAGCAATCGCACGCGCAATGGCACGCGAGTTTTAGGAGCTTCTCATGGTGACCAAGGCCAAGGCAAAAAGGAAGTTGAAAACCCACCCGTGGGACTCTGCCGCGTATCTGAAAACCGGTGAAGACATCGCCAATTATCTGGAAGTCGAAGACGGCGACCCCGCGTTAGTTGCTGCAGCGTTGGGAGATATTGCGCGCTCCAAAGGTATGACGAAGATTGCACGCGCAGCCGGCGTAGGCCGTGAACGTCTCTATAAGGCGCTTTCGCCGGACGGTAATCCCGAATTGGCTACGGTGCTAAAAGTGCTGCGCGCCCTCGGCCTCAAGCTCAAGGTAGCCGCTTAGCAGGACCGTCACGCCGCCTTCTTCACGCGCTGCACGTCCGGCGGCACGGCCTCCTGCGCCAGCGCCGCAAGGGCGGCGTCGAGCGGCATGACCTGCTGGCCCTCGCTGCCGAGGCGGCGGATGGAGACGGTTCGCTCGGCCGCTTCCTTTTTACCGACGACGAGCAGCACCGGCACTTTCGCCAAAGAATGCTCGCGGACCTTGTAGTTGATCTTCTCGTTGCGCAGATCGCCCTCGACACGCAATCCGGCGCGCCGCGCCGCCGCGATCGCTTCGCGCGCGTAATCGTCGGCGTCCGAGGTGATGGTGGCGACGACCGCTTGCAGCGGCGACAGCCAGAGCGGCAGATGCCCGGCGTAATGCTCGATCATGATGCCGGTAAAGCGCTCGAGCGACCCGAACATCGCGCGATGCAACATCACCGGCGTCACCTTGCTCGAATGTTCGTCGATGTAGAAGGCGCCGAGCCGGCCCGGCATGTTGAGATCGACTTGCACGGTGCCGCACTGCCAGTCGCGGCCAATAGCGTCGCGCAAAATGTATTCGAGCTTGGGGCCGTAGAACGCGCCTTCGCCCTTGTTGAGCGACCACGGCCGGCCGGAAGCTTTCAGCGCCGCCATCAGCGCGGCTTCGGCCTTGTCCCAGACGGCGTCCTCGCCGATGCGCTTCTCCGGCCGGTCGGAGAATTTGATGGTCACGTCGTCGAAGCCGAAATCCTGGTAGATCGACAGGATCAGGTCGTTGACCGCCAGCACCTCCTGCGCAATCTGTTCCTCGGTGACGAAAATGTGCGCGTCGTCCTGGGTGAAGGCGCGCACGCGCATCAGCCCGAGCAACGCGCCCGATGGCTCGAAACGGTGCACCTTGCCGAACTCGGCGATCTTGAACGGCAGATCGCGATAGGATTTCAGCCCGTTCTTGAAAATCTGAATGTGGCCGGGACAGTTCATCGGCTTGATCACGAAGGTGCGCTCGTCCTCCTCGCGCGGCTGGACGAGGAACATGCCTTCGCGGAACGTCGCCATGTGGCCGGAGGCGACCCAGAGGGACGAATCGATGAGCTGCGGCGCGTTAACCTCGGCATAGCCGGCCTCGGTCTGCCGGCGGCGGATGTAGTTCTCCAGCGTCTGGAACAGCGTCCAGCCCTTCGGATGCCAGAACACCGAGCCGGGCGCCTCCTCCTGGAAATGAAACAGATCCATCTCACGGCCGAGCTTGCGGTGGTCGCGCTTTTCCGCTTCCTCGATCTGCTTCAGATAAGCGTCGAGCTCTTCCTGCTTGGCAAAGGCGGTGCCGTAAATGCGCGACAGCATCTCGCGGCTTGAATCGCCGCGCCAATAGGCGCCGGCGACCTTCATCAGTTTGAACGCGTTGCCGACCTTGCCGGTCGAGGTCATATGCGGACCGCGGCAGAGGTCGAACCAATCGCCCTGCTTGTAGATCTTGATTTGCTGGTCTTCGGGAATGGCGTCGATCAGCTCGATCTTGAAGGCCTCGCCCTTGTCGCGAAACACCTTCTTCGCCTGTTCGCGCGACCAAACTTCCTTGGTGAAGGGTTTGTCGCGGGCGATGATCTCGCGCATCGTCTTCTCGATGGCCGCGAAGTCTTCCGGCGTGAACGGCTGATTGCGGAAGAAGTCGTAATAGAAGCCGTTATCGATCACCGGCCCGATGGTGACTTGCGTCCCCGGCCACAAAGTCTGCACGGCTTCGGCGAGCACATGGGCGGCGTCGTGGCGGATGAGCTCAAGCGCACGCGGGTCGTCGCGGGTGAGAAACTCGATTTTCGCGTCGTGTTCGATCGGATCGGTAAGGTCGGCGACCTTGCCGTCGAGCGCCATCGCCACCGTGCGCTTGGCGAGCGACGGCGAAATACCCTTGGCGATGTCGAGGCCGGTTAAGTTTGGCGGGTATTCCCGACGCGCGCCGTCGGGAAAGGTCAGCGCGACCATGATCCACTCCTTGTTGCTCACTCGCTGCCTACGAATGCAGGTAAGCGTAACGGATCGCTATTTAGCGCATGCAACGGCGAAGGCAAATGGGGAGGGGATGTCGTCGATCGCTCAGTGGCCGGCGCCCGGCGCCGCATTGGTGCCGCGCCAGCGCGCGTAGTGCCAAGGCAAATACCAGCGCGCCTTTGCCGGCAGGGCTTCGGCGACGAAATCGAGCCCCGCCGTGCCCCACGGCTGGCAGCGCAACAGCCGAGCCAAGGTCATCCAGCCGCCGGCCCACAGGCCGTATCGTTCGATCGCCTGATCGGCATAGTCCGAGCAGGTCGGCAGGTGCCGGCAATGAAAACTGACCAGCGGCGAGAACGTGTAGCGATAGGCCTTGACCAGCCCGCGGCCGGCGAGCCGCGGAGCGCGGCGCGAGGTTGCAAAGAATGCGTCGAGCGACATGGGTGTTGCGCGTTACTTCGCCGCGGTTTTGGCGGCGGGCTCGTTGGCGCGCTTGGCTTCGATCTGGCCGATGGCGTCGACCACGGCGTCGAAGGTCAAAAGCGTCGAGGCATGCCGCGCCTTATAGTCGCGTACTGGCTCGAGCACGGCGATATCGGCCCATTTGCCGGCGGCCGGAGGCTCGCCGTTCTCCTTGAGCATTTTGCGCACGCTTTCGCGCAGCGCGCGCAGCTCCTCGGCGTTGGAGCCGATGACATTGCGCGCCATGATCGAGGACGACGCCTGGCCGAGCGCGCAGGCTTTCACCTCATGGGCGAAATCGGTCACCTTATCGCCGTCCATCTTCAGATCGACGGTGACCGTCGAGCCGCACAGCCGTGAATGGGCGGTTGCGGATGCGTCCGCGTCGGCCAGCCGTCCGATCCGCGGGATCGTTCCGGCAAGCTCGATGATGCGGCGGTTGTAGACCTCGTTCAGCATTGCCTGGGTCGCAATTCCGCGGCTGACTCTATTCAACGGTGAATAAATTATATAGGTACTGCCCGGTCGCGGCGAGAGTCCCCGCCGTGCCGAGATATGCAGCGACGAAACATCAATATGTCCAACAAAACCCCATTCGCGCCGCCCGGCGCCGCCACCGAACTGGAAGAGAGCGTTGATCTGACGCCGAAGTTCGACGCCGATGGGCTTGTGACCTGCGTCGCCACCGACGCCCGCTCGGGCGAAGTGCTGATGGTCGCGCATATGAATGCGCAGGCGCTGGCGAAGACCGTTGCCACCGGCGACGCCTGGTATTTCAGCCGCTCGCGCGGCGCGCTGTGGCGAAAGGGCGAAAGCTCCGGCCACACCCAGCGCGTCGTCGAGATGCGCATCGATTGCGACCAGGATGCCGTGTGGATCAAGGTCGAGCAGATCGGCGGCGCCTGCCACACCGGTCGCCACTCGTGTTTCTATCGCGCGGTGCCGTTCGGCAAAGCCGGCGCGGTCACGCTCGAATTCCGCGACGAGCGGGTGTTCGATCCGAAAGCGGTCTACCGGGCCGAGGATTGATCGCCGCTGCGCTTCGTCGTCGCCGCGCGCTCCAGCGATCTTTTCGCGCGGACGAGATGCGGCCGGTCGTACATCACCCCGCCGATGCCGACGACGCCAGCGTTCGGACTGGCAGCGAACGCATCGACGATCGCTTGGGCGTGCCGCAACGCGTCCGGCGTCGGCGTGAACACCGTGTTGATGATCGGCACTTGCGCCGGATGGATTGCCATTTTTCCCCAAAAGCCGTCGCGGCGCGCCGCCCCGCACTCGCGGCGGAAGGCTTCGCTATCGTGGAAGTCGACAAAGACGGTGTCTATCGCCGGCACGCCGGCGGCGGCCGCCGCGGTGAGGCACAATGCCCGCGCCAATCGATAAGGGTCGAGCAGCACGCCTTGTGCGTCGCGGTTCTTTTCGGCGCCGAGTTCGGCGGAAAGGTCTTCGGCGCCCCAGGTCAGCGCGCTGAGCCGATTGCTGGCGCCCGCATAAGTGCCGGCAAGGAATAAAGACGCCGCGGTTTCGGTGGCGATCGCCGCGATCTTGATGTGGCCGTCGGGCAGGCCGTGCGTCGCTTCGCGCACCGCGAGCTTGGCATCGGCGTGAATAATGGAAGCGCCGCCTTCCGCCTTGGGCAGCATGATGGCGTCGGGCTTTTCCCGCACGATGGCATCGAGATCGGCGTCGATAAGGCCGGTCTTCAGGCTATTGACGCGCACCAGGAGATACGGCCGTGTTTTGGCCGTGCCGGCCTCCTTGAGGAACGCCGCCGCACTCTGCCGCGCGTGCGCTTTGCCGCTGGGCGCGACCGAATCCTCAAGGTCCACGATCAGCGCGTCCGCACCGCTGGTCATTGCTTTGTCGAGCTTTTTCGGGCTGTCGGCGGGAACGAAAAGGAGCGAGCGCATGGCTTTCCTTCTTGCCCTTTCCGCCTACGGGAGAGGGCGCCAAGGGGATCATGTCACTTCGGCCGCATGCATCCGTCAATGGAAATGGTTGGCGTGCGTGAGCGCCTCGAAACCCGGTGGGTTCGTGCCCAGCACAGCGACGACGGCGATGATGACGGCGCCCAGCGCGACTTCAATCGCGGTATTGCGGCGCAATTGACGGAGCGCTGCCGCCGAGCCGGCCGCGCTCGCGTCGTGCACCAGGCGCGGCGTCAAGCGCAACCGATTCACTGCGGCGATCGCCACCATGCCGAGGAAGAGCGCGACCTTCGCCAGCAGGAGCCGGCCGTAGTCCGTTTCCGTCAGCGCCGAAACGCTGCCGGCGAGATACCAGGTGTTGATGGAGCCGGTGACGAGGAGCGTAGCGACACTGGCAACGCCGAACGCGGAGAAGCGCACCGTCGCTACGCGCGCGATGGCGACCGACGCCGCATCGTGTCCCGCGGCAGCAAGCAGCAGCGCCAGCGGCAGGAGCGTTCCGACCCACGCCGCCGCGGCGACGAGATGCACGAAGTCGGCGGTCGGATGGAGCACACCTTCGGCGCCCGCGCCGCCGACGGCGTGGCCGGCCCACGCCAAGGCTCCGACAAGACCGGCGGCGAGCGCCACGACGACGGACTTGATCCACATTGACTTCATCCTCTGCGCCGACAGGAAGGGAACAAACATTGCCGCGAGCAGGCAGGCGAGCACAAATCGGTCCAGCCAGGCGCGGCCAAAGCCCGTCTGTGACAATACGGTCCACACGATGCCTTCCGAGAACACGTCCGCCAAACTGCGCTCGCTCATGGACTGCGCGATCACCACGAGCCACGCCGCTCCGGAGATTACGGTCAGCAGCAAACCGATCCAGGTAATCCATGCCAGTCGCGGCCGCAGCAAGGCGGGCAGGCGCGTGTCAGGGTCGGGCGCGCCAAAGGCCGGCTCGGCGATGAAGACGATGAAGAAGGCTGCGCCGGCCACGCTCACGGTCGCGGCGTAATGAATGGCGCGCACGTAGATCAGCGGGTCATTCAAGCGATCCTCCCGCCGCTGTGACTCTGGCGCCCGATCATGAGCCGCCGACGGTGAACGAGAAGCTTCCCTCGGTGTTGTGAGTGTCGACCGAGAGGGCGTGCCAACGAACGCGATACGATCCCGGCGCCAGCGGTTTCAGGCCGATGCGCATTGTGTTGCCGCTGATCTGGGCCTTGCCCTGATCGACGCGGGCGCCGCTGGCGTCGGTCACCTGCACGCTGCTGAAAGCCGGCTCGAGGTTTTGCGTGAACGACAGCGAAACCTCGTGCGGCGCGGTGCGCACATTGCTGCCGACCAGCGGACTCGCATGATCGAGGAAGGCGTGCGCCCGCGCGGCACCGGCCGCCAGCGCCGCGAGCAGAAAAGTTAGGATAATGACTGGCGTTCGCATGGGTTGCTCCTTAGGAGGCAGGCTTGGCGGGAGGGCTGGACGAGCCGCCGATGAGCGGCTGTCCCAGCGTTCCCGGAAACATGTCATCGAGATAGATGTGGAACTGCCCGAGCACGCCGACGCCGCTGCCGCTCGTGCGGTTGACCGGAATGATCGCCTCGAGACCGATCTGGTAAACACTCCCCACATAGATCGCGCCCGGATTGATGGTGCCCGTGGTGATGGAGGGATTGCCGATATTATTGGCGACCGGCGTGAACATCTGCGCTTCCACGAGCGGGATCAGATGATTGATGAAGTCGGGAAACTGAAAATCTTTCACCTCGGATTTGAGGTAGGGCATGCTGTATTGCAGCGACGCGCCGTACACCAGAACTTGGGGAACAAAAGTATTTTGCGAGATGATGTAGGACGTGGTCGGGATCTGATACCCGACCTGTCCGGTGAGCGCGAGCGGCCGCGCCCAGGCGACGGTGTCGGGGAGTTGGCCGAGCCCCTGGCCGAAATAGTAGGTCGGAGTCAGCAGCGTATAGGGCGTGCCGATTCCGGAATTAGTGGCGCCGGTGTTGCCCCAATCGACGATCAGGCCCAACAGCATCGCCGTTTCGTGCGAAGCATCTTTGAGCAGCTGATATTGCAGCGTGGTTTCGAGGTCGCCGAACCCGGCCATGACGGGGCCGCCCGGGGTGCGGATCTGGGTCCACTGGTCGCTGATCCCGAAACCGAGAGCCTCGGTGATGCGCTTGTCGAATTCCGCCGAGATGTCCACTTGGCTTCCGGGGGGGACCGAGCCCGTTTTGAACCAGTCAACGGTCGGCAGCGACATTTCGTCGGCGACGCAGGGATCGTCGATCACCAGTGTCGCGGGAAAGAACCTGGGACCGACAAAACAATGGGCGGAGGCGTGCGAGATAGGCAGCAACGCGGGCATCAGCACGAAAGCGAATACGCGCAAGCGCCTGGAGAGGCTGGACATCAAAGGGCTCCATTCGGCGTAAGGGACGACACGGCGGCCGCGGAAGAGGCCGCCGGCAATCACGCGCGAAGTGGAGGACCTCGGGGACTCGCTATCGAGTATGCGGAAAGGCGGGGCAGGGAGTGCTTATCGGCAACCCATGGGGCGTCGATCACGGCAACGTCGACGCGCGAAAACAGCACGGGAGGTGAGCCGATCAGCGCGTGATGCGACCCGACAAAACAGAATATGCAGTGACTGCAACCGGGATGGGCGGGGGCCTCGGCCGGCAGTGCCGGTGCGCCCTGGGAATCGTGGAGGCAAAGCTCGAAACCCGGCACCGCCACGTCGGCATGCGCGGGAAGCGAAAATCCGCCGAGCGCGATCAACAGGCTTTGCGCGGCGACGGCATAAGCGACGACGACGCCGATCAGCGGCCGCCAGAATTGCTTTATGCCACGATTGAACATGCCGCGCCTATAAGCCCTGCGGCAATCATGAGAACCGGCAAATCCAAAGTCAACGTCCGGAAACTGGAACGAGTGCAAACAGCACCGTCACTTCGGCCGCATCCGCATAAAAGCCTGGCGGCGGCATTCGGCGACCAGCTTGTTGTCCTGGTTGTAGGCGCGGTGGTGAAACTCGACGATACCGGCGCCGGGCCGCGACTTCGATTCACGCTTGCCGATGACTTCCGTCGTTGCGTGCACGGTGTCGCCCTCGAACAGGGGATGCGGGAATTTCACCTCGCTCATGCCGAGATTGGCGATGGTGGTGCCCACGGTGAGGTCGCTCACCGACATGCCGATCATCAGGCCGAGCGTGAACAGCGAGTTCATCAACGGCTGCCCCCACTCGGTCTCCTGCTCGCAGAAATGCCGGTCGATATGGAGCGGCTGCGGGTTGAGCGTCATGTTGGAGAACAGCATGTTGTCCATCTGGGTGACGGTACGCGTATAGCGGTGCTCGACGACCTCGCCGGGGACGAAAGCCTCGAAATAAAGCCCGCCGCGCTTGTGCCGCATGTCCGCCTGCTGCGTCATGGCCGCCTCCTCACTCCGTGTTGTTCAGCACTGGTTTACCATAACGCTTAATCATTCTTAACGCCCGAATGGGCCGTTGGCGGGAGCCGGCAGGGGCGTGATCGATACATAACGGCGTTCCCGGGTAATCTTCCCGAAGATCTATGGTGAACACTTTATTAAGGCCGCACTCCTAGGATCGCTGCGGGTGCAAAGACTCGTTTGGCGTGAGCGAAAACGATGATCGTCCGCCATTTTCTCGACTGGATACGCAGTGCACCGGCCGGCCAGCGAGCCGAAGCGACAGGCGCGCTCGCGCGTGCCTACCTCTATTCCGACCTGTCGGTCGACGATGCCGCCGCCGCCGAAGGCGCGATGCTGATGCTGCTCGACGACGCTTCGCCGCTGGTGCGCCGGGCGCTCGCCGATACGCTGGCGGCAAGTCCGAGCGCGCCGCCGGCCATCGTGCTGGCGCTCGCCGCGGACCAGCCGCAGATTGCCGCGCCGGTGCTGGCGCTGTCGCCGCTTTTCATCGATGCCGATCTGGTCGATGCGGTGGCGACCGGCGTCGGCGCCGTGCAAACCGCGATCGCCAGCCGCGCCGCGCTGCCGCGCTCGGTCGCGGCCGCTATCGCCGAGGTCGGCACGGCGGAATCCTGCCTCGTCCTCGTGGAAAACGGCGATGCCGACATCGCGCCGTTCTCGATCGATCGTATAGCCGAGCGCCACGGTCACCTTGCCGCCATTCGCGAGCCGCTGCTGGCGCGCGAGGATATCGCGCCGGCGACGCGGCTTACGCTGGTCGCCAAGCTGTCGAAAACGCTGGCCGGCTTTGTCGCCGAACGCCAGTGGCTCGACGCCGATCACGCCCAGCGCGTCGTACGCGAGGCTTGCGAGAAGGCAACTTTGGTGCTTGCGGCGGATACACCCGTGATGCAAATGCGCCCGTTGATCCATCATCTGCGCGTCAGCGGGCAGCTCACCGCCGGTCTGATCTTGCGCGCGCTTCTGTCCGGCAACGTCGTCCTCTTCGAGGAGGCGTTGGCCGAGTTGACCGACATGCCGGTCGAGCGCGTCTCCGGGCTCGTCCACGACAGCGGCAATGCCGGGTTGCGCGCGCTGTTCGATCAAGCCGGGCTGCCGCCCTCGACCTATCCCGCCTTCAAGGAGGCCATCGGGGCGATGCGCGAGGGCGACTTCGTCAGCGAGCCGGGCGGCGCCGCGCGGCTCAAGCGGCGCATGATCGAGCGCGTCCTGACCCGCTGCGAGGATGAGGCGCTGGGCGAGCTTGAGCCGCTGCTCACGCTGTTGCGCCGCTTCGCCACCGAGGCGGCGCGCGAAGAAGCGCGGTTGTTCTGCGACGAGCTCGTCGCAGAATCCCTCGACGACGAGCAGCAATCCGAAGCGGCGTAGAGCATGTGCCCGTCATCCTGAAGTGGCCGCGTAGCGGCCCTCGAAGGATGAATCGGCCGGGGCCGTCGCCCCAACCGAAATCGGTTTTCCGATTTCGGAACTTCAAGTTTCCAAGTCGGCAACAGCCGACTTGGTTGGCTCGCTCCGCTCGCACCTCAGGGTGACGGCGGTTTGGCCTCAGGGCGCCAGCGCCAGCGGTGAGGGGATTTGGCCCTCAATACCCGAATTGCTCGCGGAGGATGCGCTCGTCGAGGCTGTGGCCGGGATCGAACAGCATGTGCATGTCGATAGAGTGGTCCATGCTGATCTCGACCGAGCGCACCGAGCGCACCTCATTGTTGTCGGCGACGGCGGCGACCGGCCGCTTTGCCGCCTCGCTTACCTCGACGGTGACGTGAGCGCGGTCGGGCAGGAGCGCGCCGTGCCAGCGCCGCGGCCGGAACGGACTGATCGGGGTGAGCGCGAGTAGCGGCGCGCCGATGGGAATGATCGGTCCCTGCACGGATAGATTATAGGCGGTCGAGCCGGCGGGCGTCGCCAACAGCACGCCGTCGGCGACCAGTTCGGCGAGGCGCTCTTCGCCGTCGACCAGGATGCGCAGCCGCGCCGCCTGGTAGCTCTGGCGAAACAGCGAGACCTCGTTGATAGCGCGGTGGCGATGCACGCGTCCGGCGGCGTCGCGCGCGCGCATGAGCAGCGGGTGGATTACGGTGACTTGAGCGGCGGCGAGCCGTTCCGCCAGATGCTGCTCGGAAAACTCGTTCATCAGGAAGCCGACCGTGCCGCGATGCATGCCGTAGATCGGCTTGCCGGAATTCATGAACCGTTGCAGGGTCGCCAGCATGAAACCGTCGCCGCCGAGCGCGACGACGACGTCGGCGGTTTGCGGCAGCGCCTCGCCGTAGCGGCGAACGAGCTGGCGCCGCGCCTTCTGCGCCGCCGGCGTGTCGCTGGCGACGAAGGCGATGTGCTTGTACCGGGGTCTGCTGGGTCGCTTGGGCATCGTAATTTCTGGCTTGATTTCTGGCTTGGCGGCCTATGCAAAAAACGGCGCCGCCACGGGAGATGAACATGGAACGCGCGGCTTTCGTCTATACGACCTTTCCATCCGTTGTCGAGGCGGAGCGGACGGGGCGCGCGCTGGTCGAGCGCCGGCTATGCGCCTGCGTCAACATCCTGCCGGGCATGGTCTCATACTATTGGTGGCAAGGCGCAATCGAGCGCGCGGATGAGGTGGTCATGATCGTCAAAACCCGGGCGAGCCTCACCGAGCCGGTGCGCGCCGCATTGCGGCAAATGCACTCCTACACCACGCCCGCCATTCTCGTGATCCCGATCGAGGAGGTCGATCCGGACTATCACGCCTGGATCGTCAACGAGACGCAAGCGACGAAATAGGACGGAATGGGCCGCATGGACTGCGCCTGCGGCGAACTTAGTGCACGACGATCTGCTTATGATCGTGGTTGACCGACTTCGTCTTATGCGTCGGCTTGGCAGAGCGCTTGGTCTCGTATCCGGACGCGGGCTGCCCGTAATCAATGCCCCAGGCGGGGCCCATTCCTCCGCCCATGCCACCCATGCCGCCCATAGCCAAGGCGCTCGGGGCTTCCGCGCCCAGAAAAACCACCACCAGAATTCCGGCGAATGTCTTGTTCACGTGTTTGTTCCTCTCCTTGGCGCGGTGGCGCTATGGCGTAGCGATTGTAGTGTGGTGGTGCCGGGTGAGAGAATTGAACTCCCGACCAACGGTTTACAAAACCCAATTTTGGGGCGGTGCTGCGACTCGTCGTCATGTCGTTTCTGTCCCGCGTTTGCTGCATTTCCTAGCTCGCTTCGCCATTAGAAACCGCTGGCGCTGCGACTCCTTTTGCGACTCCGTACTTCGCCGCGCGCGCTTCCTCCGGCGTGAGGAATTTTAGATAAATCTCGGTCGTCATCACGCTCGTGTGCCCGAGCCGAAGCTGCAGGTCGTAGATCGAGCCACCCGCCTGCAGGAAGTCGACGGCATGGCGGTGGCGGAGATCGTGGAGGCGGAATGGCCGGAAGTCCGCTTGGTCGTGCCCTGCCGCCTTAGCGGCCTTCACCGCGCCCCGCATTTCGGCCTTGACCACCTTGGCGAAGCGGCTCGACACGTCGCGCAGCGGGCTAAACGTCGTCTTGCCATCCGCGCCGGTCACGTCCTGCCAGAATAGCCACTTGCAACCGATCCGCGGCGTCAAGGCGCGCACGATCTCGTAGCCAGCCGCGCCAAGCTCGATCACCCTCAGCTTGTTCCCCTTGCCGACGACGGTGAGCTGCTTGCGCACCTTGTCCACGCGGCCGTGTTCGGCAGTCGTCAGTTCTTCGAGGCGGCAACCCGTCGACCAGGCCAGCCGGATCAATGGCGCGATGGCCGCCGGCGCGCGGCTAATCACGCGCTCGATATGCGGCGGCTCGGGCAGCACGATCGGATCGCGGCGCTCCTTCAACTTCACTAGCCGGGCACGCGCCGGATTGTTCTCAACCTCCGCATAATCCAGCACGCTCGCCAGCGCCGTCAGGTCGCGGCGGATCGTCGCCGTCTTCACCCCCTTGGCGCGCCTGGCCTCGACAATCTGGCTGATCTTGTCCCTGTCGATCTCGTCGAGGAAGCACTCGATCAGGAATGGCTCAATTTGGGCCAGTGATACGGCGTAACGGTGGGCGGTGCGCGCCCCGACCTCATGCAGAATGTGGCGCTCTCCCCAGGCTGCGGCCATGTCCTCGTACCTTACTCTCTGATCGCCGTGGAAGGCCGCAGCCTTCATACGCGCGATGTCCTCCGCGACGAGCTGCTTCGCAAGTTCGACATCATCCGTGCGTAGCGACCACCGGGAGAGCTTGCCCTTGATGCGGATGCGGCCGTGGAGGGTGTCGCCGCGCCACTCGGTGTTTTTCGGGGCCTTGCGTTTGCGGCCGCTCGTCTCTGTTCGCATTGTTGCCTCGCTAGGTCTTTGAGCCACGCACGCAACTCTGCTTCGTCGTAGGTCCACAAGCCGTCGATCTTGATGGCGCCCGGAATTTCTCCCCGCTCGGACTTCTGCTGCATCCGGCGCTGGTCAAGGCCGACGATCGCGCGGGCCCGCGCCATCTTGATCCGCTCGGGCAGAGTCGGGGAGGGATTGTGCTGGCTGTCCCCAGGATTCATCGCGCCCGGTGCCTCCACCGTTCCGGCTCGACAAAGCCGCCCTGCCAGATCCCGCGATGCGCCGCCCGCGCTTCATCCTCGGCCGCCTCGTAACGATCGCTATAGCGCCGATACGCGATCGCCCATCCGGTGCGGACCATGTAATCGCCGAGGTCGCGGTGATTGACCTCGCAGCTTGCGAGCGCGCGGCCGTAATGATCGGTGCCGGAGGGGAGGCAAGTGACGATCTGGCCGCCGATCTGTTCTTCGAGCACGGCGGTAGCAAGAAGCCCGCAGCGGTATTGTTCGCCCTTGTCGTCGCCGCAGAACTGATCGCTTTCCGGGGCGTCGATGCCTGCCAATCTGACGTGGACTTCGCCAATGCGGATTGTGTCGCCGTCAATAACGAGCGCGGGACCGGAAAGCGTCGCGGTCTGCGCGTGCGGGACGGTCATCGCCCGATAGGCGATAAAGCCACCGAGCGCGGCGATCGCCAAGACGTTGATGGCGTCGCGGGCGCTCATGCGGCTTTGCTCTTTTGCGCCTCGTAGGCGGCGATGAGTTCTCTCGCGGTGGCAAACTCGTCATCGCCGAGAAAGTAAGTCGTCGTCACCGGGCCGTTGCGTGTTGCCGAAAACACAGTCTTGCTGCCGATGACCTTGTTGCCGTCCTTGCCGGCCCTGATCCACGCGATCACGTCCTCGCGGTTGTCGCGCGCCCATTCCAGGCTTTTCAGCACCGCGCGCATCCGCGCCAGATGGAATTCACCGCGCGACTTATCGCGGCCGATGTATTTGCGCTGGTACACGTCCTCGCGCAACGCGATCTCGCGCTCGACTTCCTCGATTTGTTGCTGGATCGAGAATTGCATCACGCGGCCGCCGACTTCCGCGCCGGCGGCTGCGCCTTCTCCACCGCCAGGATCACGTCCGCCACGCTCCGCCAACATTCCCAATGGCAGCGGGCGAAGTCGGGGAGATTGAAGTCATGGCTGATGTAGTAGGCGATGTCGCGCAACTGGCGGAACGAGATAAAGCCAATGTCGAGTTCGGTGTCCGGCTGCACGCGCGGAAGATCAAGCACTTTGGCGACGACGGTGCAGACATGGTTCTCGATGCTGCTCATAGCGGCGCTGTCTCCCTCTCGCTGACTTTGCAGTGCGGCTTCTCACCGAGAATAAACTCCACATCAATGACCGCGCCGTCCCTTAGCTCGTGCCAGTGCTCCTCAATGAAGTGGTGCGCGATCTTTTTGGTGCGGTTCGGCCACTCGTATGGATCGTAGGCGCAGCCGCGGCATTGCGCGTCGATTAGGATGATGCAGCGCTCAGTATCGTCGCCGCGGTAGCCGTCGCGGCGGAGCAAATAGCGTTGTCCTTCATTCTCCGGCACAGGCCGGATGCAGATGACCGGAACGAATGTCATCGCGTCCCGAATTTCCAGACACTTCACTTCCATCATCGCCTCCCGTTCGCTTTACAAGCACTCGCCGATGATCTCGCGCGTGAGCGCGCCGATCTTGTCTTCCTCAGTGACGGTTTCCCCGATCATGGCGACGGTCCACCATCGCTCGCCCTTCCACTTCGGCGGCAACAAGGTGGCGTGCAGCGTGCCGGCATGACAGACGTTGAGCGGGCCGAGCGCCGTGTGGATTACGCCCGGCGCGGCCGGTTCGACATGCTTGCCATTGTTGGCCGGCTGCCCGGCCTGATCTGATCTCCAGAACGCGATCACTGCTCCCTCGCGGCGCAGCGTGGCGAGCCGCGAGCGCATAGCGTCTGTCCACTTCGACGCGAAGCCGTCGATCGTGGACAGCCAATATTCTTTCGAGCCGTAGCCGTAG
>JBEKGX010000034.1:0-25166 GCA_050012575.1 Xanthobacteraceae bacterium | reverse complement strand
TCTGCCGTCTCAAGAACTGGAGACGCCTTGCAACAAGATATGACCGCCTCGCCAGAAACTATCTCGCCGCACTCGCTCTCGTCGCCGTAGTCACTGAGTGGATCTGAATGAGTCCTCTACCTAGGCGTTCCCTCCTACTCAGTGTTTCGCAAACCTTTGAGAAAATTCATTAAATCAGCGCCCGCGCGGTTAAGCCGCGGTACGCAATTGTGGATGCTATTTCTTCTCGATCGACAGGCCGTTTGGGCCGACGTCGATATGCACGCCCTCGGGCTTCTTGCGCTCCTGATAGAGCTGATAGCTCATCACGGCGACCACAATCACCAGTGCGCCCACGATGAGGTAGAGGATGTTGCTGCGACTCACGGTCTGATCTCCACCGCGTCATGTTAGCGCCGGATGCCGCAAAAGCGAAGCGCATCCGTGACGCAGTCGTGCGGCGATGATGCCGGGGACCTCGCACATTTATACGGTCCAGCCATACGCTGGACGCGGCTTCAGGACTTCGTGACGTGCGCGTGACCCCGATTGTCAGCTACGTGGCGCATCAGGGGCGCACGAGAGAATCTGCCAATGGAATATGCTTCGACTCCGCCGGCCCCGTCCACCACCGGCTCGTCACCGACATCGTTTGAGCGCGTGGCGCCCTATGTACTGAGCATTCTACGCATCATGGCGGCATTGTTGTTTCTGGAACACGGCCTTTCGAAGTTTTTCGGCTTTCCGTCGCATACGATGGCGCCCCCCGCGCTCTTCGACATGGAGTGGTTCGCCGCACTGATCGAGTTCGGCGGCGGCGTGCTCTTGACGCTCGGACTGTTCACCCGCGCGGCGGCGTTGATCATGTCGGGCGAAATGGCGGTCGGCTATTTCCTGTTCCACGCGCCGCAGGGGCTCTATCCATATTTGAACCACGGCGAGCTGGCGGTCATGTATTGCTTCGTGTTTCTGTATTTCGTTTTCGCCGGCGCCGGGCCGTGGAGTCTCGATGCGCTGTTGTGGCGGAAGGGGCGAGGCTGAATCATTTCGTCACCCTGAGGTGCGAGCCAAGCGAGCCTCGAAGGGCGGCGGTCCTACATTGCACCTCCATGAGCGTCCATAGTATTGCTCAAATGGGCCGCTTCGGCCTTACCGATGTGGCAATGGGGCGTCGGACATGGCTCTGATCCACGATCATGAGGCCTGGCAAAGCAAGCTTGCCGCGCTTCCGCTTGCCAGTTACGAGGCCGGCGAAACCGTGTTTGCCGAGGGCACGAAAACCGGGCGGCTTATGATTCTCAAAAGCGGCGCCGTCGGCATTTTCAAGGGGGATATCGAGTTCGCCCAGGTGGCCGAAGCAGGCGCCGTGTTCGGCGAGCTCTCGGCGCTGCTCGATCAGCCGCATAGCGCGGATGTGCGCGCACTGGAAAAGTCGGAGTTTCATGCCGCCGACGCCGCGACATTGCTGCAAGACCCGGTGGCGCTTCTCTACGTGACGATCGTTTTGGCGCGGCGGATCGACGCCGCCAACCAGGGGCTTCTCCAGCTGAAGAGCCTGCTTGAGGCTGGCGAATCGCGGGGCCTGATCGACAAGACACTTGATGGGATCGAAGGATTGCTGAGCGCCATCGGCACCGGCTACATCCGCGCCGGAGCTGGGGTTTCCAACTATCCGTTTGCGTGAACCGCATTCGTCATTGCCGGACTTGATCCGGCAATCCATGGGGCCGACGAACCAGCATGGACCACCGGGTCAAGCCCGGTGGTGACGAGGAAGAAGCGCTTCGCTCCATCCGGGCTTCGCGCTTCGCCTTGGAACGCATCCACAGCCCCTCGGTCTCGCGACGCGATTTCGTGGGCGAGTTTTGGGCAAAGCATTCCGCACCAAGCCGCGACTGTCCCCAAAGCCGAGGGGAGCGGAGCGCCGAAAGGCGCAAATGATGTCAGGCCGCGCTTGCGAGGCGCGGCAGCGGGTCACTTTGGATGCCTTATTTGGCTGGCGCACTACCGAAAAAGTGCAATGCTAAAGCCGTTGCCCAGCAAGACGGTCTTTTGCGTCGACCCCGCCACTTTGAGGCAATCGTCAAAAGAATATATTTTTTCGGTCATCGCGGTTACTCATGACGCGTTGCGATGTGCGTAAGAATGTCGTTTTAGTTAGGTGCTACCACCCGATTTTATTCACGAACTCCGTCATCCGCTCCCGCGCGGCTGTTCTCACGAACACCCCGTCGTTGACCCGCACGTATCGCACTTCAGACACGTGCCATTACGCACCAGCGTGAAATTCCCGCACTCGCCGCAGGCTTCGCCTTCATAGCCTTTGGCCTTGGCCTCAGCGCGTTTCTCGGCCGCCGCGGCGCGGGCGTCGCGATGCGTCCATTGCTGTTGCTCCAGCGCCTGCGTCGGCGAGAGTTTTTGCTCGGGCTCGCTTTTGAGCGCGGCGGAGCCTGCGGTCTCACCGCGCGGGCCGGAGGAGGCGAGCGCGGTGACGTTGCTGGTACCCCGTCCGCCTTCGCTCGCCCCGCGCGCTTCGGCCGATGGCGCGTCCGCGCCACCGCCCTGCATCACCTTGAGGCGGTCGGTGCGCGAGCGCGTGAGCCCCTTCGAGACGTAGCGGGTCTCGGTCGGCTTGCCTTCCTCGACGCCCTTGCCGAGCGCATCGAAGCCTTCGCCCGACGGATCGACGTGGGCGAGATCGAAGCGCGACAGATAGCTCACCGCCAGCTCGCGGAACACATAATCGAGGATCGAGGTGGCGTATTTGATCGTGTCGTTGCCCTGCACCGGGCCGGACGGCTCGAAACGGGTGAAGGTGAAGGCGTCGACATATTCGTCGAGCGGCACGCCGTATTGCAGGCCGAGCGACACCGCGATGGCGAAGTTGTTGAGCAGCGAACGCAGCGCCGCGCCCTCCTTGTGCATGTCGATGAAGATCTCGCCGAGCTTGCCGTCGTCGTATTCGCCGGTGCGCAGATAGATTTTGTGGCCGCCGACCACGGCTTTTTGCGTGTAGCCCTTGCGGCGGTCGGGCATGCGCTCGCGCTCGCGCATCACCACGATGCGCTCGACGACCTTCTCCACGATCTTTTCCGCAAGTCCCGCAGCGCGGGCGGCGGCGGGCTTTTCGATGAAGGCCTCGATCACGTCTTCGTCGTCCTCCTCGTCGGCGAGGAGCTGGCTTTGCAGCGGCTGCGAGAGCTTCGAGCCGTCGCGGTAGAGCGCGTTAGCCTTCAGGCCGAGCCGCCAGGACAGCTTGTAGGCCTCCTTGCAGTCCTCGACGGTGGCCTCGTTCGGCATGTTGATGGTCTTGGAGATGGCGCCGGAAATGAACGGCTGCGCCGCCGCCAGCATGCGGATGTGGCTCTCGACCGAGAGATAGCGTTTGCCGGTGCGGCCGCAGGGATTGGCGCAATCGAACACGGCGTAATGCTCGGGCTTCAAGTGCGGCGCGCCCTCGACCGTCATGGCGCCGCAAACATGGATGTTGGCGGCGTCGATCTCGCGCTTGGTGAAGCCCAGATGCGCGAGCAGGTCGAAGCTCGGCGCAGCCAGATCGGCCTCGTCGACACCGAGCTCGTCACGCAGGAAATCGGCGCCCAACGTCCATTTGTTGAAGACGAACTTGATGTCGAAGGCGGTCGGCAAAGCCTTTTCCACCTTCTCGATCGCTTCCGGGGTAAAGCCTTTGGCCGCCAGTGTGGTGGGATTGATCGCCGGCGCATCCTTGAGCACGCCGTGGCCGACGGCATAGGCGACGATCTCGGCGATCTCGCTATCGCCGTAGCCGAGCGTGCGCAAAGCTTCCGGCACCGCGCGGTTGATGATCTTGAAGTAGCCGCCGCCGGCAAGCTTCTTGAACTTCACCAGGGCGAAGTCGGGCTCGATGCCGGTGGTATCACAATCCATGACCAGGCCGATGGTGCCGGTCGGCGCCACGACGCTCGCCTGCGCATTGCGATAGCCATGCGCTTCGCCGAGCGCCACCGCGCGATCCCAGGCCAGCTTGGCATGTTTGGCGAGTTGCTGGTCGGGCACGGCCTTGTGGTCGAGCGGCACCGGCGGCGTCGCCACCTGCTCATAGCCCGAGCGTTCGCCGTAGGCGGCGCGGCGATGGTTGCGCATCACCCGCAGCATCACGTCGCGGTTCTCGGCATAGCGCGGGAACGCACCCAGCTCGGCGGCCATTTCCGCCGAGGTGGTGTAGCTGACTCCGGTCATGATCGCCGACAGCGCGCCGCAGATGGCGCGTCCGGCGTCGGAATCGTAGGGGATGCCCGACGACATCAACAGCCCGCCGACATTGGCGTAACCGAGGCCGAGCGTGCGGAAGTCGAAGCTGCGCTGCGCGATCTCGCGCGAGGGGAACTGCGCCATCAGCACGGAGATTTCGAGCACGATGGTCCACAGCCGCACGGCATGCTCGTAGCCCTCGACGTCGAAGAGCCCCCGCCCAGACCCTTCCCCGCTTGTGGGGGAGGAAGGGGTAGAGGGATGAAACGCGAGCAAGTTCAGCGAGGCGAGATTGCACGCCGTGTCGTCGAGGAACATGTATTCCGAACACGGATTGGAGGCGATGATCGGCCCCGAGGCCGCGCAAGTGTGCCAGTCGTTGATCGTGGTGTGGAATTGCAGGCCGGGATCGGCGCTGGCCCAGGCGGCGTAGCCGATCTTCTCCCACAGCTCGCGCGCTTTCAGGGTCTTGGCGATCTTGCCGCCCTTGGTGCGCCAGAACAAATCCCAATCGCGATCCGCTTCGACGGCTTTGAGGAACTCGTCGGTGAGCCGCACCGTGTTGTTGGAATTCTGCCCGGAGACGGTGAGGTAGGCTTCCGAATCCCAATCGGTGTCGTAGATCGGGAAGCTGATGTCGGTGTAGCCCTGCTTGGCGAACTGGATCACGCGGCGGATGTAATTGTCCGGCACGTGGTTCTTGCGCGCCGCCTTGATCTCGCGGCGGAGCACCGGATTCTTCTCCGGATCGAAGCAATCGTCGCCCGAGCCTTCGCAGTTCACGCAAGCTTTGAGGATCGAGCGCAGGTGGCGCTGGTTGATCTTGGAGCCGGTGACGAGGTTGGCGACCTTCTGCTCCTCGATCACCTTCCAGTTGATGAACTGCTCGACGTCGGGATGATCGGCGTCGAGGATGACCATCTTCGCCGCGCGGCGCGTGGTGCCGCCGGACTTGATCGCGCCCGCCGCGCGGTCGCCGATCTTCAAGAAGCTCATCAGGCCCGACGACTTGCCGCCGCCGGACAGCCGTTCGCCTTCGCCGCGCAATCGGGAGAAGTTCGAGCCGGTGCCGGAGCCGTATTTGAACAGGCGCGCCTCGCGCACCCACAGATCCATGATCCCGCCCTCGTTGACGAGATCGTCATTGATCGACTGGATGAAGCAGGCATGCGGCTGCGGATGCTCGTAAGCGGTGGCCGATTGCTTGAGCTCTTTGGTTTTGAAATCGACGTAGAAGTGGCCCTGGCTCGGGCCGTCGATGCCGTAGGCCCAATGCAGCCCGGTGTTGAACCATTGCGGCGAATTCGGCGCGACCATCTGCATCGCCAGCATGTAGCGGTGCTCGTCGAAGAACGCTAAGGCGTCGCTTTCCGTGGAAAAATAGCCGCCCTTCCAGCCCCAATAGGTCCAGGTGCCGGCGAGCCGGTCGAAAACCTGCTTGCACGATAATTCGCCGACGAAGCGTTCCTTCTCCGGCAATTCGTTGAGCGCGGCTTCGTCGGCCACGCTGCGCCACAGCCAGGAGGGAATGCTTTCCTCCTCTACCTTCTTTAAGCGCGCGGGAACGCCGGCCTTGCGGAAATACTTTTGCGCCAGCACGTCGGAGGCGACCTGCGACCATTGCTCCGGGACTTCGACGCCGTCGGCGTGGAAGACGACGGAGCCGTCCGGATTGCGGATCTCGCTCACGGTGAGACGGAAAGCGATGTCCGCGTAAGGCGATTGTCCCTCTTTGGTGTAGCGCCGCTCAATCCGCATTTTCTGCCCCTTTGAGTCTTTGCGTTTCTGTTAGTCGGTGACCCAGCGGGTTACCCGCTCAATATAGGACACCGACGATTTCCCCGCGACGCGGCGGAGCGAACTCCGCCGTGCCAAGCCTCGCCCCTGTATCTGTCTGCCACCCACGCCCTGCCGGTTGTTGCACCGGCTACTCTTTTGGTCCGTCCGAAACTCCCGCGTCAGGGCGCAAAAATCCACGCTCGCGCCACCGCGGCACGGAGCACTCCCGCAAACCCTTTTTGGAGAGCCCGGCGGACTTCGTTTACCCGCGCGCCGAACTTGATGAAGCTAGGCCAAGCCGGTCGCGTGCGTCAAGACTTAGTACGAAATTGTAAATAGACCCCCAAGATGTGGGGATAGTGGGGACGAATCGGGAGGGGATGCGCAAGTATCGGATATACCGGCCGGATTCCAAAGCCTCTTCCAACCTCGCTGCGCATTTTCCATGGGATGGCGACCCGCGAGTCACGCTCGCACCGCCCGTCCCGCGTGCGCGCCGGACTCGATGCCGAGGCCGCCGCAAGTTCCTCGCGACGGGACCGTTCACAGTTCTGTCACGCAATGACGCGCGTTTCCGGTTGATTCTGAGTGAAACGATCCGAAAAAATCGGCGCTATTGTTGTTTGATGCCGGCAGCGACGTGGCTACCTTATTGAAGCGGCAAGCGAATCCGAAACGCACCAGCGCGCTCGCCGCGCCGTGACGCGCGTCGGTGGTGCTCCGGCGCGTTTCGACGCTTATCGATCCGGCGTCAACAGAGGCAACGCGAGCGAAACGAACGGGCCAGTTCGCGCGCCGAAGTTCGTTAACCTCAAAGGGAAACTGGCATTTTTCCGTGCGGCCGTTCGCTTGACGGGCCGGGAGCGATACGCCGATAACCTTGGTTAATGACGTGGGGGTGGTTGCAGCGTTTCGTGCGTGCTGGGCGCAGCGTTGCGTGTTCCGCCCTGCTGGTAGCCTGCGCCCAAATCCACAACGACCCGATCAATCAGCCGCTTACGGCCGGCGCCAAGCCCAGCGCCGAACTCGGCCGCGACGTCGAGACCTTTTACGACGATACGGTCGTGGCCCTGTCCTTCTCCGGCGGCGGCATGCGGGCGGCGGCGTTTTCCTACGGCGTGCTGACCGCGCTCGATCAGATGCCGACACCCGGCCGCTCGACCTCGCTGCTCGATCGCGTCGACTTTGTCACCGGCGTATCGGGCGGATCGGTCCTTGCCGCCTATTACGGGCTGAAGAAGCGCAAGGCGCTGGCCGATTTCAAGCAGCGCTTCCTGCTGCGCAATGCCGAGGAGGGGTTGCAGACCAACCTCAACCTCACCAACATCGCGCGCGGCCTGCAGGGCGGCATCAACGACACGACACAATTTCCGAAGTGGCTAGACGACAATCTATTCGACCACGCGACCTATAAGAGCCTGCTGTTTCAGCGACGCCCGTTCGTCTGGATCAACGCCTCGGATATCTACAGCCGTACGCCATTTGTGTTCGGCAATGTTATATTCGGGGCGCTTTGTAGCGATCTCGCCAGCTACCCGATCGCTCTGGCCGTGGCCGCGTCGGCGGCCGTGCCGGTCGTCTTCGCTCCTATCGTCATTCAGGGTTTCCCCGGCGGATGCTCGGTGCCATTGCCGGCTTGGGTAGAACGCGTGCGCAGCCGCCAGGATGCGCCGCCGGTGCTCAAGCTCTTCGCCAACGCGCTCGAGCGCTATCACAGCGGCGAAGTTCGTTATGTGAAGCTGCTCGACGGCGGGCTTGTCGACAATTACGGACTCGCCGGTCTCACCATCGCGCGTCTCGCCTCCGACACGCCCTATGGGCCGCTCGAGCCCGAGGAGGGCGTGAAGCTGCGGCGCCTGATATTCCTTGTCGTTGATGCCGGCCGCGCGCCTTCCGGGACGTGGTCGCAGACGGTGGAAGGTCCGAGCGGTGTTACGCTTGTCACCGCAGCGTCCGATACCGCAACCGAATCCGGCGCGGTCGGCAGCTATTCCGCCTTCCAGGATACCATCGACGATTGGCAGAACGCGCTGATCGATTGGCGTTGCAAGCTTTCCGCGGCCGAGCGCCGGCGCTTCGGTGCGCCGCCCGGCTGGAATTGTCGCGACGTGAAATTCTTCGTCGGCCGCGTCGCCTTCGATCAGTTCGACCCACAGCGCGCGGCCGCGCTGAACGCCGTGGAGACGCGCTTCGTGTTGCCGCCGCAGCAAGTGGACTTGCTGATCGACGCCGGCGGCGACGCGCTCAGGGGCAACGCCACGTTCCGCGCGTTCCTTGAATCGTTGGGCCGCGCGCCTGGGCGCGGCACGCCGGTCGCCTCTCCCGCGGCCGGCCCGCAAGAGGCCGCGGCGCAGCCAAACTGAGCCAGCAAGTCGCCGAAAAAATTTACGGATGCCTGACCACCCAGTTTTATCGTGCCGCTTCGCGCATGATGCGCTCGGCAAACGCTTTGAGAGGCGGCAGGTCGCGCTGAGCGATTTCCCACAATATGCTCGGCTCGACGCGATGATAGGCATGGCGCAGCCGATTGCCAAAATCCAGCATGCCTCGCCAATCGATGTCCGGCTGCTGCGCCTTCACATTGTCGGGAATGCGGCGCGATGCTTCGCAGATGATTTCAAGGGAGCGTTCGACCGCCAGATGCAGCATCAAGTCGCCGGTCACGTCGTCGAATCGTTTGTTCGCCAGCGCGTTTTCAATCGTGTCGATGGCGGCGATATGCACCAGTCGATCGGCCAGTGTCGGAGGCATGATTAGAAGACGTCAATAAGATCATCGGCGATGCGTTCCGCGAACCGAGGCTCAAGTGACTTGCGCACTCCGCTTGCGTGGGAATGCCGGTCACGGCCTTGATGGTTCGCTCAACGTCGGCGAGGACGCCGATAACAGCGAGGCCGTAAAGTCCCGCTTCCGGATCGATATCGATCAGTACGTCGAGATCGCTGTCCTCACGCGCATCGCCGCGGGCGCGCGATCCGAATATGGCAAGCCGCGTCACGCCCTCGGCGCGCAGCGCCGGAGCGGTTTCCTTGAGCTTGGCAATAATATTGTCGCGGGTCATTCAACGTCCAACGGCTTGGCTCTCGCCCCTAACTTAGTCTGCCAAATCATTTCACGCGCTACAATTTGCTCTCGTGTCGAGGCCGAGCCGGTCACCTCAAGTATCGATACCACGGCGTCTCTTCTGGCGTCGCGATTATCTCGGATCAGCACCCGATTGCCGCCATTTCCATCCACCGCATGGTTAGTCCATCGCTGCAAAAAGCCTTCGTCCCCTGACGCAGATCCAACATACTGATGGCCGTCGGCGAAAGTTAGTAAGTACACGCCCCGCGCTTTCTTGAGATGCTCGCGCCATTCTGGGAATATGTCGGGAATGTCACTTATCTTCTGGAAAATTCAAGCAGTCCAGGAAATGGTTCTTGTTGGACAGAGGGCCTAATTTCCAACACTTCGGGATTACGCGCCGACGCTTTGTGTACAAAGTTGATGGCGTCTTTCCAGGGCCTTATGACCAATCGACCGATATAATCGGTCATTGCCGTCATTTCGGATTGCATGTCGTGAATGTAGTCCCTGTGGTCGACAGGACGGTCCAGAACAGGAAGGCGTTCGCCCTCAACAGCCGACCTTCGGCCAACTGTTTTTGTAGAGTCCTACAAAAACAGTGTCACCCCGACTGACTACAAACGAAGCAACAAGTCGGCCTACATTGAAAGCGTTCTTTGGCCCTTGGACGCTTTGGTAAGCCTCGAATTTGTCTATTTCACTAAACCAAACATCAAAGAAACTTTTTCCCTTCAGGCGAGCATCCTTGTGACGAATCAGCTGGACACGGCCGGGGTCGAGCCCCCTCTGCTTGGAATATCGTGTTTAACAACAACACCAGGCACGCTATTCCGCCGCGGCCTTGGCGTGGCCGAGCCGGCGGTTGAGCGTATCGAGGAGCGCCTCGGCGGCTTCGGCGATCACCGTGCCGGGCGGGAAGATCGCTTCCGCGCCCGCCGCTTTGAGCACCTCGTAATCCTGCCGCGGCACCACGCCGCCGACCGCGATCATGATGTCGGCCCGGCCGTTCCTTTCGAGCTCGGCCTTAAGCTCCGGCACCAGCGTCAGATGCGCGCCGGCGAGCGACGAGATGCCAAGGATGTGCACGTCATTCTCGACCGCCTGCCGCGCGGCTTCCACCGGCGTGGCGAACAGTGGTCCGATATCGACATCGAAGCCGAGATCGGCGAATGCCGAGGCGATCACCTTCTGGCCGCGGTCGTGGCCGTCCTGGCCGATCTTGGCGACCAGGATGCGCGGGCGGCGGCCTTCGTTCTCCTCGAATTCGGCGACGCGTTTCTGCACCCGTTCGACGGTGTCCGACATGCCGACCTCCCGCCTGTAGACGCCGGAGATCGACTTAATCTCCGCCTGATGGCGACCGAAGACCTGCTCCAGCGCCAATGATATCTCGCCGACCGTCGCCTTGGCGCGCGCCGCATCGATCGCAAGCGCCAGCAGATTGCCGTTGCCGCCGGAGGCGTTGCGCGTGAGCGCGCCGAGGGCCTCGGCGACCGCCCCTGCATCACGCTCGCGTTTCAATCGCGACAGCTTGTCGATCTGCAATTGCCGCACCGCGCCGTTGTCGACTTTGAGGATTTCGACCGGCACCTCGTCCCGCGGCCGGTACTTGTTGACCCCGACCGCCGTCTGCGCGCCGGTATCGATGCGCGCTTGCGTGCGTGCGGCGGCTTCCTCGATGCGCAATTTCGGCAGCGACGCTTCGATCGCCCGCGTCATGCCGCCGAGCTCCTCGACCTCGCAGATATGCGCCCAGGCCCGTCTCGCCAGCTCGTGCGTGAGCCGTTCGACATAGAACGAGCCGCCCCACGGATCGATCGTGCGCGTGGTGCCGCTTTCGCGCTGGAGAACGATCTGCGTGTTGCGGGCGATGCGCGCGGAAAAATCGGTCGGCAGCGCCAGCGCTTCGTCGAGCGCGTTGGTGTGCAGCGATTGGGTGCCGCCCTGCGTCGCTGCCATCGCTTCGATCGAGGTGCGCACGACGTTGTTGAAGATATCCTGCGCCGCAAGCGACCAGCCGGAGGTCTGGCAATGGGTGCGCAGCGAGAGCGAGCGCGTGTCCTGCGGATTAAACTCTTTCATCAGCTTCGCCCACAGCGCGCGCGCGGCGCGAAGCTTCGCCACCTCCATGAAGAAGTTCATGCCGATGCCGAAGAAGAACGACAGCCGCGGCGCGAAGCGGTCGACGCCAAGCGAAGCGGCCAGGCCCGCGCGCACGTATTCGACGCCGTCCGCGAGCGTATAGGCAAGTTCGAGATCGGCCGTCGCGCCGGCTTCCTGCATGTGATAGCCGGAGATCGAAATCGAGTTGAATTTCGGCATGTGCGCCGAAGTGTAGGCGAAAATGTCGGAGATGATGCGCAGTGAAGGCTTCGGCGGATAGATGTAGGTATTGCGCACCATGAATTCCTTGAGGATGTCGTTCTGGATGGTGCCGGCGAGCTTTTCCGGCGGCACGCCCTGTTCCTCGGCGGCGACTATGTAAAGCGCCAGCACCGGCAGCACGGCGCCGTTCATGGTCATCGACACCGACATCTGGCCGAGCGGAATGCCGGCAAACAGCGTGCGCATGTCGTAGATCGAGTCGATGGCGACGCCCGCCATGCCGACGTCGCCGGTGACGCGCGGATGATCGCTGTCGTAGCCGCGGTGAGTGGCGAGATCGAAGGCGATCGAAAGTCCTTTTTGTCCGGCGGCGAGATTGCGCCGGTAGAAGGCGTTGGAATCCTCGGCCGTGGAGAAGCCGGCATATTGCCGGATGGTCCAGGGCTGGGTGACGTACATGGTCGGGTAGGGGCCGCGCAAATAGGGCGCGATGCCGGGATAGGTGTCGAGGCCATCGAGCCCGTTGAGATCGGGCGCGTCATAGACGCTGTTGACCGCGATGCCTTCGGGCGTGAGCCAAGGGGCGACAGCGCCGCCGGCTGCGGCGGAAGCGGCCGGAATTGCCGCCGCCGCCGGCTCCGCGTCGGCGAGCTCGATCTGCGCAAAATCCGGGATGCGGCTCATCTTTGATTACCCGATCTCGATACCAAGAATAATATCGTACGCGCTCTTGAGTGTCGCTAGCGCATCGCAACCCTCGTAAATGAACGATTGCACGCCGGCCGCCTGCAAGGCGGCTTCGCGTTCGCCGGGCCGCCCGGCAAGATAAAGGTGCCTGGCGCCGGCGGCCTTGAGCGCGGCCGCCGCCGCGTTCGCCTCTTTCTCATAGATCTTGTCGGTCGAACACAGGCAGGCGAGAGCCGCGCCGGCGGTTTTGTAGGCTTCCGGCAGGGGAGCGCGGCTGGCACTGTCGCCGCTCACCGCCTCGATGCCGCCGGCCTCGAAAAAATTCTTGGCGAAGGTCGCGCGCGGCCCGAATTCCGCTTGCGTGCCGAGCGTGGCGAGGAAGACTCTCGGACGTGCGCCGCGTTTCGCCAGCAAACGATCGGACGCATCGCGCAAGGCTTCGAAGGGCTGCGCGAGGCGGATCGGAACGAGCGGCGTAACGGTTGAAGGTGGAGCGGCGGCCGTTTTCGCGGCCGGGAAAGGTGCGTCCACTGTCGCTTCCACCTCGCGCAAGTTCGGGAATATGCTCACGCCGGTCAGCGCTTCCCGGCGACGCGCGGTCGCGGCCTCGCGCTTTTCGCGCACCGTGGCGACTTTGCCCTGGATGAGCCCGCTTTCCAGCGCGGCGGCGACGCCGCCCGCCGCCTCGATGTCGCGGAACAAAGCCCAGGCCATTTGGCAGAGCGCGTCGGTCAAGTCTTCGACCGCGCCAGAGCCGGCCGCCGGATCGGCGACCTTGGCGAGATGCGATTCTTCGCCGAGGATGAGCTGGGTGTTGCGCGCGATGCGACGCGCGAAACGGTCGGGCAGGCCGCATGCCGCGGTAAACGGCAAGACCGTGATCGCATCGGCGCCGCCAAGCGCGGCCGCGAACACCGCGATGGTCGCGCGCAGGATGTTCACGTGCGGGTCGCGCCGCGCCATCATCCGCCACGCGGTCTCGGCCGCGATCAGGACGGGTTTCGCCGAAAGACCGCAGGCCGCCTCGATGCGCGCCCATAACTTTCGCGCCGCGCGGAATTTTGCGACCGTCAAAAACTGGTCGGCGTCGGCAGACAGCCGGAAATAGAGCGCGTCACGCGCGCTTTCGAGCGCCATCCCGCTTGCCTCGAGCGCGCGCAAGTAAGCGACAGCGCAAGCGAGTGCGAAGGCAAGCTCCTGCGCCTCCGAGCCGCCGGCGTTATGCACCACACGTCCGTCGCCGACGGCGAACGGACCCTTGAAGCCGGCGTCGGCAAGCGTACGGATGAGCCGCGCCATCAGCGGTGCCGTCTCGCTCCAAGGCAGCGGAATTTTCCCGGTTATGGCGACCGCGGTGAGCGGATCGTAACCGAAGCGAACCTTTGTCGCGGCCGGATCGGCGCTTTGCTTGACCAGTTCCGCGATACGTTGCGGTAGGTCGCGCGCAAATGGAGTGAGGTCGATGTCGAGGGCAATATCGGCGTCGAGCCGCACGCCTTCGAGCGCGCGCGTGAGCGCCTGCTCGCTCGGGTCCAGGCCGAAACCGTGATCGCCGGACGAGCCGGAAAATACCAACGCGAGACCGCTCGCGCCGTTATTGAGTTCGCGCAGCGCGATCTCATTGGCGCGCGCCGGATCGGGGTGATCGATCCGCGCCAGGACTTCCCACGGCGTCGCGCCGGCGCGCCCCGCGACCGGCTTCGCATCGGAACGGCGCGCCGCTAGCGGCTCGATGGCGAGGCCATCATATGTGGTGCTGACAAGCCGCTCGAACGGCGCGCCTTTAAGCACGGCGTCGACGAGCTTGCGCCATTCCTCCCGCGTCGCGGGCGGAAAATCGGCGGCGAGCAAGACGGTTTCGGGATCGGTCATTGCCGCAAAATGCCATGCCGGGCCGAGGAGGCCAACCGAGCCTTTTTGTGCAATTGGCGTGCCGGGGCGATTAGCGTGGCGCAAGCTTCGCGATGCCGCTTGCATCCAAGCGTGCAAGCGCCTCGCGCACCCGGACGCCGGCGATCACCCGCTCGGGTGCGATCTCGGCCAGCGGCACCAACGCAAAGGCGCGCTCGAACAGGTGCGGATGCGGCAGAATGAGGTCCCGATCGATAAGCACGAGGTCGTCATAGGCGAGCAGGTCGAGGTCGATGCTGCGCGGCCCCCAGCGCCGCTCCCGCGCGCGGTTGCGCCCTAGCGCGCGCTCGCATTCTTCCGTGCGGGCCAACAGGTCATGCGGCGACAGCGCCGTGGTCACAGCGATCGCGGCGTTGATGAAGGGCGCCTGATCGGTGACACCCCAGGGCGGCGTGCGGTAATCGGACGAGCGCGCCACGAGCCGCACGGCGCCGTCATCGCACAACATCGCAACCGCTCGATCAAACATCGAGCGCACATCGCCGACATTGCCGCCGAGTGCGATGAATGCCTCAACCACGGCGACCACGCGTGCGCACGATGGTCACGCCGACATCGTCGAAGGTCGCGGCGATCGGCGCGTGCGGTTTGCGCACAGTGACGCGAATGCCGACGACCTTTGGAAAGCGATCGAGCACCGCGTCGGCAACCGCGCCGGCGGCGGCCTCGACCAGTCGATAGCGGCGCACGCAGAATGCTTCGCTCGCCGTCTTCACCAGTGTTTCGTAGGACAAGGTGGCTTTGAGCGTGTCGGTGCGCGAGGCTTCGGCGAGATCGATATCGACCACGAGATCGAGGCCGAATGGCTGTCCGACCTTGGCCTCGTGCGGCATCACGCCGTGATAGGCGTGCAGGATCAGCCCGTTGACGAAGATCGCGTCGCTCATCGCGCCCGCCTGATCGCCGCCGCGACGGTGAGGGCCTGAACGGTCGGCGCCACGTCGTGCACGCGCACGATGGCGGCGCCGTTCTCGACCGCCAACAGGTGCGCGGCAAGCGATCCGCCGAGCCGGTCCATGGGATCCGACGGCGCGAACGAATGGATAAAGCGCTTGCGCGAAGCACCGACCAGGAGCGGCAAGCCGAAGCTGCGCCAGGCGTCGAGCCGGGCGATGCAAATCAGGCTCTGCTCCGCCGTCTTGCCGAAACCGATGCCGGGATCGAGCACGATGCGCTCGCGGGCGATGCCGGCGCGCGCCGCGATGTCGAGCGAGCGCTGGAAGAAGGCGGTCACGTCGGCAACGATGTCGATCGTCGGATCGGCGGTCTCGCGATTATGCATGATGATGACCGGGACGCCGCGTTCGGCGACGACGCGGGCCATGTCGGGATCGCGCTGCAAGCCCCATACATCGTTGACGATCGCCGCGCCGAGATCGAGCGCCCAGGCGGCGACCGCGGCCTTCAGCGTATCCACGGACACCGGGACGCCGAGCGCGATCACCTCGGCCAAGACCGGCGCCAGCCGCGCGCGCTCCTCTTCGAGCGGCACACGCACCGTGCCACCATAGGGGCGCGTCGATTCCGCGCCGATGTCGAGAATGTCAGTGCCTTCGCCGGCAAGGCGGCGCGCATGCGCGATCGCCGTTTGCGGGTCGAGAAACTTGCCGCCGTCGGAAAATGAATCCGGGGTGACATTTACCACGCCCATGACTAGCGGCCGCATCTTGGCGAGAAGCTGCGCCAGCACGTCGCCGGCCGCCGCGTTCGGCGCGGAAAATGCCCGATCAGTGAGCGTTGCGGCCATAATTTGGGCCATTCTTGGACCGTTGATTTGACGGTGGCTTGCGCGGTCGGCGACAACGAGTCAAGCCACCGGCCGGCGTTGCCGCGGCGCGCAAGCGCATGTCTAGCGGCGATCAATAGCAAATGACGGGCGGCAGCTTCTTGGCGTTCTCGATCCAGCGCGTGACCGTGCCGACCGACGGCAACAGGCGCACCAGCTTGCGCTTGGTGTTGGCCTCCGTCATTTGGTCCACAAGCTTCCGCGGATTGCGGAATTTGAGTTCCTTTACCGTCTTGACGCCGGCGACGCGCAACAGCTCCGCATATTCCCAGCCGACGCCTTTGACGCGCATGCGGTCGGCGGCCGTCACCCAGTCAAGCACGAGCTTGTCGTCGGTTCCGACCTTCTCGGCGATCTTGAGCCGCTGCTTTGGCGTCTTGGCCAGGCGCAGCAGGCCGACCGTCGTGCGGATTCCTTCCGACTTCAGAATGACGGCGGTATCGGCGCCGATGCCTCGAATATCGGTGATGGGGTACCCCATCGCTGTCCCCCTTGAACCGCGCAAAGTCGCGCGGCAGCAACGTGCCCACTACCTACTCAAACGAACTGCGCGAGGCCGGGGATCGCGCCGACGATCTCGCCAAGCTCGTCCTCGCCGACTTTCTCGCGTGCATAAGCGATGAATTGCCGGGTGACGGCCTGCACCTGCCCCATGCTGAGCCCCGCGCCCATCATGCGCATGCCGGCACCCATCACGCCGCCCATGCCGCCGCCGCCGTCGCTTGCGGCTTTCTGCATGAGGGCTTTTGCTCCCGGCAGCTTCGCGACGACCAGCTGCACCTTGTCGGTCGGGCCTTCCTTGGCCAGGAAGTCGAGGATGATTCCGACGGCTGTTTCGGCGGCGTTCCGATCGAGGCCGACATCGGCGACGAGACGCCCGATCAACTCGTCCATAGTCCCCTCGCCAGCCCCGTAGCCTCGGCACGTTGTTGCCATCATGTACATTCGCGCGCGGCATGACAAGATGCTCAGTCCGCGGCACGCGATCGGCGCGGCTGGTGGAAATGACCGTGCCTGCGCACGATAAAATTCCAGGCACGCAGTTCCGTGACTGCGATCCGTGCTACGGCGGAGCGGGCGAGGGAAAAGAGTGATGCCGAGTCCGGATCGAGACGGAAAAATTTTTGTCGGCAAGGGTGCCGGCGCCGATGACGAATACCTCGCGCTCGCTCTCGCCAACCGTCATGGTCTCGCCACCGGCGCGACCGGCACCGGCAAGACGGTGTCGCTCCAGGTGCTGGCGGAAGGCTTCTCGCGGGCCGGCGTTGCGGTGTTCGCCGCCGACGTCAAGGGCGACCTCTCCGGGATCGCCGCGCAGGGCGAAGCCAAGCCGGAATTCGTCAATCGCGCCAAGGGCATGGGCTTCGACTACACGCCCGAGGAATTCCCCGTAATCTTCTGGGATTTGTTCGCTGCGGAAGGCCATCCGATCCGCGCCACGGTGTTCGAGATGGGGCCGTTGCTTGTTTCGCGCATGCTCGAGCTTAACGACGTCCAGGAAGGCGTCATCAACATCGCGTTCCGTTATGCCGACGACGATCCCGAATTGAAGGCGCTCGACATCGACGGACTTGTCGGTCTCAACGATCTGCGAGAGTTGCTGGCGTACCTGTCGAAGAATGCAAAGGAGATCAGCGGCCGCTACGGCAACGTGGCGGTGACCGCGGTCGGCACCGTGCAGCGCCAATTGCTCGTGCTCGAGAACCAGGGCGGCGACAAGTTCTTCGGCGAGCCGGCGCTGTCGATCGATGATCTGATGAAGACCGATCCCAAGAGCGGCCGCGGCTATATCAACGTGCTGGCCGCCGACAAGCTGATGACGAGCCCACGGCTCTACGCCACCTTCTTGCTCTGGCTCCTCTCCGAGCTGTTCGAGAAGCTGCCCGAGGTCGGCGACCCGGCGAAACCGAAGCTCGTGTTCTTTTTCGACGAGGCGCATCTTCTGTTCAGCGAGGCGCCCAAGGAACTGCTCGACAGGGTCGAGCAGGTGGTGCGCTTGATCCGTTCAAAAGGGGTCGGCGTCTATTTCGTCACCCAGAACCCGATCGATGTGCCGGACAAGGTCCTGGCGCAACTCGGCAATCGGCTCCAGCACGCGCTGCGCGCATTCACGCCGGGCGACCAGAAGGCAGTGAAAGCCGCGGCCGACACGTTCCGGCCAAACCCGAAGCTCAATACCGCCCAGGTGATCACCGAGCTCGGCAAGGGTGAGGCGCTGGTTTCCTTCCTCGAAGGCGGCGGCACGCCGTCGATGGTCGACCGCATCATGATCCGGCCGCCGTCGGCGCGGATCGGCCCGATCACGCCGGAGGAACGCAAGGCGGTCATGGCGAAAAGCCCGGTGCAGGGGAAATATGACACGACCGCCGCGCCGAAATCGGCTTACGCGATATTGCAAAACCGGTTGGCGAGCGGCGGCGCGCTGCCGCCTGCCGGCACGCCTTCCAGCCAGGCCGGCGCGCCCGCCGCTCCGGGCCAGCCGGACGCCCCGGCGCCGCCGGCATCGGGCAGTGTTCTGCACAAAATGGGCGAAGGCTTCCGCAGCGTCTTTGGTATCGGCCGAAAGCGCGGGACGGCGCTAACGACCTCGCAGCAAGTGGCCCGCAATGTCACGCGTGCGGTGGCCGTAGGCATCGGCGCCCAGGTCGCCGCCGAACTCACCAAATCGACCGGCAGCAAGACCGCGGGCACGCTGGGCAAGGCCGTGGTGCGGGGCGCACTCGGCGGCGTAATGAGAAGGTAAAGTCATGACTGCATCCGAAACCTTGGCTGCGGTGCTCGACCGCATCGACCGCGATCTCGACGGGAGCCTCGATCGCCTGTTCGCGCTTTTGCGCATCCAATCGGTGTCGACCGACCCGGCGTATGCGGCCCAGTGCCGCAAAGCCGCCGAACACGTCGCCGCCGATCTGCGCAGCTTCGGCTTCGAGACCAGCGTGCGCCCGACCGAGGGTCATCCGATCGTGATCGGCAAGGCCGGCAACAGCAAAACCGACAACAATGCCGACGGCCGCGCGCCGCGCGTGCTGTTCTACGGCCATTACGACGTGCAGCCGGTCGACCCGCTCGATCTGTGGAAGACGCCGCCATTCGAGCCGCGTGTCGAGACGCTCGCGGAGGGGCGAAAAATCATCGTCGCCCGCGGTGCCTGCGACGACAAGGGCCAGGCCATGACCTTCGTCGAAGCGTGCCGCGCGTTCAAGGCGGTCACCGGCAAGCTTCCGCTCGACATCACCATGATGATCGAGGGCGAAGAGGAGTGCGGATCAAAGCACCTGTTCGGCTTCGTCCGCGACAACGCCGCCGAGTTCAAGCGCGACCTCGCGCTGGTCTGCGACACCGGCATGTGGGATGCGGAGACGCCCTCGATCACCACGTCGCTGCGCGGGCTCGTCTACGAGGAAGTCAGGCTTACCTGCGCCGACCGCGACCTGCACTCCGGGCTGTTTGGCGGCGCGGCGCGCAATCCGATCCACGTCATGGCCGATATCCTCTCGGCGCTGCACAAGCCGGACGGCTCGGTCGCCATTCCCGGCTTTTACGACGGCGTTCGCGAGCTGCCGCCCGACATCAAGGCCGATCTCGCGGGGCTCAAACTGACGCCGGAAAAATTCCTCGGTCCAATCGGTCTGAAAATTCCGGCCGGCGAGAAGGACCGCATGCTGATCGAACAAATCTCCACGCGGCCGACGGCAGAGGTCAACGGCATCATCGGCGGCTATACCGGCGAGGGCGCCAAGACCGTCATTCCCGGCAAAGCGATGGCCAAGGTCTCGTTCCGTCTGGTGGGGGCGCAGGATCCGGAAAAAATCCGCGCCGCCTTCCGCGACTTCGTGCATGCGCGCGTGCCGGCCGATTGCTCGGCGGAGTTCGGCAATTTCACCAGCGCGCCGGCATTCGATGTGGCGTTTGACAATCCGGCGCTGGCCAAGGCCCGCGCCGCGCTCGCCGAGGAGTGGAGCAAGAAAGCGGTGACGATCGGCGCCGGCGGCTCGATCCCGATCGTCGGCGATTTCAAGACCGTGCTCGGCATGGACACGCTGATGGTCGGCTTCGCGCTCGATGACGACCGCGTACATTCGCCGAACGAGAAGTTCGACCTCAAATGCTTCCACAAAGGCATTCGCAGCTGGGCGCGCATCTTGGCGGCGCTGGCGGCGTGAGGTCGCAAGAACATCAAGGGAGGAAAGTCATGAGGCTTGCTTATTTTGCCGCTGCCGCCTGCGCCGCCGCGCTCAACTCACTGCCGGCCGCAGCCGCGGGCGTCGATAAGCTTTACGTTCTCGATTGCGGCAGCATTTCCGCCCCCGATCAATCGCGCTGGTCGCCTAGGGTTAATGTCGGAGTGCCGATGCAAGTGTCCGACAACTGCTATCTTATCCATCACGCACAAGGCTGGTTCTTGTGGGACACTGGGCTTCCCGATGCGATTGCGGCCAAGCCGGATGGCGTGAACGGCGCCTTCGGTTTTGTGATGAAACGAGCCAAAACCCTTGCCGGACAGCTCGCCGAGTTGGGCATCAAGCCTTCGGATATCAAGGCGATGGCGATCTCGCACACGCACCCGGATCACATCGGCAACGTCGAAGAATTCCCGCAGGTTATGCTCTACGTACAGAAAGCCGAATACGACTGGCCGAATCCGGACGGTACGCCGCGCTTTAATCCAAATCATCCGGTGACCAAGATCGAGGGCGACCACGACGTGTTCGGCGATGGCTCGGTCGTTCTTATCTCGACGCCCGGACACACCCCGGGACATCAATCCTTGTTGGTGAAATTGCCGAAAACCGGGGCGGTGGTGCTCTCGGGCGACGCCGTCCACTTCAAGGACAACTGGGACCATCGCCGCGTGCCGTCGATGAATACCAGCAAGGAACAGACTGTCGCATCGATGGACCGCATCGCCGACATTCTGGCGAAAGAGCATGCGCAGCTCTGGATCAACCACGACAACCCACAAAGCAGTGCGCAGAAGAAGTCGCCGGAATTCTACGACTAGCGCCTGACGTCAGTCTGGTCGGTCGGTCGCCTCGGCGATCAGGCGCGGACTGACGAAGCGCTCCAGCCTGCCGGAACTGCGATGCAGTCGCGACCAGTCGTCGTACGGAAACTCGATCACCACCAGCCCGGACGTCGGCAGTTTTTCGTTGATGCGTTCGCGCGCTTCGACGTCGCCCGAAGCGATCAGTTGCACGGCGAGATCGTGCAGGCCCGGATTGTGCCCGACTACGAGCAGCGCGCGCGCGTCGCGCGTCTCGCCGATGATCTCGATGAGCGTCTGCGGACCGGCGTTGTAGATGCGTGCGTCCCGGGCCACGCGCGGCGGCTTGCCCAAGGCGGCGGCGACCAGCGCCCAAGTTTCCTCCGCGCGGGTGACCGGCGATACCAGCACGAAATCGGGCACGAGGCGGTGACGCGCCATATAGGCGCCGATGACCGGCGCGTCGGCGCGTCCGCGCGCCATGAGCTTGCGATCGCGATCGCGTTCGCCCGGCTCGGAGCGCTCGGTCTTGGCATGTCGCAGCAGCAGCAAACGGCGCATCGTGCGATGCCCTGTTGTCGGCTTGCGCCAGTCTAGTGTCCCGATTCCGAAGTTCCTATAGTGTGGCCGCAAACCTGCACAGGAAGTTCACCCTCAAGCCGGCACCTGAAACGTCTGCGGCTGCGTCATACGCCGGCGCCGCGAAACAGTTGAGTCGTGAATAGTCGAGACATGAATAGTTGAGTCATGAACGAGACGACCGATCCCACATCAGCCTATGGCGGAAGCTGGTACGCCGCGACCAAAGTGGACGCGCCGCAGCGGCCGTCGCTCACGGTCGATCTCGACGTTGATGTCTGCGTCATCGGCGGCGGGCTCGCGGGCCTGACGACGGCGCGCGAGGTGGCGCGCGGCGGGTGGTCCGTCGTGCTCATCGAGGCCGGACGCCTTGCGGAACACGCCTCGGGCCGCAATACCGGATTCGTGCTTCCGGGTTTTGCCGCGGCGCCCGAGCGCATCATCGGCCGCGTCGGATTTTCGCGCGCAAAGGATTTGTGGGCGCTGTCGCAAAGCGGGCTCGACTACGTCCGCGACACCATCGCCGACGGCGCCATTCCCGGGATCGATGCGCAGGACGGCTGGCTTTACGTCTCCAAGATCGACAACGGCGATGTGTTCACGCGTCTCGCCGGGCTCCTCGGCGAATTCGGCGTCGAGATCGAGGGCTGGCCGGCCGAGCAGGTGCGCGCATCGCTGCGCAGCGAGCGTTACTTTCACGCCATCCATTTTCCCCGCGCGATCAATATCCACCCGCTCAATTATGCGCTGGGCCTGGCGGCGGCCGCCGAACACGCCGGTGCCCGCATCTTCGAGCACACCCCGGCTTTGTCCATCGATCCTGCCGGCGTGCGCAAGCGCATCGTCACGCCAAACGCGCGGCTGCGCGCCAACCATGTGGTGCTGTGCGGCAATATCCAGATCGCCGCGCTGATGCCGCCGATCGCCGCCGCGCTCATTCCGATCACCACCTATGTGATCACCACCGCGCCGCTGGGGCCGCGGCTTGGGGAAGCCATCGATTATCGCGGTTCGGTCAGCGATTCCGACCTCGCCGACAATCACTACCGTATCGTCGGCGGCGACCGGCTGATGTGGTCGGGCCGGGCGACGACGTGGGAACGCGATCCGCGCCGCTACGCCCGCGTGCTCGCCGCCGATATCAAAAAGACTTATCCACAGCTCGGCGAGGCTGGCGCCGATTACGTATGGTCCGGCACGCTCGGCAACTCGATCCACCGCATGCCGCAGATCGGCGAGCTCGGTCCCGGCGTGTGGCTGGCGAGCGGCTTCGGCGGCCACGGCCTCAACACCACGGCGATGGCCGGTAACCTCATCGCCCGCGCCATCGTCGACGGCGATCAGACCTGGCGGCAATTCACGCCGTTCGAGCTCGTTTGGGCCGGCGGAATCGTCGGCCGCGCGGTGGCGCAGACCTATTATTGGACGAAACGCCTGCGCGCGGCCGTGGCCGAGCGCCGGGCGCGGGCTGCGGAACTCGCGCATCGCACGCGGGCCGCCGACTTTGCCAAAGACTTGGCCAACTCCGAACAGGCGCGATCCTCCGCATCGGTGCAGGACGAGGCGCGCACCGAAAGCGAGGCCGAGTCCCTTGTGCCGCCAGCCGCCGAATCCGAGATTCTGCCGGCCGCTGCGCAGCGGCGCAAGCGCCGCTGGCGCCGCGAAGGGGCCAAAGCGTGAAGGATGATGCGGCAATGTCACATATCTGCTGAAATCGCCGGCAGTCTGTCGCCCTGCAACTGGAATTGCTCCATGGTGATAACAACTCCGCAGCGTCCACGGAGCACGGGCAACAGTGCCCGCTCCGTCGCGTTCGCCTCGTCCGTGGCCCAATCAACACTACGCAGGCGACGAGATTCCGCGGCCTGACCGGACAAATCTACCAAGGCCAGTTTCTCCAGCGTCGCCGCGGCATCCGCGGCCGTGCCGAGCTGGTACCTGGTCCGAACGCCCGAGCCGCTCTCGCGGGCCGCGGCGCGAACCACCTGAAGGCCGACCAGGCGGGCAACCACCGCACGGCCGGACTCGTGCACCGCTGCGGCGCCGTGCTTCGTGATCATCGCCGCGCTCAGACCGCACCGACGCCGATCCTGGCGGCGCCCGGAAACTTTTCCGCGAAGCTGTCAACTGCCCTTTGGCTGGGCGGCCGGCGGTGACGGTCGTCCCGCGACGCTCGACGGTGATCCTCGCCGCTTCAGGGAACATGGCATCGAAAGCCAGGCGTGCGTCGGCGGCCCTCCCGCCCATGCCGCCGCGCGTGGCCGCGAGCGGAAGGCGATCCGTCGCGTTCCCGCCGCCAGGAGGCGCATCGCTTCGGCGATGTCGTCCTCGTTCATCCCGGCCTTCCGAAGGAGGGCGCGAAACTTTTCGTGCTTCTCGCCGTCGCCGACGACTGCGTGGAAGTGCTCACGTTGAGGGTGATCGTCGGGAAGCTCGTCGAGCCGCACATGCTTGTCGAGAAGCTCCAGAATTTTGCCCATCGCGCTCTCCGGCAAAAGCCTCGGAGATCAATCGTTCAAGGTCCACCCGACGGGCTTTCAGGGCCTCGTTGCTGCCGCCGGGCGCCGCGGGTTTGCCGAGCAAATCCTTGTCGAGCCCGAGTGCACGCAACACGTCTGCCGGCCGTGCAAAAACTTGGCCTTTAAAGCCGCGGTGAGTTTTGACGTCATAACGTTCTCCTTTTCAGTTTTTGGTTTTCAGTTTCACCCGCGTGATAGAATCTTTCGTTGGGCCTGGGCCCTCTCGCCGAGTTGAAACGCAAACGGCGACGAGCGGCCGGTCGTCATCGCGGGTCGAGGGAAATTCCGGATCCGCTCCACCATCGCCGGCGTGAACAGCTCGCAGACGGGAAACATGCCCCGCGGCCTCCACCAAGCAGCCCGCGCAAGCAGCGGCGACGTCGTCGTGCGCGCCGGCTCTTTGCGCGTGGCCGACTACCTCGTGACCGCTAACGACCCGATGCTCGAGCTGCGACAGTTGGGTTCGCAACGTCGCGTTATCGGCCAGGCGAGCGCGCTTTGAAGTCAGCAGCGGCAAAAGGCGCAGAAAATTCTCGGCGGTGTCGTTGTCGCACGCCCTGAACCCGATCCCGTTGCGGTTCCACTCGTCGCTCGAAAAACCGGCGGCGTAATTGTCCGACACGATTTCGTGGACGTCGTAGGATCGCAAAAGCTCGGCGTATTGTTTGATGACGTCCGCCGCCACGGACCTCGGCTTTCTTTCCGGATCACGTTGATCACGACCGTACGCGCGGCGTCGTTCACGGAGTGGCCGATCGCGAGTGCGAACGAATCTTGTCGGTACCCGATGCCGCGTCGGCGTAAACAACGTATCTGACGCCCGGCTGCCGCGGCCGTTCATGCACGCCCCAGTCGGTGACGCCTTCGATCACGTTATGCAACGACCGAATCGGCTTTGCTCGGCTGCGACCTGCCGGAATACGATGAGCGCGCCGATTACCTGCGCGCCACGCTCAAAGACACGCCCCCACGGACCGGTCGCGACCCCCTTCCCGATCCAGGAGTCGTCCATGATGGCGTCGCTGGCCAAGGCCGATTGCCTCATGATCCGAGAGCCGTTCGAGCCGGCGGCGAAAGCCCGGCAGCCGGTGCGCTATCATCAATCTCGATGATTGAAGCTCACTGTTTTACGGCGGACCCGAAAGGTCGCAAAAAAGCCCGGGGGCTTGCTTGCCCCAGGCACAGACCGCGAGCAGTCCGCGACGACTAGGTAGAGGACTCATTCGGATCCACTCAGTGACTACGGCGACGAGAGCGAGTGCGGCGAGATAGTTTCTGGCGAGGCGGTCATATCTTGTTGCAAGGCGTCTCCAGT
>JBEKGX010000033.1:0-26850 GCA_050012575.1 Xanthobacteraceae bacterium | reverse complement strand
ATGCTGGCATCACCGGCATGATGAAGCCCATCGAGGACATCGACGAGGCATTCTTCGTCAGTCTGTTCGACACGCACGTCAAGGGCGCATTCTTCGCCGTGCAGGCGGTGGTGCCGGGGATGAAAAAGCGCAAGTTCGGGCGCATCATCAATACCGGCTCGCCGTTCGCCATGATCGGCGCGCACGCGATGAGCCATTACACCGGCGCCAAAGGCGCACTCGCCGCACTGACCCGCGCGTGGGCGCGCGAGTTCGCCCCCTTCAGCATTACCGTCAACACGGTATCTCCAGGCTTTACCGACACGCCGATGACCCGCAGCGATGCCACGCCCGAAATATTCAAGGAGATTGTCGAGGGCATGGCGCTGAAACGGCAAGTGCTGCCGGAGGAGGCTTCCTACGCCGTTGCCTGGCTTGCCAGCCGCGAAACCGATGCGCTTACCGGGCAGAACATCAGCCCCAATGGCGGTCAGGCGATCGTCGGAATCTAACCAAACTGCGCCCGCGAGCGGATCAATGACCGGCGAGCGTGTCCTTGACGCACTTCTTGACGAGCTTATGCCGTGCATAGAGCGACATCTCCTCGAAGCGCGCCTGCTCCTTGACCTGCGCCCGGCATTTGGCGGTGGCGTCCTTTCGCGGCGGCCTTGGCGGCGTCCGCCGCCGGCGCTGCCGCGGCAGGTAGGGTCACGAATGCAGTGCCGCTCATCAGGACCACGGCGAGAATGCCGGCAGATAACGCGATAACCAATCGAGACATGATGCGCGCTCTTTTTGTTCGCGATTTGCGAGACTGACGTTTTGCCGGTCGGCGTCCGTGGCAAAATATCCGAAATATGTTTGTTGGTCGTCAAGCTGACTTCGTGCGGAGGTCATCCATATTTGAAATGCAGCAATTCATTCATAAAACCGTCGCAAATCGCGCACGATCGTGCGGCGCTGAAAAATTCAGTTTCGGCCCGAGCGGCACGATGCGGGTCGGATTGATCGCAGTCATGCTCATGTAATAGTGCCGCTTGATGTGATCCAAATTCACCGTGTCGGCAATTCCCGGCACCTGATAGAGCTCGCGTAGGTAATTCCATAGGTTCGGATAATCGACGATCCGTCGCAGATTGCATTTGAAGTGGCTGTAATAGACGGCGTCGAAACGAACGAGCGTCGTGAACAGCCGCCAATCGGCCTCGGTCAGGCGCGCACCGGCGAGATAGCGCTGGCGTGAGAGAATGTCCTCGATCCAGTCGAGCGCCGCGAACACCGCGCGACAGCCCTCTTCGTAGGCAGGTTGCGCGGTGGCGAAGCCGGCGCGATAGACGCCGATGTTCACGTCGTTGTAGACCCGCGCATTGATGCGGTCGATTTCGGCGCGCAAATCCACCGGATAATAATCCGCGCGGTCGTTGGTCAGCGCCGCGAAAGACGAATTGAGCATGCGGATGATTTCAGGCGACTCGTTGTTGACGATGGTGTGCCGTTCTTTATCCCACAGCACCGGCACCGAGACGCGGCCGGTGTAACGCGGATCGGCCAGCAGGTAGATCTCGCCGAGCCGGCGTTTGCTGTTGACCATGTCGGTGGTCCTGCCGGGCCCGCTGCCGAACTCCCAACCCTGTTCGCCCATGACCGGCTCGAGGACCGACATCGAGATCACGCTTTCGAGTTGCTTGAGCTTGCGGAAGATCACCGTGCGGTGGGCATAGGGACAGGCGAGCGAGACGTAGAGGTGATAGCGGTCGCGCTCCGCGGCAAAGCCGCCCTCGCCGGACGATCCCGCGCTGCCGTCCGGCGTGACCCAATTGCGGAAAATGGGTTCGGTGGGCACGAAGCGCCCGGCGGTCGCCGAGGTGTCGTACCATTGGCTGTGCCAGACGCCGTCAACGAAAAGCCCGTGCGCCATCGCAATTCCTCCCAACGTCGGCAAGCGTTGCAAGCGTAGTGTAGCCGGTATTGAGCGCAGAATGCACGACGGGTGGCGGCGGCCGTGCCCAAGAGCGAGGAGCGCCTCGGCGGGGAGCGATTTGCGTTCAACGCGAGGCGCCACTTTTGGACGCGGGATGGACGCGTCGTGGTTTGATAACCTCTAAGCGCCGCGGCGGGGTGGGAGGGATCGACGCCGCTGCCCGCCACCGCATGATGCTCCCGCTGCGCAGCAGCGGCAGAACATCTTCCGCCGGCATCGGCGCTGCAAAGTAGTATCCTTGTGCCTGTCGGCATCCCCACTCGTGCAGCAATCGAACCTGGTCTGCCGTTTCGACGCCCTCTGCCATAACTGCGATTCCCAACTCGCGCGCCAGGCCGATCGCCGCCTTGACGATTGCCGTGTCGTTGGGTTCGACGCCGATATCCTTGACGAATTCCTGGGCGATTTTGATCCGATCAACCGGAAAGCGCCGAAGATAGAGCAGCGAGGAATAGCCCGTGCCGAAATCGTCGATCGCAATTCTCAGCCCGCGTGCACGCAACCGCTCGACCACGTTGTCGTGCCCGCTCGAAGTCCCCATCAGCGCGGTTTCTGTCATCTCGATTTCCAGCAATCCGCGCGGAAGTCCGGTCTCCGCGATCACGGCCTCGATGTCGTTTTCCAGCTCGCGAGGCGCCTTGAACTGAAGCGCAGAAACATTGACCGCCACCGGAGGCGGCGCGACGCCGGTTTCCAGCCATCGCTGGGCCTGACGGCAAGCCGAGCGCAAAACCCAGTTTCCGAGCAAGACGATGAGGCCGCTGCGCTCCGCCGCAGGCAGGAACTCGCCGGGCGATAGCACACCCCGCGTCGGATGATTCCAACGGACCAATGCCTCCAGCCCGACCAACCGACTGGTCTCCATATCCACCTGGGGCTGATACTCCAGGAACAACTGGCCCGCCGCGATCCCCGCGCGCAGTTCGGCGGTAAGGGTCACACGGTTACGCACTTCCGCATCCATTGCGGCGGTAAAGAACCGATACGTGTGCCGGCCTTCCGACTTTGCCCGATAAAGTGCGACGTCCGCATGCGCGAGAAGCGCCTCGGCGTCCAGAGCGTCCGGCTCGTAGGTGGCGATGCCGACGCTCCCCCCGGATTGGATTTGGTTGCCGTCGAGCAGGAACGGCTGGGCCATGATTTGCAGCAGCTTGTCCGCCAGCACTCCGGCATCCGTCGGATCGCCGATGTCCGCCATCAGCAAGGCGAATTCGTCACCGCCAAATCGGGCAAGCGTGTCGATCGCTCTCACGTTCGCCTGCAACCGTTCGGCAAGTGACTGGAGCAGCCGATCCCCGATGGGGTGTCCAAGCGTATCGTTGACGTCCTTAAAATGATCAAGATCGAGATAAAGAACCGCAAAGCCGCGATCGCCTCGACGGACGCGCTCGATCGCGCGCGCCACCTCGGCGACGAATACGCCGCGATTGACCAATCCGGTGAGCAGATCGAATTGCACCATCCTCTTAAGCTGACTTTCGGCTTCCTTGCGTCGCGAGATTTCGCGGGCCGTCGAGAGCAGGAAATCCCGTCCGGCGAAGGTAGCCCGGCGAATCGAGATTTCGAGCCAAAACACGCGCCCATCCTTTGCCTTGGCGCGCCAGTCGAACATTTCCGGCGTCCCGGATTGCGCCCTTCGCATCTTGGATAACAAGTTTTCGCCGAGATATGGCGATTCGTTCTCGGAGTGATCGCCAATCTTGAGCTTGAGCATCTCGTCGCGCGTATAGCCGAGCATCTCGCAAGCCCGTTGATTTACCTCGACCACCGCGCCGGTTTCGAAATCATGCACAAATATCAGGTCATTGACGGAGTCGAAGATGGTGCGGAAGCGCTCCTCGCTTTGCCGTAACGCCAATTGTGTTTGCTTGAGCTCGCTGATGTCGGTCACCGCTCCGATCAGGCCGGTCACCTCCCCTGATTCGGAACGGAACGGAAAGAAATTCGCCAGCCAATGACGCTGGACGCCAGGCGTTGTGGGAATCACGCCCTGAATCTCCGCGTTCAGGACCGACTCGCCGCGCTCGTAGACCGGCCGGTAGAGCTCCATGATTCCGTCTGCGAGTCCGGGGATGACCTCACGCAAAGTGCGGCCGATATGGGCGCTGACGGGCAGTCCGTTGATCTCCGCCATATGCTCATTGATCCGCACGTAGCGATAGTCGGTATCCATGAAACAGAGACCGACCGGCGAATACCGGTAGATCTGCTCGATCTCGTTGATGACGGCCTTGCTCTCGGTGACGGCGGCTTGGAGTTTGCTATTGGCGGCGGCCTGGTCGAGTCTCAGGTGCAAGTTCTCCAGGATCCACCGGTTGAAATAGCGTCCCATCAAGGCGACAACCACGACGTAGGCCGCCAGCATCAGGCCCATCGCAATCGAGACTCGGTCCGCCTTTACGAAATAAAATACGACTTGTGGAACGGTGGCGGATAGCGCGAAGCTGAAAAAGGCCGGCAGATACTCCGATTGTTGGAAAATCGCGCCGACCGTCATGCCGCCGAGCACGAAGGTGACGACGACGTGAGCGACCGGGTCCGGCGATACGAAGACGGCCGATGCGCACAGGCCCCACAGCAAACCCGTCGCGGCGGCGCCGACGGTAAAACGCCTGGCCCAGTTAACCTCGTGCCCGCTCTCGTGCGGTCGCCGCAGATAGCGTGCCCGATCGGCGAAACGAACGCTCACGACAACGCAGAACAGCGCGACCCAAAGCAGGAGGATCCACGCCGGATAGGCTGGCCAAAGCACCGCGGCAAGGATCGATGCGTTGATCGGGTTGACCAGCATGATCGCAGGCGCGTGATAAAGCGCCTTGATCTGCTCGGCGCGGACCGCCGCCTGAAACTCCGGCTGGTTCGGACGAGTCGGGCCACGCTCGAAAAGGGCTTCGTTGCGCATAAGGTCCATGCATGCTGCGCGCCCACCCGACGAGTCGTTATAACGAACTATGCAAGCGCCAGCTGAGTAGACTGGAGCGCAGTTAATTATCGCGAAAATAGGAGTGAAAATAGGAGTTAAGTAGTTGTACCTGAGTGCTATCTATAGTTTACAAAAGCTATCATAAAAAAGGCGAGTTCCGCGAATTGATCGTATCGTGCTTTCGGCAATAACGCCGGAAGCTCGTGCCAATTCGCATTTGGCTGCGATGCAACGCGTAACAGGCAACACTTTGAAAGCAGCTTTCATCGAACGGTTTGGCGGCCCGGTTGTCCTGCAATACGGCGATTTGCCGGATCCCGCGGCCGCACCCGGCGAGGTCGTCGTCGATGTGGCCGCGGCAAGCGTGAACGGCGCCGACTGGAAGGTGCGCGCCGGGCAGTATGCGGACGCCAAGTTTCCATTGGTGCTCGGCCGCGATTTCTCCGGAACCGTCGCCACCACGGGCGCCGGCGTCGACGATCTGAAAATCGGCGACGCGGTGTTCGGCGTTCTCGAAGCCGGCCGCGAAGGCGCCTACGCCGAAAAACTCGCCATCAAGGCCGCGATCATTGCCAGGAAACCCGACGCGCTGTCGCACGTCGACGCCGCCGCTGTGGCGCTCACCGGGCTTACCGCGATCGCCGCCATCGAGACGACGTTGAAACTTCAGCACGGCGAGACGATCCTCATTCAAGGCGGCGCCGGAGGCGTCGCAAGCTTCGCCATTCAGCTTGCCAGGCACATCGGCGCCCGCGTCATCGCCACCAGCAGCGCGGCAAACCTGGACTATGTGCGCAGCCTCGGCGCCGACGAAGCCGTCGACTACAACGCGCAAGATTTTACGCGCGTGATCAGCGGCTGCGACGCCGTATTCGACACCGTCGGGGGCGACGTGGCGCAAAAATCTTTTGCGGTGCTCAAACCGGGCGGCCGTGCCGCCTTCATCGCCTCGGGCATGCAGGCGCCGAAGCCCGAGCGCGGCGATGTGACGTCGCTGCGGCCGGCCGTCAGCCGCGCCCGCGCGCCGCTCGAACGGATCGCCCATCTGGTGACGGCGGACGCCGTGCGCCCGCCCGAGATCAAACTTTATCGCTTATCCGAAGCTGCCGAGGCGCATCGCGTCAGCGAGGGACGGCATTTCCGCGGCAAGCTGGTCTTTAAGGTGCGGTGAGACGCGGCCCGGCGGGATGCAAGCTCGAAAATCGCATAAATAAACCGCGTACGTGCTATCCTCTCGCTTCATGAGGCGTGAGACCTTTGCAGTCGCCGACATTTACGTGCCGATCAAACGGCGCGCCACGCTCGAGCAAAAGCGCGTGGACGAAATCGCCGCCAGCATGCTCGATAGCGGGCAGCAGACGCCGATCCTGGTACGGCCGGACGGCGCGCGCTTCGTGCTTGTCGAGGGCCTGCACCGGCTGGAGGCTGCCAAGGCGCTCGGCGAGAAAACCATCGTCGGCTTCCGCGTCGACGCACGCAAGCACTGAGCAGCCAGCGTGTTTCATCTGTTCGCGCGCGCGCCGCAGGAGCGCCAGCCGCCCATGACGCCGTTCATCACGATACGCGGAAAGCGCTGGCGGTTGACGCCGGGAACCCCTACATAAGGACTTCCCCTACGAAGGAGTAGCGAATGGCCCCGCGCCAAATCAAACTGCCTGCGAAGGACGATTCCGAAAAAGAGGTCGAGGAGGTATTCTCGCAGCGCAAGCGGCCGGAGAAGGGCCGGTATCTGCTCCAGGTCGACCGGCAGACGAAGGGCTCCTACAAGACATCGGAAGCGGCTCAATCCGCGGCGCTGGAAATAAAGACCGCTTATCCGATCGTTCAGGTGTCGGTGTATGACAGCGTCGATAACACCAACACGCTGGTGGAGCCGCCGGCCGCGGCATCGTGACGTGTCGCCGCGCGATCCCGGTAACGCAGCACGACGTGCGGTCGAAAGGAACTAAGTTCCATGACCACCCACCACTATCATGCGGTCATTTGGATCGATCACCATGAGGCCCGCGTGTTTCATTTCAGCCCGACGGATGTCGAACGGCTGGTGCTGCACCCCGACCATCCGACGCGGCATATCCACCACAAGGCAAACTCCATCGGCAGCGGGCACGCCGCAGAGGATCACAATTTCCTTCAGGCAATCGTCGGCTCGGTTGCGGACGCCGGCGCGGTTCTCATTACCGGGCCCGGCAATGCCAAAAACGCGCTGGTCAAGCACATCGAGCAGCACGCACCCAGGCTGATGAAGATTATTGCCGGCGTCGAAACCGTCGATCATCCAAGCGACGGTCAACTCGTCGCCTTCGCCCGGTATTACTTCAAGGCCGAGGACCGGATGCTGCCGCAGAAGGGTTAGACGCACCTTGCACGGAGCGACACGCGGGATGAACGCCGGTGAAAGAGACCCTGGCCGCGCTCGCTGTTTTATTTTCAAAAACTCCCGTTCCGGACGTATTTTGCAGTATTTTGTGATAATATCCGCACCATGATTGATCATGCCGACTTTTCCGTCGTCGTAAAGCACCGGGCCCCGCCTCCGAAATCATGGAGATGGGAGATCTATCGCGCTGGCAGAACCAGCCCGATCGAGCACTCCGAGATTTTTTTCGAATCCATGACAGAGGCCAACCGTGCAGGAAAAGTGGCACTCAGGTTGCTATTGAGCGAGTGCCCCGACTGACGGCGTCTCCCAAGCCGACCGATTCAGATCCGGCCGTCGCCGTCTGCTTGCGGCAGTCTGAGGCGCGGCGGGTTTCGTTTCAGCCATCCTCCTGCAGCGGCCGCGTGGCGGATTAGCCCTACGGGCTCCCGGCATCGAGATCTTCGGCCTCGTCTTTCCACGGCAGTTGATCAAATGGCGGTTGGTAGCCACGAGCGCGGTAGCGGTCTTCCGGCAGGTCGAGCTCTTGATGCTCGTCGTATTTGACGTGGGCGCTGTGTTGATTGCCCCAACCGTTTCGTTCTCTATAAAGGCCTCGTGGTTCCATAAGGGTAGAATACAGAGCCGCACGCCTCGGCGCCAATTTCGTCGGGCGCGCCTACAGCGGCGGATCGACCACGCTGTCGCGCTTGAAGGCGAGGCTTTCCTCCTCAAGGTCGAGTTCGCGTTCGATGCGGCGGCGCGCTTCATCGGTGATTTTCCCATCCTGTAACAGCCGGTAGATATATTCGCGCTCGGCGGCGATCAGGTCCGCCCGCAACTCCGCCGCCGCAGCAGCAGCCTTGAGCCCAGCCTTGGTATTTCGCGGCAACTGCCCGGCATGATGATCGTGACGCGCCCGCAAGATCGCCAGCACGTCCTCGGGCACTTTGCCATCGGCGCTGAGCCGCTTGACGCGGTCCCGCGACGCGTTGAGCGCTTCCAGCCGCGCGGTGATCTCGGCGTCTTGCTCGCGCCGCCGCTCGTCTTCGGCGTCGTGCGGCAAGGCGAGCCAGCGCACGATGCTCGGCAACAGCAGCCCCTGGCCGATCAGCGTGACCACGATGACGCCGAAGGTGACGAAGAGAATGAGATCGCGGCGGGGAAACGGCGCGCCCCCTGCCGTGGTCAACGGGATGGCCAGCGCCGCGGCGAGTGAAACGACGCCGCGCACGCCGACAAAGGCCAGAAGGAAAGTCCACTGCCAGGGCGGCAGCGGATCGCGGCGACGCAGCGACGGGCTCAGCCAGCGCGGCAAATAGACCGACGGATACACCCAGACAAATCGCGCCACGACGACCACCGCGACGGTAAGCAGCACGGCCAACCCGAGATCGCGCAGCAAGACCGTATCCACCCGGTCGAGCAGCGCGCGCGTCTCCATGCCGGTCACCAGGAAGACGAATCCTTCGAGGAAATAGATGACCAGGTCCCAAAAGAAGATTCCTTGCAGCCGCGTCGCCGCCGGAATGAGCAGCGGTCCGTTCCAGCTGACGAACAGCCCGGCGGCCACGGTCGCCAATACGCCCGAACCTCCCAGATGCTGCGGTATGAGAAACGCGGCGTATGGCGTCATCAGCGACAGCGTGATCTCGACGCGGGGATCGCGCGCCCAGCGCCGCAAGCGCAGGCTGAACCAGCCGACGCCGATACCGTAGGCGATTTCGCCGACGACAATGAGGGCGAAAGTGCCGGCGGCCTCGCTAAACGAGAACAGGCCGGTGGCGACCGCGGCAACGGCGAAGCGGTAAAGGATCAAAGCCGTGGCGTCGTTGGCGAGACCTTCCCCCTCGAGCACGACGACGAGCCGGTGCGGCAGGCGGAGACTGCGGACGATGGCGAGCGGAGCCACCACGTCGGTCGGCGCCACAATGGCGCCGAGCACGAAGCCGACCGCGAGCGGCATGCCGAGCACCCAGTGCATGACGGCCGCCACCGCGCAGCTGGTGAAGACGATGCAGCCGAATGCCAGCAGCGTGATCGGGCGCAGATTGAAACGAAATTCGCGCCAGCTCATGGCAACGCCCGCCGAATAGATCAACGGCGGCAGGATGCCGAGCAGCACCAGTTCCGGGGCAAGCTCGATCCGCGGCAGGCCGGGAATCAGCGCCAGTGCAATGCCGGCGATGACCAGAAGAATTGACGGCGCGGTGTTGAGCCGCCGTGCGACAACGGCCACGACCACCAGCACGGCGAGCAGCAGCAGCATCGTTTGGATGGTCGCCGTCATGGCTCACACGATGCCGGATATCCGGGTTCGGTCAAGCCAAAGCTTTCTGAATGTGCTCAAGCACGCGCTTGTGGAATTCCGGCGCTTTCGTTCTGAACGGAAGCTCGAAACGCAATGTCGCACTTTCGCTAAGCATGAGATTGTAGGGCGCGCCTTTGGTATCGCCGGAGATGCGGAAATCCGTCCGGTAGCAGACGATCGGCTTGCCCTTGGCGTAGGCATAGCCACACTCCCAGGCGGTGCCGCTGTCGGGATCGGGGCCGTCCATGCACGCGACGACCATATCGGCCGAGTCGAGTGCTTCGACGTCCATCTCAAAAATCGCTTTCGCGGTACTGCTGCGCGGCTCATGCTCTTGCGGCAGCCAAACCTCAAAGCCCTCGCCTTTCAGGAATCGCGCCAGCTCGGCGTTGAAGCCCTGCTCCGGCAGCGTGAACAAGGGACCGGCCAGATAGAGTTTGGTCATGATCGTCTCCGCAGCAAATGACGCCCTTCATGCTGCCCCGTGAAGCGGGGGAGGAAAAGAAAAATCATTCCCGCTGCGCGGCTTTGCGCAATGCGTGACTTCATCGCACGAATACTAACATTATTGGGTATTGGGCGACGCCGCCAACCCGAAAGGCGTGTCTACACAAGAGATCAAGAAACCGTACCGCAATTCACAAATCGTGACATTGCGGAGTATTGGATCGGCAGCGGGATAAATTATCGGTGGGGCGCATATGAAGCTGGTTACGAAGGCTACGTTGACAAATTTAAATCCAGAAAAATACATCTCATGGTCATCGAGTTCAGTTTCCCGCCAAATTATCTTCCCCTAGTCGATCATGAACCCATACTCAAGACCCTGAAGGGCGTATTTCATGATTTGAAAAAGGACAACTTGAATGAAGATGAATACGGTCGCGCCCTTCCGCTGTTCCTTACCAAGACACTGCAAAGAGATTTGTAATGGCCAGAACGAACTACGAGATGGACGAAGCATTGGAAAAACTTATGAAGAAAGGGATCAAGAGCATCAAGATTTCTCCCGATCCTGTAACGCCGGCAATAGACGAGCGGAAGGTGAAGTTGATTGAATTGCAAAGGATAGAGGTTGAGGAGTAACTCGTATTGAACGGCGGCCAAATCAGAGAGCAAGGATGTAGCTGGCTTCGAATGTCGGCTTCCCGCATCCGCGCTACGTTTCTGTTCCGTCACCCTGAGGTGCGAGCGTAGCGAGCCTCGAAGGGCAACGGCCCGGGCATCGAGGCCGCATCCTTCGAGGCGCGCCTTCGGCGCGCACCTCAGGATGACGGGAAAGATTCCGTGATCTGTCGTATGCGCCCCTCACAAAAAACTCTGCGGATCGACGTCGATGTCGAGCTTGATGCTCCCCTTCGCCTTCGGCGCCGCGGCGAGCCAGTCGCGCAGATAGGCCGAGAGGTCGAAGACGCGCGGCGCCTTGACCAACAAACGCACGCGGTGCCGACCGCGCACCAGCGAGAGCGGGGCGTCGGCGGGGCCGAGCACGCGCACGCTGTCGTCGGCTGGCGCCGCCCGCGCCAAAGCCCGCGCGTAAGATTGCGTGTCGTGTTTGTCCGGCCCCGAAATGACGAGGCTCGCCAGCCGCCCGAACGGCGGATAACCGGCCTGCTCGCGCGCTTCGATCTCGGCGCTGTAGAACGCCTCGCGGTCCTGCGCGACCAGCGCGCGCATCACCGGGTGCTCGGGCTGGTGCGTCTGCAACAGCCCGACGCCGATGCCGGCATCGCGGCCGGCGCGGCCGACGACCTGATGCAAGAGCTGGAAGGTGCGCTCGGCGGCGCGCGGGTCGCCGTTGTTCAAGCCCAGATCGGCGTCGACGATGCCGACGAGGTTGAGCTTGGGGAAGTGATGGCCCTTGGCCACGAGCTGCGTGCCGATGACGATATCGAAGCGGCCGGCCGCGACGTCGGCGAGTTCCGCGCGCAGGCGATCGACGGTGGCGACGAGATCGGAGGACAGCACCAGCACGCGCGCCTGCGGAAACAATGCGCGCACTTCTTCTTCCAGGCGCTCGACGCCGGGCCCGATGGCGACGAACGAGTTCACCGCCTGGCAGTGCGGACAGGCGGGCGGATGCGGCATGGCGAAGCCGCAATGGTGGCAGACGAGCTGCTTGCGAAAGCGATGATCGACCAGCCAGGCATCGCAGTTCGGGCAGGAGAAACGAAAGCCACAGGCGCGGCACAGGGTCAGCGGCGCGTAGCCGCGGCGGTTGAGGAAAAACAGCGCCTGCTCGCCGCGCCCGATCGCGGCCGCAACCGCCTGCGCGAGCGACGGCGCGATGAAACGGCCGGGCGGCGGGCGCTCGCGGCGCAGATCGATCGCCTCGACTGACGGCATAAGCTGCCCGCCGAAGCGCTCGGGCAGAGTGAGCCGCCGGTAACGGCCGCGCCGCGCATTGACTTCCGTTTCGAGCGACGGCGTCGCCGACGACAGCACCACCGGGATGCGCGCGATGTGGCCGCGCACCACGGCCATGTCGCGGGCGTGATAGTGCACGCCGTCCTCCTGCTTGTAGGCCTGGTCGTGCTCTTCATCGACGACGACGAGGCCTAGATCGGCATAGGGCAGGAACAACGCCGAGCGCGCGCCGACGACGACCGAAACTTCGCCGTCGGCAACGGCACGCCAGGTGCGCGCGCGCTTTCGCGGCGAAAGCTCCGAATGCCATTCCGCCGGGCGGACGCCGAAGCGCGCGGCAAAACGGTCGAGGAAGGCCGCGGTGAGCGCGATCTCCGGCATCAGGATCAGGCTTTGCCGGCCGCGGCGGATCGTTTCCGCCACCGCCTCGAAATAGACCTCGGTCTTGCCCGAGCCGGTGACGCCGTCGAGCAATGTCACGGCATAGCCGCCCTTGGCGACGGTTTCTTTCAGCTCCGCCGCGGCTTCGCTCTGGTCGGGCGTGAAATCCGGCGGAGCAAAATCGGGATCGGGTTTTTCCGCGACCGGCTCCGGCGGCAGCACCAGTGTCTCAAGCGTGCCTTCATCGATCAAACCGTCGATCACGCCTGCGCTGACACCGGCCTCGCGCGCCGCATCGCTTTTGCCGCGCACCATGCCGTCGGCGGTGAGGCGCAGCACGCGCTCGCGCGCCGCCGTCATGCGCTGCGGCGCTGGCCCGGCAAGGCGCACGCCGACGCGCTCGCGCTGGGCGCCCAGATGCTCACCCATGCGCAGGCACATGCGCAGCACCATGCCGCGCGAAGAGAGCGTATAGTTCGCGACCCAGTCGACGAAGGCGCGCAGCTCCGGGCGCAGCGGCGGTATTTCGAGTTTTTCCTCGACGTCCTTGAGCCGGTTGTCGAGCCGCGGATTGGGCTTGACGTTTTCCGCCCACACCACGCCGGTCACCTCGCGGGCGCCGAGCGGCACGCCGACGATGTCGCCCGGCGCAAGCTCAAGCGCCTCGGGCACCCGGTAGGAATAGGCCCGGTCGAGCGCGACCGGGACGAGGACATCGACGACGCGTTTGGCCATGACAATCTTTAGTGGAGCATGATCTTTCTCGGAAAACCGGCTTCCACTTTTCCGGATCATGCTCAGGTTGTCCCGATTCTGACCGATTAGGAAGGTTTTTGGCGGTTTAGGAAGAGGAAAGGCGGTAACGCTACAACCCGCTCATTCCCGCGAAAGCGCGAATCTAGTAACGAAATCGCGGCAAAGAACTGGGTCCCCGCTTGCGCGGGGACGAGCGGAACATGGTGCCGAAGGATCCAACCGATTTTGTCGCCCCCAAAGTCGGCGCGGCGATCGAGAGCTGGCTCGCCCATCTCGGCGATGAGCGGCATTTTTCGCCGAAAACGATCGAAGCCTATCGGCGCGACGTGCTCCAGTTCCTCGCCTTCCTCGCCGGCCATTTCGGCGGCGCAGTCTCGCTCAAGGAGCTGGCGGCACTGAAGCCTGCGGATGTGCGCGCCTTCATGGCGGCGCGCCGCGCGCAAGGGATCGGCAGCCGCTCGCTGATGCGCATGCTCGCCGGCGTGCGCGGCTTCGCACGATTTCTCGAACGTAACGGCAAGGGCAAGGTCGGCGCGCTCGCCGCGGTGCGGACGCCGAAGCTCGGCAAAACCCTGCCGCGGCCGCTGCCGATCGCCGCCGCCACGCGCTTCGCCGAGGCGGAGCTTGCCGTCGGCGATAAGCGCACGCCTTGGGTCCACGCGCGCGACGCCGCCGTGCTGGCTTTGCTCTACGGCTCGGGCCTGCGCATTTCCGAAGGGCTCGGATTGAAGCGCGGCGATCTCGGCGAAGGCGACGCCATCACGGTTATGGGGAAAGGCCGCAAACAGCGTATGGTCCCGGTGCTGCCGCAGGTGCGCAAACTCGTCGGCGATTATCTCGCGCTTTGCCCCTACGATTTGCCCGAAGACGGGCCGCTGTTCGTCGGCGCCAAGGGTGGCCCATTATCGGCGCGCGTCATCCAGCTGGCGATGGCGCGGCTGCGCGGCGCGCTTGGCCTGCCCGACACCGCCACGCCGCATGCGTTGCGGCACTCGTTTGCCACGCATCTTCTGGCGCGCGGCGGTGATCTGCGCGCGATCCAGGAGCTCCTCGGCCACGCCTCATTGGCAACGACGCAGATCTACACCGAAGTCGATGCCGAGCGGCTGATCGAGGCCTATCGCAGCGCCCATCCGCGCGCTTGATTGAAATTCGTGCTAATAAGCGCATCCGCCGTTCACCGTCATCCTGAGGCGGCCGCGAAGCGGCCCTCGAAGGATGCACGGCCGAGGCGGCCGTCGCCCTTCGAAGCTCGCTTCGCTCGCACCTCAGGGTGACGGAACATATTCAAGGGGCGACGAACATGCCGGAAGCACACGAACAGATGGAAACCGCCGAGCACGCGCAACATGCGGCCGGCGAGAACAGAAAGATCGCGCTGGTGATCGCGATCCTGGCGCTGTTTCTTTCCTTCTCGGAGACGCTCGGCAAGGGCGCGCAGACCGAGGCGATCAGCGCCGACGTCGAATCGGCGAATCTGTGGGCGTTCTTCCAGGCCAAGACCATCCGCACGACGGTCGTACGCACCGCCGCCGAGGAGCTCAAGCTCGAAGCGGCAGCGGCAGCCGACCCGGCGGCGAAGGACGCGATGGACAAGCAGATCGACGCCTGGGAGAAGGCCGCTTCGCGCTACGATTCCGAGCCGGAGACGCATGAAGGCCGCAAGGAGCTGGCCGATCGCGCCAAGGAGGAGCAGGACGAGCGCGACCTTTCGCTGGCGAAATATCATCACTATGAACTCGCATCCGCGGCGTTTCAGATCGGCATCGTGCTCGCTTCGGCGGCGGTGATCACCGGCATGATCTCGCTTGCGTGGTTCGCGGGTTTGCTCGGCGTTGCCGGGCTCGGTGTCCTGTCGCTCGGCCTGTTCGCGCCGCACCTCATACACCTGCCGTAGATTTGCACCTGCCGTAGATTTGGAGTGGCGCGATGATCTCACGCGGCAAGACTTCACGCGGAAAGGCGCAAAAGCAGGCGGCACGCAACGCTCGCCTATCCGCGGCATTGCGCGAAAACTTAAAGCGCCGCAAGGCGCAGGCGCGCGGCCGCGCCGAGCACCGCAGCGACGACGAGGCGGCGCCGATAAATACCGCTACTGAAACACCGGTTCCCGACTTTCGCCGCAATCGGGGCCGCGATTAGAAACTTGGTCCAGAGATGGGCTACGGGGGAAATAATGGATCGTATTCGTATCGTCGGCGGCCGGCCTCTTACCGGCACCATACCGATCTCGGGGGCGAAGAACGCCACTCTGCCCCTGATGATCGCGAGCCTGCTGACCGACCGGACGTTGATCCTCGACAATGTACCCCGGCTCGCCGATGTCGCGCTTCTGGAGCGCATCCTCGGCAATCATGGCGTCGACATCATGGTGAGCGGCAAGCGCGCCGGCGAGACCGCCGATCACGCCCAGACTTTGCACATTTCCGCGGCTCACATCGTCGACACCACCGCGCCCTACGAGCTCGTCTCCAGGATGCGGGCGAGCTTTTGGGTGCTGGCGCCGCTGTTGGCGCGCATGGGTCAGGCGCGGGTATCGCTGCCCGGCGGCTGCGCCATCGGCACGCGGCCCGTCGACCTGCTCATCATGGCGATGGAACGGCTCGGCGCCCAGATCGAGATCGATCGCGGCTACGTGGTGGCGCGGGCGCCGCGCGGGCTCAAGGGCGCCGAGATCGTCTTTCCCAAGGTCACCGTCGGCGGCACGCATACCGCGATCATGGCGGCCGCGCTTGCCGCCGGCACGACCGTCATCGAGAACGCCGCGCGTGAGCCGGAAATTGCCGACGTCGCCGAGTGCCTCAACAAAATGGGCGCGCGCATTTCCGGCGCCGGCACGCAGCGGATCGTGATCGAGGGCGTCGCCAAGCTTAACGGCGCGCGTCACGCCGTGCTGCCGGATCGCATCGAGACCGGCACCTACGCCATGGCCGTCGCCATGGCCGGCGGCGACATCCTCCTGCAAAATGCGCGTCCGGAATTGCTGCAAGCCGCGCTCGACGTGCTGCAACAGACCGGCGTCACCGTCACGCCGACCAATCAGGGCATCCGTATCGCGCGCAACGGCGGCGAGCTGGCGCCGGTCGAGGTCACCACGGCGCCGTTCCCCGCCTTTCCCACCGATCTGCAAGCCCAGCTGATGGCGCTGATGACACGCGCGCGCGGCACTTCGCACATCGTCGAGACGGTGTTCGAGAACCGCTTCATGCACGTGCAGGAACTGGTGCGGCTCGGCGCGCGCATTCAGCTTTCGGGCGAGCGGGCGACCATCGAAGGCGTCGAGCGGCTCAAGGGCGCGCCAGTGATGGCGACCGACCTGCGCGCCTCGGTCTCGCTGGTCATTGCGGCGCTCGCCGCCGAGGGCGAGACCATCGTCAACCGCGTCTATCACCTCGATCGCGGTTTCGAGCGGCTGGAAGACAAGCTCGGGCGTTGCGGCGCCGCCATCGAGCGGCTGTCGGGATAGGTGAGATCGAGCCGCCCGCGCCGTCATGGCCGGGCATAGCCGTTCGAAGAACGGCGTCGCTTCGCTCGCCTATGTCCCGGCCATGACGGGGTAAGAAATGAACGGCCCCGCCGACCTAAGGAGCGCGGGTCCGAATTGCGGGGCCGTTCACGACAGTCCAACGCGTACCTTGCGGCGCGACATTAGGGGCCGAGTGTTGCGCAGTAGCTAACGGCCAAGTACGTAGAAACCCAGTGCGTAGAAACCCAGTGCGTAGAAACCCAGTACGTAGAAATACGGCATGGCATGACTTATCTCTAAGACGAGCCAAAAAGAAACGCCGGAGTCTCATATGGCCTCTGCCCCCATTTCGCTGATCGATCGCGCCGGCCTCGACCGGCCGCGCCTCGCCAAGATCATCTCCCGCGGCCTTGAGGGCGCCGACGACGGCGAGCTGTTCCTCGAATATCGCCAGGCCGAGATGCTCGTCTTCGACAACGGCCGGCTGAAGCAGGCGACCTACGATACGTCGCAAGGCTTCGGGCTGCGCGCGGTGAAAGACGACGCCGTCGGCTACGCGCACGCTTCCGACGTGTCGGAAGCGGCGATTGCGCGCGCCGCCGACGCGGTGCGCGCGGTCAAGGGCGGTTATTCCGGCCGTTACGCCGGCCCGCCGGCGCGCACCAACGTCAAGCTCTATGGCGAGGAGAGCCCGCTCGGCAGTCCGGCTTTCGAGGCCAAGGCGCGATTGCTCGAAGCCATCGACGCCTATGCGCGCGCCAGGGATCCGCGCGTGCGTCAGGTCTCGGTCAGCCTCGGCGCGACTTGGCAGATGGCGGAGATAGTCCGCGCAAATGGCGAGACCTATCGCGATATGCGTCCGCTGGTGCGCGTCAATGTTTCGGTCGTGGTCGGCGACGGCGACCGGCAGGAAACCGGCAGCGCCGGTTATGGCGGCCGCGAGGGTTATGAACGCTTCATCGTCACCGAGACATGGCAAAATGCCGTCGACGGCGCCGTGCGCCAGGCACTCACCAATCTCGAAGCTGTGCCGGCGCCGGCCGGCGAAATGGATGTCGTGCTCGGCCCGGGCTGGCCCGGCGTCATGCTGCACGAGGCGGTCGGCCACGGGCTCGAAGGCGACTTCAACCGCAAAAAGACCTCGGCGTTCGCCGGGCTGATGGGGCAACGCGTCGCCGCCAAGGGCATCACTGTCGTTGACGACGGCACTATCGCGCTGCGCCGCGGCTCACTCTCGATCGACGACGAAGGCACGCCGACGAGCCGCACGGTGTTGATCGATGACGGCATTCTTGTCGGCTACATGCAGGATCGCCAGAACGCGCGGCTGATGGGCATGAACCCAACGGGCAACGGGCGGCGCGAGAGTTTCGCCCACGTGCCCATGCCGCGCATGACCAACACCTACATGCTCGCCGGAACGCGCCATCCCGAGGAGATCATGGCGTCGGTGAAGAAGGGCATCTACGCGGTGAATTTCGGCGGCGGGCAGGTCGACATCACTTCAGGCAAATACGTGTTCGAATGCACCGAGGCCTATCTCATCGAAAACGGCAAACGCGGCGCACCCATCAAGGGCGCCATGCTCATCGGCAACGGACCGACCGACCTCAACCGCATCTCCATGGTCGGCAACGACCTGGCGCTCGATGACGGCATCGGCACCTGCGGCAAGAACGGCCAGGGCGTGCCGGTCGGCGTCGGCCAGCCGACGTTGCGTATCGACGGAATCACCGTCGGCGGCACCGGCTAAAACTTTCCGTCACGGACTAGAATTTTCCGTCATGGCCGGGCATGACGACGAAGTCTGCGATCATCGCACCACGCCGGAAATACAGCATGGCCGCTGGTGCGGCGGCTTGATCGTGTCCTTCAGGTAGCACCGCGGCGCGGCGGTGCCGTAGCCCGGCCGGCGATAGGTCCAGGCACGGCAACGCGATTCGGTCTGGCAGACGCCAGCGCAGGCTTTGCCGCGCGGGTCGGGCGGCGTTTCGAAGGATCGGTAGTCGCCGCCCATGCGGTCCATCGAAAATTCGAGTTCGCCCAGCCGCGGCTCGATGACGCCGGCGCCGCGCACACCCGACACGCAGCAACTTGCCGCCGCGCGTGGTACCACGATGCGCTTGAGCCAGCACATGGCCGGTTCGCCCGAGGCTGAGGGATAGGCAAAGCTCCAGGACCGGCAGCTTTTGTCACGCTCGCAGCGCGCCGCGCACACGGCCGGATCGCCGCTCGGCACCGGGGCACTGGCATAATCGCCACCCGGACGATCATAGCCGGATTGCGCGGAGGCCGGATTGTTGCCCGTTACGGTCCCTACCGCCGCGAAAACGAAGGCGGCAAAGCCCATTATCAGTGCGCGCATGCGCAGCCTCGCGTGCTTCGCGATCTGCCCCCACGCACAGAAGACCGCCCTTCCCATCGAAATACCACAAGAATTTTGCGCTGCCGGTCCTGGCGTGGGCCATTCCTAAAGATTCTTCCGCGCCGAATTGCCTCATGACCGCCGGTGTCGCACCGGCGCAACTCCGCTATGGTTCATCAATGCCCGCCATCCTATCCCCGCCATGACGCGCAACATTGCGCAAATCGCATCCAGGCTCGCCGCTATGCTGGTGCTGCTGCTGCCGGCGTTTTGGAACGGGTTTCCCCTCCTGGAATACGATACCGGTGGCTATCTCGCGCGCTGGTTCGAAGGCACGCTTGTTCCCAGCCGCTCGACCACCTACGGCCTGTTCCTCGTCGCCGGATCACCGCTCGATTTCTGGCCGGTCGTCATCCTGCAAGCCGCCGCCGCCGTATGGATCATCGGCGTGATGCTCAAGATATACCGGCCCGATGTTCATCCGGCCGGGTTATTGGCGATCGTCGCTGCACTCGCGGCGACGACGGCGCTGCCGTGGCTCGTAAGCGAACTGCTGACCGACGTTTTCTCAGGCCTTGCGGTGCTCGCATTCCACGCGTTGGTCTGGCACGGTTATCGGATCGAGCCGCGCCAGCGCGCAGCTTTGGTGGTGTTCATCGCCTTCGCCGTCTCGACCCACAGCGCCACCTACGCGGTTTTGCTCGCGCTCAGCGTTGCGGCGCTTATCTGTTGGCTTTTCAATCGCAAGCTCGTGCCCGGTACGGCAATCGCCCATGCCGGCTTCGCCATGCTGCTTGGCGCGGCCATGCTGCTCGCCGGAAATTACGTCGTGGCCAAACGGGTCGCCTGGACGCCGGGCGGCTACAGCATCGCCTTCGGCCGCATGTTGCAGGACGGGATTGTTACGCGATACCTCGGCGATCATTGTCCGGATGCACGTCTGAAGCTCTGCTCCTACCGCAATGAATTGCCGCGCGACGCCGACGTCTTTTTCTGGGGCGACAGCGTATTCAACCGGCTCGGACGTTTCGCCGGGCTCGGCGATGAAATGCGCACCATCGTGCTCGAAAGCTTGCGCGACTATCCGGCGCTACAACTCAAGGCGGCGCTGATCGCAACGGCAAAGCAACTCGTTGCCGTCGGTACCGGCGAGGGAATCGTCACCACGATCTGGCACACTTACGGCATGATCGAGCGCCACACGCCTTCGGTCCAGCCGGCGATGCGCGCAGCGCGTCAGCAGAACGGCGAGATTGGTTTCGCGGCGATCAACACCATTCAGGTCCCCGTGGCATTGGCGGCTATGGCGCTGCTTCCTCTTTTGATGGTTCTCGGATTATGGAGCGCCGACTTCGCCGATCTCGCGGCTCTCGCGGCCACTGTCGCGCTCGCGCTTCTCGCCAATGCGGCCTTCTGCGGGGTGATCTCCAACCCCCACGATCGCTACGGCTCGCGCATGGTCTGGATCGCGGCCTTCGCCGCAGCGCTTGCGGCCTGGCGCGGGTTTGTGCTTACGCGCGCTCACTCAACTGCGGAAGTGCTTCGATAATTTGAGGCCTTGCGCCTGGTAGTTCGAACCGATGCCGGTGCCATAAAGCCGGTCGGGGCGCGCCAGCATCTTCTCGTAGATGAGCCGGCCGACGATCTGGCCGTGTTCGAGGATGAAAGGCACTTCGCGCGAGCGCACCTCCAGCACCGCGCGGGCGCCAAGGCCGCCGGCTCCGGCGTAACCGAATCCCGGATCGAAGAAGCCGGCGTAATGCACACGAAATTCGCCAACCAGCGGATCGAACGGCACCATCTCCGCGGCATAATCGGGCGGCACCTGCACCGCCTCGGTCGAAGCAAGGATATAAAATTCGTAGGGATCGAGGATCAGGCTGCGGTCGGCACGCGCGGCGATCGGCTCCCAGAAATCGGCGATGTCGTACGCGGCGCGGCGCTCGACCTCGATGACGGCGGTGTGGCGCTTGGCGCGATAGCCGACGATGCCACCGCCGTTGCGCGCTCCGTTACCGGAAAGGTCGACACTCACCGCGACGCCATCCCCCATCACCGCCTCGGCGCGATCGACGAGCCGCTCGCGCGCGTGCAGCACGCGCAACGCCTCGCTGTCGAGCGCGCCATCGCCGCGGCGAAAGCGAATCTGCGACAGCCGCGAACCCTCGCGCACCAGGACCGGGAAAGTCTTCGGGCTGATCTCGGCGTAGAGTGGCCCATGATAGCCCCCCGCGACCCGATCGAAGCCACGCGTCTCATCGGCGATCACGCGCGTGAAGACATCGAGGCGCCCGGTCGAGCTCTTGGGGTTCGTCGCCGCCGCGATATCGGCAGGCAATGCCAGGCGCTCGATGAGCGGCACGATGTAGACGCAGCCGGTCTCCAGCACGGCGCCCTCGGTCAGGGCGAATTCGTGCATCTTCAGTTCGGCGATACGGCGCACGACGGCGGTACCCGGGCCGGGCAAAAAGCTCGCGCGCACGCGATACGCGACCGCGCCAAGGCGCAAGTCGAGGCTCGCCGGCTGGATCTGGTCCGGAGCGAAGGGGTGGGCAGCCTCAATTCCGCGCGCCTGCGCCAGGGCCGCTATCATGCGGTCGGGCAGGATTCCCTGGTCGGAAGGCGCAAAGGAGAGCGGCACGCGATCACCAATTCGGCCCCGCCGCGAGCGGCGATGGAATATAGGGTAGCGGCGATCTAACCCGATGCCCGGCTTGACGGAAAGACGGGCGCGGCGTATGAGCCACCTTATCCCGTGGTCATTTGAGCCGGCCGGCTTGCAAGCCACGTAAAACAACTTGCTAAAAGGCCGGGGACGCTTGAGCCCGGCCAGAGGATTATGCCTCCCGGCCGGGTTTTGTTTTGTTTGGCCAAGGGAGGGCCACATGACTGCGTCCGCGCCTGATCGCTACCGCCCCGAAACCCGTCTGGTGCATGCCGGCACGATGCGCTCGCAATTCGGCGAGACTTCCGAGGCATTGTTTCTTACCCAGGGCTACGTTTACGACAACGCCGCCCAGGCCGAGCGCCGCTTCAAGAACGAAGAGCCGGGCTTTCAATATTCGCGCTTCGCCAATCCCACCGTGGCGATGTTCGAAGCGCGCATGGCGGCGTTCGAGGGGGCGGAAGCCGCGCGCGCGACCGCGACCGGCATGGCGGCCGTGACGCTGGCGCTGACCGGCCAGCTCAAGGCCGGCGACCACGTGGTGGCGGCGAAGGCGTTGTTCGGCTCGTGCCGCTACATCATCGAGGATTATCTGCCGCGCTACGGCGTTGCCTCCACACTGGTCGACGGCACGGATCTTAAGCAGTGGCGCAATGCCGTGCGGCCGAACACCAAGACGTTCTTCATAGAGACGCCGACCAATCCGACGCTCGAGATCATCGATATCGCCGAGGTCGCCGAGATCGCGCATCAAGCCGGCGCAACACTCATCGTCGACAACGTTTTCGCCACGCCGATCTTCCAGTCGCCGCTCGCGCTCGGCGCCGATTGCGTCGTTTATTCGGCCACCAAACATATCGACGGTCAGGGCCGCTGCCTCGGCGGGATTATTCTGGGTTCGCAGGAATTCATCCAGAAGCACATTCATGTGCTGCTGCGGCAGACCGGGCCGTCGCTATCGCCGTTCAATGCCTGGGTTATGCTCAAGGGGCTGGAAACGCTGCCGGTGCGGGTGCGCCGGCAGACCGACAGCGCCGCGACGCTTGCGGTCGCGGTCGCCGAGCATCCGAAGATCGCACGCCTGATCTATCCCGGCCGCCCCGACCATCCGCAGGCCAAAGTGGCGCAGAAACAGATGCGCGGCGGCTCGACGCTGGTCGCGTTCGACATCAAGGGCGGCAAGAAGGCTGCGTTCCGCTTCCAGGATGCGCTCAAGCTCATCCGCATCAGCAACAATCTCGGCGACGCCAAGAGCCTCATCACCCACCCGGCGACGACGACGCATCAGCGGCTCACGCCGGCGCAACGTGACGAGCTCGGCATCGGCGACGGGTTGGTGCGCGTGTCCGTCGGCCTCGAGCATCCCGACGATATTGTCGAGGACGTGCTTGCAGCGCTGGAGGCTGTGTAACCGTCATTCCGGGGCGGCCCGAAGGGCCGAGCCCGGAATCCACAATCACGGAAAATGAGGTTCTCGAAGGTACGAGCCATCATCCCCATGGCGGTGGATATGGATTCCGGGCTCCTCGCGGAGCCTGTCATCGGGCCGGCCACTTCGGGCCGGACCCGTTGGCTCGGCCCCGGAATGACGACGGCGGATTAGTTCAGCGTCCGGAGCGGGCCGCCGCGGATGCGACCGGCCGGGTTGCCGCCTCGGCGATCGCGGCGCCAAGGAGCTTCGCCACGCAGGCATAGCTCCAGTCGTTCATGTGCAGCTGGTCCGGCGAGATGAATGCGTCGAACGGCATGTGCCGGATCTCGTACCAGTTGCGCATGAGTGCGAAGCGGCCGAACAGATCGACATTCGCCTCCTTCGCCGCGAGCGCAATCTGATCCTCCATGCCCGCGGTCTCCGGCTTGGCCAGAACCTGCGGGGCAAACTGCATGTCCATCAGCACCACGTCGGCGCCGGCGTCCCTGAGTTCCGCGATGCCCTCGCGCAACAGGGCGGAGTGCGGCCTGAGCGGGTGATCGCGCAGCACTGAATTGGTCCCGACCTGCCACAAAACGAGGTCGGGATGAGCGGCAATGACGCCGGTCGCGAACCGCGCCATCATTTGCTCGGTTTCTTCGCCGTTGACACCGCGATTGAGCACCGTGATCTCGTGCCCGGGAAAGCGTTGTTTAAGCTCGACCGCAAGCCGGCTCGGATAGCTTCCCGCAGGCGAACTCGCGCCAACGCCGGTGGTCGAGGAAGAGCCGATGGCGACGATGGTGAGCGGCTCGCCGCTGGCGAGACGCCGTGCGGTGTGCCGCAACGGGTAGTCGAAGCGCGCAATTTCAGCCGGCGCGGTGCACGAGAACGCAGCAGCATCGGCCGGCGGAGCGGCGGGCACTGCACCCGGTGCGATGGAATGAGGGGGCAGCACTTGCGCGCCCGCGGGAACGGCCGCGCAAATAAGCACAGCCAGAGCAAATGCCCCGGCAGCGGCGCTTGCGAAGCGGCTAGTCGCCCTTTTGTTATTCGATCCCATCAGCGTGTCGTCTGTATTTTCTCGGCGTCCAGATGACCGGCATTGATGATCTGCGATGCCAGTGCCCGGCCAATACACTCATGCACACGCCGCGCCATAGCATAACCGTTGGTAGCCGAATAGAGGTCAAATATACCCTCGTCGCTCCAGTAATGCATAATACCTAATCGATCAAACAACGCGATGCCGCGCTGCTCGGTAACCCAGCGCATAACGTCCGCATAAGCGGAGATGCCCAGCATGGATTCGGTACGCGGACTGAATTGCATATTCATCAGGATGACGTCAGCGCCGGCCGTGGCGATCGCGTCGAGGCCTTGATCGAGGTTGGTACGGAATTCCTCCGGTTCGACGCCGCCCAGCGCGTCGACAGTGCCCGCCTGCCAAATCACCAAGGCCGGCTTATCGTCAGCGAGAATCTTGGGCAGACCGGCCGCCATATCGGCTGTGGTCTGCCGCGTCGGAACGTGGGCGGTAACCTTGATTTCATTGCCGGGCAGACGCTTTCTCAGCGCCTCTTCCAGCAGCGCCGGATAAGCGAAGCGCGCACCGTCGGGACCGGTGAGTACAGAAGATCCCGAACCGACGACGCTGATATCCAACCGATGGCGATCCTTAATTTCGGTGCCGACCCGCGTCAGATCGTTTTGCACGGGTATCAGCGATTCCGGCACGTCGCACTCCGGCGCCGGTGTCGGCTCCGCCGCAGCGGCGCCATGCACAAGTGCGATCGTCGTCAGAATGGCAATGATAAATGTCATGCCTCGCCTCCCGCGAGGTCTGCGTCAGGAGGTTTGACGCGCGACAGGGGGCTTCGCCCTTCTATCCCTTTGTACCACGATAATAGATTTGCCGTAGCAATCATGATGATAATGCCTAATACGCTGATTGCCGTTTGCAGCAGCGGGCCGCCGGAAGATTCGGCTATAACGAACTGCCCGGCGAAGGCGAGGAATACCCCGAGGCAGAAGATCTCGAGCGAATGCTGACCGCAGCGGATCGCCGGCTGCAGAATCGCCGATTTCAGTCCGGGCCAATCGGACGGCAAGAAGCGGACGGTCACGGCCGCGAGCGCCAGGAAATGCGCGAAGCGCAGCACGTCCAGATTGGTCTTATCGATAGGATACATCCATTCCCCCAGCCAGCCCGGCACGAAGCGGTCGAGCGACTCGAAATGCCACGTCAGCGTTATGGCGAAGGCGAACAGAAGGTACGCGATGGCGACGGCCAGCACGATCCGCGAACGCAGCACGCCGGCGAGCCGCTGCGCGCCGCCCAGCGCGCACCAGGCACCGAACACGAACAACAATTGCCAGGCGAATGGATTGAAGAACCAGACCCCGTTGGGATAGGCAGGCAGGTTCCAATCCAGTTTCCAGGCGAGCGCATAGACCACCGCCGATCCCGCAAGCGCCAGATTGGGTTGCCGCAGCAACACGAAAAGCGTGGGAGGAAACAACAGCAGCAGGACGATGTAGAGCGGTAGCACGTCCATATTGACGGGCTTGAACTTCAGCAGTAGCGCCTGAAAGATCGTGATGTCGGGCTGCTTGAGAAAGTCGAGGATTTTCATTTCCTCGGCGTAGAGGGGATTGTCGAACGTTGCCGCCACGTAGGCGATCTCGGCCATGAAGATCGTGAACAGGAAGATGTGCGCCACGTAGATCTGCCACGCACGCCGCAAAATGCGGGCGCTCGACAGCATGAAGCCGCGTTCGTGCATCGTCCGGCCGTAGACGAAGGCCGCGGTGTAGCCGGAAATAAAGATGAAGATTTCAGTGGCGTCGCTGAACCCGTAATTGCGAATGGTGAACCAGTTGACGATGTTTTCGGGGATATGGTCGAGGAAGATGAGCCACAATGCCACGCCGCGGAATAGGTCGAGGCGCAGATCGCGCTCGCTCGTGACCGCTAGAGGCGGGGAAGCCATCGCCATGGAAAGTGCAACCATTGCCGGCCATCGCAGCGGGCGGCGAGAGCCCAACGCGCGGACGCCGCCCGGTAATCTAGTGTGTCGATTCCGAAGTTCGCAAGCGATTGTGGCACACTCCGCTGGGGGCTTTGGAGCCCGGCGCCGCCGACCGTGGCTTGAGAAAGCGCCGGGATTGCGTCAGGATTTACGCATGTATCGCACCGTCACTCGTAATATCGAGGTCGTGGTGACCCCGCGCTTCGTCGCCGACCGCTCCTCGCCGGAGAACAATTATTTCTTCTGGGCCTATACGATCGCCATCACCAATAATGGCGACGACACCGTGCAACTGAAGACCCGGCACTGGCGCATCATCGACGCCACCGGCCGCCGCCAGGAGGTGCGCGGCGCCGGTGTGGTCGGCGAAGAACCGGTGCTCAAGGCCGGGGAATCGTTCGAATATACCAGCGGCGTGCCCCTGCAAACGCCGTCGGGGTTCATGGTCGGTACCTACGGCATGGTGACTTCAGGCGGCGACCATTTCGAAATCGAGATTCCCGCCTTCTCCCTCGACAGCGGCGACAGCAAGCGGACGCTGAATTGAGCGGCCGCGCGGGAGCATCCGCAGGACCGGCACAGCTAGAGCGCAATCATTTCAGATTGCACCGATTGGTTCCTAGGGCGCGTATTCATAAATTAGAGGTCGACGAGCGGCGGTTGCCCGCGTCTGCTTCGTCCCCCGAAAGCGGACATTGCCCCACGCATTTTATGAGTACACGCCCTAAGGTAGAGAACCCATACAATGTATTGCTTTGTTTGGTGATTCTACCTTCTGATTGGGTTCGTCCAATCGGGAGGTTGTGATGACACGCCTATTTTGGCTATCCGACGAAGCGTGGGCCGCGATTGAT
>JBEKGX010000032.1:0-26964 GCA_050012575.1 Xanthobacteraceae bacterium | reverse complement strand
TTCTGATGCTTGAGGCCGCTCACCGCGGACCTCGTTGAACCATCAGCCTGAAGCGCAGCACCCAAATTCTTTAGCTATCCACAAGAACGCCGGCCGATTACCCCATCTAAGGGTCAAAAGCTGACTCGGCATTTCCAAGTGCTGATGTCCGCTCCTCCCGCAAGAGCAGACATTTCCTTGGCGTAGTGACATCCGCCACTCTAGGCCGTGCCGCCGCTCTATAAACGTACATTAGGCGCGCAGCCGCGAAGCGGTCCTAAGCTCCCCAAGCAGGGTACGACGAGCAGTACGACATCACACGGTCGTCACTTAGTCTAAGGCCCAAAGATTTAAAGCGTTTCTCCCGCGCCCGTCACACTCCATCATCGGCGCGACGGAGAATTTACGGGCTTTGTCGATCACTTCGAAATGGTCTTTCGCCTGGACAGGCTGGGCAATAGCGAAATTTGGCGGCACAGTCACCCCTTGCACCCTTGCATGCATTGCAGGTGCTATGACCCATCCTACGGCGAGATCTCGGGATGATCGCTGGAACGGCCGCAATCCTGATCCTGATCGTGCTTGCGATCTTCCATATATATTGGGCGATCGGGGGCAAGGCCGCGAAGGACATTGCCGTTCCAAGCCCGAATGGGCGGCCGGTATTGAAGCTGACGGCCTTTACCACCGCGCTCGTGGCTGCCGGCTTGCTGGCCATCTCCGCGTTGTTGGCGCTTCGGGTCGGTTGGCTCAATCTGGCCGCCTTGCCTGCGAAAAGCTTGTTCGTCCAGATCGGCGCCTGGCTGATCGCGGCTGTGTTCGCGCTTCGCGCTATAGGCGACTTTCGTTACGTCGGATTCTTCAAGACGATACTGGAGGGCCGCTTCGCACGTCTCGACACGTTCGCCTATTCGCCTCTCTGCGCCGGCCTGGCATTGCTGATCGGCATTTCCTTAATCACATAGCGTCGCGTAGGAACCGTAATGAACGACAAGGAAAAGGCCGCGCTCGGATCGATTGCCGCGTCGGCGGGGCTCACCGCGGCGAAGACCATCATCGGCCTGCTCACTGGCTCGCTCGCCATCCTGTCGGAGGCCGGCCACTCGCTGCTCGACCTCGCCGCCACCGTGCTGACCTATATCGCCGTGCGCATCTCCGGCAAGCCGGCCGACGCCGAGCACCAGTACGGCCACGGCAAGGTGGAGAGCGTCACCGCGCTCATTGAAACCGCGTTCCTGTTCCTGCTTGCGGCCGCGGTGGTGTTCGAGGCGGTGCAGCGACTCCTCGGCGAACGCGTCTATGCGGTCGAGGCGACCGCCGCCGCTTTCGCCATTATCGCCATCTCGATCATTGTCGATTTTTTTCGCGCACGCACGCTTAACCGCGTCGCCAAGGCGACGTCGAGCCAGGCGCTGGAGGCCGACGCGCTGCATTTCCGCACCGACATGTGGTCGTCGATCGCGGTGCTGGTCGGCCTCGGCGGCGTCGCGCTCGGCTATTTCTGGGCCGATGCGGCGGCGGCGCTGGTGGTCGCGGTGTTCATCGGCATCGCCGGCTGGCGGCTCGGACGGCGCACCATCGACGCCTTGACCGATACGGCGCCGGCCGGCGTCAGCGAGCGCGTGGCGGCGATCACGCGGCGCGTGCCCGGCGTCGTCGCCGTCGAGCGCGTGCGCGCCCGCCCGGCCGGCGCGGTGCTGTTCGTCGATCTCGGCGTCGGCGTCAGCCGCACGCTGCCGCTCGACCGCGTCGCCGCCATCAAGGCGCGGCTCGTGCGCGCCATCCGCGCCGAATTGCCCGAGGCCGAAGTGACCATCACCACCGAGCCGCGCGCGCTCGATGATGAAACGGTGCGTGAGCGCGTCATGCTGATCGCGCGCAACAACGGCCTGGCCGTCCATCACGTCGCCGTGCAGGCGCTGGCCGATCGCCTATCGGTATCGGCGGATCTGGAGGTGGACGGCACGCTGCCGCTGACCGCCGCGCACGAGACCGCGAGCCGGCTCGAAGAGGCGATCCGCGAGGAGCTGGGACCGGACGTCGAGGTCGAAACCCATATCGAGCCGCTGCCGGCCGCGCTCCTGGCCGGCCGCGACGCCGCCGCCGCGCGCGTCGCCGAAATCGGCGAAGCGCTCGCGGCGCTGGCCGCCGTCTTGGCCGGCCTCGGCGAGGTGCACGACGTGCGCGTGCGCGAGACCGCCGACGGCGAGATCGTGAATTTCCATTGCCGCGTCGATCCGGCGCTGTCGGTCAGCGCGGTGCATGCTCTCGTCGATACCATCGAGCGCGGGCTGCGCCGCAGCTTTCCCGGCATCGCCCGCGTCATCGGCCATGCCGAGCCGTGGCGCTAAATGAAGGGAAGCTGAACGACGACACGGCGGAGAAAAGATATCCGCCTTGCTGCCAAGTTGGCGCGGCTATAGCGTATTTCCGCTCGCGGGGCGGGAAACTGCAAAAAGGTGATGAAATGATCGGGAACACACAAAGCAGACCGCGAAAATTCTTGACCGGCTGCCTGGCGCTGGGCGCTCTGGTCGGAGTCTATTGCCTCGCCACCGTCGGCGTATCCAGTCTGTTGATGACCGCGACGGACACGTCCGCCCAAGCCAAGGGCGGTCACGGACACGGCGGACACGGCGGTCACGGACACGGCGGACACGGCGGCCACGGACACGGCGGCGGCTGGCATGGCGGACACGGCGGCGGCCACTTCTGGCATGGCCGCTGGTGGGGCCCCGGCAGCGGCCCGTGCTGGCGCTGGACTCCAGTCGGCTATATCTGGATTTGCTGATTTATCGCAAATCGGCGTCATGGCGACGCGCGGCCCGCCTACGCTCGTTTCATGAGCTACTGCGGGTTTGAGTCCGCCGAAGCGCATTGCGCGAAGGCGGAAGCGCCGAAGCAATCCAGGCCGTTCTTTCGTGCTGCGCTTCGCTTGCGGACCTGTAGCCCAAGATTGAGCGAGCGAAATCCGGGATCGGCGCTTGGTCCGCTCGATCGTTCCCGGATTGCGCTGCGCGCAATCCGGGCTACAAACGCGTCATGCGTACCGAAGAGCCCCGCCCTGTCCGCCTGAAGGATTATCGCCCGCCCGACTGGCTCATCGAAACCGTCGACCTCGACGTCTTCCTCGATCCGACCGCGACCGTCGTCCGCGCCAAGCTCAAGCTCAAGCCCAACAGCGCCGGCGCCCCGGCGCCGCTGATCCTCGACGGCGAGGAACTTAAGCTGCGTTCGCTCGCGCTCGATGGCAAGCCGCTGCCGGACGGCAGCTTCATCGCCACGCCCGACGGGCTCACCATCGCGCAACCGCCGCAGCGGCCGTTTACGCTCGAGATCGAGACCGTCATCGACCCCGCGGCCAACACCCAACTCATGGGGCTCTACCGCGCCGGCGCCGCCTATTGCACGCAGTGCGAGGCGGAAGGATTCCGCCGCATCACCTACTTCCTCGACCGGCCCGACGTGATGGCGGTCTACACTACGCGCATCGAGGCCGACAAAGCGGAAGCGCCGGTGCTCTTGTCCAACGGCAATCTGATTGCCGCGAGCGACGTGCCGGGCACCAACCGGCACTTCGCGGTGTGGCACGATCCGTTCAAGAAGCCGTGCTATTTGTTCGCGCTGGTCGGCGGCAGGCTCGCGCGCGTCGCCGATACTTTCACCACCATGTCCGGCCGCAAGGTCACGCTCGCCATCTATGTCGAGCCGGGCAAGGAGGACCGCTGCTTCTACGCCATGGACAGCCTCAAGCGCGCCATGCGCTGGGACGAGGTTGCGTTCGGCCGCGAATACGATCTGGATATTTTCATGATCGTCGCCGTCTCCGCCTTCAACATGGGCGCCATGGAGAACAAGGGGCTCAACGTCTTCAACGACAAATACGTGCTCGCTTCGCCCGCGACCGCGACCGATACCGACTACGCCAATATCGAGGCGGTGATCGCGCACGAATATTTCCACAATTGGACCGGCGACCGCATCACCTGCCGCGACTGGTTTCAGCTTTGCTTGAAGGAAGGCCTCACCGTTTTCCGCGACGAGGAGTTTTCCGCCGATCAGCGCTCGCGCGCGGTCGAAAGGATCGGCGACGTGCGGGCGCTGCGTTCGCACCAGTTCGTCGAGGATGCCGGACCGCTGGCGCATCCGGTGCGGCCCGAGCTCTATCACGAGATCAACAACTTCTACACCACCACCGTCTACGACAAGGGTGCCGAGGTGGTGCGCATGATCGAGATCCTGCTAGGACCCGATCTGTTTCGCCAGGGCATGGACCTCTATTTCAAGCGGCATGACGGCGAGGCGGCGACCGTCGAGCAATTCGTGCAGTGCTTCGCCGACGTGAGCCGCCGCGATTTCTCGCAGTTCATGCTCTGGTACACCCAGGCCGGCACGCCGGACGTCGTGGTGACGCCGCACTACGATCCGCGGGCGGAGACCTACCGGCTCGATGTTACGCAAACCGTCCCGCCAACGCCGGGCCAGCCGGACAAGGCGCCGATGCTGATACCGCTTGCGCTCGGGCTGGTCGGCAAAAATGGCACCGACCTGCCGCTCATGCTCGACGGCAAGCCGCTGGCGCGCAATGTGATCGAGGTGAAAGCGCCGAGCCAAAGCTTCGTCTTCGCAGGCGTGGCCGAGCGGCCCATCCCCTCGCTTAACCGTAATTTCTCCGCGCCGGTCAAGCTTTCGCTGCCGATCGAACCCGACGATCTGCGCTTCCTCGTCGCGCACGATTCCGACCCGTTCAATCGCTGGCAGGCGGCGCAGACGCTGGCGATGTCGCTGCTCACCGCAAACGTCGCCGCGTTACGTCGCGGCGCGCCGGCGCGCGAGGACGACGGGCTGGTGGCAGCCCTCGGCGCTATCCTCGACGACGGCAAGCTCGAGCCCGCATTCGTCGCGCTCACGCTGACGCCGCCGAGCGAGGCGGACATTGCCCGCGAGATCGGCCGCGATGTCGATCCCGATGCGACCTTTGCCGCGCGAACGCACTTGCGCGCGGCGATCGGCCGGCGGCTCGGCGCGGCGCTAGCAAACGCCTACCGGCGCATGATCACGCCCGGCCCCTATCAACCGGACGCGCCGAGCGCCGGACGGCGCGCGCTGAAGAATGTCTGCCTCGGCCTCCTGGCCGCGACGGAGGAGAACGAGGCGATCGCGCTGGCGCTCGCCCAATATAGCGGCGCCGACAACATGACCGATCGCATGGCGGCGCTGGAGACGCTGGCGCTGCACCACCGGCCCGAGCGCGCTCAGGCGCTGGAGAATTTCTACGACCGCTATAAGGACGACCCGCTGATCATCGACAAATGGCTGGCGCTGCAAGCGGCGATCCCCGAGCCGGCGACTTTGCAACGCGTGCGCGCGCTGACCTCGCACCCGGCCTTCTCCATGGCCAATCCCAATCGGGTGCGAGCGCTGATCGGCTCGTTCGCGCAAGTCAATCACACCCAGTTCAACCGCAGCGACGGCGCCGGCTACGATTTCGTCGCCGACATCGTGCTCACGCTCGACCCGAAGAATCCGCAAGTGGCGGCGCGGCTGATGGGCGCGTTCCGCTCCTGGCGCGCGCTGGAAGCGCGCCGTCGTGCCTGCGCGGAAGCGACATTGCGCCGTGTCGCGGCGGCGTCGACGCTGTCGCGCGACGTCGGCGACATCGTCGCCCGCACGCTCGCCGAAAGCTGACCCGGCGCGGTTGTTTCGGCCACCTCTTTGATTTGACTCACACTTTGCAACGGCCGCAGGCGCGACAAAAAAGCATTGGATAATCGTTAAAAAAATATTGACTCCGGACTCTCGACAAATCAGCGCGTATCGATTCTTATCAGAGTGATTCGGAAAGAGATGCGGCACATCCTTCCGATCGCGGGTGCAGGGGACGTTCCGAAACGGAGGCAGGCATGGCGCGCGCCGACACGGCGGGTGCGTCTCTACGATCGGATTCGATTCAAGGTCTGGCAAAATCGATTGCCAAGCCAACCTACCGCCGCCTGTTGAGCGCCGAGCCGCTCCTGCGCCGCGCGGTGCCGGCTCTCATCATCGCCTTTCTGATTACGATCTGCGTCGGCGCCGTCGTGCAGGTGCTCGAGCAGCGCCGGCAAGTCCTCCTGCAAGCGCGGCAGACTATCGAGGCGCTCGCTGACGAGCTTGCCATCGAGCTCAACCAGGCGGCGCGCGAGGCGAGAGGCAATTCCGCGCGTACCAGTGCGGCGCTGGAGCGGGCGCTGCCAGCGTGGGCAATGGCGGGAGCCCGTTCGATCATCGTTGCCGATTCCGACGGCGCGATCGTCGCCAGCATCCCCAGCGATCCGCAGAAGATTGGCCGCCGCATGCTTGACTTGCTGGGCCCGGCGCAGCCGCTGACCACCTTCGGCGCCGCCGCCGGCACGCTGGAAATCACGCTGCCGGACGGCGCCGCCGCCCTAGCGACGGTGCGGACATTGCGCAATCCGCTCGGCGTCGTCGCCGTCGTCGAGACGGCAAGCGACGCGCTTTCGGGCTGGCGATCGGCCACCGCGCTCACCGTCACGTTGTCGGCCACCACCGGCTTCGTCGTGCTCATCCTCGGCTTCGCTTTCCATTGGCAGGCGACACGCGCGCGCGAAGCCGACCTCATCCACGACACGGTGCGCGGCCGCATCGATACCGCGCTCAACCGCGGCCGCTGCGGGCTGTGGGATTGGGACCTGGCGCGCGGCCGCGTGTTCTGGTCGCGCTCGATGTTCGACATCCTCGGCCTGCCGGCGAAGGACGACCTGCTCGGCTTCGGCGAGCTCAACGCGCTGGTGCATCCGGACGACATCGATCTCTACGCGCTGGCCCGGCAGCTCGCCGATTCCGAGGTGCAATCGATCGACCACGCGTTTCGCATGCGCCACGCTGACGGCCGCTGGCTATGGCTGCGCGTGCGCTGCGAACTGGCGCGCCAGGAGGGCGAAGCCGGGCTGCACCTCATCGGTATCGCCGTCGACGTGTCGGAACAGAAGAACCTGGTCGAAAGGACGACCGCGGCGGATTTACGCCTGCGCGACGCCATCGAGACCATCCCCGAAGCCTTCGTGCTGTGGGACGCCGACAATCGCCTGGTGTTGTGCAATTCAAACTTTCAGGACTTGCATCGCCTGCCCGACGAAGCGGTGGCGGCAGGCACGCCCTACGAAACGGTAGTGGCCGCGGGAAGAAAACCGATCATCCGCACCACCATCGTCAACGAGGACGGCCAGCCGCAGGGCGCGCGCACTTTCGAGGCGCAACTCAACGACGGCCGCTGGATGCACATCAGCGAACGCCGCACCAAGGACGGCGGCTACGTTTCGGTCGGCACCGACATCACGAAAATCAAGCAGCACGAGCAGAAGCTCGTCGAGGGCGAGAAGCGGCGGATCGCGACCATCAACGATCTGCGGCACTCGCAGCAGGCGCTGGAGCGTCAGACCGGCGAGCTTGCCGACCTGGCGGGAAAATACGCCGAGGAAAAGACCCGCGCCGAGGAAGCCAACCAGGCCAAGTCGAAATTCCTGGCCAATATGAGCCACGAGCTGCGCACCCCGCTCAACGCCATCATCGGGTTCTCCGAGATCATGGAATCGGGGATGTTCGGGCCGCTGGGGGCGGGAAAATACACCGAATATTCGCGCGACATCCGCGAAAGCGGCCGGTATCTGCTCGACGTCATCAACGACATCCTCGACATGTCGAAGATCGAGGCCGGCGGCATCCACCTCAATCCGGAGCCCGTCGAGCTCGATTGTATCCTCGCCGACTGCGTGCGCGTGGTTCTGGGGCGGGCCAACGAAAAACGCTTGACGCTGAATTCGCACATTGCCGAAGGCGTCAGGCTTACGGCCGATCGCCGCGCGCTCAAACAGATCGTGCTCAATCTTCTCTCGAACGCGGTGAAGTTCACGCCCGACGGCGGCGCGGTGAGCGTCCACGGGCGCGTGCGCGGCGGCATGGTCACTATCGCCATCAACGACAACGGCATCGGCATCCCGAAAGATGCGCTGGGGAAGCTCGGCCGGCCGTTCGAGCAGGTCGAAAGCCAGTTGACCAAGCGTCACCAGGGATCGGGGCTGGGGCTTGCCATCGCCAAATCGCTCGCCGAGCTGCACGGCGGCACGATGCGCATCCGTTCGGTGCTCGGCGCCGGCACCACCGTGGTTGTGCGGCTGCCGCTCGCGACACTCGAGGCCGTTAGTGAAGAAGGCGACCTCGCTCCCCTCTCCCTCGCGAGCTGATACCCGACCTTGCTGTTAGGTTGCCGCGACTATAGATGAGCGACTGCGCGGATCGCATCTGGACGTCTTCCATGCCGCAGAAGATCACCACCGGGTATCGGGCGCTGGTCGATGCCGCCCAGGGCGAGATCGAAACACTATCGGTCGAGCAGGCCCTGGCGCTGCACGGGCGCGACGACGTGACCTTTGTCGATATTCGCGACATCCGCGAGCTTGACCGGGAAGGCCGCGTGCCGGGCGCCTTTCACTGCCCGCGCGGCATGCTCGAATTCTGGATCGATCCGCAAAGCCCCTACCACAAGCCGATTTTCGCCGAGGACAAAAGCTTCGTGTTCTTTTGCGCCGGCGGCTTGCGTTCGGCGCTAGCCGCGCAAACGGCGCAGCGGATGGGGCTTCGCCCCGTCGCCCATATCAAGGGCGGCTTCGGCGCGTGGCACAGAGCCAATGGCCCGACAGAGTCGGCGAAGCCGAAGGCCAGTTAAACGAGGAGGGATCTTTTCGGAAAACTGGTTTCCACTTTTCCGGATCATGCTCAAGGCGCCTTCCCCAAAATCCGCACGAAACATTCGCGCACCTGGCGCTGCGTTTCGACGACATGGGCTTGCAGCGCGGGGAAATCCGGCAAATCGGCGGCGCGAGCAAGCAGCGACAGCACGCCCGCGCTCGCGGTTTGCGGATAGAAGACTCCGGGCAGGCAGAGCCGCAAGATCTGCGTGAGCTCGTGGAAGAGCAGCACCGCGGGGCGCAGCGCGGTTGCATCCTCGGGCTTGAGCACGCCGGCGCGCGCCGCCTTCTCCAGCATCCGCGCCGTCGAGGTGTCGAGGATTCCCGGTGTCGCTGCGGCATGGACGAGTTGGAGATATTGGGCGATGAACTCGATATCGACCAGCCCGCCGATCGCGTATTTGAGATCCCAGGGGTTGGTGTCACCCTTCTCCTTGGCGATCGCCGCGCGCATCTCGATGACGTCGGCGGCCACCGTCCGCGCCTCGCGCTTTCGCCGCAGCACGTCGTGGATCGCCGCCTCGACGCGGGCGGTGAAGGCCGGCGAGGCGGAAACGACGCGCGCGCGGGTGAGCGCCATGTGCTCCCAGGTCCAGGCCTCGCGCTTCTGGTAGCCGACAAAGCCGTCGATATGCGTCGCCAGCGGCCCGGAGCGCCCGGAAGGCCGCAGCCGCATATCGACCTGATAGAGCACGCCGTAATTGGTCTGTACCGTGAGCGCGCTGATCAACCGTTGCGTCAGGCGCGCAAAATACTGGGCGCCGTAAAGCGGACGTTTGCCATCGGAATTCGGATGCTTGGCGTCGAAATCGTAAACGACGATGAGATCGAGATCGGAGCTCGCGGTCATTTCGCGGGCGCCGAGGCGGCCGAGTGCCAGGATCGCGGTCTCCTGGCCGCGCACGCGCCCATGCGTCGCGGCGAAATCGGCTTCGACGCGGGCGTGCAGCGCGCGGATCAGCACGTCGGCGAGGCCGGCGAACACCTCGCCGGCCTGTTCGGCGGACAGAGAGCCGGAGAGGATGCGCGCGCCGATCAGGAACATGTGCTCCTGGCCGAACCGGCGGATGGCATCGAGCACGTCCTCGTAGCCGCGCGTTTCGCCGAGAGCGCGCGCGAGGTCCGCTTCGAGGCGCTTTGCCTCCGGCAGCGCGCCGAAGAAGCTGGGGTCGATCAACGGATCGATGACATGCGGGTTCTGCGCCAGGATGTCGGCGAGCCGCGGCGCGACGCCGAGGATCAGCGCGATGAAGCGAATAAGCTCCGGGTTTTGCCGCAGCAGCGAGAGCAAGCGCCCGCCGGCGCGCAAGCCGGCAAGAAACCGGTCGAAGGCGGCAAACGCCGCATCCGGATTTTCCGCGCGCGAGAATTGGTCGATAATAACCGGGACAAGCTCGGTGAGATTCTTGCGCGCCTGCTCGCCGCGCAGCGCCGGGTAACCGGCCGTGTGCCAGCGGCGTATTGCGGCGGCACGCTCGCGCGGCTGCCGGAAACCAATTTCCGCCAGACGATCGAGCGTCTCGCGCGCGTCGTCGCCCTCGCCTTCCGCGAACGACAGGTTCTGGCGCTCGGCGAGCAAGGCCGGCGCGCTTTCGAATAATCTCACGTAATGCTTCTCGACCGCGCGCAGATGCGTCAGCAAAGCCGCGGCGAACGCATCGCGATCGGCAAAACCGAGAAAGCGGGCGAACTGACCGAGCGCCCCGGCGTCGGCGGGGAGCGTGTGCGTTTGTTCGTCGGTCAGCATTTGCAGGCGATGCTCGACGCGGCGCAGGAATTCGTAAGCCGCCGTCAGCGCGTCGCGCGCCGCGGCGTCGATCCAGCCGCCGGCGGCGAGCGCGGAAAGCGTGGCGACGGTCTCGCGGCCCCGCAGTGCGGCGTATCGCCCGCCGGCGATGAGCTGCTGGGTCTGCACGAAAAACTCGATCTCGCGGATGCCGCCGCGGCCGAGCTTGATGTTGTGGCCTTCGACGGTAATTTCGCCATGCCCGCGGTAAGCATGAATCTGCTGCTTCATGGCGTGGACGTCGGCGACCGCGGCGTAATCGAGGAATTTGCGCCAGATGAAGGGCGAAAGGTCGCGGAGGAGTTTTTCGCCGGTAGCGATATCGCCGGCACAAGGCCGCGCCTTGATCAGCGCCGCTCGCTCCCAGTTCTGGCCACGGCTTTCGTAATAATCGAGCGCGGCTTCGGTGGAGATGGCGATCTGAGTGGAGGATGGATCGGGGCGAAGCCGCAAATCGACGCGGAAGACGTAGCCGTCGTTGGTGCGCTCCTGCAAAATCTTCACCAGGCCGCGGGTCAGCCGCACGAAAAACGGCGTCGGCTCGATGTCCGGCACCAGCGCCGGCGCCGCGTGATCGAAAAACACCATGAGGTCGATGTCGCTGGAGAAGTTCAGCTCGTAGCCGCCCATTTTGCCCATCGCCAGCACGACGTAGCCGGAACCCGCTTCGGGATTTTGCGGATCGGCCGGACGGAGCTTTTTGCGCGAAGCGGCCTCGCCAAGGAAGTGGCGCACGGCCAGGCCGAGCGCCGTTTCGGCGACTTCGGTGAGCGCCGCGGTGACGCGCGCGAGCGGCCACACGCCACCGATATCGGCAAGCGCGATGAGAAGCGCGGCTTCCGCTTTCATGCGGCGCAGAACGCGCATCAAGGGCGCCGAGGCGCCCGCCGCCGCCGCGGCTTCGCGCGTGTTTGCAGTGAGCGCGGCAAGTTCCTTTTCCGGATCGTTGCCGAGAAGGCGAAGCGCGCGCGCCGGATCGGCCTGGACCAGATCCCAGAGGTAAGGCGACGTTTCGGCGATCGCGCCGAGCACGTTAGCGAGCGGCGGATGCCGCGCGACCGCCGCCGCGAGCGCGCGGCCCGCCGCATTGCGCGCAATGCCCGCGAGCCATGCGCGCAGGCGGGCACGCCCTTGCACCGACGGACGCGGCAGCGCCCCGGTCAGTCGCCTGACCGATGCCGCTTCGTTGAGCTCCTTACGCCGCCCTTTGCCGGGCGCGGGCCGCCGCATCACGCCCCCGCTGGTCCCGCGCGCGGCAGGGCGATGAGGCTGCGCAAACCGGGCTGATTGTCCTCGAGTTTAAGCTCGCCGCCATGCAGCCGCGCGACCGCCGACGCAAGGCTCAAGCCCAGTCCCGAGCCCGGCTGCGACCGGCTTTGCTCGAGCCGCACGAAGCGCTCGACCACGTGGCCGCGATCGGCGTCAGCGATACCGGGACCGCGATCCGCCACCGTGAGCACGATGCGCTCGCCCTCGGCGCCGACTTTTACCACGATCTCGCCCGGCGCGCCGTTGAGTTTGCTCGCTTCCGGTCCGGCATATTTGATGGCGTTGTCGATGAGATTGGCCAGCGCTTGGCTCACCAGCTCGCGATTGCCGCGCACCGGCGCCGCTTCCGATGCCTCGACCTTGAGCGCCAGGCCCTTCTGCTCGGCGAGCGGCTCGTACAACTCGCCGACGTCGCGGGCGATCTCGGCGGCGTCGAATTCCGTCATATTGTCGCGCGCCTGCCCGGATTCGGCGCGCGCGATCATCAACAGCGCATCGAAGGTGCGGATCAGTTCGTCGGATTCGGCGATAGTGGCTTCCAGCGCGGCGCGATATTCGCCGTCGCCTCGGGCGGTGCGCAGCGCCTGCTCACAGCGGTTGCGCAACCGCGTCAACGGCGTCTTCAAATCGTGGGCGATGTTGTCGGTGACTTCCTTGAGCCCGCCCATGAGCGCCTCGATACGCTCAAGCATAACGTTGAGGTTGCCGGCGAGGCGGTCGAGCTCGTCGCCGGTGCCGGCGATCGGCAAGCGTCCGGCGAGATCGCCGGCCATGATGGTTTGCGCCGTATCGGTCATGGCGTCGATACGCTTGAGCACGCGGCGGCTGACGAAGAAGCCGCCGGCGAGGCCGAGCACGACGACCAGCGCGAACGACCAGCGCCCGGCGTTGGCGATGATGCCGTAGATGCGCTCGCGCTCTTCGAGGTCGCGCCCGACCAGGAGGCGGAAGCCGCCCGGCAGCTCGACGACCTGCACCATCGCCCGATGTTCCACGTCGTCGGGCGCTTCGATGCGGCGATAGGAGGTTTCAATCCAGCCCGGATGGTCGAGCGCTCCGGGCGCCAGTGCCGCGACGTTGCCGGCCAGTGCCTCGCCGGTCGGCGTCGTCACCAGATAAAGGCTCGAGCCCGGCCGCCGCGAACGCAGGTCGATGAACAGCACCAATCCGCGAATGCCGGCCTCGGTGTATTGCTCGCGCAGGCGGGTGACCTCGGCGGTGACCGTGCGCGTGATCTGCTCGGTGATGAGCCGGCGCGTGTTGAGCGCGAAATAGCCCAACAGCGACACCGCGAACAGGATGAAGATCAACAGATAGACGAGCGTCAGCTGGAACGCCGTCGTGCGCAGAAGTTTTCCCAGCGCAGTCACGTCAGATGCTCTCACGTTGCAGGCGCAGCTCGCTCTCGGAGAAATCGTCCTCCCAGAATTCAAGCGAAGCGCGTTTTTCGCCGCTGCGATGTGCCGCCTCGGCGCGCCGCAGCTCGACGCGGCGGATTTTACCGGAAATCGTCTTCGGCAAATCGGCGAATTCGAGCCGTCTGACCCGCTTGAACGGCGCCAGCGCAACGCGGCAATGGCGGAAGATCGACAGCGCGGTGGCGCGATCCGCCGCGTGGCCGGGTGCGAGCGCGAGGAATGCCTTGGGCACCGCAAGCCGCATCGGATCGGGCGACGGAACCACCGCCGCCTCGGCCACGGCCGGATGCTCGATCAGCACGCTCTCCAGCTCGAAGGGGCTGATGCGGTAGTCGGCCGATTTGAATACGTCGTCGGCGCGGCCGACATAAGTCAGATATCCGTCGCCGTCGATCGAAGCGACGTCGCCGGTGCAATAGACCGGACCGCCGACCGCCACGACCCCGCCATCGTCGCCCTGATAGCCTTGCATGAGCCCGGTCGGCCGCGGCGAAAGCGTCAGGCAGATTTCGCCTTCCTTCTGCGTCCTTCCTTCGTGATCGAGGAGCGCGACCCGATAGCCCGGCAGCGGCCGGCCCATGGAGCCGGCCTTGAGCTTTTGTCCCGGCGTATTGCCAATGAGCGCCGTGGTCTCGGTTTGGCCGTAGCCGTCGCGGATGGTCCGCCCCCACGCCGCCTTCACCCGCTCGATGACCTCGGGGTTGAGCGGCTCGCCGGCGCTAATGAGCTCATGCAGCCGCACCGGCCAGGCGGCGAGATCCTCCTGGATCAGCATGCGCCACACCGTCGGGGGCGCGCAAAACGTCGTCACGCCGCAGCGCATGATCGTGTCGAGAAGACCGCGCGCATTGAAGCGGCGCTGATTGACGATGAATACCGTCGCGCCGGCATTCCACGGCGCAAAGAAACAGCTCCAGGCGTGCTTGGCCCAACCCGGCGAGGAGATGTTGAGATGCACGTCGCCGGGACGCAAGCCGAGCCAATACATGGTCGACAGATGCCCGACCGGATAGCTCTGATGACTGTGCAGCACGAGCTTGGGCGTCGCCGTGGTGCCGGAGGTGAAATAAAGAAGGAACGGATCGTCGGCGCGGGTTTCGCCGTCGGGCGTGAACTGCGCCGGCGCGTCGTAGCCTTTTTCGTACGACACCCAGCCGGGCGCCGCGCCGCCGACGGCGATGCGTGTGTAATCGCCGGGCAGCTCGGCGAATTTCGGCGCGATGTCGGCGGCGGCGACGACGTGGCGCACGCGGCCGCGCGCGAAGCGGTCGGCAAGGTCGTTGCGCGTGAGCAGCATGGTCGCCGGCACGATCACCGCGCCGAGCTTCATCGCCGCCAGCATGCATTCCCAGAGCGGGGCGACATTGCCGAGCATGAGCAGAATACGGTCGCCGCGGCGCACGCCGAGTCCGCGCAGCACGTCGGCGACGCGGTTCGAACGTTCGCTCAGTTGCGCAAAGGAGAGCTTGGTCTCGCTCGCATCCTCGTCGGTGAGCCACAGCGCCGGGCGCTCGTTGCCACGTGCCATGCCGTCGAAATAATCGAGCGCCCAGTTGAAGCGTTCGAGCTTCGGCCACTGGAAATCGCGGTAAGCGGCGGAATAGTCCTCGCGATGGCGGATGAGGAAATCACGCGCCGCGAGAAACGGTGCCGCGTTGCTTGAAGTCATTGTGATCTTCCGGCCAAAATGAATATGGTTTTCTGTTGACAAGAAGTAGGGCGCGCTCCCCCCTCTGCCTGACCCTTTGCCAGAGTAGCTTCCCGGACGCCAATGAAAAACAAGAAAGGTTGAAGACCCCATCATGGGACCCCTCGCTGGTTTTCGTATCGTCGAGTTCGCCGGCATCGGCCCCGGGCCGTTCGCCGCGATGCTGTTCGCCGATCTGGGCGCCGACGTCATCCGGCTGGACCGGCTGACGGCGAGCGGGCTGGGCTTGGATGTTCCGGCGCGCTTTGCACTCTTGGAGCGCTCGCGTCCCTCCGTGGCGCTCGATCTGAAACATCCCGACGGCCTCGCGCTCGCCGGCGACCTCATCGCCAAGGCCGACGCGCTGATCGAAGGTTTTCGCCCCGGCGCGATGGAACGGCTCGGGCTCGGGCCGGACGTGGCGCTGAAGCGCAACCCGCGTCTCGTTTACGGCCGCATGACCGGATGGGGGCAATCGGGTCCGTTGGCGCAAGCCGCCGGACACGATCTCAACTATCTCGCTTTGGTCGGCGCGCTGCACGCTATCGGCCGTGCCGGGTCGAAGCCGACGCCGCCCTTGAACCTGGCTGCGGATTTCGGCGGCGGCGCGCTCTATCTTGCCTTCGGCATGGCCTGCGCCATGGTCGAGGCGCAAAGGTCGGGCAAGGGACAGGTTGTTGATGCGGCGATGACCGAGGGCGCCGCGTCGCTGATGACCATGTTTTATGGACTGCATGCCGCGGGCCTGCACAAGCTCGAGCGCGGAACCAACCTGCTCGATTCCGGATCGGCGATTTATGAAACGTACGAATGCGCCGACGGCCGCTTCGTATCGATCGCCCCGATCGAGCTGAAATTCCGCGCGGTGTTGTTCGAGCGGCTTGGCCTTCCTTACACCACCGATGACGGCGCGGACATACGCGGCAAGCTGGAAACGCTTTTCAAGACCCGCACCCGGGACGAATGGTGCGCGCTGCTGGAAGGGAGCGACGCCTGCTTTGCGCCGGTTCTCTCCATGGCAGAAGCGCCGCAGCATCCGCACAACGTCGCCCGCGGCTCCTTCGTCGAGGTCGACGGCGTCGTCCAGCCCGGCCCGGCGCCGCGCTTTTCCCGCACGCCTTCCGTCCGCCCGACGCCGCCGCAAGGACAAGGCGCCGGAACCCGCTCGGCGCTCGCCGCCTGGGGTATTCCGGGCGAGAGGATCGAGGCGCTCTTCGCGCGCGGCGTGCTGGGAGGGCGGGAAGAGCAAAATGTTTCGGCAGAGTAAGTGCACCTCCGCTCGTCCCCGCGAAAGCGGGGACCCAGCAAATCCCGGATTCCCGCTTGCGCGGGAATGAGCGGAACGATTTATCGCGCCTCGTCGCGGATCATGTAGCCGGCGCCGCGCACGGTTTGCAGGAGCGGTTGCGCGAAGCCCTTATCGATCTTGGAGCGCAGCCGCGAAATATGCACGTCGATCACGTTGGTCTGCGGGTCGAAATGATAGTCCCACACGTTTTCCAGGAGCATGGTGCGGGTAACGACCTGGCCGGTGTGGCGCATCAGATATTCGAGCAGGCGAAATTCGCGCGGCTGCAATGCCAGCTCCTGCCCGGCGCGGCTGACCTGGTGCGAAAGCCGGTTGAGCTCGAGATCGGCGACGCGATAGACCGTTTCCTCGCCGCGGCTGCCGCGGCGCCGCGCCAGTACCTCGATACGCGCCAGCAACTCCGCGAATGAATAAGGCTTGGCGAGATAATCGTCGCCGCCGGTGCGCAGGCCCTTGACCCGGTCATCGACCTGGCCCAGCGCGGAAAGGATCAGCACCGGCGTCTCCACCGACTTGCTGCGCAACGCGCCGATGACCGACAGCCCGTCGAGCTTCGGCAGCATGCGATCGACGATCAAAACGTCGTATCGGCCGTCCAGCGCCAGCGCCAGGCCCTCCTCGCCGTCGGTGGCGTGGTCGGCGACATGGCCGACCTCGCGGAATGCCTTGACCAGATAATCGGCGGCGTCGCGGTCGTCCTCGATAATGAGAAGGCGCATGGTCGATCGTCGTATCGAGAAAGCAATGGACGGACCCGGCTGGGCGGCTTCTTGAGCGATGATATCGTTTTGCACAATGCACCAGGCAACTAGATAGCGGAAAAAGTGAGGGGGCGGCGAGGTTTTAGCCCGCCACCCCCTCCACCGACTCCACCCCGGCGGGGGCGACGGATGCCGGGAGGCAGAGTTGGTATTTTGTGGGGACGGGCCTTACGGCCCGCCCCCAGGGTACGCCCGCCAGCGGGGGCGACGGATGCCGGCGGATCGCCCCATTACTTAGAACCTCTTGAGCATGATCTTTTCCGAAAACCGGCGACCACTTTTCGGGATCATGCTTTAGGCGTTGCCGAGCGGCAGGGCGACGAAGCGCGTGCCCTCGCCCGACTTCACCCGAAACAGCAGAGCGTGTTTGCCTTCCTTGCGGGCGTCCGCGAGTTGCTTGCGAACGTCCGCCGGGTTGGTGACCAACTTGCCGCCGACGTCGAGGATGACGTCACCGACCTGGAAGCCGTGATCGGCGGCAACGCCGTTCGGATCGACCGCGGTGACGAGCACGCCACCGCCTTCGGCGCCGGTGGCGTTGCCGGGCGCCAGCGTGAGCCCGAGCTTCGGCATGTCGCTATCGGGCCCCGCATGCTGGCCTTCCTGATTGGAGGCCTGATGCTCGTTCGGCAGCGTGCCGAGCGTCAGCGTGACGGTCTTCTCCTGCCCCTGATGGACGAGGTTGAGTTTGACCGCGGTGCCGGGCGCCATGGTGCCGATCCGGCGCGCGAGCTCGCGCGCGTCGGCGATGGAGTTGCCGTCGACCGCAGTGACGACGTCGCCGCTTTCGATTCCGGCCTTGGCCGCGGGGCTGTTGGGCTGCGGCTCGGAGACCAGCGCGCCGGCGGCTTTCTTCAAGCCGAGGCCGTCGGCGATGTCAGGCGTTACCGGCTGGATCTGCACGCCGATCCATCCGCGGGTGACGCTGCCCTTTTCGCGCAGCTGCGCGATCACGCTCTTGACCGTATCGGAGGGAATAGCGAAGGCGATACCGACGGAGCCGCCGGAGGGCGAGAAGATGGCGGTGTTGACGCCGATGACATTGCCGTCGACGTCGAAGGTCGGGCCTCCGGAATTGCCTTTATTTACCGGGGCGTCGATCTGGATGAAGTCGTCATAAGGACCGGCGCCGATATCGCGGCCGCGGGCGGAAACGATGCCGGCGGTCACGGTGCCGCCGAGCCCGAACGGATTGCCGACCGCGAGCACCCAGTCGCCGACCCGCGGGCTTCCGTCGGCAAGCTTCACATAGGCGAAGTCCTTGCCGTCGACCTTGATCAAAGCGAGATCGGTGCGCGAGTCGGTGCCGATGACCTTGGCGCTATAGATTTTGCCGTCGTCGGCCGTGACCTGCACGTTCTCGGCGTTTTGCACGACGTGATTGTTGGTCACGGCATAGCCGTCGGCGGTGATGAAAAAGCCGGAGCCTTGGCCGGTGATGACCTGATGGCCGCCTTCACCGTTGTTGGGCGTGCCGAAGCGGCGGAAGAAATGCTCGAACGGCGAGCCCTGCGGGACCGACTGCTCGTCCTCGCTGAACGAGGAATTCGCCGGCCGGTCGATCTTGACCCGGACCGAGATCACCGCCGGTTTGACCTTGGCGACTATGTCGGCGAAGCCGACGGGATGTTGCGCGAGCTTCTGCGCTTCCTGCGACAGATTCTGCGCGTGCGCCGGGCCCGCGAAGAATGCGGCTTCAGGCGCGAGGCTGGGCGCGACGAAGAACGCCGCAGCGCCAAGACCGGCGATCGTTGTCGCCAGGAGCCCAAAACGCCGCGCGGAAAGAATGCGGCGCGAGGGTTGTTTATTACCGTTCATTACATTCTCCAAAAGAGTTGTCCGTTTCGCAACGGAAGGTGCCCCGAGGCCCCGCATTTGCCAGTCAATGTGGGGCAGCCCGCCTTACCGCGCTCTGTCGGCCAGATTAAAAGTTTGTAATGTCGGGAAAGCGGCTTTTCGCTTGCGATGACATCGTCTTGTCAAAAAGCAGCGGAACCGCCTCGGCACGAAGTTCAGCTTCCTTCGCGCAAAATGTCGGACAGCCGGCTTTCTTCGGCCGGCGTCAGATTCGCCACCTGCTCAAACGCCGCGACGCGCCGGCGCCGCCTGACGACGACGACGATCATCGCGATGCCGACGAGCAGCACGGCGGGCGGCAGGCCCCACAATATTGCCGTGTGCCAGGATAGAGGCGGCCGCAGCAGCACGAATTCGCCATAACGGGCAACGATAAAATCGAGAATCTGCGCGTCGCTGTCGCCAGCCTTCAATCGCTCGCGCACCAGTACGCGCAGATCGTGCGCGAGCGGGGCGCCGGAATCGTCGATCGATTCGTTTTGGCACACCATGCAACGCAGCTCCTTGGAGAGCACGCGCGCACGCGCTTCGAGCGCCGGGTCGGAGAGCATCTCGCTCGGCTCGACAGCGTGCAGCGGCAATGAAGTCAGGAGCAGGAAAAAAAGTCCCGCAAAAAGCACGGCCGGCGAAAGATGGGCGCGGATTACTCGCACGGCGATCACTCCGCCGCCTGCAATGCCGGCCGCGCCCGAGCCGGCCGCGGTGCGCCGACGCGCAATCGCCGATCCGAAAGCGACAACGCTCCGCCGATAAACATGATCAGCGCGCCGAGCCAGATCATCAGCACCTGCGGCTTGAAGTAGAGGCGCACGGGAACGCTGCTGTCGGGGTTCGGGTCGCCGAGCGACAAGTAGAGCTGGCTCACGCCGCGCGTCATCAGCGCCGCTTCCGTGGTCGCCATGTTGCGCGCCGGGAAAGTGCGCCGGCTCGGCTCCATGGCGCCGAGCAAGTCGCCGCTGCTGCGGCGCACGGTGAAGTGGCCGACGACATCGCGATAGTTCGGCCCGCTACGGTTGAACAGCCCGTCGAAGGTGAGCCGGTAATGGGCGATGTCGACCGTGCCGCCGGGCTTGAGCGCGGCGATGCGCTCCGATCCCCAGGCGGTGACGGCGACGATGCCCATGAGCGTGACGCCCATGCCGAAATGCGCCAACGCCGAGCCCCAGGTCGAACGCGGCAGTCCGAGCGCCCGCCGCGACGCCGCGCCAAGCGGGATGCGCAGGAACATGGTGCGCTCGGCAAGATCGATCAGCGCGCCGGCCATGACGAAGATCGCAAGCCCGACGCCGAACGGCGCCAGCACCGGACCGCCGTGCTGCAAGGCGAATCCGGCGGCAATCGCCACCGCGGCCAGCATCGCCGCGGCGAGCAGGCGTTGCGTGGCGCCGAGGATGTCGCCGCGTTTCCATCCGAGCAGCGGCCCGAACGGCATGGTCAGCAACAGCGGCAGGAACAGCGGACCGAACGTCAAATTAAAGAACGGCGGACCGACCGAGATCTTCTCGCCGGTCAACGCTTCAAGCGCGAGGGGATAGAGCGTGCCGACAAAGACGGTCGCGCAGGCGCAGGTGAGGAACAGATTGTTGATGACCAGCGCGCCTTCGCGCGAGATCGGCGCGAACAATCCGCCCTGCTTGAGCAGCGGCGCGCGCCACGCATAGAGCGCCAGCGCCCCGCCGATGAAGGCGACGAGAATGGCCAGGATGAAGATGCCGCGCCTCGGATCGACGGCGAATGCGTGCACCGAGGTGAGCACGCCGGAGCGCACCAGGAAGGTGCCAATCAGCGACAGCGAGAAAGCGAGGATTGCAAGCAGGATGGTCCAGACTTTAAGCGCGCCGCGCTTTTCCATCACCACCGCGGAATGCAGCAACGCCGTGCCGGCGAGCCAGGGCATCAGCGAAGCGTTCTCCACCGGATCCCAGAACCAGAAACCGCCCCAGCCGAGCTCGTAATAGGCCCAGTACGAACCGCCGGCGATGCCGAGCGTCAGACACATCCAGGCGCCCAGCACCCACGGCCGCACCCAGCGCGCCCAGGCGGCGTCGATACGGCCTTCGAGCAAGGCCGCGATCGCGAACGAAAAGGCGATCGAGAAGCCGACATAGCCGAGATAGAGCAGCGGCGGATGGAAGGCGAGGCCCGGGTCTTGCAGGACCGGATTGAGATCGCGGCCCTCGAACGGCGCGTCGGTAATGCGCAGGTACGGATTCGAGGTGGTGAGAATGAACAATTCGAAGGCGGCGGCGATCCAGGCCTGCACCGCGAGCGCATTGGCCTTGAGTCTCGCCGGCAAATTATTGCCGAAACCGGCGACCAGCGCGCCGAACAACGCCAGGATGAAGACCCACAGCATCATGGAGCCTTCATGGTTGCCCCAGACGCTGGCGAGCCGATAGATCAGCGGCATCGCCGAGTTCGAGTTCTCGTAAACGTTGAGCACCGAGAAGTCGGACATCACGTAACAGATGGCGAGCGCGCCAAAGGCCATGGCAACGAAGGCGAATTGCGCGAGCGCCGTCGGCGTCGCGATGCTCATGAGTACGGGATCGTTGTTGCGCGCGCCGACGATCGGCATCGAACCCTGGATCAGCGCCAGGCCGAGCGCCAGCATCAACGCGTAATGGCCGAGTTCGGCGATCACTTGCCCCCTCCCCCGACCGGCATCGCCGCGCGTTGCGCGTAATCGTCCTGCCAATGCCCCGATTTCTTCAGGGCGTCGGCGACCTCCTTCGGCATGTAGGTCTCGTCATGCTTGGCAAGGATGGTATCGGCGTCGAAGGTGCCCGAAGCGTCGAGCGTGCCCTCGGCGACGACGCCCTGGCCCTCGCGGAACAGATCGGGCAGCATGCCCTGATAGGTGACCGCCATCTCGCGGTTGCCGTCGGTGACGTCGAAGCGGATCTTCAGATCATCGCCGCGCACGAGGCTGCCGGCCTTCACCAATCCGCCGAGCCGGATTCGGGTGCCCGGCGCGATATGCTTCTCGGCCACGTCGCTCGGCGAATTGAAGAACACGATGGAATCGCGGAACGCGTTGAGCATGAGCGCCACCGCGACGGCGAGCACGCCGATGCCGCCGCCGATCAGAACGAGGCGTCGCCGCTTGCGGGTCATGGCTGTCGTGTTCCCGGCATCATCGCGATTCGTCAACCCTCGAGCCCGAGGCCTTTGACCAGATCGTCGATGCGCTTGATCTCCTCGGGATGGTCGGCGAGCGCGCGCTTGGCGTCGGCGGCGGCGCTCCTGGCCTTATCGCGATCGCCGAGCACGGCATAAGCGCGCACGAGGCGGAGCCAGCCTTCGAGGTCGGCGCCGTTCTCGCGCAGGCGGTCGGCGAGACCCGCGACCATGCGGCCGACCATCTCGTTGCTCTGCTCCTGGCTCATATTGGCCGCGGCGGCGACGTCGTTGGCGCTCGGCCCCGGCGCCACCACCGGCGTGTTGGTCGCGCGCGCGAGCGCCTCGCGCACGAACCCGGTCCAGGGCGCGCCGGCCGGCCCGTCGGCTAACAGCGCGCGCCAGATGGCGGCAGCCTCCTCGCTGTTGCCGTCCTGCTCGGCGGCGAGACCGAGGAAGTAGCGTGCTTTGGATTCGTGCGGATCGCGTGCCACCGCGCGCTCGAAGGCCGCCTTGGCGTCGGCAGTCACCACGCCGTTGGCGGCGGCGGCTTCCGCCTCGCCGAGATCGGCTTCGCGGGCGGCGCTGTCGCCGTTGAGCACGAGCGCCTTCTTGCGCGCCTCGACGGCGTCATCGAAACGGCCGAGCCGCATATAGACCGGCGCCAGCACTTCCCACCCGGCGCCGTCATTGGGATTGCGCGCCAGATGCGCTTCGACCTGGCCGACGAGTTTGTCGATCGATTCGTGGCCCGGCGCGGTATCGGCGCGGGCGAGGGCGGGCTCGCCCGCAATATTCGGCGAGCCGAGCGCGACATAGAGGCCGGGCGCGCCGAACGGCAGGATCAGCAGCACCGCGACCGCCGCGGCGCGGCGGCGCTGCAAACTCCGCCGCGTGGCGACCGGCGATGCGGCGGGGGGCGGCTGAGTCTCGGCGGCTGCAATAAGCCGGCGCGAGACTTCAAGCCGGGCGGCTTCCGCCTCGGCCTCGCCGATCAGGCCGGCTGCGCGGTCGCGGTCGATTTCCTGCAATTGATCCTTGTAAACGACGATGTCGCTGCCGCCGCCAGTCTTCTGCGCATGACGCCCAAGCGGCCACATCACGGCAAAGATCGCCGCGGCGGTCATCAGCGCGAAAATGCACCACAGGATCATAGTCGCCCTTCGATCCGCGGAACGGGAAAACCGCAGCGCAGGTGCGTCGCGCTCCGGGGTGCCGCGTGGTTACATCATCACGGCGTCATTGCGGCCGCAATGGGAGCACCGGCGCGGCAATTGCGCGCTGTGCCAAGGTGTTGCCCACCCTAGGCGTGACTATGCCCGGACCTTTTTCGGGGTCTCCGGCCGGGCTTCCCCGCCGGCGCGGGTCAGCTCACGATGGTCCAGGTGCCGTCGGGGTTGCGGCAGGCCGTGCCGCGCCCGGTCTGCGGTATCCCGTCGATATAGACCGTGTGGGTATATTGCCGGCAGGGGGCGCCGTTCATCTGATAGACCGGGCCCGGCACGACGTTGCCGTAGCGCCCGGAATCCGGGTTGCGCCAGGCGACCGGAGCGCCGGAAGGGCCGGTGTCCAAGGCTTGCATCTGCGCCGCATAAGCGCGCTTCTTGTCGTCGTCATCGAGCGCGGCGCCGATGCGGTTGCCGAGAAAGCCGCCAAGTGCGGCGCCAGCAAGCGTGCCGGCGACGCGATTGCCGGTCGCGCCGCCAATGGCATTGCCGATCAACGCGCCGGTGCCGGCGCCGACGATTGTGCCGCCGACTTCCTTCGGCCCCGTGTCGGACGAGCATGCCGCCACGCCGAGCCCGGCAAAAAACAATGCGACAAACCTGATCGCCGGCATAGCGCCCCCAACGCAGAGGCCAAACGGCGCAGCGCCACCCGGCTTCCACCACGCCATCCGCGCGCACGAATGGGGCAAAACTCTGTCGGCAGCCCGCTTGGCTTACGGGATTTTGTCGAGGATCTTCTGCATTTCGGCGGCGGTGAAGGCACGCATAACCTGGGTACGGATATTGCCGGCCTTGGCCGCCGCCAAGATGACCGCGTTGGCCGCGATCTCGTCGTTGGATTCCGAGACGATGACGATATCGTATTGTCCCTGAGTCCAGAGCACTTCCTTGATGGTGACACCTGCCGCGGCGCCGGCTTGCTTGGCGGCATCGGTGCGCTTGATCGTGTCCTTGATATTGCGAGCTCCCTGCTCGGTGAAATTAACGAGCGTGACGTAGGTCGCCATGGCATCCTCCCTGTTTGGGCCGATTGAAATTTACGCAAAAACGCCGGCCAGCCCCAAAAACGCGGCGCCGGATAAGCCAAGCATCCTCTGTGAAATGCGGCAATAGCGGCACTTCCCTACCCCGCGAAACCGATAAGGAAAGCTTTGATCACCCGCCCGGCAATGCGAGCTCGGCGCGCAACCCACCGATCGGCGCGGTGCCGAGCGTGAGCACGCCGCCATAGAGGCCGGCAAGCTCGACGACGATGGAGAGGCCGAGCCCGGAGCCGGGCTTGCTCTCGTCGAGCCGCAGTCCGCGCAGCGCCACCTGCCCGCGCTCGGTGGGCGAAAGTCCCGGCCCGTCGTCATCGACGATGACGCGCACGCGCGGCTTGTCGCTCATTTCGCCGCCGGCGCCGCCGGCAGGACCATCGGCCACCACTTCGATGGCAACGCGCGCCTGCGCCCATTTGCAGGCATTATCGACCAGATTGCCGATCATCTCCTCGAGGTCCTGCTGCTCGCCGCGAAAATTGGCGTGCTCCGGCACGTCGACGGCGATGGCGATGTCGCGCTCGCGATGCAGCTTCTCCATGGTGCGGGCGAGCGCGGTCACGACCGGGGGAACGTCGATCAACGCGCCGATGACGCCGGAGCGCGCGGCGAGCCGCGCGCGTTCGAGCTGGCGCGCCACCTGATCGCGCATGATGTCGGCCTGTTCGAGCACCTTCTGCGCCAACGGATCGCTGCCGCGCGCCGCCGCTTCGTTGACGATGACTGACAGCGGCGTCTTCAGCGCATGGGCGAGATTGCCGACATGGGTGCGCGCGCGTTCGACGATCTCGCGATTGGCGTCGATCAGCGCGTTGGTCTCGCGCGCCAGCGAAGCGATCTCGACGGGAAATTCGCCCTCAAGCCGCTCGGCACGGCCGGAGCGGATGGCGGCGAGGCTCGCGGAAATGCGCTTCAATGGCGACAGCCCGAAGCGCACCTGCAACGCCGTGGTCAGCAACAGCGCGACGGCGAGCGCCGCAAAGATAGCGCCGATGGTGCGGTCGAAGCTCAACATCTCCTCGTCGATCTCCGACGCATCGCCCGCCACTTCGATCAGATAACGGCCGTCGTCGCCGAGATCGACGGTGCGCTCGACGAGACGCAGCCGCACCTCTTCCGGGCCCTGCGCGTAACCCTTGCGGTAGCCGCCGGCGGTCGTATCGTCGGCGTCGGTCAGCCGCGGCAAATTCGAATCCCACAGCGAGCGCGAGGAATGCACTTCCGGCTTCGGCGTATCGAGCCGCGTCACCTGCCAGTACCAGCCCGACAGCGGCAGTTCGAACAGCGGCTCGCCGATCGACTGCGGGAACTTGTCGTTGCCTTCCTCGGGCGAAGCGACATCGGCGACCAGCGTGCGCAGGTAGACGTCGAGCCGGCGATCGAACGCGCGCTCGACGGCCTGACGGTAGATCGACGACAAGGCCACGCCGGTGACGATGAGGATCACCACCGTCAGGCCGGTCGCCCACAGGAACAGGCGGAACGCGAGCGAGTTAGCGCGCATCGGGCGGGGTGAGCAGATAGCCGAGACCGCGCACCGTCTGGATCACGTCGACCCCGAGCTTCTTGCGGATGCGGCCGACGAACACTTCGATGGTGTTGGAGTCGCGGTCGAAATCCTGGTCGTAAAGGTGCTCGACCAGTTCGGTGCGCGACACCACGCGGCCGGTATGGTGCATCAGATAGGACAGCAGCCGGTACTCGTGCGAGGTGAGCTTGACGGGATTGCCGTCGACGGCGACGCGGCCGGTGCGGGTGTCGAGGCGCACCGGCCCGCAGGTGAACTCGCTCTTGGCATGGCCGGCGGAACGGCGCAGCAGCGCGCGCACCCGCGCCAGCACCTCTTCGAGATGGAACGGCTTGGCAACGTAATCGTCGGCGCCGGCATCGAAGCCCTGCACCTTGTCGCTCCAGCGATCGCGCGCGGTTAGGATCAGCACCGGCATGGCGCGGCCGGCGCGCCGCCAGGATTCCAGCACCGAGATGCCGTCCATTTTCGGCAGGCCGATGTCGAGGATGACGGCGTCGTAGGGCTCGCTCTCGCCGAGGTAATGGCCTTCCTCGCCGTCGAAGGCGCGGTCGACGACGTAACCGGCGTCGGTCAGCGCCGTCGCCAGCTGCCGATTGAGATCGGGATCGTCCTCAACAACAAGAAGGCGCAAAAATGAGCTCCGCTCAACGCTCGCCGACCAGCGTGCCCTTGACCGCGTCGACTACGACGCGCGTCACTTTGCCATCGTGGGCAAGAACTGTCAGCACATAGGCGAAGCCATCGGGGCGGCGGCAGAGCCGCGCGCGCACGAGCGTCCCCGGGATGTGGCTGCGCACCGCGTGCATCGCGGCGGCGAGGCGGAGCACCGTGCCGTTCTCGACCAGCGCGCGGCGCTCCTTCTGATTGAGGCAGGCATGTTGGGCGGGATCGGCATGGGTGAGATGCAGCGCCTCCTCGGCGCCCACCGGGGCAAGCGCAAACGGCAGCGCCAGCAGCGCGGCAGCAGCGACGGCGACGGCGACGGCGGCGACGGACGCCCGTTCGGCGATACCCATGCGGCCTCCCTGACCCTCATCGCTTAGGCGTTTCGCAGTGAACAAGGCCTGAACGGCCGATTTAGGGCAGGCTGGCGCCAGCGCGGGAGCCGCTTTCATCCAGCCCGGCCGCGGCATAGGCTCGTCGCAGCGGGCGGATCGGGGGAGAGACGCGGTGCAGCCGAGAACGCCAGTATCGGCGCTGGCGATGGCGTTGGCTGTAGCGTTCGCTGCCACCG
>JBEKGX010000031.1:0-35314 GCA_050012575.1 Xanthobacteraceae bacterium | reverse complement strand
CGATCGACAGTACCATTGCGTTGATGCTGGCGCTGTTCGTCAACGCAGCTATTCTCATCGTCGCTGCCGCGGTCTTCCACGCTCGCGGCGAGACAAACGTGGAGGAGATCAACCAGGCTTACAAGCTGTTGTCACCGTTGCTCGGCGTCGGTTTTGCATCGGCGCTTTTTGCCGTTGCCTTGCTGGCGGCAGCTTTTAACTCGACGATCACCGGGACGCTGGCCGGACAGATCGTGATGGAGGGCTTTCTCCATATCCGTATCCCGCCTTGGGCACGGCGGCTGCTGACGCGTGGCATCGCTATTGTTCCAGTATTGGTGATAACGGCGCTCTGGGGTTCGCACGGTACCGGACAGCTCCTGATCCTGAGCCAAGTGGTTCTGTCGATGCAGCTTCCATTCGCGATTATTCCGCTGATACTGTTCGTGTCTGACCGCAAGAAAGTTGGGACTTTTGCCACTACCCGTCCGTGGACGATCCTGTCCTGGATCGTCGCCGCTATTATTGTCGGGCTCAACGTCAAGCTACTGGTGGATACCGTAGTCGGAACCGGGTGACGTAACGGCTCATTGTCGGAGCCACTGCCCACGGCATCGACGCAACCAGGCGAGCTCCGGGCTCGGCGTCCGGTGTTCACTTTTGCACATCAAAACCGCGGGCGGCCCGCACATGGACGAAAGCCGCCGATTCGTGCTTATAGGCTCCGCGAACGAAGAGCCGCGCCCTGGGCAAGCGGCCTGCTACAGAGGAAACGTCATGCGCAAATTGACGTTGGCGTCCACAATGGCGGCGCTGGCGATGTTATGGAGCGCCGTATCGATCGGCGCCCAGCAATTCGGCACGGCGCAAAGCCAAGGCGATGCTCGAACGCGCCGTCACCGCGCTCAAGGCCAACCAGGCCGATGCGCTGAGCGAATTCAACAACAAGAGCAACAAACAATTCCACGAAAACGATCTTTACGTGTTCTGCTTTAACCTACGAACGGCAACACGCTCGCGCATCCAAATCCCGCCCTCATCAGCAGGGACATCCGCACCTTTAAGTTCAAGGGCGACTCGATCGGACAAAGGGTATTCGATGCGGCCAAAGACGCGGGCTTCACCACCGTGGATTATGAGTTCCCCAAGCCGGGAACGACCGAGCCCGTCGCAAGGGAATCCTTCGTGACTCGGGTCGGCGACCTCGGCTGCGGCGTCGGCTACTACAAGTAACCGGCCCGATCGCTATCGCAGGAAGGTAAAACTGGAGGCGAGACCGGCGGTGCGGTCTCGCCGTTTCTTGGTTAGACGGTCTTCAGATTTTCGGCGGCCGACTTGCCGGTCTTGCGGTCCACCACGACCTCGAACGCGACTTTCTGGCCTTCTCGCAGCTCGCGCAGCCCGGCGCGCTCGACGGCGCTGATATGGACGAAGACATCCTTGCCGCCACCGTCGGGTTGGATGAATCCGTAACCCTTCTGCGCGTTGAACCACTTCACTGTTCCGTTGCTCACGGGACACTCCTGCTTAGGAATCAAGATATGAGCCGCGCGAGATGTACGGCCCGGTTCGCTCGAGATTTTGGTGAAAGATCGTCAGTCAGGCGCGGTTGTCGTCGCTGCGTGGCCTAGTCGTTCGGCCGAAAACTCGATCCGGCCTATTTAGCGAGAACTGGCATTGTTCGCAAGAGCGCGGCAGGCCATGGAGACCGTCCGCAAAGCTCACCGGTTCCAGTGTCACGCGCCGGTCACGCTCACGGCAGGACGATCTCGCCGATCAGGCCAGCGTCATATTGGGTAAAAAACAGGCGGCCGTCGGACGCGGCGGTGATGCAACGCGCGCCACTGGCCGGTGTGGGAATGTCGTATTCGCCGATCACTGCGCCGTTCGCGTCCATTCGACCGATCTTGTTAGCGAAATTTTCAGTGAACCAGACGTCGCTGTCGGCCGCCACGGCGATGCCGCGCACCGATGCGTTCGGCGTCGGAACGGCGAATTCGACTATGGTGCCGTCGCCGGCGATGCGGCCGATCGCGTTGGCACCGGTCTCGACAAACCAGATGCCGCCGTCGGGATGCAAAGCCATGGCGCGCGGCGCGCTGTCGGCGCTCGGGATCGGAAATTCGCTGACTTCGCCGCCGACGGTGATGCGGCCGATGCGGCCGATGCCTGCTTCGCTGAACCAGAGCGCGCCGTCGCGCGCGACGATGGAAAGCGGGCGGCTTCCCGGCGTGATGCCGGCGCCAAACTCGGTGATGCGGCCCTCCGGAGTTATCCGGCCGATCCGATCGGCGGCGCCTTCGGAGAACCAGACATTGCCGTCGGGCCCGAGCGCAATGCCGTCGGGACCGGCCTTGGCGGTCGGCAGGGCGAATTCGGCAATGGCGCCGTTCCGGCCGATGCGTCCGATGCGGTTGCCGGTCTTCTCGGCGAACCAAAGATTGCCTTCGGCGCCGAACGCGATGCCGATCGGCGTGGAGTCGGCGGCGGGCAGCGCGAATTCGCGGAAGCTGCCGGCGCGCGTATCGAAGCAACCGATCTTCGAGACCCCGCTCTCGCAGAACCACAGATTTCCGTCCGGTCCCTCGACCGCGATGTAAGGCTTGCTGTTGGGAGTCGGAATCCGATGTTCGCGGATGACGGGCTTTGCGCGCGTACGCGCCGTGCTCGGCCGCGCCAATGAACTGAGCGGATCCATGCGCACTATCCTTTTTGCTTTCCATTCGCTTTCGCGCCGGCATTCGCGGCCTGCCAGATGCGGGTCGGCGTGAGCGGCATGTCGATGTGCTCGACCCCGCAGGCTTGCAGCGCATCGAGCACGGCATTGACGATGGTCGGCGGCGCGGCGATCGTTCCCGCCTCGCCGATGGCCTTGATGCCGAGCGGATTGGTCGTGGCGGGAATCTCGACTAGTTCGGACAGGAACACCGGGAAGTCGGCGGCGCGCGGCATACCGTAATCGAGGAAGCTTCCGGTCAGCAATTGGCCGGACTCCCCTTCGTAGATGATGTTTTCGAACAGTGCCTGCCCGACGCCCTGGGCGATGCCGCCGTGAATCTGCCCTTCGCAGATCGACGGATTGATCACCATGCCGAGATCGTCGACCGCGGCGAAACGGTCGATACGGACCGTGCCGGTTTCCGGATCGACTTCGACTTCGCAGACTTGGCAGCCGTTGGGATAATTGGGCGCTCCGCCCGGCCTGCCCGAATACGTGCCGACGCCGTCGAGCCCGAGACCGAGCTTCAAGACTGGACCGACGGGAGCGAAGAAAGCACGCGCCACGTCGGCGATCGACATCCGCTTATCGGTCCCGACCACCGTGTAGGTTCCGGCCTTGAACTCGACGTCTGCGGGCGCCGCCTCCATCAGCGCGCCGGCCATTTCCCTGCCACGCGCGATCACAGCATCGGCAGCGACGCGCAAAGCGTTGCCGCCGACCAGCGAGCTGCGCGCCGCATATGTACCGCGCCCGAACGTGACTTTGTCGGTATCGCCCTGGATGTAGTTGATCCCCTCGAACGGCACCCCGAGCCATTCGGCGACGAGTTGCGCAAATGCGGTGGCGTGTCCCTGACCATGCGAATGGGTGCCGGCGATGATCGTCACCGTGCCACCGGGATCGAAGCGCAGCTCCATGCGTTCATTGAGAACGCCGCCGAGTTCGATGTAGGGCGTCACCGCGCGGCCGCGGAGCTTGCCTTGCTGCTCGCTCGCCTTGCGCCGCGCGGCAAAGCCGTCCCAGTCGGAAAGCGCCAGGCATTGGTCCATCATTTTCTCGAATTCGCCGCTGTCGTAACTGTGATGCGTCGGCGTGTGATAGGGCAGCGCCTCGGGTTTGATGAGATTGCGGCGCCGCAGCTCGACGCGGTCGATGCCCGTCATCTGCGCCGCGCGCTCGACCAGGCGCTCGATGAGATAGATCGCCTCCGGCCGGCCGGCGCCGCGATAGACCGAAGTCGGCGTGGTGTTGGTGAACACGGCGCTGGTTCTGATATCGATGGTCTGCACGTCGTAAAGACTGGGGATGAACATCAACGACCAGAACAGCGGCGCCGTCGCCGCGCCCCACCAATAGGCGCCCAGCGCCTGATAGGCGGTGGACCTGATGGCGAGAAACTTGCCGTCCGCGTCGAGGCAGAGCTCGCCGTAGACGACCTGATCGCGGGCGTGGTTGTCGCAGAGCAGGCTTTCGCTGCGCGTCGCGGTCCATTTGACCGGCCGGCCGCAGCGCTTCGCCGCCCACAACACGAGGACGTCGTCGGGATAGATATTCGCCTTCATGCCGAAGCCGCCGCCGACGTCGGGCGAAATCACCCTGATCTTCGATTCCGGGACATGCAGCACCGAGGCGGACAGCGCGGTGCGCACGCTGTGCGGATCCTGCGACGTTGTGTAGAGCGTGTATCTGCCGTCCGCGGCGTCGTAGGCGCCAAGCGCACAGCGCGGCTCGATCGGATTTGCCGTGACGCGGTTGTTGACCAGGCGCACGGCGGCGACGTATTTGGCCGCGGCGAATGCCGCATCGGTGGCGGCTTTGTCGCCGAACGCGATCGTGACCCCGATATTGCCGTTCGGGCAATCCTCCCAGATTTTCGCCGCTTGCGGGTTGGCCGCCTGCTCGGCGTCGACGAGCGCGGGCAGCGGCTCGTAATCCACGACCACAAGTTCGGCGGCATCGCGCGCCTGCGCCTCGGTCTCGGCGACGACGAAAGCCACGTGGTCGCCGGCGCAGCGGACGCGGTCGGCGAGCAGCACCGGGCGCGTGGTCGGGAATCCCTTCGGCCCACCCCAGGATTCGGGCATGAAAAACGGTGGAATGCCGCCGATCTTATCGGTCGCCGCGTCGGCCCCGGTGAGCACGCAGACAACACCCGGCGCAGTTTTGGCGGCGCGCGCATCGATATTCTTGATGATCGCATGAGCGTGCGGCGACAGCACCGCCACGCCGTAGCACTGGCGCGCAAGCTCGAAGTCGCCGACATATTGGCCGCTGCCGGTGGTGAAGCGCTGATCCTCGACCCGCCGTACCGCCTGTCCGATGCCGAACTTGGTCATGGCCCCCTTGGTCGTCTTCGCTTCACGTGCGCAGTTAGACCGACCGCGATCATAAGCGAGCTTGGCCCGTCTCGGAAGCCGCCGCAGCATCGGCATCGGCGACACACGGTTGAGCACAAGCGGCAAAGTGCCGTACGGTGACGCAAACACGAAGGCGGCGCACCGCGACAATGCCGCAGCTACAGCCGGTCGCACGCGGGAGGAGCATTCATGCGGATCATCGATCTTTCGGTTGCGCTCAAGGCGGGGATCGCTTCGGATCCGCCGAGCATGCTTCCAAGCATCGAATATAGCGACCACAAGGAAGGCGCCAAGGAATTCGCGGCGATGTTCCCCGGGCTCAAGCCCGAGCAGCTCCCAGCCGGCGAAGGGCCGGCGATCGAGCACGTGACGATCACCACTCATAACGGCACCCATCTCGACGCGCCGTGGCACTTCGCCAGCACGATGGACGGCGGCAAGCCGTCGTGGAAAATCGACCAGGTGCCGCTGGAATGGTTCTTTTCCTCAGGCGTGAAGCTCGATTTCCGCACCAAGCCGGACGGCTATGTGTGCAAGGCCGACGACGTCAAGCGCGAGCTCGACCGCATCGGCTACACGCTCAAGCCGCTCGACATCGTACTGGTGAATACGGCGGCGGGAGGCGTCTACGGTCAACCCGGCTTCATTGACAAAGGCTGCGGCATGGGCCGCGAGGCGACCCTCTCCCTGACCAAGCAAGGCGTACGCGTCACCGGCATCGACGGTTGGAGCTGGGACGCGCCGTTCTCGTTCACGCGCAAGCGCTTTGCCGAGACCGGCGATGCCAGCTTGATCTGGGAGGGACACAAAGCCGGCCGCGAAATCGGTTATTGTCACATGGAAAAGCTCACCAATCTCGATCTCTTGCCGCCATTCGGTTTCAAGGTGTGCTGCTTCCCGGTAAAGATCGAAGCGGCCTCGGCGGGGTGGACGCGCTGCGTGGCACTGCTCGATAGCTGAGTGAAAGAGCGGCGCGCGAAAATACGGGAGAACAAGATGGACCGGTTCAGTTTTGGGCCGCGTGACAACAGCATCATTCAGATTGCCTATTCGGTTGCCGACATCCAGGAGGAAATGCGCCGCTACACCGAGCTTCTGCACATCGGTCCATGGTTTTTGGTCGGCCCGTTCGTGCCGCCCAAAGGCGTTTATCGCGGCGCCGTGACCAAGATGCGGGTGAGCCTCGCCTTCGCCTATAGCGGCGAACTCATGATCGAATTGATCGAGCAGCACGACAAGGAGCCGTCGGTTTTTCAGAAGACGCTGAAGGCGCGCGGAGCGCACGGCTTTCATCATTGGGCGATCGGCACGCGCGACTTCGAAAAAACCGCAGCGTATTACCCCGCGCGTGGATACCAGCAAGCATTCTCGGATACCGCCCCAGCCCCATTGGGGTGCCGCGTCATCTATTTCGACACCGGGCGCGACCTGCCCGGCATGCTCGAAGTCATCGAGATAAACGCCACGACGGAAGAGGTCTATCACCAGATGTACGAGGCCGCCCGGGAATGGAACGGAAAAGATCACATCGTGCATCGCAGCTAACCGCAATCGCTGTCATGAGTCCCGACCGATGAAGATGCACGTTTTGACCGGCGGCCGCCTGCGCTTACGCAAGGCGATCTATGATTCAAGCGCCGCTGCCGACGAAACCATTGACGTGCCGGTGTCCTGCATCCTGCTTCGCCATGGCCAGGGCAACGTGCTGTTCGACTCAGGCTGCCACCCGGACGTCGTTGAGCACGCCGAAGCGCGTTGGGGCAAGCTCAGCAAGATCATGAAGCCGATCATGGGGCGCGACGACAACGTCATCAGCGCACTCGACGGCATCGGTCTGCAATGCGACGACGTCGATGTGGTCGTGTGCTCGCATCTGCATGCCGACCATTGCGGCTGCACGACGTTCTTCAAGCGCGCGACGTGCATCATCCACGCCAAGGAGGTCGCGGCGGCGCGTGCGCCGGACGCCGAGAAGGCTGGCTATCTCGCCACCGAGTGGGAACGGTCCACGCCGCCCGAAACGGTCGACGCCGAGCGCGATCTGTTCGGCGACGGACGCATCGTGCTCATTCCACTGCCCGGCCATACGCCGGGCACGACCGGCGCGCTGGTAGCGCTGGAGAAATCCGGAACGTTCCTCTTGGCGTCGGACACCGTGAGCCTGCGCTCGACGCTCGATAGCGGCATTATTCCGCGCAATACCTGGAACGCCGATGCGCTGACCAAATCGCTCGACGAGGTGCGCCGCATCGAAGCGCGCGGCGCCACCGTGCTGTGCGGCCACGACGCGGCGCAATGGGCGAGCCTGCGCAAAGGCGCCGATGGGTATGAATAGCGCGCCTGAAATATATACCCGACCCAAGATCATCGGCGCGCGCATCAAGCGTAGCGAAGACCCGCGCCTTCTCGCCGGGCTCGGCTCCTACACCGATGACCGCGAGCGCGCGGGCATGCTGCACGTAGCGTTCCGCAGGAGCGATCAGTCGCACGCCGGCATACGCGCGATCGACTGTTCGGCGTCGCGTGCCGCGCCGGGCGTCGTCGCGGTGCTCACCGCCGAGGATTTGACCGATCTGGTCAAGCCCGTCTTCGCCACTTCGCGCATGGCCGGTTATTACGCCACGCCGATTTTTCCGCTGGCGCGCGGCAAGGTGCGCTATGTCGGCGAGCCGGTCGTGGGCATCGTCGCCCAAAGCCGCTATCAGGCCGAGGACGCGCTCGAACGCGTCGCCATCGATTACGCGCCGTTGCCGGTCGTGATCGATCCGGAACAGGCGGCGCGGCCCGGTGCGCCGCTGTTGCACGAGGAGGCCGGCACCAACGTGCTGGTGAGCCGTGAGTTCAAGCGCGGCGACGTCGACGCCGCCATTGCCGCCGCGCCGGTCCGCGTCGAGGGCCGTTTCCGCATGCACCGCAAGACCGCGGTCGCGATCGAGCCGCGCGCCTGCTTTGCCGAATGCGGACCGGACGACGGCACGCTGACGCTGCATTCCGCCACGCAGGTGCCCGGCATCGTCCGCGACGCGCTGGCGCTGGCGTTCGGCCTCCCCGGCGAAAAGGTTCGCGTGGTTGCGCCGGATGTGGGCGGCGGTTTCGGGGGCAAAGGCTCGCTCTATGCGGAGGAAATTTTCGTCTGCGCCGCTTCACGGCTGCTGGCGTGCCCGGTCAAGTGGACCAGCGATCGCCTCGAAGACCTTGTCGCCACCAGTCAGGCATTCGATGAGATCGTCGACGCCGAGTTGGCGCTGGACGGCGACGGCCGGATCGTGGGCCTGCGCGCCGATGTCATCGGCGACGTCGGCGCCTACTCGATTTATCCGTGGACGGCGGCGCTCGAGCCGGTGCAGGTGGTGAGCTTCCTGCCCGGCCCCTATCGCGTGCATAGCTATCGCGGCCGCGTGCAGGCGGTGGCGACGTCGAAGGCGCCGACCGGTCCGTACCGCGGCGTCGGCCGGCCGATCTCGACCTTCGTCATGGAACGATTGATGGACATGGCCGCAGCGAAGATCGGCATCGACGCCAAGGATATCCGGCTGCGCAACCTCATCGCCGACGAAGAGCTTCCCTACAGGGTCGCTTCCGGCATCGTCTGGGACAAATCGGGCTTTCAGGAATGCCTCAACGCGGCGTGTGCCGATATCGGCTACGATACGCTGCGCGCCAGACAGAAAGAAGCGCGCGCCGCCGGCCGCTGGGTCGGCATCGGCATCGCCTGCTATGCGGAATTGACCGGGATCGGCTCGCGCATCTCGGTCGCGCCGGGCATGCCGATCAAAACCGGGACCGAAACGGCCATCGTGCGCATCGATTCAAGTGGCGGCGTCACCGCTTCGTTCGGCATCGCCTCGCATGGGCAAGGCCTGGAAACGACGCTCGCCCAAGTCGTCGCCGAGCATCTCGGCGCCCGCTTCGAAGACGTTCGCGTCGTGCAAGGCGACAGCGCGGCCGTTCCCGGCGGCACCGGCACCTATGCCAGCCGCAGCATGGTGCTGGCCGGCGGCGCGGCGACACTGGCGGCGCAAGCGGTGCGCGAGAAGCTGCTCAACGCCGCGTCGTACCTTCTCGAGGCGGCGGCCGCCGACCTTGTCGCCGAAGACGGAAAAGTCACCGTCGCCGGCACCGATCGTTCGATCCCGTTCCGCGAGGTCGCGCGTGCGGTCTATTCGAACCTCGCGCGGCTGCCGCCGGAGGCCCGCGACGACCTCGCCGCCACCAAAACCTACGATCCGGTCTTCGGCACGACCACGTCGGCCACGCACATCGCCGCGCTGGAAATCGACCCGGAAACCTACGAGGTGCGCATCGATCGTTTCGCCGTCGCCGAGGATTGCGGCAGGCTGGTCAATCCGCTCATCGTCGAGGGCCAAGTCCACGGCGGCGTAGCGCAAGGGATCGGCGCTGCGCTCTATGAAGAGGTCATCTACGACGAGCAAGGCCAGCTCACCACGGCGAGCCTGGTCGACTATCTTGTGCCGTCGGCCTGCGAAATCCCGCCGATGCAGGTCGTGCATCTGGAAAGCGCCTCGCCGACCACGCTGGGCGGCTTCCGCGGCATGGGCGAAGGCGGCACGATCGGCGCGCCAGCGGCGGTGGCCAACGCGCTTGCCGACGCGCTCTCCCCGCTCGGCATCGAGATCAACGAGCTTCCGGTAACACCTGAGCGTCTGTTCCGCCTGATCAAGGTGGCAGGACGCAAGGCCAAAACGTGAAAGAGCAAATATGGATTTGGGGCTGAAAGGAAAAATCGCCTTGGTGACGGGCGCGACCAGCGGCGTCGGCCGCGAAATCGCGCTCAGCTTCGCCGCCGAGGGCGCAAATGTCGCCGTCAATTATCGCTCGTCGGGCGAGGAGGCCGAGAAGCTGGTCGGCGAGATCACCGCCAAAGGCGGCAGCAAGGCCAAAGCCTATGAAGCCGACGTGGCTGACTTTGCCGCGGTGCAAGCGATGGTCGACACCGTCGTCAAAGACTTCGGCGGTCTCAACATCCTCATCAACAACGCCGGCCTCGCCATCCGTCAGCGCTTCGCCGAGACTAAGCCCGAGGACTGGCGCCGGCAGATCGACGCCAACCTCTACGGCGCGATCCATTGCTGTTACGCCGCGGCGCCGCATCTCGACGCCGGAAAGAACGGCCGCATCGTCTGCGTGGTCGGCGACTCCTCGCGCGTCGGCGAGTCGGGGCTGGCGATCGTCGCCGCTGCGCGCGCCGGTGTCGTCGCGCTGATGAAATCGCTGGCACGAGAATACGGTCGCTCCGGCACCACCGCGAATACCGTGTCGCTCGGCCTGGTGGAAACCCCGCACGACAAGGAATGGGTCGATGCCAACCGCGAAAAGCTCGTCAAGCTTTATCCGCTGCGCCGGCTCGGCCAGCCCGGCGACGTCGCGCCGATGGTGACCTTGCTCGCCTCGCCGCATTCGGGCTGGATCACCGGGCAGGTGCTCAGCATCAGCGGCGGATTCAGTATGGTCTAGGGGGCGGACGTGCTGCGCACCGACCTGATCGCTCCCGTTGCGGAATTATTGCGCCGGCACGCGGCGGCACGCGGCGGCAAGTGCGCCTATCGTGACGCGCAGACTTCGGTGACCTATACCGGGCTTCTCGAACGCACCGGCAAGCTTGCCGGGCATCTCGCCGACGACGGCGTTGCCGTAGGCGACACTGTCGCGATCCTCCTGCCGAACTCGGTGCCGTGGGTTGAAAGCGCGTTTGCCATCGCCCGCGCCGGCGCGATCAGCGTTCCGATCAGCTATGACGCGACCGAAACAGAGATCGGCTATCGGCTAAGCGACGCGAACTGCAAGGCGGCGATCACAACCGCCGACCGCGCCGATCTGCTGGCGCGGCTCAAAGCGTCCGCGTCCAACCTCAAAACGCTTATCGTGACCGATCGCGGAACGTGCAGCGCCCCGGCGTTACGCTACACGGACTTGGTGACGGCAACCCCGCGATCGGCGCCGCGCGATCCTGCTTCGCTGCACGATACCGCGTTCATTCTTTACACGTCGGGCACGACCGGGCGCGCCAAGGGGGTGCAGCTTACCGTGCACGGCATGTTGTGGATCGCCGCCGCCTGCTGGGCGCCGATCACCGGCCTGTCCGAGCGCGACACGGTGCTGTCGCCGCTGCCACTGTTTCATTCCTATGCGCTCAATCTCTCGGCGCTGAGTGTCCTGGCGACCGGCGCGACCGGCTACATTATGGAAAAATTCTCGACCGGCGAGGCGGTGCGGCTGCTCAAGACTGGCGAATTCACTTTCTTTCCTGGCGTGCCGACCATGTTCCACTATCTGTTGCAGGCAACGCGCGGCGAAAAGAATTTGAAATTTCCCAATCTGCGGCTGTGCGTATCGGCCGGCGCCATCATGCCGGCCACGCTGAACCGTGAGTTTGAGGATCAGCTCGGCATCCAATTGCTCGACGGCTACGGCATCACCGAAACCTCGACCATGGTGACGATGAACTGGCCGACCGGCGCACGGATTTTTGGCTCGTGCGGCATTGCACTGCCGGGTCTCGCGGTGCGCATCGTCGATCTCAACGGCCGCGACGTCGGGCCGAGCCAGGAGGGCGAGCTAATCGTGCGCGGCCCCAACGTCATGCCCGGCTACCACAACAAGCCGGAGGAAACGCGCAACGCGTTGCGCGCCGGCTGGTACCATACCGGCGATCTCGCCAAGAGCGACGAGAACGGCTTCCTCACCATCACCGGGCGGCTCAAGGAGCTCATTATCCGCGGCGGCCAGAACATTGCGCCTGCGGAGATCGAAGAAGTAGCGAACACCTTTGCGGCGGTGCTCGACTGCGCCGTGGTCGGAATTGCGCACGAGCATCTCGGCGAGGTGCCGGCCCTATTTGTGGTGCCGCGTCCGGGCAATGCCTTCGAAAGCGAAGCCCTGCTCGCCCATTGCCGGACCCATCTGTCGGCGTACAAGATGCCGCACATCGTGCAAACGATCGCCGAGATCCCGCGCACGGGTTCCGGCAAGATCATCCGCTACAAATTGCGCGAATTGCTCAAAACGTCAGGGCCCGAAACGAGCGCCTGAGCGGCGCAACGATCGCTCTCGTGTTACGCGCCGGCTGCAATGGGACTGGGCAGGTCCAAAGCCGAAAAATCGAGTGACCTAAAAGATGAAGCCGCATTGCCCGCTCGCGCGTCTCGCTTGCGATCCGAGCTAAAGGCGTGCTGAGCCGCGAGGTGATCGCTGGAAGAAATTCCACCGGTAATGTTGGCGCCCTGCTCGATCGTCAACATGCCACAGCTCACATTTCCCTCGACGCGGCTGCTGGCGCGCAGGATCAAAAGACCCCTAACCTCGAGCTTCTCAAGCACCTTGCCAAAAATCTCGGCGTTCTGGGCAACGCTGATCCTGCCTTTGATGGTGCCGCCTTCACGAACCAGCAAATTGCCGACCGAAACGTCGCCTTCCAGCACGCCATCGACCACCACGGTATCGGCCACGATGGCTGCGCCCTTGATGGTAACCCCATCGCCAATATAAAGTTTATTTGCTTCCGGCCTGCCGTCGAGCGCTGCCGACATGTGATGTCCTCCGCCCCCGGACCGTGCGCAACGCGACTCAACAGACTTAGAACCTACGATCATCGCGCGAGTTTGGACGACGGTTAGCGCATTTGGTGGCTTATCCACAGAATAACGCCGCGAATTGATGTACGGCATGCGCACGCAGGAGGAAACCGAAGTCGCTGCCACCGCCTTTCGGCGCGGCGATCCCGGCTACGAGGATGCGCGTCGCGCCACGTGCCGCACGGTGTGGACGTGCCTTTGGGTGCAACAAGCGGCCTCAATTCACTGCGTCGGTTCCCCAAACAGTAAGCCGCATCTCATGCTGGCACGCAGGACAATCGTAGACGCGGATATGCGTGTCGTTTCTTTCCGGTGATGAATCGACGTTTGCGATATGCATTTCTCTCCCGCACCGACACTCGGGCAATTCAGTGACGCCGGGCTCCAAAAAGCGCTCAAACCCAGACAGTGGGCACCTCATTGGGAGGAGACAATCCGTCCCACATTGCTGCAACGCACAAGTCGAACTTTCGTTCAAAAGAATACGGCCCTGGGACTCGTCCTGGTCCGTAATATGGAAGCTGCGGTTGGGAACTGACGGGCGGGCGGGTTATCCGGCCTTTATCGGGCGGCGAGACATGTTGTCACCAATGTCGGTCAGGTCGGTTCACGCCGATCTGCATTCGCTTTAACTTTCCTTACCCAACCGTCGGCGGAGTCGAACGCAATGGTCGTTGCTGCAAATTCAGCGGGAGGAACGGGTGCAATTGAACCATCGCCATCTCGTACCAGCTTGCACGGCCTCGACGCCGTCAACCTGTTTCTCGCTGGAGCATTGTCGGGCTTCGGCCCCTACGTCGCCGTGTTTCTAGCCGAGCAAAAATGGACCCAACAGAACATCGGCTTTGTGCTGACGGCAGCTGGGTTCGCCGGATTGCTGAGTCAACTACCCGGCGGTGCATTGCTCGACGCAATCCGATCGAAGCGATTCGCGGTCGCGCTGGGTGCCGCCATGGTTGCGGCCGGCGCGCTGATCATCGCAATTTGGCCGACTTTCCCGCTGGTGTTGGCCGCTCTGGTGCTCCAAGGGATCACGGGCGGCTTCATGGGGCTGGCGATTGCTGCCATCAGCCTTGGCCTGGTCGGCCACGCGGCGCTCGCAGAACGACTCGGACGCAATCAGCGCTTCGCCTCGACGGGCGGGGTGGTCGCGGCCGGCCTCATGGGCCTCATCGCCTATTTCCTGTCGTATCGCGCGATATTCTTCGCCGCCGCCGCGCTGGTGCTTCCTGTGCTCGCCGCTCTCGGTCGCATCCAGCCTTCTGACATCCACTTCGGCCGCGCCTCGTGCCTCCCGGATCACCAAGGGCCGAGCGCGCCGCCGAGAGTACAGCTCCGGAGCCTTTGGAAGAACAGCGGCCTGCTCACATTCGCCGCCTGCGTGTTCTTGTTCCAGATGGCCAATGCGTCGATGCTGCCACTCGCCGGCGAGGCGCTCGCGTACAGCAAGGACGCTTTTTCCTCGCTCATCGTCTCAGCGTTGATCATGGTCCCCCAGGTGATCGTGGCGATAATGGCGCCATGGGCGGGACGCCGGGCTAACACGTGGGGCCGCCGGCCGCTGCTGCTCGTCGGATTCGCCGCCTTGCCGATCCGTGCGCTGGTGTTCGCCTGGACCACCAATCCAACGATTCTCATCGCCGCTCAGATACTCGATGGCGTCAGCGGAACGATGCTCGGCGTGCTCACGGCGCTGATCGTCGCCGATCTCACAATGGGTACTGGCCGGTTCAACCTGGCGCAGGGGTTCGTCGGGACGATGTCCGGTATCGGCGCTTCGCTCAGCACTACACTTTCAGGCCTCGTGGCCGGGAGCCTTGGCCGCGCGCCGGGATTTTTGGGCATCGCAGCAATCGCCCTGGCCGCCGTGCTCCTCCTGTGGTTGCGGATGCCTGAAACAAATCCGTCGAACAGCAACGAGCTCCGATGACCGTTCAATCGAAGCCGCACAGGTTTTCGGATGCCGACTGTGCGGAAACGGTGCCGTAGGCTCGGGCGGAAAGCGTCCGAAAACCTCCACGGCAGATGCTATGAGCGGCGGCGAGGAGATCCGGAAAGACTCCGTGGAAATAATGCCTTTGTATGGCGGGCGATCTGCTCGTCTTCCTGCGAGGCGAGGACCTGCACCGCGCAGCGCGATGCGGCATCGTTGATCGGATTGCTCGCGGACCGGTTCCGAGCTTCGTCGATGCTGACGCCGAGCCAGGACAAGTCGCCACAGATCGCCGCTCGCACCTCGACGTCATTTTTCTCCAATACCGCCGGTGAATACCAGCAGCTCGACTCCGCCAAGCGCCGCGATCATCGCGGCCACCTGCTTGCGCACGGAATAACAGAACATCGCAATAGCTAGTCGCGCATCCGCGTTTGAGGATGCGGCTTCGTGCAACTGCCGCATGTCGCTACCAACGCCCGAAATCCCCAGAAGGCCGGAACGGCGATCGACCAGCTCTTCGAGCATGGCGGCATCGAATTTCTTCTCACGCAGTAGATAGACCAAAACGCCTGGATCCAGATCGCCGCTGCGCGTGCCCATGATCACCCCGCCGGTCGGAGTCAATCCCATGCCGGTGTCGATCGATTTACCGCCCTTGACCGCGGTCGCGCTTGCGCCATTGCCGAGATGGGCGATCACGAGACGGTTCGGCAGATCGTTCGCGAGTTGCTGCACAATCGATTCGCACGAAAGGCCGTGAAACCCATAACGTTGGATACCCTCGAATTCCAATTCCCTGGCGATTGGAAGGACACGTGCGACTTCCGGCAATTCGGCGTGAAAGGTCGTGTCGAAACACGCTGCCTGCGGAAGCCCGGGAAGATGCTCTTGTGCGAAACGGATGACCGACAAGGCGGATGGAATATGCAGCGGCGCGAAGGCGGTCGCCGCTTCGAGTTGCGCTAAAACCGAATCGTTGATGAGGCAATGCTGCCGGAGCTTTGGCCCGCCATGGACAATGCGATGCCCGATTGCGGCCGGCACCGGCATTTTGGCGTCGACGAGAAGCCTGCCGATGCGGGATGATCGCTTCCCGTTGGCTGGGAATGGAACCCGTCTCGGAGAGCAATGCGTTTCCGCGTGCATCTTCTGCATGGCATTTGCCGCTCTTGCCGCCGATCGACTCGGCCTCGCCGGAGACCAGCCTTTCGATCCGTGAAGATCCAACGCGATACAATCCGAATTTGAGCGATGAAGAGCCGCTGTTTAGTGCAAGTACATTCAACGGTGGTTCAGCGTCCGTCATGCGCTTTCCGCCGGAAACATCGCGCTCACAAGGTCCAGCGCCAGTCTCGGACTTCCGGCATGTCCTCGCCATGCTCGCTGATATAGAGCTTGTGGCGCTCCATGGCCGCCCAGTAACGCGCGGTCGCCTTGTCTAGTTGATCGCTGAACCGTGGAATTCGCCGGACGGCGTCCAGCGCGAGTTGATAACGGTCGAGATTGTTCAGCACGACCATATCGAAGGGCGTCGTGGTCGTGCCTTCCTCCTTGTAGCCGCGCACATGAATATTGTCGTGATTACGCCGCCGGTAGGTCAGCTTGTGGACCATCGTAGGATAGCCATGGAACGCGAAGATCACCGGTTTGTTTGTCGTGAACAGCTCATCGAAATCCTGATCCTCCAGGCCATGCGGATGCTCGGATTGAGGCTGCAATACCATCAGATCCACCACATTGACGACGCGGATCCGGATCTCAGGGACGTACGCGCGCAAGAGGGTCACGGCGGCGAGCGTCTCAAGAGTCGGCACGTCACCGGCACACGCCATGACCACGTCGGGGTCGCCGGAATCGTTGCTGGCCCACCGCCAAATACCCGCACCAACGGTGCAATGACGAACCGCCGAATCAATGTCGAGCCACTGCCATTCCGGCTGCTTGCCCGCGATGATCAAGTTGATGTAGTTGCGGCTGCGTAAACAGTGATCCGTTACCGACAGCAGGCAGTTTGCGTCGGGCGGCAGGTAGATGCGCACGATATCGGATTTTTTGTTCGCGACATGATCGATGAAGCCCGGATCCTGGTGAGAGAAGCCGTTGTGATCCTGGCGCCAGACGTGTGACGTGAGCAGGTAATTCAGCGACGCGATCGGCTTGCGCCAGGGGATCGTTCGAGTGACCTTGAGCCACTTTGCATGCTGATTGAACATCGAATCGATGACGTGGATGAAGGCCTCGTAGCACGAGAACAAGCCATGGCGTCCGGTGAGGAGATATCCCTCGAGCCAGCCCTCGCACAGATGCTCGCTCAGCACCTCCATGACGCGGCCCTTGACGCTGAGATTGATGTCGACGTCTTCGACCTCAGCCATCCATTCCTTGCCGGAGGCTTCGTAGACGGCGTCCAACCTGTTCGACGCCGTCTCGTCTGGGCCAAAGAGCCGAAAGTTCTTTTTTTCGAGATTGAGCTTCATCACGTCGCGCAGAAAATTTCCGAGAACCCGCGTTGATTCCGCCTCGACGCTGCCTGGCTTAAGCACTGTCACGGCGTAATCGTGGAAGTGGGGCATCAATAACGGGACCAGCAATTCGCCACCGTTGGCATGCGGATTCGAGCCCATGCGGCGATGGCCCGTCGGCGCAAGTGCTGCGTACTCGTCACGAAACTTGCCGCGTTCATCGAACAATTCACGAGGTCTGTAGCTTTTCATCCACTCTTCGAGCTGCTTGAGATGCTCGGGCTTCTTGAGATCAGCGAGTGGGACTTGATGCGCGCGCCACGTGCCCTCGACGGGCTCGCCGTCCACGAATTTCGGTCCCGTCCAACCCTTTGGCGTACGGAACACGATCATGGGCCAACGCGGCCGCTCCACCGTGTCTGGCGAGGAACGCGCCGCCTTCTGGATCGCGTGAATCTCCGCCAGGATCGTATCGAGCGTCGCGGCCAAGCTTTGATGCACAACCGCGGGGACGTCGCCTTCCACGAAATGCGGTTCATAGCCGTAGCCGCGGATCAAGTCGGTCAATTCCTGCCGGCTTATGCGCGCGAGTACGGTCGGATTTGCGATCTTGAACCCGTTGAGATGAAGGATCGGAAGAACCGCACCATCACGCGCGGGATTGAGAAACTTGTTGGAATGCCAACTCGTAGCAAGCGCGCCCGTCTCCGCCTCACCGTCGCCGATGGTGCAGGTGACGATCAAGTCCGGATTATCGAAAGCAGCGCCGTAGGCGTGGACCAGTGAATAGCCCAGCTCTCCACCTTCGTGAATCGAGCCGGGTGTTTCCGGCGATACATGGCTGGGAACTCCGTAAGGCCAGGAGAATTGGCGAAAGAGCCGATGCAAACCGTTCCGGTCCCGCTCGATTGCCGGATAGCGTTCGGTGTACGACCCTTCGAGATAGGTGTGCGCCACCAGCCCCGGACCGCCATGACCCGGGCCGATCATATAAATCATGTTCAGATCGTGTTCCTTGATCAGTCGGTTCAGATGGACATAAATAAAATTGAGCCCGGTGGTCGTGCCCCAATGCCCCAGCAGACGCGGCTTGATGTGCTCGAACTTGAGCGGGGTTTCGAGCAGCGGATTGTCCTGCAGATAGATCTGCCCGACCGTGAGGTAATTTGCGGCGCGCCAATATGCGTCCATTTTCGCCAGCAGATCGGGCGACAGCGTGGTAGGCATCGGCGGCTCCTTACGGGTTTGTTCACGCGCCGCGGCCGGATGATCTCAGAGATGCTTGCTCGGGCGGCTTCGCGCCTTCGCCCATGTTCAGCGCCGATATAATCTGCGCCACGATCTCGCGCGGTCGCGGCTCGATCGAGACGACGATGGGATTTTCGTCCGGTCCCGGTTCCTCCAGCGCGTCGAATTGGCTGTGAAGCAAGCTTCGCGGCATGAAATGCTCATGACGGGTAGCGATACGGCGCGCGATCAGCGCCTCGTCGCCCTTGAGGTAGACCAGGCGGACGTCGGCACGATCGCCGATCAGAACATCGCGGTAGCGGCGCTTCAGCGCGGAACACGCGATGACGTCATGTCCGCCCGAACGACGCGTCTTGTCGATCCAGGCGGCAACCGCGTTCAGCCAGGGCCACCGATCCTCGTCGGTGAGCGGAATACCGCCGTGCATCTTGTCGACGTTGGCAGCAGGGTGGAACCAATCGGCGTCCTCGAACTCCCATCGCAGGCGTAAAGCCAGCAGCGCCCCGACGGTTGACTTCCCGCATCCCGAAACGCCCATCACGATCACGACCCTGGGAGCAGGCGGTGAAGTGTCTTCCGTCGGCCGGGTTTGCATGGACATCAATTCACTCGTTATGGCGCCACGGCGCGATCCGTAAACCAATGCAGTCGCCCAACTGGTCGAATGACGCCTGCGGGGATCGTCCGATCTCCCGCCTGGGCGCGGGCGACGACACCCCGTTTTTCTTGTCCCGTCACCACGAATGCGACATCGCGGCTGCTGTCGAGCGCCGGGTAGGTGAGCGTGATGCGCGCCTCGGCTTTTGCGCCAACGACAGCGACCACCCACCGTCGCGCCTCTTGCAGCGCCGGTTGCCCGGGGAACAACGACGCGGTGTGTCCATCCTCTCCGATCCCAAGCAGCGTGACGTCGAAGAGCGGCCGATCAGGCGCAAGCGTGTCGGCGCCGTAGAAGCGTCTAAGCGTCGTCTCATAGGCGATGGCGGCTTGGTCGGGCGACAAGCCCTCGGTCGGCACCGCATGGATATTATCGGCGGGAACGATGACCCGCGAGAGGAAGGCGTCGCGCGCCATCCGATAGTTGCTGTCGGGGTGATCGTGCGGCACGAACCGCTCGTCGCCCCAGAACCAGTGCGTACGTTTCCACGGAAAGCGCGACGCAATTTCCGGCGCCGCGAGACATTCGTAGAGACGCTGGGGCGTCGAGCCGCCCGACAGGCTGACTGCGAAGGCGCGATCGCTCGCCTGCGCAAGACCGCACAGCCACTCGGCGACATCATGCGCGAGCGTTTCGGCGCTCGCGAACGTCCGATTCGCGGTCGATGCAGCGCCGGTCATTGCGCGACAGCCTTCATGTGTGTGGTGCTGTTTCGAATTCGGGCGATAGCGGCCGCGTAATCGCTGGAACCGAATATTGCCGATCCGGCGACAATCGCGTCTGCGCCTGCCGCAATGGCCAACGCGGCACTTTCCCCGTCCTCTCCGCCGTCGACTTCGATCCACGGGTCGAGTCTTCTTGACTCGCAAAGCCGCCGCAGTTCGCGGATTTTCGGCAACATCTCCGGGAGGAATTTCTGTCCGCCAAATCCGGGATTGACGGTCATCACCAGGACGATGTCGCAGAGGTGCAGCACCTGCTCGACAAAGGCGATGGGACTAGCCGGGTCCAGCACCACGCCGACCTTCTTACCAAGCTCGCGAATCTGCGACAGCGCGCGATGGAGGTGGATCGTCGACGACGGCTCAGCCTGAACAAGCAGATGATCGGCGCCGGCTTTCGCAAAGTCGCCAAGATAACGTTCAGGCTCAACAATCATCAGGTGCACATTGAGCGGTTTCGCGGTCGAGCGGCGCACCGCGTTCACGATCGCAGGACCGAAGGAGATGTTCGGCACAAACCTGCCATCCATGATGTCGATATGTATCCAATCGGCGCCCGCCTCATCGACGGCGCGAACCTCTTCCCCGAGCCGCCGCAGATCGGCGGCGAGAATGGAAGGCGCGACGACGATCGGCTTCATGACGCCCTCGGTAGAGCCGAGCTGACGCGGGGTAAGATGAATCGCTCGATCGCCTTGGCGAAACCCTCATCATCATACGAGTCAGTCACCAGATCGGCCTGAGCCTGCACATCCGGGTTGGCATTGCCCATCGCAATGCTCAGCCCGCTCTTGCGAAACATCAGCACGTCGTTCGGCATATCGCCGATCGTTGCGATCTCTCCGGCCGGCACTGCGAGCAGTTTTGCCAGTGTGGTAACGACGGCTCCTTTGTTGGCGTCCGGGTGCGTAACGTCGAGATAGTAGGGTTGCGAACGAGCCGCCGACGCATTCGCGCCGAGCGCGTCCTGAGCATCCTTTTCGCAGCGCGCGACCAGGCCGTGATCGTCGCTTACGCCGACGATCTTGACCGCGCGGCTGAGCACGTCTTCGAAATTCTCGACGACCATCGGGGCGAACTTGACGGTCCACTGCTCGCGCGCGACATGCGGCGCGTTGGGGTCACGAATAAGCCAGTCCTTGCCGCTGTAGACCCACACATCCATGTGGTTGTGGACGATGACCTCGACTGCGCGCTTTGCGACATCGGCGGCAAGCACGTGCTCTTCCATGATGGTCATATCGGGTTTGACGAAGATTCCGCCGTTGAATCCGGCAACCGGGGTTTGCAGCGCCAACGGATCGATCAGCATCGCCATGCCGCGCGGCGGCCGGCCGCTGGTAATCGCGAAGGCGATGTCCGCGGTTCGCAAAGCCCTCACGGCGGCCCCCGCGCGCGCCGTCAGCACTTTCTCCGCGGTTACCAGAGTGCCGTCGACATCGGCCAGGACGAGCGAGATTTTCGATGCGGCGCGAGCGGGCCCTACCATGCGCGATCTCCTGCTCGTGCCCGAACCCGCTCGTTCGAACGGTTGTCGCCGAGGATGAACCGCTCGATCGCGTGAGCGAAGCCATCTTCGCGATTGCTCTTCGTCACGAAATCCGCTGCCCGCTGCACCGGCGGACTGGCATTACCCATGGCGATGCTGAGACCGCTCCGCTCGAACATCGCGACGTCGTTACCGCCGTCGCCGATGGCGGCGATTTCGGCCAAGGGAACATCCAATAGCTTCGCGATTTCCGAGAATGCGGCGCCCTTGTTGGCGAGCGGGTGGGTTATGTCGAGGTAGTAGGACTGCGAACGGACGACGAATGCAGTATCGGCGAGCGCGGCGCGCACATCATGCTCGCACTGTGCGAGAAGATCGAAATTCTTGCTGACACCGACGATCTTAGCGGCGACATCGAGAGCAGCGCCGAAATCCTCGACGATTGTCGGCAGGAAGCCCACCGTGCGCTGCTCTAACGGGACATAAGGCCCGTCCGGGTCGCGCACCAGCCAGTCTTGCCCGCTAAAAACCCAGACCGGTATTCCGCGTGCACTCAGTGTCTCGACAGCGCGCCGAGCAACCTGAGACGACAGAAGATGTTCGGTGACCACCGTAAGATCCGGCGTCGCTATGACCCCGCCATTGAAACCGCCCACCGGCGTCGTGATTCCGAGGGGGTCGAGCAGCATGCGCAAGCCGCGGGGCGGCCGGCTGCTGATAATCGAAAAGACGATTCCGTTAGCGCGCAACTCTGCGACGGCCGCTTCGGCGCGCGCGGTCAATATTTTGTCATCAGTCACCAACGTGCCATCGACGTCCGAAATCACGGCCGAGCATTTGAACGGCGACGGGCGCGGGCGACTCATGACGAATGTCCATCGTCATCACCGTGGACGCTCCGCCAGCCTCGGCCATCTCGCGCCAAAAGCGCATCCGCTTCGCTCGGTCCTGCGCTTCCTGCTGGATAGATCGGCAAATCTGCCGCACCATTCTTGGCCCAGGCGTCGAGCACCGGCTGCACGATGCGCCAAGACTGCTCAACCACGTCGGCGCGCATGAATAATGTCGGGTCGCCGATCATGACGTCATAGATCAGCGTCTCGTATCCGACATTCGGTTCTTTGGGGAACCAGTCATCGTAGTGGAAGTCCATTTTCACGGCAGCGAGTTCCACCACCGGCCCCGGACGCTTGACCTCGAATTGCAGGGAGATTCCCTCATCCGGCGAAATGCGCAGCACCAGCCAGTTGGGCGACAGAGAGTCGACGGGCGCGTCCTGGAACGCCGCGTAGGGCGCCTGCTTGAAGCAGATTGCGATCTCGGTATTCCGTTGCGACATGTACTTGCCGGTGCGCAAGTAAAAGGGCACGCCGGCCCAGCGCCAATTATTGAACTCAAGTTGCATCGCGACATAAGTCTCGACGTTCGAATTCGGCGCCACATTGGCCTCTTGCCGATAGGCCTTCGCTTTCTTGCCGAGCACTGTGCCGGCGCCGTACTGGCCACGCACCGCCGCTGCCGGCTTGACTGCTGGCATCGCGGCCAACACCTCGGCTTTCTTTGAACGGATCGCGGCGGCATCGAAGCCGGTGGGCGGCTCCATGGCCACCATCGAGAGCAATGTGAACAGGTGATTGGGGACCATGTCGCGCAGCGCGCCAGTCGCCTCGTAGAAATTGCCGCGCTCCTCGACGCCAACTGTCTCGGCTGCGGTGATCTGCACATGATCGATCCGGTCGCGGTTCCAGATCGGTTCGAACAGCCCATTGGCGAAGCGGAAGGCCATGATGCTCTGGACCGTGTCCTTGCCGAGAAAGTGGTCGATCCGGAAGATCTGGTCCTCGTGCACCGTGCGCTGGACGAAGGCGTTCAGCTTCCGCGCCGAATCGAGGCTATGTCCGAACGGCTTCTCGATCACCACGCGGCGCCAGAATCGACGCTTCCCGTTTTCGTCCTTATCCTCATCGGTGAGCTTCGCCTTGCCGAGCTGCTCCACGGCGGAGGCAAAGAGCCGATCCGCGACCGCGAGATAGAAGATGGCGTTGCCCTTGGTGCCGTCGGCCTTGTCAGCCTCTGCAAGTGCGCTGCGAAGCTTGTCGTATAGCTCCGGCTTCGCCAGGTCGCCCCGGACATACACCATTTTCTCCGCGAGCCACTGCCACGCAGCCTCGTCGATGTGGTCGACATCGAACTCAGAGGCGGCGTTGCCGACAAAGCTTTTCAACGTGTCGTAAAGGCCGTCGCGCCAGCTTTCCGCGGTTCCCTCCGCGCGGGCCACGCCGATCAACGCAAATTGCTCCGGCAGCATCTTGGTGCGCGAGAGGTTGTAGAGTGCCGGCATCACCAGGCGCTTGGTCAGGTCGCCGGTTGCGCCGAAGATCACCATGGCGCAGGGGTCGGCTGGCTTGGCCTGGCGCCGCGGCGGACGCGCAATCACTTGCGTTGTCTGCGGCGCCCGGATCGGAAGCTTGTCAAGCATGGCGTTACTCGGCGGCCTGTTGTGCTGCCGAGGGACGCTGCGAATCTTTCGGCTTTGGTTCGGGATCAATGGGCTCTTGGCCCTCGACGTGCCCGCCGAAGCCGAAGCGCATGGCTGAGAGCATCTTTTCGCCGAAAGTATGCTCCTGCCGCGAGCGGAAACGGGCGTAGAGCGCCGAGGTAATCACGTCCGCCGGGACCGCTTCCTCGATCGCGGCCTCGACCGTCCAGCGACCCTCACCCGAATCCTGGACGAAACCGGAGAAATCCTTCAATTGCGGATCCTTCGCCAGCGCGGCGGCGCCGAGATCGAGCAGCCAGGATGAGATGACGCTGCCGCGTCGCCAAACCTCGGCGATATCCGGCAAGTTCAGCGTGAAGCGCTCGCCCTCGGCTAGATCCTTCGAGTCCTTGTTGCGCAAGATGTCGAAGCCCTCGGCGTAGGCCTGCATCAGTCCGTACTCGATGCCGTTGTGCACCATCTTGACGAAGTGCCCGGCGCCGGACGGGCCGGCGTGAATGTAGCCGCGCTCGGCGCGCGAATCGCCTTTCTGGCGCCCGAGTGTGCGCGGGATATCGCCGAGCCCGGGAGCGAGCGCCGAGAAGATCGGATCGAGGTGATCCACCGCCTCTTTCGGACCGCCAATCATCATGCAATAGCCGCGCTCGATACCCCAGACGCCACCTGACGTGCCGCAATCGACGTAGCGAATACCCTTCGCGGCCAGCTTCTTGGCGCGACGAATGTCATCCTTGTAGAACGAATTGCCGCCATCGATGATAATGTCGCCGCGCTCCAGCAGGCCGCCGAGACTTTCGACCGTTTCTTCCGTGACCTGGCCGGCGGGCAACATCAGCCAGATCGCCCGCGGCTTTTCGCCCAGCGTTTTGACTACGTCCGCAAGCGAGACTGCGGCTGTGGCGCCGTCCTTTGCCAGCGCTTCGCGCGACTTGGACGAACGCGCGAATACCACGGTGCGGTGTCCCGCCTTCATCAGGCGGCGGGACATGTTGCCGCCCATTTTGCCGAGTCCGATCATACCGATCTGCATTTGGTTCACTCCTTATATGAATTCCGTTATTCGAGCGCCGAATCTATTGCGCGGGCGAGCTCCGCCAATCCCGCATCGACATCCTTGAGGTGGACGCGCAGCGCGCGGCGACCGCGCTGTACCAAGACATCGAGGTCACCGCTGGCCTGCGCCGCCTTCACCACGCCGAAGCTGTAGGAATGGCCGGGGACGTCGATATCGGCCGGATCGTCGCAGGTGATCTGCAGGAACACGCCGGAATTCGGCCCGCCCTTGTAAGCTTGCCCGGTCGAATGCTGAAACCGAGGCCCGAAGCCGAGGCAGGTAGCGGCACGGGTTTTGTCGCGGATGCGCGTGCGCATGTCAGTCAGCGCCTGAGTGTGTGCGTCGTCGCGCTGGACGTAGGCGAGGAGGGCCACGTAGTCGCCCGCTTTTATGCCGCCATGCACGCGACCGAAATGACTCTTCAGATGGCCGGTTAGCGTATTGTGCCGGCCGAGCTCGGCGGCGTTACGCGGATCGGCATAGAGGGCAATGCCATTCTCGCGAAACATCGGCGTCTCTGCCGGCAAGCGATGCGACTTCTCGTAATCCTCAGTCAGCGCGCGCGTCCTGTCTTTGCTGGCCTCGACATCCGGCTGGTCGAACGGGTCGATACCGATGATCGCGCCGGCCACTGCGGTCGCTATCTCCCAGCGGAAGAATTCTTGCCCGATGTGCCATACGTCCTTCACGCTGATCCGCACGACCGGATGGCCGGCCAGATCAAGCGCTTCCACCGCCTTTCGTTGCGATGGATCAATCTGGCCGTCCAGCTCCAGGTAGGCGAAAAACCGGTCGCTCCCGTAGCGCTCCGGCGTCGTGAGCGGCTCACCGGCCAGCGGGATCAGCCCGCGCCCGTGCTTGCCGGTACTCTCCGCTAGAAGTTGCTCCAGCCAGGCGCCGAGATCGGCGATCCCCGGCGAGGCAATGATCGTCACCTTGTCGCGGCCGAACCGCGTTGCCGCGACGCCCATGGCGATACCGAGTTGCACGCCCGGATTCTCCGCTGGCGGCACGTCCGCGCCGCAGACCCGTTCCATCGGCTGCGTCGTCTCGAGGAAGCGCTTGACGTCGATACCCATCGCCGCAGCCAGCACCAGACCGAACTTCGACAGCACCGAGTAACGGCCGCCGATCGAGGACACGCCATGGAAGATATGGGCAAAACGCAGCTCCTTCGCGCGGCGCTCCAGCGAGGAACCTGGATCGGTCACGGCGACGAAATGCTCGCCGATTTTTTCCTTACCTCGCACCGTGCCGACGCGGTCGAGAAAATAGTCCATGAAAATATTGGGTTCGAGCGTGCTACCGGACTTGGAGGAGACGATAAACAGCGTCTTGCCGACATCAACCGCCTGCTCGATCGCCTTGATCTGCGCGGGATCGGTGCTGTCGAGCATGTGGAAGCGCGGCCAACCCGACTGCGGCCCGAAAGTCTCGCTTAAGACTTCCGGACCGAGGCTGGAGCCGCCCATGCCGAGGAGGACGAGGTCGGTGAACCCGCGCTTCTTTACCTCCTCCGCAAAGCCTTGCAGACGATCGACGTCGGCCAGCTCCTCCTCCACGATGTTGAGCCAGCCAAGCCATTTGTCCTCGTCCACCCCGGTCCACAGAGTTTTGTCGCCGGCCCAAAGGCGCCGAATGCGGCCGTCTTTGCGCCAGACCTCCATTTCCTCCTCGAAGGCGCTCTTCAGCTCGGGAGAGCCCAGCCCGATGACGAAGCGGGCACGGTCGCCTTCGCGTAGCGTGCGGCGGCGCCGTGCGACGGCGCCGAACAGCTTGTCGAACGAGTCGGCGAATTGCTGTACGCCCTCGACGACAAGCTCTTCCGTGATCTCCTTCAGCGAGATGCCGTATTGCTCCAACTCGACGAGCAGCGCGCGGGCGCCCGCAACGTCTTTTTCTATGACGTCGGGTATCGCCACACCATGGTCGCGGAATGCATCCATGGTCGCCGGCGGGATCGTGTCCACGGTGTCGCGGCCGATGAGCGCCTCGACATACATTGTGTCCTTGTAGGCCGGATTTTTGGTGCTGGTGGATGCCCAGAGCAGGCGCTGCGTCTTCGCGCCCGCCGCCGCCAGACGCTGCCAGCGCGGGCCGGAGAACAGCGCCTTGTAGCGAGCGTAAGCGAGCTTCGCGTTGGCGATCGCTACCTTGCCCGGGAACCGATCCGCCAACCGCTTGTCATCGAGCTTGTCCAGCCTTTCGTCGACGGCCGTGTCGATGCGGCTGACGAAAATGCTGGCGACGCTGCCGATTTTGGAGATGTCGCCACCCGCTTGCGCCAAGTCCTCGAGGCCGGAGATATAGGCTTCGACGACTTGCTCGTAGACGCTCACGGCGAACAGCAGCGTGATGTTGATGTTCAGTCCGCGACCAATGAGTTCGCGGATCGCTGGAATGCCGGCCGGGGTCGCCGGCACCTTCACCATCAGGTTTGGACGCTTCACCGCCGCCCACAGCCGCAACGCTTCGGCCACCGTGGCTTCGGTATCGTTGGCCAGATAGGGCGAGCATTCCAGGCTGATATAGCCGTCCCGGCCCTGCGTCTCATCGAAAACCGGTCGCAACACATGGGCGGCGGCCCGAATATCGGCGATCGCCAGGTGCTCGTAGATTGCGGAGATGCTGTGGTCGGCCTCCGCTTGGAACTGTTTCAACGCGTCCGCATATTCGTCGCTCTCGCCGATTGCCTTCTCGAAGATCGACGGATTCGAGGTGACGCCCTTTAATCCGTCGCGTTCGATCAGATTGCGCAACTCGCCCTTCTCGATCAGGCTGCGCTTGAGATAGTCCAGCCAGGGCGACTGACCGCATGCTTCGAGCTGCTTCAGCGGATTCATGCCGTCTGCCTCTTTGACTTCTCGGACTTTTTGGACTTCGCAATCTGTTCCTTGGCCGCGGCGAGGACCTTCTCCGGCGTGAAACCGAATTTCGTCATCAAATCCTTGATCGGGGCGGACGAGCCAAAGGTGTGCATGCCAATCTTGGCACCGCCCATGCCGACGTAGCGATCCCAGCCGATCACCGAACCCTCCTCGACCGACACGCGTGCCGTAACCTCGGGCGGCAGCACGCTGTCGCGATAGGCCTGATCCTGCAGTTCGAACAATTCCCACGACGGCATGCTGACGACGCGGGCCGGAATGCCGTCCTTCTTGAGCGTCTCATAAACTTCTGCGCAAAGTGCAACCTCGCTGCCGGTGCCGATCAGGATCACTGCCGGCTTGTTTCCATCAGCATCGGCCATGACATAGGCGCCCCGCGCGACGCCCGCGGCCGACGCGAAGCGCGTGCGGTCCAGGGTCGGCAGCGGTTGGCGGGTTAACACCAGACAGGCGGGCTGATGCTTCAGCCCCATAATGACGCGCCATGCTTCGACGACCTCATTGGCATCAGCAGGCCGCAGCGTGATGAGTCCGGGAATGCTGCGGAGCGCTATGAGCTGCTCGACTGGTTGGTGCGTTGGGCCGTCCTGCCCGAGGCCGATTGAATCGTGCGTAAACACGAAAACGACGGGAAGGTCCATCAGCGCGCTCAAGCGGATGGGCGGCTTCATATAGTCTGAAAAGATGAGGAAGGTCGATCCGAAGCTGCGAATCTTGGACAATGCGAGCCCATTGAGGATCGCGCCCATGGCATGCTCGCGGATGCCGAAGTGCAGATTGCGGCCGCCGGGCTTGTCAGCTTCCAGATCGCCGGCGCCCTCGAATGTAAGGCGCGTTTTGGTGGACGGAGCCAGATCGGCAGCGCCGCCGATCAGCCAGGGGTAATGCGAGGCGATGGCGTTGAGCACCTTGCCGGAGGAGTCGCGCGTGGCGAGACCCTTGGCGTCGGCGGCGAAAACCGGAAGCCCCGCATCCCAGTCCGCCGGCAATTCGCGCGTTTGCATGCGCTCGATCTCGTCGGCAAGATCGGGATACTTCTTTCGATAGGACTCGAATTGCGTAAGCCAAGCCTTGTGCAGGCTTTGGCCGCGCCGGCCCATCCCGTCGCGGAAGTGCTCGCGCACGCCGTCCGGGACAAGAAATTTAGCGTCCTCGGGCCAGCCGTAACTCCGCTTGGCGAGACGTATCTCCTCCTCGCCGAGTGGCTCGCCGTGGGCTGCGCTGGTGTCATGCTTGTGCGGCGCGCCATAGCCAATGTGGCTGTCGACGATAATGAGCGTTGGCGCGTCGTCGGTCCGGCGGAAAATCTCGATCGCCTGGGCCAACCGCTCTTGATCGTTGACATCGCCAACGTGCTGCACGTTCCAGCCATAGGCAAGGAAACGCGCCGCGACATCGTCGCTGAAAGCCAGATCCGTGTGCCCTTCGATCGTCACGCGGTTGCTGTCGTAAAACCAGCAAAGATTTCCGAGCATCTGGTGGCCCGAGAACGAGGCCGCTTCGCTCGATACGCCCTCCATCATGTCACCGTCGCCGCATACGACATAGACGTCGTAGTCGAACATCGTGAAATCCGGCCTATTGAAATGCTTGGCCAGCCACCGTCCGGCCAACGCCATGCCCACGCCGTTACCGCAACCTTGGCCCAGCGGTCCGGTTGTCGTTTCGACGCCGGAGGTGAGGTGATATTCGGGATGACCGGGACATTTGCTCCCGAGCTGCCGAAACCGCTTGATGTCGTCGAGCGAGACGGCGGGTTCGCCGAGGCGCTCATATTTGCCATTCACTGCTTTCACGCCACTGAGATGAAGTATCGCGTAGAGCAACATCGAGGCGTGGCCATTGGACAACACGAAGCGATCGCGATTGGGCCAGATCGGATCCGCAGGATCGAACCGTAGAAAATTTTGCCAGAGGGTGAAGACCAACGGCGCCAATGCCATTGGCGTGCCGGGATGGCCGGAATTGGCCTGCTGCACGGCGTCCATTGCCAGCGTGCGAATGGTGTTTATGCAAAGCTCATCAAGCGTGCAGTCTGGCTGGGTTGCCCAAACTGGTGCGTCAATACGTTGGTTCTTTGCCGATTTTGCTGGCATGAGCGGCTTCTCGCGGTGTGTGGATACGCACTCCACCGGTACAGAGGGAGAAGCGCCCCTGACCGTCAACCCTTGGATAAGGCGACGGTTCCAGCCTGAAATTCAATGATTTGCCGCAGACCGCTCAAAACCCGGTGACTGGCCGCCGGTGAGCAATATTGGTCAGTAATCGACTGAGTGAAGCAGATCATTACCCAACGCGATCCAGGCCGAACCCACACGCGGGCGAGAGCCCTTTCACACAAACGGTCCGGGTCGCGCTCACCGCCCTGCGTAAGTGTTATGATGCGGGTGGCAATCATTTCCCTCACGATCCTGTTGGGGTGCCCAAAACTATGAATGTTTTTCAATTGCCTTACTGTAAGCGTCAGACATCACCTTAATGTCTGCCGGCTCAAATACCGCATTGCTGATGAATGGAACTATCGAGCTCATGCCCCCTCCGTTAGTCGCCCGACGGCATCAATGCTTCCATCCGGGCAGGAGGGAATCTGTTCAAAATTGACCACATCAAACCGGTTGGAGGCGCGATCGTTGCGTCAACATGACAGTGCGGATTTCGGGTATGAGTCCGAGTCTTTCAAAGCGTCCAATATAAAATTGATCAAATGATGAAAATGTAATCCGCCTTAAACTAGATACGGACCCCCGATGCTTGATTTCACAGAGAACAACTGCACGCCGCATTCCAGAGAACAGATACATGCCGCTGCGCATTGAAGACTACGCGCTTATCGGCGACTGCGAGACGGCCGCGCTGGTCGGGCGAGATGGCTCCATCGATTGGCTGTGTTGGCCGCGGTTTGATTCCGACGCCTGCTTCGCAGCTCTCCTCGGCACGCCGGACCATGGCCGCTGGCTCATTGCCGCGCAGGACGCGACCGCCCGGGTAACAAGGAGATATCAGCCCAACACGCTGATCCTGGAGACGCGCTTCGAGAGCGCCGAAGGAGCCGCGACGCTCGTCGACTTCATGCCCGGACACCGAACAGGGTCCAGTATCGTGCGCCTTATTATTGGCGAGCGCGGCCATATCACCATGAGGACCGAACTTGTGATCCGCTTTGGCTACGGAACGACAGTGCCGTGGATGACCAAACTCGACGACGGGACACGCAGAGCTATCGCCGGACCCGACATGGTTTTGTTGCGAACGACTGCGCCGCTGCGTGGCGAGGATTTCAAGACCGTCGGCGAATTTACCGTCCGCCCCGGAGAAACCGTATCATTCACCTTAACCTATGCGCCGTCGCATTTGCCTGCTCCGGCGGCGGAGAATCCCCTCGACCAGCTCCGCGCTACGCAACGGTTCTGGCTGGACTGGACCGCCAAAAGCCGCGCTTCCGGTCCATGGGCGGACACCGTCAATCGCTCGCTCATCACGCTGAAGGCGTTGACCTATGCGCGCACCGGAGGAATGGTCGCCGCGCCGACAACGTCGCTGCCCGAACACATTGGCGGTTCTCGTAATTGGGACTACCGCTTTTGCTGGCTGCGCGACGCGACGCTGACCTTGCTGGCGCTGATGAACGCCGGCTATCTGGAAGAAGCGCAAGCATGGCGCGAATGGTTGTTGCGTGCCGCCGCCGGCAAACCGAGCCAGTTGCAAATCATGTATGGGATTGCCGGCGAACGGCGCTTGACCGAATGGGAGGCTCCCTGGCTTCCCGGCTACGACAAATCAAGCCCCGTCCGCGTCGGCAACGCCGCCCATACCCAACTTCAGCTCGACATGTATGGCGAACTTATGGACGCGTTGCATCACGCGAGGCAGTGGGGATTAGCAGCAGACGACTCTGGCTGGACCCTACAGCTGGAAGTCCTCGAACATTTGGAAGAAGTATGGCCCGAGATGGACGAAGGAATCTGGGAAGTGCGCAGCGACGCTCGCCACTTCACCTTTTCGAAAATCATGGCCTGGGTTGCCTTCAGTCGAGCGATCAAAAGCGCCGTAGCATTCAACCTCGAAGGTCCGCTTGATCGATGGCGCCAGCAATGCCGTAAGATTCACGCCGACGTTTGTCGTCGCGGTTTCGATCCGGAACTGGGCAGCTTCGTACGGTCTTACGGGTCGAAAGAGCTCGACGCCAGCCTGTTGCTTCTGCCGACGGTCGGTTTCCTGCCGCCGGCGGATCCGCGCGTGCGCGGCACAGTAGAGGCAATCGAGCGCAAACTTCTCGTGGACGGGCTGGTCATGCGCTATGACACAACAGAATCAGAAGACGGCTTGTCGTCCGCCGAAGGCGTATTTCTTGCGTGCAGCTTCTGGCTTGTCGACGCCTACGTCTTGTTGGGCCGCACGGCCGATGCTCACCGGTTGTTCGAGCGCCTCTTGACCCTACGCAACGACGTTGGATTGTTGAGCGAGGAGTACGATCCCGGAGCCGGCCGCCTTCTGGGCAATTTTCCTCAAGCGCTATCTCATATCGCGCTGATCAATTCTGCCTTCAATCTGAGCGAGACAACAAAACCGGCGATACAGCGCTCGGATGCCCCGACGGATAATGGGAAACAGCGCGTCGACCGTCTTCTGGCTTAAACAACGGACGCCGACGGTGCGTGTGAATAGGCGCGAAACGCGTGACCCGTCAAGCGGCGGCACATAAGCCCAAGCCTCTCACCGCCTCGATCATCATCGTCATCACGGCCGCGGCGTCGCCGTAAACCATGTTGCAGTTGTCGCCATAGAAAAGCGGGTTGACGATTTCCGCGCAGCCTTTGCCCTGACCGCGCTTGACGACATAGGCCTGTTTTGCCTGGTCGGCATTGAGGATCGGCATGCCGAAGATCGGCGAGGATTTGTCGGTGCGCGCTGCGGGGTTCACCACGTCGTTGGCGCCGATGACGAGCGCCACATCGGTGGTCTTGAATTCGTCGTTGATGTCATCGAGCTGGAAGATCAGGTCGTAGGGCACGCCCGCTTCGGCGAGCAGGACGTCCATCTGGACCGGCATACGACCGGCAACGGGATGGATCGCGAATTTTACAGAAACATTCGCTGCCAGCAGCAGCTTGACGAATTCATAGAGCTTCTGTTGTCCCTGCGCGGCGGCAAGGCCATAGCCAGGGATGATGATGACACTCTTGGCGTAGCGCATAAAAATGCCGGCATCCGCCGCCGCGGTCGGCTTTAGGCTGCCTTTGATCTGGCTCGCCTTGTGCTTGGACGCGTCGCCAAAATTCGTGAACAGGACGTTTGCGACTGAGCGGTTCATGGCCTGTGCCATGACCAGCGTCAGCAGCGTGCCTGCGGCGCCGACAACCATTCCGGCTATCATCAATGCCGGATTCCCCAACACTTCATCGAATATGATTTCAGGTGTTTTATCAGAGGCGAGTTTGCCCTACTTGCACATTTTCAACAACAGCATTTTTGCCTTTGAAGGTCTTCATGTTTGGCATCATTGTCCATTCACAATCTTCGTCAATCGTGTCTGCCATGGCTTCGAAATCATTGGCCCTGCCAGATTCGAACAGTGTACGAAAAACTCCAAATGGTGATTTTTTGGAATTCACATCTCGCATTGCTCCACCATTAACATCAGCTGGTTTAGGAGCGGGATTTAGAGTCGCGTTCATGTCAGTCATCTCCATTTTTAAAAAACTGCGCCTCTAGGAAGAAAGCTTAGGTGACGTGTCGGGCTAGCTCATTATTTATTTGTTCTTCTTGAAGACATCGTCTAGCCAATCGAACTCGATCTGACGTTTGAGGCTCGGGTTGTTGAGTGTGCAGTGAACCTCGCCGCCTTCAACAAAGTGAACCACACGTTCCGTTTTCGGGCAGGTCAGCTTCTCGTAGAACAATGTGGCCTGCGGTTGCCGCTAATGGCCCTTCGCCCTCGCAAGATTATGTACAGCAAGGGGCATGTGATCTTTCCCTCGAGCCCCGCCAGGCTGTAACCGCCGAGGTTTTCATACAGGGCGGCAAGGGACTTCCCTGCCATACCGCATCGGTCCTTGAAGTCCGTGACAAAGAGCTTGTTGAGCGGCTCGGAGAGTCAATCTTACTTTCAAGATCCTCCATATGCCTTGTTCGGGTCGAGTTTCAGCATGGCCATCAGCATGGGCTTGCATTCCGGTATCAGCGAATTGGCAATCACGGCTTTGATGCGCTTCTCGTAAGCAGCGGCGCGCGGCGCGAAATATCCGCCAAAGCTGTGTCCCGACAGCGCCAGTCTCTCAGGATCAACATCTTTGCGGGACAGAACGTAATCAACCGCGTATCGGGTTGGAACTTCCCAGTCCGGACGATAGGTCAAAGTTGTATCCAAGGCGTAGGCGCCGACTTGGCCGGGACCTTCCCACAAAAAGGCGTTGTAGCCACGGCGGACCGCCGCGGCGCCGCCACCCCAGTAATAAAGTTCCTCGCAAGTGGTATCGCCGCCCCCGAGGATCATTACGGTCGGCCGCGGGCCGCCCGTGGCAGCAGCGCACATGAAATAGCCGGGTAATGTTTTGCCGTTCTCGTAGGGAATGCTGACCGGCTCGATCGGCGGGTCGAACAGTGCCGCAGCTTGTACGAAGCATGATCGGTGGCGCTTGTACATTTCAAGCTGTCTTGGGCTTTGCTATCGAGGTAGAATTGACCCGTTTTCCACTAGGTGGAAGCTCGGAGGAACGCCTCGCGTGCACTGACAATATGACCACCGCCCAGACAGTCGTGAGCAATGCGTTCGACCCTCTCCGCGGTGTCACGCCATGCGACGGTCCAACCCTCTAAATCTCCATCCACGATCCGTCGCGCCGTCGAATACACCTCACCGACGGCTCCGCCATCGCCATAGGCGCCAGTGCACATAGCTCTGACGAGTTGGTAGTCGAAGTTCGACTCGAAGACTCTGGGCATTCCCGGCGAGTTGCTGAAAATTGCTCCGATTGTCGTCGCCGGTTTTGCTGGGTCTGTCGTGGCGGCCGGTGGCTTTAGATTTACGTTCATTTCAGTTATTTCTTTTTTTTGGAACTGCGCTTCGTGCGGGCTTTCCAAGTTCAATGAACGACGCCGCTTAGACCGGCGCTTCGGCCGCAACAGTCGCGGGGTTGAGGCTTTGGTAGGTCATGGCTTGGTTCTCTTTCAATGTCGTCGTGCAGGCGCCGGATGATGTCATTCGCGGTAGTCGCTAGGCTTCGATGATCACCTTGAGCGCTTTTGTTTTGGCCGCGTTTCCGAAGGTCTCGTAGGCGTCGAGGATTTTATCGAGCTTGAAGTGATGGGTAATCAGGAGCTTGGGGTCGATCTTGTGAGATCCGACGGTCTTGAACAGCATCGGTATGGTGACGGTGTCGACCAAACGAGTGGTGATGGAAATATTGCGGTCCCACAGGCGCTCCAGATGCAGAGCCACCTGCGTTCCATGCACCCCGATATTGGCGATGGTGCCGCCCGGCGCAACGATCTGCTCGCACATCTCGAACGTGGCCGGGATGCCTACCGCCTCGATGGCGGTGTCGACACCGCGCTTCCCGGTCATCTTCATGACCGTCTTCACGGCCTTGCCGTCGGCGCTGTTGATGCCCGTGGTGGCGCCGAAGCGCTTCGCCATTGCAAGGCGGTTGTCGTCGAGATCGATCATGATGATCTCGGCCGGAGAGAAGAATTGCGAGGTGAGCAAGG
>JBEKGX010000030.1:0-41054 GCA_050012575.1 Xanthobacteraceae bacterium | reverse complement strand
GCGAAGCCGCACCGGCTTGGCGTCCGCAAAAAGATCGGTCGCAAGACTCCCGGGCAAAGCCGACAGCAGGCTCGCCCCCGGACGGGTGCTTGTCGCCATGGACCCCTGTCCCCTGCGGCCGGGCCGCATTTACCAAGCATGCGGCAGAACTGGCCGCAATAAAAGCCCGCCCGGACACGAGGTCCGGGCGGGATGCAGTCGACCCGATGAGGGGTCTGGGGTGTTTGGGGACCGAGATTTCACCCCTTGGTGGTTGCCGCCGGCCGTCAGGGGTCGGGGGATGCCGGTTCCGCGCGGCGAACCAAACCATTTGCTTGACCCGACCCTAGAGGGGCCACCGGATTGGCGAAGTGACCGCCATCACAGAACGGACGGTTCGCGTAGGATATTGATTTATAAGACTTTTTATTGCTAGCTGGGAGTGCGCACTTTGATGCCCGCACGATTCTCGATCGGCTGGATGACGGCGCTGACATCCGCGTCGGGCCCGATCTCATCGCAAGTGAGTTGGAGGGCCCGGGCTACGGCCGCAATCACGTCCGTCGGCACGCCGAGTGCTTCGCGTTCGGCGAGAAAGAGATTCACGTCTTTCAGCAACAGCCCCGCGGTGAAGCCAAGATTGAATGTGCCGGGGAGGATAGCTTTCGCAACCTTGTCCTCGGTCATCGTGTTGCGGCCGGTGCCGGCGTTGATCACGTCCAGCATCAGGCGCGGATCGAGGCCGGCCTTCATCCCCGTCACCATCGCTTCCGAAGTCGCCACCATCGCCGCCGCCGACAGCACGTTGTTGACGAGCTTCATGGTCTGCCCCGCGCCGGGGCGCTCGCTGATGAAAAAGACCTTGCCGATCACGGCAAGCGCCGGCTCGATCGCCGCGATTTCGGCGCGCGGACCTGACGCCATGACGGCGAGCGTACCCTTTTCGGCGCCGCTAACGCCGCCGCTCACCGGACTATCGATCTGCACGATGTCGCGCGCCGCCAACAGCTTGAAGATGCGCTGCGCCATGACCGCGCCGGTGGTCGAGATGTCGACGAAACGGCGCACGCGCTTGCCCTCGATCACGCCGTTCGGCCCGGTGGCGACTTTGAGTACGATGTCGGGCGTCGGCAAGCTCGCCATGACCGTCTCCGCGGCGTCGGCGACTTCCGCCGGCGAGCGCGCCGCGACCGCGCCGCGCGCGGTGAGATTGCCGATCGCTTCCTGGCGCGTATCGTAAACGACGACGCGGTGCCCGGCCTCAAGTAGCCGGCGCGCCATGTGCGCGCCCATATTGCCGAGACCGATGAAACCGATGTCCATCGCGTTGCTCTCCTAATAAGACCGCGGCAGGCCGAGCACGTGTTCGGCGATGTACGACAGAACCAGATTGGTGGAGATCGGCGCCACGGTGTAAAGCCTGGTCTCGCGGAACTTTCGCTCGATGTCGAATTCCTCGGCGAAGCCGAAGCCCCCGTGGGTTTGCACGCACATATCTGCGGCCGCCCAGGAGGCTTCGGCGGCGAGGTGCTTCGCCATGTTGGCTTCGGCGCCGCATTCCTTGTCCGCTTCGTAGAGCGCGGCCGCCTCACGCACCATCAGTTCGGCCGCGCGCATGCCGATATAGGCGCGTGCGATGGGGAATTGGACACCCTGGTTCTGCCCGATCGGCCGGCCGAACACCACGCGCTCGCGCGCGTATGTCGCGGCCTTGTCGATGAACCACTTGGCGTCCCCGATGCATTCGGCGCCGATGAGAATGCGCTCGGCATTCATGCCGGAAAGGATGTAGCGAAATCCCTCACCCTCCGCGCCGACGAGAGCGTCGGCCGGCACCTGCATATTCTCGAAAAAAACTTCGGTGGTGGCGTGATTCATCATGGTGCGGATCGGCCGGATGGTCAGTCCCTTGCCGTTGACTTGCCGCATATCGACGAGGAACACGGAGAGGCCCGCGGTGCGCGATTTCGCCTGTTCGCGCGGCGTGGTCCGCGCCAAGAGCAGCATGAGATCCGAATGCTCGGCGCGCGAGGTCCAGATCTTCTGGCCGTTGATGACATAGGTGTCGCCCGCCAGCGCCGCCGTGGTGCGCAAGCTCAGCGTATCGGTGCCGGAGGTCGGCTCGGTCACGCCGAACGCCTGCAGCCGCAATTCGCCCCGGGCGATGGCCGGCAGATAACGCGTCTTCTGCGCAATGCTGCCGTGCCGGAGCAGCGTCCCCATCGTGTACATTTGCGCGTGACAGGCCGCGCCGTTGCAGCCCGACGCCTGGATTTCCTCCATGATGGCGGCGGCCGCATGCATGGAGAGCCCGCTGCCGCCATACTCCTCCGGGATGAGCGCGGCGAGGAAGCCGGCTTTGGTCAGGGCGGCGACGAATTCTTCCGGATAGGCCCGCTCGCGGTCGAGGCGCCGCCAATACTCACCGGGGAAATTCGCGCACAGCGCGCGGACCGAAGCGCGTATCTGAGCGAGGTCCGCGCTTTCCGTCACGGTCTCACCTCGGCGCGGCCGTGATCGATGGCGACGACGTTGCGCTCGACGACGCGGGCGCGAAAACTCATCACCGCGCCATCGCGCCACATCTCGGTGCGGATGGTCTCGCCGGGAAAGACCGGAGCGGAAAAGCGGCCGGAGAAAGAGACCAGCCGCGCCGGATCGTAACCGCAGGCGGTTTTAAGCAACGCGTGGCCGGAAACGCCGAACGTGCCCAACCCATGAAGGATCGGGCGGGCGAAGCCGGCAGCCTTTGCCGCGGCGGGTTCGGCGTGCAGCGGATTGTAATCGCCGCTTAAACGGTAGATCAGCGCCATTTCCGGGCGCGTGCCGAGATCGCAGATGGCGTCCGGCGCGCGCGTCGGTATCGGATGCGGCGCCGGCGTCTGGCGCGGCGGCCCGCCGAAGCCGCCATCGCCGCGGCAGAAAATCGTCTGCGTCACCGTCGCGATCAATTCTCCTGTCGTCCGGTCGGTGATCTTGCGCTCGGTGAGGAGGAGCGCGCCCTTGCCGGCGCCCTTGTCGATGACTTCGACAATCCGCGTCCGTCCGGTCACCACGCCTTGGCCGTGGAGCGGCCGGTGCAGCGTGAAACCCTGCTCGCCGTTGACCACCATGATCCAGTTGATGCCGGTGTGCGGGTTTTGCGCCAGCGAGCCGGTATGGCCGAGGACGGTGGCCATGGTCGGCAGCACTTTCAGATGCTTTTCGTAGACGAAGGCCAACTCGTCCTCGTTCATCGGATCGTGGCCGAGCCCGACGCCGAGCGCGTAGAGCATGCAATCCTTGGCCGCGTAAGCCTGTTCGGCGGGCGCAATCTCGATCGCCATCAGCTTATCGTAGACAATGGTCATCTCACACCGGGTCCCACGAAAACACGTCGGACGAGCGTTCGAGCGGCGTGAGCGAGGTGGCGAAGGCGGGCTTGAGCTGTTCGGCGAGCTTTTGCGGCGTCCAGCCGTCGGAGCGATGCAGCGTGCGGATCGGCCGATTCTGGTTGAACAGATAGATTTCGTTGTTGCGCGCCCCGAGGATTTGGCCGGTGATGCCGGAAGCCTCCTCGGAGGCGAGATAGACGACGAGCGGCGCAACCTTTTCCGGCGTCACCTGGCTGGCGCGAGCGATGCGCGCTTTCTCCTCCTCGGTCTCGGAGGGGATCGACTGGACCATGCGGGTCCAGGCGAACGGCGACACGCAGTTCGAGCGGACGTTGAAGCGCGCCATGTCGAGCGCGATGCCGCGCGACAGGCCGACAATCCCCATCTTCGCCGCCGCGTAATTGGCCTGGCCAAAATTTCCGACCAGTCCGGAGGTCGAAGTCATATGCACGTAGCTGCCGGAATTCTGTTCGCGGAAGTGCGTCGCGCAGGCGCGGCTCATTGCGAAACTGCCATGCAGATGCACGTTGATCACATCCGACCAGTCGGACCAGCTCATGCGATGGAAAATGCGATCGCGCAGGATGCCGGCATTGTTGACCAGGATGTCGATACGGCCGAAGGCGTCGAGCGCTGCTTTCACGATCCGCTCGGCGTTGGCCGGCTCGCTGATCGAGAGCGTCGAGGGGATCGCTTCGCCTCCCGCCTTTTTGATCTCGTTCACGACTGCGTGCGCCGGGGTCGAATCGGCGCCTTCGCCCTCGACGCTGGCGCCGATGTCGCAGACGACGACGCGGGCGCCCTCCTGCGCCATGAGCAGCGCGACGCCGCGGCCGATGCCGCGCCCCGCGCCGGTGACGATGGCGACTTTGCCGTCAACGATGCCTGGCATTTCCAACCCCCCGCTAGCCCCACACTTCCCGGGCGACCTCGACGATCGTTCGCAGCTTGGCCCATTGTTCTTCCTCGGCGAGGATATTGCCTTCCTCGGTGGAGGCGAAGCCGCATTGCGGCGACAGGCACAGCTGGTCGAGGCCGGTGAACCTGGCGGCTTCCTCGATGCGGCGCTTGATCGTGTCCTTCGATTCGAGCGCGCCGCTCTTCGACGTCACCAGCCCGAGCACCGCGATGCGGCCCTTCGGCAGATACTTGAGCGGCTCGAAGCCGCCGGCTCGCGCGGTGTCGTATTCCATGAAATAGCCGTGCACCTTGATCCTGTCGAAGAGAACTTCCTGCATCGCCTCGTAACTGCTCGTGCCCGAGCCCATGAAAGTGGATTTGTAATTGCCGCGGCACAGATGCATCGTCACCGTCATGTCCGGCGGAATGTCGGAAATCGCGGTGTTGATGAGATCGCCGTAAAGCTCGCCGAGGCGATCCGGATCGTCGCCGCGGTCCTTCAGGCGCTGGCGATACCCCTGATCGCACAACATGGCGATGAACACTTCGTCGAGTTGCAGATAACGGCAGCCGGCGTCGGCGAAAGCCCGCACCGCCTTTTTGTAGGCCTGGCCGAGATCGTCGAAGAAGCGATCGAGCTTCGGATAGACCGTCTTGTCGATCGGCGTCGGCACCGGGCGGCCGTAAAGCGCCGACGGCGCCGGAATGGTCATCTTCGGCGTCCGTCGCGTATGCGCCTTGAGGAACTTGAAATGCTCGAGCATCGGATGGCCGGAAAAGCCGATCTTGCCAGAGACCCGCACGCCTTCGTTGCGGGTGGTGACGGCGGCAAAGGCGATGCCGGTCTCCATGACGTGGCGTTCGATACCGTCGAGCCCCCAGAGGAAATCGAGATGCCACCACGAGCGCCGGAACTCGCCGTCGCTGATCGATTGCAGCCCGGCCGTTTCCTGCCTGCCGATGATGTTTTCGATTTCGCGGTCCTCGACGGCCGTGAGCTCGGCTTCCGTGATCTCGCCCTTGGCGCGGCGTTCGCGCGCCGCCTTCAATGCCACGGGCCGCAACAGGCTGCCGACATGATCGGCGCGGAACGGAGGCTTGGTTCGCTGCATGATTATCCCCACACTTCCTCGGCGATCTCGACGATCATGGCGAGCTTGGCCCATTGCTCGTCGGCGGACAGCACATTGCCTTCTTCGGTCGAAGCAAAACCGCATTGCGGCGACAGGCAGAGCTGATCCAGTGCCACATGTTTTGCCGCCTGCTCGATGCGGCGTTTGATCTCGTCCCGGCTTTCAAGCTTGCCGGATTTGCTCGTGACCAACCCCAGTACCACCGTCTTGCCTTTGCGCACGAAACGCAGCGGCTCGAAGCCGCCGGCGCGATCGCTGTCGTATTCCATGAAGTAGCCATGCACGTTGATGCTGTTGAACAGCACCTCGGCCACCGGCTCGTAACCGCCGGAGGCGACGAAACTCGAGCGGAAATTGCCGCGGCACAGATGCATGGTGATGGTCATGTCCGGCGGGATGTCGGAGATCGCCGCATTGATCAGGCCGGCATAGAGAGACGGCAAAGTCGCCGGATCCTCGCCGCGCGCGACAATGTGCTCGCGCAACGACGGATCGCACAGATAAGCGAGGTTGACCTCGTCGAGTTGCAGATAGCGGCAGCCGGCGTCGGCGAAAGCGCGCACCGCCTTGCGGTACGATTTGCCAAGATCGCGGTAAAACTCTTCCATCGCCGGATAGACCGATTCGGGAACCGCTTCGCGGCCGTAGCGAAAGTGCAGCGAGGACGGCGACGGAATCGTCATCTTCGGCATCGCCTTTGCGTGCGCGCGCAAGAACTTGAAATGCTCGACCATCGGGTGCGGCGTGTAGCCGCCGAGCTTGGCCACGACACGCAGCAGCACCGATCGCGGCTGCGGCCCTTGCGCGTTAAATTTGATCTTGCGCTCGCCGATATAGGACTCGACGCCTTGCAGCCGCTCGAAGAAATCGTGGCTCCATGAGGTGCGCCGGTATTCGCCGTCGGTCACGGCCTTGAGCCCGATGGCCTCCTGCTTGCGGATCACGTCTTCGATCTCGCGATCCTCGACCACCTCGAGCGCTTCAGCCGCGATCTCGCCGCGCGCGCGCTTGTCCCGCGCCTCCTTCAGCGCCGCTGTCCGCAGGAGGCTGCCGACGTGGTCCGCGCGAAACGGCGGTTTGCTCCGCTGCATCGATCAGCCCCACACTTCGTCGGCGAGCTCGACGACCATGGCGAGCTTGGCCCATTGCTCGTCTTCGGACAGCACGTTGCCTTCCTCGGTCGAAGCAAAGCCGCATTGCGGCGACAGGCAAAGCTGATCGAGCGCCACGTATTTCGTCGCTTCATCGATGCGCCGCTTGATGTCGTCCTTCTTTTCCAGCTTGCCCGACTTCGAGGTGACGAGACCGAGCACGAGCTGTTTCTTGCCCTTGGGAAAAAACCGCAGCGGCTCGAAACCGCCGGCACGATCGCTGTCGTATTCGAGGAAGTAGCCGTCGAGCCCGGTATTGCCGAGAAGCTGCTCACCGACGAACTCGTAGCCGCCCGAAGCGATGAAAGTGGAGCGGAAATTGCCGCGGCACGAATGCATGGTGACGGTCATGTCGGAAGGCTTGCCTTCTAGCGCGGCGTTGGTCAGCCGCGCATAGCGCTTGGGTAGCGCATCCGGATCGTCGCCGCGCTCCTTGGAGTGCGCCCGCTCGCTCGGATCGCAGGCCATCGCCCAGGCGGTGTCGTCGAGCTGGAGATAGCGGCAGCCGGCGTCGTAAAACGCGCGGATGGCGTCACGGTAGGTTTTGGCGACGTCATCGAAGAACAGATCGAGTTCGGGATAGACCTGCTTGCTGATCGCGACGCGGCCTTGACGAAAATGCAAGGTGCTCGGCGCCGGGATCGTCATCTTCGGCATGACGCGCGTATGTGCCTTGAGGAACTTGAAATGTTCCAGCATCGGGTGGCCGGGAAACCCGACCTTGCGCGTGACCTTCAGCGCGTGCGCCTTGGTCTCTACGCCGTGGAACTGAATACCACGGTCGGTGACATAGAACTCCACACCGTCGAGTCCGCGGAAAAAATCGAACTGCCACCATGAGCGGCGAAACTCGCCGTCGGTGGCGAACTTGAGTCCGATTTCTTCCTGTTTCCTGATCGCCCTTTCGATCTCGCGGTCCTCGACCGCGCGCAACGCCTCGGCGGTAATCTCGTTGCGGTCGCGCTTGGCGCGCGCCTCCTTCAGCGCCGGCGGCCGCAACAGGCTGCCGACATGGTCGGCGCGGAACGGCGGCGTGGTTCGTTGCATCGGTTTCCTCCCGGTTGGCGCGTTTTCGTTCTTGAGGAGAAGCTACGCCGCAGCTGGATGCGATTTAGCAAGGTGCGCGAGCGCGTGTAAATCCCATTGCGCCCGAGCCAATCCGCATGACACTCATGCGCGGGAGGACTCATGCGCGGAAGGCGCAGAAAACGCCCATTGGGAGGAGGCCCATGCAACCCGTGCTTCGGCTCTACGAAGATGTGCTCGCCAACGACACCGCTATGTCCTTGCCGGCGCGGCCGCGGCTGATCTTTGTCGCCCACGGCTCCATTGCCATCGCCGATCGGGTGTTGCGCGACGACGAAGCTTTCGGCGGCGAAGGCGTGGCACACGTCAAGGCCGGCCGCGGCGGCGCCACGATCTGGCGCTGGGAATTGATGGCGGACGATGGCAGCGGCGCGGCCAACGGGGCCGGCATCGTCTCGCGCGAAAAGCTGTCCGCCCGCCTCGACACCTTGCCCAAGGGCGAGTTGCTGCTGCGGGGCGACAGCGTCGCCTTCCCGCCGGGCGGCTGCGCCTATCTGCACCGGCATCAGGGGCCCGGCATCCGCTGCCTGACCGAGGGCGGACTGCGCATCGACGCCGGCGACCGCTCCACTTCCTACGCGCCCGGCGGCGCCTGGTACGAAAGCGGACCGGAGCCGGTCTTTGCCCAGGCCGCGGACCGGCCCACCCGGTTTATCCGCGTCATGCTGCTGCCGCGGTCGTATCTGGGAAAAAGCTCGGTCGAGTATCTTCGCGAAGAAGACAAGGCGAAGCCGAAAACGCAGACGTACAAAATCTACGCCGACATGCCGATCGCGTTCGTGGCCGCTTCTGATTGATGAAAAGTGGTGCCGCGGAAGGGATTCGAACCCCCGACCCCCGCATTACGAATGCGGTGCTCTACCAGCTGAGCTACCGCGGCACGCCGATGGCAAGAATGACCTAGTAATACCCGGAAAATATTAACGCAAGTAGCCGCCTTAGCGCGCTTGCGCTTCCGCCCGCAACTTGAATCGCTGGATTTTCCCGGTTGCGGTTTTTGGAAGCTCCTGGCGGAATTCGAGCCAGCGCGGATATTTGAAGGGCGCAAGCTTCGCCCGGCAATAGTCCTGGAGCGTGCGCGCCAAATCGTCACCGGCCTTCTCCGGCGCTTTGAGCACCACGAAAGCCTTCGGCTTGATCAGCGCGTCGACGTCCGGCCAGCCGACGACGGCCGCTTCGAGCACGTCGGGATGGCTTTGCAACACGCCCTCGACCTCGAACGGCGAGACGTACATGCCCGAGACCTTGAGCATGTCGTCGCGCCGGCCGCAATAAACGAAGTAGCCGTCCTCGTCTTCGACGTATTTGTCGCCCGAGCGCGTCCACTCGCCGAGGAAGGTCGCCCGCGACTGCTCGCGATTGTTCCAGTACATGATCGCGCTGGTCGGGCCGCACACCTGCAGCTCGCCCATCTCGCCGCGTATGTTGACGATCGCGCCGTCGTCGTCGACCAGGCGGACATCGTAGCCCGGCACCGGCTTGCCGGTGGTGCCGTATTTCACCTCGCCGGCGCGGTTGCTCAGGAAGATGTGCAGCATCTCGGTCGAGCCGAGCCCGTCGAGAATGTCGACGCCATAGCGCTCGCTCCAGCGGCGGCCAACATCGGACGGCAGCGCCTCGCCGGCCGATACGCAGCAGCGGAGGCTCAGCTCGGAACGCCGCGGCGCCGTCGCGCTGGCGAGAAAGGCGGCATAGAAGGTCGGCACCGCGTAGAACACGGTGACGCGGTGCTTTTTGAGAATGTCCGCCGCCAGCTCCGGCGTCGGCCGATGCGGCAACAGCACCGTCGTCGCGCCCGCCGACATCGGAAAGGTGAGCGCGTTGCCGAGCCCGTACGCGAAGAACAGCTTGGCCACCGAGTAGCACACGTCGTTCTCGCCAATGCCGAGAAAGGGCTTGGCGTAAAGTTCGTCAGTGAAGTTGAGATCGGCGTGGGTGTGCACCGCGGCTTTGGGCTTGCCGGTCGAGCCCGAAGTGTAGAGCCAGAAGCACATGTCGTCGCGCACGGTCGGCGCAGTGACCGTCTCGGCTTTGGCACCGGCAAGCAGTTCCTCGAAGCGCGGATGACCGTGGCCATTCTCTCCCGACACGACGACATGCTCGAGCGATGGGCGGGCGCCGATCGATTTGGCGAATTTCGGATAAAGCTCTTCGGAAACGACCAGGAGCCGCGCGCGCGAGTCCTCGAGCATGAAGCGGTAATCGTCCTCGGTCAGGAGCGTGTTCGCCGGCACCGGGACGATTCCGGCCTTGATCGCGCCGAGGAATGCGGTCGGCCAGTCGATGCCGTCAAGCACGCAGATGAGAATGCGCTCCTCATGGCGGATGCCGAGCGAGCGCAGCGCATGACCGAAGCTGTCGACACGCGTCGCCAGATCGCCATAGGTCCAGCCCTGGCGCTGGTCGATAAAAGCGAGCTTGCCGGCGCGACCGGCGTCGAGGTTGCGCTTGAGGATGTCGGCCGCGAAATTGTAGTCGCGCGGGATCGCATCGGCGGAGTCGCGCGGCATCGGGCTCGGCTGAGCGATATTCATCGCGGCGTTTCCTCAAGGAGCTTTGCCGCGCGTTGCCCACGGCCTGCCCAACTCGCCGCATTATGCCGATGCAAAAATTCGGCGGCAATGGCCCCGGCAAAGCCGGTCGTGGCATGCGGGCAGAATTGCGCTATGACAACGCTCGCCTAAAGCCGAACGACTGCCGGAGCCATCCCCCATGATTTTGAGCCGCGACCGCATCCTCACCACCCATGTCGGCAGCCTGCCGCGCAACGAGGCGCTGAGCGAGCTTCTTATCCAGCGCGAGGCGGGCGAAAGCTACGACAAGGCGCTGTTCGAGGCGGAGATGGAAAAGGCAGTGCGTCACGCGGTCGCCAAGCAGAAAGACGCCGGCATCGACATCGGCAACGACGGCGAGCAGCAGCGCGTCGGCTTCCAGACCTACGTACCGCAACGCATGTCGGGCTTCGGCGGCGAATCCAAGCGCCGCCGCGGACGCGAGTTCGAGGAATTCCCGGAGCTGGTGCAATATCTGACGCGCCGCTTTCCCAACGTGAGCCGGCAGCAGAACGCGCCGCAAGCACAAAGCGAGTTGCGCTATCACGACACCTCGGCGATCGACAGCGAGATCGCGCGCTTTGTGCGCGTCGCCAAGGAAGGCAAGCCATTCGCGGAAGCCTTCATGACCGCGCCCTCGCCGGGCATCATCGCCTCGACCATGCTCAACGCCTACTACGACAGCAACGAGGCGTATCTGGCGGCCATCGCCCGCGAGATGAGCAACGAGTATCTGGCGATCCATAAGGCCGGGCTCGTCCTGCAGATCGACGCACCCGATCTCGCCATGGACCGCACCATGTTCTACCGCGACGGATCCGATGCGGATTTCGTCAAGGCGGTCGATCTGCATGTCGCCATGATCAACAAAGGCATTGCCGGCATCCCGCGCGATCGCGTGCGGCTGCACGTTTGTTATGGAAATTGGGAAGGCCCGCACATCCACGACATCGCGCTGGAGAAAATCCTCCCCGCCCTCTACCAGGCGAACGTCGGCGCGCTGTCGATCGAGTTTTCCAATCCGCGCCACGCCCACGAATATGCGGCGCTCAAGCGCGTGCCGTTCCCCAAGGACATGATCCTCATCCCCGGCGTGATCGAGACTACCTCTAACTTCGTCGAACACCCGGAAGTCGTGGCGCGGCGGATCGAAGAGGCGGTGGCGACGATCGGCGACCGCGAGCGCGTGATCGCCTCGACCGATTGCGGCTTCGGCACCTTCACCCGGCGCGAGTGGGTCATCGAGCCGGCGGTGTGGCTCAAGCTCAAAGCGATCCGCGATGGCGCCGACATTGCCTCGGCGCGGCTGTGGGGGCGCAAATCCGCCGCCTGATTGCAGCCTACTTAGTTCTTTCACGCGAGACAGGAACCATGCCGTGATCGATCTCTACACCTGGACCACGCCCAACGGCCGCAAAGCCTCCATCGCGCACGAAGAGCTGGAGCTGCCCTACACCGTGCATCCGGTCGACATCGGCAAGGACGAGCAGTTCACGCCGGAATTCCTCAAGATCAGTCCCAACAACCGTATCCCGGCGATCGTCGACCGCGACAATGGCATGAGCCTGATGGAGTCCGGCGCCATCCTCATCTATCTCGCCGACAAGACCGGCAAGCTTCTGCCGAAATCCGGCGAAGCGCGCTATCGCACAATCGAATGGCTTATGTGGCAGACGGGCGGGCCGGGCCCGATGCTCGGCCAGGTGCATCACTTCATCAAGTACAACAACGGTAAGGCGCCCTACGCCGAAGAGCGTTATCTGAAGGAAGCGCACCGGCTCTACGGCGTGCTTGACCGCCGCCTCGCCGCGCACGAATACGTCGCCGACGCCTATTCAATCGCCGATATCGCCATCTGGCCGTGGATCTCGCGCTACGAATGGCAGACGATCGACCTCAACGCCTATCCGCACGTGAAGCGCTGGTACACCGCGATCGCCCGGCGGCCCGCGGTGCAGCGTGGCTACAAGGTGCCGAAGGACGTCGGCGAAATCCCGCTGCCGTGAGGCTATGCCGCGGCCGCAACGCATTTATAATGGCAGCGAATTGTTCTGAGGGAGCACGCCATGGACGACATCACCCGCGACCCGACCGCGATCCGCGCCGAGGATATCAACCCGCGCTACAATTGGGGCCGCCATCTGCCGGTACTCGGCACCATGGGCGTAGATTTCGAAGAGCGTGTGGACTATCGCCGTATGCATCGCTATCGGCTCGGGCGCACGCAGGCCGCGCTCGAGGCCTCCGAACTCGGCGCGCTCATCTTGTTCGACGACAACAACATCCGCTACGTCACCTCGACCAAGATCGGCGAGTGGGCGCGCGACAAGCTTTCGCGCTGGACGCTGCTGGTTCGCGGTAAGGACCCGATCCTCTGGGATTTCGGTTCGGCCGCCGTCCATCACCGGCTCTATTCGCCGTGGCTGAAGCCGGAGAACTGCAAAGCCGGCCTTGTCGGCTTGCGCGGCACTGTCGATCCGGCCTTCGGCCTGATGAAGCATCACGCTGAGGAAATGGCCTCGATCCTCAAGGCCGCCGGCGTCGCCAAGATGCCGGTCGGCGTCGACATCATCGAGCCGCCGATGATGTTCGAGCTGCAAAAAGCCGGATTGAAGGTCGCCGACGGCCAGCAGGTCATGCTGGAGGCGCGCGAGGTGAAATCGTCCGACGAGATCGCGCTATTGAACCGCGCCGCGGCGATGGTGGACGGCGCCTATCAGCTGATCGACGAAAAGCTCAAACCCGGCGTGCGCGAGAACGACATGGTCGCCATAGTCAACGAGTTCCTCTATCGCCACGGCTCCGACGACGTTGAGGCGATCAACGCCATCTCCGGCGAGCGCGGCAATCCGCATCCGCACAATTTCACCGACCGCATGGTGCGCCCCGGCGACCAAGTATTTTTCGACATCCTGCAAAGCTTCATGGGCTACCGCACCTGCTATTACCGCACCTTCAACGTCGGCCGCGCCACGCCGTCGCAGCGCGACGCTTACAAAAAGTGCCGCGAATGGCTGGACAAGGCGATCGACCTGATCAAGCCCGGCGTGACCACCGACAAGGTGTGCAGCGTCTGGCCGAAGGCGCAGGATTTCGGCTTCCCCGACGAGCTGTCGGCCTTCGGGCTGCAATTCGGCCACGGCCTTGGCTTGAACCTGCATGAACGACCGATCATCAGCCGCGTGGTCTCGATGGACCATCCGACCGTGATCAAGGAAGGCATGGTGTTCGCGCTCGAAACCTATTGCCCGGCGACCGACGGCTATTCCGCCGCGCGCATCGAGGAGGAAGTCGTGGTCACCGACAAGAGCCACACCATCATCTCGCTATTCCCCGCCGAGGAGCTCCCCATCGCCGCCCGGTATTGAGGCGGAGGTTCGGCCCCGCGGCGCTTAGGCGCGCAGCCCGGCCGGCGGCGCGATTCGAGCGAAATTTCCGCTCATAGTCGCGGGGCAGACGGGGCTCCCCGCACCACATTGCGAAGGTGGTTACCGGAACCCATCCGCGATTGTGACGCTTTTTCAAAGCGTTGCAGCAACAGCGTTATTTGCCCGATTGGGGCAATTGTGCGGCGCACAAAACTGCTAGATTTTGCGGAGTTTTCAGGCTAGGCAAGCGCCCTTCAAGCACAACGAGGGACCCGTCTCAGCATGAAAATGATGGTAGCCGCATGCCTGCTGCTCGGTGTTTGGACGACGAGCGCGGGCGCAATCGATCTGGCTGAACTTGCGCCTTGCAAGCCGGCCGCCGCGCAGCTTTGCGACCATTCAGGCGGCATTACATGGAGCAATCTGCTTCGCTGCGGCGCGACTCTCGCCGCGCATAGCTGGCGCGTCGGTAGCTCATGCCGCGAAGTACTCAGAAAATATGGGCAATTGTGAACGGCCTGCACGCCGAATCCGGCATTGCCTGCATCTTCGCCCCGGCCTTGCGCCGGGGTTTTGTTTTGGGCACGCGCCGGCGAGCGCGGGAGGGATGAACGCGGGGCTGAAACCTGCTACGTCCTTCGCCGGCGATTATCGTACCGCCCAGGCGCAAAGTATCAGAGGACGCCAAGAGGATCCCATGTACGCCAATCTCGAACTCTTTATCGACGGTCAGTGGCTCAACGGCGACGGCCGCGCCGGCGAGGATGTGATCAATCCGGCGACGGAAAAGCCGCTTGCCCGCCTACCGCACGCGAGCACCGCCGATCTCGACCGCGCGCTCGAAGCCGCCAAGAAGGGCTTTTCGGTCTGGCGCGCGACCTCGGCTTACGACCGCGCCAAGATCATGCGCAAGGCCGCAGATCTGATGCGCGAGCGCTACGACGCGATCAGCAAAATCCTGGTGCAGGAGGAAGGCAAGGCTTACCCCGAAGCGCGCGCCGAGGTGATCACCTCGGCCGACATCATCGAGTGGTATGCCGAAGAGGGCCGCCGCGCCTACGGCCGCGTCGTGCCCGGACGCGGCAAGGTGCGGCAGATCGTGGTGCAGGAGCCGGTCGGAATCGTCGCCGCGTTCACACCGTGGAATTTCCCCGCGCTAACGCCGGCGCGCAAGATCGGCGGCGCACTCGCCGCCGGCTGTTCGCTCATCCTCAAGGCTTCCGAGGAGACGCCGGGCACCTGTGTCGAAATGGTGCGCTGCTTCGCCGATGCCGGCCTACCCGCCGGCGTGCTCAACCTCGTCTTCGGCGTGCCGGCGACTATTTCCGAGCACCTGATCGCCAACGACGAAGTGCGTAAAATCTCGTTCACCGGCTCGATTCCGGTCGGCAAGCATTTGGCCGCACTCGCCGCAAAGACAATGAAGCGCGCTACGATGGAGCTGGGCGGCCACTCACCCGTGGTGGTATTCGCCGACGCCGACCCGGAAAAATCCGCCGATACCATCGCCGCGTTCAAATACCGCAATGCCGGCCAGGTGTGCATCTCGCCGACACGCTTCTACGTGCAGGAGCCGGTGTACGGGCGCTTCCTGGCGCGCTTCACCGAATACGCCAAGTCGCTCAAGGTCGGCGACGGGCTGGAAAAGGGCGTGGCCATGGGGCCGCTGGCGAATGCGCGGCGCATCGACGCCATGGAATCCTTCGTCAACGACGCCAAGGATCGCGGCGGCAAGGTTGTGACCGGCGGCAGCCGCCGCGGCAATCAGGGTTATTTTTACGAGCCGACCGTAATCACCGACCTCCCCGACGACTGCAAGCTGATGACGCAGGAGCCGTTCGGGCCGCTGGCGCCCGTGGTTCCTTTCAAAACCCTGGACGAAGTCGTGGAACGCGCCAACTCACTCCCCTATGGGCTCGCCGCCTACGCCTTCACCGGCTCGGCGCAGACCGCCAACCTGATCGGCGACGCTTTACAGTCCGGCATGGTCGGCGTGAACTCGATCAACGTCTCGACGCCGGAGACGCCATTTGGCGGCGTCAAGGAGTCCGGCTACGGCAGCGAAGGCGGGCTCGAGGGCCTGCAAGCCTATCTGAACACCAAGTTCATCTCGCAGGGGTAACGCTACGTCGAAGCCAGCCAAAGACGTACATGGCCGGGACTGTAAGAAGGCGCTTCGCGCCTGGCCATGCCGCTGTGAGACCTCTCGCGACTTGAGCTCAGGCGTGATCCATCAACCCGAAGGACGGACCGAGTTGGCGCCGCACGCGCACCATCGCAGCGCGCGCCGCGAAAGCGTCGATGGCGATGCGCGCGAGCGGAGGGACTTGCGAGGGCCGCGCCACGAGATCGCGCAATACGGCGGCGACATTGGCGCGACCGTCCGGACGCATGCCGATCAGAGCGGCGGGTGGAACCACCCGGTGGGCCGGATCGACGACGACGCGCACCGCGGCGACGGCGAGCTTGTGCTGGGCGGCCACGCGCGCCACCACGTGCGATTCCATATCGACCGCGGCGGCGCCGGTCAGTTTATAAAGATCGCGCTTTTTTGCCGGCTCGGCGACCGGCTCGTCGACGCCGAGGATCGGCGCATGGACGGCGCCCGCGATCAGGCCGAGGAGCTTGCGCGACCACACCGCATCCGTGGCGCGGACCGTCTGCGCTTCGCGGATGGAGGAAGCGACGACCCAATCTCCGGCGCGCAGATGGGAGGCGAGGCCGCCGGCGACGCCGAAGCTTATCATGCCACGATAACCCTGCCGGACGGCGTTGTCGGCGACCGTTTCCAGCTCGCTTCCGGCCGTGCGGCAAACGACCAGCACACCGGGAGCGGCGGCGATGCGCGCCTCAAAGGCCAGGCCGACGAATGCTATGACGAGACGGCGGGGACTTTCCACGGCAACATCGGCGACATCGGCGACACCAAGCGTGTCGTCAGCGCCATTCACCAATCCATCTACGAAATTTCCGCCGGCGAAATCCAGTTGGGATGCCATAAGAAGCTTGACCTCGCGTCTTTTGCTCGATCTCGATCACGCCCCCCACAGCGCCTCCTCGCAGACGTCCTCGGCTTCATTCCGCAAACCACCGAGTTCCCGACGCAAGTCTATCCACAATCCATCGCCAACGCCATTGTTAATACCGATCCGGCCAATTTAATCCAATTGAATCAGCGCGCATACGGGCATGGCATTTTTGCCGCAAAAATGCTTGGTTCTGCCGCGCGCAGACGGATTGGCATGGCCAGCACGGAACCAACCCTGATCACCGGGGCCACCGGACTAGTCGGCTCCGCCGTGGCTAGAAAGCTTCTTGCTGAAGGATTCGCGGTGCGGGCGCTGGTCCGGCCCGGCAGTCCGCGCTTTCATCTTGGCGGGCTCGATCTGGAGTTCGTTACCGGTGACATTCGCGACGCCCCCTCCGTACGCCGCGCCATGCAAGATATCCGTTATGTCTTTCATGTTGCGGCCGACTACCGCTTGTGGGCGCGCGATCCGAACGAGATTTATGCCGCCAATGTGGAGGGCACCCGCGTCGTGATGCAGGAGGCGCGCGCCGCCGGCGTGGAGCGCGTGGTCTATACCAGCAGCGTCGCCACGCTCGCCTTGCGCGAGGACGGCAGTCCGGCCGACGAGAGCGTCCCGCTCGCGACTGAACAGGGAATCGGAGCCTACAAGCGCAGCAAGATCGCCGCCGAACGGCTGGTCGAGACGATGGTGGCAAGCGATTCGCTGCCCGCCGTCATCGTCAACCCATCGACGCCGATCGGCCCCCGCGACGTAAAGCCGACGCCGACCGGGCGGATCATCGTCGAGGCGGCACGCGGGCGCGTGCCGGGATTCCTCGATACCGGACTCAATCTCGTCCACGTCGACGATGTCGCCGATGGGCACCTCGCGGCGCTCAAGCGCGGCGCAATCGGAGAGCGCTACATCCTCGGCGGCGAAAACGTGCTGCTCGCCGACATGCTCGCCGAAATCGCGCGAATGGTGGGCCGCCGTCCGCCACGATGGCGGATACCGCGCGCGGTCGCCATTTCGGTCGCCTACGCCGCGGAGGCGACCGCCCGGCTCACCGGACGTGCGCCGTTTACCACGCTGGACGGCATCCGCATGGCCGAACACCGCATGTTCTTCACCGCAGGCAAGGCCGAACGCGATCTCGGCTTTCGCCCGCGGCCTTATCGCGAGGCGCTCGCTGACGCGATCCGCTGGTTCCGCGACGCCGGATATCTCGACGGCAACCGCAACCGCTAGTTCGTCATTGCGGAGAGGACAGCCCGTCGGCGTAACCGCCGAGCGCGTAGCCCGATTGTCGGGCCGCGGCGATGCAATCGGAATCGCACAGCGCGGCGAATTCATCGGCGTAACGATAGCCCGGCGCCGCGCCGGCGAAGGTGTTCGTCATCGCGGGATGCAGGTAGATCTCGACGAGACCGGGGGGTAGCCGGCCGAGCAGCGCCGCAACGCGAACTTTGGTCATCGCGCCCGACCACGCCAATCCGAATACCGCGTCGGCGGTCGTCAGTCCGGCGCCGCGAACGCGCCGGCGCAGCCAGGCGGCGAACGGCGCCACGATCCGGCCGACCTGACGCTGCGTTTTCGGATCGATGGCGGCGACAATGCGCCAGGGCTCGACCGGAATGCGCAGCGCCCGCATGCCGTATCGCCGCCCGACGCGGATGATCGCGGCGGCGACGGCCGGATGCAGCTGGAAATGCCGGTGCCCGTCGACATGGTCGAGCGGCAATCCCGTCGCCCGGTAGGCCTCGAACTGAGCGGTAATTTCCGTCTCGATTTGCCGCCGCAGCGCGGCACTGAAGGCAATTTGCGCGCCGTAGCGGGCGAGGTCGTTGCGGAAGCGTCCGTTGCTGTCGAGCAACTTGGGAATCTGCGCGCGGTCCGCGACCGGATCGCCATCGACGAGGACGAGGTGCAGCCCGACGTGGAGCGTCGGCAAGGCGCGCGCGCGCGCCACCGCATCGGCCGCCGCCGGAGCGCCGACCATGAGGCTGGCCGCACTCAGGATACCGCGCCGGTGCGCCGCCTCGATGGCGGCGTTTACCGGCGCGCTGAGCCCGAAATCGTCTGCTGTGATGATCAGCCGGTTCAGTGCGCGAGCTCCCATCATTCGCGCAGGAAGGAAAAGAATTCAACGCCTTCGCGCTGCCGGCGCGCCATCATTTGCGGACCGCGCGCCATCTCCGACATGATCGCCGCGATCTTGGGAGCGCGGAAGTAGCACTGCCGGTAGAACTCCTTGACCGACTGGAAAATCTCGGTGTGGCTCAGATGCGGATAGTGCAGCGGCGCGATCTGCACGCCGTTCGCGTCGATCAGCTCGGCATGCTTTCCGTCGAGCCATCGATCGAATCCACCGAACGACGGAGCCTGCAAGAACAATGTACGCATCATGATCCCCTCAGGTCTTGTCCTTCGAGCAGGGTGTGAACTGTCGCCCCGAAGAAGCTCGTCACGTAGACGCCGAATGCTACGAGGTCTTGCAGCGGAATGAGCCCGTAGTTTTGTCGCGGCAAACCGAACCGCCATTCGACGCAGCGGCACAACGTCACGCGCGAGAGCAGCACGGTGGCGGCGACCAGGGCCGCAGCCGGGCTGCCGGAAAGCAGCGCGAAAAGCGCGAGCGGCCAGGGATGGGTCACGATGGTGCCCACATAGGCGACGGAATCGATACTCTTGATGTGCGGGCGACGCGGATCTGTTGCCGGATCAGCTCACGTACCCTCCCCTCGAAGCAACCATGACCGACCATGAACGGCGCCGTGACCACGTCGTAGCCGGCCGCGCGTACCGCAATGCCGATCGCATGGTCGTCGGCAAGCACGTCGGCAAGCGCGCCGAAACCGCCGATCCGATCGAGCGTGGATCGTCGCAAGGCGATCGTGGCGCCGCAACACGGCTTTGCCAGCCCGAGACTTACCGCGGTGATTGCATGCGGCAGGAATTGCGAATTGATGACGAGCGCGGAGAGCCGCGTCCACAGCCCGGTGCCGCCGATGCCATGATAGAGGCAGGTTACGGCACCGACGCGCGGCGAGGCCAGCAGCGCGGTGAGCGCCCGCAGATAGCGGGGGCCGACAACGATGTCGCTGTCGGAAAGCACCAGCGTATCGTAGCGCGCGCGCGGCACGATGTTGATCAGGTTCGACACCTTGCGATTGACGCCGTGGCTGCGCGGCTCGACGATCACCTCGATGCCGTTCGCCGGGAAATCGGCTACCATCGCCCGCACCATCGCGGCGGCAGGCGAGGCCTGATGCTGTGTGCCGCATAGAATCTGAATCGGAGCGCCGTAATCCTGCCGGCAGAACGCGGCGAGACGCGCCGGGAGGCCGGGCTCCGCGTCATGCAACGGCTTGAGGATCGTGACCGACGGCGCCGTGGCGGGCTGTTCGCCCCGTTCGACGGGGAAACTCAGCACGCAGGCGCACGCCACCAGCGTGAACACGCACCCGACGATCGCGCCGAGAAGGCAAATATCGCCCAGCGAATGCGCGAATGAAATCGCTTCGGGAATATTTTCGGCAATAGTCATGACAAAGTACGCTCTGCGGATGCCGGCTCACCCAATCCGCCAAATTCTCTTTCCAGCACCCGGCACGACAGATAGATCGGCAGCCGCACGCGCCTGAGCGTGTCGGAGCGCAGCGCGCCGGCGTTATGCGTAAAAACGATCAGCGAAATCAGAATATTTTCGCCGAAGCGATGTAGCCGCTCGCCGATCGGCAAACGCGCGGGCTCGGCGAGCGTCTCGAATCCGTAGCGCGCCATAATGCGCGCGAGTTGCTCGCTCTGGGTCCGGGTGCCCGAGGGGGCCTCGCCGCTGATGACGGCGATGTCGGCGAGCTCCGGCCGCGAGGCCAGATAGCGCGCGAGCTCACGCAACGAGATGACGATGGCGCGCCGCATCTGGCGCGCCCAGCCGATGGTGGCGCCGTTTATCGGCACCGGCGGTATCTGCTCGTTCCAGAAATGCAGCCGGCCGATCCGCTGACCGGCGCGCACGCGCGTTCCATCGCGCAGCACCAGCGATCGGCGCGAGCGGCCGATGTCGAGGCGAAAGACGCAAGCCGGGTTGCGGGTATATTCGAAAACCGCCTGGCGGCGGCGCAGCCGCACGTCAAGCGCGGAAAGGCCCTCAGCCAGCCAGGGATGGCTGTACGGCGACCGTGCCCTTTGCTCGGCGGAATCCCAGACCGCCATGTCGCGGGTCTCCGCGTTTCCTCAACTCCACAAGAACTCGCGGCGCCGGGAAAAATTGCTGGCGCGCAGCGGGCCAATATAGCCGATTTTTGGGTCGCCTTGCGAGAGCCGAAAAGCCCGCGCTGACCGAGGCTGGCCGCTCGCCTATTCGTCGCCGTAGAGCGTCGCCAGCGTGCTCTTGACCACCAACGCGACCGGAACGGCGAGGATCACGCCGGGAATGCCGAGCACAACGCCGCCGGCGAGGAAGCAAAAGATGATCAGCACCGGATGCACATGCGCCGCGCGGCCGAGCACCACGGGGCCGACGAGCTGATCGATCGAAAGCCGCAACAACGTCGCATAGAGCGCGTATTCGGCGATGTTGACGATGCCGGCCGCCGTGCGCAGCGAAATCAGGCCGGCGATAATTGCCGCCGCCGTCGGACCGATCACCGGCACGGTCTCGAGGATCCCGGTCAAGAGCGCTAAAAGCACCGCGTGCTTGATGCCGAGAATGACACCGAGCCCGATATAGGCGGCAACGGTCGCATAGAGGACGACGGCAATCACGCCGATGAAATACCGCATCAGCACCGGATCGAGCCGGTGCCAGATGCGCGCGATCAGCGGCCGGCGATGTGGCGGCACGATCCAGAACAGCCCCCGCGCCACGCTCTCTCCGCTCACCAAAAAATAAAACAGCAAGACTATCGTCAGAAACGCACCCATCATGGCCGCAACGCTGTAGCCCGCCAGCAGCGCAATCTGATCCGACTGGCCGAACCAGTCGCGTATCCGCTCAATCGCCGACTGGGCGATGTCATGAGCGCTCACCGTCGCGCCGAAGAGATGGACCGGCTGATCGCCGAGCGCCTGTTGCGTGACATTCTCCAGCGTCACCTGCAAATCCGCCGCGGTGGCCCGCGCCTCGGCGGCAAGCCGTTCGGCGGAGATCGTGAGCACCGCCGCCATGATGCCGGCGAGAAGGACAAACAGCGCGACGGCGAACAACAAACGCGGCCAGCGTGTGCGCCTGGCCGTCCAATCCAAAAACGGCGTGCAGATATAGGCGACGATCGCCGCCAGAACGAACGGCAGCAAAATCAGCTTGATAAAGTAGAGAAAGATCGCAAGGACGACGGCGCCGATCATGACGGCGCGCGTTTCGCCCGAATCGAGCAGCCCCGAGGCGCGGGCCCGCTCGGCGGGCGTCAACTCCTCGTCTTTCCCCTTCAAGGCTTTCATGAATAAATCCGGCCTTTCCAGCTTACCCGCCCGCTCAGTCGGCGGCATGCGCTGTCGAGCGCCATCAGTGCGCCCGCCGAATAACCGAGCGGGAAGATGAGACCGTACCAGAACGGAATGCGAAAATAGAACGTCGCTGCCACATGCAAGCCGATGGCCGCTCCCGAGCCGGCGAGCGCCAACAGCAATGCGGCGAAGGCGCCGTCGGCGCCGCGCGACCAGGCGGCGACATCAAGAAGCGGAATCGCAAACGCCGCCCATGCCAGGATCACGCCGGCGAGTGCCACCGACAAAGTCGCGACCGGGCCGCCGAGCGTGTCGACGAGATTCTTGGCGAGACCCGGCCAGAGCGTACTCCAGCCGGTATACATGCGAGCCGAAAGAAGCTCGTCGCCGCCCATCAGCAGAACCGACCGGCCTGACTGTTTCAACCGCCGGGCGATTTCCAGGTCCTCGCAGATCGCGGTGCACACGGCGGCGTGCCCGCCCACAGCCTCGTAGGCATCGCGCCGCACCAGCATGAACTGCCCTGTTGCGGTGACATCACGGCCGTCGCGCGCCTGGACCCGGCGCAGATCCTGAAGGAACGACAAAATAATGAGTCCACAAGGAAGAATGAGACGCTCGGCGAAGCTTTGCAGCTCCTGCCGCGGCGCCAGCGATAACAGATCGAGGCGCTGCATCAACGCCGCATGCATGGCACTCGACAGCGCGCCGGGTGCGAGTTTCACGTCGGCATCGATGAAGCACAGCCACTCGCTTCCTGGCACCACGGTCCGCGCGCCGATCCAGCAGGCGTGCGATTTGCCGACCCAGCGCGGCGGCAGCGGTGGGCTCTGAATGAGCGCAATCTGCCGGTGGCGCGCCGCAAGGTCGCGAACGATTGCCGCCGTCGCGTCGGCCGAATGGTCGTCGACCACGAGCACGCTTAGCCGGCTTGCCGGATAATCCTGCGCGACCAGCGATTGCAGGCACGCCCCGATATTGGTTTCTTCGTCTCGCGCCGGAACGATCACGGCGATGCACGGCGCGTTCTCGGGGGGCGCCGGCGACGACGATCGAACGAGGCGGGGCAGAAGCCCGCGCTGCCTGGCCGCCCGCAGGATCAGCCACGCCACGATCGCGAGCCATAAGGAAGAAAGCAAAAGCGCCACATCCTTACCGATACCGCGCGGCCCTGGCAACGAGACGGCGCTTGAACAAAATAAACCCTTGGGGAGCGTCCGAGGTTCCCCCTTGTCTCCTCTCCGACATTAGCCCGAATCGAGGCGGTATCGGCGAGCTATTTCGCCGCCACCACCAGCGAATAGCGCTCGTCCGCCGCCAGGCATTCGGCTTCCGGAAAGCCGAGCTCCTTGCGCACCATGTTGGTGCCGAGCACCAGCGACACCATCTTGTAGTAAGCGTGGCGGCGGCTCATGCCCTCGCGCCCCATGCCGCAATCGGACGAGATCACCAGCCGCTCGGGCGGGATGTATTTGAGCGCGGCGCGGATTTGCGCGGCCACTTCGTCCGGGCTTTCCACCTGCAAGGTGTGATGGTCGATGACACCGATGGCGATCTTCTTGCCGGTGATGGTCTTGCCGATCGCCTCCAGATCCATGCCGCCCGAGCTCGAAGACTCGAAAGTGATCACGTCGGCGTCGACTTTGTTGTAGGTCTCCAGCGCCGCCTTGTAGCTTTGTACTTGCGCGAACATGCGCTGTTGCGACGGGTTACCCCAGCAGGAATGCGCCCACACCTCGGTCTTGGCGCGCAACCCTTTCACCGTGCGATTGAATACCTCGACCATTAAGTCCGGCGTGATCACCTTGTCCTGGACCTTGCGCACGGCGATCAGATGGATTTGCGGCTCCTCGATCTGGATCACCGGACATCCGGCATCGGCAAGCTCGTGATATTCCTCGTTGAAAGCGTCGGCGATCGCGGCCATGCGGTCGGGCACGCTCTTGTAATGCTTGTCCTGCGAGGCAAACGCCACGATCTCCGCCGACACCGCGCCGAATTTGACCGGCCGCGTGGTCAACCGCTGCGCCGTCTTCCACAACGCCGTGTATTGCAAGTCGCCGCGTCCGACCGGGCCGACGATGGTCGGCATGACGCGCGATTCCAGATAATCGTGCAAAATGTGGCCGCGCGGGAACCACAGCCCGCCGCGACCGGCCGGCGTCGGGCGCGGATTGTCACGCTCATAGCCGGTCATGTGATGCGGCGGATAGCTGGTCCAGCTTTGCCCGCCGACGTCGTCGTCGAAGCGGCAATCGCCGTCGGTCACGATGTCGAGGCCGGCGAGTTCCTGATCGCGCAGATAGCAGGACAGCGTGTCGACATATTGCTCGCGATAGCGACGGCCGACCATCGCGTCGAGGAACATGCGGGTGCCCAGATTCTCAGTATACCAGCTCGGCCGCGGCAGCGAACCGGTGATCGTCGTCGGCAATATGATATCTTTGGTACCGCGATACATTTCAGCGCCTCCCAGGATTTCTCTCAAAAGCCTCGCCGGCTCTCGCCCGAAGCTTACCATCCGCGAATTCTAAAGCGGCAAAAATCACAGAGGCAACATAGTACAAAGCCCGCCTCAAGAGATTTGCGATCGCGTTGGGCGCTCGCCCCGGAGTGGGCGAGCGCAGCCCGTTATCTGGTCGGCCGATGCAGGTATCGGCCACGCGCCGGGCCGACAATGTTTCCGTCGTGGTAGACCAGCGCGCCGCGCAGGAAAGTGCTCTTGACGCGGCCGCTAAGCCCCTGCCCCTCGAAGGGCGAGTATCCTTGCCCGGACTCTGAATCGACGGCGCGCACGGTAAAGGCCTCGTGCGGATCGGCGAGCACAATGTCGGCATCGAAGCCGGGAGCGATGTCGCCTTTGTTGAGCAAACCGAACCGCCGTGCCGGATTCCAGCTTAAGAGTTCAGCCATGCGGTTGTACGACAGGCCACGTTTGCTGCCCTCGCTCAGCACGCCCGACAGAAGATATTCGGTGCCGCCGAAGCCGGACTTGGCGAGCCAGATGTTGCCCGGGTCATCCTTCGCCCACTTCTGTTCGGCCGAGCAGCAGGCATGATCGCTGACGATCCAGTCGATCTTGCGGTCGAGTACCGCCTGCCACAGGGCCTCCACGTCCTCGCGCGGGCGAATCGGCGGATTGACCTTTGCGTGCACGGCGCATTCGCAGTCGGTATCGAGCAGGAGATGCCCGACGGTAACTTCCCGGCGGAAGCGGATATGGGGGAAGACCAGCTGCATCGTCCAAGCCGCGTCCACTGCCTTGCGCGAACTTAAGTGCAGGAGGTTGATGTTCATACAGTTGGTTTCGTTGGCGAGGTACGAGGCGATCCACACCGCAAGCCCCTCCGAATGCGGCGGCCGCGCCGCGCTATAGGCAGCGAGGCCGGTCAGGTTGCCCTCGCGCTCGACCAGCGTCGTGTAGGCATTGAGGATATCGGCAAGCTCGCAGTGCAAGCTGACGCTGATGTGGTCGGCGAGTTCCGGGCGGTGGTCCATGACCGACCGCGCGGCCCGCATGACGAACTCGAAATGGGCGATGTCGTAACGGTCCTCCGGCCCCAGCATCAGGAACTGGTTCTGCGAGTCCGATTTACCGTGGAGCCCGTAGCCGCCGTAGAACATAAAAATCTTGAACGACGTCACCCCGTGTTCGAGCGCGAGGTACTCCATCTCGCCGAGATGCCTGCCTTCGATCGGCGCCACGTGATAGCCGTAGTCCACCCAGAAACGTCCCTCCGACAGCTTGCGCACTTCGGGCATGACTTCGCGGTACGGGCCGCCGCGGTTGAGATAATACTGGCCGGTGCGGATGTAATTGAGGCTTGAGGTAACGCCACCCATCGCGGCGGCCTTGCTTTCGCTGACCGCATCCTCGGCAAGCGGCCGATAGATGCCGACATGCATGTGCGCGTCGACGCAGCCGGGGAAGGCCAGCAGCCCTTTGGCGTCGAATACCTCGCCGGCATCCTCGGCGCGGATTTCCGGTGCCAGCCGCGCCACCTTGCCGTCCTTGACGGCGATGTCGAGGCCGTCCACCCCGGTCTTGTTCGGACGCACCACGCGCGCATTCTTGATGAGGAGATCAAAACTCTTCATTGCGGCTTTCTCGCTTTTCATCGTTTCGGGGGTTCTTCGCCCGCGTAGCGGGCGCCGCGCTCCAGCATCTCCGGCGTCCCGAGGAGGCGGTTGATCGCCTCGAAGTCGAACATGCGCGCGCGAAACGGCTCGGTGCTGCCATGCGCCTTCAGCGAAGCGTAAAATTCCTCGGCCGCCATGGCGAGCGTGCGCACGATGCCGCCCGGGAAAATCACCAGCGCAAAGCCGAGCGCCTGAAGTTCGCTGGCCGGCAGCATCGGCGTCTTGCCGCCCTCGACCATGTTGGCCATCAGCGGCACCGATTGGCCAAATTTCGTGCCGATGCGGGCGAGTTCCTCGCGTTGCCTTGGCGCCTCGACGAACAGCATGTCGGCACCCGCATCGCGGTAGAGCGCGGCGCGCGCCATGGCGCCCTCGAAACCCTCGACGGTGACGGCATCGGTGCGGGCGATGATGAGCGTATCGCGCGACGTGCGCGCATCGACCGCCGCCTTGACCTTGCCCGCCATCTCCTGCGCCGGGATCAGCGCCTTGTCGTCGAGATGGCCGCAGCGCTTGGGAAAATCCTGATCCTCGATCTGGATGGCGTTGGCGCCGGCGCGCTCCAGGAGGCGCACGGTGCGCTGGACGTTGAGCACATTGCCGTAGCCGGTGTCGGCGTCGACGATGAGGGGGGAACCGACGCGGTCGCGGATCAGCGCCACCGTTTGCACGATTTCGCTCATGCCGATGAGGCCGATGTCGGGCCGGCCGAGCCGCGAATAGGCGATCCCGGCGCCGGAAACGTAGAGCGCCTCGAAGCCCGCGCGCTCGGCGATGAGCGCGGTGAGCGCGTCGTAGATGCCGGGCGCGATCAGGATCGGCGGGCGGCGAAGGCGGAGCGACAATGTGTTCTCGGTCATGGCATTCTCAGACATGGGTCAGAGTCCCAGATAAGCGCGTTTGAGTTGTGGATCGGCGCGGATGTCCGCGGCCAAACCGGACATGACGCATTGCCCCTCGGCGAGGATATAAGCGCGGCGCGCGATCTGCAGGCTTTGCACCACGTTCTGCTCTACCAAGAGAACCGCGACGCCCTCGGCATGGATGCGTGCGATCAGTGCGAACAATTCCTCGACCAAAAGCGGAGAAAGTCCGAGCGAAGGCTCGTCGAGGATGAGCAAGCGCGGTTCGGCCATGAGGCCACGGCCGATGGCGAGCATCTGCTGCTCGCCGCCCGACAAGGTGCCGGCGCGCTGCGCACGCCGCGCAAGAAGGCGCGGGAAGATCGCGAACACGCGGGCGCGGTTGGCTGGGCGCCGCTCGGCGGCGCGGCGATAGCTGCCGAGGTCGAGGTTTTCGGCGACCGACAGGTTGGGGAAAATTCGCCGGCCCTCGGGCACGTGGATGAGCCCGCGCTTGACGATCGCCGCGGGCTTCTCGCGATCGATGGCGGCGCCGTCGAAGCGGATGGAACCTCCGCGCGCGCGCACGATGCCGGAGATGGTGCGATTGAGCGTCGACTTGCCGACGCCGTTGGAGCCGAGCACGGCGACGATCTCGCCCGCTTCGACTTTAAGGTCGATCCCGCGCAGCACGTCGCTGTCGCCGTAACCGGACTTAAGATCGCTGACTTCGAGGAGCGGCTCAGCCATGCGCGCTCCTTAATTTCGCCGCCGCGCCGTGGCCGAGATACGCTTCGACGACAGCGGGATCGGCCGCCACCTCCCCCGGACTGCCCGCGGCGATAACGCGGCCTTCCGCCAGCACATAAACGTGCTCGGCCAGACTCATCACCGCCTGCATCACGTGCTCGATCATGACGACGGCAATGCCGCGCGCGCAGAACGAGCGAATGACCGGCAAAAAATCGCGGATTTCGGAAGGGTTCAGTCCGGCCAGAACCTCGTCGAGCAGAAGAAGCTTCGGCCCGGTCGCCAGCGCCCGCGCCAGCTCCAGGCGTTTCCTGCCGGCAACGGTGAGCGTATGGGCCGGCCGATCGAGCCCATCGCCGAGGCCGACTTCGCGGCCGACCTGTTCGGCGATGGCGAGCGCGGTGGCGCGCGCGCGGTGCCGCAGATGCGCGCCGACCAGAATGTTGTCGCGCACCGTTAGTCCCGCGAAGGGCTGCACGATCTGGAAGGTGCGCGCGATGCCGCGCCGCGCCAGAAGGTGCGGCGGCTCGCCGGTGACATCCTCGCCGGCATAGCGCACCCGGCCGGCGCTGGGCTTGAGGAAGCCGGAAATCACGGCAAAGAGCGTGGTCTTGCCGGCGCCGTTGGGACCGATCAGGGCGGTGATCCGCGCGGCCGGCGCCGACAGCGAGGCGGCGTTAACCGCCAGCAGGCCGCCGAAGCGGCGGGACACACCCTCAACCACGAGCAGCGGCTCAGCCATGTGCCACCCCCGCTGCCGGCTTTCGCGGCGCCACGAACCGGCGCGTGACGTGCGCGTAGATGTCTGCGAGCGCGCCGACGATACCGCGCGGCGCAAAGCGTATGACCAGCACGAGCACGGCGCCATAGATCATAAGGTCAAGGCCCGGGACATCGCCGGTGACAAGCTTGGCGCCTTCGCCCAAAGATTTCACCACCAGCGCGCCGACCAGAGCGCCGAACACGGTCCCGACGCCGCCGATGATCGGCGTCAGCAGCGCCTCGATCGAAATCCAGGTGCCGTAGCCGATGCCGGCGTCGATGAAGAGAAAATACTGCACATAGAAGCAGCCGGCGGCGGCGGTGATGGCGGCTGAAACGATCATAGCGCTGAGCTTGATCGCGGTCGCATCGACGCCGAGCGCCATGGCGGCATCCTCGTTCTCGCGCACCGCGATCAGCCAGGTGCCGAAGCGGGAGCGCTCGAGAAGTCGTGCGATGACCAGCGACACCGCGACCAGTGCGAGAATGACGAAGTAGAAGATCGCCCGGCTCTGGAACTGGAACGACTGCGCGCGCAGATCGAGCTTAACCAGAATGCCAACGCCGGCGCCCGTAATCGGCGCGACGCTCGCCAGGATGCGCAACACTTCGGCAAAGGCGAGCGTCACCAGCGCGAAATAGGAGCTACGCAGCCCGGCACGGAAGGCAAGCCCGCCGATGATCGCGCCGAAAGCTGCGCCGGCCGCAATTCCGGCGGCAAATCCGAGCCATGCGTTGACGCCGTAATGCGCCTGCAAAATCGCCGTCGTGTAAGCGCCGGTGCCGAAGAAAGCCGCGTGCCCGAACGAGTATTGCCCGCCATAGCCGCCGAGGATGTTCCAGCCTTGCCCAGCGAGCGCGATCATCAGCGTCACGACGAGGAAATTGAGAACGACGTTCGAGTGCACGAACAACGGCACGCAGGCGAGCGCCGCAACTACGAGAGCAATGGGCAGAAAGGCCTTCATGCGCTCGCTCCGAACAAGCCGCGAGGACGCAAGAGCAGCACCGCGATGAAGATCAGGAAAATGCCGACCTGCCCGAGCGATTCACCGAAGAAGAAACCGCCGAGGCTTTCGACCACGCCGATAAGGAGCCCGCCGATCAGCGCGCCGGGCACCGAACCCATGCCGCCAAGGACGACGATGGTGAAGGCGATAAGCACGAACGCGTTACCTGCGCTCGGATTAACGTAATAGGTCGGAATGAGCAGGCAGGCGGCGAGGGCGACGCAGGCGGTGCCGAGACCGAAGGTCATGGCGTAGATATGTGCAACGTCGATGCCGGCGAGCTCCGCCCCGAGCTTCTCCTTGGCGACGGCGCGAATCGCCTTGCCGGTGTCGGTGAAGCTCATGATCAGCCAAAGCGCCAACGCCACGGCGAAAACGGCGACGAACGAGATCAGGCGCGGAACGGTGAGGAAGGTGAAGCCGAGATCGATGCTCCTGAATCCGTAAGCAAGATCGATGGTGCGCGTGTCGGCGCGAAACGCGTAAAGGAGCGCGTTCTCGATGAGGACGGCGAGGCCGAGCGTGACCAGCAGCATATTGCGGTCGTCGCCATGGGAGGCCGGACCGATGATGAAGCGCTGCAGCGCATAGCCCAGCGCGAAAAAGCCGGGCGCCAGCAGGAACGTAGCCAGATAAGGATCGAGGCCGAGCTTTTGGTAGGCGAAGAACGCCGCGAACAGCGCCGCGCTCAACAGCGCGCCATGCGCGAAATTGATGATGTGCAGCACGCCGTAGATCAGCGTCAGCCCCAGCGCGACCAGCGCGTAGACCGCGCCGATCAGGAGCCCGTTGAGGACCGCGGAGATCAGGATGAGGGGCGAGAACACGGACTCGACATGTGCAAGATCACCGATGGGTGGCGCCGAGCGCCGCCCGTGACGCGTAGCTCCTAAGCGGGAATTGGAAAGACCGCCTTTGCATTGGCGAATTCGGGCGGCAGGATGACCTTGATATCGTTGTCGAGAACCTGCGTGTTGGCCGGGGCCGCGCCCTCGTTCTGGCCGTTGACGAACTTGGTCGGGCCGTAGGGCATGATCGGGCTGGCAAACGTCGAGGTGGCCAGCGCCGCGGTGAGCTTGGCGCGATCGCCGGACCCGGCATGCTCGAGCGCGTCGGCGACGAGATAGACGGCGTTGTAATTCATGTACAGCTCGTAGGTGAAGAACTGGCCCTTGTCCTCGACCTTCTTCTTCAGGTCCTGGGCCTTCTTGCTCTTCGGATTGAACCAGTGATTGCAGTCCATGATGTACTTGGCGGCGTCGGGGAAATCCTTGACGAATTTGTAGGAGGACGCGGCGCCGCCGAGTACCGAATAGATGCCCTTCGGCCGCACATGCTGCTCCAGCATGGTGCGGGCGAGCAGCACGTATTCGTTATAGTAGTCGGCGGGAATAACGAGATCCGGATTCTGCGCCTTGATCTTGAGCACGACGGTGTTGAAGTCGCGTGTCGGGGTCGGATGCGGAATCGTTTCCAGAATCTCGAAGCCCTTCGCCGGCAGCTGCGCGTTGAGGAGCTTGGCGAGGCCGGAGCCGAACAACGAATCCTCGTGCACGATAATCACGGTCTTCGCCGGCTTGCCGGCCTGATCGTTGATCGTCGCCAGATTATCGAGCGCGGTCTTGGCGATGACGCCGAAGCCGGGACCGAAGCGAAACGTGTTCTTCAGGCCCCGCATGACGATCGAGTCGGCGACACCGACGTCGACGGCGTAAGGCAGATCATAGCGCGCCGCAGCCTGGCTGACAGCGAGACAAATCGAGGAAGCGTAACCGCCGACGATGCAGGACACTTCCGCGGCATTCATCTTCTCCACTTCCGCGATGCCACCGTCGGGCGTCGACTGTGCATCGCCCAGCACCGGATCGATCTTGGCGCCGCCCAGCGCCTTGATGCCGCCCGCGGCATTGATCTCCTCGACTGCCATGGTTGCGCCGATGCGGCCCTGCTGGCCGGAATAGGACAGCGCGCCGGTGACCGGATGCAGGAGGCCAACTTTTACCCCGGCGCCCTGCGCGCGCAGGATCGACGGCATGGCCAGATTGCCGGATGCGGCGGCCGCGGCGCCAAGGGCCGTGGTGGCGAGAAATCGGCGGCGGCTGAAGGGCATTTTTTGCTCCGACATGGTCGTACATCCTCCGGTTTGGCGTGGCGTCGTCAGACTTGCCGGCTTCCCGTATTTGCTCAACGGATCTGCGTGGGAATGGTATTTTCAGCATACAATATCGGGCACCCTCGACAAGCCCACCGGCGCTGAGGCACATCGACCGCGCATGAGCGAGCCGCAAACCCTTTTCGACAAGCTGTGGTCGGCGCACGAGATCGCGCGGCGCGAAGACGGGGCCGCGCTCCTTTGGGCCGACCGCCATTACGTGCACGAGGGCTCGTTTCATGCGTTCACGCAGATGCAGGATCGCGGCGGCGCGCTGGCCGAGCCCGGGCTCACTTTCGGCATCGCCGATCATTATGTACCGACACGCGGCCGTGACCGCGCCATCGCCGATCCCGAGATCGCGGCGATGGTGCGCACCCTGGAGACGAATGCCGCCGCAAGCCGCATCAAGCTCTTCGGCCTGGGCGATCCGCGCCAGGGCATCGTGCACGTCGTCGGCCCGGAGCAGGGTTTGACGCTGCCGGGTTTGCTGATCGTCTGCGGCGACAGTCACACCTCGACCCACGGCGCGTTCGGCGCCTATGCGTTCGGCATCGGCGCCTCCGAAGTGGCGCACGTGTTGATGACGCAGACGCTGTGGCAGAAAAAGCCAAAGCGCATGCGCGTCACCGTCAACGGCAAGACGGGCGCCGGCGTCGGCGCCAAGGACATCGCGCTCGCCATGATCGCCCGCATCGGCGCCGACGGCGCGCAGGGCCATACGGTCGAGTTCACCGGCGGCGCCATCACCGCGCTGTCGATGGAAGGGCGCATGACATTATGCAACATGTCGATCGAGGCCGGCGGGCGCTGCGGCATGGTCGCGCCCGACGCGACCACGTTCGGCTATCTCAAGGGCCGGCCCTACGCGCCCAAGGGCGCGGCGTTCGATGCCGCAATCGAGGCTTGGTCGGCGCTGGTCTCCGATAGCTGCGCGACATTCGATCGCGAGGTCGCATTCGACGCCGGCATGATCGCGCCGATCGTCACCTGGGGTACGACGCCGGACGACGCGCTGCCGATCGACGGCAACGTGCCCGACCCGGCGCGCGAGGGCGATCCGGTGCGCGCCCAATATCTGCGCGATGCGCTCGATTATATGGGGATAGCGCCCGGCAAGAAGCTGACCGAGATCGCCGTCGACCGCGTCTTCATCGGCTCCTGCACCAACGCCCGCATCGAGGACTTACGCGCCGCCGCGGCGGTCCTTGCCGGCCGCGTCAGCAAGGTGCCGGGGCTGGTGTCGCCCGGCTCGACGATGGTGAAGCGGCAGGCGGAAGCCGAAGGGCTCGACCGCATCTTCCGCGATGCCGGGCTGGAATGGGCCGAGGCCGGCTGCTCCATGTGCCTCGGGCTGAACGGCGACCTCGTGCCCGCCGGCGAGCGTTGCGCCTCGACCACCAACCGCAACTTCCGCGGCCGGCAAGGGCCCGGCTCGCGCACGCATCTGATGTCGCCGGCCATGGTCGCCGCCGCGGCAGTCTCCGGACGCCTCGCCGACGTGCGGCCGCTGCTCGCGGACCGGAAGGTTTAGGAAGCAACCGATGGAAAAGTTCGTTCGCCTCACCGCCAAGGCTTGTCCGCTCGCTTTGCCCAACGTCAACACCGATCAGATCTTGCCCGGCCGTTACCTGAGATTGCCGCGCTCGCCGGAGCTCGGGCACTTGCTGTTCCAGGACTTGCGGCGCGACGCCGCCGGCAATTTGCGGCCCGACTTTCCGCTCAATGCGCCGGCCTGGCGCGACGCCAGGATTTTGCTGGCGGGCCGCAATTTCGGCGGCGGCTCCTCGCGCGAGGCGGCGGTCTATGCGCTCTACGAGGCCGGTATCCGTTGCGTGATCGCACCGTCGTTCGGCGACATCTTCGCGCAGAATTCCGTGAAAAACGGCCTCCTCACCGCCATCCTCGCCGAGGCCGAAATGCTGGAGCTTGCCGCCGCGATCGCCGCCGATCCGGAAATGCCCGTCACCGTCAACCTCGAGCGACAGACCATTGCGCGCGGCAACCGCAGCTTCGCCTTCACCATCGATCCGACGAGCCGCAACCAACTGCTCAACGGCTGGGACGATATCGACCTGACCGAAAGCCGCCGCGACCGGATTGCCGCCTTCAAAGCCGCCGACCGCGAGCGGAGGCCGTGGGCTCGACCGCCGCAAGCGTGAGCGGCATCGCGAAGATTATTCATGCCGATGATGCGCGGCGTGCTGATAATGCAGCCGCAACAGGTCGATGCCGTAGTCGTTGCCGTTGGGCGTGCGCACGATGGTGTGGACGTGGAATTTTGCCGGCTCGGCGTTGGTCAAGAATACGCCGGCGTGATGATCGAATTCGATGAAGACCACCGGGCTCTGAATCCGATAGTAAAAGGGACTTGAGTCGTCGTACACGCCGATCCAGCAGAAATGCGTCTCGGCGAGATGCCGCTCGATATCGGCAATGCGCGCGGCCAGCGGGCCGGACGGCAGCGGCGCCACGTAAGCGGCGATCAAATCCATGAGATCGCGCAATTGCCGCGCCGATAGCTCGGAAGCGCGCAAGCCTTCATACGGCACGATCCGGTTGTCCTGATAAGCGCCGCCGAGATGAAGATTGTCGGCGAAGTGCCGCCGGCCGGGCGGCAGATCGCCGCCCATCATCGAATGCGCCACGATGGCCACCTTCTGCTGCTGCCGCGACAACGAGCGCATCAATGCCAGACCGGCCCGTTCCTCATCTTCGAACAAATGCGTGCCGACGAATGGCCCGGTGTCGGCATAGTTGGGCTCGGCGCCGAAAAAGCACGGCGTAAGCACCATCTGCCGGCCGATGACGAAGCAGTTGAGGCTGAGGTGGTGGCCGAACAATTGCCAGCCCCAGGGCTCGGACTCCGATGGCGCGCCGAACAAACAAAAGATGTAGGCCCATTCGCCCAGCACCTCGGGCGCAACAACGAGATCGCCGAGAAAACGGTTGAGCCGCATCACGCCACGCGCGACTTCGTAGCCCTTGCCGCTCAGGCTCGCACGCAACACGGCCATGACCGCCTCGCGGAGCGATGCGTCCACCTCATCGAGGCGGAGCCCGTGATGCTCGACGTAGAGTTCGGTGTTTTGCCAATGCCGCCAGAGTTGGGAATCGACCGGAAGGCACATTGCGCTCCGTTGCGCCGGCGAAAGCCGCCGCAGCAAATCCTTGACTGCATCCACCATCGCCGGCGTCGGCGCGTCTTCCGGCTGTTGCGAAAACAAGCCGGGCTGGACGTGGCCGTCCACGGTCATCCCGGCAAACGGCGCCGCGCCGAGCTTTGCCCACGTTTCGAACAAGTCTTGGGCACGCGGATTTTGCATGCGCGCTTGCGCATGCGCGCGCGGGGTCGAGCCTGCAATGGCGCTTTGGCCCGGCGCCGGTATAAACGGCCGATAATCGCTGCGGCTCATGGACGTCCGACAGGGCGAGAAGTGGCGGAGAGGGAGGGATGCTCCGCCCGGAGAGGGTGAGGAGTCATAAACCGTTGCAACTCAAAGATTTCCCTACCCTATGGCATGTCGCTACTGACTGTCGCTAATCTCTGTCGCTATGGCACGCAAAACCGATTACCTTTTCCAGCGGTCGGGCAGTAGCAACTGGTGGATCAAGCTACAGTCGCCCGGCAAACGTGTCGAGAAGTCCCTAGGGACGCGCGACAAAAAAGAGGCGGAGATTCTTGCGCAACCTCACACCGGGTCCGCCGCCGTTCTCGTCGATGAACTCGACGCCGGCGAATTCTAATGCCCGACGGATCGCAAGCTCGTTGGCGGCGGTAAGTGACGTCCTCCGCTCCGCCACTTCAGCACGCCTGATTGTGTTTACGCCCAGCGAACAGTGCCGTGCGAGATCTGCAGCGCTCCGGCTCTGAGATCGCGCCCTGCTTTTTACACCTCGCCAATCTCGACAATGGAGCGTTCGAACGCCTCAACCGCGTAAAGTACGCGACATTTACGCGGCAGAGGGGCGCAATCCGTCGACCGTTTCGTCATCACCAAAACATATACTTGCAATTTCGAAGGTTAGTATAATATATCTTGGCCAGAGATACAGTTGTTCTGCGTGTAATAAGCCGCAACATCGCCAGTTCAGGGCGGCCCCCAGCACATGAATTGATCAGGATGGCTGCCATTCTCTCGTCTTTCCTTGTTGCCGGATTGAAGATTGTTGGATACACGCAGAGGCAAAAGTCAAGGTTGACGTGAATTCCGACGCATTGGCGTGAATGGTCCGAGCCATGAGCACCTTTTTTGCCGCTGGAATGATGTGGAGATCGTCCCAAATAGTTGGATCAAACAGACTCCGTTATATCTGGCACTGTTTGATAGTCGCTGCGACCCTGGCGATCACACCAGCATTCGGTGCCGACCCAGACAATGGACAACGGCTCGCTCACCGACGGTGTGAGGCTTGCCATGTCGTCGTCGTTTCAGCTACTCAGCGCCGCTCGACGACCGACCAAGCGCCGCCATTCGCGAGTATTTCAAAGACACCGGGCTTCGATGCCGCCAAGATCGCGCTGTTCCTGCTCGATCCACATCCGAAGATGCCGGATATGGGACTATCTCGAAAGGAAGCGGCGGATCTTGCGGCATACATTGCAACGCTCAAATAGTCCCGGCCGCGCACGCTTACCGCGCAGACAAATATCTGCTTCGCGACACCTGTAGATTTTTTGCGACACGTCAATGGCGCATATCAACAGACATGAGTTCCGCTGTGGGTCATAACTGCCTCGTTGATCACGCAGACGGCGCGGCAGCAAGACCTCCGATAGTGGACACAAACGCGGACGACGGGCGCGGCCGAGATGGGGCCAACAAGAGACATTGAACTGCGGCCGCACCGGCCATCGGCGCGGGCATTAGGGTTGGACGGAAGTGCGATTGGACGGCGGGAGAAGTGCATCCAAATGCAGGGAAAGTAACCAGATCGATCCTCGACCCGCGCTCCTCGCCCGACGTCTTACGATGCGGCAAATGACTCTATGAGGGTAGCGAGGTGCGGCCGACGACACACGATGACTGGGATGGTGCTGTGCGTCAGCACCTTGAGGGTTTCGCTGCCGAGCAACATTGCAGATATTCCACCTCGTCCATGCGAGGCCATTTGGATCGCGTCACATCCGCGATTCTGGGCTGTGTCAATAATCGCCTGATAGGGCTGCTCGTGCTCAACACGCACCAAATCGCACGTCACGCCCGCCGCCGCCGCGATATTCTTTGCTACGTCCAAATATTGGCCCGCGAGAGCCGCCATGTGTTCCTTGTATTGCTCAGGCGTGTCCGTGACCATGCTAGGGCTGCTCGAAAAGACATGGAACGGCGTTGTTACGGTTACGACAGTGACTCGGGCACCAAGAGCCTTCGCCAATGCGACACCTTCGTAAAGAGCCAGCTTCGATAGTTCAGAGCCATCAGTGGGAATTAGAATGTGGTTATACATACGAGTTTCCTACTACCGCCGTGCAGCGCCGTGCCTTCTATCGATGCTTATAGCGGCAGGAGCGCAAAGCAATCATTGATGTCACCTGTGTCGTCTTAGAGCGGGGTCAGCCGCTTCCGCTACGCTAGAATCGCTTGCTCCAAGGATGGTGAGATGGTCTGGCCTCGGGATGAGTCTTCAAGAAATGGTGCAGGACATGCAGCAAGGTCACCACATGTTCCTTGTCGCTCTGAGCTGGGCTTGCCGAACGTCGTCGACAATCATGTCCAAAACTTTTTCACTGCCGCGCTCCTGGGACAAGAGGTACGCAGCGAGTGCTGTTGCAGCGATTTCGGGGAGGTGTTCGTGCTCTGCAATGGCAAGCACCTCTTCTTCGGTTAATCCGCATAACCCAACGCAATCTTCAAGCGAAATCATATCGCACCTAAGCCCCGCACGATGGCACCAGGCAGCCATATTTGCGAAATTGGCGATTTCGGTAGATCGCCGATTTTTGGGCAGCTCTCAGGCAAACACTGCGCTTGACCGTGCGGAGAGATTAACCCATTTTGGACACGGTGTCTCCCAGTCTCGGATGTCCGTTGTGGGTCATTCACGACCGATGCATTCAGTACCCGCGCCGATCAATGTCCGTTGTTACTCCAATAGCGACATTATTGTTCGGCGCAGCGAAGTGACGCTAAGGCCACAAGCGGACTCATGCACCGCAGCAAAACAGCAACCTTACTCGATCACCTTGTCGGCGCAGGCGGGCATCAGTCCACTTGTGAGGGTGTGGACAATCAACCCCTAAATAGAAGGACCAAAATAATGATCACAAGTATCAGGCTGAGGCCCCCGCCATAGTAATGGTATGGAGGACCAACATAGAACCCACCTCCACCGAAAAGGAGAACCAGAATAATCAATAATACGATCAGCCACATGGTTTTGCTCCTGTGAAAACTCCGCTCGATCCGCGATGATACCCTTCTCTCTAGCACGTCGATCAGCGGCCGCTGCGGGCGTCATATGGTTATAGCTCACGACATACGGTTGCTCACGGCCACACTTCGCGCAGACGAATATCTCATTATCCAATTCGAGGGCGGAACTGGCTGACTCAATCCGCTTGGGTCGCAACTCACCACCACAGAAGTGACATTGCGACGACGGCGGCGGCTGGACGAGGGTACGCATGTCGCGCGAATTAAGATAGCACACTAAGGATCAGACGCGACACATGCCCTATTGTGTCGCGCCAAACGAGCCTGCTCTTCTTATCGAGTGAGTGAAATGTCCGATACCGGACATTGTGCTTGCCGCGCCCGCCAAAAAAGGCGCAGCCTGTTCAAGTGTCCGATGGCTCCTTGGAGCGGCGGTGCCATGGGTGTCGGCGGGGTGGCGCGCGTATCGTTAGTGCTAGACCGCCGATAGGATGCGCAAATCGCCTTCTCGCGTGCTAATACTTGCCACTGGTTCTGCGCGCTAATCTGCAGGGACTACTTCTTTTCGATTGAAATACCACTTTTACCGATGTTGATGTCGATACCGGCGGTCTTCTGCCGCTCCTGGTAGAGATGATAGCCGAAGACCGCGACGGCGACGATGAGCGCGCCGATGATGAGGTAGAGAACGTTGCGATTCATCGTGCAGGAGACCTTTATCGTTTCGCCATTAATGCCGGATATTGCGTCGCAAGTAGGCCTATCACCGAAATCGATCGCAGACTATTTATCTTGCGCTCGAAGGACACGCACTTACAAATTGGCCCGCAATGAAAGGCAAAAAGTTCTAAGCTTCCTTTTTCTCAGGCTTCGGGGCATTCTTCGCTAGCTTTTCCTCCTCCTCGGCAAGAAGGCGAATCTCCGTCGCGCGCTTAGTCGGGTCGGTTTCCGTTGTCAGCAATAATTTGAATCTTTCGATATTGGCTTTGATGACACTTTGCATAGCGGCCTCCATTTCTCCCGCGCGGCAGCAGAGACACGGCCGGGTCGCGCGACCGTAGGAAATAATACGCGTCCGTGCACCCAGCTTCGGGGTTTGGGGCAGCCAAGGCGCGTTCAGCGATCCTTTTGCAAAGCGACCGGACCGCGAGCATAGGATGCTCCCCTACGGTCGCGGAGTCGAGTCGTATGTCCGGTACCGGACATTAAAGTTTAGGACAGTTCAGACGCTTTGCATGCGCATGTCTGAGATGGGTCAAAATCCGTCCGGTTGCGACGGAGTAGCGGACATTCCGGATCGGCAGCCGCAGTGTCGATGTCACTCACGGGCTCGTGCTTTACCTTAGCCGCTAAATAATATCGCGATACAATTTGCTAGATTATGTGTTGACGTAGATCAACCGATAGACGCTGCGTATGTGTTTTTAATTAAACGGCACTTTCACGAGTCATATTGATGCCTCTCAAGACCTACCTTGCTCCCGATGAGAAGCGCCTCCTCTCTCGCTTCTGGCAAAGCGCTTCCGGATTCTGGCGCGGGTCGTCAGCTTGGCGCGCGTGGCTGCTGGTTGTATTGCTGATTGCCACCGCGCTTCTGCAGTTGCTGGTTCAGTATCGACTGAATTACTGGAACCGCGACTTTTTCAATGCGTTCGAACGAAAAAATGGGATAGAGCTTTGGGGTCAGGCGCTGATTTTTATCCCGCTTGCTGCTGCTAGCCTTACGCTCGCCATCGTCTCAGTTTGGGGTCGCATGACCATGCAGCGGAAATGGCGCGCGTGGCTGAGCAACCACCTGTATGACTATTGGCTCGAAAACGGTCATTACCGGCGGCTCCAATTCATGTCAGGAGAGCATCAAAATCCCGAGTACCGGATCGCTGAGGATGCAAGAATCGCGACCGACTTACCCATCGACCTCACGCTAGGATTGCTCTCGTCGTCTCTCACCGCGATCATCTTTATCGGCGTGCTCTGGAGTGTCGGGGGTGGTCTCGTCATTAACGCCTTCGGTTTGAACCTTGCGATTCCAGGATATCTCGTGATCGCGGTTGTCGTTTATTCCACGCTGCTGACGACTGCGATGGTGCTCATCGCCCAGCATCTAACACGTGTGGTGCAGGAAAATAAGCGTGCCGAAGCCGAGTTAAGAGCCGTGGGCGCTCACCTGCGCGAGAGCGGCGAAGGCACTGCGCTGCCCGACGGCAAGCACGACGGGCGCCGCATGATCGGCGCGGCATTGAACGAGGTGATTGCGCGGTGGCTGGCCTATTGTTGGCAGCTGATGCGGATGACACTGGTCTCGCATACGAGCACGCTGCTGACGCCGGTTCTCGGGTTACTTCTTTGCACGCCAAAATTTATTATCGGGAGCATGACGCTCGGCGAGGTCGTCCAGGCGGCTGCCGCCTTCGCCATTGTACAGGGCGCGTTCAATTGGATTTCAGACAGCTATGGACGCCTTGCGGAGTGGGCCTCTTCCGCAAACCGGGTGGCTTCCCTCCTCTTAGCGCTGGATCAGATCGATAAACCTGAACGACCCGCAAACCGAAATGAGGTCGCTGGAATACGCAGCTTGCAGAACTCCAAAGCGCAGGTCGCTACCCGCGCATGAGCATCTTTCGTCTTTACGGCCGCGTGCTTGCTCTGCACGGGTCCGAGAGTTGGCTGGCGTGGGCACTGGCGGCTTTGATGATACTTTGCACTATCGAGCTCGGTTAATGCTGCTGCTGCGCATCAGATTGACCTCGGGGTCGGTAAGCTCTTCCCGCGTAAGCGAACCATCCTCGATGGCCGATGCTCCGGAAGGGGCTTGGACGGATTTGTTTAGTTGCTCAGGAAGCAAGCTCAATGTCGCTGTTGGGTCATTCACGACCGATGCATTCAGTACCCGTGCCGATCAACGTCCGTTGTTACTCCAATAGCGACATTATTGTTCGGCGCAGCGAAGTGACGCTAAGGGCCGATTTTGTTGCAGAAGTCCGTTGATGTTATCCGCGAACCGTGATTCACCGGCGATGAG
>JBEKGX010000029.1:0-41588 GCA_050012575.1 Xanthobacteraceae bacterium | reverse complement strand
CGGCGATCGGCACGACGGGATGCGCGGCGAGTCCGCGCAGCCGCGCCAGCGCCTCACCCGCCCGATCGGCGAGCGCCACCGCCGCGTCCTCGGTGAAGCTCAGCACCCAGCCTTCGGTGACGTCCGGTTCGAAGCGAAAGCCGTGGGCGATCGCCGCCGGCACCAGGATCGCCGCCGGCGCGGCGAACGCCAGCCGCGCCGCCTCGAACGTCATTTCGCCGCCGCCGCGCTCGATCAAAAGGATCTGAAACAGATTACGGTGCCGGTGCGCGCGAATGGTCCAGTCGTGGACCGAAGAGCGCGAGGCCACCGTCTCGACATGGATGAAGTCGAACGCCTGATCGTCTGGCGGATCGCCATAGAGGTGGAACAGCGGCAGCGCGTTTGCCATGACAGCGCAAGCATAAGCCGATCGCGCCAAAGAAGAAGCAGCCGCAGAACGACAATCGGCGCTTTACACAAAAAAGCGGCAGCCCACCGCAGCGGGCAGCCGCTCATTTCAACGCAACCTTTAGCGGTTCTGGCCGCTTTGGCCGCCTTGGCCTGGCTTCTGGCCGCCCTGCTGCTCGCCGGGCTTACCACCCTGCTGCTGCTGGCCGGGCTTCTGCTCGCCGGGCTTACCGCCCTGCTGCTGGCCGGGCTTCTGGCCGCCCTGCTGCGGGTTCTGCGGCGGATTGTTCTGCTGCTGTTGCGGGTTGCTCTGGGGATTCTGCTGTTCATTAGCCATTTGGACGTTCTCCGGTGATTTGGGGAAACCCTCACCCAACGAGACAACGTGCGGGCGCTGCGGCGGTTCCGGGTTCCGCGTGGCTTATTGCGGGCAACAATATGTAATCAAAGGAAAAATGCGCATGAACCCGGGCGGTTGCGCGCCCAGAAGTCACGGCGCAGATAACTCACGCCGATTTGTAGGCCCCAGCAAGGCGGAGCGTGGCTGGCGCGCCGCGTTGTCGCATTTTCCCGGCCCTGTTAAGACTTTACCGGGAATCGAAAGGCGGCGGACGCATGGAATACTTCGTCCAGCAGCTCATCAACGGCATCACGCTCGGTTCGATCTACGGCCTGATCGCCATCGGCTACACGATGGTCTACGGCATCATCGGCATGATCAACTTCGCGCACGGCGACATTTTCATGGTCGGCGCGTTCCTGGCGCTCATCGCCTTCCTCGTGCTCGTCGCTATCGGGGTGACCGCGGTTCCGCTCGCTTTGTTCATCGTGCTGCTCGTCTCCATGGCGCTCACCGCGCTCTACGGCTGGACCGTCGAGCGCATCGCCTACCGGCCGCTGCGCCATTCGTTCCGGCTGGCGCCGCTGATTTCCGCCATCGGCATGTCGATCGTGTTGCAAAACTACGTGCAGATCGCGCAAGGCGCGCGGGTCAAGCCGCTGCCGCCCCTGGTGCACGGCGGCTACACTTTGTTCGAGGGCAACGATTTCGCGGTGCGGCTGTCCAACATTCAGATCATCGTGGTGGTCACCACCCTCGTCCTGATGACGGCCTTCTCGTTTCTGGTGGCGCGCACGCGGCTCGGCCGCAACATGCGCGCCTGCGAACAGGACCTGAAAATGGCGGCGCTGGTCGGCATCGACGTCGATCGCACCATTTCCTTCACGTTCGTCATCGGCGCGGCGCTCGCGGCGGTGGCCGGGCTGATGTTCCTGCTTTATTACGGCGTCGTCGATTTCTTCATCGGCTTTCTCGCCGGCGTGAAGGCGTTTACCGCCGCGGTGCTCGGCGGCATCGGCTCGCTGCCGGGCGCGATGATCGGCGGCATCCTGATCGGGCTCATCGAGACGATGTGGTCGGCGTATTTCTCCATCGAATACAAGGACGTCGCCGCCTTCGCCATTCTCATTATCGTGCTTATTTTCCTGCCGACCGGCATTTTGGGCCGGCCTGAAGTCGAAAAGGTGTGAGGGAAACGGGGGCCGGTGCCGAACGAGAGCGAGCCCGATAAGCCGCTTGACCTCCACGCCGCGGTAAAGGAAGCCGCGATTGCCGCGCTGGTCGCGCTCGGCCTGTTCGCGTTGCTGATCGGCATCCGTACCGACCAGGGTCCGACCGGCGCGCTGGTATTCACCACCCGTTTCGGCGCGCTTGCCGCCATTGTCTCTTCGGTGTTCGTTGCCACGCTCCTACGCGCGACGCTGTGGCGGGGAGCGAGTGTTTCCGTCACTCGGCTGCTGCCGGCTTCCGTCAAGACGGCTGCATCGGGACTAGCCGGTTACGCCGCGGCAGCGTTTCTCGTCTTCGCCCTGATCGTGCCGATCGTTTTCTACGGCAACCGCTATCTGCTCGATCTCGCCATCCTCATCGTCACCTATACGATGCTCGGCTTCGGGCTCAACATCGTCGTCGGCCTCGCCGGCCTCCTCGATCTCGGCTACGTCGCCTTTTACGCGGTCGGCGCCTATTCCTACGCGCTGATCGCGCATTATTTTGGGCTGTCGTTTTGGATCTGCCTACCGCTCGCCGGCATCCTCGCCGCTTTCGCCGGGCTTCTGCTCGGCTTTCCGGTGCTGCGGCTGCGCGGCGATTATCTCGCTATCGTCACGCTCGGCTTCGGCGAGATCATCCGCCTCATCCTGCTCAATTGGCAGAATCTCACCGGCGGCCCGAACGGCATCTCCGCAATCCCGCGGCCGTCGTTTTTCGGCTTGCCGTTCAATCCATCCGAGCACGGCTTTGCCGCGACCTTCGGGCTTGCCTATTCGCCGACGCATCGCGTCGTGTTTCTCTATTATGTCATTCTCGCGCTGGCGCTCCTGACCAACTGGGTCACGCTGCGGCTGCGCCGGTTGCCGATCGGCCGCGCCTGGGAGGCATTACGCGAAGACGAAGTCGCCTGCCGCGCGCTCGGCGTCAACACCACGACGACGAAACTCACCGCGTTCGCCATGGGCGCGATGTTCGGCGGCTTTGCCGGGGCCTTCTTCGCCACCCGGCAGGGATTCATCAGCCCGGAATCGTTCACCTTCGCGGAATCGGCCCTGGTGCTGGCGATTGTCGTCCTCGGCGGCATGGGCTCGCAGCTTGGCGTCGCAATTGCCGCCACCGTGATGCTCGGTGGCTTCGAATTATTCCGCGAGTTCGAACAATACCGCATGCTGGTGTTCGGCGCCGTCATGGTCGCAATCGTGATCTATCGGCCGCGCGGGCTCGTGGCCACGCGTACGCCTTCGGTGTCGCTGCGCGACCACAAGGTCATACCGGCGGCAATCGTGCGTGACGGGCGCACGGAGACCCCTGCATGAGCGCGCCCATCCTCACAGTCGAGCACCTGACCATGCGCTTCGGCGGGCTAACCGCCGTCAACGATCTGTCCTTCTTCGCCCGCGCTCGCGAGATCACCGCGCTGATCGGGCCGAACGGCGCCGGCAAGACCACGTTGTTCAACTGCATCACCGGCTTCTACAAACCGACGGTCGGCAAACTGCGGCTCGCCCATCCCGACGACGGCGCCTGGTTCCTGCTCGAGCGGCTGCCGGAATTCCGCATTGCGCGCGAGGCGCGCGTCGCCCGCACGTTTCAGAACGTGCGGCTGTTCGCCGGCATGACGCTCTTGGAAAATCTCCTCGTCGCCCAGCACAACGCGCTCATGGTTGCCTCCGGCTACACGTTGCTCGGCCTGTTCGGCTCGCGCGCCTATGCGCGCGCGCAAGCGAGCGCCATCGACAAGGCGTGTTACTGGCTCGATCGGGTCGGGCTCGCCGAGCGCGCCGACGATCCCGCCGGCGCGCTGCCTTACGGCGCGCAGCGCCGGCTCGAAATCGCCCGCGCCATGTGCACCGACCCGGTACTGCTCTGTCTCGACGAGCCCGCCGCCGGCCTCAACAACCGCGAGAGCGCCGAACTCAATGCGTTCCTGCGCGCCATCCGCGACGAGCACCACATCTCGATCTTGTTGATCGAGCACGACATGGGCGTGGTGATGGAGATTTCCGACCGCATCGTCGTACTCGATTACGGCCTGAAAATCGCCGACGGCGCGCCGCGCGAGGTGCGCAGCGACCCGAAGGTAATCGCCGCCTATCTCGGCGTTCCCGACGAAGAAGTCGCGCAGGCCGAAGCGGAGGTGGGACTGTGACCGCGCCCGGCGAACCCCTTCTTTCGCTGCGCGGCGTCAAAGTCTATTACGGCAGCGTCGTCGCGCTCAAGGGCGTCGACGTCGATGTCAATGAAGGCGAAATCGTCGCGCTGATCGGCGCCAACGGCGCCGGCAAATCGACGCTGATGATGACGGTGTTCGGCAGTCCGCGCGCCCGCGAAGGCCGCATCTTTTTCGCTGGCCGCGACATCACCGCGTTGCCGACGCACGAGGTCGCCAAGCTTCGTATCGCGCAATCGCCCGAGGGCCGGCGTATTTTTTCGCGCATGACGGTGATGGAGAACTTGCAGATCGGCGCCACCGTGACCGACGCCGGCGATTTCACCGCCGATCTCGAGCGGGTGTTCGCGCTGTTTCCGCGGCTGCGCGACCGCAGACGCCAGCGCGGCGGCACGTTGTCGGGCGGCGAGCAGCAGATGCTGGCGATCGGCCGCGCGTTGATGAGCCGGCCGCGGCTGATCTTGCTCGACGAGCCGTCGCTTGGGCTGGCGCCGCTGCTCGTGCATCAGATTTTCGCCGCCATTCGCGCGCTCAATGAGCGCGACAAGCTCACGGTATTCCTGGTCGAGCAGAACGCCTATCACGCGCTCAAGCTCGCGCATCGCGGCTACGTCATGGTCAACGGCGAGATCACGCTGCAAGGCAGCGGGCGCGAGTTATTGCGGCGGCCGGAAATCCGCGCCGCTTATCTGGAAGGCGGCACGCGCTGAACACGCTCATGGACAGACTCTATTCCGGCGAAAGCATCCTGGCCGTCGCCCTCGTTACCTTCATCCTCGGCGCCGGCGCGGCGTGGCTGTCCGGCCGCGCCATCGCCGGCGCGTGGCAACCGCTTCGGCAGGTCATCATCACCGCGCTCCTTCTCGGCGCCGCCGCGCGCTTTATTCATTTCGCCTTGTTTGCCGGCACGCTTCTTTCCGCCCCGTCCTATGGCTGCGACACGCTAATCTTCCTCGTTGTAGGCGCCGTCGCCTGGCGGGCGACGCGCGCGGGGCAGATGGTGCGGCAATATCCCTGGCTCTACGTCCGCGCCGGGCCGCTCGGCTGGCGCGCCATCGGGCAGGAAACTGCGCCGTAGCGGTGCTATCGTCGCGCTTACACATATGCCCGCCGGCAACACACAGACACGGACGAGGACAAACATGGACAAGCTGCGGCTCGGCGCACTTGCGCTTCTTGCGGTCACCTTCGCCGCTCCGGCGATGGCGCAGGACATCGCGGTCGGAACCGCGGGCCCGATGACCGGCGGCCAAGCGGCCTTCGGCTTGCAAATGACCTCGGGGGCCGCGCAAGCCATTGCCGACATCAACGCCGCAGGCGGCGTGCTCGGCAAGAAGCTCAAGCTCGAGATCGGCGACGACGCCTGCGACCCCAAGCAGGCGCGTTCGATCGCGGAAAAACTTTCCGGCATAGGCGTCGCCGTGGTGGTCGGACATTATTGCTCGTCGTCCTCGATCCCGGCCTCCGACGCCTATCTCGATAGCGGCGTGCTCCAAATCACGCCGGCCTCGACCAATCCGTTGTTCACCGACCGCGGCCTGTGGAACACGTTCCGCACCTGCGGGCGCGACGATCAGCAGGGCGGTTTCGCCGCCGCCTATCTGGCGAAAAATTTCAAGGACAAGAATATCGCCATCATCGACGACAAGACCACTTACGGCAAAGGCCTCGCCGACGAGGTCAGGCGCGCGCTCCGCGCCGCCGGCGTGAGCGAAAAGCTCGACGAGTCCTACAATCAGGGCGACAAGGACTTCACCGCGCTCGTCTCCAAGCTCAAGCTCAACAATATCGATATCGTCTATGACGGCGGCTATCACCAGGAAGCCGGACTGATCGTACGGCAGATGCACGACCAGGGCCTCAAAACCATCCTGATGGCCGGCGACGCGCTGGTTTCCCGCGAATTTGCTTCGATCACCGGCCCCGCGGCTGAAGGTGTGCTGTTCACCTTCCCGCCCGATCCGCGCAAGCGGCCGACCGCCGCCGCCATCGTCAAGGAGTTCAAGGACAAGGGCATCGATCCGGAGGGCTACACGCTTTACACCTACGCCGCCTTTCAGGTGTGGTCGCAGGCCGCCACCAAGGCCGGCACGACCGATCCGAAAAAAGTCGCCGCCACCATACGGGCCGGCACTTGGGACACCGTGCTCGGTCCGATGTCATTCGACAACAAGGGCGACATTACCGGCGGCGGCTGGGCGGTTTACCGCTGGGACAAAGACGGCAATTACGAGCAGATCACTGATTCAGGGCCGAGCTGACGCTCCCCTACCCGATCTTTCCCAACATCGGAAACGTATCGAGCAGCCAGAAGCTTGCTTGGGTGACGGCGCCGGAGAGAAAGGCGATGCCGGTGAGGACAAGAACGCCGCCCATCGCCTTCTCGACCAGGCCAAGATGCGCGCGGAAGCGGGCGAGGAAGGCGGCGAATTGCTCGATCGCCAACGCCGCCGCGATGAAGGGAATGCCGAGCCCGAGCGAATAGACGGCGAGCATGCCGGCGCCTCTGGCGACGGTGTCTTCCGACGCCGCCACCGCCAGGATCGCGGCAAGGATCGGGCCGATGCACGGCGTCCAGCCGAACGCAAACGCCAACCCCATCAGATAGGCGCCCCACAAACCGACCGGCTTGGCGACTTGCAGACGCTTCTCGCGCATCAACAACGCGACCGGCGTAAGCCCGAGGAAGTGCAGGCCCATGATGATGATGGCGACGCCGGCTACGATCGCGAGCTCGCCCGAATACGCGCGCAGCACGGCGCCAATGGCACTGGCGCTGGCGCCGAGCGCAACGAACACGGTGGTGAAACCGAGCACGAAGAGAAGCGCGGCAGCAAGCGTCTCGCGACCGGCGCGGGGCTTCGTCTCCGCGTCGGCGAAACGCTCCAGCGAAGCGCCGGTGAGATAGACGAGATAAGGCGGCACCAACGGCAACACGCAGGGCGAGAGAAAGCTTACGATGCCGGCGGCGAGCGCGGCGGCGATGGTGACGTTCGGCATGGCGCACTCATGCCCGGCCGATCCTCGTCAGACAAGCGCGGCAGCGCCGCGCCCGCGAGGATGTGATCGTTGACGGTTGACGCAAAATCGTCTCCGTTGATGGCGGCTACGAGGATGGTCTTGCGCAACCTCATCACCGACGTCCCCGGCATCAAGATCGGTCACGCCGAGGACACCCGTCTCGGCTCGGGCGCGACGGCGATCGTTTTCGACGCGCCGGCGGTCGCCTCAATCGATTTGCGCGGCGGCGGGCCGGGCACGCGCGAAACGGCGTTGCTCGATCCGGCGCAGACGGTGGAAGGCATCGACGCCATTACGTTGTCCGGCGGCTCGGCCTTCGGCCTCGATGCCGCGTCGGGCGTGCAGGCCTGGCTCAAGGAGCAAGGCCGCGGCTTTGCCGTACGCAGCGCGCGCGTGCCGATCGTACCCGCAGCCATCCTGTTCGATCTTCTGAGTGGCGGCGACAAAGATTGGGGCCGTTTCCCGCCGTATCGCGAGCTTGGCTATGCGGCGGCGGCCGCCGCCGGCGCTGATTTCACCCTCGGCAGCGTCGGCGCCGGCGCCGGCGCGACCACGGTCAATTGCAAAGGTGGCATCGGCTCGGCCTCGGCGCAAACCGCCGACGGCCACACAATCGGCGCCATTGCCGCCGTCAACGCCGCCGGCAGCGTCGTCATCGATCGCGGTCCGCATTTCTGGGCGGCGCCGTTCGAGCGGGACGGCGAATATGGCGGACGCGGGTGGCCAAAAAGCTTCCCCGCCACTGCGTTCGAGGCGCTCACCAAAGGCGGCGCGCGCCAGAACACCACACTGGTGGTCGTCGCCACCGACGCGATTTTGACCAAGGCGCAGGCAAAGAGGCTCGCGGTGATGGCGCAATCGGGCCTGTCGCGCGCGATCTACCCGGTACACACGCCGCTCGACGGCGACGTGGTGTTCGCGGCTTCGACCGGCCGCCGGCCGCTTGCGGACGCGCTTTTCGGATTAACCACGCTCGGCACGATCGCGGCCAATGTCGTGGCGCGGGCGATCGCGCGCGGCGTTTTTGCCGCCAAGGCGCTTGCCTTCCCCGGCGCGCTGCCGAGCTGGAAGGATCAATTCGGCCGGTAAAACAAGACGATCCATGGCGTCTTAACCTTGCGACGTGCCGCGGAAACCACACTTCGCATCTTTCCCCCGGCACGGCGTGGGCGTGATTGACTCGCTGCCCGATTGCGCCTTCACTTTGCTGCAAGTAGTGCTGGTTTGTGGCGAGGAGCGCGATGCGGTTCTTTGTTATTGTTGTTGCAGGGCTATTGAGCTTGGGCCTCGCGGCCTTCGGGGTGGTTTCCGCGCAAAAAGCGGCCGCGCCGGCCGCATCAACTCCACCGAATGTCCGCGTAGCATCGCTGGCGGAGCACGTACCCACGCTGCCCTCGCGCGCGCCGGTCACTCAAATCGCGCAGGCGCAGACCGCCGAAGCTCCGGCGACACCGGCGGTAACGCCGCCGAGCACGCCCGCGCAGCCCGCTTCTGTCGCACCGCCGCAAGTCACCCAGACCGCGCCGGCGTCGGCGACGCCCGCTCCGAGCGCGCCTGCCGCCAAACCCGGTGCAACCCTCGCCGCCGCCACTCCGAATGGAGCCCACGCGCCGACCAACGGCATTCCCGCCTGCGACAAGCCCGGCGGCATGGGGTTGTCGCGCATCGTCGAGATCGACACGACCGGCGGTCCCGGCTTCGGCTTCGAGCATTTCAAGCAGTACGATTTCCTTCGCGACAAGGAGATCGTGCTCACATTCGACGACGGCCCCTGGCCGGTAAACACCCCGGCCGTGCTCAAGGCGCTCGCCGACAATTGCCTCAAGGCCACGTTCTTCGAGATCGGCGAGCATGCGATGTGGCATCCGGAAATCGCCAAGCAGGTGATCGCAGCCGGCATGACGCTCGGCAGCCACACCTGGTCGCATAAGGATCTGGCGAGAAATCCGTATGCCAGCGATCTCGATTTGGCCAAGCAGGAGATCGAAATGGGCGTCAGCGCCGTGCACGCTGCCGCTGGCGCGCCGATCGCGCCGTTCTTCCGCTTCCCCAACCTGCAACATCCGCCGGAGCTGCTCTCCTATCTCGCCGAACGCGGGATCGCGTCATTCTCGACCGACATCGATTCCTTCGACTTCAAGATGCACAAACCCGAGCAGGTGATCAAATCGGTGATGACCAAGCTGGAGAAACACGGCAAGGGCATCATCCTGATGCACGATTTCCAGCGCGCGACGGCCGAGGCCATGCCGGAACTGCTGCGGCAATTAAAAGCCGGCGGCTACAAGGTCGTCCACGTCGTGCCGCATCAGCCGGTAACGACTGTGGCCAAGTACGACGAAATGGTCACGCAACAGGACAAACTGTCGACCAACAACACGCGGCCGGAATCGAGCGTCGTGCATACGATCGGCGAGTATATCGGATCGCCGGCTCCCGCATCGGCAACGCGCGAATAATCGGCGCGTCGGCGCCGCTTCGTTTGACCTTCACTGCATGAACCGATCCGCGCCGTAGGGCTTCGGATCGCAGAACGGCGTCATCCCAGTCATCATCTCGGCGATGAGCCGGCCGGTTACCGGGCCGAGTGTCAGGCCCCAATGGGCGTGGCCGAAGGCAAGCCACAGGCCGCGTTGTCGCGGCGCCCGCGAAATCACCGGCCGCGAATTGGCAAAGCACGGTCGGGCGCCGAGCCAGGGCTGCGGCTCCACTGGTTCGCCGAGCGGAAACAATGCGCGCGCCGCCGGCAATAGCCGATCGAACTGCACCGGCGTCGGCGCCGCGTCGCGCGCGGCGAACTCGACCCCGGTCGTCAGGCGGATGCCCTGCGCCATCGGCGCCAGGACGTAGCCGTTCTCGGCATCGAGCACGGGGCGGCCAAGGGCGGCGTTTCCCCGCGCATGGTAATGGCGGTGATAGCCGCGCTTGACGACAAGCGGCAGCTCGATGCCGAGCGGAGCGATGACGTCTGGCGTCCACGGGCCGAGCGCGATCACCACGTCGCCGGCATCGAGCGGTCCGGACGCGGTGTCGACGCGCCAATAGGGATTGGCGCGATGGAGCGTGCGTGCGTCGCCGGTCAGCGCCAGCCCGCCGAGCGCGGCAAAACGCGCGGCGTAGGCGCACGTGAGCGCCAGCGGATCGTCCACGCTCACCGCGCCGCTCCAATGCACCGCGTGCCGGAAAACTCCCGCCAGTGCCGGTTCGAGCGCCCGCGCACCGTCGCGATCGAGCGGCACATTGGCGATGCCGAAGCGCGCGGCAAGGTCGAGTTCCGGCGCCTGCGCCGCGAACGCCTTGTCGGTGCGGTATAGCTTGAGCCAACCGCGGCGGCTCAGATGACCGTCCGCGCCGGCCTCGGCGGCCAGCGCCTGATGCTCGGCGACCGCGCGCGCGAACAAAGGCCGCATCAACCTCGCCGTTTCGACCAGCCGCGCCGGCTGCGAGGCGGCGCGGAAGGCCGCAAGCCAGGGCGCGATCCACGGCAAATGCGCAGCGTGATAATTGACCACCGGCGAGCGCTTGAGCACGATGCGCAGAAGCTCCACAAAGTCCGACGGGAAAGCCGCCGGAAACACGGTATTGCCCTCGATGATGCCGGCATTGCCGTAGGAGGTTCCCTCCCCCGGGCTGCGCCGGTCGATCAGCGCCACCGCCATGCCGCGCTTGGCGAGATGGACGGCGATGGAGGTGCCGACGATGCCGGCACCGAGCACGATGATATCGGTGTGCGCCAGGGAAACCTCCGCTGCGGCTAGTTAATGCCTGCAAAGGCATTCCGCCAGATTGTGAGGCTATCGCGCGTTGCCCGCTTAGGCATGACGTGTTAGGCGAACGCGGTGCAGCGCCAGCTCATTATCGCCCCGTCGATCCTCGCCGCCGATTTCGCCAAGCTCGGCGAAGAGGTGCGCGCGGTCGACGCCGCCGGCGCCGACTGGATCCATGTCGACGTCATGGACGGCCATTTCGTGCCCAACATCTCGATCGGACCGGACGTGGTGAAGGCGGTGCGCGCACACACCAAGAAGGTGCTCGATGTGCATCTGATGATCGCACCGTGCGATCCTTATCTGGAAGCCTTCGCCAAGGCCGGCGCCGATATCATCACCGTGCACGTCGAAGCGGGCCCGCACGTTCACCGCTCGTTGCAGGCGATCCGCGCGCTCGGCAAGAAAGCGGGCGTGACCATGAATCCGGGCACGCCGACGGATGCGGTCGAGCCGGTCGTCGGCCTTGTCGACCTCATCCTCGTCATGTCGGTCAATCCCGGATTCGGCGGGCAGAAATTCATCCCCGGCGCGCTCGAGAAGCTGCGCCATCTGCGCGCGCTGGCGGGCGGACGCCCGATCGATATCGAGATCGACGGCGGCATCACGCCGGAAGTAACACCGGAGGCGGTGCGCGCCGGTGCAAACGTCATCGTCGCCGGCTCCGCGGTATTCAAGGACCACACGCCGGAATCTTATCGTGCAAACATCGCGGCGATCCGCCATGCGGCGTCACTCGCCCGCGGGGAGGCAGCATAATGGCAATGCTAGTCGACGGCCAATGGCGCGACGAGGATCCGGTTGCCGAGACCGGCAAGGCCGGCAATTTCCAGCGCGTCGACAGTGTGTTTCGCGACCGCATCACCGCCGACGGCTCGTCGGGCTTTCCGGCCGAGGCCGGGCGTTATCATCTCTACGTCGCCTACACCTGCCCGTGGGCACACCGCACGCAAATTTTTCTCGCGCTGAAAAAACTCAAGGGCGCGATCAGTGTCGCCATCGCCGTGCCGGGCCTGCGCCAGGAGGGCTGGACGTTCGAGGACAATCCCGCGTTTTCCGATTGCCCGCCCGACCGCGTCAACGGCTTTCACTACCTGCACCAAGCCTATAGCGCGAGTAATCCGCACTACACCGGCAAGGTCACGGTGCCGACCTTGTGGGATAAAAAGACGAAGCGGATCGTGAACAACGAATCCTCCGAGATCATCCGCATGCTCAATACGGAGTTTGCCGGCGTCGGCGCCGATCCGACGGATTATTATCCGCAGGCGTTACGCGGCGAGATCGACCGCATCAACGATGCGATCTACAACAACATCAACAACGGCGTCTACCGCTGCGGCTTTGCGCGCTCGCAGGCCGCTTACGAGGAAGCCTACGACGCGCTGTTCGCCACGCTCGACGAGATCGAGGCCCGTCTCGGCCGCCAGCGCTATCTGGTCGGCAATCGGATCACCGAGGCCGACTGGCGGCTGTTCCCCACTTTGGTGCGCTTCGACGTCGCTTACTTTTCGCTGTTCAAGTGCAACCGCAACCGGATCGCCGATTTTCCCAACCTACTGAACTACATGCGCGAGCTTTATGCGGTGCCGGGCGTCGCCGAGACGGTGAAGCCGCGCTATTACGTCATGGGCTATTATTCAATCACGCGCGTTAATCCGACCGGCATCATTCCCAAGGGAACGCCGGTCGACTTCCGGCAACCGCACGACCGCGCCCGCTTTGCGGCGTGAGCGGCGGGCCCGGCGCGGCGCCGACGGCGGCTGCCGCGGCCTGATGGTCGGCGTTCAGTGCTGGTATTGAATGTTGACCGCCGACAACCGGTCGCCGAAATGCCGGTCGAGCCAGCCGAGAAACGACGACAGCAGCCGCGCTTCGTCGCCCCGCTCGGGCGATCGGATCGCGACCTCGACAGCCTCCGACTCGCCGGGCTTGAGCTTGAGCGATCCCTTGTAGCGGACATGCGTCCATCTGGCGGCTTTGCGGCTGCTCGCGCCGGCCCGCATGAAAGTCCCGCGCCCCGATTTCCGGATCTCGGCCTGCTTCTTGATCATCGCGCCATAGAGACTAGTGTGCCCGCGAGGCACGATCTGGAGCAATTTCATTGCCATCTCCCGTGATTCGCTCCGATCGGCCAGCATCGCACGGCGCGGCGCAATTGTTGAGCATCGCCCGATCTGCTACAGCGCAGGCTCCCCGGCGAGGTGGCGATGATACCCCGTTACACCAGGCCCGAAATGGCGGCGATCTGGTCGCCGCAAACGCGCTTTCGCATCTGGTTCGAGATCGAGGCGCACGCCGCCGATGCCATGGCCGAGCTTGGGATCATCCCGAAGGCGGCCGCCGCCAAAATCTGGGCCAAGGGCAAGAACGCCAAGTTCGACATCGCGCGCATCGAAGACATCGAGCGCGAGACCAAACACGACGTCGTGGCTTTCCTCACCTATCTTGCCGAAATCGTCGGTCCCGAGGCGCGCTTCGTGCATCAGGGCATGACGTCCTCGGACGTGCTCGACACCTGCCTCAACCTGCAGCTCGTGCGCGCCGCCGACCTGCTCATCGCCGACGTGGAAAAGCTCAACGTCGCGCTCAAACGCCGGGCGCTTGAGCACAAACTCACGCCCACCATCGGCCGCTCGCACGGCATCCATGCCGAACCGACCACGTTCGGGCTCAAGCTCGCTTACGCCTATGCCGAGTTCGACCGCGCCAAAGCGCGGCTCAAGGCGGCGCGCAGCGAGGTCGCGACCTGCGCGATTTCGGGCGCGGTCGGCACCTTCGCGCAGGTCGATCCGCGCATCGAAGCCCACGTGGCGAAAGCCATGGGGCTTTCGGTCGAGCCGATCTCGACGCAAATCATCCCGCGCGACCGGCACGCGATGTATTTCGCCACCCTCGGCGTCGTCGCCGCCTCTATCGAGCGGCTGGCGACCGAAATCCGCCACCTCCAGCGCACCGAAGTTCTGGAAGCGGAGGAATTTTTCTCCGCGGGCCAGAAGGGCTCCTCCGCCATGCCGCACAAACGCAACCCGGTGCTGTCGGAGAACCTGGTCGGGCTCGCGCGCATGGTGCGCGCCTACGTGACGCCGGCGCTGGAGAACGTCGCGCTCTGGCACGAACGCGACATATCGCATTCCTCGGTCGAGCGCATGATCGGGCCCGACGCGACGGTGACGCTCAACTTCGCGCTGAACCGGCTCGAAGGCATCGTCGACAAGCTGATCGTCTATCCCGACAACATGCGCAAAAATCTCGAACGCCTCGGCGGCCTCGTTCATTCCCAGCGCGTACTGCTGGCGCTGACGCAAAAGGGGGTGCCGCGCGAGGATGCCTATGCCCTCGTCCAGCGCAATGCCATGAAGGCCTGGCGCGGCGAAGGCGATTTCCTGGCGCTGCTCAAGGCCGACCGCGAGGTGCGCAAGCATCTGAGCGAAAAGGAGCTCGCCGCCAATTTCGATCTCGATTTTCACTTCGCGCAGGTTGACGCTGTCTTCCGTCGCGTTTTTGGCCGCGCGTAGACATGTCACCGTCATCCTGAGGTACCCGCGCGCAGCGCGGGCCTCGAAGGATGCCAGCCGAGATGCCGATGCCGTCGCCCTTCGAGGCTCGCTTCGCTCGCGCCTCAGGGTGACGGAAGAGTGCGATTGCCCGGCCCCGATTCCTTGTGTCATGTGTCGGGGATGGCCGCCCAAAAACCCGGTTCAGAATCCGTTTCAGAAACCATTCTGGTGTTCGATTCCGGCCTCGGCGGGCTCACGGTCTATCGTGATATCGCGGCGGCGCGGCCGAGCGCCGATTTCGTCTATGTCGCCGACGATCTAGCCTTCCCCTATGGGGCGATGGAGGAGCCGGCGCTGGTCGCCCGAATCGTCGCGCTGATCGGGGAATTGATCGCAACCCACCGGCCCGATCTCGTCGTCATCGCCTGCAACACCGCCTCGACCATCGCGTTGCCCGAATTGCGCAAAAGATTCTCGCTGCCCTTCGTCGGCACCGTACCGGCGATCAAGCCGGCCTGCGCCGGCTCCCTCACCCGCCGCGTTTCCATGCTCGGCACCGAGGCGACGGTCAAGCGCGAATACACCCACGCCCTGATCCGCGACTATGCCGGCGATTGCCGTGTGACTTTGGTCGGATCGAACACGCTTGCGGCCTATGCCGAGGCCGAGCTCGCCGGCAGGCCGGTCGCCGACGCAATGATTGCCGCCGAGATGGCGCCGTGCTTTCGCGATGACGGTGCACGCACGGACACCGTCGTGCTCGCCTGCACCCATTATCCGCTCATCATCGACCGGCTCCGCCGGCTCGCGCTTTGGCCGGTCAACTTTCTCGACCCGGCGCCGGCGATCGCGCGGCGGGTCGCCGATCTGCTCGGTACCGCATCGCCGCCGGCGCGCTCCGGCGCCACCCGCGCCGTCTTTACGTCCGGCCGCGCGCCGATGGCGGTGCTCGCGCGCTTTGGCATCCACGCGGAACATCCGGCTGCGACCGGGGCGAGCTGACGGAGCTCGGCCGCCACTACTTGCCGCACTTTGCGGCCGAGCGCCGCGCAGCAGAGTAGGCACAAGCATTTTGCCGGCGATTGAAGGCGCTTGCTCCACAGGCCGACGTGGTTTGACAGCACCCGGCTTTCGCCCTAAAAACCGCGCGCGGCGCGGGCCTAGAGGGCCCGCGCGGTGTATCGCGACCCGTGGTCGGCCCCGGCGCTTCGGCGGCCAACCTGTTGGTTCCGGGAAAATCCGGGACAGAGGAGGGCGCGATCCTCAGCCCTTAACTTTTTGCGAGGACGCGAATGACCAAGCGCCACGAGGCGAAGTACAAGATCGACCGCCGGCTCGGCCAGAACATCTGGGGCCGGCCGAAGTCTCCGATCAACAAGCGCGAATACGGCCCCGGCCAGCACGGCCAGAGGCGCAAAGGCAAGCTCTCCGATTACGGCGTGCAACTGCGCGCCAAGCAGAAGCTCAAAGGCTATTACGCGAACATGTCGGAGCGGCATTTCCACGGCATCTACGACGAGGCACGGCGGCTCAAGGGCGATACCGGCGCCCACATGATTGGGCTCCTCGAACGCCGGCTCGACACCGTCATCTACCGGGCGAAATTCGTGCCTACCGTGTTCGCCGCCCGCCAGTTCGTCAATCACGGCCACATCAAGGTGAATGGGCGGCGCGTGACCATCCCGAGCTTCCGCGTGAAGGTGGGCGACGTTGTCGAGGTCAAGGACAAGTCGAAGCAACTCGCGCTGGTGCTCGAGGCTAACGCACTCGCCGAACGCGACGTGCCCGACTACATCGAGGTCGACCACACCAAGATGACGGCGAAGTTCAATCGCGTGCCCATGCTCAGCGACGTGCCCTACCCGGTGCAGATGGAGCCGCACCTCGTGGTCGAGTACTACTCGCGCTGAACCCGCGGTACGCGAATCACTTCGGCAATTTGCCGATACAGTCCGTATTTTGCTGCACCGCTTTCAGATTCAATTCGCATCGTGTTGCAGCGCGGCATGTGCCGTGAATATCGGCGTCACGCCGAAGTTATGCACCTCTTTGTCGCGCGCAACCGCGCGCAAACTTGATAACGGTAAGGCTGCCGAGTAGGCTCGCCACCGTTAATTGCTGCACGTGTCTTCGATTGCGTATCTCGGGGCTACTCAACAAGCGGAAGGGGAGAACGTACATGGAAGCGTTAACAAGGGTAAAAAGCTGGATCGGCGGATTGACGGAAATCGGGCTGATGCTTCTGGCGCTCGCGATCGTCGCGGCACTTCTTGTCGGGACAAAACTTCCGTTCTTCGGCGACGTCACTGGCAACATCATGGCTCTCGTGAAGGCCTTGGGCGACGCCGGCCTCGTTGGGCTGATCGCGCTCGGCGTGATCATCTGGCTGTTCTCGGGACGAAGAACGGCCTAAAAGCCGCAAACGGGGCTTTCTGAAAGCGACACGCGTGATCGAGACAACGTTGGGTGGAGAGCAAGCTCCCACCCAACGCTTTGAGGCGTGTGATGCTGGACCATCTGCAAAAAGCCAAACAATATCTCTGGGCGTTCGTTGAAATCGGATTCCTGGCGGTCCTCTCCGTCATCCTGCTTTATTTGATCCTCGGCGCTAATTCAGGCGTCTTCGTCTCCGGCGTGGCGCAGAACGTGGTGAAATTCGCCAGCGCCATTCCCGAGCAATCGCTGGTCGGCCTCGCCATCGTGCTGGCGATCGTCTTCCTGGTCACCAGGCGGATGCGTTAGCGGACATTCCGCGCAAGCAAACAATCCCGTCGTTTAAAGCAAAATGGCTGGGGCAGCCCGGCCATCACGAAATCGTCTATTTCCAGCTGCGCGGTGACGACCCGCTAAACCTGCGCGCCCTCCTTGACCGGGATGCCCCGCTCCTTGAAGAGCGATAGCAATTCGCCGGCCTGAAACATTTCGCGAATGATGTCGCAGCCGCCGACGAATTCTCCCTTGACGTAAAGCTGCGGGATCGTCGGCCAATTGGAATAGGTCTTGATCCCGCCGCGCAGGTCGTCATTCTCCAGGACGTTCAGTCCCTTATACGGCACGCCCAGATAATCGAGGATCTGCACCACCTGGCCGGAGAACCCGCACATCGGGAACTGCGGCGTGCCCTTCATGAACACGACGACGTCGTTCTGCTTCACCTCATTGTCGATGAATTGCTCGATGGACATCGCGGACTTCCTTCGTTGGCGCCGCGGGTTGCCCCGCGCCTAGTCTCACCCTGTCGAAGCTTGAATATATGTACCGCAAAACGCCGGCAAAGCCCATGCGGTGATTTCATCCCTGACGAGCAAAATTGCATCGGGAAATTAATCGGTCGTGGCCGGCGCTGCCGGGAGGACGGACTTCCACGGGGGCGGGAAACGGCGGAAAAGTGGGCGGCGCCTGGCCGTCTTTGGGGCTACGGGGTGCCGGTCTGTAGCGCCAGCGCATGCAGCTTGCCGCCCATCTCGCCCTTGAGCGCCTCGTAGACGATCTTGTGCTGCTGCACGCGCGACTTGCCGCGAAAGGACTCGGCAATGACCGTCGCGGCGTAATGGTCGCCGTCACCGGCAAGATCGCGGATCGTCACCTTGGCGTCCGGAATACTGGCCCGGATCAGGCGTTCGATATCGCTCGCAGCCATGGCCATGGCGCGTCTCATCGTCTTTCATTCAGCCGCAGTGCATCGCGATCCGGCTTATCAGATCGCCTTGCCAGGGGGAACCCGTGGCACCGACCCCAATTTCGCACTGGGCTTTTCGCTGTGTCACTGCATTCTGGCAAAAGCGTGTAGAGCAAGGGGGACGATATGCGCTTTATGCGAAAAGTGGCTAATTATGCTGAGCTGGTGATCCCAGTGCTGCTCGCCCTGGCGTTCGCTTCAGCGCAAGCGCAGCAGCCATCGGCTGCTCAAACCGACGCCACCCGCCAGTCCTGCCGCTCCGATTTCATGGCGGATTGCAAGGGCGTCCAACCGGGGGGCGCAGACGCATTGCATTGCCTGCAACGCAATGCTGCCGCGCTGTCGCCACCCTGCAAGGCAGCCGTCGCTGCAACGATGTCCGCGCCGGCGACCGCCGCACATCCGGCGAACGCGCCAGATGCGGCGGTGCCACCGCCACCCGCCGCGATGCCACCTGCGCCGGCGGTCGCGCCGCTCAAAGTGCGACCGTTCATAATGCCGCAAAGACGCGGTGATTTTGGCGATCTGCGGCGGCGACGCACCGAAGTTGTGTGCCGGCGTGCCGCCAGGCGGCGGCCGCATCCTCGAGTGCCTGGTGGCACATGCGGCTGGTATGTCACCGGAATGTTACGCCGCGATCGCCCGCGTCAGCGAGAAATAGCACCTGACGGTGGGCTTACCCGGGCCCAGCTATATAGGCGGGAAGCCAAGCCTCAAAGCGCGACAGAAGGTCGCCGACGCGCAGCGGTCGTTCGCCGTCGACGGCGAACACGCGTCCGCCGGTGGCGCCCAACCGGGTAAGCGGCACCGCTGCCGCTTTTGCCCGTTGCGCTACCGCGTCGGCGTTCTTGGCCGTAACTACATAACGGGCCTGATCCTCGCCGAACCAGAAGGCATGAGCCGGGACGCCCGGCGGTGCTTCGAGCACGGCGCCGATCTTTGACGCCACCGCCATCTCGGCCAGCGCCACCAGGAGTCCGCCGTCGGAAACGTCATGCGCCGCGGTCACGAGCCGGTCGCGGATCAGCGCGCGGACGAAGTCGCCGTGGCGGCGCTCGGCGGCAAGATCGACCGGTGGCGGCGCCCCCTCTTCCCGTCCGCAGATCTCGCGCAGATAAAGCGACTGGCCGAGCCAGCCTGCGCTTTCGCCGATCAAGAGGATCGACTCGCCTTCGGCCTTGAACGCAAGCGTCATCGACTTTTCGAAGTCGTCGAGCACGCCGACACCGCCGATCGTCGGCGTCGGCAGGATCGCCTTACCGTTGGTCTCGTTGTAGAGCGACACGTTGCCCGACACGATGGGGAAATCGAGTGCGCGCGCGGCGGCGCCGATGCCGCTGATGGCGCCGACGAACTGGCCCATGATCTCCGGTCGCTCCGGATTGCCGAAATTGAGATTGTCGGTCAGAGCGAGCGGACGAGCGCCGACGGCCGTGAGATTGCGCCAGGCTTCAGCCACCGCCTGCTTGCCGCCCTCGAATGGATCGGCCTCGCAGTAGCGCGGCGTCACGTCGGCGGTGAGCGCCAGCGCCTTCGGCCCGTCGTTGACGCGCACGATGGCGGCGTCGCCGCCCGGCCGCTGCACCGTATTGCCGTGGATGACGTGGTCGTATTGCTCGAACACCCAGCGCTTGGAGCAAAGGTCCGCCGAGCCGAGGAGTTTCTCCAAAGCGTCGGCGATGCGCATCGGCGGTTTGACTGAAGCTGCATCGATCGCCGGCTTGCCCGCGGTCGCGGTGAACGGCCGATCGTAAACCGGCGCCTCGTCGCCAAGCTCCTTGATCGGCAGATCGGCCATGACCGCGCCGCCATGCTTGACGACAAACCGCTTCGTCGGCGTGGTTTGGCCGACGACCGCAAAATCGAGGCCCCATTTGCGGAAGATCGCTTCGGCTTCCTGTTCCTTCTCCGGCTTGAGCACCATGAGCATTCGCTCCTGGCTCTCCGACAGCATCATCTCGTAGGCGCTCATGCCGGTCTCGCGGCACGGCACCTTGTCGAGATCGAGCGTGACACCGAGGTCGCCCTTGGCGCCCATCTCCACCGCCGAGCAGGTGAGGCCGGCGGCGCCCATGTCCTGGATGGCGATAACGCAGCCTTTGGCCATGATCTCGAGACAGGCTTCGAGCAGTAGCTTTTCCGAGAACGGATCGCCGACCTGCACGGTCGGGCGCTTCTCCTCGGCATCGGCGCCGAATTCGGCCGAGGCCATGGTGGCGCCGTGGATACCGTCGCGGCCGGTCTTGGAGCCGAGATAGACGATGGGCATGCCGACGCCCGACGCCGCCGAATAGAAAATCTTGTCGGCATCGGCCAAGCCCACCGCCATGGCGTTGACCAGGCAATTGCCGTCATAGCGGCGATGGAAGCGCACCTCGCCGCCCACCGTCGGCACGCCGAAGGAATTGCCGTAGCCGCCGATGCCGGCGACCACGCCGGTGACCAGCGCGCGCGTCTTCGGATTGCCCGGATCGCCGAAAGACAGCGCGTTGAGGCAGGCGATCGGCCGCGCGCCCATGGTGAACACGTCGCGCAAAATGCCGCCGACGCCGGTCGCCGCGCCATGATAGGGCTCGATGTAGCTCGGATGGTTGTGGCTTTCCATCTTGAACACGACGGCGAGCCCGTCGCCGATATCGATGACGCCCGCATTCTCGCCCGGCCCCTGGATTACCCACGGCGCCTTGGTCGGCAGCGTGCGCAAATGCACCTTCGAGGATTTGTACGAGCAGTGCTCGTTCCACATCGCCGAGAAAATACCGAGCTCGGTGAAGCTCGGCGTCCGCCCGATGAGCGCGACGATGCGCTGGTACTCGTCGGGCTTGAGCCCGTGCTGGGCAATCAGCTCGGGCGTGATGGCAGGCTCGTTGGCGATGGAGATCACGTGCGGCGTTAGACCCCTCACCCGGCGAGCAGCTTCGTTGCTCGCCACCCTCTCCCACAAGGTGAGAGGGTTGTCACGCCGCCCGCTTGAAGTGATCCACAAGCCCCGCGAACAGCCCGCGCCCGTCGGTGCGGCCCATGGCGGCTTCGACGTGATTCTCCGGGTGCGGCATCATGCCGAGCACGTTGCCGCGCTCGTTGATGATGCCGGCGATGGCGTTCATGGCGCCGTTATGGTTCCAGTCCGGATCGACCATGCCGTCCGGCGAGGAGTAGCGGAAGGCTACCCCGCCCTCGCCTTCGAGCCGCGCGATGGTCTCGCCGTCGGCGAGGTAATTACCCTCGCCGTGCGCCACCGGAACGCGGATGACCTGGCCGGCATTGTAGCCGCGGGTAAATGGCGTATCCGAACGCTCGACGCGCAGATAGACGTCGCGGCAGATAAAGCGCAGCTGCGCGTTGCGCATGAGCACGCCGGGGAGAAGCCCGGCCTCGCAGGCGATCTGGAAGCCGTTGCATACCGCAAGCACCAAGCCGCCTTTGCCGGCAAAGGCACGCACCGCGTCCATGATCGGGGCGCGTGCGGCGATGGCGCCGCAGCGCAGATAATCGCCGTAGGAGAAGCCGCCGGGAATGACCACAAGGTCGGTGCCGGACGGCAGGGCCGCGTCGGCGTGCCAGACCATCGCCGGCTCGCGCCCGGACACAAGCCGCAATGCCCGCGCCATATCGCGCTCGCGATTGATACCCGGAAAGACGACGACTGCCGATTTCATCGCGATCCCTCCGCCGGCGCCGTCATCCGGTGACTTCCACCCGGTAATTCTCGATCACCGCGTTGGCCAGGAGTTTCTCGGCGGCGTTCTTGAGCGCGGCTTCGGCGCTGGCGCGGTCAGCGCCTTCAATCTCGATGTCGAAGACCTTGCCCTGGCGGACGCTGGCGACCCCGCTCACCCCGAGCGTCCGCAACGCGCCTTCGATGGCCTTGCCCTGCGGGTCGAGGATGCCGGATTTCAACGTGACGGTGACGCGGGCTTTCATGACGAGTCTCGTGTAGCCCGGGTTGAGCGCAAGCGAAATCCGGGAACGATCCAGGAGCCTGAAGGCCGGCCCCGGATGTCGTGGAGCCTGTCATCGGGCCGGCCACTTCGGGCCGGACCCGTTGGCTCCATCCGGGCTACGTGGTTCAGCTCTTGACCAGGACCGGACCGGCGCCCTGCGGCCGCTCGCCTTCGCTCATGATGCCGAGGCGCTTGGCGACCTCGGTATAGGCTTCGAGGAGCCCGCCGAGGTCGCGGCGGAAGCGGTCCTTGTCGAGCTTTTCGTTCGACTTGATGTCCCACAGCCGGCAGGAATCCGGGGAAATCTCGTCGGCGACCACGATCCGCATCAGGTCGTTTTCCCACAGCCGGCCGGTCTCCATCTTGAAATCGACGAGGCGGATGCCGACGCCGAGAAACAGCCCGGAAAGGAAGTCGTTGACGCGGATAGCGAGCGACATGATGTCGTCGATCTCCTGCGGCGTCGCCCAGCCGAACGCGGTAATGTGCTCTTCTGAAACCATCGGGTCGTTAAGCTGGTCGTTCTTGTAATAGAACTCGATGATCGAGCGCGGCAGTTGCGTGCCCTCCTCGATGCCGAGTCGCTGCGCCAGCGAACCGGCGGCGACGTTGCGCACCACGACTTCGAGTGGAATGATCTCGACCTCGCGAATGAGCTGCTCGCGCATGTTGAGGCGGCGGATGAAGTGGGTCGGAACCCCGATGTCGTTAAGATGCTGGAAGACGTACTCGGAAATGCGGTTGTTGAGGACGCCCTTTCCTTCTATCACCTGATGCTTTTTGGCATTGAAGGCGGTCGCGTCGTCCTTGAAGTGCTGAATCAAAGTTCCCGGCTCGGGCCCTTCATAAAGGATCTTCGCTTTGCCTTCATAGATGCGGCGACGGCGGCTCATCGGAGTGTACCGTGGCTTGGTGAAATCCATGGAATGCCGTGGCTCCAGTTCTGGTGTCGAGGTCCGCGGCGGCGGCGGTGGGCGTGCGACTCAAACGCTGGCCCCTCCGCGAAGGGAAAGCTAGCTGAACGCGGCGCGGAGTACAATCGCCATAGACCCGCGCGGGGCCTCCCGCAACGCCGATGTTTCGACCGCGGCACGGTTGCCTTGACGAGGCACCCCCGATATGCAAGGCGGCAGCTTTTCGAGCCGTTCCGCGACACATAAGGGCGACAGGCATGACCACGTTCGACAAGCGCGAGGAAGGCTTCGAGCAGCAATTCGCGCACGATGAGGAACTCCGATTCAAGGCCACCGCGCGGCGCAACAAGCTGCTGGGCCTCTGGGCGGCGGAAAAGCTCGGCCTGCGCGGTGCTGAGGCCGAGAGCTACGCCAAGTCCGTGGTAATGAGCGACATCGAGGAGGCGGGCGGCCATGACGTGATGGGCAAGATCCGCAAGGATTTCGCCGCCAAGGGCGTGGTCCAGTCCGACCATCAGATCGACCGCGTCATGAGCGAGCTGATGGAAAAAGCGATCGCCGATATCAAGGCGGGACGATAGCGCCGCGGCGCGCCGTCACTTTCAAGCGAACGTCACGCGGCGAGCGGCAGACAGCGAACCTCATGGCCATCCCCGCTTTCACCCTCGCCCGGGCCCTGCGCGCCGGCGAAACCGTGTTCAGCGGCTGGTGCGGCCTGCCCTATCCGATCGTCGCCGAGACGATCGGGCGCGAAGGCTTTGCCGCGGTGACGCTCGATAGCCAGCACGGCCTGTGGGACATCGGCGCGCTCGTTACCGCCGTCGCCGCGGTGCGTCAGGGCGGCGCGGCACCGGTGGTGCGCGTGCCGGTCGGCGATTTCGCGCTCGTTTCCCGCGCGCTCGATTTTGGTGCCGAGGGCATCATCGCACCGATGATCAACACCGCCGCGGACGCGTGCGCCCTTGCCGCGGCAGCTAAGTATCCGCCGCTCGGCGAGCGAAGCTGGGGACCGCATCGCGCGACGACTTTGGCCGGCCTGCCCGATCAATCGGTCTATCTGCGCGAAGCCAACGATCACGTGATCACGCTCGCCATGATCGAGACCCGCACGGCGCTGGACAATCTCGAGGCCATTGTCGACACGCCCGGCATCGACGGACTGTTCCTCGGCCCCTCCGATCTGTCGATCGCGCTCTCGCAGGGTAAAAACCTCGACCCGCTGTCGAAGGAGGTCGATCGCGAGCTCGATCGCATCGTCGCCGCCGCACAGAAGGCAAAAAAGATTCCCGGTGCCTATTGCCATTCCGCCGACCGCGCAGTGGCGCTGGGTAAGCGCGGCATGCGCTTCCTCGCGGTGATGAGCGACCTGGCGATGCTGCGCGCGGGCACGGCTTCGGCGATGAAGGTGCTTAAGAATAATTGATCGTCAAGTCGGCTGTTGCCGAGTTGGGCACTTCCAAATTCCGAAATCGGTAACCGATTTTGGCTGGCGCCTCAGCCGTATCCTTCGAGGCTCGCTTCGCTCGCCCTCAGGATGACGGGAACGACTCTAAGCGCGCGTGCCCGGTAGCATCCGCGTTAGCGTGCGGTCGTGAAAGATCCAGTGGTGCGTCAGCGCGGCAGCGGCGTGAAGACCGGCAAGGATCACGAGGGCGTTGGCAAGATATTCGTGCACCTTGAGAACGCTCTTCGCGGTAGCCCGGTCCGTCGGCCAAGGCGACACAAAGTCCCAAAAGCCGAGCACCGGCAGCGCGTTGCCGCGCTTCAGCTGGACGACCATCCCCACGAATGGCACCGCGACGAGAAGCGCATAGAGCGTGTACTGGCTGAGCTTGGCGGCAATTTCCACGAGCCGGCCGAACCGCGTCGGCTCCGGCGGCGGCGGCGAATTGGCGATCCGCCAGGCCAATCGCGCGATCAAGAGCACGACGACGCACTGCCCGAGCGTCATGTGCGTGAACAGCGCATACGAGCGCGCCGTCCCTTTCGGGAACTCACCAAGGAACCAGCCGAGCGGCCAGCCCGCCACCACGCACATCGCGGTGAGCCAGTGGAACGCCTGGGGAATGACGCCATAACGGATGTTCGAATTTCCCAATTGCATTCTTAACACCTTTGCTTCCGGCAATACGACGCCCCGGCACAGTGCAATCTCAGAACAGTCTCTCGCCTTCACCCGATTGCCTTGTCGATTCGCTCCAGCAACGCGGGGAGGTCAGATTCAACGTCCGTGGCGAAAACCGCGATGATCTTGTAATCGCGCGCGGCCAGCCAGGCGCGTTTTTTCGCGCGCTGTTCGGCGGCCGGCTTCTCCTCCGCCGCCGGCACCAAATCGATGACGGTGCGCAGCTGGAACGACACGAAATCGCAGATATGCGCCCCGATCGGCGTCTGTCGCTTGAAGCCGCGGCCGGCGAAGCGGCGGTCGTTGACCAACGCCTGCCACAATGCGCGCTCGGCATCGGTCGGATTGCGGCGGAGCAGCCGGGAGAGCCCGCGCACCGGGCCGCGTTCGGAGGGGACTCGGCCGCCGCCGTGCTCGGCAAGGAGCGCCCGCAGCATCTCGGCCTCGGCGCCGTCGAGAACGCCGCCGCGCGCCGGCCCCTTGCGGCCCTCGGCGATCGCCATGATCACGCCGTGCAGCGTCTGGATGTCCTGCTGGGTCGGTGCCATGCGGGTGACAATGTTGCGCAGATTGATCTGCATGGTCTCGCGCTTGTCCGGCGGCCGGAAGAACTCGACTTTCTCCAGCTCGCGTTCGAGCGAGGCGAAGAAGGCCAAAAGCTGCTCCTTCGGCGCGGTTGCGGATTTTTCCGGCATGGCGAACGGCAACTTGCCGCCGCCCGCCAGTTTGAACCATTCGTAGGCTACGACGAGGACGGCTTGCGCCAGATTGAGCGAGGCGAAGGCCGGATTGACCGGCAGCGTCAGGATGCGGTCGGCGAGCGCGACCTCGTCGTTTTCGAGCCCGTTGCGCTCGCGGCCGAAAACGACGGCGACGGCCTCGCCGGCGGCGATGCGCGGCGCCGTCAGCGCTGCCGCCTCGGCCGCGCCGACGACCGGCTTGGCCTGGTCGTGGGCGCGCGCAGTCGCGGCAAAGACAAAGCTGCAATCGGCGATGGCGGCGTGGAGACTGTCGTAGAGCATTGCGCCGTCGAGGACGCGGTCGGCGCCGGCCGCCATCATCTGCGCCTTGGGGTTGGGCCAGGATGGACGCGGCGCCACGAGCCGCAGCCGCGACAGGCCGAAATTGGCCATGGCGCGCGCTGCCGCGCCGATATTCTCCGGCAATTGCGGCTCGACCAGCACGACGATCGGGCAGGCTTCTGCCGACCAGCGCTTGGTCTTGTCGGTGCCGGCACCCGGCATTTCAATGCACCAGCACGTCGGTGACCTGCTCGATCGTCGCCAGCGCCTCGATCGGGAGCGCCCGGTCCAGCGGATCCGCGAGACGATGCATCCGCGTGTAATGGGCCGCGAGGCGCTGCACCAGCTGCTCCTTGGTCGCGGCGTCGTAGCGCTGCGGGAAGAACTCGAAGACGATCGGGACGGCGCGCTGCAAAAGCTCGCCGATCCCCGCCAAGGCCTGCGGCTCATAGCCCTCGACATCCATCCAAACCAGGCCAACATCGGCGACGGCCACGCCCAGCTCGCGCAGCGCGTCTTCCACCCGTACGACCGGCACGTCGAGGCAATCGAGGCCGTCGACGCTCGGCGCAAATCCGATCGCGTGTGCGCCTTTGTTGCGCGGGTGAAGATGCAGCGCGGCGCGTCCGGTCGCGGCGCCCGCCGCCTTCGGCACTACCACCGCGCGCTGCGCCAAGCCGTTGACTTCGAGGTTCATCGAGAAGAGACGGGCGTTGTGCGGCTCCGGCTCGAATGCGATCGCCCGCGCGAACCGGCCGCTGCGCAGGGCATAGATCGTATGCGTGCCGATATTAGCCCCGACGTCGACAAACACGGCGTCGGCCTGCAGGCGCCCGGCGGCGGAAATGAGCGCGATGGCGCGGTCGAGTTCGCTCCGCTGATAGCCGCCGTGCCAAATCAGCGATGCGCCGACCGCGCGGTCGCCGGGATCGACAAAGAAGCGCATGTCGCCGAGTTGGCAGAGTATGAGATGACCGCGCGCAGCGAGCGCCTTCATCACAATGTCCCGCAGCGTCGGCCGACCTACCAGCAGCGGTTCGAGCAGACGGCGACGCAACTCGCGCCGGCCGCGGCCGAACTTTCCCTTAAGCGCGCGCCATGCCGATCTTGACACAATGAGTACCCGGTTAAGTGCCGTTCCCTAAGACCATCCGCAGCGCATCGCCCTTTTGGCTCGGCAATGACGAACGACCGAGCCAGTACGCGCCGGTCGCTCAAATCATTCTCCAATGCGCTTCCGCGCACAATACGCAAATGCTATAGCGACGCCGCCGCCGGCGGGCGCTTCAAGTTGGACGTGCCCCACCGCGCTTCATCCAGCCCGGGATGTAAAGGTCTTCACGCAAATGGCGAAAATCAAGGTAGCCAATCCGGTGGTCGAGCTCGACGGCGACGAGATGACCCGGATCATCTGGCAAGAGATCAAGGACAAGCTCATCCATCCTTATCTCGACATCGGTCTAAAATATTTCGATCTCGGCATCCAGAAGCGCGACGAGACCCACGACCAGATCACGATCGAAGCCGCGGAAGCGATCAAGAAGTTCGGCGTCGGCGTCAAGTGCGCCACCATCACGCCGGACGAAGCGCGGGTGAAGGAGTTCAACCTGCACGAAATGTACCGTTCGCCGAACGGTACCATCCGCAACATCCTGGGCGGCGTCATCTTCCGCGAGCCGATCATCTGCAAGAACGTGCCGCGGCTCGTTCCCGGCTGGACCAAGCCGATCATCATCGGCCGTCACGCCTACGGCGATCAGTACCGCGCCACCGATTTCAAGGTCCCCGGCAGGGGCAAGCTGTATCTGACTTTCGTCGGCGACGACGGGGCGGAGATCAAACGCGAGGTGTTCCAGTTCCCCGGCCCCGGCATCGCCATGTCGATGTACAACCTCGACAGCTCGATCCGCGATTTCGCCCGCGCCTCGATGAATTACGCGCTCGCCCGCGGCTATCCGCTTTATCTCTCGACCAAGAACACCATCATCAAAGTCTATGACGGGCGCTTCAAGGACATTTTCCAGGAGATCTACGAAAAGGAGTTCAGGGCGCAGTTCGAGAAGAAGAAGCTGTTCTACGAACACCGGCTGATCGACGACATGGTGGCGGCGGCGCTCAAATGGTCGGGCGGCTATGTGTGGGCGTGCAAGAACTACGACGGCGACGTGCAGTCGGACACGGTGGCGCAAGGCTACGGTTCGCTCGGGCTGATGACGTCGGTGTTGACCACGCCGGACGGCAAGATCGTCGAGGCCGAGGCCGCCCACGGCACCGTGACGCGGCATTACCGCGAGCACCAGAAGGGCCGCGAGACCTCGACCAATTCCATCGCTTCGATCTACGCCTGGACGCGCGGGCTTGCCCACCGCGCCAAGCTCGACGGCAACACGGAGCTGGCGAAATTCGCCACCACGCTGGAAAGAGTGACGGTCGGCACGGTGGAATCGGGTTTCATGACCAAGGATCTGGCGCTACTGGTCGGGCCCGAGCAGAAGTGGCTCACCACGACCGGCTTCCTCGACAAGGTCGACGAGAATCTGAAAAAGGCGATGGCATGAATAGGAGCGAGAGCGTGAATAGAAGTTTGCCGATGGCGGCGCGATACGCCGGAATTGCGCTTGCATCGGTCACGGCGCTGGCGGGCCATGCCGGCGGCGCGCTCGCGCAAGTGCCGGCGGCGATTGCGGCACCGAGAGAGGCCGCGGTCGCCACCTTTCATGCCGAGGGCGCACAAGTCTATGAGTGCAAAGCAGGCAGTGATGGCAAGCTGGCCTGGATTTTCCGCGAGCCGATCGCCACCCTCATCCTCGACGGCAAGACGATCGGACGCCATTACGCCGGCCCGACCTGGGAGCACGCGGACGGCAGCGCCGTGGTGGGAAAAGTCTCCGGCAACGCGCCCGGCGCGACCGAGGGCGACATCGCCTGGCTCAAGCTCGACGTAGTCGGCCGGCGCGGCAGTGGAACGCTGGCCGACGTCACCACGGTGCAGCGGATCAACACCAAGGGCGGCGCGATGCACGGCGCCTGCGATCAGGCCGGCGCGCTACGCAGCGCGCCCTATTCCGCGGATTATGTCTTCCTGCGCAAAGCCGGCTGAGCCAAAGCTAGCAAGCCACCGCGAGCCGACATATCTGCCAAAGATGCCAAAGCCAAAGCAAAGCCTCGGCACGATCGCGTTGTTGGTGGCGCTCATCGCCATCGTGGCGGCGGCGTTGTGGTACGCCGCCGGCGCGTGGCTTGAGGTCGAGGGCCCGCCGATGCCGGCCATCGGCTATGTCGCCATGGGCTTCGGCATCGTCTTTTCGCTTCTGGTCGGCTGCGGGCTGATGGCGCTGGTGTTCTACTCAAGCCGCCACGGCTACGACGAGCCGTTCCAGGACAATAAAAGCGGCGAATAACCCCGGACGGCCATCGACAATTTTGTGATGTCCATCAACTGGATTTGAACCTTTATCCGGTAAAACACCTAGCCGACGGGAAACGCAGACACGCCTACTTCCCGTGACGTACTTAACCACAAGCGGGCGAAAACGCTCGCAGCATTAATGTTCGGGGGCTTCAATGCGTTCCTTGCGAAAACACATCCGCTTAAGTGCCGGCGTGCTGATTGCCGCATCCGTCAGCCTCGCCGCGACCGCGTGTTTTGCCATGCCGCGATATGACGGTTTATGGAGTGTGTCGATCGTCACTAAAAAGGGCGATTGCATTGCCAGCTACCGTTATCCAATGCGCATCGAGAAAGGTGTGCTGGCCAATGGCGGCGACATCGTGCTCAACATCAGCGGCAAAGTCGCCGACAACGGCGCCATCAGGGTCGCGGTGAGCCACGGCGACAGTCGGGCGATCGGCCTGGGCCATCTCTCCGGTACGTCCGGCAGCGGCTTCTGGAGCGGCGCCTCGTGTTCGGGCTCGTGGACCGCCGAGCGGCGCAACTCGTAGGCTGCAATTTCGCCCAACGCGGCTCGCGCGTGTTTTCCCTCTCCCCTTGCGGGCCTTGCGGGAGAGGGTACCGAGCAAACGAAGTGAGCGAGCCGGGCGAGGGGTCGGCGCAAAGCGCCTACTGAAAACTAACCCCTCACCCGGCTCGCCCTTCTTCGCTTTGCTGCGCCGGGCTTGCCACCCTCTCCCACGAAGGGGAGAGGGGTCGGCGGTTACGCGCGCTCACCCTTCGGCGGCGTCATCGTCTTCGCTTGCGCCCACGCTTGCGCTTTCTTCGCCGGCGAGAATCTTTTCCGCGATGATGCCGGCGTTCTGCCGGACCGCCGCTTCGATCTTGGCCGCGATATCGGGATTGGCCTTGAGGAAGGTTTTGGCGTTCTCGCGGCCCTGGCCGATGCGCTGGCTGTCGTAGGAGAACCAGGAGCCGGATTTTTCCACCACGCCCGCCTTGACGCCGAGATCGATCAGCTCGCCGGTCTTGGAGATACCCTCGCCGTACATGATGTCGAACTCGACCTGCTTGAACGGCGGCGCGAGCTTGTTCTTGACGACTTTGACGCGGGTCTGGTTACCGACCACCTCGTCGCGCTCCTTGATGGCGCCGATGCGGCGGATGTCGAGCCGGACGGAAGCGTAGAATTTGAGCGCGTGGCCGCCGGTCGTGGTTTCCGGCGAGCCGTACATGACGCCGATCTTCATGCGGATCTGGTTGATGAAGATCACCATCGTATTGGAGCGGTTGATCGAGGCGGTGAGCTTGCGCAGCGCCTGGCTCATCAGCCGGGCCTGCAAGCCGGGCTGGCTGTCACCCATCTCGCCTTCGAGCTCGGCCCGCGGCACCAAAGCCGCGACCGAATCGATGACCAAAACGTCGACCGCGCCGGAACGCACCAGCGTGTCGGCGATTTCCAGCGCCTGCTCGCCGGTGTCGGGCTGCGAGATCAAAAGTTCGTCGACGTTGACGCCGAGCTTGCGCGCATAGATCGGATCGAGCGCGTGCTCGGCATCGATGAACGCGCAGATGCCGCCCTTTTTCTGCGCCTCGGCGAGGCAATGCAGCGCGAGCGTGGTTTTTCCCGAGGATTCCGGGCCGTAGATTTCGACCACGCGGCCGCGCGGCAGCCCGCCGATGCCGAGCGCGATGTCGAGACCGAGCGAGCCGGTGGAGACGGTGTCCACGTCCATCGACCGGTTGTTCTTGCCGAGCCGCATGATCGAGCCCTTGCCGAAGCTGCGCTCGATCTGCGAGAGCGCGGCATCAAGGGCTTTCGATTTGTCCATGGTCGATCCTTCGACGAGGCGAAGCGCTGCACTCATGTTCGTGCTCCTTATGGCCGGGATTCGAAAGGCTCACAACGGACGCCCAAATGGACCCCCAACGGCCTCCGATGGCCCCCTTCACGGGCAATGGCGATCGATAGAGTGTACACGATTTGTTCCGGGTTCGCAATATGTTCTAGGAATTTTTCTAACCCATTATGCCCACGAGAAAATTTCCTCGCACCCGCGGCCGCCGGGAGGGGCGGCCGGACGAGCGCGCTTGCCTCACGGCCGCGCGATCGATTCCGCTGACGACAATCCCGCGCGATCTGGCCATCGCGCCGGCCATCGCGCTTCGCGGTCATATTTTTTGCCGGCAATTCATTCCTCGCGAGGCTTCACGGTGCGGCGTGCGCGACGCCGGCTCCGACCACGCCACAATCGGCGGCGCGTAGCAAAATTTAGCATCGCCACCGTCACGAATCCGGCGTACGCTTTTGTCACTGTCGACAGCGGCGTTACCCTGAAAGGGCGTCGGCGGCTGAGCGACAACCCGCGCTGCCGCCTGACCGAGGAGTAGCGTTCGTGTCCATTATTCCGTTGTTGGCCAATAGCTCCTTCGATCCCGAAGCGGTGGAGATTTTAAGCGCGGCCTTCGACGATGCCTGGGAGCAGATCAAGCAGTCCGGTTCCGATTTCGCGCGGCCGGCCTATGAGCGCGGCGCGCGCGAGGTTCTGGCCAAATACATCATCGAGCTGGCGCAGCGCGGCGAGCGCGACCGCCGCCAGCTCAGCGAGACCGCGGTCAAGTTCATGGCGCAAAACTACAAACAATAGTCCGACGGGGGGAACTCAATGCGCGTATCGATCGCCGTTGTCGCAGTGCTCGCCGCCTTCTCGCTCGCCGGATGCTTCGAAGGGCCGCAGGGACCCGCCGGACCGCAAGGCGCCGCGGGGCCACTCGGACCGCAAGGCGAAACCGGCGCGGTGGGCCCGGTCGGCCCAACCGGCGCAACCGGTCCCCCCGGTCCGGCCGGCGTGGTCGGTCCGCCCGGCCCGCCCGGGCCTGCCGGTCCCGCGGGACCGTCAGGTCTCGGCGGATCGCTAGGGCTGCGCGCGATCACCCAGGAGACGTGCGGTAAAGCCTGCGAACTCGCATGCGGCCCCGGCGAAAAGCTCGTCTCGGTGACTTGCCCCGGCGGCCTCATCCGCATCGGTAAAGCGGTGGACCCGGAAACGGCGACGTGCAGCAATTCTTCCGGACCCGCGCTGGCGCTGTGCATCAAGCGGTAAGTTGCCGCGTTACGCCTCGATCACGATCTTCGGCGCCGGGCGGCTGGCAACGTTGAGGCCGTCGCGCACGCGCGCGGCGATGTCGCGGAAGACTTTAGCGTGCGCGCTGTCCGGCTCGCTCGCAACCACCGGCGCGCCCGAATCGGATTTTTCGCGGATGACGATGGCGAGCGGCACTTCGCCGAGGAACGGTACGCCAAGCCGCTCGGCTTCGAGGCGTGCGCCGCCGTGGCCGAAAATGTCCGAGCGCGTGCCGCAATGCGGGCAGATGAAGGTGCTCATGTTCTCGACGATGCCGATGACCGGCACGTTGACGCGGCGGAACATGGCGATGCCGCGCCGCGCGTCGATCAGCGCCAGATCCTGCGGCGTCGAAACGATGACCGCGCCCTTCAATGGCACCTGCTGCGCCATGGTGAGCTGCGCGTCGCCGGTGCCCGGCGGCATGTCGACCACCATGACGTCGAGCGTGCCCCATTCCACCTCGCGCAGCATCTGCGTCAGCGCCGACGTCACCATGGGCCCGCGCCAGATCATCGGCGTTTCCTCCTCGATGAGGAAGCCGATCGACATCACCGCCAGGCCGTGACGCACGATCGGCTTGAGCCGCGTGCCGCCGATGGTCTGCGGTTTCTCGCGGATGGCGAGTAGCCTTGGCATCGACGGCCCATAGATGTCGGCATCGAGGATGCCGACCTTCAGCCCGAGGTCGCGTAAGCCCAGTGCCAGATTGACCGCCACCGTCGATTTGCCGACGCCGCCTTTACCCGAAGCAACGGCAACGATCGCGGCGACGCCGGGAATGCCAGCCGGCCCCCGCGCACCCTGCCCTGCGGGCGCGCCGGCTGGAGCGGCCGTGGGCCGCGGCGGTGCAGACGCACTACGCCCTCCCTTCCCTCCCCCGCTTGCGGGGGAGGGAAGGGAGGGGGCGCGGCCGGCGCCGCGTTCGGCGGTGAGCGCGATCATGACCGATTGCACGCCCGGCATTGCGCGCACGGCCGTCTCGGCGCGCTCGCGCACGCTTTCCCATTGCTTCACCTGGGCCGCCTCGACGGTGATGGAAAAGAACACCTTGCCGTCGTTGGCGACGATCTCGGAGAGTTTTCCGGTCGCGGTGAGCGGGCGGCCCTCGGGCGTGGGTACGCTCGAGAGCGCGGCCAGAACGTCGTCTTTGAGTGATGCCATGCGCAGTAGATAGGACAGCCCGGCACGGGGCTCAATTGCCACCTCGTCATTGCCGGGCTTGACCCGGCAATCCATGCTGGCGGCAAGTTTGTCTGCGGTCGTGGCGCTCAGAACGAGGCATTTCAGCATGGATACGCGGGTCAAGCCCGCGTATGACGAAACGAAATGGAAGGAGGCTGCAATGGCGAAGGTGGCGTTTGTCGGGCTTGGCGTCATGGGCTACCCGATGGCGGGGCATCTTGCGAAGAAGGGCGGCCACGCGGTGACGGTTTACAACCGCACTGCGGCGAAAACCGAAAAATGGGTCGGCCAGCACGGCGGAAAAAGCGCGCCGACGCCGCGGGAAGCGGCCGCCGGCCAAGACTTCGTCATGGCTTGCGTCGGCAACGACCATGATTTGCGCGAAGTGATGCTGGGCAGCGACGGCGTATTCGCCGGCATGCGCAAAGGCGCAATCGTGGTGGATCACACCACCGCCTCCGCCGAGATCGCCCGCGAGCTCTACGCCGAGGCCCGGAAACGCGGCTTCGATTTCATCGATGCGCCGGTCTCGGGCGGCCAGGCCGGCGCCGAGAACGGCGTGCTCACGGTGATGTGCGGCGGCGACGCGCCGGTATTCGCGCAGGCGGAAAAGGTGATCGCGGCTTACGCGCGCGCCTGCAATCTCATCGGCGCGTCCGGCTCCGGGCAGCTCGCCAAGATGGTGAACCAGATTTGCATTGCCGGAATCGTGCAAGGGCTCGCCGAGGCGCTGCACTTCGCGCAAAAATCCGGCCTCGACATCGAAAAGCTGATCGCCACCATCTCCAAGGGCGCGGCGCAGTCCTGGCAGATGGAGAACCGCTACAAGACCATGGCCGCCGGCAAATTCGATTTCGGCTTTGCCGTCGACTGGATGCGCAAGGACCTCGCCATCTGCCTGGCCGAGGCGCGCAGAAACGGCGCGCATTTGCCGGCCACCGCGCTGGTCGATCAGTTCTACTCGGAAGTGCAGGCGATGGGCGGCAAGCGCTGGGACACGTCGAGCCTGATCGCATTGTTGCAGCGGTAATTATCCTCCCCCGCTTCGCTGCGCGGGGGGGCGGATGAGCATCAGCTCGCCGCGGCCTTCTCGACATAAGGCCGGAACGTCGTTTTTTCCGTTCCGCAGTCGGGGCAGCGCCAGTTCGCCGGGATATCCGCAAATGCCGTTCCCGGCCGGATCGACTGTTGCGGCAGGCCATTGGCTTCCTCGTAGATGAAATAGCAGCCGCGGCACATAAAGCGCCGCTGGCTGCCGTTAAGCTGCGCCGCCGCCGAATAGGCGACGGCCGGCCCCGGCGTCGCGCGCGGGACAAAAACCGGGTCGCCGACGGCGATTTGGCCGCCGTCGTGCACTATCAGATAGACGCCGAGATTTTTGCGGCCGAATGCGGCACGCAGCGAACCTGGAATATCGAGATCGCGGCGTCCGGTCGTCGGATTGACGTTGGTCGCGCCGCAGCGGCCGTTCTTGCGATCGACCGCGAACACCGCGCCGCCGATCCTGATCTCACCGCCGACCCAATCGAACTCCTCCCAGGGCTTGGCGCCGTCGGTAGATGTTGGCGCGAAAGCGCAGCGGATCGATTTCGATGCCCCATTGCTGCTCCAGGCTGCGCACCGTCGCCGGGTTGATCAGCGAGATGACGTTGTCCGGCTTGTCCATGAAGTGTCCGCCGGCCGAGCGAACCAGGACCGGCGGCGCGCGCAAAGTCGGCAGCAATTGCCAAAGAAAATTTTCGACTTTGCTGCGATCGGCTTCGTCGGCAAGCTGCGCCGAGATCACCAGCTGATTGCCCTGCTTGATCGTCAGCACAAGGCAAACAAGGGTAAAGTCGCCGACTGGTCATGGCCGTGGGCCTGCGGCGGATGCACCGCACCGAAATATTCGACGTTCTAACGCGCACGAACCAGAGCATCGCGCGTCAAGGCCTGGTGACGGCGCGACCCGCCGCCACCAGGCCGATTTTTTTTTGCGCGATTCCTTATCCTGCCGCGCGAAGGGGGGGGTGGATGTGAGTGCTACGCCTTTGCGCTCGGTCGGGCGGAAACGGTTTCGCGCCAGCGCCGCACCTCGGTAAGCTCGTCGGGCATTGCGAGCTTCGACACTTTCATGAAATCCACCGCCACCAGCGCGGTGATATCGGCGACGGTGAAACGCTCGCCGGCAATATAAGGCCGGCTCTTGAGCTCGCCGTCGAGCAGCTGCAAAAAGTCGAAGACGAGCGGCTTGTTGGCCTCGCCCCATGCCGGCACCTGCGGGTCGACCAGTTGCTTCATGCCCGGATGCAGATGCTGGAGCACGGTCGCCACCGGCAAGAACAGATGCAGCTCGGCGCGGCGGTTCCACATTTCGACCAGCGCGATATCGAGCGCGCCGCGGCCAAACAGCGGCGGCTCGGGATGAAGCGCCTCGAAGTAGCGGCAGATCGCGATCGATTCGGTGATCACAGTGCCGTCGTCCAGGACAAGCGCCGGAAGCCGCTGTAGCGGGTTGATGGCGGCAAAGGCGCTATTGCGGTGTTGCAAGGTGCCGATATCCATCGGCTCGATGGGAACTTCGAGGCCCTTCTCGGCCAGAAAGATGCGCACCCGCCGCGGATTGGGCGCGCGGCCGCCGTCGTAGAGCTTCATTGCCGTCGAGCCTCCCTATCCCGTTGAGGGGACGACCTTATCGCGCCCGCCCGCGGGCGGCCAAGGGCCCGACGTGGCTGACCGGCGTGTTGCCCTGCGGTCCGAAATACCAGCGATTGCCGGCGTTTAAGTCGAAATCGCGCGCCGACTTAAGCCTCGTCTTAAGGAATTTGCGCGACTTTTGACGCAAATTAGCGCCAGCGGCGGATTGTAATGCAAACGACCACCAGCGAACCGCGCGAACTCGCTTCGCCCGGCGCCGCCGATGCCCCGTCCACCAAGCGGCGGCTGGCCACAAGGCACGTGCGCGAGGCGCGCGACCGGCTGACCTCGACCAGCGGCACGCGGCCGGTGTTCGATTACGAATTGCTGCGTCAATTCGCCCAGAACCGCCTGTCGGGATCGCTGGTGATCCTGCTGCTCGTCGTCACCATCGGACTTCTCTCCAGCCTGTGGACCGGCGCGCTCACCTCGGGCGTGTGGACCGGCGGCGCGCTGATCATTCATCTCGTGATCGTGCGCATGTGCCGGCAGTTCCTCGACGAGCCGCCGGGCGCCACGAACCTGCGCTCGTGGCGGCTGCGCTTCATCATGCTCGATCTGTTCTTCGGCATGGCGTGGACCTTCATCCTCATCCATCCGCTCGGCGTCGACGAGCAGTCCGGCATGTTCATGCTGTTCGTCATGCTGCTGGTGGTGGCGATTTCCAGCATGCTTGCCTCAAGCCTGCCGATCGCGGTGCTGGCGCTCACTTTGCCGGTCACCATCGCCATCGCGCTCGACTTCATCTTCAAGGGCACATTGCACAATTACATCCTGGCGGTGATGGCGCTGACCGCGGAAGGCTACTTCTCGCTGCTCGCCTACCGGCTCTACTCGACGACGCTCGCGACGCTGGAAGCGCGCGCGGAAAAGGACGCGCTGATCGGCGAGCTCGAGCAATCGAAGTCGATCTCCGACGAGGCGCGCCGCCGCGCGGAAGCCGCCAACATCGCCAAGTCGCGCTTCCTGGCACAGATGAGCCACGAGCTGCGCACGCCGCTCAATGCCATCCTCGGCTTCTCCGAGGTGATGAAGGGCGAGATTTTCGGCGCGCACACCGTGCCGATGTACAAGGACTATGCCGGCGACATTCATAATTCCGGTGTGCATCTCTTGAACCTCATCAACGAGATCCTCGATCTGTCGCGCATCGAGGCCGGCCGTTACGAGCTCAACGAGGAAGCGGTGTCGCTCAATCGCGTGGTGGAGGATTGCCACCATCTGCTCAAGCTGCGCGCCGGCAATCGCGGCCTCACCATCCACGAATTGTTCGAGCCCGACATGCCGCGGCTGTGGGCCGACGAGCGCGCGGTGCGCCAGATTTGCCTCAACGTCCTGTCGAACGCCATCAAGTTCACGCCGCAAGGCGGCGAGATTTGGATGAAGGTCGGCTGGACCGCGTCCGGCGGCCAATACGTGAGCATCAAGGACACCGGGCCGGGCATACCGGAAGAGGAAATCCCGGTGGTGCTGGCATCGTTCGGTCAGGGCTCGAACTCGATCAAATCGGCCGAACAGGGCGCCGGGCTGGGATTGCCGATCGCCAAGAACCTGATCGATCTGCATGGCGGCACCTTTACGCTCAAATCGAAGCTGCGCATCGGCACCGAGGTTATCGTGACCTTCCCGCCGGAGCGCGTGATGTCGGCGCTCGCGCCGATCGCCGACGGCGCCGCGCCGCCGACGCAGCCGCAGGCGCAGGCGGAAGCCTCGGCGATAATGTCGTCGTCGTCCGACGATTCGACGAACCGGGCACGCCGCGCGCTGTTCGGAACCTGAGCACTTCCGAACAGATCATTCTCCACCCATAGTTTAAGGGCCGGGCGAAGTTCCTTACAGTACGGCGCGAATCGCGGCGGCAAGGGATGACATCGGTGCGCCAACGCTTGTTGTGGATTTTGCTGGCGGGCCTGCTCATCGCCCTGCTCATCCTCATTGCCCGCCACGGCGAAGGCACGATCGGCCCGCTGTCGAGCGGGCAATTCGGGTCGCTGGCCTACAAGATCGCGCTCCTGGTCTTTGTCGGCGCCACGGTCTTGATCATTTTCCGCGAGCGCTTCGCGCAGGCGCTGACCGCGGCGCTGCTTTGGGTCGTGCTGGCGCTGATTTTGGTCATCGGCTACTCCTACCGCTTCGAACTGCGCAACGTTGCCGACCGGGTGATCGCGGAGCTCATTCCCGGGCACCCGATCTCGCACGGCCGCACGGTGGAGGTGGCGCGCGCGTTCAACGGCGACTTCGTGGTGACGGCGGAGATCAACGGCGCGCGGGTCGGCATGGTGCTCGATACCGGCGCCAGCTCGGTGGTGCTCACGCGCGACGACGCCAAGGCCGCCGGACTGCCGCTCGAAGTGCTAGTTTATTCCGCCAACATCGACACCGCCAACGGCCGCACCCGCGCGGCGCCGGTCACGCTCGATCGCATCGCCATCGGCGGCCTGGTCGAGCGCTCGGTCGCGGCGCTGGTGGCGCAGCCGGGCCAGCTCAAAACCAGCCTCCTCGGCATGAGCTTCCTCAACCGGCTGCAAAGCTGGGAAGTGCGCGGCGACCGTTTGTTGCTGCACGGTTATCCGTGAGCGCTACTCTTTGGCGGAGCATGATCCTTTCCGGAAACCGGTGTCCATTTTTCCGGATCATGATCTAAATCAGGCTGACCATGAAGCGCAGCGACACCAGCAGCAGAAAGCAGCCGAACGCGATCTCGAGTTGCCGCCGCGACAGCTTGTGCGCAAGTTGGGCGCCATAGGGCGCGACGAAGCTCGACACCGGCGCCATGACCACAAGACCGATCAGCGACACGAAGCCGAGCGAGAGCGGCGGCAACAGTACCTGGTGTGGCAGGCCGGCGAGGATGTAGCCCAAAGTACCGGCGATGGTAATCGGCACGCCCAGCCCCGCCGAAGTCGCGACCGCATTGTGGATCGGTTTGCCGTACATCGTGAGTACGATGGTGGAAAGCGCGCCGCCGCTCACGCCCATCAGCGAGCCGGCAAGGCCGATGCCGAAACCGTAGAGTGTCATCGACAGCGCGCCGGGAAGTTCGTCGCCGAGATTCCAGCGGTCGCCGGCGAACAGGAATTTGATGGCGATGAAGGTGGCGATGACGACGAATGCCAGCACGAAGGCGGCGGACGGCGCGAAGGCGGCAATCGCCGCGCCGCAGGCGACGCCGATCACCGCGGGGACGGTCCACACCCCGATCACGCCCGGGATCACCAATCCCCTGGCGCGGTGGGTGAGATAAGAGCGCAGCGCCGTCGGCACGATAATGGCGATCGAGGTGCCGACGCAAAGCTGCATGCGTACCTCGTCCGGCACGCCGATGACGCCAAACACCTCAAACAGCACCGGCACGATGACCGAACCGCCGCCCACACCGAACAGGCCGGCAAGCAGTCCGGTGATCACACCGCCGACGACGATGGTGAGCGCAAGCCAGAAGATTTCGTGCAAGCCGACGCCAAGAAACATTCGCGCTTATACTTTCCGGGATTTTTCAAGCCGCGACGTCGGCCAGTTCGCGGGGCCGGTCAGGCACCAGCGCCAGCGCCGTACGCAGAAGTTCGGCGCCGGCGTCGGTGGCCGCGGCACCGGCCAGATGCCGACGAAAGGCGCGGGCGCCGGGGACGGCGCGGAACAGGCCGTGCAGATGCCGGGTGATGGCGTGCAGCCGCGTGCCTTGTGCAAGTTCGCGTTCGATATAGGTGGTCAACGCCAAGGCTGCCTCTTTCGCCGAGGCAAAGCGCGCGTCATCGCCAAAGAACAACGGATCGACGGCAAGGAGCCGCCAGGGCTCCTGATAGGCCGTGCGCCCCATCATCACGCCGTCGACGTGCGCCAGATGCGCACGCGCGGCCTCTACGCTGCCGATGCCGCCGTTGAGGACGACGGTCAGGCGCGGGTGCGCGGCTTTGAGCCGATAGACGCGCTGGTGATCGAGCGGCGGCACTTCGCGGTTTTCTTTCGGGGATAAGCCCTTCAGCCAGGCCTTGCGGGCATGCACGATGAGCGCGTCGGCGCCCGCCTGCTCCACGGCTTGCGTAAAAGTCTCCAGCGCCTGCTCCGGGTCCTGCTCGTCGATGCCGATGCGGCATTTGACGGTGACCGGCACCGCGACGGCGACTTTCATCGCCGCGACGCAGGCGCCGACCAGCGCCGGCTCCGCCATCAGGCGGGCGCCGAAGCGGCCCTCCTGCACGCGGTCGGAGGGGCAACCGATATTGAGATTGATCTCGTCAAAGCCGAGATCGACGCCGATGCGCGCGCACGCCGCCAGCGCCCGCGGCTCGCAGCCGCCGAGCTGAAGCGCCAGCGGATGCTCGGCGGGAGCAAAGCGCAACAGCCGCCCGCGGTCGCCGTGCAGCACCGCGCCGGTGGTGAGCATCTCGGTATAAAGAAGCGCGCGGCGCGTGAGCAGACGATGGAAGAACCGGCAATGCCGGTCGGTCCATTCCATCATAGGAGCGACACAAAAGCGCCACTGTGGCGTTTCTTGCGATTTATTTGATTTTTCAGTCACCTGACAAATTTTCGAAATATCTCATATCGTACCATTTCCAGACCGTTTTGACCCATTTCTTTTTACGGCACTGGAGGGTCCTAGAAAGATCAGTTTCCAATTGGACTGCTGGGCGAATGTCTCGCGACGCGGGGCATACAACAGCGTGCACGACCACCCTGGCGCGATGTGGTCAGGCGTCTATTACGTCTCCAGCGGCAAGCCGGACGGCAATGACCCGTTAAACGGCAAGCTGGAATTGCTCGACCCCCGTGTCGCGGTGAACATGCTTCGTCTCGAGCAGGGGTTGTTTGGCGGCCGCTATCTGGTCGACCCCTTGCCTGGCCTTATGGTTATGTTTCCAAGCTGGTTGAAGCACATGGTGCACCCGTTTTCCGGCTCAGGGGAACGGATATCCATATCGTTCAACGCCTACGTCCAAATCCAGCAACAAGCGAAGTAAGCGTCGGACTGGGTCGACAAAAACGGCACATTGTCCCGACTGCTGCGATGCAAAGCTGATGTCCGCTTCTCTAATCGGCCGTTTGGGGTCAAGCGCTTTCAGACTATCCGCCGCTGCAGTGTCGATGTCACTCACGGGCTCGTGCTTCTCTTCGGAATCGGCACCA
>JBEKGX010000028.1:0-44365 GCA_050012575.1 Xanthobacteraceae bacterium | reverse complement strand
GAACGGATCGATGTGGACCAGCGGGTTGAAACTGACACGACCCAAGCGCCAAGCAGTGTCATCGCCCAAAAGGTGTGCCACATAACCATGTGACGCTTCATGAAACGTAATGGCAATGACAGCGGGGATTGCCCAAATCGATATTTCGTACAGGACGAGATTGAAAGATCCATTCATCCTGCTGCTCCTGCATGCGTCTATTCGATCTTTGGGTTATAATGTCAGTCCTTCCAGAAATTCTTGAACCGATCAGGCGCCATTTCCGTGTATCGAACCGTATGCATGATATTCTTGTGCCCCATGTAGTGCTGAAGCGCCCGGGTATCATGGCCGTCATTAGCGAGCTTATAGCCGGTAGAGTGCCGGAGCATGTGGGGGTGGATCGGGAATGGGAGCTTTGCGGCTTCTCCAATCCGGGCGATCGTTTTCAGGAATCCCGCGGTTGTGGCGGGACCGCCGCGTTCGGTGATGAAGACGTAACGCGATTCCATGTTCTCGCGGCGTAGCTGACGCAGCGCCCGGATTTCCTTGCCGCTAAGTGGATGGACGTTATCGATGCCGCCCTTGGCTCGGCGGACGTGTAGTCGGCCGCTATTCAGATCAATCTGGTCCCACCGCAAGCCGCACAGTTCCGAGGCACGGAGGCCGTGACGGTACGCAACCAGGATCATGGTGGCATCGCGGTGCCCATAGCGGGATCGCTTGCGAGCAACTTCCTCGAGCCGCTCGATCTCCCTTTCGGTCAGATATTCCCGGGGCCGAAGCTCGGAATTGGGAGCTCTGCGGGGAACTGTCCGGTTTACGATGGTTGAGGGCGCGGTTTTTCGGGCGGATTTTGTCATTTGAATCAACCTGGGTTTGGCGGCCACTGTCCGTAAAGTAGGCATTATACGGACAGTCGTCAAGCCGAAATTGAGGGTTTCGCAGAAGGCCAAGCGCCGGGCTCAGTACGCAGCCTTCCCGGCAATCACACCCCTCGCGCCTCCCTCGGGTTTTGCACGTCGCCTAGGTGTGGACGGCTATCCATCCCTCTCGCGAAACTATTGCGCTATCAGCATCAGGCCGTATCGAGACGCCTCGATAGGCCGCAATTGCAGCGAACGACGCGACAACGGCATCTAATGCGTCGGCAGATTCTTCCGCCGCCTTCCGAAATCGGCCCAAATCGACGCGAGGTTCTAGGCCCCGAATTATCTCTTGCCGCACGTTGTTTCCATTATTGCCGTCATACTTCTTGAACGGCAGATCCCACGACCAAAGCTGGGCAGCAGGGAATGCCTCGACGATCAGTCCTTCGGTTTGAGCCGACCAAGGCCAGCACTCCGGAAACCCCGCTGTGGCAAGAAGTTTCATACAGGAGGCCGCAAATGGTGCCCCACCACGCGGTTTCCACCAGAGGGTGGACCGAACATTAATTCCACGATCAGACCAGTATTTCTCTGTGCAGCGAAGAGGTTTCATGCGGTCAAGGTCGGCGACAGTTTCGGCGAGCGTAATAAGCGACGAGCCGCTCGGAAACGGCGCGGGGGAATCGAATGGCAGCGCGTCAACCAATTCCAGTAACTTTAGCCATCCGTCCGTCGGAACATATCGCGAGGGAAGCGAGAAGGGCGCGTCAATCGCAGCCGCCGAAAACTGTTTTGCGGCCAGAATATCCGCAAGACGCTGAAACGGTGATCCAGTACCCTCAAGGTGTTGCACCTGCCGCAGTTCCGCAACGCGCGGTTTTTGGTCGCTATCGCATTTGGTGCGGCAGACCCAAACATTGGAGGTCGCGGTACTGACACGCCACGACCGAGCGTTTCCAGAAAAATCGATCCCTAAGAAATCCATCGCATTGCTCCGACCAAATAGGTGATATTCGACTAACAAACTGAATGTGCTGCCCTCAGATACTGGGCGTGCCGCGACTGGCCTGACCGTAAGCTCGGAAGGCTCACCGGGGAGCAGGATTTGTCGTTCTGCTGAGGCGTTGCGAAAACCGGCACTCTGGATAGTTCGAGCATCCGATGAAAACACCATCGTGACTGAACTTAAGCGAGAGCTTGCCGGTGTCGCAATTTGGACAGTGCCGCGGGTCGCTGCCGTCCTCTTGCTTCGGGAAGATGCTTCGCGCAAGCAAACGATCAATTGCCTCAAGTATCTGTGGGACCGAAGGCTTTGTATTGAACGAATTGACTGGCTGACCTTTGTTTTTTGGGCACTCTTCCAGGTTTTGCTCTGGTTTCCAGTCGCGATGCTCTGTTGCTCGTAAAAACCACCAGCGAACGTAGTTTGTCTCGCAGCAAAACCCGAATTTTTCCAACCCGTCAGCACTCGACAGTTCTATTTGGATTCCATTTTCAACATAGTCTCCGCAATCAAAGCATTTTATTGCGAGACCGCTTCGGGGACTTCTATTGTCCAGCCAGGGGATATGGACATATTCGTGATTCTTTTGAGACACGTGAAGTATTGGTCCTTTAATTTCTTTGTCAGGTCGCGGAGAAGATGAGTAGTTTTTGCAAGTTGTCGTGCGCTTGTCGGCCAGGACTATAACGTCGCGCAAGACGCAAACACCGCCCGTAGGATTGTAGGCGCAGTCTACACAGACTGTTATCGGGAGCCCCCCGTTTGGCATTTGCGTTTCCTTGGCGTGTGTACACGATCAACCAACCTTATCGGAAATATTCAAGGAACGGCAGAGGCGGATACAGCGGACAAACTTTTGCTCACGACTAAACGGCCTTGTGCCAGAGTGGGAGACCGCTAAACGCGTACAACTAACTATTTCGCAGGGATGGCCGTAAGTAGTGCATGGAGAGCATCAGAAGCGACTCCATGGGATCGAGTGGATTGGCAGGTTCCCCGCAGACGTCGCGGTCAGAGTAACCGTGTGCGCCTCGTCCTCTTCAAACACCAATGATCCGGTTTCTTGCATCGTCGTCCCGCTTCCGAACAGATAGCTCTCGCCACACCACGAATTGCCACTCGCGACTTTCATGACAAACTTGCCAGTGGGGACACTGGCGTAAAGCGGTCGGCCGCCATGGATGAAAAACGACATGACGGCGATGTCACTAGGCTCTCGTTCGAGTTTGACGAAATAATCCGAGCCCGTTTGGGTTATTATGGTGAGAGATGCGCCGCCGATGGCGCTTGCATATCGTGCGTAGATTCCATGCGCTGGTGCCCTATGGTTTGAGCATCCGAGACCCATAACGACAGGGTCCCAAAGTGCAGCTACAAGAATGATTGCCCAGAAGGCGACAAAAAGGGCAGGAAGCGTTAGTCGGCGAAATTTGTAGATGGTTTGCAGCGCTTTTACGATTGGTAGTTCTGCGAGCGCAGCGCCGCATCTTCCGCATTTGGCGCTCTTGGTGATCGAATATTCCGGAACGCGGTTGAGCGCACCGCAATTGGTGCAGCGAACCTCACGCTTGCCAACCACAACAAAGCTCCTCAGGCTCGCCTAAGGCTACGGTCTTGGTCACAAAAAGATCATGTCATTCAGCACGGTGCTAATCTGCGTGCGCGGGCGGATGACGCAAAATTTATCGCTTGGCCGGGAAGCTGCGTGTCGGGGGTAGAAGAGCCACATCGGCTGTTATGTTGTTTTGCTGTTGGGGATCTGGCACCGGAGGTTTCGGCGAAACCTCTTCGCGGTCCACAGAGAGCCGTTTGCTTTCAAATCCTTTTATGGTCCCACTAAGAAATCCGGCGTGGCCGCAAAAGCATTGGTAGAAGTGGCGACCGTTCCTCAACTGGACAGTTCCGTCACAAGCTAAATGGCCGCACCCGCCTCGCACTAGACCCGAAGCGCTGCAATAAGGACAAGAAAATCCGCTCCAATTGTATTCATCGGCTTTGTGCGTGCGGGCGGAGGCCGTCGCGCTGCTCGCTTGATCCTTCGGCACGGCGGTGGGTGGGTTCGAAGAAGCGACCTGCGATTTGCGTCCCGCGATTCGCGCCAACCAGCCGCCAATTCGTGGGGCAGCGAGCGACACTGCGGGCGCGCCGCCCCTGCGTGCAGGTCGCCGCGAGGAGGAGAGCGGGTCAGCTTCGGCGGGGCGGCTCGCACCATCGGCTGCTTTGTTAATCTTCTGGACTACAAACTTATGGAGCGGTGATCGTCTGGACGATATGACATTGAATCGAGCGCCGCTCCTTGAGCACTTAAATTCAACGTCGCTAAGTTCGATAGTCTCAGGATGAAACCACTCGGCGCCACAAGTAGGGCAAGTCACCTTTCCCCGCCGGCCGTCCGGAATACGCAAACCGCCACGACCGCAACCAGGGCAAGTTAAAATTGCCAAGGGACATACTCCGCAGTTGGCTGCCTAAACTAGCGAATGAAATCTGAGCAAATCAAGCTGAATCGGAACGATCGTTCCTGGAAACATCGTTCCTGCCGTGATTGCCATTTGCTTCATGGACTTGAAGAAGGCCATGGCGATCAATGTTCGGCGCGAACGCTATGCAAGGAAGTTGACCCAAGAGGAATTGGCAGATCGGGCTGGCCTCAGTGCCCGTTATCTTGGATCTGTTGAACGAGCGACGGTTTCGGCGAGCGTAACGGTACTGGGACGCCTCGCTCAAGCGTTTCGGGTCGACCCGTGCGAGTTGATTCGCGGTCCCTCGCGTCGGTAGGCGGGACAGAAGCCGATCGTCCGTATGGCGCCCTCACCTACTGGCCCGGGACAACGAGGTTCACGGCTTCATATGGATCAGCACGACTTCTTGACTGCCCGGCGTATTACCACGTTGGTCGCTGTACCAACGTCGGCCAGGCACACTGCGCCATAGGCGGCCGTCTCGTTCGCCCCGCAGCAGTGGCAAAAACACTTCCATCAGGCCGGCCTCTTCCATGGTTTCCAGATAGCGCGGCAACTGCCAGTTACGCTCTGAAAAGGCCACCATCTGAACGATGACAGTTTGCCGATCCGCCAGCTTCGCGACTGACGACATGCTCGCTCGAATGTTATCGAAGTAAGTCTTGAGTTTTGGGAATTTCCGATCACCCATCGTGTAATAAGACGCGTAGGCCCCATCGAGCTTATTAGCGATCATGAACGGCAACGGTGCTTCCTTGCGGCCGTCGACTTGCCAGCGGTGATAAAGCACGTGGACGCCGGGATATGGCGGCGAGGTAACGACCAATCTCGGCGCCTGCCAATCCAACATTCTTTCATCGTTTTCAAGCCCGGCCGCACTGCGCCGGAAGATTTTGATGGACGGCCTGCATCCATTCGTTTTCACTGCTGCGCGTAATTCACGTGCGCCCTTGACCATTTCGGTAGCGGTGACGCCAAGGAAATCGCGAAATTCGTCAACGAGAGTTTGCTTCCTTCGGCCGTCAAGTGCCCACTGGGCTGCTCGCAAGACGGCGCAACGACCAAAGCTTTCGAGGCGCGGCGCTCCTAGCTTTACCGCGCTCCATAGGGCCTGATCGATCGCCTTACGTAATCGCCAGCGTGCGCGATGGTCGAGGTGCCTATAGTAACCCAATTCCGCGTATTTGCTGAACTCGACCGACGGCCGATGAATGTTAATCGCGTATGGTAGCCGAACGGCCCAAGACGAAAGTTCATCGAGTTCGTTATCGTTCAAGACAGTCGCCTTCGTCCTGGCGACAAACTCGGCGAGTGTGCTGATGTCGACGCCAATGGCGTCCCGACCGGCTGCGAGCGCCTCGACGAGCGTGGTCCCGCCTCCGACATGAGGATCGAGACAGAGATCGCCGGGCCTTGTGAATGTTTGGATGGCGGCGCGGACAAATGCGGGACTAAACCGAGCCGGGTACTTGTAGAACCCATGGGTGAGGCCGCGGACCGGCTCCGCATCGTGTGCACCCTCAATTAATGCGCGCTGTGCAGCGGTCGATAGTTCAAGTAGGGGCATTGAGTCCTTACCGATGACTAAGCGTGTCGTTGCGGGCGTAAAATACTAGTTTTCGTTACATCTAAACACCAACCGAGTCGCCGAATTGGTATCGGCGCCTTGGTCAGACAAGCCGGCGCAGTTGGTGGTCAATCCAAACCAGGTTACTTCTCGGCTACGTCCATCAGCTTAATCATAGTCATCGCGACGCGGTGGATTTCTTCGCGGCGGGCTCTGTCAGCAGCGTCGACGTTATCGTCCTTCTTCCCAAGCGTTGCCTCGTACATTTGGTAGAGGTGGAACGCGATATGCGAGGTGTATTTGTTCACCTTGCGCTGCACGTCCTGCTCGGTGTTGCGCTTCGTTAACGCGCGCTTGAAGTCCCGTAACGGCGCCATGTCCTCGTTGATGATGAGAATGAGCGGAGCGCGCTCGGTCGGCTTGAGGAAAGCGCCGGCGTCGTCGTCGGTCCATTCCTCGGCGTCCCAGCACCGCTGCGCGTACTCGTCGCGCTTGATAACTTTGAGCTCGTACGGTGGTCGCCGCATCGACCCGGTCTTGAATTCGCCATCGACCAGTCGCGGCTCCTTTTTCGGCGGCTTGTCCTCCGGAGATGGCGGCGGAGCAACTAAGTCGGCATTGAAGGCCGCAAACAGTTCTCGTCCCTGGGGGCCGGCGGCGATGACTTCGAACTTGAGCCGCTGGCCGGCCTGCCACTCGGGCCTGGGCGAGATAAGCAAACTGAACCGCCCGGCCAACGGTTCGGAAAAGTTCATTTCCGGCTGCGCCATGCCTTCGACGGCGAGCTTTGCTGAGAGCTTCCACTTCGGAACAATTCCGGCGAGGAGGCTGTCCTTGCCGTCCCAACGTAAGCGAACGTGCGTATCGCTACCGCCGAGCCGCAGTTGCACCGGCTCGCGCGAGGTGACCTTCAGCTTTGTGGGCTCGACGAGCAGAATCGGATCCGGCCGATAATTGTCCGGTTTAATCAGGACCGCGAGTTCGATCTGGCGCGGTTCGACGATGCCGTTGAAGCGCGCCGTGACCTTAACCTTGGCTCGAACCGGATACTCGTCGGTATCGAAACCTTCGGGCTCAGTGAACAGCAGCTTCAGTTTGCCGTGGTCGTTAAGCTTCTCCTTCTTGACGTTGAGTTCGAGTACGCCGGGATCGCTCTCAGCGTTGAACTGCGCGAGCGCGGCCCAGTGCCCGGCCGGGATCGACTTGATGCTGATCTCTCGCTCCACGTTAGGCCGGAGGCGGATGATCGACGACGCAGGATGCGACATCAGCACCGGGTAGTCGGCCGTGTGGCCGGTGTCCGGCGGCAGCAGCGTCACGACGCCGGCCTTATTCACGGTCTTGAAGCCAAGCTCGTCGCTGTTCTGGTCGCCCGAGATTGCGCCGGCGCCTTTCGCGAAGTCGTGGCCTTTGTCGTGATGCGAGTCGATCAGTTGGTCGAGCGTCTGTTTGACTTTCTCGTCGCCCGCTGAAAGCTCCGAGACCGCCTCTTCTGCCTCATCTTCGAGGCGGACCAGATCCGGATCATCTTTCAGGGTCGCGATGATGCGCTTTGTGATCGCCTCGAAAATGGCTCCGCGATAGAAGCCCTGCCGCGAGCCCTGCATCATCTTGCTGATCGCCTCGGGTGCGAGGCCGTCCACGTCGACCATAATCATCATACGGGCGCGCAGATAGCGGAAGCCGAGATCCTGCACGATGAAGCTGTTGTCAGCATATTCCTGGCGCTGGCCGTTGACTAAGTACACAATGCAGCGCTTGCCGCGGCTGGCTTCCAGATAGCTGCTGATCGGTGTCGCACCTTGCTGGTCGAGGAGGAATTCCTCACCCTCCTGCGCATCGAGCGGGACCGCCACCTCCTTCTCAGCCCCCTTCTTGGGTTTCGGCGGAAGAACGAAGACACGGATCGATATGGTGCCAAGATCGGCGACCGGGACGTTGTCGAACAGATGATGCTCGGACTTGAGTGCTGCGTCCGCCATGGCCTGCTCCTATCCTACCGCCTGCGCGGCGAAGGCTTTGTCGAGCGCGACGCCTCGGCCATACAATCGCACGCGTCTCGCGAGCCGATGCGCGGTGCCGAGCATTGGCTCGGGCGTGTCCTTTAAAGCGAAAAGCTCGTAGGGCAGAACCGGGTTGAACAGCACGTGGTTCAGGGCCGGATACATCGACCGTGCAATCGCGGAATCCGATGCGCCGAAATCGTAGTTGATGTGGCAGAAGTGCGCGCCGTTTTCGAAGCCGGCCTTGTCGGCCTCGGTCGCGTCGACGCGGGGGACAGCGCCATCTTCCGTCGCCGCCAGATAAGCGTAGTAGACGTCACGCCGGCCCTTCGGCTGAATCGCTCGGACGATTGACCAGCCCGCGCCATCGTCCTCGCCTGGGTTGCGGATGTCTGCGGCTCGACGTGCAACGACGATCGAATACTCCGAGACCGAGCAAGCGGAAGAACCACCTTGACCGAAAACGCCGATCAGATACGGCTTGTCGGCCTTGTCGGTACGGCCAAGCGAGAGCAGTGTCTTATGCGTCATCGCCGGCACCTGGCCCAGGCCATGGTCACGGATAGTCACGGCGAACTGCTTGGACTTCTTTTCGTGATCGAGCGTCAGCGAGATCCGCTTGCGGACCTGATCGACCAGGGCGCGCTTCTCCTTGCGCTCTTCGTCTTCGAGGCGCTCAATCGAGTCCAATTTCGGGAAGCCGAAGTAACGCAACACGGCCTCGCGCGGATTGGCCGGCATCACTGCGGCCGGATTGGCTTTGAGCTCCTTTAGCCGCGCATGTTCAATTAGCGACTCCATGCTGTTGACCAACCGTTCGGCCAGCGGGTTCATCGGCTCGCCGGCGAGCTTCATGCGGCCACCGTTACCCCGGTCCTTACCAACCGGGATCCAGTGGAGCTTGCCAGGCTGCCACGCCGATGACCGATCATCGGCCGAGGTCCACTGATATTCGTCCGGAGAGACGATCGGTAGACCGGCTATGATGCCGTCGACGGCCGCGGTAGAGCGCGCGCTCAAGAGCCGTCTGAGCAGATCCGGCGGGAACTTAGTGCTCATTTGCTGGTCCTCATACTTCGATGAACTAAATATCGAGGGTGACCTTCACCGCTGTCTCTGGAATACCCGCAACCGCGGCGATGCGCCGCTTTGCATCGGCGATTACCTCGCCGAGGGTCGTGCTTCCTGTTTGCAAATCCTCGCGGCCGTTCACGAAAGTGCGCGTGTTGGCCGAGCCATCGAGGCGATACGAGGCCCACTTTTTTGAATACCCACTTGCCTTGGCGGGCCCGTCATCATCGAACCAAATAGCCCAGGTTCGGTTTTCTCCTTTGGTCGACGGATTCGAAGCCAGCCAATTACGATGATTGGATCGGACCTCTTCCACCACCAAAGCAGTAGGAATGAAGTACGCCATCACCGGACCGGGCGTGCGCGGAGTCTCTGGCATCACAATGAGGATGCTGTCCGTGCCTTCGATGTTAAGTTTCGCTTCCGGATTCGGGCTTTCGGCGACAGCAACTAAAACATGGTCGTTGCACGTGCGCACGCGAACGGTTTTGCCGCCAGTCGTGCGGTAAACCATGGCCCGGCCTTTGGCTTCTATCCGCTGCAAGGGCTGGCCGTTTTGCTCCATAAGGCCCAAGCCCGCTTGCAGCAGTTGATGGTTGGGAACCTTAAAGGCAGACATTATCTCTCTAGCTTCCTTATTTCTCTAGCTTCCGCCAGATACCACCTTATCTTTGTAAAAGGGGTCCTTGTCAAGCCAATAGGGTCAACACGTATGAATAAGGCTATCCTTATACCCATGGAAGGCGTCGTCTAGGTGATCGATATGCGGTTGTCGTGGTGGCGGAGGGTCAGACCTGCGGACATCCCGCCGGACTTGCGAGAGCGGTTCGAGTTTTATGGCGAAACGCTTTTGACGCTCACGAGCCAAACCGAACCTAATGCCCACGTCTTAGGAGTGGAACTCGAACCTATCTCGAATGAAACGAGAGGAAATGGCTGCTTGGCTTCGTGAGCGTCGTGACATCGCGGCGCAACACGAAGATCGGGTCGAAACCGTAGAGTGGGCGATCCTCATCTTTGTCGCGGTTGGCGTTGTTCTTGACGTGGTCCGGCTTTTAATTGGACGCTGACCTAGCGCGCGGCGCGATGACGCGCACGTCCCGACTGGCGATCTATTCGGGGTCTTGTTGCCTCGGGTCCACCCGAATGGCTGGCTTGCTATGATTACCGCCTATTTCGATGACAGTGGTACGCACGCCGCGTCGGATATCGTCCTGATGGCCGGTGTTTTCGGCACTGAGGCGAGACTGGCCGGTCTTGAGAGGAATTGGGGGCGCCACCTCGAAAAGCCACTTGATGGCCAAAAGAGTCCGCTTTCGCGGTTTCATATGACCGAATGTCAGGCGTCGACCGGAGAATTTGCCGGATGGTCGCGCACCGAAACTGATTATTTTTGCAGTCAATTGGCGACCGAAATCACTAATTCCGGCGTTGCGGCTTACGGCTTTGCATGCGCTAGGAAAGATTGGGACGAACTAGTTACTGGCGATGTTCGAGCAATCTTGGGCGACCCTGAAGGATTCTGCGTGAGAAATTGTTTCGTTCGGTCGTGTGGATGGGCACAGACCAATACTTTTGACCCGCAAATGACTTTTGTTTTCGACGACAGACCACATAGGCAGAGAGAAAACAGGGTTGTTTTTGACGTGTATCAAAGGTGGGTAGACCCGCCGCCCGCGTTAGTCGGCATATCCTTCCTAAACTCTCAGAAGGTCCCATTGTTGCAAGTCGCCGATATGCTGGCTTGGGAATTATATCGGCATGCGAATGACATTCTATTCGCAGGCGAAGTGTTCCCGCCCAAGCGTCCTCAATTCAAAAAACTAGCCGATAACATGCAATTTGATGCGCAAATTGCGCGGCGAGATCGGATTCAGCTTGTCGTTGATAGAGCAAACGAGCGTACCCCGGAACAACTAAGGGGAATGGCCGAGCACTTTATGACTTTTGATCCGGACGACGCGTTCCTTTTGGAGCAATGATCTTCTTGAACGCCTTGTCAAAATCCTTCGGATTCCGAAGCCCCTACTTCCTTCGCCATGGCGATAAAACGCTTGTGGCGTTCGGCATCTGTGAGTTTTGGCCTTTGCTTAGGCTTCGACATTTTAACCGCCACCTAGTCGTCACCATGCGGACGACTAGCGAGAGCAAAATCCTCGACCGGTGGGCTGGAAACTTGATCGCGCGGATCGCCAAGTACACGATTGAGATCGTCAGCCCGGTAGAGACCTGTCTTTCGATGATATTCGTGCATGCTCGAAACCCATTCGGCCTCAGGATTTTTTGTCGGGGCTGGTGTGACTGTCGGAGGCGTAGAGTGCGTTTTTCTCCGTCGTGGCGCGGCCTTTGCCATAGCTATATTCCTTCATTGATTGCAGCGTCCCAGCTCTTATGCCTTACCCATCGAAACGGTCGGTCCGTGGTGATAACGGCAATCTCGATTGGTCCACCACAGGTCTGAGCCAGATTTGAGAACTTCAATGCCTTGATCGTGCTTGCGACGCAACTATGGACGAAGTCGATCGCGTCCCTGATCGGCAAGAATGGGGCCGAAAGCTGGTATTTGAGAAGCAGCGCATCTAAGTCCTTATCGGTCCCATTCCATTGGCCGGACTTTAGAATATCCGCCTTAAACTCATCGTCGCAACCAGAAATCAGCCGTTTAATCATGTTTGGCGCGCCCGCAAAATTCCAACTCGTTACGGGCGTTGGGCTCGGTTTTCCCAAAAGCGGGTCAAAGCTGATGCTAAATGCCTCAGGTGTTCGCTTGGGCAGAACGTAACCGCCGATATAAAACCCGAGCACATATCCGCGCTTCAATTGCTTAAATTCATCCTCTTCGGCTTTGGTTCGTGCGGTAGGATCGGGTGGTGTCGCAAGCGGGTCGTAAGCCTTTTTTGCATTCAAGTCGCCGCATCGTTTCACGTGAGGTTCATAAACGGCCCAAACTGCATCAGTCCATTGAGAGGCTGCTTCGGTAACGCTTTTCGGTTTCTTGTTTTTGAACCCGTCATGGAATGAAGCAAGCAATGTTCGATAGCTATTTGCTCCAATGCTTCCGAGTCCCCAAGTGGCGATTCCGAGAGTCCCCTTACCGGAATCGCCAACTTCAAAAACTTTCTGATTGTAATTGAAGTAATGGAATCCGCCGGTGAGCATGGCCGAAGCAGTGCTGTCTGCCCCTAGCACCACGCCTTCTGGCGTCACGTAGCATGCGGCTATCGTCACCGCATTGCGTCCCTGCCCAAATCGGTCCCCTTCAACTTCTTAACATGAGTCTCGGAATGTAACTAGGGATTGCGCTCGTTAGCGGCGCGTTTTGCGACCGTCAAACAGCAATTCTAGCTGATCCGGCGGATCACTCCGGTATCACTTTTTGAGTTGTTTCGTAGGCACGAGGCGATACTCACCGCCCCACCGGTCCTGTTTGACGGTCCCCTGCTTTTTGAGGCGGGCGAGGACCGCGCGGATGGTGCTTTGCGATCTGGTACTCTTTGTCGATTTATTGACATGTTGAACCAAGAGCCCCAGTTTCATCGTCTTTTTTTCGGTCAAAGCGGAGATGATTGCGTCGCACGTGGGAACGTAGAAGGGCGTGCTGCCAGGTAGCGCGTAGATGCCGCGTTTGATGCGGATGACTTTACCTTTCGCAAGCAAAGGTTCAAGGAACTGGGGGAGCGACGACGATGGGTTATTGATCTCTCGTGCAAGTGCCCGAAAACTCTTAGGGCCATTTTTCAGCGCGGCAACAATCGCATCACCCCTAGAAACGTAAGGCGGCTCCGTGCCAGCCAGTGCATAGGTGGCGAATTTGGTGCGGATGACCGTACCGTTCGCGAGCAGATGCCGATGAAGGGCGCATTTGACAGTCGATGTTCCTTTGCCGGTAGCACGCGCCAGTTCCGGAATAGTCATTGGCCCTTTTTTCAGCGCCGCGACGATCGCGTCGCGCGCAGGAATAAAGAGCGGCGCCGTGGAGGCGCGCGCCCACATAAACTGACCCCCTCGCCAGATGCTCGTGATTTTGCCTTCGTTTCGTAGCCGCAGACCAACGGACGAAATTGCGCGATCCGTCTTCCCAAACATCCGAGCGAGTTCTCTTATTGTTTTTGGCCCGTCCGCCAGCGCGGCATATACCTGCTCTTTAATTGCGTCCGTCTTTAGGGGTCGCATCTGCGGTAAGTAGTACTTATCTTTTTTCAGGCGATCGCACTCGTATTCGAGCCGCCTGACTTTTTTCGGCAAGTGGTCGCAGATTTGCCGCTCCAAATGATCGAACATTTTGTCGAGAATTCCGCGTGGACGATCGCCGACCGCCGTAACGAGGCGATCAACCAGGTCGCGGGCCTTTCGGCGGTCGTAAGATATATCCCATTTTTCGATCAAACCGACCCACCGGTCGTATTCCACCGGGAGACGCTCCCTCGCCCGTCGGGCGATCTTTCCCAACGCTCGGCCATCCATGTGTTTGAAGCGCTCGGGTAATGTGATCGCGTGGATTGCTTTCGCCAGCGCTTCCGGGTCGCCATGCGTCATACCGTGCGCGTCCCAGTAAGCATGGATACGACGCATTAGCAGATCCTCGTCGTGCCGCCGCTGAGTCCTATTGTGTGTCGGCACCGGACTTAGGTCATCTGCTGTACCTACAGCAGCGCGCGGCGCCTTGCTTGCTGGACTTCCTACAAGGGCCGTGAGGTCGCGACGCCGATGTGTGCGCGCTCCTTTGGCCGGCGCGCTTGTAGTGATCTTGCGCCGACGACGCTCCCACGTCCGGCGGCTGATTCCTTCCGCCAGCCAGGGTTGCAGCCTTGAAAATGATTCAGCGAGATATTCTGAGCGTGTAACCATTTGCAGTCCCCGCGAATATGCCGTTCCTACGGCCACGGAGTCGGGTCTCGGAGGAAGGGCTATAAGCGATTTCGCTAGGTCTTGGCCATGCGGGTGGGCAAGATTTCAACAGCTCGCATGTCGCAAGTGTCGCAAGTCCCATGTCGCAAGTGTCGCAAGTCCCGTGTCGCAAGTGTCGCAAGTCCCATGTCGTAAGACCAATGTCGCAAGTCCGTTCGGTTTAGAATATTTAACAACATCATGCCCTTACCCGCACCTCCTTTTGGTTGGCCGCCATGCGAGTGCCGAGATTTGGTAAAGGCGCGGACCCTTGCACAACGGTGCCGATAAGCTGGCCTCGTGCCGCAAATTCGAGCCCACAAAACGCATCCAGTCCTCGTGTAAGTGGGGTAGGTCAGAGTGCGACCAATGAGGACGCCCGGCCCGGGCCAGCCGGCGTAGAAGATGACGTCGATGATACGCAAGGCTCGCGACGAACTGGGTTAGAATGATGGAGTGGCCGAAATACAGAATGGCCCACGATCTGACCGGAACGAACGCCGAGGTCACGGTCGGGCTAGAAGCGCCAGATACTCGAGCGCCAGAGCCGGGGGTGCTGCGTGCGCCTCACCGCTAGACAAAGGGACGTGCCGCCAGCCGAAGCCGCGCGGTGGCTTGGCCTCGACTTGGCGGCCTTCAACGCCAAACTGCCCAATTTACTGGCCCGCGGGTTTCCACAACCTGACCCGGATACCGGCTTCTACGATACGATCGCTATAGACCGGTGGTGCGATGCCCGCCATCCGCACCTCTTCGGCGGCGAAGCTGCCATGCGGGCGCGAGACGCCGGCACAATCGCAAAGGATCGAATCGCCAGAATGCGAGCGGGGGCATGCAATGGCTGAAGTTCGAATCCCATACTACACCGTTCGGCGAAATGGTCGCGGCTATTGGGAGCCGCGCCCGCACATGCGTGCTCTCGGCTTTTACTCGGTGCCATGCGGTCTGGACGGTCCCGACGCATGGTCAATTGCTGAGGAATGGAATCGTCGCTGGCGGGCGGTGCGGCGTGGTGAGGCCCCCTCGCCTGCTATGGCGGCCGCCGACAACCTTTCGCCTGAGCGGTCTGAGGAATTGACGGTCTACGCACCGCGCGCCCTCGGCGACGCTTTCAGCCGTTATCGGCATACGGATGAATGGGCGCGCAAAGCGCCACGCACGCGCGAAGAATGGTGGCGCGCCTGGCGTCGCATTAAGCCAGTCTTTGGCGACTGCGATCCGCGCACGGTGTCGCTCGAAGACATCAGCGCGTGGCGCAAGATGATCGAGGAAACCGTTTCGCTGCGCGAGGCGCACCGTTGCCTGAAGATCTGGCGCGCGCTGTGGAAGGTCTCAGCGGCGCTCGGCTTCTGCGTTCGTGACGCCGATCCGTCGCTCGGTGTGCGCAACCGCGCCGCACCGGGCCGTTCGGCAAGGTGGAGCGAGGGCGAAGTCGTTCGCTTGTGCAAGCGCGCCTGGCGTGACGGTTATCACGGACTAGCTGCCGTGATCGCAGTCGCGTGGTCATCGTTACTAAGCCCCGGCGACGTGCGGGCGCTGCGGGCGTCGCAGCTTGCCCGGAATGACCATGGCGTATTCTTCACCAAGCGCGGCAAGACAGGCGTGCCGGTCGGCGTCGCCTTGTGCGACCGCGCCCTTGCTGCGCTGCAAGGCTACATCGCGCATCTTGGCGTCGAACTGCATGGCGAAGCGTACATCTTCCGGAACCGGAGCGGCGCCCCCTATTCCAGCGACACCTTAGGCGACGACTTCCGGGACATCCGCTATGCCGAGTTTGGTGAGCGCGAGAGCCGCACGCTGGCCGACTTCCGTCGGTCTGGCGCAGTCGAAGCCATTGCGGGAGACGCGACTCCGGCCGCTCTAGCCCATGGCATGGGCAACACCTTGAGCGCGTCCAATGCGCTGTTTGCTACCTATGTGCCGATCAACCAAGCGACGTTGCAGTCGGTCCTAGAGGCCCGAAGGCGGGGCCGGGCCAAGCTCAGGTAAGGGGAACGAACGATGCTCAAAAGTCGGAACGCGACGGCCCGAAAAGTCGGAACGGCAGGAACAAACCTTGCTAAGTCATTGAAATATGGCGGGAGCGACGGGACTCGAACCCGCGACCTTCGGCGTGACAGGCCGACGCTCTAACCAACTGAGCTACGCCCCCGCGGGCGCGTGCGCAGTTAAGGCTCACCTCCCCGCAAGTCAAGGATTCCGGCCCCAAATCGGGCTTTTCGGCTCGCCTTGTACGCGCCACAGAGGTAAGCGCAGATAGCGCGGGATACGCGAAAACATCGGTGGAATCGGCAAAACAAGCGTGGTCAGCCGAAGCCGAATCGTCTAACCCGTTCGCTGTGACGGGCACTTTTCGCCCGCCATCGCTTCATCGAGGAGGGTCTAATGGCGACCAAACCAGCCACAACTGTTACATTGAAGCATCTCGCCGCAAGCGTTGCGGAAGACAACTCACTTACGAAAAAGCAGTCGGAAGCCATCCTTGCCGGCCTGGTCGGCAACATCGTCAAGCACCTGAAAAAGGGTGAGCGCATCCGCATCGGCGGGCTTGGCATCCTGGTCGTGCGCAAGCGCGCTGCGCGCATGGGCCGCAATCCGGCCACCGGCGAAGCCATCCAAATCAAGGCGAGCAAGAAGGTCGCCTTCCGCGCTTCGAAGGAACTGAAGGAAGCCATCTGAGTACAGATGACGGACGACCGACGACGGACGGCCGATGACGAAAAGTCGGTCCTCCGTCGTCTGTGTATGTTTGCGTTAGCCCGCCTTCGCCCAGGATGGGCGTCAGCGCGGCAGCCTTCGCGGCGCTTCGCTTGCGAAGGCTGGTGGGCGGTGACGGACTCGAACCGCCGACATCCTGCGTGTAAAGCAGACGCTCTACCAACTGAGCTAACCGCCCTGCGGCGATGATGTATCTCCGCTGGACCGCCGCGCGCAAGGGCGTGCCTTAGCCAGGCGCCATCGCCACTTTCACGCGGGCTGACAAAATGCCGGGGGCATCGTCAAGGCGCAGTCACCTGCAACAATAATTATGCAATAATCGCGGCGGCGGAATTTGCCGCCCAAAGGGTCAATCATGATTCGCATGTTCGTCTTCACGACCGCTGTCTTGCTGACGTCGGGAACGGTTGTGCTTGCCCAGGTGCCGCCGCAGCCGCCGCCGGTCGACAATCCCCTTATCGGGCAGGGCACGGAGCAGGAGCGCGCCGCATGTCATCCGGACGTGGTCAAATATTGCAAGGAGCTCGTGAAGGATAACGATCAATCCGACGTGTTCGCGATCCTGAATTGCCTGCAAACGAACCGGACCAGAATCAGCGTCCCTTGTCAGGAAGTGCTTGCCGGCCACGGACAGTAAGCCGAATGCGGGCGTGCCCTGCGGCAAGCCAGGTGCCCGACGTCTCCCCGGGCCTATTCCGGCCCGCCGCGCCCACGACCGCGCCAAGGTCCAACCAGTGGGCGTCCACTTTCGATGATCCCTGATAGGTCCCCGAAAGTGCGGCAGAGAGACCATCATCCCGTCGCGGAATGCCGGCGGGCCAAGTAATAATAGCGGCGCGACCGTTTCGTTCTAGCGACAGGGTTCAATTAAGAATTCCCTTACCGTTCAAGGCGCTGGCATGCGTCCCGCTCTTAGCTGCACTGCAACAAAGTTTATGCTGCGGCGCACAGGCGAGGCTATATTCCTCTCATGATTCCGGCTCTCGCCGGTTCCCCGTGTCGGGGAAAGGAATATGGCCATGTTTACATCCATTACCCGCCTCTTCCACGCCTGGAAGCGCTACGGCGCTATTCGGCGGGAGCTGTCGCATCTGAGCGATCGCGAATTGGCCGATATCGGCATTACCCGTTCCGACATCGAACGGATCGCCTCGGACCACGCGCATGGCTAAGGCGTAGGCTCCTCTTTCCACGCGCAATGCAGCCCCCGCGTTTTTACGCGGGCGTTGTTTTTTGCGGGGTGAGCCAACCGCGAAACGAAGTTCCCTTTTCCGGCACGAAGTGGCCGCGCTCGGTCGCGCGTGCTAACCAAATGCCATGCCCGTTCTTGCTCTTGCCGACGCAGCGGCGCTGCTGCCGCCGCGCGGCGCGCTGATCGGTCTCGATCTCGGCAGCAAAACCATCGGCGTCGCCGCCAGCGACCCGGACCGGCGCCTCGCCGCAACGGTCGAGACCGTTTCCCGCACGCGCTTTACCCTCGATGCCGAACGGCTGCTGGCGCTAGCCGGCGAGCGGCGCGCCGTCGGCTTCGTGCTCGGGCTTCCACTCAACATGGACGGCACCGAAGGTCCGCGCGCGCAAGCCACCCGCGCATTCGCGCGCAATTTCAGCAAGCTCACCGCGCTGCCGATCGCGTTGTGGGACGAGCGATTGTCGACCGCGGCGGTCGAACGCGCGCTGATCGAGGCCGACGCTAGTCGAAAGAAGCGCAAAGCCGTCATCGACCAGCATGCCGCGGCTTACATCCTGCAAGGCGCGCTCGACCGCCTGGCGCGGAATTAGGACGATCATTGCTCTGGCAGCGCGCGCCGTAACAAAATATCGGCGGTGCCCCCTTCGATGCCGTCAGCCCCGTAGAGCGCGGCGTGCGACCGGAAGAAGCGCGTCCGCACGAACGCGTCGGCCACCTCGGGCGGCGCCGTTCCGGCGAGTGCGGCGGTGGCGGCCAAGGTCGCGAGCCTGCCAACCAGAATCCGAGCCGCGCCTTCGCTGGTGGATTCGTCCGTCATGTCGAGGATGGTCGCTTTCTCGCCGATCAGCGGTGAAGCCTCGCTCACTAAATCGGCAATGAGTTCGGCGGCCTCTTCGTCGCGCTTGAGCGCGCGCAAAACGTCGAGGCACATGACATTGCCGGAGCCCTCCCAGATCGCATTGAGCGGCGCCTCGCGATAAAGACGCGGCAGCACGCTCTCCTCGACGTAGCCGTTGCCGCCGAGGCATTCCATGGCTTCGTAGATAAAGCTCGGCGCGGTCTTGCAGATCCAATATTTCGCCGCCGGCGTAAGGAGCCGCGCATACGCCGCCTCGCGCGGGTCGGTGGCGGTGCGATCGAAGGCGCGCGCCAGTCGCATGATCAGAGCGACCGCCCCTTCCACCTCCAGGGCCAGATCGGCCAGCACCGCACGCATCATCGGCTGGTCGTAGAGATGCTTCTGGAACACCGAGCGATAGCGGCAATGGTGCACGGCCTGCGCCAGCGCCATGCGCATGAAACCGGCCGAGGCGAGGCCGCAATCGAGCCGGGTCAGCTGCACCATCTGGATAATGGTGCGGATGCCGGCGCCTTCGTCGCCGACACGCAATGCAAACGCGCCGGCGAATTCGACTTCGCTCGACGCGTTGGAGCGGTTGCCGAGCTTGTCCTTGAGCCGCTGCAATCGCAGCGCATTGACCGAACCGTCGGGGGAAAAGCGCGGCACGAAAAAGCAGGTGAGCCCGCCGGGCGCCTGCGCCAGCACCAGGAAGGCATCGCACATCGGCGCGGAGAGAAACCATTTGTGCCCGCTGACGGAATATGAATCCCCGGTCGGCGTGGCGGTCGTGGAATTGGCGCGCACGTCGGTGCCGCCCTGATTTTCCGTCATGCCCATGCCGAGCGTCATCCCCGATTTCTCGAACCAGGGCCCGAACGCCGGGTCATAACTTGCGGTGACCACTTTCGGCCCCACTTGCGCGAGCAGCGACGGCGCGGCCGCAAGCGCGGCCAAAGCCGCCCGCGTCATGGTGATCGGGCACAAATGCCCGCTCTCGATTTGCACGGCCATGTAGTAGCGTGCCGCCCGCGCCACTTCCGCCGGCGGCGCCGCCCGTTGCCCCGCTGGCGTCCAGGTCGAGGCATGCAAGCCGGCGGCGACGCTTGCGCGCATCAGATCGTGATAGGCCGGGTGAAACTCGACGACGTCGCGGCGAAAGCCCTTCGGGTCGAAAGTGTAAAGCTTCGGCGGGTTCTCGTTGGCACGGCGCGCCAGCGCGAACATCTCGGCCGTTCCCCATTGCCGGCCGAAGGCCGCGAGCGCAGTCAGGTCCTGGCCGCCGCCGTCACCGTTGCCCTTGACCGCTTCCATGAGCGGCGCATCGCTCGAAAACAAATCGATGTTTTCGTAAGGCGGTGATTGGTTGAAAACCTCACCAATATCGAACCGCGGGACGGTGGTCATGGCCGTACGCCCTCTCCGGGGGTGCGCTATGTTACCACGTTTTCCGTGTATCCCGGCCAACGCGCCCCGAAGCGGGCTTGCCGGAGCGCTTCGATTAGGCCTATAGCACCGCTTTGATGACGAAACCGCAGCCGCTCACGCGCCACATCGTTTCCATCAACGATCTCAGCAATAAAGAGATCGAGACCATCTTCCAGGTCGCCCAGGGGTTTTTGAAGGAACTCGCGGACGACAATATCCCCTACCGGATCGGGCGCGGCATCAGCGTCGCCTCCAAATTCATCCTGGCGAGCCTGTTCTACGAGCCATCGACGCGCACGCGGCTATCGTTCGAGAGCGCCATGCTGCGGCTTGGCGGCGCCAACATCACCAGCGCCGATCCGGCGGTGAGCTCGGCGGCCAAGGGCGAAAGCCTCGCCGACACCATCCGGGTCACCAGCAATTACGCCGACATCATCGTCATTCGCCACCCGCGCGATGGCGCCGCCCGGCTCGCCGCCGAATATTCGCAGATCCCGGTGATCAATGGCGGCGACGGCAGCCACGAGCACCCGACGCAGACCTTGTGCGACTTGTTCACTTTGCGCTCGAAGAACAAAGGCCTCAAGAACATGAAGGTCGCGATTTCGGGCGACCTCAAAGGCAGCCGCACCATTCATTCCTTCGTCTACGCGTTGGCGCGGTTCGGCGCCACCATCGATCCCCTGCCCGCGCCCGGCATGGAGCTCCCGCCGCACGTCGATCGCCGGCTGCGCGAGGAATTTCATTGCCGGATGGTCTCCAAGGCCCCGAACGAGGCCGACGGCTCGATCGACGCGCTCTACGTCACCGCCGATCAGCCGCATCAGCTCTCGCTCTACGCCGAGCCGGAGATCGATTACGGCCTGGTGCTGCAAAAGAAGATCGACGCCGTCTACGTCACCCGCTTCCAGAAGGAACGCTGGACCGAGAAGGAGCGGCCCTACCCGAAGATCGACGCCAAGTTCCTCGGCGAGGCGAAATACTCGCAGGCGAGCGTTATGCATCCGCTGCCGCGCGTCAACGAGCTCGACGCCGCCCTCGATGGCGACCGCCGCGCCATCTATTTCCGCCAGGCCGCCTATGGCGTTCCGGTGCGCATGGCGCTGATCTCACTCCTGCTGCATCTGCATAAGAGCAAGTCGCTGCACAAATTCGCCGGCGGCTTCGCCAAGGCGGAGCACCCGCTCTATGTGCGCCGGATCGGAACCGGCATCCAGTGCGCCAACCCAAACTGCATCACCAACGATCCCGCCGAGCGCCAATACGCCGCCAACAAATTCTACATCTTGGACGATCATTCGCCGCAGCACTGCACGCTGCGTTGCCTCTATTGCGAGACCGACATCGAAGCGGAAGTGGCGGCGCATTTTGTCGTCAGCGACGCCGTGCGCAAAACCTATTCGCCCGGATTGGCCGCGCTCATGCGCACACCGGCCGATAAGCTCAAACACCTCGTCATCCATAACAGCGAGGCCGCCGCGGAAGCGGCGGGATTTGTGCCGCGCGTGAGCGGGAAAAAGGTCCGCGCCGGGTAGACTGAGGCTGACGGGACACTAAGTTGGCATGCACCTCGCGCCCGCATATGCCGCCGTGCTCGTGTTCGGCTATCTCTGCGGCTCGATCCCGTTCGGCGTTTTGCTGACGCGGCTTGCCGGCGGCCCTGATCCGCGCGCCGTCGGCTCCGGCAATATCGGCGCCACCAATGTTTTGCGCACCGGCCGCAAGGGATTGGCCGCGGCGACGCTGCTTGGCGACGTGCTCAAGGGCACGGCGGCGGTGTTGCTGGCCGGTTATGTCCTTGGTCATGACGCTGCGATCACCGCGGCGGTCGGCACCTTTCTCGGCCATTTGTTTCCGGTTTGGCTCAACTTCCGCGGCGGCAAGGGCGTGGCGACCTATATCGGACTGCTGCTTGGCCTCGCCTGGCCGGCAGCCGTTTTCTTTTGCCTGGTCTGGCTCGTGATTGCCGCGTTGAGCCGTTATTCCTCGCTCGCCGCCCTTATCGCCAGCGCCGCAACGCCGGTCTTTCTGTCGTGGCGCGGCGATCCCCGCGACGCCTTGGTATTTTTGCTGCTGTCGGTGCTGTTATGGATCATGCATCGCGCCAATATCGGCCGGCTTTTGCGCAGCAAGGAAGGCAAAATCGGCGCTAGCCCGGAAGGCTCAAGCGGCTCCTGACTGTCGCGTTTTAGGCGTATGCTTGGGCCCCAACGCGGCAAGGCGAGACGCGTGGGGGCGAGGTGAGCGAGCGCAGCGACGGCGTCCAGCTAACGGACGAGCAGCGGATCGATTGGCTGCGCCTGATCCGCAATCCCAATGTCGGCCCGCGCGGCCTTCGGGCGCATCTGCAACCCGCTGCGGTTACAGATGATCGACGACGCGCCGCCCCTGATCGCGATCCGCGGGCAGGCGCGCGCGCTGGCGCTTCCCTTGGTGGCGATCGTCGGCTCGCGCAACGCCTCCGGCGCGGGGCTGAAATTCACCCAAATGATCGCCCGCGAATTGGGCGAAGCGGGCTTTGCCGTCGTTTCCGGGCTGGCGCGCGGCATCGACGCGGCGGCCCACGCCGCAAGCCTCGCCACCGGAACGATCGCGGTGCTCGCCGGCGGCCACGCGCACATTTATCCGCCGGAACATAAAGACCTCCTCGACGCCATCCTGCCGGCCGGCGCCGCGCTCTCGCGCGAGCCCGAGCCCGAGCCGCGCTCCGGCGGGGCCGGCGATGAAGTCGAACCGGCGCCCGATGAGCGGGCGCGCATTGTCGCTCTGCTCGGCCCGGCGCCGGTCCAGATCGACGATCTGGTGCGGCTGTCGAAGAGTTCGCCCGCGGTGGTGCGGATGGTGCTGCTTGAGCTTGAGATTGCCGGACGGCTCGAACGCCACGGCGGCGGCTTGATATCGCTCGCCTAGATTGAGGCTTCAGCGCTTTGGCAGCAGGCCGAGCCGCTTACCGATCATGCGATCGATAAAGCGCTTAGGCAGGTTGCGCATAATCCAATCCCGCACCGGGTTGGGTGTTATTGCGTAGCGCACCTTCGGTTTCGCGGCAGTCAACGCTTGCAGCACCACTTCGCCGACCCGCTCCGGGGGCAGCCCATTTTCTCCGAGCTTGAGCATGTAAGCGCGCAGACGATCGAGCGCCAGCGCATACGGCGAGTTGCGGAACGGCGTGGTATCTATTTGCTCGGCCTTGCTCCAAATCGGCGTCGATACCGCACCCGGGCCGATGACGATGACGTCGATTCCCCACAACAGCATTTCGCGCCGCAAGCTTTCAGAAAGGCCTTCGAGGGCGAATTTAGAGGCATTGTAAGGCGCCACGAACGGGTTGCCGATACGGCCGCCGACCGAGCTGATGTTGACGATGCGTCCCGGGCTACCCGTAAGCTGCGGATCGGTGCCAATGAGCGGCGCGAAAGCTTTGGTGACGATGACGACGCCGACGAGATTGATCTCGATCTGGCGGCGAAATTCTTCGGTCGGCAGCTCCAGGAGCGGACCGGCGACGGCCACGCCGGCATTGTTGACCAGACCGGCCAACCGTTCACCTGCGAGTGTCCTGCGCACGTCTGACGCAGCCGCATTCACCGCAGCCTCGTCGGTCACGTCGAAGATCAACGGCACGAAGCGGTCACCGAATTCCGCGGTGAGGCGCCCCGCGTCGGACGTTTTGCGCACGCTGCCAAAAACGCGAAAGCCGTTGCCAATAAGAACCTTTGCCGTGCCCCAGCCGATGCCGGTGGAAGTTCCCGTGATCACGACGCTGCGCATAAAACCTCCGGCGTTGGCGGATTGACCGACCCGCTCGCATCTTCAATGGTGCCGACATCTTACAATGGACGGTCGGCCTTGGGGCGAAGATGATGGCGCGGCTTTCGTTTCTGGTTCTAGTGCTATCGCTCGCGAGCGTTCGCGCCGAATGCCAGACCGGCAATTCCTTTGCGGCCTTCCTTGCCGGGCTGCGGCCGGAGGCCGCCGGGCAAGGCATTACACAAGCGACTTTTGACGCAGCGTTCGCAGGGTTGACGAGCGACCCGAACGTGCTTGGAGCGATGCGGCACGCGCCGGAATACGGCAAACCATTTGGACCGTATCTCGCGAGCCTCGCTTCGCCGTCCCGCATCGCTGTGGGTTTGCGTAAATCGGCGCAATTGGCCGCTACCTTGCAGGCCGTCGAACAAAAGTTTGGTGTCGACGCACACATCCTCGTCAGCATCTGGGGCGTTGAATCGTCTTTCGGCGACGGCGAACAGCATTGGGATGTGTTCCGCTCGCTGGCGACCTTGGCGGCCGCGCGCTTTCAGCATCCGCTGTTCCGCGACGAGCTCCTGAGCGCTTTACAGATCCTCCAGCGCGGTCATATTCCCCGCCGGGAATTCGTCGGCTCCTGGGCCGGTGCCATGGGCCAGCCGCAGTTCTTGCCGTCGAGTTATTTGAAGTATGCCGTCGATTTCGACGGCGACGGCAAGGCCGACATCTGGCGCAGCGTCCCCGATGTGCTCGCCTCGATCGCAAATTATTTGCAGAAATCGGGCTGGCAGTCGCGCTTGCCCTGGGGCTTTGAGGTCGTGCTGCCGCAAGGATACGATTACCGCACGAGCCGCGGCACATTTGCCGATTGGGCAACGCGTAACGTGAGCCGCGCCGATGGTGGCGCGCTTCCCGCGACCGGCAGCGCCATCCTGTTCTTTCCCAGCGGCGCCGCCGGGCCGGCCTTTCTCGTCACCGATAATTTCGTCGTGCTCAAGCGGTTCAACAATTCGGACGCCTATGCGCTTGCCGTCGCCGAGCTTGCCGACCGGCTGCGCGGTCTTCCTCCGTTCCGCGGGGCCTGGCCGACGGACGATTTCCAACCCTCACGCGACCAGCGCATCGCGCTGCAACGCCGGCTCGCGGCGCTCGGCTACAAAATCGCGGATTTCGACGGGCATTTTGATTTCGATTTGCGCGACGCGGTGCGCGACTTGCAGCAGCGTTACGGCTTGATCCCCGACGGCTACCCGAGCCGCGCTTTCCTCGACCGCGTCGGCGTGCGCTAAAAGATGCGTGTCAGCCTGGTCCGCCTGACGCGCGATCCGCCTGCCCGCCCCAAAGCTTGCAAATCTCATCGGCTTCGAGCCGCGCCATGTCGAGGATGTAAGCCAGCGATTCGAGGTCATGGCTCTTAGCGAGCCGCGACAGCTCGTCCGCGATCGGGCCAATATAAAGGGCGGCGTCCGGGGCTCGCAACTTCTAGTTTGCGTCCACTTTCGAGAGCCATAAGGTGCTCAATGCCCATGGGGATCGTCGGAGCGCCGTGGGCCCACTTGCGTCCTTTTTAGGGGTATTCTATGGTTGACACCACAGCCCCTAAAGGTAGTATGCCGCCGTCTCCGCACCATAAGGTAGAGACTGGCGCGCCCACAACCGAATCGTCCGTGAAGCAGTGAGGGCGTGTTATGAACCTTCACAGCCGTTCGGAGTGCTTCGCCATGAGCCAATGGGATATTCAGGCTCTACAGGCCAATTTCGAGAATTGGCGTAAGGAGCGCGCGCCGCAGCTACCGCCGGACAAGGCTTTCGAGCGGTATGTGATTGAGCTTGTCCTCCGCAACCTCGATTTAACCGATGAGGAAATCGAGTACGGCTGGTTAGGCGGTGCGGATGATGGCGGCATCGACGGATTTTATTTTTTAGTAAACCGCACTCTGATCCAGGATGATAGCGACGTGCCAACGCCTGCAATGGCCGTCGATTTGATTTTGTTCCAAGCAAAAAACAAAACATCGTTTGAAGAAACGCCAGTTGAGAAGATGCACACGTTCATCCGTGATCTGCTCGATTACTCCAAACTTCCGTCGTCGTTTTCCTACTACAGCAAGACAATGCAGGATGCGATGACAAACTTTCGGGAGAAATACACATCTGTCTTGGGAACACCGCACCACTTGAGCGTGACGTTTGTTTACGCGACAAAAAGCGATAACCTACCGAATACGAAAATCGGTCAGCGCGCCAATTCCGCAAAAACTACGGTTCAAGAATCGTTTTCTGCTGCCAATGTCAGCTTCGTGTTCTTTGGTTGCCAGCAGCTATTAGGCTATGCGCGAGCTACGCCCCGGAAGGAATTTGTGTTGGAGGTATTCAAACATTTTTCCGCGCCGGATAAATCAGTTGTTTGTTTGGTGAAGCTAAGCGATTATGCAAAATTTTTGACCGACGAGAACGGTGAAATCAGAAAGGATTTGCTGGAGCCAAACGTCCGCGATTATCAGGGCAAGCGTAATCCAGTTAATGCCGACATTAGGAGCACGCTGGCAACCGCTAGCGACAAGGAATTTTGGTGGCTGAACAACGGCGTTACAATCCTCGCGGAAAATTGCACCACCGCAGGCGATAAACTCACAATAAAAACACCGGAAATCGTCAATGGCCTTCAGACTTCCCAAGAGGTCTTTGCGCACTTCAAGGGAAAGGACATTCCGGATTCTAGACACATCCTAATTAGGATTTTGGTTTTGGCGGATGAGCCAACGCGGAATCGCGTTGTCAAGGCGACAAACTTCCAAACAGCAGTTGAGCCTTTGTCGTTACGGGCGACCGAGCAGGTACATTTTGACATTGAGGAACGATTGAAACTGTACGATCTCTACTATGATCGTCGGAAAGGAAAATATCGCAACGCCTTAAAACCGATAGTCAAGATAATCAGCATCCGTAGCTTGGCGCAGGCACTAATTGCAATCGTTCTGCAACGGCCTAACGATGCGCGCGGCGGCCCTCAAAAATTGCTAAGCCAGGATGCCGAGTACACCAGTATTTTCAGCGAAACTATGGACCGCGATTTGTATGTCGTATGTGCGCTGCTGGATAAGCAAGTCGAAAACGCTCTTGAAAAAGAAACGCTAACCAAAGAGGAAAAGCGCGACGTTCGTTATTACGCTGACATGCTGACGTGCTGCAATGCTTTGAAAGCCGCCAAACCTACTCCGAAAGAAATTGTAACCCTGCTTAAGCCATGCAGGGAAGGTACGTTGGCAACCGAAATTAAATCCGCAGTCGCCGAGGCATTGAAAAAATACAAACAACTGGGCGCCACCGATAAAGTCGCCAAAGGCCCGGATATGAATAAGCGGCTGCTCGACGATCTATCCGATCGGTTCCCCGCGCTATCAAAGGCCGCAAAAAATGGATGAGCGAAAGAGCGTGTCGAAAAAGACGGACGATAAGTTTAGCGAGCAAGAAATTAAATTACGGCTTGATGCGGCGCTGCGCGGCGCTCGGCTTGCTGGCCCCAAACACAACGAAAGTCTGACTCCGAAGCGGGTTCGGAAGCGGAAGAAACTTAAGGGTCGGCTGAGCAAATAGTGGATTAAGCCTCCTTTAGTTTAGCCGCCCCTGCGCCAACTGTATCTTTTGGTTTTGGTGTAGCGGCCTTTTCAGTTTCAGACTGCGGTTCTGCCTTTTTTCTTTGTTCTTCTTCAAACCTTTGTTTAGCCTCTTGGTCCGTACTTTGAATTTTATTTGCCGAGTCCTGAAAATGAGATATATCTTGGGCTCTCATTAGCCCCGGCAGCGCTTGACCACCGCGCATGTTGGGGAAGTACGCAGAGGTGCTTCCAACAATTTGGATATGAGGAACATCATGACCATGAAAAACCGGCCCGCCGCTAACTCCGTTAATAGCGACCCCGTCAATAAGATAGGCGTTAGTAATGTCTTTACGAGCGCTAACGGTTCCAGCGAAGAAACACAATTGCTCGGAATCAATCTCGGGGTATCCGAGCCATCCAACTTCGGAACCGACAGCGCAGCGATCATTCGCTGGAAGAAGTGTTATGGGGACTTGTGGAAGATTAAGATTGCCTTTGACAAAGAACACAACGGCTGAATCGCGCGGCCTATCTAAGAAAATTATTCTGTCGTTTGATCCTAAGAATATCGTTGATCCATTTCCTTCGACTGTAATCCTAATCGGCTGCTGCCACTCGTCTGCATGAGCTACCACATGGGCTGCGGTGGCGATTCCGCACCACGATGCATCGTGATTGTAAAAAGCAAGAAAGCCGGTGCCGTAACCAGTGGGGGTCGATATCCTTACAACATGCGGGCTGATCTCACTTATTAATGCGTCCCAGTTCATGGTGCACCCCCCAATAGAGAGATGTAATCATTTCTACTTACGTTTGTGGAGTCGATTTTCTCTCTTCCTCCATCGCAAAAAATGGCGCGCTTGGTTCTTAAATTCCGGCTTAGTGAGTTCCCCGATACGTGAGACGCTTGCCAGATACGCCCTTCACAGCAAGCGCGGCACGTTCGCCATCGTTAAAGCCAAGCGCGGTCCGCGTATTGTGACGGAAGTCAAATTCCGCCGCGTACCGATGCAAATGTTTCTCGCGGCAATGCTGGTAAGTGCCTTTCATACCGCGCTTGAACACCGAGTAGTAGGACTCGATAGTGTTAGTGTGGATCACCGGTTTGCCGATTGGATAGCGCGCATATTCGCCAATATCGTGGTTGACCATCTGATGGTCGGCGACGTCGAACTCGGCGCGCTTGTAGTACGATGCACTATCGGTCATCAACCGCGCTTCGCGCGACACATTCTCGCCAATGATCCGCTCCGCAGCCTCTTTGCCAGCGTGATCGATCTTGAATGACCGCGCCTTGCCGCTGCGCTCCACAAGGGTCATGACGACCATCTTGTGACCGTAGCCAGACTTGGCGCGGGCACCATGCTTGCGGCCGATGAAAGTCTCGTCGGCCTCCACCACGCCACCGCCGCCACCGAGCGACGCAACACCCCCAGCACGCATGGCCTCGCGAATACGGTGCGCCATGAACCAGGCGGCCTCGTAGGTGACGTGTAGCGTGCGGTGGAGCTGGTGGGCGCTGATGCCTTTCTTGCTGGACGCCATCAAGTGGAAAGCCTGTAGCCATTTGTGCAAGGCGATCTTGCTGCGCTCCATGACCGTTTTCATGGTGACGCTGAAATCCTTGCGGCATTCCTTTTCGGCGCAGCGGTACACGCCGGGGCGCTTGGTCGCGTAGGCGTGATTGATTACGCCGCAATGTGGGCAAACCGGACCATCGGGCCAGAGCAGGGCTTCTAGGTACTGCCTGGCGGCAGTGTTATCGCGGAACTGTGGGGCGTTGAAAGTGTCCATGGCCAAACCCTCTTAATGGCCACAGTACAGCATATTGTGCTTGTGGTGTCAACCATAGAATGCCCCTTTTTAGATATTTTTTGCAAAAAAGCAACCTTAGGGCGTAATTGCCGGCCTCGGCGGAATTATTTCGATATGACGGCAATTTGCCACGTTTGCCTGCGCTTTCAGCCACGCGGAAGGCCCGTTTTCGCACGGTAACGATTTGACAGGCAGCGTTGCGTTACCCATGTTCGCGGCGGCCGGGACGGGGTCAAAGACCCCCGAAAGACGCGAAAAGGCCAATAAATCATTGGGTTATCATGAATCTGGTAGTGGTGGAATCGCCCGCCAAGGCGAAGACGATCAATAAGTATCTCGGCCCCGGTTATGAGGTTTTGGCCTCTTTCGGGCATGTGCGTGACTTGCCGGCCAAGAACGGCTCGGTCGATCCCGACGCCGATTTCCGCATGATCTGGGAAGTCGATGCCAAGGCGGAGAAGCGCCTCAACGACATCGCGCGGGCCGCCAAAGGGGCCGAAAAGCTGATCCTGGCGACCGACCCCGACCGCGAGGGCGAGGCGATCTCCTGGCACGTGCTCGAAGTGCTCAAGCAAAAGAAGGCGCTCCACGGCCAAGTGGTCGAGCGGGTGGTATTTAACGCCATCACCAAGCAAGCGGTGACCGAAGCGATGGCGCATCCGCGCCGCATCGACCAGGCGCTGGTCGACGCATATCTGGCGCGCCGGGCGCTCGATTACCTGGTCGGCTTTACCCTTTCGCCGGTGCTGTGGCGCAAGCTTCCCGGCGCGCGCTCGGCCGGACGCGTGCAATCGGTGGCGCTGCGGCTCGTTTGCGACCGCGAGCTGGAAATCGAAAAATTCGTCCGCAAGGAATATTGGTCGCTCATCGCGACGCTGGCGACGCTGCGCAATGACACATTCGAAGCCCGCCTCGTCGGCGCCGACGGCAAAAAGCTCCAGCGGCTCGACATCGGCTCCGGCCCCGAGGCGGAAGCTTTCAAGCAGGCCCTGGAAACGGCGGCCTTCACCGTCGCCGCGGTCGAGGCCAAGCCGGTCAAGCGGCACCCGCAACCGCCCTTCACCACTTCGACGCTGCAGCAAGAGGCAAGCCGCAAGTTCGGCTTTGCTCCCGCCCACACCATGCGCGTGGCGCAGCGGCTCTATGAAGGCATCGATATCGGCGGCGAGGCGGTCGGCCTCATCACCTATATGCGCACCGACGGCGTGCAGATCGCCGGCGAAGCGATCGGCGCCGTCCGCCGCGTGATCGAAACTGATTACGGCGCGAACTATGTGCCGCCGGCGCCGCGGCGTTACGAGACCAAGGCGAAGAACGCGCAGGAAGCCCATGAAGCCATCCGCCCGACCGATCTCGCCTGCCGGCCGAGCGAAACCAAAAGCTTCCTCGATGCGGACCAGGCCAGGCTCTACGAGCTGATCTGGCTGCGCACGGTCGCCAGCCAAATGGAGTCGGCCGAGCTTGAACGCACCACGGCCGACATCACGGCGAATGTTGGGAGCCGGCAACTCGAACTGCGCGCCACCGGAACGGTGGTGAAGTTCGACGGCTTCCTCACCCTCTATCAGGAAGGCCAGGACGAAGACCCGGACGACGAAGAGGCGCGCCGGTTGCCGCCGATGAGCGCCGGCGAAGCCCTCGCCAAGCGCGCGATCGCCGCCGACCAGCATTTCACCGAGCCGCCGCCGCGCTATTCCGAAGCCTCGCTGGTCAAGCGCCTGGAAGAGCTCGGCATCGGCCGGCCGTCGACCTACGCGTCCATCTTGCAGGTGCTCAGGGACCGTAAATATGTGCGGCTAGACAAGCGCCGGCTTTATCCTGAAGACCGCGGACGCATCGTCGTCGCGTTCCTCGAAAGCTTCTTCGCCCGCTACGTCGAATACGATTTCACCGCGAGCCTCGAAGAGCAGCTCGATCTGATCTCCAACAACGAGATTGAGTGGCGGCAAGTGCTGCGCGATTTCTGGCGCGATTTCATCGGCGCGGTGGACGAGATCAAGGACGTGCGCATTACGCAGGTGCTTGACACGCTCGACGCATTGCTCGCGCCGCATTTGTTCCCGCCGCGCGAGGACGGCACCGATCCGCGGCAATGCCCGAACTGCACTGCCGGCCGGCTCACGCTCAAGCTCTCCAAGTATGGCGCCTTCATCGGCTGCTCGAACTATCCGGAATGCCGCTACACAAGACCGCTGACGATATCGGGCGACGGTTCGGGCGAGATCGGCACCAAAAAGCTCGGCGAAGATCCCAAGACCGGCCTCGAAGTGACTTTGCGCAGCGGCCGCTTCGGTCCCTATGTGCAGCTCGGCGAGGCGGTCAACGGCGAAAAGCCGAAGCGCGCCGGTCTGCAAAAGGGAACGGTCCCTGAAGACGTCGATCTCAATCGCGCGCTCGCGCTGCTGTCGCTGCCGCGCGAAGTCGGGCTTCATCCCGAAGACGGCGAGCCGATCCGCGCCGGCGTCGGCCGGTTCGGACCTTACGTGCTGCACGATAAGACTTACGCCAATCTCGAAGACGGCGACGATATCTTCCATATCGGGCTGAATCGGGCGGTGACGCTCTTGGCCGAAAAACGCGCCAAGCCTCCGCGCTTCCGCCGCTTCGGCGCCGACCCGGGGCGCCCGCTTGGCGCGCACCCGACCCGGGGCGGCCCGATCGTGGCGAAGAACGGCCGCTACGGCCCCTATGTCAGCCACGAAGGCGTCAACGCCACGCTGCCGAGCGACAAGACGCCGGAGACGATCACTCTCGAGGAAGCCGCCACGCTCATCGACGCGCGGGCGGAACGCGGACCCGCGCCGCATGCGCGGCCGCGCAAGGCCAAGCGGCCGTCACCGGGCATGGCGCGGCACATCAAAGCTTCCTCGAAGAGGCCCGGCGCGCGCGCCGCCAAGCGGTCCGCCAACAACAAGACTCAACGCAAGACGACACAAGCTGCCGAGTAATTTTCGCAACGGGCCCCTTTACGATCTTTGGCCATCAACGCGGCCAATGAGCGGTCCATGAAACCGACGTGAAACGCAATTCCCTCCCCTCCCGCGAGGAGCTTCTCACCTTCATCCGCGAACGCGCCGGCAAGGTGGGCGCGCGCGAGATCGCGCGCGCCTTTGGCGCCAAGAATGCCGACCGGGCGGCACTCAATCGCATGCTGCGCGAGCTTGCCGATTCCGGTGACATCGAGCGGCGAAAGAAGCGATTGCACCACGCCGGCACATTGCCTTCCGTCCTCCTCGCCGACATCACCGGCCGCGATCGCGACGGCGAATTGCTGGCGCGACCGACGGAATGGGATGAAGACGCTCATGGCGCCCCGCCGGTCATCCGCATCGCCATGGCGCGTCGCCCGCGGCCAGGCGAAGTCGCCGGCGTCGGCGACCGCGCGCTCATCCGCGTCGAGCGAACGAACGACGAGGAAACGACCGCCCGCGTCATCAAGCTGATCGACCGCGCCAGGCAGCGCGTGCTCGGCATTTTCCGCAGCCTTCCGGGCGGCGGCGCGCGCCTGGTGCCGATCGATAAAAAGCAGCTCGGCCGTGAACTCACCATCGGCAACGATCATACCGGCGGCGCCGTGGACGGCGATCTCGTCGCCGTCGAGGTGGCGCGCCAGGGCCGGCTCGGCTTGGCGAGCGGTTCGGTCGTGGAGCGGCTCGGCTCGCTCAAGGGCGAGCGCGCGGTCAGCCTGATCGCGATCCATGCCCACGGCATCCCCCATGTTTTTCCTGGCGCGGTGGTCGCTGAAGCCGATGCCGCGCGCGCCGCGACCCTCAAAGGACGCGACGATTGGCGCAAGCTGCCATTCGTGACCATCGATCCGCCTGACGCCAAGGACCACGACGACGCCGTCCATACCGTGCCCGATGCAGACCCGCGCAATGGCGGTGGCTATATCGTCACTGTCGCCATTGCCGACGTGGCGCATTACGTGCGGCCGGGCTCGGCGCTCGATCGCGCCGCTGCCGAACGCGGCAATTCGGTCTATTTTCCCGACCGTGTCGTACCCATGCTGCCGGAGCGCATTTCCAACGATCTGTGCTCGCTGCGGCCGCACGAAGAGCGCCCGGCCCTCGCCGTGCGCATGGTCATCGGCGCCGACGGCCGCAAGCGCTCGCACACCTTCCATCGCGTGCTGATCCGCTCCGCGGCGCGGCTTTCTTACGAGCAGGCCCAGCTCGCGGTTTCCGGCCGCACCGACGAAATCACCGAGCCGATCGTCGCCCCGGTCCTCGAACCGCTTTATGCCGCCTATCGCGCGGTGAGCCGCGCCCGCGACGAGCGCGGTCCGCTCGATCTCGAGCTTCCCGAGCGCAAGATCGTGCTCAAATCCGACGGCACCGTCGATCGGGTGATCATGCCGCAACGCCTCGAAGCGCACCGGCTGATCGAGGAATTCATGATCCTCGCCAACGTCGCCGCTGCCGAGACGTGCGAGCGCGCGCGGGTGCCGCTCATCTATCGCGTGCATGACGAACCGTCGCCGGAAAAGCTCAACGCGTTGCGCGAATTCTTGGGCACGCTCGATATTGCTCTACCAAAAGGCGGCACCCTGCGGCCCGACGCGTTCAATCGCATCCTGCAACGGGTCAAAGGCCGCGACGTCGCACGCCTCGTCAACGAAGAGGTGCTCCGCAGCCAGGCGCAGGCCGCATATTCGCCGGAAAATTTCGGGCATTTCGGCCTTAATCTGCGCCGCTACGCGCACTTCACCTCGCCGATCCGCCGCTACGCCGACCTCATCGTGCACCGCGCGCTCATCCGCGCGCTCAAGCTCGGGGGCGACGGGCTTGCGGAAGCCACCGACGCGCGCGCGCTCGCCGAAGTCGCCGCCAACATTTCCGCGACCGAGCGCCGCGCCATGAAGGCCGAGCGCGAGACCACCGACCGTTTGATCGCGCATTTTCTGGCCGACCGTGTCGGCGCTACTTTCGACGGGCATATTTCCGGCGTTACCCGCGCCGGCCTGTTTGTAGAGCTTGACGAGACCGGGGCCGACGGCCTGATCCCCGCGCGCTTCATCGGCGATGAATATTTCCGCTTCAATGAGGCGGGGCGGGCCTTCGTCGGCAATTCGGCCACCTACCGGCTCGGCGATCCGGTGACCGTAGAGCTGGTCGAAGCGGCGCCGGTCGCAGGCGCGCTACGCTTTAAGCTGGTGCGGGCAGCTCACGCCGAAGCCGGCCGGCGCCCTGGACACACGCCGCCGCGAAAGGGAAAAGCTGCATGGCGGACCGAACGACATGGACGCCGCGGCAAAAGCGGCAAGGCGTCATGAGCGACGACGACAGCGCGAGCGCCGCCGGCGATACGACGGCCGAGCGGACCGGACGGCTGACCGAAGCCGTGCGCGATCAATCCTTCGCCAACCTCAAGCCGCGGGATTCCGCGACGTTGATCTTGATCGACCGCGCGGAGCGGGTGCCGAAAGTGCTGCTCGGCCGCCGCCACGAGCGGCACCGCTTCTTGCCCGGAAAATTCGTCTTCCCCGGCGGGCGCGTCGAGCGCTCCGACCGGCTGATGCCGACCTTAGCGCCGCTGCATGCGCGCGACACCGCGCGGCTGATGCGACAGGTCAAGCGGCCGAGCGCCGCCAAGGCGGCGAGCTTCGCGCTCGCCGCCATCCGCGAAACCTATGAAGAGACCGGCCTGATGCTCGGGGCGAGGACGTCAGGCGCGATTGCCGCGCCCGACGGTGTCTGGCAGGCCTTCGCCAAAGCAGGTGTGCTGCCCGATCTGAGCCGGATTCATTTCATTGCCCGCGCCATTACCCCGCCGCGCCGGCCGCGGCGTTTCGACAGCCGCTTTTTCGCTGCCGAGATTTCCGCCGTCGCCCATCGCGCCGAGGGCTTTTTCGGGCCCGACGCGGAACTGGTCGAGCTTGTCTGGATGCCGATCACCGAGGCGCGCAGCCTCGATATGCCCGCCATCACCGCGGTGGCGCTCGAGGATCTCCAGGAACGCATCGCCGCCGGCATGAGCCCCAACCATCCGGTGCCGTTCTACCGCATGCTGCATAAACGCTTCGTAAGGACGGTGTTTTGATAGCGCGCCTTCCCGGCATTTGCGCCTTTCTTGACATTGCCGGCTTGGCGACTAGGTTGACGGCCAACATACGCAAATGGAAGTCGAGGTCCGCCCATGGCCAAAAATGCGACCATCAAAGTCAAGCTCGTTTCCAGCGCGGACACCGGCTTTTATTACGTGACGCGTAAGAATTCGCGCACCATGACCGACAAGCTGGTGAAAAAGAAATACGATCCGGTCGCCAAGAAACACGTCGAATTCCGCGAGTCCAAGATCAAGTAAGACGCGCCACGCGCTTCTTCGCTCGTCATGCCCGGCCGTAGCCGTTCAAAGAACGGCGTCGCTTCGCTCGCCTATGCCGCCGGGCTTTTCTTTAACGGCGAACGCCTGAACGATCGGGTCAAACCGACCGCGGCGCCGGCCAAGGTGGCCGGCAGGGAGCGGTGTCATGAGGAGGCCACTCGCACCGCCCCCGTGCCGGCCGAACCCCACGGACCCAGGAGATGCGGCGGACCCGAGCACTCCGCAGGGCTATCTGATGCACCGTGCCTTCCCGGGCCGTCGTCGGCTCGCTTTAGGAAGGCGTCCGCTATTCATTGTTGAGTACCGCCGCAAGGCTAGCGCAACGGTTTAGGAAATCAACAGGCACCGGCGGTAAAATCAGCCCTCAGGCCGCGTCCGGCACCACGCGGTTGCGGCCGTCGCGCTTGGCGCGATAGAGCGCCTGGTCGGCGCGCTTGATGAGGCTCGCGGCGGTGTCCTCGCGTCCGCGCAGCGCCGCGATGCCGATCGAGAGCGTCACCGGAATGCTGCGCGCTCCCTGGCTGATGACGAACGGCTCTGCGGCAATGCGCCGGCGCAGCCGCTCCGCCACCATGGCGGCGACCGTCATGTCGGTTTCCGGCATGACGATAACGAATTCTTCGCCGCCGCAGCGGCACGCCAGATCGATGCCGCGGATCGAGCGCTTGATGCGCAGGGCGAAGTCGCGCAGCACGTCGTCGCCGGCGTCGTGGCCGTAGCTGTCGTTGATCGATTTGAAATAGTCGATGTCGAGCACCATCACCGCCAGCGGCTTGCCGCGCGCGCCCGCCTGCTCCATGAGCGTCCCCAAATGGCTTTCCATGTAGCGGCGGTTGAACAAGCCGGTCAACGCGTCGGTGATGGCCATCTCGATCGATATCTGGACGTTATCGCGCAACCGTTCGCTGTAGCGGCGCTTGCGTACCTGGCTGCGCGCCCGCGCCAACAACTCGTTCTTGTCGATCGGGCGCATCAGATAGTCGTTCACGCCGATTTCCAGCCCGCGCAGCATGCGCGCGTTGTTATCGGGCTCGGTGATGGCGAGGATAGGCACGTTGCGGGTGCGCTCGAGCGAGCGGATTTGGCTGCACAGCCGCAGCGCGTCGAAATTCTCCAGGCCGAGCGAGACGATGAGCAGATCGTAGTTGCCCTCGGCGGCGCGGAACAAAGCCTCGTTCGGATCGGCCTCGATCTCGACGGTATGCTCGGTGGCAAGCGTGCTGGCGACGCGCTCATATGATGCCGGCCGGTCGTCGACGATGAGCACCCGGCCGCTGCGGCCGGTATCGGCGACGGCTTCGCGTTCCGGGGATTCGATGCCGATCTCGCGCGAAGTCACCGCGCGCATGCGTAGCTCGTCGGTGACCATCTTGAGCCGCGCCAGCGACCGCACGCGCGCGATTAGCGCCAATTCAGGAGTGGGCTTGCTCAGAAAGTCGTCGGCACCGGATTCGAGCCCGCGCACGCGGTCCGAAGGCTGATCGAGCGCGGTCACCATGACCACGGGGATGTGATGCGTGGCCGGATTGGTCTTCAGGCGCCGGCACACCTCGAACCCGTCCATGTCGGGCATCATGACGTCGAGCAGCACGAGATCGCATTCGGCCCGCTCGCAGATGGTCAACGCCTCCTGGCCGCTCATGGCGGTGATCACGTCGAAATATTCGGCCGACAGCCGCGCTTCCATCAGCTTGACGTTGGCGGGGACGTCGTCGACGACGAGAACGCGCGCAGTCATTCGCTAAACCTACGGATTGCCGAGAAAGTGACGGATGGTCTCGATGAACTTGCCTACCGAGATCGGTTTGGAGAGATAGGCTTCACAGCCGCCCTCGCGGATGCGCTCCTCGTCGCCCTTCATGGCGAAGGCGGTCACGGCGACGACCGGAATGGCGCGAAGATCCTGGTCGTCCTTGAGCCATTTGGTGACTTCGAGACCGGACACTTCGGGAAGCTGGATGTCCATGAGGATCAAATCGGGCCGGTGCTTGCGCGCCAAATCGAGCGCTTCGATGCCGTTGCGCGTGGCCACGGTGTTGTAACCATGGGCTTCCAACAGGTCGTGGAAGAGCTTCATATTGAGCTCGTTGTCCTCCACGATTAGGACGGTCTTGGCCATCCCCGATCCCTCACCTGCCCCGGGCCCTGCGCTGCGCGGTCATTTCTGCGGTCGCCGAGCGGTATGCAAGCTAGCCCGGATTCATTACGGAAAGGCAAATAGAAGCGCATGAAAATGCCCTTGCGCCCTAACCGGGAAGCGGCGGAAATGCTGGCTATTCAGGCGCTTGCCTTCATCGCCGAAGACCCCGGAAAGCTGAGCCGCTTCCTCGGCATGACCGGGATACCACACGAAGAAGTCCGCGCCGCCGCAGGCGAGCCCGGCTTTCTCGCCGGCGTGCTCGAGCATATGCTCGCCGACGAGAGTCTCTTGGTTGCGTTCGCCGACAGCGCCGGCATCGATCCTGCGGCCATAGCGCGCGCCCGCGATGCATTCGGCAAACGGGACGACGGGATGTGAGCGCTTTCTGCCGCGATTGCCTCGCCGACGCCTCGGCGCAAGCCGCCCGCTGCGCCGCCTGCGGCTCGCCGCGATTGTTGCGTCATGGCGAAGTGGCAGAGCTTTCCATCGCCCATGTCGATTGTGACGCCTTTTACGCCACGATCGAGAAGCGCGACGATCCCGCGCTCGCCGCCGAGCCGGTCATTGTCGGCGGCGGCCGCCGCGGCGTCGTCGCCGCCGCATGCTATGTCGCGCGCACCTTCGGGGTAAGATCGGCCATGCCGATGTTCGAGGCGCTGCGGCTCTGCCCGCACGCCCGCGTCATTCGACCCAACATGGAGAAATATGCCGTCGTCGGCCGCGAGGTACGGCAGATGATGCTGGCGTTGACGCCGCTGGTCGAACCCTTGTCCATCGACGAAGCGTTCCTCGACCTTTCCGGCACCGAGCGGCTGCACGGGCTTTCGCCGGCCAAAGTGCTCGCGCGTTTTGCCATCGAGGTCGAGAACAAGCTTTCCATCACCGTTTCGATCGGGCTCTCCTGCAACAAATTCCTGGCGAAAATCGCTTCCGACCTCGACAAGCCGCGCGGTTTTGCCGTGCTGGGAGCGACCGAGGCGCAACAATTCCTCGCGCCGAAGCCGGTGAGCTTCATCTTCGGCGTCGGCAAAGTCAGTGCCGCCCGGTTGGCACGCGACGGATTCCACCGCATCGCCGATCTGCAAAAAATGAGTGAAATCGAGATGCTGCGCCGCTACGGCGAGGAAGGCCGCCGCCTCGCCCGCCTTGCCCGCGGCATCGATGCGCGCCAAGTCAGCGCCGACCGCGAAACCAAGAGCGTGTCGTCGGAGACGACATTCGACCGCGACATCTCCGACTTCCGCGCGCTTGAGCGTATTCTTTGGGCGCAAACCGAGGAAGTTTCGGCGCGGCTGAAAGAGAAGGCGCTCGCTGGCGCTACCGTGACGCTGAAGCTGAAAACCGCCGATTTCAAAATTCGCACCCGGGCGCATTCGTTCGGTGCGCCGACCCAGCTCGCGGGAAAGATATTCGCCGCTGTCCGCGGCCTGCTCGAACGCGAAACCGACGGAACGAAATTCCGCCTGCTCGGCGTCGGCCTAAGCGCGCTCACCACGGCGGACCACGCCGATCCCGCCGATTTCGTCGATGGCCGGGCGGTCGAAGCCGAACACGCCGTCGACCGGGTGCGCGCCCGCTTCGGCGAGGACGCCGTGGTAAGGGGGCTCGCGTTCGAAAGATCGAAAGAGCCCTAAACGTCATTACGCCATGACGAATTTAGCGGCACGGCTTTATGTCTTTGATCTCCAGCGAAGTCAGTTTGCCGGTGACAACGAAGTCATTGTAATCGAGCGACAAAGCGCGGGAAATTCCGTTCTCGTAAAGCTCGAAGCCGATCGCGTAAGCCGGTGTTTGCTCAGTGCTTTTCTGCGCCTTGCTCTTTTCGAAATAGCTGATCGTCACCGGCCAGCGGGAGACTCCGGCAAGTTTCGGCGCCTTGGCCGCGGCGTCGTCATGCTTGCGGTCGTCCGGCCCGAGCTTGCGGCCGATCACGGTGAGCGTGTCGTACACTTTGTCGCCGGTATCCGATCCGTCATAAACCGGAAAATCGAGAATGGTCTTGCCGGCGCGCGCCGCTTCGATCACCCGCACCATATGCTGGGTGGGGAACACCGCCGCGGCGTCGATATCGAGCACTTTGTGTTCCGGCTTGGCGAGGTCGACCGCCGTCGCCGCGCTACCGTGCTCGGCGTGGCCGTCGACGGAATCGACGAGGTTCCGGTCGAGGAAATTCTGCGAGGTGAATTTGAAGCGCTTGGCGTCGCCGCCCTCCCAGGTGGTTGAGCGCAGATCGCTGGTCGAGATTTTGCCCTCGCCTGAGTCTAGTTCCGAGACCTGGCGAAATTGCAGCGTATAGCCGTCGCAGGCATTACCGTCGAAGTCATAAAGGATACGGCCGCGCACGCCGACGATTTGCGCGTTTTCGCGCGTCTGGCCGAGCGCGAGGTCGTAGACGGCCCGGTGCGGGACGAGCACGACGGAGCGATCTTGCGCGTTGCCGGAAGCCGGCGCGGCAAAAAGGAGCGTGCAGGCAAGGAGCGCGCTGCGCGATGATGCAAAGCCGTGAGCCACAGACATGAACCTTTCTTGGCGTTGCTTAATTCCGAAATAGTGCCCCCTGCCCGTTTCCCCCAAGAATCCGGCAGAATCCAATCTTTTATGGAGTCTTGCGTCGCTTTTTGTCTTCCGGATGGCGGCGAAGATAAGGTCGACGGCGTGCGGCCGCAACTGCGGACCGCCACCCGCACCCGGCCTTGCATGCTAAGCTCCGATCGGCGAGAAACCTTGCCCTTTAAATGCGGTATGGAGATGCAAATGCCCGGCACGGTGGAAAAAAAGTTAAGCGAGCTTGGCATCGTGCTGACGGCACCGGCCGCTCCGGTCGCCAATTACGTGCCGTTCGTGCGCACCGGCAATTTACTGATGGTCTCCGGCCAGATCTGCCTCGATGCCGGCAAGCTCGTCGCCAAAGGGCAACTCGGCGCCGGTGTTTCCGTCGAGGACGGCCAGAGAGCGGCGCGCGCCTGCGCGGTGAACCTGCTGGCGCAGGTCAAGTCCGCGCTTGGTGATCTCGACAAGGTCTTACGCGTTGTGCGGCTCGGGGGCTTCGTGAATGCGGCGCCGGGCTTCGTCGACGGCCCCAAGGTGATGAACGGTGCCTCCGATCTGATGGTCGCGGTGTTCGGCGAGAAAGGCAAGCACGCGCGCACCACGGTCGGCGTCTCGGCATTGCCGCTCGATGCGGCGATCGAGGTCGAGGGCTTGTTTGAAGTCGCCTGACGTGGCGAGCAATCCCGACTGGCTGACGGCACGCCCGATCGCCCATCGCGGGCTGCACGACGAGGCGCGCGGCGTCATCGAAAACTCGGCGACGGCGGTGCGCGCGGCGATCGACGCCGGCTTTGGCATCGAAGTCGATCTGCAAATCAGCGCCGACGGCGAGGCGATGGTGCATCACGACGACGTGCTCGGCCGCCTCACCGACGGCGAGGGCCGGCTCGACGCATTGACCGCCGCCGAACTCAAGCGCGTTCCGTTCCGCGACAGCGCCGAGCGCATGCTGACGCTTGGTGATCTTTGCGATCTGGTCGCCGGGCGCGTCGCCATTCTGCCGGAGCTGAAAAGCCGGTTTGGCGGCGACGCCCGTCTGCCGCTGCGCGTGGCGGCGATCCTTTCCGGCTACGGCGGTCCGGTCGCGCCGATGTCGTTCGACCCGCTGCAACTTCACATTCTGCGGCAAAACGCCCCGCATCTGCCGCGCGGCATTGCCGCGGCGAAATACCGGCCGCATCCCTATTGGGACCAGATGCCGCCGTGGCTGCGCTACGGCATGGGGTCCTTGTTGCCGGCCTTGACGGCGCGGCCGGATTTCGTCGCCTATGCCGTCGACAATCTTCCGGCACTTGCGCCCTTTGTCGCGCGGCACATTTTGTGCCTGCCGCTGCTAACCTGGGTGGTCCGGACCGAGCCCGAGCGGCGACGCGCCGCCCGCTTCGCCGACCAGATGATTTTCGAAGGCTTTCGGCCATGACCGACGAGAAGCGGACCCTGCAAGATAGCGCGCTCCTGCCGGCAAGCGAGCTGCGCGTGCTGGCAGTGAGCGCGATCAGCGAGGTCGGTGCCGATGCATGGGATGCCTGCGCCAATCCGCCGCTTCATCCAAATTACGAAGAGTCTGCCCATCCCGCTGAGGCGTTAGATCAGAAAGTGGTCTATAACCCATTCTTATCCCATCATTTTCTATCTGCACTGGAGGCATCAAAATCGGTCGGGGGCCACTCTGGCTGGCACGTTCAGCATGTGCTCGTGCAATCGACGGACGGCACGCTCGTCGCCGCCGCGCCCTGCTACCTCAAAAGCCATTCGCGCGGCGAATACGTCTTCGACTATGGCTGGGCGGAAGCCTATGCGCAGGCCGGCGGCAGCTATTATCCGAAGTTGCAAGTCGCCGTGCCGTTCACGCCGGCCGCCGGACGCCGGCTGCTGGTGCGGCCGGGGCCGCATGAAGATGAGGTTCGCCGCCTCCTCGCCGCGGGTCTCGTCGATCTTTGCCGTATCGACGGCGCGTCCGGCGTTCATGTCACCTTCGCGACCGAAGCGGAATATCGCCTGCTCGGCGCGCTGGGGTTCCTCCAGCGCATGGATCAGCAATTCCACTTGCAAAATCCCGGCTATTCGAGCTTCGACGATTTCCTCGCCGCGCTCGCCGCACGCAAGCGCAAGACCATCCGCCGCGAGCGCCATGACGCGCTCGCCAACGGTATCAGCGTGCATTGGCTCACCGGCAGCGACCTCACCGAAGATGTCTGGGACCACTTTTTCGCGTTCTATATGGACACCGGCTCGCGCAAATGGGGCCGCCCCTATCTCACCCGGCCATTCTTTTCACTCGTCGGCGAGACGATGCGTGACCGCATCCTCCTGGTGATGGCCAAGCGTTCCGGGCGCTGGATCGCCGGCGCCATCAATTTCATCGGCTCGCACACTTTATTCGGCCGCCATTGGGGCGCCAGCGAAGATCATCCGTTCCTGCATTTCGAGCTGTGCTACTACCAGGCGATCGACTACGCGATCGCGCACAAGCTTTCCCGCGTCGAGGCCGGTGCGCAAGGCGAGCACAAGATCGCCCGCGGCTATATGCCGACGACCACCTATTCGGCGCATTACATCGCCGATCCGGCATTGCGGCGGGCGATCGCCGATTATCTCAAGCGCGAGCGCGCCTATGTGACCGCGGCGGGTGCCGAGCTCGCCGCCGCCGGGCCCTATCGGCACGGTGTCGAGGTCGAGACGGATTGATGAGGACCGCGACGATTTCGATTGCGGCGGGAGGGCACGATGCCGAACTACGACCCGAACAACGTCTTTGCCAAAATCCTGCGCGGCGAATTGCCGTCGCACAAAGTCTATGAGGACGCCAAGGCCTTCGCTTTTCTCGACATCATGCCGCGGGCGCCCGGCCATACGCTGGTGATCCCCAAAGCCGCGGCACGCAACCTCCTCGACATCGAAGCCGACGATCTCGCGCATCTCATGCAGGCGACGCAAAGGATTGCGCGGGCGGCGATGACGGTCTTTTCCGCCGACGGCCTCACCGTTCAACAGTTCAACGAGCCGGCCGGCGGCCAGATTGTGTTCCACCTGCACATCCACGTCATTCCGCGCAAGAACGGCGTGGCACTCAAGCCGCCGGCGAGCGTCAAGGAGGATCCGGCCGTGCTTTCGGATCACGCGCTCAAGCTCGCCGCCGCGCTCAAGGGCGCGTGAGGGGTCAATTTCGCGAAAATGCCTTGACGGCGGTTCAGCGCCCGCGCGCGACGCGCTCGATCTCGGTGCGCACGAGGCGCTCGACCAGGCCGGGGAGATTGTCGTCGAGCCAGGATTTCAGCATCGGCCGCAACATCTCGCGCACCAGGTCTTCGAGCGTGCGCCCGTTCTGCACCAGCACGGCCTGCGCCAGCGTGTTGAACGCAGAATCGACCGCGGCGCTGGTCGTGCTTGAAAGGAGCTGCTCGCGCTCGTCCGCGCCCGACGCCTCGGCAGGCTCGTGCATGGCCGGCGTTTGCTCCGCCTCGTCGAAGTTCTCGTCGGAATAGCCTTCGATCTTGCGGAATTGCGGCGCCGGCATCGGGCTCGGCATCGAGGTGTGTATGGCGGCGGGCTCCGGCTGACTGAACGATGGCGCCGCCATCGGCTCGGCGAGATCGAGAATGTCGGAGGCCTGCTCCTCGAGGCTCGGGCCGCTCGGATGGGCCGGTCCTTCGCCGTGGATTTCGAGTGCGCTCGGCTCTGCGTACGATTGTGGCGGAGCGGCGGGCCAGGCGGACGCCCTCGGCGGCTCCTCGGTTCGTTGCGCCGTCTTACCGGCATCGTCATCGGCGATGATGCGGCGAATGGAGGCGAGAATCTCCTCCATCGACGGTTCTTGCGATTTCGCCGGTTGCGTCATGCGCGCATCCTCGCCTCAATCCGTGCGGGTCCTCGCCGCGGCTCCCGTAGATGTCTGCCGTCAGGTTTACGGGCCGCGAATCACGTAAGCGCAACTATGCAACGCCATCGTCGAGTATGTCATAGCAAAAGTCGAAGGCAACCCGGCCTGTGGGGTAGCCACGCCGATCTTCCCTGCCGATTGCGTTATTCGGCCTTATCGGCCGTCGGGGTTGCGCACACCGACCCACGCGTCGCGCACTTGCTGATAGTGCACCATCGGATCGTAGACCAGGACGTTCAGGCCGAGCCGCGGCATCGACAGGCTGCCGACCGCGGCGAGCAGGG
>JBEKGX010000027.1:0-45200 GCA_050012575.1 Xanthobacteraceae bacterium | reverse complement strand
TGCCGGTCATCCCGAGCCGCAGCAATGCCATCAAGAAAGCCTATTGTCCCAAGCGCTTCTACCGACGACGCCACAAAATCGAAAACTACTTCTGCCGCATCAAAGACTGGCGGCGCATCGCCACGCGTTACGACAAACTCGCCCGAAACTTCCTTGCCGCCGCAGCCCTCGTTGGTGCACTCTATTGGATCAAGTTGTGAGTCCAGACCCTAGATCAGAAGATTTGCTTGGCCGTGTAGTATTCGAGCTATGGGCCGATCTGCTGCGAGATATCCAAGAATTGCTGTTTGAGGCCGCAGTTTCGCGCGAACCGGAAGCGCGTGAGCAACTGGCGACAGAGCTTCATGACCGGCATCCCAGAACCGCCCATCCTCCAAGGCCGACAAAGCTAGCCTTGAGGAGCCGGTCGGCCCCTCGGGCGGAGCGGACCCAGCCATGAGCGTGAATAGTCTGCGCTGCGGTTCCTCGCAAGCGCGCGCGGATTGCGCGCGAAGGAAAACGCCCCGACCCCGAAACGCGCCCGCCGTGAAGCGTAGTATGGCAAACCTAACGGGCGGAAGAAAATGACGATTTTCTCTGACTTGCAATCCAAATCAGCTAGGAAGACCGATGGGTGCGGATAGCGACGACCTCGAACTCAAGCCCGGCGCAAACGGCTGGGTCGGCCGCTCCATTCCGCGTTTCGAGGATGCGGCTTTGCTCGCCGGCCGCGGCCGTTACATCGACGATCTCGGCGTGCCGCCGGGCACGCTCCAGGCGGCGATCCTGCGCTCGCCGCATGCACACGCGGATATCGAAATAATCGACTGCGCCGCGGCCCGCGCGGCGGACGGTGTATTCGCAGTGCTCACCGGCGCCGACATCAAGGCGCTGACGTCGAGCCTCGTGGTCGGACTCAAAGCGCCGATCGAATGTTGGCCGATTGCGACGGATCGCGCGCGCTATGTCGGCGAGCCGGTCGCCATCGTGGTCGCCGCCGACCGCTATCGCGCCGAGGATGCCCTCGATCTCATCGATGTGCGCTATCGCCAATTGCCGGCGGTGGTGGATCCGCTCGCCGCCGCCGCGCCAGATGCTCCAGTGCTACATCCAGCGGCGAAGAGTAACGTCATCGGCGAGCGCAGCTTCCGTTACGGCGATCCCGAGGCTGCGTTTGCCGCCGCGGCGCACCGCATCCGCGTCGACGTCCGTTATCCGCGCAATTCCTGCACGCCCATTGAGACCTATGGCGTCGTCGCCGAATACGACCCCGGCGAGGATGCGTATGACGTGCTCGCCAATTTCCAGGGGCCGTTCAGCCTGCATCCGGTGATGGCGCGCGCGCTGAAAGTCCCGGGCAATCGTTTTCGCTTGCGGACGCCGCCGGATTCCGGCGGCAGCTTCGGCGTCAAGCAGGCGGTGTTTCCTTATATCGTGCTCATCGCCGCCGCCGCGCGCGTTGCCGGTCGCCCGGTGAAGTGGATCGAAGATCGCCTGGAGCATTTGTCGGCCTCGGTCTCGGCAACCAATCGCGTCACCACGCTCGAGGCCGCGGTCGATCGCGACGGCCGCATCGCCGCGCTTGCCTTCGATCAACTTGAGGATTGCGGCGCGCAGCTTCGCGCGCCCGAGCCCGCCACGCTTTACCGCATGCACGGCAATCTGACGGGCGCCTACGACATCCGCCACGTCAAGGTGCGCAACCGCGTGGTGCTTACCAACAAAACGCCGACTGGACTTAATCGCGGCTTCGGCGGCCCGCAGGCCTATTATCCCTTGGAACGGCTGATGCAGCGGATTGCCATTGAATTAAAGCTCGATCCGCTCGAGATCATTCGCCGCAATCTCGTCCCCGCCAAGGCCATGCCGTACCGCACCGCCACCGGCGCGACGCTGGATTCCGGCGATTTTGACGCGACGCTTGCGGCCGCATTGCACGATGGCCGGCTCGACGAACTCCGCGCGCGACGCGATGGCGCCCGCGCCGCCGGGAAGATTTACGGCATCGGCTTTGCCGCGGTCGTCGAGCCGAGCGTGTCCAACATGGGCTACATCACCACGGTACTGACGCCCCAAGAGCGCCGCCGCGCCGGCCCGAAGAATGGCGCCCAATCCACTGCCACAGTCAGTTTCGATCCGCTCGGAGCCGTGTCGGTGCAGGTCGCTTCAACGCCGCAAGGCCAAGGCCATCGCACCGTGCTGGCGCAGGTGATCGCCGATGCGCTCGGACTAAAACCGCAGGACGTGCGGGTGGTGACCGAGGTGGACACCGCCAAAGACGGCTGGTCGATCGCGTCGGGCAATTATTCCAGCCGCTTTGCGCCCGCCGTCGCCGGTGCCGCGCGGATTGCGGCGCTGAACCTGCGCGAGCGCCTGACGCGCATGGCGGCCACGCAGCTTAACGTCGCGCCAGCGGAAATTGTCTTTGCCGGCGGCCGCGTCGCCGCCCGGTCAAATCCGGACAATTCCGTGCCGTTTGCGCGCCTCGCCGCCACCGGCCATTGGGCGCCCGGCACGATCCCCTCCGAACTCGGCCAGACCATCCGCGAGACCGTGTTCTGGACGCCGCCGGAGCTGACCGCGCCGACCGAGACCGACGAAATCAACAGCTCGCTGTGTCACGGTTTCATTTTCGATTTCTGCGGCGTCGAGATCGATCAGATGTCGGGCGCCGTGCGCCTCGACCGTTACGTCACCATGCACGACTGCGGACGCATCCTGCATCCGGCGATGGTGGCGGGTCAGATCAGTGGCGCATTTGCCCAGGCGCTCGGCGCGGCCTTGTACGAGGAATACGCCTACGCGCCCGACGGCAGCTTTCTCTCCGGTACGTTCGCCGATTATCTGGTGCCGACGGCGATGGAGGCGCCGGAACCGATCGTGCTGCATCGCGAGTCGCCCTCGCCGTTGACGCCGCTCGGCGCCAAGGGCGTCGGCGAAGGCAATTGCATGTCGACGCCGGTTTGCATCGCCAACGCGATCGCCGACGCCTTGGGGCTCGACGCGATCGATCTGCCGGCGACGCCGGCGAAGCTTGCGGCGCACATCCACGGTCCTGAGCCGGAGCGCGCTCGGCCGGCGCGGAGGAAATCGTGAAGCCCGCGGCATTCGACTATGTGCGCGCCGAGAGCATCGAGGAGGCGCTCGACGTGCTTGCCCAGGAAGGTGGGGACGCGAGCATCCTCGCCGGCGGGCAAACGCTCATCCCCATGCTCAGCATGCGCATGGCGCGGCCGAGCGTGGTGGTCGACATCATGCGGCTGCCGGGACTCGATCGCATCGACAGCGCCGATGGAACCATCCGCGTCGGCGCCGCGGTGCTTCAGCGCAAGCTCGAGCAGGAAGTCGACCTCGCCATGCGCCAACCGCTTCTGGCCGCGGCACTGCCCTGGATCGGTCACGCGCAAACGCGCAGCCGCGGCACGGTGTGCGGTTCCGTGGCCTACGCCGATCCGAGCGCCGAGCTGCCGCTCGTCCTGATCGCCCTTGGCGGCGAGATCGAGCTCAAGTCGCGGCGCGGGTTACGCCGGGCCGCCGCAGAGAGCTTTTTCACCGGCATCATGTCCACCGATCGCGCGGACGATGAATTGATCGAAGCGGTGCGTTTTCCCGCCGCGCGCGCCGGCGCCGGCTATGCGTTCCACGAGATCGGCCGGCGGCACGGCGACTTCGCTATCGTCGCCTGCGCCGCAATGGTCGACGCGAAAAGCGCCCGCTTCGCGGTCGGCGGCGTCGCCGATCGTCCCATGGCGTGCGCTTTGCCGCTGCCGGGCGATTCCGCCCTCGACGACGCGCTCGACGCTTTCGCCTGGGATCTCGATGCGCGCGACGACCTGCACGCTACCGCGAGCTACCGGCGCGAGCTGGTGCGGCGGCTCGGACGCCGGACTCTGGAGGAGGCCGCCCGATGCCGCGCCTGAATGCCGGATCGTTGCACCGCGTGAGTTTCAAGCTCAATGGCCGCGCCGTCTCCGGGCAGGCGGAGCCGCGCATGCTGTTGAGCGATTTCATCCGCCACGTGCTCGGCGCGACCGGCACGCATGTCGGCTGCGAACATGGCGTCTGCGGCGCCTGCACGGTGCAGATCGAAGGCGTGCCGGCGCGCTCCTGCCTCGCGCTAGCGGTGCAAGCCGAAGGCGCCGACATTCGCACCGTCGAGGGACTGGCGCCGGCGCCGGATCGGCTGTCGCCGCTGCAAAATGCCTTCCGCGAGAATTACGGATTGCAATGCGGCTTCTGCACCCCCGGCATTCTCATGTCGCTTGACGCGTTGTTGCGCGAACGTGCGGAAATCACCGAACCGGAAATTCGCGAATTCCTGTCGGGCCATTTGTGCCGCTGCACCGGCTACACATCGATCGTCAAGGCGGCGCTTGCCGCGGCGCGGCAGCGGCCCGAGGACCGTCGGCATGCTTGATCTCGGAACGAGCTTCGTTGCCAGCGTCGAGCGCGACCCCGATGCGCTCGCCGTTGTCGACGGTAATGAGCGGCTCACCTATCGGGCGTGGTATGCAAAAATTTCCGCGCTCGTGGCGGCCTTCGGCGACCTCGGGCTCAGACCCGGCGATCATCTCGTCACTGTGCTGCAAAACCGCTGCGAGGCCGCCACCATCCATTGGGCCTGTCAACTTGCCGGCGTCATTGTCACGCCGGTGAATTGGCGGGCGAATGAGGATGAAATCGACTTTTATCTCGCCGACGCCGAAGCCCGCGCCATCGTTTATCAGGATATTTCCGCGCCGGCGGTGGCTGCCGCAAGGAAGGCGAAGGGCCTGCCGCGCATTGCGGTCGCCGTCCCCGGCTCTTCCGATCTCGACTTCGCGCGCCTTGTCGAAACCGCAGCCGTTGACGCCACACCGCGCGTCGGCGCCGACGCGTGTTCGCTGATGCTTTACACCTCGGGCACCACTTCGCAGCCGAAGGGCGTGCCGCGGCGGCATCGGGCCGAGCGCGCCGCCGCGGTCGCGCACGTGGCGCAGAACCTTTACGCGCGCGGCGAACGCACGTTAGGCGTCATGCCGCTCTACCACACGATGGGCGTTCGCTCGCTGCTAGCAATGTCGCTGATCGGCGGCACTTTCGTCTGTCTGCCGCAGTTCGATGTCGCCCGCGCGCTGCACCTGATCGCCACCGAGCGGATCACCAATCTCTATCTGCTACCGACGCTCTATCACGATCTGGTGCATCATCCCGAGTTTTCGCGCACCGACGCGCGTTCGGTGCGCAAGCTCGGCTTTGCCGGAGCGTCGATGACCGAGGCGCTCCTGAAAAAGCTCGACGCGGCGTTTCGCCCGGAGCTTTTCGTCAACCACTACGGCAGCACTGAAATCTACACCTTCACCATCGAGCAGAACGCCGCCGCCAAGCCCGGCTCCGCCGGGCGCGCCGGAATCAATCAGTCAGTTCGCCTGGCGCGCCTTGGCGCGCGTTCGGCCGACGAGCGCGCCGCATTCGGCGAGGAAGGCGAGATTGCCGCGCTGATCGCCGGAGATGAATCCTTCGACGGATACTGGCGCCGTCCCGAGGCCGACGACGCCGCCATTCGCGGCGGCTGGTATTTTACCGGCGACACCGGACTGCTGGATGCCGATGGCGATCTGTTCGTCACCGGCCGCGTTGACGACATGATCATCACCGGCGGCGAGAACGTCTCGCCGGTCGAGATCGAAAGTTGCCTGTCGCTGCATCCGGCGGTCGCCGAAGTGGCCGTGGCCGGACTCCCGGACGAGCGCTGGGGTAAAATCGTCTGCGCCTTCGTCAAGCGGCGCCAGCCGGTAGCGGCCGGCGAGCTCGACGCATTCTGCCGCAGCGCCGGACTCGCCAACTACAAGCGCCCGCGCCGATACGAGTTCGTCGCCGAAATACCCAAATCTCCGGTCGGCAAGCTTTTGCGAAGGAAGCTCGTCGCCGGCGAATACCGGCCCGAGCGTGGCGCCGGCAAGGAAAACATCGCGAGCAATCACTAAGGAAGCCCGCCATGAGCAGCCCCAAAAGTACGCCGATGACGTTTGCCGACGCGCGGCTTGCGCGCCTCGACGGCTTTCGCGTCGAGATCGATCCCGCGCGCGAGCGCGCCGACGTGATCCTCGACCGGACGCCGTTCAACATCATCGAGATGCCGCAGCGCGACCAGTTGCGCCTCACCTTCGAAGCGCTCGACGAGGAGGCGCGCGTGCGGGTGATCGTGCTGCGCGCGATCGGCGAGCACTTTTCCTCTGGCGGCAACATCAAGGGCTTTTTGGAAGCGTCTCCCGAGCACGTCTCCAGGCTCGCCTGGAACATCGCCGCGCCGGCGCGGTGCGCAAAGCCGGTGATTGCCGCCAACCGCGGTTATTGCTTCGGCGTCGGCTTCGAAATCTCGCTCGCCTGCGATTTCCGTATTGCCTCGGAAACTTGCTTCTATGCGCTGCCGGAGCAGCGGCTCGGCCAGATTCCAGGATCGGGCGGCTCGGCGCGGCTGCAGAAGATCGTCGGCATCACGCGGACCAAGGACATGGTGATGCGATCGAAGCGCATTGCCGCCAAACAGGCGCTCGACTGGGGCATCGCCACCGATTGCGTCGCCGACGCAGAGCTCGAAGCGGCGACCGACACGCTGGTCGACGAACTGCGCGCCTTTTCGCCGCTGGCGCAGCGCACCGCCAAGAGGCTCCTCAACGATACCGAAGACTCGACGCTCTCCGTCGCCATCGAGCTGGAGGGGCATTGCTACAGCCGCTTGCGCCAATCGAATGATTTTCGCGAAGGCGTCGAAGCCTTCCACGCCAAGCGGAAGGCGAAGTTTCGCGGCAGCTGATGCGGGCATAAACCAAGGTTGGTCGGCAAGGACCAGCCAACTCCCGGTTTGGAGGGCATTAAGGACTAATGGTCAAGCGTCGGGCCAAGTCCGAAATCAGCCAATCACGGGACTTCCGACAACAAACACGCGTGTAATTCGAATGATCGAAGAAGGAATATGCTAGCCACGAACTCACAATAATGGGCTTTTGACTCAAGAACTAAGAGGCAGGCTATCAAATTCGGACCATGAGGGACGTTATGGTAGGTGATGTTCCGGGTCTACACCTGCCTGACGGTTGATCATGACTGGCGCCTCGTCGTGCTTGCAGGCGCCGTCTGCTTCTTGGCGAGCGCTGTCGCTATCAGCCTGTTCTACCGCGCTCAGGCATCGATGGGGCGCGCGCGACTCGTTTGGCTGAGCCTAGACGCCGCCGCGGCAGGCTGCGGCATCTGGGCAACTCACTTCATCGCGATGCTCGCCTATGATCCTGGCATTGGCGCAGGCTACAATCTCGTTCTGACCATCCTGTCTCTGCTCATCGCCATATTGATTACCGGCGCGGGCCTCGGCACGGCCTTGCTCGATTTTGGGCGTTGGACTGCAGTCTTCGGCGGCGCAATCGTCGGCGGCGGCATTGCGGCCATGCATTACACCGGAATGATGGCGCTGGAGGTACCAGGCCGCCTTACCTGGGCGCCGAACCTCGTGGTGGCCTCTGTCGCGTTGGGCATCGCGTTCGGAGCCGTTGCGGTGCATTTTGCAACAAGGCGCGACGACTGGGTGTACACGTCGATCGCAACCGTTCTATTTGCGCTGGCGATCCTCTTCATGCACTTCACAGCCATGGGCGCCGTGCTGGTCGTGGCCGACCCGACACGCTTGAACGACGCAGCTTCTTTGTCGCCCACCTCTCTCTCCCTTGTCATTGCCGGTGTAGCGGCAATCATTCTCGGCATAAGTCTCGTCGCGGCATTGAGCGATCGCCAATCGAAAGGGAAGCTGCGACAGCAGAAAATCCTGCTCGACACCGCCCTTGAAACCATGTTGCAGGGGCTTTGCATGTGCGACGCGGATGGCCGCATCACGCTGTTTAACGAGCGTTTCGCTAATTTTATGGCTTTGCCGGCTGCTTCGCTCAAAGGCTTGTCCATACTCGACCTAATCAAGTACCGGAAGGCGTCTGGAGAGTTTACCGGCAACCCGCAGAAGTTCGTCGCGGGCTTGATCGCGGCCGTGCGCAAAGGTAAATCAACGACCAGGATCATACAGACATCGACCGGGCGTTCGTTACGCGTGAGCGAGCAGCCGATGGCCAAAGGCGGCTGGGTTTCGACTTTCGAGGACATTACCGAATGGCGGGAAGCTCAGGCGCAAATCGCGCACATGGCACACCACGATGCGCTGACCGGCCTGGCAAACCGCATGCAATTGGTCGAAAAATTGGAGGATGCGTTTGCCGTCCTCCCATCGCGGGGTGGCAGCGTCGCCGTGCATTTTATCGATCTCGATCGCTTCAAGAACGTCAATGACACTCTTGGGCACGATGGCGGTGATTTCCTGCTCAAGACGGTCGCTGAACGCCTGCGCTCGGTAACCCGCGTCGATGATGTCGTGGCCCGGCTCGGCGGCGACGAGTTTGTCGTCGTCCAGACCGGGGTCAGCGATAAGGATCAGGCCGAGGATTTCGCGCGCCGCCTCACCTCTGCAGTGATCGCGCCAATGGAACTCCGGGGGCGGGCGATCGTCGCCACGGTCAGCGTTGGCGTTGCATTGGCGCCGGCAGACGGAACCAATCCGGAGCGGCTTTTGAAAAGTGCCGATCTGGCGCTGTACAAGGCCAAGGCCGACGGTCGCAATTGCATCCGGTTCTTCCTGCCCGAAATGGACACCGAATTGCTGGCGCGATTCAAACTTGAGATGATAATTCGCGACGCGGTATTGCATGATCGGTTCGAATTGCACTACCAGCCGCTTTTTGAAATGTCGGAGCGCCGCCTCATCGGCTTCGAGGCACTGATACGCCTGCCTGCGGAGGATGGAACCCTTATCCCGCCGTTGGTATTCATTCCCCTTGCCGAGGATTTGCGGCTCATCGACAAGATCGGCGCATGGGTATTGCGGGAGGCGTGTCGCACTGCCGCGACCTGGCCGGAGAACCTGACTGTTGCGGTGAATCTGTCACCCGCGCAATTTTTGGCGGGTCGCGTCAGCGACATCGTCGCCGTCGCGCTGAAAGAGGCCGGTCTCGCTGCGCACCGGCTCGAGCTGGAGGTCACCGAGACCTTGCTGCTCGGAAACTCTGAAGCCATTTTGGCGGAGTTGCAGACGCTCAAGGCAATGGGCGTGTCGATCGTGATGGACGATTTCGGCACCGGTTATTCGAGCCTGAGCTATCTGTGGCGCTTTCCATTCGACAAGATCAAGATCGACCGCAGCTTTATGCAGGCTTTCGACGGCTCCGGCCGTGATGCCAAGACGGTGGTGCGAACGATCATCGCACTCGGACGCGAGCTGGATATGCGGGTGACGGTCGAAGGCATCGAAACCGCAACGCAGGCGGCCTTTCTCGACGAGGTGGACGGCGACCAGGCTCAGGGGTTTTTCTTCGGCCGGCCGATCCCCGCCTCGGAGGTAAGCGCCAATATTCTCGCGGATTTTCAGAAGACGCATCCGGCGCCATCTTCCGCAACTGCATCAGAGGGCAAACTACGCCTGGTCAAGTCATCGGCTGAGCGGCATGAGGAGGCTACGCAAAAACTCAAGCACTCATGATTTTCGGGATCGCGGCAGGACTGACCTCAATTTTGCAACCTCTCGGGCGCATTCCATCCACACGACAGCATGCCGTTTTCCTCATCTTGGACGCTGACTCCCATGGAACTCTCCAAATTCTGGGCCATCCGTCTAAGACTTGACTCGCATCTGTCCTAATTAGTCTTACATATGGTTCATCACCGACAGCGGCCCTATGCCAGGCGTTGGTGGCTGAGAGTTCGGTAGCGCTCCCGCCTGTTTCAGTGGAGCCGCGGATATGCCGTATTACACGCCATCAACGTCCGCCATCGAACGCTCGCCCCTCTACCCGACAGGGAAGCCGACCATAGTGTGCCTCTCCTGCGGCGACACCATGAAGCACTTCCGCACGATCTCGAAACTTGGAGGGCGCCCGGAACAACTCATCTTCGTCTGCCCTTCCTGCAAAGGGGTCGATACCAAGGAAGTTAAGCGGGCGGCGTAAGGGTGCCGCAGTGATCGGAGATCTCATGCGCATCCATCTCGGTTGCGAGCTCAACTTCGAGTTTCCGCAAGCGACGCCTATGATTTTAACGTTGAACGTGCACTCCTCGCGCGTCTCCGAACTGGAGCGGCCGGATTATCTGATAACAAACCCTCCGGTTCCCATTGAAGGTTACCGCGACAGCTTCGGAAATTGGTGCAGTCGCCTCGTTGCACCCGGCGGCCATTTCAGCCTCGGCACGGACGCGGTTATTCGCGACTCGGGCATGTCGGACCCGATCGATCTGAACGCTCTACAGCACCAAGTTCCGCACCTACCGGCGGAAGTTGTGCTGTTTTTGCTGGGCAGTCGTTACTGTGAAACCGATCGTCTATCCGACGAGGCTTGGCGCCTGTTCGGAAATACGCCGCTTGGTTGGTCGCGGGTGCAAGCCATCTGCGACTTCGTACATAATCACATAACCTTCGGTTACGAGCATTCCCGTGCAACCAGAACGGCATCTGAAACATACGCCGAGTGCAGCGGAGTGTGCCGTGATTATGCGCATCTCGCCGTCACTTTTTGTCGCTGCTTGAATATCCCGGCACGCTATTGCACCGGTTACCTTACCGACGTCGGCCTTGCACCGCCCTACCCGCCCAATGATTTCGCGGCATGGATCGAAGTCTATCTCGGCGGCCGCTGGCACACCTTCGACCCGCGCAACAATGCCCCGCGCATCGGGCGCATCCTCATCGCGCAAGGCCGCGATGCCGCGGACGTGCCTCTAAGCTACACATTTGGGCCAGGAACCTTGTCGGGGTTCCGCGTCTGGGCGGATGAAGTGCCGCCAGGATGGAAAGTTCCGCCTTCCAGCGAACACGATCCAACGGCCGCTACCCCATCGACCGCACCGTAGCGCGGCGAAGGAACGCTTCTTCGGTCCCATCTTCAGCGCGCTTATTCATCATCCCCACGTCCATGCAATCTGCGGCGCCAGCAGCCGCTGCGGTAGTGACCTTCACCGCGACTTTCATGGCCAGATGATCCGCCGCGGTCCCGAACCACGTGCCTTGCAGAGGGATTGCCTCGCGCGGATCATGCGCGACCGCGACGCGGATCAGGTTTTCATTTCCGACGGTGCCCGCCGATGGATCGAAGTCGACCCAGCCCGGACCGGGAATATAGACCTGAACCCAGGCGTGGGTGTTGCCGCCGGCGGTAAAATCGTCGTCGTCATCGGCCAAATGCAGATATCCGGAGGCGAACCGCGCGGCAATTCCGCGCCCGCGCAAAGCCGCGATCATCAGCACGGCTAGATCGCGACAACTGCCGCGCCCGAGAGTGAGCGTCACGGCCGGCGCCTGGATGCCCTTCTCGTGCCGCGAAACATGTTTGAAGGTGCGCCTGATCGTCCGCGTCATCTCGCCGAGCAGCTCGTAAGTGTCGGCAGTGCCGTCGTCGCGGAAGAACGCGGCGCTCCAGCCATCAATGGCGGAATGCGGCGAGAATGGTTCGGTGAAACGTTCGAGGTCCGGCCAATCCTCCGGCGCGTAGGCAAACGGATGGGTGCGGGCAAAGTCCGCTATATCGGTGGCGCGAAAGCCGGCCGGCGCATGGTGGACACGGATGTTGCTGATAAAGTAAAGCTCTCGGGCGCGGCCGGCAAACTGGGCAATCGCCACGTGATTGCCGAAGCTATCCCGCGTCCAGGCAAGTCGCCTCGGGCTAGGCGTGATTTCGAGCTCCGCTTCAATGATCTTTTGATCGTAATCGTCGCGCGGACGCAACATCATCCGGTGCTCGCCGAATGCGACCGGCCGCTTGTAGTGATATGTCGTCTCGTGCCTGACGCAGAGAATCGGCATTGCCATCCCATAGTAATGCATTTGCTGGCGACGTGCATTGCGAATGAGATCATCTGCACGACATGCATTTCCCGGGCCAGATGCGACAGTGAGTCAGCGTGCGCCTTGGAGGCTTATGGAAATCCATCAAACATCACGCAGGAGCCAGAAGATCGGCTAAACTCGGCAACTCGTCAGCGTCGAGGCCAGTCGGGGTCAACGGCGTCGGCGAAGGAGGGTCGGTTTCATGTTCAGCGGACAAGTTCAAACCGTCAAAACTTTTGTGCTTCCCCGTGCAAGCCACTTTTTCATCATCTTCATCTACCTGTGGCTTCTGCTGAGCGTATACCCTTGCACAATTCGATTGTTCTGTCTGACTGGCGGCTTATCGGCCATCTAGCGCCGGCGATGCTGAAGGCAGTCGTGTTCGCGAAATTCGTGCTCATCGGCGAACATTTGAAGCTGGGAAAGCGGTTTGAAGACAGGCCGCTGATTTGGCCAATTCTAATCAAGGCCGCCTTGTTTTCCGTGGTTCTGGTTGGATTCGATTGTCTCGAAGCCGTTATCGTCCACGCGATTTGGCCTCATGCCGGCGCAAGAAGCGGCGATGGCGTTGAGTTGATGAATATCAGGGTGATTTCGGCGTTTTCATTCATGTCGTTCATCGCGCTTATTCCGTTCTTCGGAATCATGGAATTGAGCAGGGTGCTTGGCGAGGATCAGATGCGGAAGCTGTTTTTTCACAAGCATGCAAAACTTACGCTCGCGCCATCGAACCCTTAGGCCTGGAATAGAACTTGATCCGCTAGAACATCCACTCCTCGACCACATCCCCGCCCGGCGAAATTTCGCCAAAAGAGATCGGAGACACGATGCCAATACTTCGTTTTGTCGTTCTCGCTTTTGCTTTGGGATTTTCCACGGCCGCTTTTGCGCAGATGAGCCCGGAGCAGCGAGCCGCTGCTAGGCCGACTACGACAAATACTGCAAAGGCACCATGCCCGGGGGCGGCCGCATCGTCGCTTGTCTGAGCAAGCAATCCGATCAGCTTGCCCCCGGCTGCAAGCAGGTCATCGCTGCGCAGAAGAAATAGTCCGCGTCACCCGACGCTGCGCTCGTCGGCGATGATCTTGCCGTCGTTAAGCAGCGTTCCGGGCGCGACCAAGGTCACGCGGCCATTGAGCTTAGTGACCGCCTGCAAGCTCGCCGCCACGCCATCGGCAAGCCCGCTTGCGGCGCCGGCGTATTCGGCCGCCAGCGTCATCACGTCCTGCTCGGATTCGCGCGTGACGGAAAGGCGCACACGTCCAAGCTCAGGATGACGCCTGGCGACCTCGGCGATCTGCCCCGGATGCACGAACATGCCCTTGATCTTGGTCGTCTGGTCGGCGCGGCCCATCCAGCCTTTGATGCGCATGTTGGTGCGCCCGCACGGCGAGCGGCCGGCGAGCAAGGCCGAAAGATCGCCGGTCGCCAGGCGGATCATCGGATAATCGGCGTTGAACGAGGTGACGACGACTTCGCCGACCTCGCCTTCGGCGACCGGATCGCCGGTGCCCGGCCGCACGATCTCGACGATGACGCTCTCGTTGATCACCATGCCTTCGAGCGCCGGCGTCTCGTAAGCGATCACGCCGAGCTCGGCGGTGGCGTAAGCCTGCATCACCACAACGCCGCGGGATTTAAGCTCGGCGCGCAACGACGACGGCAGCGCCGCGCCGGACACGAGCCCGCGCTTGATCGAAGATACGTCCTTGCCGGCCTTGGCTGCCGCATCGAGCAGGATTTTGAGAAAATCCGGCGTGCCGAGATAGCCGCTCGGTCGCAGATGCGCGATCGCCTCGAATTGCTGCTCGGTATTACCGACGCCGCCAGGAATGACCGCGCAACCGAGCGCATGCGCGCCGGACTCGATGATGAATCCGCCGGGCGTAAGGTGATAGGCAAAGCTGTTGTGCACGACGTCGCCCGCACGTAAGCCTGCGGCAAATAGCGCGCGCGCCGAATTCCACCAGTCCTTGCCGTGACCCTCGGGCTCGAAGATCGGGCCCGGCGACATCAACAGGCGCTTGAGCTTTCCCGGCGCCGTGGTGGCAAAACCGCCGAGCGGCGGTTTGCCCTGTTGCCGCTCTTTCAACTCCGACTTGCGCAGCAGCGGAAGACGCGCGAGCGCATTGCGCGACGTGACCGATTTCGGCTCAATGCTGGCAAGCTGCTCGGCCCAGCCCGGCGCCGTGATCGCCCGCGCGATCAGCTCCGGCAGCATTGACAATTGCTCGCGCTCGCGCGCCTGCGGCGCGCGCGTTTCCAGCGTATCGTAGAAGTCCTGCATGGGCGAAAATGCCGAGCCTCAGTGCGCAATCGCCGGACAGCCACCGTCCGCCATCGGGCGGAAGACCTCATCGCCCCGAATCGTAGCGACGAGCTTGAGCAAGTCCCACTCGCCCTTTGACTCGGCCGGCGATTTAATCTGAACGAGATAGACGTCGTGCACCATGCGGCCATCGGGCCGTAGCCGTCCGTTCGGCGTGAAGGCGTCGTTCACCGGCGTCTCGCGCATCTTGGCGATCACGGTTTTTGGATCGTCCGCGTTACTCGCCTCGATCGCCTTGAGGTAGCTGCGGACCACGGAATAGGTGCCGACCTGGAAGCTCGTCGGCGCGGTCTTGCGCCGCTCCATGAACCTGGCGAAGAACGCCTTCGCCGAGTCGTCGCGATCGGGCACCCACGGCGAGACATAGATCATGCCCTGCGCGAGTTGCAGGCTGGTGGAGCGGATTGCCGGCAGCGAGTCGAGCCCGAGCGGCACCACCTTTTGTTTCTCGGTGATGCCGAACTCGCGCGCGCTCTTGACCGCGTTGATGGCGTCGTCACCGCCATTCGCCAACACGACGACGTCGGCCTTCGACGCCTGCGCCTGGAGCATGAAGGAGGAATAGTCCGTCGTGCCGAGCGGATGACGGACTGAGCCGACGACCTTGCCGCCGTTCTTCTCGATAAAAGCGGTGGCGCCATCCTGAAGCGCGCGACCGTACACGTAATCGGCGGTGATGAAGAACCAGTTCTTGCCGAGCTGCGGCACGGCCTTACCAATGGCGGAGCCGATCTCATAGGTATCGTAGACCCAGTGGACCGAGTTGTCCGGCGCGCAGGCCTTGCCGGTGAAATCGGCCGATCCCGCGCTTGTCAGCAGTACTGCCTTGTTGTTGGTCTTGGCGATCTCCAGCACGGCGAAGGCCACCGCCGAATTGACCAGATCGGTCACGGCGTCGACCTGATCGAGATCGAACCAGCGCCGCGCGATTGCGGCGCCGATATCGGGCTTGTTCTGATGATCGGCGGCCACGATCTCGATCGGCGCGCCATTGACCTTGTTGCCGAACTCTTCCGCCGCCATCTTCGCCGCTTCGACGGAGCCGATGCCGGAATTCTGCTCGTAAGGCCCGGAAAGATCGGTGAGCACGCCGATCCTGACCTTGCCTCCGGATATCTGGGCGTGCGCGGCTGCCGGGGCGAGAAGCAGGAACGCGGCCAGAGTGCAGGCGACGAAACGCATATGATCCTCCCAAGCGTGATGAGGGATGCAGCCGTTAACCGGTCGCTATCTCCCATCTCTCATCAGCGGAACATGCACGACGGTGCGGGACGCATCAAGGCGTTTCGGCCGCCGTCAAATTTCGACGCGGAAGCCCACTTCGATGACCCGTCGTGGGGAATGTTGAAATAATCGGGCGCCCGGCTGGAAATCTTGTTGAGAAAGGAAAAGATCGCAAACGAGATCGGCCCCATGGCGGAATCTTTCTCGCGGCGGACCACCGTTTCGTGCGCGAGAATAATAGTGCTTGCGGTCGAGAACGTGTAAAGGGGGCTGGTTCCGATATCGCCGAAGACGACGCCGAGCGCGGTCAGCGCCAGGAACGATTGCGCATGCGTCTGCCCGCCCGCCGGCCCCCGCGCATGCGGTTGGCCGTGATGGGATTTTGGCTTCGCCACATCCATCCCGAAACCTCAATGGTCAAGATGTTTCATATCCCCAGTCCGTGACAATCAAGATTCGGGCCAGAATTGGGGGTTGGCAATGCAATCGGCAAGGCTGCGCCGATCAGGCCATGCGCGACGGCGGCGCCGAAGCCCGCACTACGCTTCGGTTTCGCGCCGACGCCAACTTTGTGCCGGCGCTGAGCGCAATCAGGACCACGATGTTGACCGCGAGCGCGACGATACCGACGTTGAGCTCCTTGATTCCCGCCGGCAGAGAGGGAAACAGCGTCCCGATGGTCGTGTGCGTGAGGCTGACCGCCGCCACCGTGGCGACGCCGGCCACGATGCCAGCCGCCGCGCCCTCGCGCGTGACCCAATTGTTGCGGGGCAAGCTCAGAACGAGCGCGGGAAAAAGCTGGGTGACGAAACTGTAGCCCATCAAAAGCAGCGCCACGATGGTCTGTCCGCCCCGAAGCGTGAAATAGATCGCCACCAGCGCCACCAGAGGCACCACGAGCTTGGCGATACGCAACACGCGCGCGTCGTCGGCGGAACGGTCGGCCACGCGGTAGAGATTGTTGGCAAACAGCGTCGCCGCCGCGGTCAGGATCATCGAACCGGGAACCAGGGCGGTGAGCACGCCGGCCGCGCCGATCAGTCCCACCACCCAGGGATCGAACGTCTTGACCGAGAGCTTGAACAAAGCGAGGTCGACGTCGGTACCCTTGAGCCCGGGAACTTGCAGGATCGCCGCGAAACCCGCGAAGAAGACGAACAGCAGGATCAATTGATAGATCGGCAGGAACACCGCGTTCAGGCGGATGACCCTGGTGTTGCGCGCCGTATAGATCGAAGCGAAGGCGTGCGGCCACATATAGAAGCCGAGCACGGTCAGGAGCACTGTGGATGAGAACCACCAGACGCTCTCACCATGTGCCGGCAGCACGGTGAAGCCGGGCTTGACCTCTTCGATCGCAGCGAACATCGCGCCGAGGCCGCCGTAATAGTGCAGCGGAAAATAGATGCCGAGGAATACAACCGCCAGAAGGATCATCGCATCCTTGGCGACCGAGGTCCATGCCGCGCCGCGCACGCCCGATACCATCACATAAGCGGTGGCGACGGCGGCGCCGATCCACACCGCCGGCGTCGAAGCGATGGCGCCGTAGCCGGCAATCTCGACGATGATGCCGAGCCCTTTGAATTGCAAAACCAGATACGGGATCAGCGCCACGACGCCGACGAGCGAGACGAGGATGCCGAGCGCGGGGCTGTCGTATTTGCGGATGAAGAAATCCGATTGCGAATAGAGGCCGTTGTCGCGCGCGTAGCGCCAGATCGGCGGCAGCAAGAAATACGACATGACGTAAGCCAGCGTAGCGTAGCAAAGAATGTAGTAGGCCGGGCCGCCCCTGCCGTAAGCAAAGCCGCTGCCGCCGAGAAAGGTGAAAGTCGTGTAGATCTCGCCGGCCATGAGCAGGAAAACGAGCGGCGCTCCGAACGAGCGGCCGGCGACGGTCCATTGCTCGAGGCCCATCTGCTGGCCGCGCCGCGCCAAAAACCCAAGCCCAAGGGCGAGAATCACAGCGCCGGCAATTCCGATGAGCGCGCCGTTCATTCGGATTCGTCCCGGTTCGCGGGATCGAGCCGGAAGATCACCGCCATGATCGCCGCCGTGAGCAGGATCCAGGCCACGAGCCAGGCCAAGAGGAGCGGCATGCCGAAGACGTAAGGGGTGACCCTGTTGACGAAGAAGGGGCCGATGAGCAGGGCCAGAAACGGCAGCAATGCGAGAGCGCGCACGCTACGCATCAAACGATCTCCGAAGCGCCCGCATCCTATTTTTTCCCACCGGCCGGCGACAGCTTGAGCAACCGATCGGCGTTGCCGTGCGCGAATTTCTCCAGATCCGCAGCGGGCAATTTGAGCGTATCGAGGAAGTTCCTGCCCGTCCGATTACTGCTGTAGGGGTAATCGATCGAGAACATGACGCGATCGATGCCGAAGACCGCAAGCGCGACATCGAGCGGCGGTTGCGTGAAAAGTCCGCTCGTGGTGACCGAGACCTGGTCGAGGATCGTCTGGGCGACGGAACGGGTCAGGTGACCGACATAGTCCGCCAGCGTCCTGTCGGACCGCACCATCATCGCTGCCAGCCCCTCGCCCATATGCCCGATGATGAGTCTGAGCTTGGGGTGCCGGTCGAGCGTGCCGGAAAGGACGAGCCGCAGGACGTGAATGGCGACTTCGGAATGCCAGCCCCACGCCGCCGTCGCCAGACGAAAGCCCGAAAGGCCCGGCAGGCCGCTGTAATAGGCTTCGCGGACGGATTGCGGCGGCAGGTTCGGATGCACATAAATCGGCACGTCGAGCCGCTCCGCGCGCGCCAGGATCGGATCGAAACGCGGATCGTCGAGGAAGCGGCCTTCGGTCACGCCGTTGATCAGCGCGCCACAGAAACCGAGATCGCGCACCGTGCGTTCAAGCTCGTCGGCCGCGGCTTGCGGACTGCGCATCGGCAGTTGCGCGAATCCGCCAAAGCGATCGGGGTGATTGGCGGTTGCCTTGGCCAGCAGGTCGTTGATATCGCGGGCGAACGCAACCCCTTCGGCGCCGTCAAGCAGATCGGCGCCGGCATGGGAGGCGGACAGCACTTGCACGGTGATGCCGGCCTCGTCCATTTCGCGGAGCCGCAAGTTGCCGAGGTCGGCCAACGGTTTTTCGAGCTGAGCGCCGAAGCCCGGCGGAAAACCGTGTCTGGCGATGGCGTCGGGATCGATTCTCCGCAACAGCGCCGGAGCCGTGAAATGCTCCTCAAGAGCAACGATGCGCATCGCGGTCTCCCTCCATACGCAACTGCCGGCGCAACCCGGCCAGCAACATCATTTACCGCCCGATAACCATACTCCGGCACCATCGCACCCTGCCATCGAGCGAGGCGCGAATCACGGGCTATCTCCTGCCACGAGCTGTCATCGTCCTTATCGCGTGGGGTATGACCTGCGGGCTGATCAGGAATTTATGGCCCGCGGTCGATCCGATGATCTTCGGCGTTGCCGGTGCATGCTGGGCATTGGGCGGAATCGCGTATTTCGCCTATTTGCGCAAGCTGCGCCGCGATATCGAGGAGCTTGAGCGCAACCGGCGCTTTGGCGTCGATCACGGCACGACCGAAGGCACGCTTTTCCCAGCCGAGTAGATCAGGTGCCGGCCCGGTTCCAGCCGCGGGCGCGATTGCCATAAACCTCGTGGCCGTCCGGCATGACCGCCACCGTATCTTCGAGCTTGATGAAGCCGCGATGCGGATGCAGCAGCGTGGTTTCGACCGAAACCACCATGCCGGCCTCAAGCGGCCTCGGCGCGTCGTAGGCATCGTATGGCACCGGGCCGGTCGCGGTGAGGCGCGGCGCCTCATGGCTGACCAGACCCATGCCGTGCGCAAGAAACTCATAGTGATTGTGCAGCTTCGATTTCTTGAGAAGCGGCTCGGCCGACGCATAAATCGCGCTGCCGTCGACGCCGGCCCGGATCGGCTTGAACGCCGCCTGCTGGATGGCTTCGACCTCGCCGAGCAGATCGACAAGCTCGGCGTCGGGCTCGCCGGCGATGCCCATGCGCGCCAAGTCGCCGATATAGCCGTGGTAATTGCCGCCGGAATCGAGCGAGAGCGGGTCGCCCGTTTCCCAGCGCTGGTCCGACGGTGCGCGGTTCAGGCTCGCGCCCGCCGTGATCAGACAATAATCGAACGTCAGTCCGCGTATCGTTTCCTCGCGCCGCACCGCCTCGGCCATTTCCGCCTTCGTGGCGCCGGGTCCGTGACTCCGGATGACCGCGAGCATCGAGTCGATGACGAGATCGGAGGCGAGCCGCAGCTTCTCCAGCTCCTGCGGACTTTTGCGCGCCCGCAACCGCTCGAGCACGAACAGCGCATCCTTGATCTCGGCGTCAGGGAACGCCTTGCGCAACGCAGCCGCGGAATCGGCCGGCACGAATGCAAGCTCAAGGCCGATGCGTTGCGGCTTTCCCGTGATCCCGCGCACGTAATCGGCAGCTTTTTGAATAACGTCGACCGAGCCCGAACTTTTCGTGTTCACTTCAGACACCCAGAATGGCTTCACCTGGGTCTGATAAGTCTCCATGCCGTGGCCGAAATAGCCGGCCTTTTGCGGCACGCCTTTCGCATACACGAACACCGGCAGGTAGCGGCTGATCCCCGACGCATCCATGTTGTCGAAGAAAAAGGAGCGATGACCGCCGAGCAGGTATTGGACATTGTGCTTCGACGTTGCGATCAGCACGTCGAGCCCGGCGGCGTCCATCAGGCTGTCGAGCCGCGCGGTGTCGAACGGCGCTTTGGTTTGAGGCTTACTGACGTCCAACATGGTCGGTCTCCCGGTGGCGGCTCCCTACCGCACCCTAGCAAGCCCGGCGACGAAGATGAACCCGCGTTCGGTCGCAGGTGCCCTGCGAGCCACGCACCGTTAGGGCAAGTGCCCACCCGACCGGCGTTATGGCGAAATGCGCTCAAGCAGCCGGTTAAGCGCGCGCTCGACATCGATCGGCTTGGCGCCGCCGGCGAGATTGCTTTCGGCGGCGTCGGAAAGCGCCGCAGAAGCGCAAGTAATGCCGGCAAACCCATAGATGCCGCCGGCACCGGCGAGCGAATGCGCTATCTCGCTGATGCGCACCACCGCAGCCTCCGAGGGCGTCTGCGTCAACTGCAGCCCCCAGGCCGCGAGTGCGTCGGCGTCGGCCCGCAGGCGTTGCAAAAAGCCCTTGCGCGCCGGCGAGAGTATGCCTTCGACGGCAACGAAGCGCCGCACCTCGGCGGCAAACACCATCGGGTCGAAGGGTTTTGTGATCACACCGGCAGCGCCGAGGGCCTTGTAGCGCTGGCGCTCCGCCATTTCCGGAAGCGCCGTCAGGAATACGACGGGGATCGGTGCCGTGCGCTTGTCGGCGCGCAGACGCGCCACGACCGTGGGAGCGTCCATGTCCGGCATCATCACGTCGAGCAGGATGAGATCTGGCCGCCAGGCGACCGCCGCGGTCAGCGCCTCCACGCCCGAGGCGCAATCGCGCACCGTGAAGAACGGATCGAGCGCCAGCGCCGCCTCGACGGTCTGCCGGGTATCGGTGTCATCATCGACGAGCAGAACGTGAAGACGGATCATGACAAATCTTATTGCTCCGCGAACGCGCGGGTGAAATAGGAGCAGTTGCGCCGTCACTATTGCGTTAAAGGCGTCGCGAATATTGCCTACGTAAAAATACGTGGGCGCCCGGGCGCACCGGTAGCATGAAGCGTATTAGCAAAAAGAATGCCGGCGGCTCAAGCCGCCGTTTTCGCCGATTTACTGGCCGCGGATTTGCCGCCGACCGCGGCGATGAGGTCCGCCGCGCCCCGCCTGGCACGGTCGAGGATCAGCTCGATCGAGGCGATCTCGACGCGATTGCGGCCGGAATCCTTGGCGCGATAGAGCGCGTGATCGGCCTGCGCCAGCAACGCCGAAAGTTCGAGCACCGTGTCGTGGCTGATGACGATGCCGATGCTCACCGTGGCGTCGACCGAGCGGCCATCGACTTGGCGGGTCGCCTCGGCAAAGCCGGTGCGAATCTGCTCGGCAACGGCCAAGGCACGCTCGCGGGTGGTATCGCGCAACAACGCGGCGAATTCCTCGCCGCCGAGGCGGCCGAACAGGTCGATGTGACGTACGCAGCCGCTCGCCACATCGGCAAAAATCTGCAGCACCCGGTCGCCGACGGCATGCCCGAAGCGGTCGTTGATCGACTTGAAGTTATCGAGGTCAAGCAGCATCACGGCGGTCGGGCGCGGATCGGTCGCCTGCCGCTTGAGTTGCGCTTCGCCATCCTGGAGGAATGCGCGGCGGTTGGCGACGCCGGTCAAGGGATCGACCAGCGACGCGGTCTTGTGGCGATGCTCGGCGCGTTCTTTCGCCATCGCCAAAAGGATGAACGCGATTGCAATCGTGAAAAGCAGCGCTTCGAAGCTGAGAACGGTGAGCCAAACGCTCTCGAACACCTGGTTGCCGGTCGGCAGCCACGGCAGCATGGCGCCGAATGGCGTGCGCAACAGATAAAGCGAGCCATGCGCGAACAACATGAAGATCACCGGCCAGCGTGAGACGAGCGGCTCGCTACGCCCGCACCAGAACTCGTAGGCCGTGGCCCACGTATAGGCGGTGATAATGCCGGAACTGACCAGCACCCGCACATCAAAGGAATCGGCGAAGCCGGGGATGCGGCTGGCGATGAGCCAAAGCATGGCGCCGCCGAACAACAGCACCGGCCGCGGCCGGCGATGATCGAAGACGCGCGCGCCAGTCCAGGTCGAGGCGAAGGCGGTGAACAGCAAGGCGTTGGCGAGATCGATCGAAATGAGTTCGGACACCGAGCCGTAGAGTCCGAACAGCATCACCGAGGCCGCTCGTAACAGATGCGCAAAGCCCCACCACGCCAAAGCGGTAATCGCGGTGTTCTGCACCCAGGCGAACAACAGCAGCAATCCGAGGATTGCTTCCACGTAGATGGTCACGAGAAACAGCGTATTGACGTCGAGATTCATCGTGTTCCACCAGACTAACCGGCTACGGGCAAGCGATCGCCGGAACCCCCGTCATGGCCGTCGAAATACCGCCACGGCCGGAAACAATCGGTGAATAGACGTAACCCGGCTTGCTTCATCCGACGCTATGGTTTCGACAATCTTTCGAGTCTCGGCGGCATTCGATCCACTCTTGTTTCCAAGGGTTTAGTCGTTTAGGGTCGCCGCCCCTCGGGAAATTGTGGCGATGCAGTTCAGTAAGGGAATTGTCGGGGCGATCGGCAACACGCCGTTGATCAAGCTCGAACGCGTTTCAGCGGCCACCGGCTGCACCATTCTCGGCAAAGCCGAATTCATGAATCCGGGCCAGTCGGTCAAAGATCGCGCCGCTTTGTTCATCATCGAGGACGCGGTGAAGAAGGGCATGCTTAAGCCCGGCGGCGTGATCGTCGAGGGCACCGCCGGCAACACCGGTATCGGGCTTGCGTTGGTCGGCAACGCGATGGGATTTCGCTCCGTGATCGTCATCCCGGAAACGCAGAGCCACGAGAAGAAGGATACGCTACGGCTGTGCGGCGCGGAGCTGGTCGAAGTGCCGGCCGTGCCCTATTCCAATCCCAATAATTACGTGAAGCTCTCGGGTCGGCTCGCCAAGCAATTGGCAAAAACCGAAAAGAACGGCGCGATCTGGGCGAACCAGTTCGACAATGTCGCCAACCGCCAGGGCCACATCGAGACGACCGGACCTGAGATCTGGCGGCAGACCGACGGAACGATCGACGGTTTTGTCTGCTCCGTCGGCACCGGCGGCACGCTCGCCGGCGTCGCCATCGCGCTTAAATCATTCAACAAGGCCGTGCGTATCGCGCTCGCCGATCCGATGGGCGCCGCGCTCTACAGCTACTACACGACCGGCACGCTCAAATCCGAAGGCTCCTCGATCACCGAGGGGATCGGCCAGGGCCGCATAACCAAAAATCTGGAAGGCGCGCCGATCGACGCCGCTTACCAGATCCCGGACGAGGAGGCGGTGCCGATCATCTTCGACCTTCTTGAACACGAAGGCCTCTGCCTCGGCGGCTCCTCCGGCATCAACATCGCCGGCGCCGTTCGCCTGGCGAAAGACCTCGGACCCGGGCACACCATCGTCACCATCCTCGCCGATTACGGCACCCGTTACCAATCGAAGCTCTTCAATCCGCAGTTTTTGCGCGAAAAGAAGCTGCCGGTCCCGCCCTGGCTCGAGCGGCATTCGCAAATCAATGTTCCCTACGCGTGAACATCGCGCCTGCGCGCGCGTTGTCAGTCCATAACCGCCATGCTCAGACCCGAAGATAGCTCCACTCCCTCGCCGAAAAGCCGCTGGCTTGTTTCGACCGATTGGCTCGCGGAGCGCTTGCGTGACCGCAACGTGATCGCGGTCGACGGCTCGTATCCCCTACCGACGCAGAAACGCGACACCCACGCCGAGTATCGCGACGGCCACATCCCCGGCGCCGTGTTCTTCGACATCGATGCGGTCAGCGATCATTCAACGGAGCTGCCGCACATGCTGCCCGGCCCGACGCAATTCGGCGAAGCCGTCGGCGCGCTCGGCATCGGCGACGGCGACACCGTCGTCGTTTACGACAGCGTCGGCCTCTATTCGGCGCCGCGGGTGTGGTGGACGTTCCGCCTTTTCGGCGCTAAGAAGACCTACATCCTCGAAGGCGGATTGCCGAAATGGAAAGCCGAGGGCCGGCCGCTGGAGAAAGGCGACGCCGCGCGCGCGCCGAAGAAGTTCAACGCCGAGATGAATGTCGGCGCCGTGGCGCTCCTTGCCGATGTGCGCATGGCACTGACCGACGACAGCGCGCAGATCGTTGACGCCCGCTCGGCCGAGCGTTTTGCCGGCACGGCGCCGGAACCCCGCCCGGGGCTGCGCAGCGGCCACATGCCCCGCTCCTTCAATGTGCCCTTCGGCCGTTTGATCGAGGACGGCCACCTCGCGCCGCGTCAGCGCATCGAAACGGCGTTCAAGGATGCCGGTGTCGACCTCGACAAGCCGATCATCACCACTTGCGGCTCCGGCCTCACCGCGGCGATCCTCACCTTTGCGCTCGAATCCATCCGCAAGGGACCAAAGGGTCTTTACGACGGCTCATGGGCGGAATGGGGCTCACGTCCCGATCTTCCGGTCGAACGCAGCTGACGGATGCGGCAAATCCTTGCCGCCGCCTGCGCTCGCGCCGCAGCTTAATCCGCGCTAGACTTCAACGAACTCGCGAGGAGGGCCGGAGGCGCGCATGATCTTTCGCCAACTCTTCGACACTACGTCCGGTACCTACACTTACTTGCTGGCCAGCCGCCACGGCGGCGAGGCGCTGATCATCGATCCGGTGCTGGAGCGGGTCGACCGCTACCTGCAGCTCGTGCGCGAACTCGACCTCCGGCTGGTCAAGGCCGTGGATACGCATCTGCACGCCGATCACGTGACCGCGCTCGGCGCCCTGCGTGACCGCACCCATTGCGTCACGGTGATGGGCGAGCACACCCACGCCGATGTCGTTTCCATGCGCGTGGCGGAAGGCGACCGTATCGGCATCGAGGGCTTGAGCCTCGATGTGCTGTACACGCCCGGCCACACCGACGATTCCTACTCGTTCCTCCTGGCCGACCGCGTCTTTACCGGCGATACGCTGCTCATTCGCGGCACTGGCCGCACCGATTTCCAGAACGGCGACCCGCGCGCGCAATACGATTCCATTTTTAACAAACTGATGAAGCTGCCGGACGCGATGCTCGTCTATCCGGCGCACGACTATAAAGGCGAAACGGTTTCGACCATCGGCGAGGAGAAGTTCTTCAACCCCCGGCTCAAGGTCAAATCGGTCGACGAATACGTCGATCTGATGAACAATCTGAAACTGCCCAATCCGAAGATGATGGACGTGGCGGTGCCGGCCAACATGCAGGTCGGCCTGCGCCAGGAAGAGATCGCGCGCAAGGGTTGGGCGTTATCCGCGACCGAAGCCATCGCCTTGTGCGGCCGCCACGGCGTGGCGATGGTCGATCTGCGCGAGAACGACGAACGCCGGAAGCATGGCCTCATTCCTGGCTCGCTGCATGCGCCTTACGCGGACTTGCAGGCCAATGTCAGCGCCGGCGGGATGCTGCAGGAATTGGCGGCGGCGACCGGCAAGCGCATCGTTTTCTACTGCGCGTTCGGCGAGCGCTCGGCGATGGCGGTGGCGGCGGCGCAGGCCGCCGGCCTTACCTCCGCCTGTCACATCGAGGGCGGCATCGCCGCCTGGAAGAAGGCCAACGGGCCGCTGGCGCGATAGTTTCCTTTGCACGCAAAAATGCGAAAGCCGCAGGAACGCGCCATGCGGCTTCCGCTTTTCAGTGCCCGCTGCGGGAGGGAGATTCAGCGGACACCCCATACGATTGTCGTGATTTAAAGCTCGGAGCCCTGGTTCTCGCTGCCCATCATGCGGTGCATGCGACCGCCCGGTGCGTGATCGTCCTGCCCGAAGCGGCGACCTTGATGTCCCCACCCGGGACCGCCCTGCCCGCCGTCGCGTCCGTAACCATGGCCCTCGCGCCAGCCATGGCCGCCCTGGCCGCCTTCGTTGCGCGCATGCATGTGATGATGATGCGGCCGCAAAAGGCGCGCCAGCTTTTTGAAGCGACCTTTCTGGGCATCGTTCAGACTCTGATACAGCGGCGTGCCGGTGTCCGCGACGCGCTTGAGCACGGTGCTGGTCTTGGACATGCCGTCGGCCCGGCGCGACAGCCGATCAAACGGTGTCGTCGTGGGCTGGCCCTGCTCGGCCTGTTGGCGGGCCGCCTCGCGGGCCTGCATGCGCTGGATGCGAAGTTGCCCCAGATCGCGCAGAGCCTGCTCGAACGCCGGCCAGTTTTTCGTCTGGTCGGGCGTCAGCTCGAGGCCAGCCTTGAGTGCGGCGATGCGCGCGTCGGTGAACGCCGCCATATCTTCGGCGCTCGGCCGATGCCGCTGCTCGAAACGCGGACCGCCGTCGCGGGAACCCGGTCTGTCGAAACGCTGTTGCGCATACACGAGAGAAGAGCCGGCGATGGCAAGCGCTGCCGTCGCAACGACCACGGGCTTCAACATGTTCTCCTCCAAAGAGAGATTCAATGTGCTGAGGAGTAGAGGGCCGCCGCGGCCGAGACTCAAGTTAAAGTTTGGTCAGGTTGGCTCTGCATCTAGTCGATGATCACAATTCGACCTTGAACATGAACCGCCGTTTAATTTGCAGTCCAATCGGATCGTCTTGTTCAATGGATTATTTGCTTGAGAAACGAGCGCGTGCGTTCGTGCTGCGGATGGTCGAAGAAATTCTTCGGCGCGTTGATTTCGACGATCTGTCCGTCGTCCATGAGCATCACGCGGTCGGCGACCCGGCGCGCAAATCTCATCTCATGGGAAACTACGAGCATGGTGATGCCGTCGGGTATTCGTCGGCTGCTCGGGTAATTTTACGCGCGCGACGAACGCGACAAGTCTTTGCCGAGAGACGGCGGTGTTTAGCGAATCGGCGGTCCGTATTGCAGGCCGCCCTTGGTCCACAGCGCGTTCAGCCCGCGCACGATTTTCAACGGCGAGCCCTGGCCGATATTGCGTTCGAAGCTTTCGCCGTAATTGCCAACATGCTTGATTATGCGATACGCCCAATCGTTGGTTAGGCCGAGCGCTTCGCCATATTGACCCTCGACGCCAAGCAGCCGCCGCGTCTCCGGATCGTCGGATTTGAGCTTTGCGTCCACATTGCCCTTGTTTACGCCGAGCTCCTCGGCGTCGAGCATCACGAAATGGGTCCAGCGCACGATGTCGGTCCACTGATTGTCGCCGTGGCGCACCGCCGGGCTGAGCGGCTCCTTGGAGATAATCTCCGGCAGCACGATGTGCTGGCTCGGCTCGGCGAGCTGCAAGCGCTCGCCGTAGAGGCCCGATGAATCGGTGCTATAGGCGTCGCAGCGGCCCGACTCATAAGCTTTGAGCGCCTCATCGCCGGTCGCGAACGCAACCGTTTTGAGGCCCATGTGGTTGGATCGAAAATAATCGGCGAGATTGAGCTCACTGGTGGTGCCTTGCTGCACGCACACCGCGGCGTCGTTAAGCTCCAGCGCCGAACTTATCTTGAGCGTTTTGCGCACCATGAAGCCCTGACCGTCGTAGAAGGTGACGGCGGGGAAATCGAGCCCGAGCGAGGTGTCGCGCGAGAGCGTCCAGGTCGTGTTGCGCGACAACACGTCGACCTCGCCCGATTGCAGCGCCGTGAAGCGATCCTTCGCGGTCAGCGGCACGAATTTGACCTTGGCCGGATCGTTGAAGATCGCCGCTGCGATGGCCCGGCAAAAATCGACGTCAAAGCCGGTCCAATTGCCCTGCGGGTCGGGCAGGCCGAAGCCCGCCAGCGTGCCGTTGGCGCCGCAGATGAGCTCGCCGCGATCCTTAACCGCCGCCAGCGTCTGCGCCGACGCGGCCGTTACCCCAAATGCAAGCGCCATGGCCGAAGCGATTGCCGTCGGGAGGCGTTTCATGATCAGGCCTTTCAGGATGGGCGGCCGCGCCAAGCCCCGTCTTCCGGCGCGTTCACGTCTGTTCCCCAGCGCGGCGGCATCTGAGAACGATCGCCGCGGAAGGTCAAGGGTTGACGCGGACCCGCGATGCCGAAGTAATGGCAGAATTGACGACGCAAGGGCGCCGCGCGCGTCCGGCGATGCACGCAAGAGACGATGGCCATGAAAGAGGGCAAGAAAGACAGCCCGACCCCGGCGCGACACCTGGATACAACAGTAGTCACGGGCGGGCGCGATCCCGCTTCGTATCACGGCTTCGTTAACCCGCCGGTCTATCATGCCTCGACGGTGCTCTATCCGAGTGCCGAGGATTTCGTCGCCCATCGCGCGCGTTATCAGTACGGACGTCGCGGCACGCCGACGACGGAGGCGCTCGAAGTCGCGGTCCAGGAGCTCGAAGGCCCCCGATGCGCCGGCGTGGCGCTGTTGCCGTCGGGGTTGGCGGCGATCGCGGCCGCATTGCTGTCGGTGCTCAAGGCCGGCGACAATCTCTTCGTCACCGACAGCGCATACGGGCCGACGCGCGCCTTTTGCGACCAGATGCTCAGCCGGCTCGGCATCACCACCACGTATTACGATCCGTTGATCGGCGGCGCCATTGCCACGCTGCTTGCGCCCAATACCCGCGCGGTCTTTATCGAATCGCCGGGCTCGCTGAGCTTCGAGATGCAGGACGTGGCGGCGATTGCCGAGGCGGCGCATGGCAAGGACGCGCTGGTGCTCATGGACAATACCTGGGCGACGCCGCTTTATTTCCGGGCGCTCGATTTCGGCGTGGATTTGTCGATCCAAGCCGGCACCAAATATATCGGCGGCCATTCCGACGTGATGCTGGGCACGGTCTCGGCCAACAGCGTAACAGCCGCCGGCCTGAAGAATACCGTGCGCCTGAACGGATGGTGCGTCGGCCCCGACGATATGTATCTCGGCCAGCGCGGCTTGCGCACGCTCGCGGTGCGGCTCGACCGGCACTACCGATCCGGCGTCGCGGTGGCGCGCTGGCTGGAGCAACGGCCTGAGGTCTTGCGCCTGTTGCATCCGGCGTTCGCGAGCCATCCCGGCCATGCGCTGTGGAAGCGCGACTTTACCGGCGCGTCGGGACTTTTCAGTGTTGTGTTGAAGCCGGTGCCGCAGAAGGCGGTATACGCTTTTCTCGATACGCTCGAACTTTTCGGAATCGGCGCGTCGTGGGGCGGCTATGAGAGCCTCGCCATCCCGTTCGACTGTAGCAACGTGCGCACCGCGACACGCTGGGCGCCGGGCGGCCCGGCCGTGCGCTTCCACATCGGACTGGAAGCCGTCGAAGATTTGCTTGCCGATCTCGAGCGCGGCTTTGCGGCGCTCGCCGTCGCGGCGCGAGCTTGATCGCTCTTACTGTGCGGACACGGCCGGTCTGGTCACCACTTGGCGCCCGACGGTTTTGAGCCGCCGCCACGAAGGCCCGGGAAAAGCGCGCAGATCATCGGCAAAAAACACCAGACGCCGCGCCGCGAACCAGCGCCGCACCAGGAGCGCGCCGACAACGCCGACCAGTGCGGCAGCGATCACATCGCTTGGATGATGCACGTCGATGATGATCCGGGTGAGCATGATGATCAGCGCGTAGAACCACAGGGCGACGCGCAAACGTGGCCAGATCGCGCCGAAGGCAATCGCCGCCGCGGCAGCGGTCGTGGCATGTCCCGACGGCATGCTGGCAAATTCGGGTCGCCAGATGAACGGCATGAACATGAACGGATCGTCGTACGCGCCGACATAGGGTCGCGCCCGCCCGATTAGGCGTTTGCTGATGGTCGCGAACACGCTCGGCACGGCGATCGCCGTAAACAGAAAGCCGAGGCGGGCCACGAGCGCCCCAAGGACACCCCGTGTCATCGGCGGCAGGGACGGCGTCACGATCGCGGCTAGACAGAGGAGAATGAATCCGAGCGGAAATAGAAACCAGGCGGCGCGGCCAAAATCGGTGATTTCGTCGGCGGTATCGATAAGCCATGGCGGTAGATGCCGCGCCCACGCGCCGGCCGTGGTGTCGATGAGAAACATCGAAGCGACGACCACCGCGATCACAAGCGCGATCGCGATCAAGCCGCCACCACTCCAGCGTGGCGGCCGTGCCCGTGGCGCGCGCCCAAGGACGACGATCCAGCGCGAGAGATTGGTCGCCATGCGCTGCGCCAGCGCGCCAAGGCCGGCACGGCCGATCGGCGGCAAAGAGGTGCGCGGCGCCGCGCCGTTGCTCGTGCTCATGTCACTCCCGGTGCGTGAATAGGCGCCGACCATAGTGAAAACGCTTTCAACGGGGAAGAAGGGTTTTCAGGGATGCCCGCAGGGCGCAACGGAGCAGGCCGAACGCGCCGCCGGCGTGGCTACAATCGTCGACGCGCCGTCCTCCAGCCGCACCAGAACGCTGTCGGTCGCGCCCGTGCTGTCGATGACGGTGACGCGCGCGAAGCCCGGTCCGCTTGGCTGAAAGAAAGAGGTACCGCGCGGCTGTGGCAAGGCCGGCATGCCGTTGACCAGCACCGTGAGCGGGGCCACCGCGCCCGTGACCTTCAAGGGAATCGGAGCCGGCAAAGCCTCATTGGCGCTCAGCTCGAGCCGGGCGCCATCGGGCGGAAAGAGGATATGCAGCCTGTCCGGCGCGGCCTCGCCGACGCGGTCGCCCGACTGAAAGTGCTTGAGCGGCGGCGGCAACTTGGCGCTCGTCGTTGTCAACACGCCTTCCGGTGCGCGCGGCAGTGGCGCCGGCGGCGTTGGCAGTCGCGCGAACGCGTCGAACAGGATCGGCGCGGCGGCGGAACGTCCGACCAGGCCCGGCACCGGCGCGCCATCTGGCCGGCCGACCCAGATGCCGAGGGTGTGCTTGCCGTCGAAGCCGATCGACCAGGCATCGCGATAGCCGTAACTGGTGCCAGTCTTGAACGCGATGCGCCCGCCGACGCCGTTTTCCGGCGGCGGCGTGCCGAGGAGTACGTGGCTCACATACCAAGCGGCGACCGGCGTCATCAGGCGACTACCCTCCCCAACCGGCGCCGGCAAATGTTCGCGGAGCGGCAACACAGTGCCGAGCCGCGCAATGCCGGCATACAGCATCACCAGATCGGAAAGTTTGATGCCGACGCCGCCGAGACCGATGGCCAGACCCGGAGCTTCGCCGTCAGGCAACACCAAAGCCGCACCGGTTTGCTTGAGCCGCGCCGTGAACCGGCTTGCTCCGACCTGATCGAGCACCGCGAGCGCCGGCAGATTGAGCGAGAGTTGCAACGCCTTGCGAACCGTCACCGTGCCTTGAAACGTGAAATCAAAATTTTGCGGCGCGTAGCCGCCGTAGCGCACCGGCCGGTCATCGATCAGTGTTTCTGGATGGATGAGGCCATCCTCGAAGCCCAATCCATAGATGAACGGTTTTAATGTCGAGCCGGGTGAACGGAGCGCCTGCGTCATGTCCACTTGGCCGGCGCGGCGCGCGTCGAAATAATTGGGCGAGCCGATACGGGCGCGCACTTGGCCGGTCGCATTGTCGACGACCAACATCGCGAGCGAAATGTCAGGTCCAAGCGTCAGTGCCAGCGTGCGGACGCGTTCTCGCGCCAGCTCTTCCAGATTCTTTTGCTGCTCGGCATCGATGCTGAGCCGGACTTCGCTGCCCGACGCGGCTTCGGCAATTGCGCGATCGGCGGCGTGCGGCGCTAATAGCGGCATGGGGCGGCGGCCGCTCGGCACCGATTCGGCCTTGGCCAGCGCGATCTCATCGGCGGGCACGTTGCTCGAGGCGGCAAAACGATCGAGCACGCGGTTTCTGGCGGCGCGCGCCGTCGCGGCCGATCGGTCCGGCCGCCGCAGCTCCGGCGATTGCGGCAGCGCCACAAGCAGTGCGGCTTCGCCAAGCGAAAGCCGGTGCGGCTCCTTGCCGAAATAAGCGAGCGAGGCGGCGCGGATGCCCTCGATATTGCCGCCATACGGCGCGAGATCGAGATAGAGCGAAAGGATCTCATCCTTGGTGAGCGCGCGCTCGATCTCGATGGCGCGCAGCATCTGCCGGAGCTTGGCAACGACACTTCGGCCGCTGCGCGGCTCCATGAGCCGCGCCACCTGCATGGTCAACGTCGAGCCGCCGGAGCGAATCCGCCCGCTGCCGGCGAGCTGGAATACCGCGCGGGCAAGCGCCAGCGGGTCGACGCCGCGATGGGCGCGGAATCGCTTGTCCTCGTACGCCAGCAGCAGATCGAAAAACCGCGGATCGACATCGGCGATCCGCGCCGGCAGCCGCCAGCGTCCTTCGCCAGTGGCATAAGCGCGCAGCAAACGGCCGTCGCGGTCGACCACGCGGGTGGAGAAGACGACCTCGGTGCCGAGCGGCGCCGGACCGAGGGCCGCGATCCAGCCCGCAAATGCGGCAAGCGCCGCGACGCAAGCCAGCATTGCGGCGACGATGGCAAAGCGCATTCGCGTTCGCGTCGCTGGCGTCATTTTGCCGCCGTCACTTCGACGTTCTCCGTCGCCGTGCGGCCGAAGCGGTCGGGACGATACATGTCCTCGACGCTCGCTTGCGGTCGCACATATTTACCGGGCGCGATTGCGCGCACGACATAGGCGACGGTGAAGACCGGAGAGTCATCCTTCTTGCGTTCGAACGCGGCCGTGAAGCGGTCGTCGCGGAACTCGGCGCTGGCCGGCTCCGCTCCATCCGTGATCCATGGCAGCGTGCCGGTTTCGCCCGAGAAAACGAGGTGCGGGTTGTCGATCTCGAAACCGGCCGGCAGATAATCGGCAACGATCACGCGACCGAATTGCGGCTGCGCTTCCGTCACCTTCAGCACCACCACCAGACGGGTATTCTGCTTCACCGTTTTCACGTCGACCGGATCGCCGTCGAGGGTTGCGGTGAGCCGCTCGATCTTGAATCCCTTCTCCGCCGCCGGCTCCGGCGTGAGGGGCGCGCCGGTGACGGTCACCATCGCCGACACCTCCTCGTCGCCGGTATTGGTCACGCGCAGCGGCTCCTTCAGATCGCCGGCGCGGATGGTGCGATACAGCGGGCGCTGCATCGGCTCACCGCCGACGTCGAGCGATACCTTGGCGGCGTCCTTGGCCATGTCGCTCGCCGCCAGCAGGAGCCACGCATCCTCTTGCGTCGAGGTCGGGCGCAAGTTCGCGCGTACGGCCTCGACGCGCTGCACCGCGGCTTGCAATGTGGCGCGGGGGGCACCGCCTTCGCTGGCGAGCGCCACCAGCGCCGCGGCGTCGCGCAAAGTCGAGCCGTAATCTTCGCGGCTCACCAGATCGGGCTGCGCCGATGGGGTAATCGCCGCCAACGCGGCGGCATAGACACGCTCGGCCCGCGCGCGATCGCCGACCATTGCCAGCGCGGCGGCGATTTGCGCCTTGGCGATCGGCGTCGACAAGGCGCCGAGCTTGGCATCGGCGAGATAGCGCAGATCGCCGATCGGCGCCGCGCCATTGCGGGCCAAGACGTAGAGCGCGTAAGCGAGATCGGTACCGCCGTTTTTGTCCACATCGGTCGTGTTGGCGGCGACGTTGCGCAGCCGGTCGAGTGCCAGCTTGAACGCCGCGTCGGGCACCGCGATCTTGCGTTCACGCGCGCGCGTCAAGAAGTCGGTGACGTAGGAATCGAGCCAGGTGTCGTCGCCGCCGACGCTCCACAAGCCGAACGAGCCGTTGCCGTCCTGTCGCGTGAGCAGCGCCTCGATGGCGTCGCGGATGCGCTGGTCGGTCGTCGGATCGGCCGCCAAAGGCGCGCCTTTGGCAAGATCGCTCACATAAAGGAGCGGCAGCGCCCGGCTCGTTATCTGCTCCGAGCAGCGATAGGGATAGCGATCGAGCGCGGCGAGCAAGCCCGCGGCATCGAAAGCGGCCGAGGAGCCGACCGAAATCGAGACCGCGCCGGTGCCGGCAACGAGGTCGGCAAAAAGATCGCTCGACAGCGTCAGGCTTTCGCCCTTGGCAATCGGCTTGAGCGTACGCCGCGCCAGGATTTGCGCCGGCGCCCGCACGGTGAGTACGAAGCTTCGTTCCAGCGCAAAGCCCGACGGTCCGCTCACACTCACCCGCACGGTGCCGTTGCCTGCGGCGTTGGCGGTGAGCGGAACAGCGACGGCGCCGCGTTCCTTGGCGCGCAGCGTCAGCTTTTGCATTGCGCTCGCGGCGAGCGTGTCGGCGCCGGTCACCGCAATCGTATAATCGCCGGCCTGCCCCTCGACATTGTCGAGGTCGAGATGAAGGCTCGAACGGTCGCCGGGCAGGAGGAAACGCGGCAGCGTCGCCGTGAGCACGACGGGATCGCGCACGATGACGTCGGACGTGGCGTGGCCGATTTTATCTTTGCTCCACGCCACCGCCATGACGCGGAGCGTGCCGGCAAAGTCGCCGACGTCGAAGGCGATTTCGGCGTTGCCGTCGGTGCCGACCGTCACCAGGCCGGAATAGAGCGCCACCGGCGGTCCGGTAGGCGGGCTTCCTTGCAGCGCCGCGCCCTCATCGCCGCCGCTGCGAATTTGCCCGCGCGCGCCCTGCATGCCGTCGATCAGTTCGCCGTAGAGATCGCGGATCTGCGCCGAGAGCGCCTTTTGCCCGAGATAATAGTCGTCGGGCGACGGCGGCTTGTAATTCGTCAGGTTGAGAATGCCGACATCGACCGCGGCGACCACGATGCGCGCGTCTTCGCCGGCGGAGAGCCCGGAAACCTTCACCGGAATATGCAAGGACAAATTCGGCCGCAACAAAGCCGGCGGCTTGAGTTCGACGCCGAGCGTTTTCGCCGCGCGATCCATGGAGAACCATTGCACGCCGATGGCGCGGCCCGGCATGCGCTGCGCCGGCGCATCGAGCGGCCGGCGGAGTGTTGCGATCAGGTAGGCGCCGGTGCCCCAATCGGCGCCAACCGGCAGCTTCACCTGCGCCGCGCCTGGCTGCACGTCCGTCGTTTGACTCGCCAGCAGCCGATCGCCGATGACATTAAGTGTGAGTTTTCCGGCGCTGCGCGCGGTCACCGCCGCCGTCATGGTGTCGCCGGGCGCGTATTCGCCTTTGTCGAGCGCGACTTCGAGCATGTCGGGGGTATCGGCGTTCGCCTCGACATAAAAACCGGCGTCGAACGCAACCGACGTGACCGGGCCGTTCGGATCGGCGGTGGAGACTTCGAGCCGATAGCGGCCGAAATTCACCGGCAGCGAAATACGCGCCGCTTTGTCGAGTGTGGTATCGATCGTTCCGTCGGCGATGCGCTTGGTAGTCTTGACCGGCTCAAAGTTCCAGCTGCCGCCGCGCTTGTAGAACTGATAGTGCGTATCGATGCGCAACAGCTCGTAGTGCAGCCCACTCTGCGCGATCGAGGCGCCGTCGGGAGCGACGGTGACGACATCGAAGCCGGCGCTGGCGCCGTCGGCCAGCGAGCGGCCGGAGAATTGCGGCTTGACCCCGATCATGTTGCCGCCCGCCGTCACCGGCACCGTGATCTTGTGCTCGACGGCGCGGCCGCCGAGCTCCGCCATGCGCACGGCGATCTGCGCCTCGAGCGGATGCGTGCTCGACGGCAGCTTGTCGAGAGCGACGGTAAAGCTCGCTTTGCCGGCGGCATCGGTTGCCGGCAGGTCTTCGAGCGGCTGCGCGACGGCTTCGATCTCCTCGTCGGCGAAGCCGAAATGGTAACCGGCAAAGCCGGTCCGCTCCTTCGCCGCCGCAATGGTCACTTCGCCTTCGAGATCGAGGTTCGCCGCCGGCGCGCCATAGAGGAAGCGGCCGGCGACGTCGACCTTGGCCGGGACTTTTTGCGAGATGTGGCCGCTCGGCGAGCTCAGATCGAACTCGATCCGGTCGGGCACGTAATCTTCGACCAGGAAACTCGTCTCGCCGACCGGCGGCCGTTTCGGATCGGTGAAGGCGCGCACGTGCCAGGTACCGGTCGGCGCCGAGGCCGGAAGCGGCAAGGCGAGTCCGTGGCCGCCCAATCCCTGATCGGCGATCGATACGCGGCGGAACTCGATGCCGTCCGGCCGCTCGACAACAAAGGTCAGCGGCACCGCGAGCGCGGCCGCGCCGCGGGTATCGCGCAGGAGCGCGGTGAGATACGCGGTCTCGCCGGAGCGATAGACGCCGCGCTCGGAATAGACGAATGCATCGAGCCCGTTCGGCGCCGGCCGGCCGCCGACGCCGCGATCGGTGAGATCGAAGGCCGGCCCCTTGAGGCTGAGGAACGCGTAATCGCCCTGACCGTCGCTCGCGGCAAGCATGGCGGGGGCGGAACCGCCCTCGCCGCCGGCGAGACCCGCTTCAAACTGCGCATGGCCGCTTGCATCGGTGCGGCGCGTCGCCAGTACCTCGTTGCCGCGGGATATGAGCCGCAGCTCGATGGCGTTCTTCGCATCCGTCGTCGCCAGCGAATTGGCGAAGACATGGATGCCGTCATTGCCGGAGAATGCGGTCAGCCCGAGATCGGAAACGATGAACCATTGCGTCGCCAGCGAATCGTAATTGTTGTCGAGGTTCTTTAGTTCCTGCGGCTGTGCCACCATGACGTAGACGCCGGGCTTAAGATCGCCGACCGCCTGATCGACCGGGAATGCGGTGGTGACGTCGGCGTTGAGCGGCGCTGCATCCACCGCAAGCTCGCCCTTCCACACCGATGCCCCGCGCGACTCGCGCAGTTGCTCGACGTCGTAGCGGCTGAGGCCGCGCTGGAAGTCGCCGCGGCCAAAGTTCTCACTGCCGATGGCGTCGAGCACGCTGCGGTCGCCGAGGCGGTAAATCTCGACAGCGATGGCGCGCGTGTTGGTGCTGATCAGCGGAATGCCGCGCTGGCCGACGCGCGGCAGCACGTAAGCGCTCGTCGAGAAGTGCACCAGGGGTTTGCGGTCGCGCACGTAGATCGAAAAATCCGCCGACTTCGATAAAGTCTCGTGCACGGTTGACGGCAATCCGGCGCGCAAAGTGACCGCGTAAGTCTCGCCGTGCTGTAACCCTTCCACGCAAAGCTGCTTCTCGGCCGCGGACAAGGCCGGCTTGTCGGTGCCTGCAAGAACGACGAAGGGCGAGAAGTCGTTGCGCAACGGCAGGTTTTCGGAAAACTGGAAACAGGCGCGCGGCGAGGCGGTGTCGGCGTCGACCGAGTAATCGAGCACGCGGAAGCCGTGTTGCTCGCGCAGCCGCTCGTATTGGCCGCGGACGTCGGCGACCTCGCGCAGTTCGAGCGCGAGCCGCAGCGCATCGAGCGCCGGCCGCCACTCTTCGCGTTGACTGAGCAGGTTGCCGAGAAAAGCGAGGCTGTCGGCTTCCTCGGGCCGGGTCGTGCTGCGCTGATAGGCGATGTAGGCGGCGGTTGAGGCTCGTTCGAGCAGGAGCTTCTTCTCTTTGTCGTCGGCCGGGCGGATTTGCATGATGGTCCGCGAAAGCCGGAGCCACGTCGCAGAATCGTTCGGTGCCGCCGCAACGATTTGGCCAAGCAGCGCCATGCCGGCGCGGAAATCGTTCTTGGTGAAGGCTGTGTCGGCGTCCTTGCGGATTTGCACGAGCGGCTTTGCTGGCGTTCCGGCGTCCGACTTGATCTGCGCTTCCAGCGCGATCGCGGCATCGGACAGATCGCGGTTCTGGAAAGCCTTTTCGGCGGCATTCGCGGCGGATGGCGCGATGGCTAATGGCGCAATGAGCAACAGCGCGGCGGCAACGCCGGCGCGAATGAGCGACAACATCGGTAACTCCCTCCGCGGGTGCGCAATTTCACCCGCCAGCCAGTCTGAGGCAACGATCTTGTCGAGGTCGTGGCCGAAGGCGCGAGGGGCCGATTTACTAGGCGTTTTACTGTCTGAGTTATATAAGCTTGGCGCCAAACGGCCCCGTAGCTCAGGGGATAGAGCAACAGCCTTCTAAGCTGAAGGTCGCTGGTTCGAATCCAGCCGGGGTCGCCATGTTAAATCAAATACTTACGACTATTTTTCAAACGATCGTTTGGCGCAAGAATCGTTTCGGGGTAACGCCCGGGGTAACATCGAACGGAAAATCTTGGCCCGCGAATGTCAGGCGAAATGCGGTGACTGCACGACAGCAACAAAAGCGCGAGCAGATTATATTTTACTAAGATTTTGCCGGCAGTTTTCCCAGCCAACTCTGCAGATCCTTCGCCAGTATTAGGGTCCTCCTGCCAGATTTAACCGCATGCAAATCTCCCTCCATCGCCCGTTCAAACCTTAAATTTTAAACTGACGCGCCGCCAGCAGTCGGCTGCATTTCCAGGCGCCGGCAACCATCGGTGAGAAGGGTTGCGGCAGTATCTAGCTTCTGTTCCAAGCGTGACGACGGGCCAGCAACCGTCACGATATAGATCGACGCGTTCCAGCTGAACATGACCGACATCGTGGTCACTCCGTTGAGGCTCTCTTCGCGATTGAGATACCAGCCTCTCTTTCGGCCGAGTTCGATATCCTTGCGCAGCGCCGCCGCGGTCTTGATCGTTCGTTTCGTCAGCGGTGCAAGTTTTGTCGATTTGAGAAAGGCCGACAGTGCCCGGTCGTTCAAACAACCCAACAACGCTTTGCCCGCCGACGTTGCATAAATGCTGCGAATGTTATCGCCCACTCTGACCTGAATGCGGAGCGGATGGGTTGGATCAAACACCTGAAGGTACGTTGCATTCAGTCCACTGACTTTTGACAGCAAAACGGACTCGTCCAGCGCATCGCGCAACGAGCGGAGCAAGATTTCGCAGCGCATCAAGACAGGATCGTTATCTCCAATTTCTTTGCCGAGCGCAAACAATCGCAACGTTGGATAATATCCGGCCCGTGGTGCGATCTCATACAAGTAGCCACGCGATTGCAGGGCCTGAACGACGTCATAACAACTGGAAATTGGAACATCTAAAAGGTTAGCTATTTCCGAAAGCGACAGGGGGCGCCTCTCCTTGGCAAAAAGCTCAATAAAGTCCAGCGTCCGATCGACAATCTTCGACATAGCACCAGAGTCTCGGTGTGAAATACTCCACCGCAGAATATCTTCTTTGACCCAACCATTGCAAACGCGGTTTTAGGCTCTCGTGCAGGCGTCAGGGCAACACGCTTGACGCATCAACATCTCAGGCACTAGTGTTTCGAGATAGCGAATACGATTTCGCATTAGTATCGGGCAGTAGAGAGCGGCGTGGTTTTTCGTCGCGAGCCACGCCAAGATGGAATGCGACCCGGGCCCGCTGGGGTGGCGCCAGCAAAAACCAACCGCCTTTCCCGCGCCTGCCGCGTGTGAAATTACGCCGATTAGCCGACGACGGAGTCTAGGGGTGAAACTGTTCGAAGCGTTGGCGAACACGCAAGAGCGACGCGAGATACGAAACTCGGTCAGGGCTGTGTGCGACAGGTTCGATGACCGGTATTGGGCCGAAAAGGACCGGTTACACGAGTTTCCCCATGAACCGCCGCGATCGGCCGGCTAGATGCCGCTTCACAAAATTGCAAAGAGGAAAATGCCTGCCGCTTTCGGCGAATGTCCGTTATCAGGAAAAGCGGACGTGACGCGGACATCGCGTTGCTAACCGCGAGCTTTTTCTGATTAATCAGCAAGTGGACGAAATAACGAGGGCTGTTTTTGGCAGGTAATTGATAGCCTGCTCGCCAGCGCCTCGCCAATCAACTAGCTGTCCTCAGCATTCAGCGCCATTTCGCTGGCCAAAACCTCACATCGCTGTCTTCCGCCAATACAAAATAAATTTCGCAAATGCGAAAATCACAACAATCCGTTTACCAAAATCGCCTTAGTATCTAATTAGAATTTTACGCGGCGAGAGGCAGCCGATGTCGATTTGGGTATTGTGGGCATTCCTTGCAGTCCTGGTATGGGTGACGGTTTTCGCCCATGAGGTCGGCCGCCTCCTGGTTGCCCGGTATTTCGGCGTCCGCGTTCCGATCATTTCGATTGGAATGGGACCCAGGATATTTCATTTTTTCGACCGGTACGGGACTTGTTGGTCGCTTTCAGCGATCCCGATCGTGAGCTTCACAGAAACGATCAACAAAGAAGCGTCACCGGGTGGCGTTGGCGTCGCGCGGGCCGCACTTGATTTAGAGTCGCTAGCGTCTTGTTCGATTTTGCAGAAAGCCGCCATTTACGGGGCGGGCGCGGCGGCCAACGTTGTGTTGGCGCCGCTAATTTACGCGTTCGCTCAGCTCTTGTTTAAAGGTGCGTTAGCCTGGCCGAAGCAAACCGAGCTCGGTTCAGCAGTGGCATTGACCTTCGGGCTCTACAGTCTCTCCATAGGGCTTCTGAACTTGCTGCCGCTTCCGCCGCTCGATGGCGGAAAGCTGATGCAACTCGGTCTCGAGCGGTTTCGCAGACGGAATTTTCAGAATTGGAGGCTCGCGGAAAATTCGGAACACTCGCACGCGATGGCTTGGCGCTCGTTGTCCTTTGACATGCCGAGCGTCCGGTCGCGCAACGAAATTGAGGCGCAACAAGAGCCGCGCCCCCAATTTGTTGTGAAGCCGGTCGGATGGCTTTCGAACTTCAGCGCCGATGAGCGCGGCAATGTGGCCATTGTCTTTGGAATAACGTTGGTCATGATTTTTGTCGCACTAGGAGCGGGGCTCGATCTGGCACGCGCCTATCAGACCCGACAAAAACTGGTCGAAGTCGCCATGCTGGCCTGTCAGTTTGCCACCCGGCCGACTATCGTCGCGCCGGCGGCCGCGAGCAACGCGGGGACATTGCAACAGAACGACTATATTGCGGCCGTTACTTCGTACATCAAAACCAGTTTGACCAGTCAAAAGCTTGCCGTCACGCAAACCACCAGTGCGCCATTCACCTACACCCCGGGGGGCACGTCGCAGGTCACGCTGACCGCGACCATGCCGACCGCTTTCATGCAAATCGCAAACATCAATACGATTCCGCTGAAGGCGACAGCGAATTGCTTCACGACGGTCGCGGAAGTCACCAGCAACAATTCACCCTACGTCATGCAGGAGGGGTTTGAGACCTCCACGGCGCCTACAGTAACTTGGTATCTCCCCAATGGAACTGTAATTGGGTACTCGAAAGGCGTTGTCACGATTCCGAAGGTCACGACGTTTAACACGAGCAACATCTATACCGGGTCAAATGGCGTAAAATGGGTCATCATGGGATATTGCGTGGAGACAGACCGCGCCGGCACTAACAACGCGACAGTGCCGCAGGGAAATTACTCGGCCGAACTTGATTGCGACAATGGTTCGGGCACTGCGGGAGATTCGTCGATATCAACGAAGCAATATCTGAATGTCGGCGAATATGAGCTTCGCTACAATTTTAGGGGTCGCATCGATTATCCCGACTACGACCCTGAGTACATCTGTGGATCGCAGTTAAGCGACGAGTCCTGGGCTAACGATACGTACACTAACAGCGGCTTGGATTCCGGCACAGTGGCGGCGAACGCGAAAAACAATCAGATCGACGTATTTCTCGATGCTGACAACAATAACTCGGCGCCTACGCATCTGATCAACGACGGGAGTATGAGCCTTGCCGGCTCGAACCTGATCGATTCGTGCGTCTATTCCTACAACTGGATCCAACGCAGCGTCCGCATTTATGTAACGACCGCCGGATATTATTGGCTGAGCTTTGCGGCCGACGGAACCAACAACAGTTATGGGGGCCAGCTCGACAATATCATGCTTTGCATCGCGACCTGCCCGGGATCACTGCAGGACAATTTTCCGTTTACCAGCAGCGAGGCTCTATTCGAAGATACGTTTGAAAGTCCGGTTTATTCCGGCTCGCCGTACAACACCAATGGCAATATGAACAACAGTTATGGCGCTTCTTCCGTCTGGAACGAGTTGGGTGACGGCTGGGCGAATGCCCCCACCAACCAGATCCCTTACTGGACTTCCGGGTGTCCGCAGGGCAGCCAATGCGTGGAACTGGGCTGGAACGCCAATAGCCTGATCGGTAGGCCCATTCTGCTGGATCCCGGCTACTATCAGGTCCAGTACGACTACGTGTCGGAAGTCACGTTCTCGACGCTTAACGGGGTTTACTGCGGATCGACACCCTCCGCGGCCAACATCGCTACGCTGTCTGCAAATAGCGGTACCGGCAAAGACAGGGTCTCGGGTGTCAACCACAGCGGGACCATCGTTGATGACACGAATACGGTCGGCGTCTTCATGTCGCATGCCCAGATGGCGAGCACGCCGAACACGGGTAATGCGCTTGGCTCGACCACAAGCTACACCAATCCGAATGGCACTACCTCGACGACGCCGACTGTGGCGCCAAATGGGATTAGTCTGACGAGCTACAATTCGGCGCAGGTCAACCCGCTGCTCGATATTTGTGGTTACGCAGCCAGTGCACAGTATCGCACGGCCTACGTCTTTATCCAGAAGCCCGCTTATTACTGGTTGACGCTTTCAGCTCTCGGTACCTCGGACGCGTTTGGCGGCCAGATCGACGACGTGAAGATCACCGCGCTTACGAGTCCTTACTACAGCACCTATGCGAGCAGTGCGGTGACGATACCGGTTCCTTCGCCGCAACCGTCATCGCAAGTGAGCTACAGCGGATTTTACATCACCGCCGATCCGCTTGCGCCGCCGGCACCATGATTAGATTAGCGCAACGGTTGTACCGGCCTTTGCGAACGCATCCGTTTGCGCGCGATCAGCGCGGCGTCTCCGCCGTCGAGTTCGCCATCGTGGCTGCGCCGTTTTTCTTCTTAATCATGTGGCTGCTGCAATTGGGCATTTACGCGATGACGCAAGTCGCGCTTGATAACGGTCTGATTTCCGAAGCCGAGATCGTCCGTGAGGATTTGGTTGCCGGGACGTTGCCGAGCGCCTCGACAATAAAGTCCGGGGTGGTCACTGCCGCCGGAGGGCTGATCTCGAACAATTCAACCCTGGCTGTCGAAGTCCGCACACTCGCCGACCTGGACGCCGGGTCGGTCGCCATTAAGGACGGGTTCACCGACTATGGCAGCACCACAAGCGTGCTTGTGTTGCGGGCGAGCGGTCAGGTCATCTCCTTCGCGCCCGGGTTTGGCTCCATCAACACGGTCACCTCTGCGGCGTTGGTGCGTCGGCAGGGCTCGTGAAAATGTTCGCCCTCATCGCCAGGTTCTTGCGAGGGCAAGCCGCTACCGCGGCGGTCGAATTTGCGATCGTCGTTCCGGTTTTGATCGGAATGATGGGCGGAGGCTTCGAACTGGGCCGAGCATTCCAGACCTACAACGCAGCCAATCGTCTCGCGACCCAATACGCTTTCGTTTGGGCGGATTGTTCCGATTCACCCTTCGGAACGTGTCTGACGGAACTTGGGACCTACACGCCGTCGGCAGCGCTCGCCAACATCGCGCCGCAGCTCATCACCAACAATATTGGCCTGCGGATGTTTGAGGTCACGGTAGCCGGAAGCAATGTCAACGTCGTCTATGCCTATCCGACCGGGCAGTCTCCTACTGGCGCGGAGCAAACGGCAGCGACCACAGCTTTGACGAACGGGCAGACCGGAGTGATCGTTTCGGTCAGTTATGTCTATTCGCTGCTGGTATTCGGAACTCTGATGTCCCCGATCATCGGATCAAGTTACACAATGAGCTTTACCGTCGTCCAACTGAAAGCCTGAGCTCCGCAGCCATTGGCCTGTGGGGACTGTCGAATTGCTTCACTAAAACCCGATCTCACCGGGAGGGTCAATGTCGAAAGGCAGCCGATGTACAATTTAGAATTGTTTATGCTTTGGGCCGCCTTGCTATGGAGCACCCTTCTTGTTCACGAGCTCGGCCATCTCCTGACTGCTCGCTATTTTGGTGTCCGTGTTCTGGCCTTGTCGGTCGGAATTGGGCCCGAACTCTTGGGGATCACGGACCGGCTGGGGACCCGTTGGTCACTCAGGCTGATCCCGGCCAGGAGCTATATAAAGGCCGACGAAATAGCGACAGATCGCTGCAAAAGCAATCGATGGGAAGCCTCAATCGTTATCGTACCGCTCAATGCTCAAAGAGCCCTTATTTACGCCGCGGGACCGGCTGCAAATCTCCTGCTGGCGCCGGTAATGTTTGTTTTGGGCGAGTTTTATTTTACGGGCGCGTTGGCGTGGCCAAGTGTAAGCAATCCCGATTCTGCAATGGCGTTGATCTTCGGACTGTACGGTCTCTCCGTCGGGCTTCTTAATTTACTGCCGCTTCCGCGGCTTGATGGCGGAAAACTGATGCGGCTGGGCGTCGAATGGTCTCGCCGACGAAACATTCATTGTCCACGGTTCTCAGCTTACGGCACGAAATCGTCGGCGCTAGGCCAGCCGAGGAGGAACGCGAGTGATCTTTCGATGCCGCGCGTTGGCGATGACCCCCTACCTCGCTGAACCGCGCTGCGTTCGCCCGGCGGCCGTATGATCGATCGCTCCAAAGGCCCGAGCTCCATCGTTCGCCCCGAACCGAAATCACATGCTGCATCGAAGCGGTAAACCGCTCTGCTAGCGGTTCTAAGGACCTGGGCCCGTCATCTGAGGAATGTCGTATATATCTTCAGGACGGTTGACACATTATTCGATTCTGACCGACTTAATGGAGTCTCGCTAATACGAAATTTAGTTTGTATAGGCGAAATTTTCAATCGTGTTCAACCAGAAGGCGAGTTTTCTAGGTTAATAAAAGGAATATAGATGTCCCTGAAATCAATCATCCCCAGTGCTGTAGCTCAGATTTAACCACTATCGCTGCCCCCTCGCGCGCGCGAGGCGCTGATGATGGCGGGCGCCGGCGGCGCGATGCGAGCTACGGGGTGGCGCGCGACAGCCATCCGGTTTCAACAATTCGGTGAGGGGGGACAGATTTAACCACTATCGCTGCCCCCTCGCGCGCGCGAGGCGCTGATGATGGCGGGCGCCGGCGGCGCGATGCGAGCTACGGGGTGGCGCGCGACAGCCATCCGGTTTCAACAATTCGGTGAGGGCAGGTCTGCGGCGTGCTCTCTCTCCGAGATTTCGGGCTGGCGCGATGGTGTTCTTTATCCCTTGGCGGGTGGTGGCCGAGGAATCCGGCGCGGCGCATTAAGGCTTGGGCGGCGCGATGCTGCTCGACCTGCTCGGGCCGGCGCGGCGGCTGCTGACCGACGTCGCCGATCTCCACTTTAGTGATATTCCGGTTCGGGGCGACGATGGAGCTCGGGCGATCGGAGCGAACGACGATGCGGCCGCCGTGGAGGTACGGGGTCGACGGCGCCAACACCCCCGATCGAAAGCGGCGTTTACTGG
>JBEKGX010000026.1:0-46976 GCA_050012575.1 Xanthobacteraceae bacterium | reverse complement strand
AGAAGCGCGACAGATCGGCCTCGTTGCGGATGATGGCGAACGAGCGCTCATAGATCGCCGTGCCGTCACGCAGATAAGCTGCACGCTCAGACATGATTGTCCTCGTGCGTAGTTTCGCGGGCGTAGCGCGCGATTGCGGCGGCAAGTTCGTCGGTCGCAATAACGGCAAACGGCGAATCGCGTGCCGAGCCGTTGGCGACGAGTGCGCATCCGCCGGGAGTGCCGACGGCGGTGAGCGCCGTGGGACCCGGATGTGCACAACCCTTGGCGCAGCCGGAAATGTGAATCGTGAGCGTTTCGTCGACCAGCGGCGCCATACTTTCGGCGATCAAAGGGGCAATGGCGCGCGCGGCCATGTGCGCGGACGCGCAAATCGGCGCTCCGGCGCACGCCACCACCTGCCGGCGCGGGTCGTCGGCATGGACGATAAAGCCGAGGCGCTCGGCCGCGGCGGCGAACGCGGCCGCGCTCGCGTGCGTGAGGCCGATGATCATGAGCACCCGGCCCGCTACGGCGCGTATGCCAATGGCGCCGGCTTCTCCTGCGGCCTCGGCCAATCGTTCGAGCATTGTCGCGTCGGCATGGCCGAAGGGCAGACCCATGCCGCAAGCGAGCGACCCGTCGCGCAACCAATGCAGGCCGATCGCTTTGCAAGATTTGCGCGCGCTTGGCGGTTGTGTGTCGGCGATAAGCAGATCAGCGATAGCGGAACGGAACGCCGCGATGCCTTCGGCCGCGACAATGTCGCGAGCACGCACCTCGCAGCCCCGTTGCGCCACGACGTCGAGCAGACGGTTGACAGCCTCAACGCCATCGGCGGGAGCGATGGCTCCGAGTTGAGGCGCGCTCGCGGCGTCCCCGCCAACGCAAATGCGAAGCGCGACGGCTCCGTTGGACCGCTCAGCGTGCAATCGCACGTCGGCGGCAAGCCCGTCGAGGTTGAGCGCGCCGCCGCCGTCGATGGCAACCGAGATTTTGGGCGCGAGGCTGGCGGCCAGCGATCTTCGCGTGAGGGCGCGGCGCAAGTCCGCCGCAAACTCGTCGGCGTCGAAGATTTCCTCCGTGTCGAGCCCGGAAAGCGCGTTGGTCAGAACGGCAATACCGTCTGCCGCCGCGATATTGAGCGCGGCAACGGCATCTGCGAAGCGCGGAGCGGATGCGGCGTTCAATCCGCGAACCTGGATGCTGCCGCGTGCGGTAATTTCCACGGTTCCGTTGCCATGCTCCCGCGCCGCCGCGCATAGGCTAGCGAATGCCGCAAGCGGAACGGCGCCGATGGGCAAGAGACGCACCAGCAATCCGTCGCCGGTCAGCATCGGTGCCGACAATCCGGGACAGGCGCCCCGGCGTTGCGAGCCGGGGATTGCGCGGGCGGTCATGCCATCACCTCCGCGCGCAGTGCCGCGAGACCGGCATCGACATCATTGCGGCGTGGATGCCAGAAGCCGCGAAGCCGTGCCGTATCGAGGCGCTTGGCGATCGCGGCCGCGGCCTCCGGATTCTCGCGCAGCAAAAAATCACGCACTGCCGGATCGGCGACGTAAGCGTTGTGCAGCAAATCGAAGAGTTCGCTTGCCACCGCGTCGGTCGTTTCGGCAAAGGCGACCAGACGATCGACGGTCTCGGCAAGCTCGGCGGCGCCACGCGGCCCGTGACGCATCTGGCCGGCGATAAAGCGCGGATTGACGGCGCGCGCACGCACGATCCGCGCCAGTGCCGCGGAAAGCGTTCGCGCGCGCGGCCGCTGCGGGTCGGTCACGTCGAGCATGACGAGATCGGCCGCGCGGCCGAGCATTTTCGCCGCCGCGGCAAAGCCGCCGACAAAGGCTGCATCTTCCGCCCCTTCGAGGAGATCGCGGCCGGGATCGTCGCTCGCATGGACAAGGAGGTCGGCACCGGCGACGCGTTGCGCGAACGCTCCGGATGCGGCACTGCCTTCGCCGTTGGCGCCGCCATAGCTGTGCGAGGCAGCCGCCAGATAGGCCGCGCCGACGGTCGCGGTGTCGGCGTCGCCGCCGAGCAAATCCTCGATGCCGGACCCATAGGCGCCAGGCGCATTGCCGAAGATGCGATAAAGTCGCGTACCGCCGGCCGCGCGCCACGCGCCGGCCTGCGGATTTTCATCGTCACCTTCATCGCGGGCGGCGACGGCCTGCACGGCGGCGTCGATGAGCGCGATCTGCGCCGGAAAGAGATCGCGAAACAGCCCGGAAATCCGCCAGGTGACATCGACCCGCGCGCGGCCCATCGCGGCGGCTGGCAAGACCTCGACGCCGGTGATGCGGCCGCTTTCATGCTCCCAGATCGGCCGGCAGCCCATCAGCGCAAAACCTTGCGCGATCTCCTCGCCTCCGGTGCGTAAAGTCGCGCTGCCCCAAAGGTCGATGACGACGGCATGCGGAAATTCGCCGTGGCTTTGCAAATGCGTGCGGACGATTTCGTCGGCGGCGAGGCGGCCGAGATCCATCGCGGTCGGTGTCGGCAGCGTGCGCGGATCGGCGGTGAAGAGATTGCGGCCGGTCGGCAGCACGTCGCGGCGGCCGCGGGTCGGCGAGCCGGCAGGTCCGGGCGCGACCCGGCGGCCATCAAGCGCCGCGATCAGCGCCGCGCGTTCCGCTCCGGCGCTGGCTTGCCACTGCGGATCGTCGCCGGCGGCCGGCACGCGTCCGTAAATGTGCAGGCCGTCCTTGATCGCGAGGTCTTTGAGGTCGCACAGCCAGGCGTCGATGCGGCGCAGCGCGTCGTCAGGGGGACCGGCGCCGTCAACGCCGGCTTCACGCGCCAGGCCGGTCCGTTGCGCGGTCTCGACGATGAGCTTTGCCAGACGCTCACGCCGGCGGCGGTCGAGGCCGTCGGCTTGCGCATATTCGTCGACCAGGCGCTCAAGCTCGCGCGCATCGCCGGAAAGCCCGCCGGCAACGAGCGGCGGCGGCAGATGGCCGATGGTCACGCCGGCGATGCGGCGCTTCGCCTGCGCCGCTTCCCCCGGATTGCTGACGATGAACGGATAGATCACCGGGAGCGCCCCGGTGACGATTTCCGGAAAACATTCCGCGGTGAGCGCAATCGCCTTGCCGGGCAGCCATTCAAGCGTGCCGTGCGCGCCCATGTGAACGAGCGCGTCGACTTTCGCCTCATGTTGCAGCCACAGGCCGAAGGCGACGAGCGCATGCCGCGGCGGCAACAGTGGATCGTGATAATCGGCGCGCCGCTCTGCCAAACGTCCGCGATCGGGCGGCAGCGCGACCAAAAGCGCGCCGAATTTTTTTGCGCGGAAATGAAACGCGCCGTCGCGGATGTCTGGATCGTCGGCCGGTTCGCCCCAGGCTTCGCGCAGGCGCGCGATTGCCGCGGCCGGCACAAGCGCCAGCAAATCTTGGTATCGCGCCAAATCAAGGTTGGCGCCGTCAGTATCGCTGGAAAGCGCATCGAGCAACGCGCGCGACGTTTTCGGCGCGTCGCGCACGTCATAACCGGCGGTCGCAAGATCGTCGAGCAGCGCGATCACGCTCGCCGGCACGTCGAGGCCTACCGCATAACCAGTGCGGCCCGGCGCGCCGGGATAGTCCGGCATCAGCACGGCGACGCGGCGTTCGCCGCGCGGCAGCGACCGCAAGCGGACGAAAGCGGCGATGCGGTCGGCGACGATTGCGATGCGATCGGGCTCGGGCCGACTCGCCAGCGCGGTGAAGCCAAGCCCCTTCTGCGCCGGCAGCGGATCTTTGAAGGCGACGGCGCCGGCGAGGATGCGGCCGTCCAGCTCGGGCAGCACGACATGCATCGCCAGATCGGCGGCGCCGAGCCCGCGCACGCTGTCGCGCCAGGCGGCGCGCTTCGTGGTCGCGCTGACGACCTGAAGCACGGGAACATCGGCTACGTCGAGCGGCGTCGGCTCGCCGATATTTCCACCGGCAGCGAATGCGGTGGTGGTGACGATCACGGCAGGATCAAGCCGAGCGAACGCCTCGCGCAAGAACACTGCCGCCTCGCGATCCTTCAGGCTCGTGACGACAAGTGGAGCTGGCGCCAGGCCGCGCGCCGCGAGCGCCGTGCATAACGCCTCGATCGGCGCGGTGTCCGACGCCAGCAGCAGCGCGCGGTAGAAGACGATCGCGATAACGGGTCGGCCGGACGGAAGCGAGGCGATGAGCCGGCCGAGATCGACCGCGCCTTCGCCGGGCAAGTAGGCGGCAAGCCGCGGCACCGGTTTCGGGTCACGCAATTCAAGATTGGTTCCGGCATGGCGCGCTAGCCGGCGCAAGAGCGCGCGTAAGTTCTCGCGGCCGCCTTCGCGGAAGAACCGCAGCAGCGCATCGAGTTCTTGCGGCGGCAATGTCGAGGCCGCGGCGAGTCGGGCGTCGTCGCGGTCTTCACCCGGCAACACGGCAAGCGCGATACCGCGTTCGCGCGCCAGCGCCGAGAGCCGCTCAATCCCGTACTTCCACCAATCGAGGCCGCCGAGCAGGCGGACCACGATCACCCGGGCATGGGCGGCAACGCGGTCGATCCACAGATCGACGGACAGCGGATGGCGCAGGTCGCGCAGATGGGCGAGGCGGAGGCTGGGCAGCGCCGCGCGCTCCGCTTCCCAGGCAGCAGCGACGCCGGCGAGGTCGCTGTCCGCGAACGACAGCACGACAATGTCAGCCGGCAACTGGCCGAGGTCGACCGCTTCGACGATCTCGTCGAGATTGGTCGATGTCGTCGTCAGCAGATGCATCGGTTACGCCTGATTCTTCTACTCGACGAGCGCCTGCGTCACCGCCGCGCGATCAAGCCCTTTCAGTCCGATCACCACCAGCCGGCCTTCGCGCGCTTCGGCTTCGGCCCACGGCCGATCGTATTGGTGCGTCACCCGCGGTCCCACGGCCTGAACCAGGAGGCGCAGCGGCTTGTCGGCTACCGCCGCGAAGCCTTTCACGCGCAGCACGTCGAAGTTTTCCGCCAGCGCGGCGACACGCGCAGCCAGCGCCGAGGGATCGGCGACCTCGCGCAGCTTCACGACGAAGGAATCGAAATCGTCGTGGTCGTGCTCCTCCTCGGCGTCGTGGCGGGTTCGGCGGTTGGCAATGTCATCCTCCGTGCCGACGCCGAGCCCGAGCAGGAGCGCCTGATCCACTTTGCCGTCGGCGACGGCGATCACCTTGACGCTGCGCGGCAGAACCTCGGCGATTGCCGCCCGCGCTTTTTCGATGCCGGCCGGGTCGATCAGGTCGCGCTTGTTGAGAACGATGAGATCGGCGCAGGCGATCTGATCCTCAAAGACTTCTTCGATGGGGTCGTCGTGCGTGAGTGAAGTATCGGCGGCGCGCTGCCGCGCCAGTGCGTTGAGATCGCCCGCCACGCGGCCGGCGGCGAGCGCGGCGCCGTCAACGACGACCACGACGCCGTCGACGGTCACGCGGCTTTTGATCGCTGGCCAATGGAACGCCTGCACCAGCGGCTTCGGCAAAGCGAGCCCCGAGGTTTCGATGACGATATGCTCGACGCCGCCGCGGGCCAGGATGGCGTCGAGCGCCGGCACGAACTCATCGGCCACCGTGCAGCAGAGACAGCCGTTGGCCAGCTCGACGATGTTCTCCTCGGGGCAGGCGTCGTTGCCGCAGCCTTTGAGGATCTCGCCGTCGATGCCGACATCGCCGAACTCGTTGACGATCACGGCCAGCCGGCGGCCCTGCGCGTTGGCGATCACATGGCGGATGAGCGTGGTTTTGCCGGCACCGAGAAAGCCGGTGACGATGGTGCAGGGGACGCGCGCGAGCGTGGTGTTCATTCATCGATCTCTGCAAAGCCAAGCGGAGGAACGCGGGCGATCAGGCCGCGCTTAAGCGGCGCCGGCCGGTCGCGCCAAGGAAGAATACCGTCGGCGGCGCTTGCCAGCATGCGCGCGCCTTCGATCAGCGCGCCCGCGCAGGTCACGTCGAGTCCGCCGAACACATACGTCCACGAGCCGTTGCAGCGCATGGCCGCGCTCGGGCCGCGCGAACAATTGGCCAGACAGCGCATCGGGCGGACCTGGACTTCGGTGCCGGCGGCTGCGCGGGCAGTGGCCGCGGCAAGGATCGCGCCCGGCCGCAGCGCGCTGTCGGGCTCGCCGGCAGGACGGCAGGTGATGCACACGTAAACGACCGGAGCGTCGGACGCGACCGGGCTTCGCCTCGCGCTTTCGGTATCGATGCGGCTCACCCGTGCTGCTCCGCGGGCCATCAACGGGTGCGATGCCGACCGATCTCCGCCGAGGCACCCCGCCCGGCTGCGACCGCATCGACGGCAGGTCTCCTGGCTCGCGGCTCGCCGCCCGTCACCGCCTTCCCGGATGCTTCCAGTGGCTCTGTGGTTCGGGCTAGCCGCTTACAGTTGCGGGGGCAGCTGCGGATTAGGGATCATGTCCCGCACCGCATTCCCTGTTCGCTCTCTGAACGAGAGACCGTCGATGCCGGCACTTAGCGGTCGCAGGCGCGCCTTTGTCAATGGTGCCATCGCTTCGCTATAGTCGGCTTGATAGTCGGCTTGGACCGTCGGGTCAGCTCCGCGCAGGGCCGCAATCACTGGCACGCGCAGGCATGCCGCGCATGATCGCAAAAGGGCCGCCGTGAGCATCCCGCTAACCCTCGTTCTCGGCGGCGCCCGCTCCGGCAAGAGCCGCCATGCCGAGAGCTTGATTGCCGCTCTGCCGGCGCCGTGGATCTACATCGCCACGGCGGAAGCAGGCGACGATGAAATGACCGCGCGCATCGCCGCCCATCGCGCGCGTCGCGGCGCGACCTGGCGGACGATCGAAGCGCCGCGCGATCTTGCGGCGGCGCTCGCGGCGAGCGCGAGCATGCCGGTGCTGGTCGATTGCATGACTTTGTGGCTCTCTAATCTTCTGCTCGCGGGCGCCGATATCGACAAGGAAATCGAACGCCTGGAAAAGGCGCTGGCGGCCGCCGCGGCGCCGGTGGTGCTGGTCGCCAACGAACTAGGCTCCGGGATCGTGCCGGATCATGCGCTCGGCCGGCAATTCCGCGACTTGCAGGGTATGCTCAACCAGCGCATTGCCGCGCGCGCCGACCGCGTCGTCCTCATGGTCGCGGGGTTGCCGCTCGCGGTCAAAGGGACGTTGGAGAAGTCGCCATGACGCAAACCACCGACGAAGCCGAAGCCGAACGTCATCGCGCCAAGATGGCCAAACGCAAAGCCGTGCAGGACGCCGAAGTCGCCGGCAAGACGATCGAGAAGGGTCTTCTGATCGTGCATACCGGCACCGGCAAGGGAAAATCCACGGCCGCTTTCGGCCTCGCCTTGCGCATGATCGGCCGCGGCCACCGTGTCGCCGTCGTGCAATTCATCAAAGGCGCATGGCACACGGCCGAGCGCGACGCGCTGGCGAAGTTCGGCGACCAGATCGTTTGGCACACAATGGGCGAAGGCTTCACCTGGGAGACGCAGGACCGCACGCGCGATGTCGCCGCGGCCGAGCGCGCCTGGTCAAAAGCACGCGAACTCATCGCCGATCCGAAATTTGCGCTAGTCATTCTCGACGAGCTCAACATCGCGCTGCGTTACGACTATCTCGACCTCGAAGCGGTGGTCGCGGCGCTAACCAGCCGCCGGCCGGGCTTGCACGTCATCGTCACCGGCCGCAATGCCAAGCCGGAGCTTTTGGCCGCCGCCGATCTCGTCACCGAGATGACTTTGGTCAAGCACCACTTCGCCGCCGGCGTGAAGGCGCAGCCCGGCATCGAGTTCTAAGCGCATGCCGGCGCGCGCGCTCATGTTCCAGGGCACCGGCTCCGACGTCGGCAAATCGTTGATCGTCGCCGGGCTCGCCCGCGCGTTCACCAAACGCGGTTTGGCCGTGCGCCCGTTCAAGCCGCAGAACATGTCGAACAATGCGGCGGTGACGGTGGACGGCGGCGAGATCGGCCGTGCCCAGGCCTTGCAGGCGCGCGCCGCCTGCACGCCGGCGAGCGTCCATATGAATCCGGTGCTGCTGAAGCCGCAAAGCGAGATCGGCGCGCAGATCGTGGTGCAGGGGCGCGTTTACGGCAGCGCCAAGGCCGCCGCCTATCAGCACATCAAGCGCGATTTGCTGCCCTACGTTCTCGACAGCTACGCGCATCTGCGGCGCGAGGCCGATATCGTCCTCGTCGAAGGCGCCGGCAGTGCCGCGGAAGTCAATCTGCGGGACAACGACATCGCCAATATGGGATTCGCCCGCGCCGCCGATGTGCCGGTGGTGCTGATCGGCGACATCGACCGCGGCGGCGTGATCGCCAGCCTGGTCGGCACCAGAGCCGTGCTGGCGCCGGAGGATGCAGCGCTGGTGCGCGGGTTCATCGTCAACAAATTTCGCGGCGATGCGGCGCTGTTTACCGCGGGAATTGAACAGATCGCGCGGGCGACGGGGTGGCAGCCGCTCGGTCTGGTCCCTTACTTCGCGGATGCGCGCTTGCTGCCGGCGGAGGATGCGCTCGCGCTCGAGCAGAGCCGGCCGGCAAAGCCGCATAAGCGAGTACGCATTGCGGTGCCGGTTCTGCCGCATATCGCCAATTTCGACGATCTCGATCCGCTCGATGTCGAACCTGAGGTCGAGCTCGTACGCGTGCGGCCGGGTGCGGCGCTTCCCGGCGACGCCGATCTAGTCGTGCTGCCGGGCTCGAAGGCGACGATCGCCGATCTTGCGGCGTTGCGTGCCGCAGGCTTCGACATCGACATCGCCGCGCACCGCCGTCGCGGCGGAATGGTTCTCGGCCTTTGCGGCGGCTTCCAGATGCTCGGGCGCACGATCGCCGATCCCGGCGGGATCGAAGGCCTGCTTGCTGCGGTCGACGGTCTCGGCTTCCTCGATGTCGCGACCACGCTCGCCAACGATAAACGCCTCGAGGCGGTTCATGGCACGACCAGCGACGGCGCGCCGTTTGCCGGCTACGAGATGCATATGGGCGTCACCGCGGGGCCGGATTGCGCGCGGCCGTTCGCGCATCTCGCGGATGGCACGCCGGAAGGCGCGGTTTCTGCCGACGGCAGGGTGCTCGGCACTTACATACACAGCCTGTTCGGGGACGACCGGCAACGCGCGGCATGGTTGGCCCGTTTTGCCGCCGGCGCGACAAATATCGCCTACGATGATCTGCTCGAACGAACGCTCGACGCTTTCGCCGCGCATCTCGCGGCGCATCTCGATCTCGATCGGCTTCTCACATTGGCGCGATGATGAGAACCGTCGCAACGGCGAGAAGCGCGATCAGAATCGCGTCCGCGCGCCGGAACAGCGCCAGCGCGCGGCGAATGTCGGCGGCATCGGCGTCGCGGCGTCCGTTGCCCATCATGGCGTCTTCGACGCGCACGCCGTCATAGACGCGCGGACCGGCGAGCGAAAGTCCAAGCGCTCCCGCCATGGCGGCTTCGGGAAAACCGGCATTCGGTGAGCGGTGCCGCACGGCGTCTCGCCGCACGGCGCGCCACGCGGCGTCGACGGAGGCGTCCTTGCGCAACGCCGCCGCGGCGACGAGAAGGAGCGCCGCAAGACGCGATGCCGGCAGGTTGACGAGATCGTCGAGCCGCGCGGCGGCCCAGCCAAAGTCGGCATAGCGCGGCGTGCGGTGGCCGATCATACTGTCGGCCGTATTGATCGCCTTGTAGAGTGCGGCGCCAGGGAGTCCGGCAATGGCCATCCACAGGACCGGCGCGACAATCGCGTCGGAGAAGTTCTCGGCAAGGCTTTCGATCGCCGCGCGGGCGATACCGGCGGCATCGAGCGATTCGCTATCGCGGCCGACGATCCGCGATACGGCGGTTCGCGCGGATGCGATGCCGCGCTTATCGAGCGCATCGGCGACGTCCGCCACGTGCTTGTGCAAGCTTCGTTGCGCGAGCAAAGTACTGGCAACCAGTCCCGTGACCAGAATTCCGAACGGCAGACGCAACAGCTCGCGCTCCACGATCAAAGCGAGCGCGCCTACGGCAGCGAGCAGGATCAGGAGCGCGGCCACGCCCGCGGCACGCCGTTCGGTCGGTCCGGCCGCCTCGCGATTGAGCCAGCGGTCGAGCGCGACCATCAGCCGGCCGATCCAGGTCGCCGGATGACCGATCGTGCGAAATAAGCGCTCCGGGTAACCGAAACAGAGCTCGATCAGCATGGCGACGAGTGCAAGCGCGACAGACATGATCCTCACCGGCGGCGCGGACGAACCCCTCGCTCACGGCGGCAACCTTGGCGCCGCGCGGCGCCTGTTCCCGGACGCAATCGAACCTTTCATCGACCTTTCGACCGGGATCAATCCCAATCCCTATCCGCTGCCGCGTTTTTCGCCCGATCTTTTTGCCCGCTTGCCCGATCCTGGCGCGGTTGGCGCTGTGGCGGCCGCTGCCGCACGCGCCTACGGCGCTCAATCGGCCGCCCATGTCGTGCCCGCACCGGGAACGCAGATTCTACTGCCGCTTGTTGCCGGTTTGGTGCGCGCCGGGCGCGCCGCCGTTCTGACGCCGAGCTACCCCGAGCACGCTCGTGCCGCGGCGTTGGCCGGACACCGCGTCAATCCGGCGCGCGAGCTCGGCGAATGCGGCGATGCCGGGTTCGTCATTGTCGCGAACCCCAACAATCCCGACGGCAGGGTCTTTCCCCGGACCGCTTTGCTCGCGCTTGCCAAGGATTTGCGCCGTCGCGGCGGCGTGCTCGTGGTCGATGAGGCGTTCATGGATGTCGGGCCACCCGGCGCCAGTCTCGCGTCCGACGTAGCATGCGGCAATGTCGTCGTGTTGCGCTCCTTCGGTAAATTCTTCGGACTTGCCGGAACGCGATTAGGCTTTGCGATCGCGGCGCCGGCGCTGGCCGCGCGACTTCGCACGGCGCTTGGCCCCTGGGCGGTGTCCGGACCGGCGCTTGCCGTCGGCGCAAAGGCGCTAGCGGACGCGATCTGGATCGAACGGACGCGAAGACGTATGGAGAAAGCCGCAAGCCGGCTCGATGCGATGCTTGTCGGTTCCGGCCTCGATATTGTCGGCGGCACGAGCCTGTTCCGGCTGGTACGAACGCCGGCGGCGCATTCGCTGTTCAATCATCTGGGGCGCGCCGGCATTTGGGTGCGCACTTTCCTGGACCATGCGGAGTGGCTGCGCTTCGGTCTTCCGGCGAATGAGGCAGAGTGGCGACGGCTCAACGGCGCCATGGCCTCTTTCCCGGACAACGGAAAGGCTGTCGTTCGCGCCACCGCAGCCGAGCGCAAGGGTCGGAGAGTTCATGGTAGTGGCACCGACGTCGATCACCTTCGATGAGGTTTTCCGCGCGCGGCTGCGTGACCTGTTGGTCTGGCGGCGGGACGTCCGGCGATTCCGGCGCGATTCGTTGCCGGCGGGCGCCCTGGACGGTCTTATCGAGCTGGCGTGTCTCGCACCGTCGGTGGGCCTAAGCCAGCCTTGGCGCTTTGTCGTCGTGGACGACGAAACCGTCCGCGCCGCGATCCGGCGCAATTTCGCCACCTGCAACGCGCAAGCGCTCGCCGCACAGAATAGCGAGCGGGTGGGACTCTATGCGCGGCTCAAGCTCGCCGGCTTGGAAGAGGCGCCGTCGCACCTCGCCGTGTTCGCGGATCGCTCGACCGCGCAAGGTCACGGCCTCGGCCGCCACACGATGCCGGAGATGATCGAGTATTCGGCAGTGACCGCCGTGCATACGATCTGGCTTGCGGCGCGCGCCCACGGCATCGGGATGGGCTGGGTCTCCATCCTCGATCCAAAAATGATCGCGGAGCTCCTCGAGGTGCCGGTGGAGTGGAAGTTCATCGGCTACTTCTGTCTCGGTTATCCGCTGCTCGACGACACCGTGCCCGAGCTAGAGCAGATGGGCTGGGAAGAGCGGCGCCTGCCTTCATCGGTCACTATCAAACGTTAACGACGCGGCCTCTTGGGCCGATCTTCCTGTGCCAAAACAGGGCAGATTGGCTGGCCCCGGCCTTGCTCAGTCTTGATCGGCGCCTGGCGCAATGTTCCGGAAGCGGGAATCCGCATCCGAAAACCATGCGCCACGTCGAAACGAGAGTGGAGCCCGATTGAATCCAATCGGCACACGCTCGCAGGGAGAGAGCGGTGTTAACCAATCGACCTGCCGAACGGTCTTCGGCTTCGTGGTCGCTCGCGCATATCGGCGCGGCGATTATCCTGTCGGTCGTAACCTTGACGTCGGCGCACGCCGGCAGCGTTATCGACTTGAGCTGCGTCGGCGGAGCAAAGAGCTTTAATTGCGTGGCGCAGATAGCCACCGCCGGCGATCCGTATATCCGTGTCGTACCCGAGGCGCTCGGCGAGGTGCAAAAGGCGCAAGCCACGGCACGCGATCGCAAGTGGGTCGCGCGGTGCCACCCGGTCGCAGAGCGCGATTCCTACGGCGTCGCCCGCTATCATTATTCCGCGCCCGGCTGCGAATTCGGTCTCGGCACGGAGTGATTGGTGACGCGGTCCGCCCTGCGGGCCGCGTACTTGCTTTAGCGGACTTCAGCGGACCTGATTGGTCGATTTTGCCGGACGCCGCATTGCGGATGTCGTCGCGGCTTGGCGGGGCAGGTACTTGGCGACCACCATCGGGTCGAGCTCTTTGATCGCCTCGTCAGGCAGGCGATACCAGACCTCGTTACGGCCGAGAAATTCGAAACCGAGGTAGCCGCGAACAGTAAGCGTCTGGCCGTCGAGGCTCAGCGTCATCATCGCGCTATAGATATTGCCGTCCCGCGGATCGAGGATATTGCCGTTCTCGTATTTCAGGCCAGATCGCCTCATGTCCCTAATGATCGGCAGTCCGAGCGTGGGCGCATCTTTGCGGTCGTCCCGGCAGCGCCCACAAAAGGCGTCATTCGGGTCGTCGTTCGGCCGCGGGAACAATTTCGCGGCAACGCCCTCATAAACTCCGGCATTTTCGACGAACAGGAACCAGACGACGGTCTTGCCCGTCGTGGCATCGACCTTCTGCCACAGCCCAGCCACCGACTGTTCCGCTGCGGCAAGCGGCTGAACGGCGGCGAAAAGCGCCAGGAGTCCCACCATGAGCCCCGCTATAAACAGCCTTGTCCACTGCACTACCAAGGGTTTCTCCAATCTTTCGCGACCGCCGGTGTCGGCGAATCCCCATTGATGGCGCGGGACTATTCGCTCCACAATGCGGTGATTTAACGACGCAGACCACACCACAGCCCCCGAAAAAAGCGCAGTTTCCGATGGGCTCACTCATTTTGCCGCTTGCATCGGAAGCGGCGGGTTCCAATGATTGTGCCAGCCAGTGGATCAAAATCGGCTGGTCGGCATTTAACGTTGTTGGTCCGGGGATTTGAAAGACATGTCACGTCCACTGTCCATGTCGCGCTCCAGCGTGGCTCTCGACAATCTGCGCGCCGTCGTCATCATCATCGTGCTCGCCTTCCATTCGGTACTCGCCTACATCCAATGGTTTCCGTTGCGGTCCTCCGGGTTTGATGATCCGCCCTACGCATGGCGCGTCACTCCGCTTGTCGACAGCCACCGCTGGTTTGGCCTCGACCTGTTTTGCGCCTGGCAAGACGTTTATCTGATGTCGCTTATGTTCTTGCTCTCCGGCCTGTTCGTTTGGTCGAGCCTTGAGCGCAAGCGAAGCTGGGGTTTCGTGCGCGATCGCCTGTCCAGGCTGGGCATTCCTTTTGTGTTCGGTGTTGTCGTTCTTATTCCGCTGGCCATCTATCCTGCCTACCTAGTCTCGACCGCAGACCCGAACGTTTCCGATTACGTGCACCGCTATCTCGCGCTGCCGTTCTTGCCCAACGGGCAACTATGGTTCCTGTGGCAGCTTCTGGCGCTCAATTTCGTGGCGGCCGGATTGTACTGGATCGCCCCCAATGCGCTGAGAGCCTTGGGCCGCTGGTCGGCCGCGGCGGGACGACGTCCCGGACTGTACTTTGCCGCACTCGTCGCCGCCTCGGCCGTGGCCTATGTCCCATTGGCGCTCGTGTTCACGCCTTGGGCGTGGTCCAATTCCGGATTCCTCGCCGTGCAATGGAGTCGGCCGCTGCTTTACGGCGTCTACTTCTTCGCCGGAATGGGAATCGGCACCGGCGGCATCGACATCGGCCTGGTCGCCGCGGATGGCGCGTTGGCGCGACGCTGGAAGTTGTGGCTTGCGGTGGCGATCGTATCGCAGCTGGCCTGGATGGGCGTGATGTCTCTGACCATGGACGGCACTGCGCCCATCGCCGTCGACGTCGCCGCCGATCTTTGTTTCGTCATCGCCTGCGCCAGCGGCTGCTTTTTCCTCATCGCCGCGAACTTGCGTTTCGCGGCGAAACGTTCATCGGTCCTCGCCAGTCTTTCCGCCAATGCATACAGCCTTTATCTCGTGCACTTTGACTTTGTGGTTTGGCTGCAATATGCGCTTCTTGCCTCTACGCTGTTCGCGGTGGTCAAGGCAGCGATCGTTTTCGGTGCAACGCTGATTCTGAGCTGGATAACGGTGCTGGCCGCTCGGCGCATTCCATTCGGCGCGCGCCTGATCGCGGCGCCGCCGCGTGCGGTGGCGATGTCAGACTCGTCCACGCAGTCCTCGGCCGGCTTTTATGCTCGGCTTCGCCAATTCGTTTCGCTGTAGCGGCGGGGACGGGGTTAAGCCAGCGCCAGCCGTGCCGCCTTGTTGATTGCGGCAATGCCCTCATCCACATCGTGTTCGATGTGCGCGCGCAACACCCGACGCCCGCGTTCGGCCAGCACGCGAAAGTCGCCGCGCGCCTGCGCGGCTTCGATCACGCCGAAGCTTGCCTTGCGTTCCGGGATCGCGAGATCGGGCGCCGGCCGCGCCGTGATCTGGAGAAAGACGCCGGAGTTGGGCCCGCCTTTGTAAGCCTGTCCGGTCGAATGCAGGAAACGCGGCCCGAATTGCAGGCAGGTCGCGATGCGCTTGCGGTCGCGCACCGCGGTGCGCAAGCCTTGCAGCGCCTGGAGCCGTGCTTCGGCGGCATCGACATAAGCGAGCAGCGCGAAATAATCGCTGCCTTTGAGCCGGGCAAAGTGCGCCTTAAGCCAGCTCTCAAGCGTGGCGTTTGCGCCCAACTTCCGCAGCGACTCGGCGTTGTGCGCATCGGTGTAGAGCGTAATGCCGCTCGCTTCGAACAGCGGGGGCTCGACCGGCAGCGCGCCGGTCTTCTCGAACGCTTGCGTCATTTCGCGGGTCGCGACCTTGCTCGCCTCGACATCGGGCTGGTCGAACGGATTGATGCCAAGCACTACTCCGGCCACGGCGGCCGCGATCTCGAAGCGGAAAAATTCCTGCGCGAGAAGCTTTGGCGAACCGACGGCGATGCGCGCCACGGGATGTCCGCCAATGGGCCAGCGCATCAATGAATTGGTCTTGCGCCGGATCCGGATGCGCGGCGTCGCGCAGATACACGAACAACCGATGCGCGTCGTAGGCGGAAGGCTCGCCGAGCGGCTCATCGGCGATGGGAATCGCACCCTTTCCGTTTTTGCCCGTCGATTCGGCCAGCAAGTGCTCCGCCCATGCGCCGAAAGAGCCGATCGATGGCGAGGCGATGATGGTGAGCTTGTCGTGCCCGGCAACGGCAAGAACGCCGATTGCCAGGCCGAGCGCGACGCCGTGATTTTCCGCGGGCGGTATCTCGGGACCGCAGCCCCGCGCCATCGTGCCGGCCGCTTCGAGAAAGACGCGCGGATCGTGACCCGTGGCCGCAAGCGGCACCATGCCGAAATGCGAGAGCACGGAATAGCGTCCGCCGATATTGGGGACGCCGCGGAAGACGCGACGGAAGCCTTTCGCCTCGGCCGTTTTTTGCAACTGCGATCCGGGATCGGTGATGGCAACAAACTGGCGCGCGGCCGCGGTGCCGAGGGTCGCCGACGCCTTGGCCAAAAAATAGTCCATCAGCACGTTTGGTTCGAGCGTCGTTCCCGACTTGCTCGACACGATAAAGAGCGTGCGCGCGGCGTCGATGCCGTGCTCGACGCGACTGCTGCGGATCGGTGGAATCGAGCATGTGCCATTTGGGGTAGCCCGGTGCCGACCCCAGGCTCTTTGCCAGCACCTCGGGGCCGCGGCTCGATCCGCCCATCCCCAAGAGCAGCACGTCGGTGAAGTTTTCGGCCCGGAGTTGCCGGCCAAATTCCTGTAGCGAGGCGATCTCGCGCAGCTCGTTGTCGACGATATCGAGCCAGCCGAGCCAAGCGCCTTCGTCGCGGCCCGTCCACAACGTCGCATCCGCGCCCCAAAGGCGGCGCGTCTTTTCCTTTGAATGCCACGCCTCCTGCGCCTTAGCGACCTCGCGCATGAGCGCGGGCGGCAGGGCGATGGTCTGTTCGTTCAGCGTTTGCACCAAGGCGAACTCGCTCCCCCGGTCGACGTGTCCTGATGCTCGGCGCGTGGTCCCGCGGGAAATATGATACTCCGTACGCGCCGTAAAGCCGGGGCCGGTTGAGCGACGCGCGCGCCAGGCGGATATTGAGCGTAATAATGTTTGAATGACGCCACGCTGATGTTATGTGATCGCGTCAAGCTCGCGGCCGCTGATGGGGATCGAGGCCGCGATTTTCTTGACTGCCGTGTGACAACTTCAACGTGGATCGGGCATCGCGGACATGCGGCTCAACGTGCCAATTTCCGTCGGCGGCTGGGGCCGTTTCTTCACCCGCTGGGACATCCTCGCGGTTCTGTTGATCCTCGCGCTTTTGGTATTCCTTGCCGAAGCGAGCCGGCACCTCCTTCAGCCTTTGGCGGAATTGCAGCGCCAGCCGGTGTCGCTCGATCCCGCCAACCTACCCGATTACGCCGCACGCACCACTTTGCGCATGCTCATTGCGATGGCGCTTTCACTACTTTTCACCTTCACCTACGCGACGCTCGCGGCCAAGAACAAGCGCGCCGAACGCCTGCTCGTTCCGCTCCTCGACATCCTTCAGTCGGTGCCGATCCTCGGCTTCATCTCGATCACCGTCGTCTTTTTCATGGCGCTCGCGCCCGGGCGAGTATTGGGCGCGGAATTTGCCGCCATTTTCGCGATTTTCACCAGCCAGGCCTGGAACATGGCGTTCAGCTTCTACCAATCGCTGCGCACGGTGCCGACCGAGCTGGTCGAGGTGTCGCGTAACTTCAGGCTGAGCCCATGGATGAGCTTTTGGCGCGTGGACGTGCCGTTCGCGATGCCGCAGCTGATCTGGAACATGATGATGTCGATGTCGGGAAGCTGGTTCTTCGTGGTCGCCTCCGAGGCGATCAGTGTCGGCAATACGACCATCACGCTTCCCGGCGTCGGCTCCTACATCGCGCTCGCCATCGAGCATCGCAATCTGGCGGCGGTCGGCTACGCAATCGTCACCATGCTCATCGTGATTCTGATTTACGACCAGCTCTTGTTCCGGCCGCTGGTGGCGTGGGCCGATCGCTTCCGCTTCGAGCAGGAGTCCGGCGTGCTGGCGCCGCATTCCTGGGTGCTCGACGTGATGCGCCGCTCGCGGCTGGTCGACCGGCTCACCCGGCCGTTCGCGTCGTTGTGGCGGCGCTTGCTGCTGGCGCGCCGGTCCAAGAGCGCCGAGCCGGTAAAACGCGAACCGCGCAGCCAGCACGGTTGGATCACCTTCCAATGGGCCGCCATCGTCACCGCGCTCGCCGCGGTGGCGCTATGGCAGGTCGCGCGCTTCGTTACGCAGGACATTGCCGTCTCCGACGTGGCCACCGCATTGCTCCTGGGGCTCGCGACCTTGAGCCGGATCGTCGTGCTCATTGCGCTCGCGACCGTCATCTGGGTGCCGATCGGCGTTTGGGTCGGCACGCGCCCGCATGTCGCCGAACGGGTCCAACCGGTGGCGCAGTTCCTCGCCGCCTTTCCAGCGAATCTTCTGTTCCCGATCGCGGTCTCGGCGATCGTCGCCTACAAGCTCAACCCGAATATCTGGCTGAGCCCGCTGATGATCCTCGGCACGCAGTGGTACATCCTCTTCAACGTCGTTGCCGGGGCGGCGGCGATCCCCGCCGAGCTCCGCGCGGTGGGCGCCAATCTGCGCGTGCGCGGCTGGCTGTGGTGGCGGCGGATTGCGCTACCGGCAGTCTTTCCCTACTACGTGACCGGTGCGATCACCGCCTCCGGCGGATCGTGGAATGCCAGCATCGTTGCCGAGGTCGCGTCCTGGGGTAATGAGCACCTCGAAGCGTACGGACTCGGCGCGTATATTGCCAAGCAGACCGAGGCCGGCGATTTCCATCGCATCGTGCTCGGCATCGCGGTGATGAGTTTGTTCGTCGTGCTGATCAATCGCACGTTCTGGCGTCCGCTCTATCTTTACGCCGAACGCAAGTTCCGGCTTGGTTGAGGTCCCCATGAGCACCGCGCTTCTCGACATCCGTGCGCTGCGTCAAACCTTTCCAAAGGCCGATGGCGGCGAGCTTCTGGTGCTCGACGGAGTCGAGCTTGAGCTTAATCCGGGGCAGATCGTCGGGCTTCTTGGCCGCACCGGATCCGGCAAGTCGACGCTCTTGCGCGCGATCGCCGGCCTGGCGCCGCCGTCGGCGGGCAGCATCACCTATATGGGGCAGCCGGTCGTCGCGCCGCCGCCCGGGATCGCCATGGTATTCCAGGGCTTCGCGCTTTTTCCCTGGCTGACGGTCCTGGAAAACGTCCAGCTCGGCCTCGAGGCACTCGGCCTTCCCGAGACCGAAATCCGCAAGCGCGCGCTCGCGGCGATCGATCTCATTGGCCTGGACGGCTACGAATCCGCTTATCCGCGCGAATTATCCGGCGGCATGCGCCAGCGCGTCGGCTTTGCCCGCGCGCTCGTCGTCCATCCGAACATCCTCCTGATGGACGAGCCGTTCTCCGCCCTCGACGTGCTGACGGCGGAGACCCTGCGCACCGATTTCCTCGAACTTTGGGGCGACGGCAAGCTGCCGATCAAGGGCGTCGTTCTGGTGACCCACAACATCGAGGAAGCGGTGCTGATGTGCGACCGCATCCTGTTGTTCTCGTCCAATCCGGGCCGGATCATTCGCGAGATCGCGGTCGATCTGCGGCAGCCGCGCAACCGGCTCGATCCGCAGTTCCGCGACCTGGTCGAGAAAATCTATGTGGCGATGACCGCGCGCACCGCGGCGCCACCGCGGGTCGGGACAGTGGCGACAAGCATCGACACCATCCTGCCGCGCGTCTCCGCCAATCTCCTTTCCGGATTCATCGAAACCCTCGCCGCCGAGCCCTATAGCGGCAAAGCCGACCTTCCTGTTATCGCCGAACTACTGCATATGGAGGCGGACGATCTCTTTCCGGTCTCGGATGCGCTGCAAATGCTGCGTCTCGTGGAGGTCGAAGGCGGCGACATCAAGCTCACCGAAACCGGCAAGCAATTCGTGGAAGCGGGCACCGACGATCGCAAGAAGATCTTCCAGCGCCAGCTTCTCACCTACGTGCCGCTCGCCGCCCACATCCGCCGCGTCTTGCAGGAGCGCGCCAACCACGTGGCGCCGAAGAGCCGCTTCTTCGACGAGCTGGAAGACCACATGAGCGCCAACGACGCGGAAGAAACCCTGCGCTCGGTCACCGCCTGGGCGCGCTACGCCGAAGCCTTCGCCTATGACGACGATTCGCAGACCTTCAGTCTGGAGAATCCGACGTAAACTTATCTACGCCGCGCTACGCCGCGCCTTCACCGCGATCGAGAGTAACGCGCGCTCGGCGATGGTCGCGGCTAGCGCCGACGTGCGGCGCGAAGCCAAAACCGCGTCGGCCAGCTCCGCCATGGCGGCGGCGAGCCGGGCGGCGCTCCACTGCTTGAGCGCCGCTTCGACGAGGTTCTTGCGGCGGAAGTGCAGCGGCGGCTGCAAGCCGTCGAGCGAAAACGGCGCACCGGATTCAATCGTCGTCCGCCATTTGTGCAATTGCGCGAGCTGGCGCTGCGCCGCGAAAAAGATCGAGCCGACCGCGCTGCCGGCGGCGCGCACTTTGGCAAGCTGCGCCTCGAGGTCGGTCGGGCGGCCAGCGAACGCCGTATCGACAAGCTCGTCAAGCGCCAGCGCCGAGGCGTCGGAAACCACGGCGGTGACGTCGTCGATATCGATTTCGCCGCGGCCGAGCGCGTACAGCGCGAGCTTGCGCAATTCGTTGCGCGAGGCCACCCGGTCGCCGCCGAGGAGCGGAATGAGCGCGGCGCGCGCGTCGGGCTTGACGGCGAGGCCGGCGGTAAGCAGCTCGCTGTCGATCAATCGCGCCAGATCCTTCTCGGTATCGGGGTAGCAGGGCAGCGCCGCCGCGTTCTTGGCGCGCTCGCAGACGACGCGCAACGGCGCGTTGCGGCGCAGGTCGCCGGCCTCGATCACGACGCGGCACTCGCTGGCGGGAAGGCCGAGCAGCGCCTCGACCGCCGGCGCGATGTTGCGGCTCCCGGCCTTGACCCAGACCGCTCGCCGTCCCCCGAACAGCGGGATGGTCTGCGCCTCCTCCACGAGCCGCGCCGGTTCGGCGGAGAGCTCTTCGCCTTCCAGCCGCACCAGCGAGAATGGATCGTTCGGATCGTCAACCGACGCCTTGACCAAAGCGTTGACGCGTTCGCTGACCAGGCCTGCGTCCGGACCGAAGACGAGGACGACAGGCCGCGTCGGATCGGGGCGGGCAAGGAAGGAATCAGCGTCCCAGGCTTTGACGGCGACCATGTCAGGTGCCGGCGATGAAATACGACGCCAGCCGGTTCCTGATCGTTTGGGCGACGACCTGGACCGCGCGGTCCTCGGCGTCGCGCCGCGCACGCTGCCCGGCGAAGCGCTGCTGCGAACCGGGAATATCGTAATCGACCTGCGCGAAGCAGTTGTCGGTCACGACGCTCTTGCCGGTCGCGAGCTCAACCAGACTGTACTTCGCCGTGACCGACTCGACCTGCGAGTTCGCCCGTCCGGTGGTCGGATCGAGCTCGGCGGTGAATTGCGTAGTCGCGGCTGTCACCTTGAGCATGTAGGTCGGCGCGAACGCGTTGGCGCCGTTATGCAGGTCGAACTGCAAGGCATTGCGCATGCCGACGGCGACGCGCTCGGTGGGAGTGCCCTTGGGTGCCTCGATCGGCGGGATGTCGATCGCGGCAAACTTGTCCTGCACGCTTTCGGCGTTGACCCCCGGGCGCGTGCCGTAGAGCGGCTCCCAGCAGCCGGCGGTCAGTCCCGCGGCCGCGAGCACCATTGCGAGCCGGGCGAGCCGGCGCCGGCGCGGAAGTTCACGCCACCACATTGACGATCCGTTGCGGCACGATGATCACCTTTTTCGGCGCCTTGCCGTCGAGTATCCTTTTTACCGCATCGAGCGCCAGAACGGCAGTCTCGATTTCGGCGATCCCGGCGTTGCGCGCCACGGTGACATCGGCGCGCTTCTTGCCGTTGATCTGCACCGGCAGCGTCAGCGTGTCCTCGATCAAGAGATCGCGCTCGACCTGCGGCCAGGGCGCTTGCGCGACCAGCTCGTCATGGCCGAGCACGGCCCAACATTCCTCGGCGAGATGCGGCATCATGGGGGCGAATAATTGCACGAGAATGTTAACCGCTTCGTTCATGGCCCACCGGATATCGGGGGTGAGGGAGGGGCCGCCCCCGTCGTCCGCCCCGTCGTCCGCTCCGATGTCGCCGATCGCCGCGCCGAGCGTATTGGCGAATTCGTAGATGTGCGCCACGCAAACATTGAAGTGTAGCTTTTCGATGTCATCGGTGACTTTGGCGAGCGCTTGATGCGCCGCTTTGCGCAATGCCGCCGCCGCCGGCGAGAAGGCGCGCGGCCGGTCGGGCGGTGCCGCGCTTGCGACCTCGGCGGCTTCGCAAATGAGCCGCCACAGCCGCTGCACGAAACGCCAGGCGCCCTGCACGCCTTTTTCCGTCCAGTTGACGTCGCGCTCCGGTGGCGAGTCGGACAACATGAACCAGCGCGCGACGTCGGCGCCGTAGCTGCCGATGATGTCGTCGGGATCGACCGTGTTCCTTCTCGACTTCGACATTTTCTCGAGCGGGCCGATCTCGACCGTTTCGCCGGTGGCGATGAGCGTCGCGCGTCGCGCGTCGCCGTCGGCTTCGACTTTGACCTCCGCCGGGACCGCCCATTCGCCGTTTTCGCGGAGATAGGTTTCGTGCACGACCATGCCTTGCGTGAACAGGCCGGCGAAAGGCTCGTCCAAGCCCAGGTGGCCGGTCGTCTTCATCGCGCGGGTGAAAAAGCGGCTGTAGAGCAGATGCAAAATCGCGTGCTCGATGCCGCCGATATATTGATCGACCGGCAGCCAGGCGTCCGCGACTTTCGGATTAGCCGGCGCAATGTCGTTTTTCGGATCGGTGAAGCGAACAAAATACCAGGACGAGTCGACGAACGTATCCATGGTGTCGGTCTCGCGCGTTGCCTCCTTGCCGCAGCGCGGACATTTGACGTGCTTCCAGGTCGGATGGCGGTCGAGCGGATTGCCGGGCCGGTCGAAGGTCACATCCTCGGGAAGTATCACCGGCAAGTCCTTCTCCGGCACCGGCACGACGCCGCAGACCTGGCAGTGGATCACCGGGATCGGGCAGCCCCAATAACGCTGCCGCGAAATGCCCCAGTCGCGCAGGCGGAAATTGATTTGCCGTTGCGCCACGGGGCGATTGCCGGCGCTTTCTTTTTCCAGCCTTCGCGCCACTTCTTCCTTGGCTTCGGCGATGGTCATGCCGTCGAGGAAGCGCGAATTGATGATGCGGCCGTTGCCGTCATAGGCGGTGTCGGTGATGACAAAGGATTTCGGATCCTGGCCCGGCGGGCAGACCACGGGCGTATTGCCGAGGCCGTATTTGTTGACGAAATCGAGGTCGCGCTGATCGTGCGCCGGGCAGCCGAAGATGGCGCCGGTCCCGTACTCGATGAGAACGAAATTCGCGACATAGACCGGCAGCGTCCACGCCGGATCGAACGGATGCACGGCGCGCATGCCGGTGTCGAAACCCATTTTCTCGGCGGTGTCGATCTCGGCCTGCGCGGTGCCGTGCCGCCGGCACTCCTCGATGAATGCGGCGAGCGCCGGATTTTTCTTCGCCGCCGCGGCGGCCAGCGGATGATCCGGCGCCACGGCAACAAATTTCGCGCCGAACAAAGTGTCCGGCCGCGTGGTGAAGACTTCGAGCTCGCTTTCGCCTTCTGGCGTTGTCGCGCGATCGAGTGCAAAGCGGATGAGCAACCCTTCCGAGCGGCCGATCCAGTTCTTCTGCATCAGCCGGACTTTCTCCGGCCAGCGGTGGAGCGTGTCGAGGGCGTCGAGGAGCGGCTGCGCGAACGCCGTGATCTTGAAGAACCATTGCGTCAGCTCGCGCTGCTCGACGATGGCGCCCGAGCGCCAGCCGCGGCCGTCGATCACCTGCTCGTTGGCCAGCACGGTCTGGTCGACCGGGTCCCAGTTCACTTTCGATTTCCTGCGCTCGACCAGGCCGGCGCGCAGAAAATCGAGGAACATTTTCTGCTGGTGCTTGTAATAGGCCGGATCGCAGGTGGCGATCTCGCGGCTCCAGTCGAGCGACAGCCCCATGGATTTGAGCTGCGCCTTCATCGCCGCGATGTTCTCGTAGGTCCACGCTTTGGGGTGGACCTTGCGCTCGATGGCGGCGTTCTCCGCCGGCATGCCGAAGGCGTCCCAGCCCATCGGATGCAGCACGGAGAAACCCATCGCCCGCTTCGCCCGCGCCACCACGTCGCCCATGGTGTAGTTGCGCACGTGGCCCATATGGATGCGCCCCGACGGATAGGGGAACATCTCCAGCACGTAGTATTTTCTTCCTTCGCCCTGCGGGCTTCGGAAGGCGGGCTTGCCTTCCGTAGCGCCCTGGCGCGAAGGAGGGTTGGGCGTCGCGAAGATGCCGCGCTCGTCCCAGACTTTCTGCCAGCGGGCCTCCGCCTCGGCGGCGTTATAGCGGTCGATGGGCATTTTCGGTGTCGTCACCGGCTCAGTTTAAGGTTAGGCGGCGTGGCACGAAAGGCATTGCCGGTCAATGCGATGCCCTCGTTTGCCCTCCCCCGCACCCTTGCGCATCTTTGCCCTACCGATCATATCAGGCGCTCATCTTCTTCTCCGGATCAAACCAGGATCGAACGTCGAGGCAAGCGGGCGGATGGCGCGCGAGGACTTAAACACGGCGATCGCTCTGCTTGACGACGCGACACGCCCAAAGGCTCCCAAAATCGAAGGCATCACGCCGGCGCAGCGGTTGCAGGGCAAACGCCTGGCGCTGATCCACGCGTTTCACCTCGAGCAAATGAACGAAGTGCGCTGGGTGATGGATCAGGTCGAAGCCGGCGAACAAAGCGCAGCCGCGCTCGCCGACGCGATTTCCGCGATGCGGATGGCCGGCAATTATCGGCTGTTCGGCAATCTCTGCGGCCGCGAGTGCCACATGCTGGCGCTGCATCACGGCATTGAAGACCAGAGCATGTTCCCCGCGCTGCGTCACGGCAGCGACGGACTGCGCAAAGTCGTCGACCGGCTGAGCGAGGAACATTCGATCATCCATCGGCTTCTGCAAGCGCTGGAGGCCGCCGCCGTCAACGCGGTCACGGAGCCCGGCCGCGAAACCTTCGCCGCGGTGAAGGCTGCGTTCCTCGCGCTCGAACGCGTCGTGCACTCGCACTTCGGTTACGAGCAGACCGAACTGGAAGAAGCGCTCGGCTACTTCGACGTTCCGCTTTAGCTGGGAAGGGCGGAGGGAGCCGACCTCGCAAGTTCTTTCGTCTCGTCACCACCGGGCATAGCCGTTCAAAGAACGGCGTCGCTTCGCTCGCCTATGACCCGGTGGTCCATGCTGAGGTGTGGCGCATGACAGCATACGGTCAATGCGAGCAAGCCACCGCTCCCGATGGATTGCCGGATCAAGTCCGGCAATGACGACGCGGAAAATCCTCCTCGCGGCGCGTCTTTGCGCCCGAGCTTTGCCAACCACGACGCCACAACAACAAAGCTCTTTTAGATTCGCCCCGGCTCATAAAGAGGGGAGGCGAAGCGCCGAAAGGCGCATCCAACCAATGTCCGCGCCACACATTCAAACGTTGCCGCCTGAATGCGCGCGGGCGCGGAAGCGCGCTGATCGTAGCGCGCTCGCCTTCCGGCGCTTCGCCGCGGCTCTTGTTGCGGCGACCGAAGCTCGCGTGAAGCGCGGCCTGGGCTGAGTCCTGGCAATGTCAAGGGTCGTCACTATAGCGAGGACACCCTCATCAGCTCGTCTTCATGGGGATCGCACCCAGAAAATCGCGCTTGCCGATGTCGACGCCGCACTGGCGCAGAATCGCGTAAGCGGCGGTGAGGTGGAAATAGAAGTTCGGCAGCACGAAATGGTTGAGGTAATCGGCGCCGGTCATGTGGCCCTTAGCGGTCGGGCCGATCGGAAACGTGATCTCACGATCGGCCGAAGCATCGATCTGCTTGCGGTCGAGCGTCTTGAGAAAGGCGACCGTTTTGGCGATGCGCGCCTTGAGCTGCTCGATCGTCGTCTCGTTGTCTTCGTAGCGCGGCGGATCGATGCCGGCGAGGCGCGCCGAGCCGTTCTTGGCGTGATCCGCCGCTACCTGCATCTGACGGGCGAGATCGAACATGTTCGGAAACAGACGCAAATGCAGCAGCACGGCGGGGTCGATTTTCTTAGCCGTTGCGTAAGCCTCGGCTTTGTCGAGCACGGCGGAGAGCGCATTGAGGTTGATTTCGAAACTCGGGAGAGAAGCCTGCGACATTGATAACGGCATGGAATGGGATCCTTGGGCTTTGTGAATTGATGATGGATTGTTGGACGCGCGATCGGCTTATCGGTTACCGTGAAAATGGATCGTGGTGAACATAAGCATTCGTCCCGCGTCCCCAAGGGCAAAAAGCCGAAAAGAAACAGGATGTCCGCAGCATCCGATCCGCGTCTCTACCACGCGCACGTCGCTCGCAACCGCGAGCCGATCCTCGCGGTGCTCAAGCGCGTGCTGCCGTCGGCAGGCCTCGTGGTCGAAGTCGCCAGCGGCAGCGGCGAGCATGCCGTCTTCTTTGCCAAGGGGCTGCCGGCGTTGTCCTGGCAGCCGACCGATCCCGACGCCGGCGCGCTAGCGAGCATCGCCGCTCACCGCGCGGCCGCGCAGGCGCCGAATCTGCTGGCGCCGGTGCGCCTCGATGCGACGGCAGAGCGGTGGCCGGTCGAGCGCGCCGATGCGGTGGTGTGCAACAATATGATCCACATTACGCCTTGGGCGGTCAGCGAAGGCCTCATCGCCGGTGCAAGGCGCATATTGCCGGCTGGCGGCGTGCTTTATCTCTACGGTCCTTACCGGATCGACGGCCGTCACACCGCTCCGAGCAACCAGGATTTCGACACCTGGCTGCGCGCGCAAAACGCGGCGTGGGGCATTCGCGATCTTGCCGACGTGACGGATTTGGCCGCGCGCCACGGTTTTGCCCCGGCGGAGACCGTGCTGATGCCGGCCAATAATCTGAGCGTCATTTTTCGGCGAACGTAGGCGAGCCGCTCAATCCGGGTTACGCTTGCCTGCAAAAGGGACCAAGCGCCGCCATGACCGAACCCGCACTCCAGGCGCGGCTTGAGCGCCTGCTCGACCGCACGGACATCTTCGACCTGGTGCGGTTCGAGCGGCTCTGCCGCGACCAGCGCGATTTCCCCGGTATGGTCGGATGCTACGTGCCGTACGCGCCGGTGCGCACCACCTGGTTCGACGGCACGGTGGAGGATTTCGCCGAAGCCTCGCGGGCGAAAATGATGTCGGGCAGCCAGGCCAAGCACTGGATCATGCCGGCGCGGCTCGAGATCAAGGACGGCCGCGCGCTGGTGGAGTCGCCGGCGGTCATCTTCGACCGGCTCACCTTCGACGGCATCGAATTCGACACCTTCCAGTATTGCCGCTTCGTCTCGCGCGTGATCAAGACCGCCAAAGGCTGGAGGCTCGGCTCTTTCGAGGGCATCTACCAGCGCGACCAGATGCAGACCGTCGACCCGCGCGATCCGCTGCCGGTGGACTGGAAAATCCTCGCCACGTTGCGGCCGTCCTACAAGTTCATCGGCTACACGCAGTGGAAGCGCGGCTACACGGTTAACCCGGAATTGCTCGGCGACGACCGACCCAATCTGCTGGCGTCGTTTTACGCGCGCGAGAAGATGTAGCTGGAGACGGGGAAGTAGCCGTCATGGCCGGGCTTGTCCCGGCCAGCCACGTCTTTCCAGACTCTCGCAATTAAGACGTGGATGCCCGGCATAATGCCGGGCATGACGAATTGGAATTTTGCGTTCAAGCCGCGATCAGGCCGCCGGAGGCGGCGAGGAGGCCGAGGTGATAATCGGCGTCGCCGAACAAAGTGTCGATCGTGGTGACGCGCTTGAAGTAATGGCCGACCTTGGCCTCCATGGTCATGCCGATGCCGCCGTGGATCTGGATCGCCGCCTGGCCGACGATGCGGCCCGAGCGGCCGATCTGTACCTTGGCCGCCGAAATGGCGGCCCGCCGCTCGCGCGCGTCGTCTTCCGCGGCCATCATCGTCGCCAGCATCGCCATGCTGCGCGCCTGTTCGAGCGCGACCAGCATCTCGGCGGCGCGGTGCTGCAACGCCTGGAAGCTGCCAATGGTGACGCCGAATTGCTTGCGCGTCTTCATATAGTCGACGGTCGTTTCGTGCATCGCCGCCATGGCGCCGACGGCCTCGGCGCAGAGCGCGGCGATCGCTGCATCGGCGACGCGCTCGATCAGCGGATAGGCGGCGCCGGGCTCGCCGATCGCGTCGCCGGCAGGAACACGCACATTGGTTAAGGCCACCTCGGCGGCTCGCAAGCCGTCGACCGTGGCATAGCCGCGCGTCGAGACGCCGGGCGCGGCGGCATCGACCAGAAAGACGCCCAAACCGTCGCGGTCGCTGCGTCCGCCGGACAGCCGCGCCGAGACGATGAATTTTTTCGCGCTGTCGCCGTGGTGAACGAGGCTCTTGGCGCCGTCGAGCACGTAGCCCGCTCCGTCGCGGCGCGCGCTCGCCGCGACATCGGCGAGATCGTAGCGCGACTGCCGCTCGGCATGGGCGAAAGCGAGCTTAAGATCGCCGCTGGCGATCTGCGGGATCAGTTCGGCGTGCAGCGCGTCCGTTCCGCCGAGCCGCAAAAGTCCGCCGGCGAGCACGACGGTGGCGAGATAAGGCTCCAGCGCCAGCGCGCGGCCGATCTGCTCCATCACGATCATGGTCTCGACCGGCCCGCCGGCCGAGCCGCCGTGCTCTTCGGCGAACGGCAGGCCGAGGAGGCCGAGCTCGGCGTAGCGCGCCCATAAATCATGGCTGTAGCCGCCGGGCTCCTGGGCGTAGCGCTTGCGCGCCTCGAAGGCGTAGCGATCGGCGAACAGCCGCTCGACAGAGTGTTGCAGCAGCCGCTGTTCGTCGGTCAGCGCGAAGTCCATGTCACAGCCCCAGAATCGCTTTGGCGATGATGTTTTTCTGGATCTCGTTCGAGCCGCCATAGATCGTGGTCTTGCGGTTGTTGAAATATTGCGGGGCCAGCGGCCCGGCCCATTCCGGGCCGACCGGCGGCTCGTTCCACCTGTCGCTCTCATCGTGCGCAACCTGGTCGGGCAACGCATAGGGGCCGACTACTTCGAGCAAAAGCTCGGTGATGATCTGCTGAATCTCCGAGCCCTTGATCTTGAGAATCGACGAAGCGGGATCGGGCTTGTTGTTGCCGTCGCGGCTGCGCTCGGCGGCGACGACGCGCAGTTGCGTCATCTCCAGCGCCTTGAGCTCGACCTCGACGGCGGCGATCTTGGCGCGGAAGCGCTCGTCGGCAAGGAGCGGCTTGCCGCCGGATTGCTCGATCGCGGCGAGCTGCTTGAGCCGGCGGATGCGCGACTTGGAGGCGCCGACGCGGGCGATGCCGCTTCTTTCGTTGCCGAGCAGGAACTTGGCGTAGTTCCAGCCCTTGTTCTCCTCGCCGACTAGATTCTCGGCCGGCACCTTGACGTCGTCGAAGAACACTTCGTTGACCTCGTGGCCGCCGTCGATGGTCTGGATCGGGCGCACGGTGATGCCCGGCGTCTTCATGTCGATCAACAGAAACGAAATGCCTTCCTGTTTCTTGGCGGCCGGCTCGGTCCGCACCAGGCAGAAGATCCAGTCGGCGAATTGCGCCAACGTCGTCCAGGTCTTCTGGCCGTTGACGACGTAGTGGTCGCCGGCGCGCTTGGCGGACATTTTCAGCGAGGCCAGATCGGATCCGGCGCCGGGCTCGGAGAAGCCCTGGCACCACCAATCGTCGAGATTGGCGATGCGCGGCAGAAAGCGCTTTTTCTGTGCGTCGTTGCCAAAGGCGATGATGACGGGCCCGACCATGTAGGCGCCAAACGGCAGCGGCTCCGGCGCCGGCGCCTGCTGCATCTCGTCGCGGAAGATATAAAGCTCGACCGGACCCCAGCCGGTGCCGCCCCATTGCTTCGGCCAATGCGGCACCGCCCAGCCCTTGGCGTTGAGGATGCGCGTCCAAGCGACGAGGTCCTCTTTTTCCAGGTGGCCGCCCTCGATGATCTTGGTGCGGATCGCCGGCGGCAGCTTTTCCTTCATGAACGCGCGCACCTCGGCGCGGAACGCGTTTTCTTCCGGCGTGAAGCGAAGGTCCATGACGCGATCCTTCCGTTTTCCGCTCGTCCCCGCGAAAGCGGGGACCAGAACATTCCAAACGAGACCGTACCGCCCTCAGCCGGATTTCCGCTTGCGCGGGAATGAGCGGAGGGAAGGAAGCTAATTTATCTCAAATAAACCGGCGGCGCCCATGCCGCCGCCGATGCACATGGTGACGACGGCCAGCTTGGCGCCTCGCCGCTTTCCCTCGATCAGTGCGTGGCCGGTCAGGCGCGCGCCGCTCATGCCGTAGGGGTGGCCGATGGAGATGGCGCCGCCGTCGACATTGAGCCGCTCCTGCGGAATGCCGAGCCGGTCGCGGCAATAGAGCACTTGGCTGGCGAATGCTTCGTTGAGCTCCCACAGATCGATGTCGGCGATCTGCAGCCCTTGCTTGGCAAGGAGCTTGGGCACGGCGAACACCGGACCGATGCCCATCTCGTCGGGCTCGCAGCCGGCGACGGCGAAGCCGCGGAAGGTGCCGAGCGGTTTTAAGCCGCGGCGCTCGGCGAGCTTTGCGTCCATCACCACGCAAGCCGAGGCGCCGTCGGAAAGCTGGCTGGCGTTGCCGGCGGTGATCCACTTGCCCTCGCGCACGGGCTTGAGCGCGGCGAGCCCCTCCAGCGTGGTGTCGGGGCGGTTGCCCTCGTCGCTCTTGAGCGTCACCGGCTCCAAACTCTCGGCATTGGTCTTTTTGTCCACGACCTTCTTGGTGGTCGGCAACGCCACGATCTCGTCGTCGAAGCGCCTGGCTTGCTGTCCGGCCGCGGTGCGGCGCTGGCTTTCCAGCGCGTATTCGTCCTGCGCCTCGCGGCTGACCTTGTAGCGCGCGGCGACGTTGTCGGCGGTGTCGATCATCGGCATGTAGAGGTCGGGCTTGTGCGCCACGATCCAGTCGTCGTTCACCGGCATGCTCTTGCCGTCTTGCACGAGGCTGATGCTTTCCAGCCCGCCGGCGGCGAGCACCGTAGCCTCGCCGGAGATGATGCGTTGCGCCGCCAGCGCGATCGTCTGCAAGCCGGAGCTGCAAAAGCGGTTCACCGTCATGCCGGCGACGGTGACCGGCAGGCCGGCGCGGATCGCCGACTGGCGCGCGATGTTTTGGCCGGTGGCGCGCTCGGGCAGCGCGCAGCCGAGGATGACGTCCTCGACTTCGGCCGGCTCGACGCCCGCCCGCGCCACCGCGTGGCGCACGACGTGGCCGCCCAGCTCGGCGCCATGCGTCATGTTGAACGCGCCGCGATAGGCTTTGCCGATCGGGGTGCGGGCGGTGGAAACGATGACGGCGTCGGGCATTTGCGGTCTCCCTGGCGGCGCGGCGCGCCTTTTGGCGCTTTATAGCTTGTCACGGACCGGCAATGCCGCGACTGGCGAGCATCTTCAGAAGGATGCATTGCCGGGTCAAGCCCGCGTCACGGGTAGCGTCATGGCCCGGCTTGACCCGGCCATCCACGTCTTGGGTTGGTCGTGATCTGAAGGCCGGACATGACGGTTCGTCAGGTATGCGCGCTTACTCCTTCCCCAACACCGAAATATCCGAGCCGTCGCGATAGGCCGGATGGCGCCAGCCGTTCTCGTCGTAATCGGCCATGCATTGCTCGACGAGCGCCTCCATTTGCTTGAGCGCGCCGTTTGATTGCGCGTGCTGCAGCTGGAAAACGCGAATGACCTCGTGGCTGCCGGAATAATTCATCTCGTAGAGCTCGTGGCGGGCGCCGAACTCGGTGCCGATGGCGTCCCACAGCAGCTTCATTATCTTGATACGCTCCTTGTAGTCGATGCCGTTCGAGCCGCGCACGTATTTCGCCAGGTATTTGTCGATGTCCGGATTCTTGAAATCGCGGGCGTGCGAGGGAAGGTAGATCAGCCCCGAGGCGATCACTTTCTCGACGATGTTGCGCACTGCCGGATAGGCCTCGGTCATGAACAGCCGGTAGGTGGCGGAGCCGCGCGCATTGGGCAAGACCGCGCCGCCGACCCACGGCTCCGGATTAAACGCCATCGCGTCGGTGAGCGACCAGAACAGATTGCGCCAGCCGATCACTTCGCCGATCTGCGCCTGCACGCCGCGGAACGCCTCGACGCCGGTGGCGCGCGCGGCCTTGTAGAGGAGGCCGGCGATGAAATCGAGCTTCACCGAAAGCCGCGTGCAGCCCTGGAGCGTGAAGCCGTTGAAAAAGCCCGACTGCGGATAGAAATTCTTCAGCCGCTCGATGTCGCGGTGGATGATCACGTTCTCCCAGGGGATGAACGCATTGTCGAAAACGAAAATCGCGTCGTTCTCGTCGTAGCGCGAGGTCAACGGATAATCGAACGGCGAGCCGGTGGCCGCGGCGGCGAATTCGTAGGACGGCCGGCAAATCAGCTTGACGCCAGGCGTATTCATCGGCGCGATGAACATCACCACCATGGCCGGATCGGTGATCTCCTGGCCCATATTCTGGCCGAGGAAATTGTATTGGGTCAGCGCCGAATTGGTGGCCACCACCTTGGCGCCGGAGACGTAGATGCCGGCATCGGTCTCCTTCTGGATGGTGATGTAGACGTCCTTGACCTGCTCGGGCGGCTTGTTGCGGTCGATTGGCGGATTGACCAGCGCGTGATTGAGATAGAGCACCGCCTCCTGGCCGCGCTTGTGCCAGGCGCGGGCATTGTCGGCGAACTTGCCGTAGAACTCGGCGTTGGCGCCGAGTGTGTTGAGGAACGCGGCCTTGTAATCGGGGCTGCGCCCGAGCCAGCCATAGCTGAGGCGCGCCCAGGCGGCGATGGCGTCGCGCTGCGCCACCACATCCTCGCGCGAGCGCGCCGCCTTGAAGAATTTGTGGGTATAGCCGCCCGAGCCGGTATCGGTCGGCGCGGTGAGCGTGTCCTTGAGGGTCTTGTCGTGCAGCGCGTCGTAGAGCAGCGCCACCGAGGCCGCCGAATTGCGGAACGCCGGATGAGCGGTGACGTCTTTCACCCGCTCGCCGTAGATGTAGACCTCGCGCCCGTCGCGCAGCGATTCAAGGAATTCCGCCCCGGTAAACGGGCGTTTCTTGCCGGCAATAATCGCTTCGGGATGCTCGGCCATTACTTGCTCCATTTTCAAATCGGTACGTCACGAACAGAGGTGATTATCGCCAGAGCTCCTTGGTCGCGAGCCTGGCGCCCTCCGCCAACATGGCGAGCTTCGCCCACGCGAGCTGCGAGTGGACGCGTCCGCCGAGACCGCAGTCCGTGCCGGCAACAACGTTTTCGCGGCCGACAATTTGCGCAAAGCGGATAATCCGATCGGCGACAAGTTCGGGATGCTCGATCAGATTGGTCGCGTGACTGACGACACCGGGCATCAGCAGCTTGCCTTCGGGGAGCTTGGTGTCCCTCCACACTTTCCACTCGTGCTCGTGGCGCACGTTGCCGGCCTCCACCGAATAGGCCTGCGCCTTGACCTTGATCAAAAGGTCGACCACATCCTTGAGCGGGACGTCGCCGCTGTGCGGGCCGTGCCAGCTGCCCCAGCAGATGTGGAAGCGGACACGATCCTCGGGGATGCCCTGCAATGCGTGGTTCACCGCCTCGACCTGAAACTCGGCCCATTTTCGGTAACCGGCGAGGTCGCCCTTGAGCGAGAACCACCAGTCCCAGATATCGACCAAGGCGGGATCGTCGATCTGCAGAATAAAGCCGGCATCGACGATGGCCTTGTATTCTTCGCGGATGGCTTCGGCCAGCGCCCAAGTATAGTCCTCCGAACTTTTGTAATACTCGTTCGGCAAGATTTGCATCGTCGCCGGCGACACCGCGGTCACGAAAGCCTCTTCGACGCCGACACCGCCGAGCGCCGACTTCAGGTTCGCGATATCGTGCGCAACGATTTTGTGACCGGTATATTTGATCGGGCCGGTGCAAGTAAGCCCGAACATGCGTGAACTGCTGCTGCCGGCCGCGCCGGCGCTGCCCATGCCGCCGTCTTCCGCGTAGAATGTGGCGAATTCCTTGCGTTCCTTGCTGCCGAAGGTCCAAGCGGCGCGTCCCTTGCCGGCCTGCTCCTGTTTGACTTCGAAACCCGCCATGCGGTCGTAGACGTACGACCACCACGCACCGAAATCGGTTGCCCGGCGCATGGCCTTGCTGAATTCGCCGTCATTGACGATGTCGATGCCGGATTGGGCCTGTTGGCGGACCACTTCCGCGATGGCCGATCGCAAACGGGACAGGAGTTTGGTTTCAGGCGCGTCGTCCCGGTAAAGTTCGATCAAGTCATTCGGCCGCGGCAGGCTGCCGACATGCGTCGTTAGAATTCGACCGTCACTTCGTTTCACGTTCGTCTCCCCCCGGTTACGCGATTGTACAATTACGAAATTATAGCCCGGCTCACGCCGGGCTGCTTTAAGTTCGCCGCCGGCGCCAAATGGACCACAGCGTCAGCGCGCCGACCAGCGCCGCCGCCACCGGCGCGCCGGACAGACCCGTTTTGGCGTAGCTCACCGCGCCGCAGGTGGCGCCGAGGATAAATCCTATCGCGATCAGGAGAACGATGGCGAGCCGCGCGCGCACAGCAACGAACTCGCGCTCGTCGTCACGGTCGCTCGGGTCGCGCGCGAGCCGCCGCCAGGCGAGCAGAAGCCCGGTGCTCTCGATGCCGAGCTGGGTCATGTTGCCGGTCATGACGTTGGTCTGCGGAACCCCGCGCATCAAGAGCCGCACGATGACGCTCTGCGTGCCCATGGCCATGGCGCCGAACAGGCCGGCGAGGATGCCGTGCCAGTCATTGGCGCCGGTGATGGGCGGACCGGCGAGCAGCAGGACACAGAACACGGCCAGCAGCAATGTCTCGAATGCGAGCATCCACGGCAGCGCGTCGCGGCCGAAGTCGCGAATGAGCCCGATCAATCCCGCGGTCAATGCCGCCGCGATGAGGAAGGCGAGGATGGCGATCACCTTGCCGGTGATGCCGACGTCGTGGACGACGAGCTGGGCGCCGGCGGTGACGAAGCTGCCGGTCACCTGGGCGGCGAACAAGCCGAACAGCGCCAGGAAGGTGTAGATGTCGACATAGCCGGCGACGAAGGAGAGCAGCGCCTGCACCCATCGCGGCAGCGGAATCTCGCGCGGCGGCGCGACCTCCGTCATGGACAATCTCCGCTCCTGCGCCGGGCCTATCCCTAGGAACTTCTTGTCGGCCGCATTAACGTGCTTAGCCAAAATTCGGAGCAAGCGCCAATGCACATGAGCCAACTTCATTACCTGCCGCTGGCGCCGGGCTTTTTCTCCATCCTCGTCGGTTTATTCATCGCCCTGTTCGTCGTTCTGCTGGTGTTGCGCGCGCTGCGCAATGCGTATCTGAGCCTCGGCGTCAGCCCGGCGGCCGCCATGTGGCTGCTGTTCGGCTCCCTCATCGGCAGCTATTTCAATATCCCCATCGCGGTGCTGCCGCAGGAGCCGCTCCAGTCCGGCCGGGTGGCCGACTTTTTCGGCATGCAATACATGGTGCCGGCGGTCGGGACCCAAGTGGGCACCGTGATCGCCATCAATGTCGGCGGTGCCGTCATTCCGACGGCGATGTCGATCTATCTGCTCGTCAGCCGGCAATTGTGGGTGCAGGGCGCGATCGCCACCGGCGCCGTGGCGCTCATCCTGCACTGGCTCGCCAATCCGGTGGCCGGGATCGGCATCGCGGTGCCGGTATTCCTGCCGGCTTTGGCGACGGCGGCGGTTGCGTTGCTGCTCTCGCGCGAGAACGCGGCCCCGCTCGCTTACATCGCCGGCAGCATGGGCACCTTGATCGGCGCCGATCTCACCAACCTCGACAAGGTCGCTGGCCTCGGCGCGCCGGTCGCCTCGATCGGCGGCGCCGGCACCTTCGACGGAATTTTTCTCACCGGCATCCTCGCCGTGCTGCTGGCGAGCCTTTACCAGCCGCGCGCGCACGCCGCGCAGCAATAATTTGTAGGGTGGGTTGAGCGGCCAGCGAAAACGCCCGCTAAATCGGGGGGATTGTGGAACCGATTGGTATCGCGGTAGTATTTGCGGGGGTCATCCCATTCAGGAGGAATCCATGCAAAAGACATTGCTTGCCTTGAGCTTGGCCGCGGGCGTCGGGCTCGTTTGCAGTCAGAGCGCCGGGGCCGTTCCGGTCAGCGCGACGGCCGTGAAAGAAGCCGCTGCCGCGACCTCGCCGTTGCAGCAGGCCCAATATGCCGAGCGCAGGACCCGGCACGGCATCGTCAAGTGCTATCGCGACTTCGTCGTCGGTCCCTATCGCTGCCACTATTTCCGCAGCCCATTGTAAGCGCTAGAGCTTTTACTGGAGCATGATCTTTTCGGAAAACCGCTTCCCAATTTCCCCGATCATGCTCTAGCCGTCATCCTCGACGTCGGTCTCCGGCCGGTCGCTGCCGAGGGCGAGTTCCTTATGCCATTTGCCCTTCTCGTCCTCGTATTCGATGGATTCGGTCTGACCCGGCGCGCGCTGCTCGGCGGCGGCGCGGCGCGCCGCCCCGAGCGCCTGCGCGTGCGTCGGAAAGCTCTCGGAGAATGCGCCGTTGACCGTATAGGCCCAGCCGTCTTCGTGCCGGACCACCTTGTAAATGATATGTGTCATGTCTCACCTCGCCCGCAGACTCATAGCCAATTCGCGGTGACGGGGCGAGGTTCCTTACGCCCACCCCTCTCCCACAAGGGCACAAGGGGAGAGGGAGAAAAGCAAGCTCACGCCCGCTCGACCCGGGCGGCGTAGCAGCCGGGCGCGGCGAAGTGGACATGCAGATAGGCCGCGCGCGGATCGGCGAACAGAAGCGCGATCGTGTCCTCGAGTTTTGCGCCCTCGGCGAGCTCCCAGCCGACCAGCATGGCCTCGGCATCGAACGAACGCACCGCGAGCATGCGCTTGCGCAACTGCTCCGGCACCTGATCGACCGCGTCAAACGTCTCCTCGCCCCGGCCCACGTAGATGGCGAAGCGCATCCGGTAAGGTGACGCGACGGGGTGATGCTCATAGTTGACCAGGATAAGCTCGTCGCCCGGCTGCGCGTCCGTGAGACTGATGCGGCAAGGACGCGGGCCGTCCGCGACGCGCCGCACGGCGCCTTGTTGCGCAAGCTCTTCATCGGAGAGTGCGAATAGCGGCGCGAAATCTTTCGCCGGCAGGCCGCGAATGCGAAAGTGCATGATGACGTCCTCCATGTGCGTTCATGGAGGATACCTGGACCGGCGCGACGCCAAATCCCACCCGATTTCTGCCGCTACAGATCTCACGCTTTTGCGCTGGAACTCACCGATGTATCCTCAACACCGGCGCAAGGGGGGTCGACGTTGGCGGCAAGGATCGGCGCAGGTTTCAGGCTCGGCGTTGCCGCGGCGCTGCTGCTGTTGCTCGCCGTCGCCGGCGGCGGCTATTACTACGCGGTCTATGCGCCGCCGGTTGCCGCGCCCGATAATGCGCGGGCCCTGGAGCAGGCGCGCGCGGAAGCGTTAAAGCGTGTCGCGCAACAACGCTTGCTCGCGCAACAACAGGAGCAGGAGCAGCGCGCGGCCGCGCAGAGGCAAGCCGCCAAGGCCGCCGCGCAGGCGGCCTATCAGGCCTGCCTGACCGGCGCCGCCACCCGCGATGCGTCGCAGGCGGCGGAGTGCAAACGTCTCGCCGACAAAACCGCCGCCGATCGCGCCGACTGTCTCGGCAAGCTGAAATTGCCGCAAGCTTATTGCGAGGCGTCCTATCCCGCGCGCGATGCCGCGCCGGACTGCACGCTGCCCGCGGAAATTGCCACCGTGCTCGATGCCGCCGTGGAGCGGGCGCGCTATCGCTGCGAGCGCGAGAGCAAGGCGGCGGAGTAGCGCGCGTGCAACGGTACGCGGTGGAGCGCTGCTAACGCCCAGCGCCCGGAACTTGGCGGCGTTGGCAAGTCCATCGGAACATGCTTGGGTTCATCCTTGGATTCATCAATAGGACGCGTGTGATGATTTTAGGAATGTCCATCGCGACGTCCACCCTCGTTCACGTCATCATCAGCCTGATCGGGATTGTCTCCGGCCTCATTGTGCTCTTCGGCATGTTTGGTTCACGCCGCTTACGGGGCTGGACCGCGCTCTTTCTCCTGACCACTATATTGACGAGCGTGACCGGATTCATGCTGCCTTCGGTGGGGCTTACCCCGGCGCGCATCTTCGGCATCATCTCGCTTCTCATGCTGGCGGCGGCGCTGCTCGCTTTTTATGGCTTCCGGCTCGGCGGCGCGTGGCGTTGGATCTACGTGGGTAGCGCCGTGCTCGCGCTTTATCTGAATATCGTCGTCCTCATCGTGCAGGCGTTCCTGAAAATTCCGTTCCTGCACGCGCTCGCCCCCACCGGCACCGAGCCGCCGTTGCTCATCGCCCAAGGCGTCCTGCTCGTAATTTTCCTCGTGTTTGGCCTGATCGCGTTGATCAGTTTTCACCCGGAGCGGCACGCGGCGGCGTAAGGGGCTTTCGCTTACGCGCTGCGCGCTACGGCGTTGCCACGCAAGCGAAAGCGGGTCGCTCATCCCCCTACCGGCTGCGCGCCTTAAATTTCAAGGCCAAAATCTCTTTGCAGGACCGACAGACGAAAACGAGCAGTTCCGGGCGTACGCCGAGCTTCGGAATCTTGCGGTCGACGTTCATGGTGTCGCCGCAGGAGTGACATACGAGAGCGGGCGTACTGTTGGGTGCCGGGGGCGAGAATTCGATCGCGGGGTCGGGGACGCGACTGGATTTCGGCATGCGCGACTCCTCTGCGTTTGCAGGCGAGATCGCTCTCGCGCTGATCGAAGCTTGGCGAGGCTTGAGTCAACGTCGCGGCCTCGTTGGCTTATTCATGGCTTGCGTTATGAGCGTTCCTATTCTCATCCGCACGATCGAATCAGCAAAGAACTCGCCTACTGTCGGCGGCGGAGATGCAAATAATGCCGCGATATCGGCATCGATCTCGTGATCGCTCGGTTTCGCCGAAACATCGCGGTCGAAAGTTCCCGGAAAGCGAAGCATAGGGCACGGCCCTTTCTGCCCTCCCCTCCCCGGATAACAAACCCCTTCGGCGGAACGTTCCAAATCGCGGGAGCGGATCTCTGCGACGCCACATTGATGCAGCGCACGCGCGCGACGGCGCCTACATCCGTGCACAGTTTTTGGTCGCAGCGCCCGATCGGTCGGCAACAATATGGATTTGTTCCACGATGTTGCGACGAACGCCCAAAAGTTCAACAAATGCAATGGGCGTCCTTCACGGTTTATTGAGCCGGCCATCGCGAGGATGACACACGGGACCGGTACAGGTTCCAATTCAAGCACGGAGGGATTCGTCATGACGCTCCATGTCGGTGTGCCCAAAATGCCTTATCTTCACGAACGGTACTTCGGGCGGCCGTCGTGCCCGCGGTGCGGCGAATTATTGATGGCGCCCGAACGTCCGGAATTCTCGGAGTGCCTCAATGGCGTGGAAATCCGGCACTTTTGGCTGTGTGACGGATGCGATAATCAATTCGACACCTTGGTCAGGTTCGATGCGGCTGCCGCATGACGAGCGGTCCGATTGAATTCGCCGGCGAGTAGCAAATAGCTCACGTTTAACGACTCCGCAGCAGCGCGGAGCGCGGCCGTCGCTTTGCTCCTCGCAATGACGGAGTGCGCACCGTCTGCTATAATTTCGCCATGACACGGCGACCGCCCGATACCCGCTCCGCAGCCGAGAAGGCGTTCAAGACGGCGACCACCAAGCCGCCGCCGGAGCTGCCGCCGAAAGCGCCCTCGCTGCCAGGCGCCAAGGAAATGGTGTCGCTGCGCATCGACCGCGACGTGCTCGACTTCTTTCAGGAGGACGGCCCGGGCTGGCAGGAGCGCATCAACGCGGCGTTGCGCAAAGCCGCGGGGAAGTAGCTAGCGCGTGGAGGCGAAACATGGATCACAAAAAATCGGAGCCACGCGTCGTCATTTCCCGGAACGGCCCCTACATCGTCGGCGGCGGCGTGCCGTTGTCGACGCAAACGATCGCCGCGGACGCAGGCGGAGATTCGGAGGCCTGGAAAGAGAGCGGCACTTTTCCGCCGGCGGAGAAATACGCGCTATGCCGATGCGGGCAGTCGAAGAAGAAGCCATTCTGCGACGGCACGCACGCCAAGATCGGCTTCGACGGCAGCGAGACGGCGAATCGTGCGCCTTATGTCGATCAGGCGACGGGTTTCGACGGGCCTGAGCTGATGCTCACGGATGTGGAAAGCCTTTGTGCATTTGCGCGCTTCTGCGATCCGAATGGAAAAGTGTGGGCGCAAGTTGCCGGGACGGACGATCCGCAGGTCCGTGCCATGTTTCTCCGGCAAGTCAACGATTGCCCGTCCGGACGCCTGGTGGCCTGGGACAAGGCAACAAGGCAGCCCGTCGAACGCGAGTTGCCGGTCTCGATCGGGCTGATCGAAGATCCGCAGGAGGATTGCAGCGGGCCGATTTGGCTACGCGGCGGCGTGTCCCTGATCGCAGCCGACGGCTTTGCCTACGAGACGCGCAACCGGGTTACGCTGTGCCGTTGCGGTCAATCGCAAAACAAGCCGTTTTGCGACGGCGCGCATGCCTCGATCAAATTCCACGCCTGATTATCGTTTCCCCGCATAGGCCCAGCACTCGAGTTCCAGCTGCGCGCCAAGCGCCAGCGCGCTTGCGCCGAAAGCGGATCGGGCGGGTAGGCGGCCGGGTTCGAAATAGGTGACATAGACTTTGTTGAACGCCTCCCAATTCGACATGTCGGCCAGCATCGCCGTGCATTTGAAGACATCGCCGAACGACAAACCGTTGGCTTTCAACACGGCGCCAATATTCTCCATGGTCTGCCGGGCTTCGGCGTCAATGCCTCCGGGAGCGAGCTGCCTCGTGCCGGGTACAATACCAATGCTGCCGGAGAGATAGAGTGCGTCTCCTACGCGCACGGCTTGGCTGAATGGCGGTTTCGCCGCGGCAACGGCCGGTGAATTGTAGAAGCGCAGGGCTGGCTCGTCCGCGCCGGCGGCGACCGCGGCGCCGGCCGCCCCGGCGAGCAGGCCGATGCCGACCGCAAGCATCACGCGCCTTGTCGCGCTTTTGGATGTTGGGCTCTTGGATTTCAAACATCTGCGCATTTTGGAATGTCTCCCACCCGTGGCTTAGTCATTGCCGGACTTGATCCGGCAATCCATGGTACTCCACGGTAGCATTGCATGCCCGCGAAATGGATGCCCGGGTCAAGTCCGGGCACGACGATCAGAGATAGCACCAGGGAGGACCCCATCCATGCCGAATGCCACGCCGAACTATCAATGGGACCACATCCACCTGCGCAGCCCCGATCCGGAGGCGACCGCCGCGTGGTTCGAGCGCATGCTGGGCGCCAAGGTGATCCGCTCGACCGTGCAGGGCAAGCCGCGCATCGACATCAAGCTCGGCGGCGCCGATGTCTTCATCATGCCGGTCGGCGCGGGCGACAAAGTGAACCCGCCGCCGGTGACGCCCTATCAGGGGCTCGATCATTTCGGGCTTCGCGTGAGCGGCATCGACGCGGTGGCGGCCGAGCTGAAAGGCAAGGGCGCCAAGTTCACCCGCGACGTGTTCACCGTCCGCCCGGGCTTGCGCATCTGTTTCCTGCGCGGCCCGCAGGGCATCTCCATCGAGCTTTTGGAGCGGGATGCGAAGTATGTGTGAGAAGCGAGAAAAGCCGCGGCCTATTTCCAGCCCGCTTCCGCGTCGCAGGCCTTGCGCTCGGTGGCGTGGGTTTTTTCCCACTGGGTCTCGGTGTCGCTCATCTTGTTGTTCATGCAGGTGCAGTATTTGAGCACAACGTCTTCGGCCGCACCGCCCTTATTGTCCGCCACGCACTGATTGATCCACTTGACGTCGTCGTTGGTCGCCGCACTGGCGGCTCCCGCCGCAAACACGCCAGCCGCCGTCATCAGAATCGCCAAACTGAGCTTTATTTCCACCCTCATCGGTGTCCGCCTGCGGGATGACAAACGGAATTGCCGCCATCTTGGCCCGGCCGCATGCGCCTGTCACGCGGCGTGTCGGCCGGCTTGCAAAAACGCCGAGCCTTACGCTTGCTTGAGCGCCTGGTCGAGGCCGCAGGCGGTCAGAAGCTTCACGGCGCGGGCGCTGTCGAGGCCGGACAGCTTTAATTGCTCGTTGAAGCGGACGAACCCTTTCAGGATGCCGGCAGCGCCGGTGAAATCCGCAAATCCCATCGACCAGTCGCCGAATACGCGCGCGTCCGGGCCCTCCCCGCGATGCAGAACGGCAAGATCGTGGTGACGCGGATCGCTCTCGATGCGGGTGAAGATCTCGAGGACCGCGCGCTTTTCGCCTTCGAGGGCCTGCAGGAAAGTTCCGTCGTGGAACACCAGCATGCCGGTGACGCCGGCCTCTTTGTTGCGCATGCGCGCGCGCAGTAAGAGCTTTTTCAGGTCGGCGTCCGGGAAATCCCGATTGGCGATACTGGCGTAGATAATTTGATACATGGCGGATCGCCCCTCGCGGCAATTTTGCCGCAAGCGTGACGGTGAGGCCTTAACAAACGATCAATCCGTGTGGAACGACTTGCGGCAAATCGTTACCACCAGCGGCGCCGGCCCCAACCGCCGCCGAAGCGGCCGCCGCCGCGCAGCAGCCGAACCACGAGCAGAAGCAGCACGGCGCCAATGGTGGCGTTGATGATGGCGGAGATAATTCCGGTGCCCAGATGGATGCCAAGTTGCGGCAGCAGCCAGTCGCCGATGAACGCGCCGACAACGCCGATGATGAGATCGCCGATGAGCCCGAAGCCGGCGCCGCGCACGATTTTTCCGGCGAGCCAGCCGGCGACGAGACCGACCAGCAAGATGACCAGAAGACTTTCATTCGACAGATACATTGCGGCGCCTCCAGATCTTGTGTGCACGGGACCAGTGTAACCGATAGACCCGATCGCCAACGTAACCACCCTAGGGGCGCCGGGCCATACGCTATTTTTTCAGCAGCGCGTCGCGCTCTTTGGTCAGCCTTTTAAGCTCTTCCTCCTGTTGCGCGAGGCGGTCGGCGTTGCGCGCTTCGTCCTCGGCGCCGGAGAAGCCGGCCGCCTGCTCGATCAGCTGGCGGATGTTGTCGCGCGTGATGGCAATGCGGTCTTCGAGTTCGGGGAGCGACAATGTGCTGCCGTTGCTCATGATGGTCTCCAAGGGTTACGCGCGAAGGGCGGGTGAGGGCGGGCGAGCGTAGCCCGAATTTCATGAAGTTTACACCCTGGCGCGCATCGGGCGGCCCGAACGTTCGATTTACGCTACACTTCGCTGGGAGAGCCCCAGCGAGGTTGAGCATGTGCGAGCGATGCGCCGACGTGAATGCGAAGCACGATCTGGATTTTGGCCGGCGCCGTTTCCTTGCCGGCGCCGCGGCCCTGGGCGCGGCTACAGGTTTCGCCTGGTCCGATGCCGCCGTGGCAAAAGCCAAAGCGCCGCCCAAGCCGGAGAATGTTCTCTCGCCCGATGCGGCGCTGGCGCGTCTGATGGCGGGGAACGAGCGTTACGTGCAGGGTGTCGCCCGGCGCCATGACTTCAAGCACGAGCGCGAGCCGCTGACGCGCGGCCAGAACCCGTTCGCCGCCATTCTCTCCTGCGCCGACTCGCGCATCGCCCCCGAATATTGTTTCGATTGCGGCCGCGGCGACCTCTTCGTCTGCCGCGTCGCCGGAAATTTTGCCAACGACGAAAGCATTGCCAGCTTCGAATACGCCGTGCAAGTATTGGTGACGCCGCTGATCCTGGTGCTCGGGCACGATGCCTGCGGCGCCGTCGACGCCGCCATCAAGTCGCTCAAGGACAACACCACCTTGCCGGGCCATCTGCCGTCACTCGTCGACGCGCTCGCGCCGGCGGTGAAAGACGTGCTCGACCAGCCCGGCGACACGCTCGCCAACGCCGTCCGCCGCAACGTCGTGCGCACGATGGCGACGCTTGTCGCCGCGACACCGATCCTGAGCGTGGCGGTCGCGGACAAGAAGCTCGTCGTCGCCGGCGGAATTTATGACCTCGCCACCGGCAAGGTCGCGATGGTTGGGTGAAGCGGGGGCCGCCGCGAGACGCTCTCGACAGGCCAACCACGACGTGCATTAATTGCTCCTTCAACCGCTTGGGAGCGGCGTATGGCGATCGAAAAAAGCGCGCGCGAAAAGCAAAGCGCGGCGCAAGCCGAAACTCGACCGAACATTGATAGGATTCCGCTTTATCTCAAGGCTTTCTCGAGAATCGGACTTGGCCGGCCACAGACGAATTCACCGTGAGAAAAACAAATCTTACAAAACCGAAATGTCGCGCAGTTCGGTATACAAGATACTTGGGCCGGAGCTATTGATGATGTCTGGCTGGATACTATAGATCCATCGAAAAATCGAGCCGATATAAGCGTCCCATTTACTTACAAGAACGAGAAATAATCCCTGCGTAGAGAGTGGCACGGAGATGACACTCGCGGGCCATCAAGAATTCTCGTCAGTTCAGACAGCTCTTGAACAGGAATCGAGATTCTCTTTTTTCCCTTTTCTTTTGAGAGTGAAGGATACTTCTCAGTAAATTTTATGAAGGCTTCCGCATCTTTTTGGACTTTGGTTGCTAAAGATTCGCTGATCTCGTTTAGCGCCAGTTTTAGACTTCTGATGTCAACTAGGAGCCCGTTTGTAGCGCGAGCTATATTCGGAACTGTAACATTTTTACCGTCGGCCTTTTTGGGCGACTTTTCTTTCTTTGACGATATGCAAGCCGCCCCGCGCCAAAATTGTTGAGGACGAGATTTCAGCAGTTCTCAGAGAAAGTCACTCCGAGCATTTTTCATATCTTGAAAAAAAGTTGAAGATGACGCTCACCACTGAGCTTGATATTTGGCCTAGATTTATCGAGCTTACACAACGTCGACATATAGTCGCCCATGCCGATGGTTACGTCTCATCGCAATATCTGTAAATATGCAAAGCGAATGGTGTGGATCTCGAAAAGGGAGCGTCTCTTAAATCAAAGCTTCACATCGCACCTAGCTATTTCAACGATGAGTGCGATTGTCTTGCTGAATTAGGTTGCAAATTGTCTTAGGTCCTGTGGCGCAAGCTAGAACCCGCGAGTTTAGCAGCGGCGGAAAAGCCTTTGATCGAGACCACATTCGCTATGATCGAAGGCGAACAGTATCGGCCTGCTATTAAGTTACTAGCGTTCTCGCTCAAGCCGCCAATGAAATTTCAAGAAATGCGAAGTCGGCTGATATGCACGATCAATTTGGCGCAAGCGTATAGGTGGTCCGGAGACGACAAAAGATGCAGAGAAATTATATCCTCCGAAGATTGGTCCGCAACGAGTCCAGACTTTAGCCTCTCGGTAGTCGTTCTGACGGAGAATTATAAGGAGGCGGCGAAAATAATGAAGCAAATTGGACCTTCCAGTGACGAAGTGCGAAAGCAAGATTATGACAGCTGGCCAGTTTTTAAGGAGTTTAGGAAAACCACAGCCTTTGTGGACGCATATCGTGAGATATTCGGGACAGAAATGGAGCTGAAGAGTGTACCCCCGGAGCTAAAGACCTTGCTATCGCAGGCTGCCCCATCCTCAAAGCAGGCCCCGTGACCCAAGCAGAGGCCACCGATAAATACAGCGCCGCGGTAGGGGTCTGGTAATTGGGCCCGCCGTGGAATCTGCTAGGCTTGCGAGCTACGCTGACAGGGCGCACTACGACGGACAAGGCGCCAGCCATCCTTCGAAGGTCGCTTCGCGGCCACCTCAAGATTACGGCTACAGCGCCTTATTACTCTCCTTCCGCCTTCGCTCGCTTAGCGAGCTACGGCGGACAGGTCACCTGTCAGAGAGCCTTGTTACTTTCCCTAACAGCTTGCTCTTTATCGACATAAACCTGCGCGCCGAGGTCCAGGAACTTCTTCGACATTTCCTGCATCCCAACTTCCTTGTCGTTCAGCGTCGCCGCGTAGTCGCGCACGTCCTGGGTGATCTTCATCGAGCAGAATTTCGGCCCGCACATGGAGCAGAAATGCGCCACCTTGTGCGCTTCTTTCGGCAAGGTCTCGTCGTGGTAGGCGCGCGCGGTGTCGGGGTCGAGGCTCAGATTGAACTGGTCGACCCAGCGGAACTCGAAGCGCGCGCGGGAGAGCGCATCGTCGCGTAATTGCGCCGCCGGATGGCCCTTGGCGAGATCGGCGGCATGCGCCGCGATCTTGTAGGCGATGACGCCGTCCTTCACGTCGTTGCGGTCGGGGAGCCCGAGATGCTCCTTCGGCGTGACGTAACAGAGCATGGCGGTGCCGAACCAGCCGATCATGGCGGCGCCGATGGCCGAGGTGATGTGGTCGTAGGCCGGCGCGATGTCGGTGACCAGCGGGCCCAAAGTATAGAACGGCGCCTCGCCGCATTCCTTCAGCTGCTTATCGACATTGATCTTGATCTTGTGCAGCGGCACGTGGCCGGGGCCTTCGATCATCACCTGGCAGCCCTTCGCCCAGGCGATCTTGGTCAATTCGCCCAACGTCTCCAGCTCGGCGAATTGCGCGCGGTCGTTGGCGTCGCGGATCGAGCCGGGGCGCAAGCCGTCGCCCAGTGAAAACGACACGTCGTATTTGCGCATCAAGTCGCAAATCTCGTCGAAGCGCTCGTAGAGGAAGCTTTCCTTGTGATGCGCCAGGCACCACTTGGCCATGATCGAGCCGCCGCGCGAGACGATGCCGGTGACGCGGTCGGCGGTGAGGTGGATGTAGCCGAGCCGCACGCCGGCGTGGATGGTGAAATAATCGACGCCCTGTTCGCATTGCTCGATCAGCGTGTCCTTGTAGCACTCCCAGTCGAGCTTGACCGGGTCGCCGTTGACCTTTTCCAGCGCCTGATAGATCGGCACGGTGCCGATCGGCACCGGCGCGTTGCGCAGGATCCATTCGCGGGTGTTGTGGATGTTGCGCCCGGTGGAGAGGTCCATCACCGTGTCGGCGCCCCAGCGGATCGCCCACACCATCTTCTCGATTTCCTCCTCCACCGAAGACGTGACGGCGGAGTTGCCGATATTGGCATTGATTTTGGTAAGGAAGTTTCGCCCGATGATCATCGGCTCGAGCTCGCCGTGATTGATGTTGGACGGGATGATGGCGCGGCCTCTGGCAACCTCTGAGCGCACGAATTCCGGCGTGACGAACAGCGGCACCGAGGCGCCGAAGCTTTCGCCGTCGTCATGGGCGGCCTGCGCGCCGTCGAGCATTGTTTTGCGGCCGAGATTTTCGCGCTCGGCGATGTAGATCATTTCCTTGGTGATCACGCCCGCGCGTGCCCATTCGAGCTGGGTGATCGGATGATGGCCGCCTGCGCGGAGCATCCCCTCTCCCGCCTGCGGGGGAGGGTTAGGGAGGGGGCCCC
>JBEKGX010000025.1:0-50153 GCA_050012575.1 Xanthobacteraceae bacterium | reverse complement strand
GGGCGCCGAGTATGGCCTCGGACAACGTCACCGGCAGCTCGAGGTAGATGTTGTTTCCCTCGCGCGTGAAGAAACGATGCGGCTTGACTGCGATCTCGACCAGCGCGTCGCCAGCCTCGCCCTCACCGACGCCCGGGCGGCCTTTGCCGCGCAGCCGTAAGACTTGGCCATCCTGGATCCCCGCCGGAATTGTCACATCGAGAGTTCCGCCCTCGGGCAATGTCAGCCGCTTGGTCTCGCCCGTGATGGCCTCGAGGAATTCGATCGGGAGGTGGTAATGCACGTCCGGTCCGCGCGCATTATTTACGCCGCGCCTAAACAACTCGGACAGAATGTCGTGATCGGCGAAATCGGCGAAACCGGAATAGTTTTGGTAGGGCTGGCCGGCCGCACCTTCGGCTGCGAAGTCCTTGTAGAAGTGCTGCCTCGGCTTTTCGGCTCCGGTGGCGTCGATCTCGCCCCGGTCATATCGCGCACGCTTGTCCGCATCGGAGAGCAAACCGTAGGCAACCGAAATCTCCTTGAAACGTTCTTCCGAATCCTTGTTACCGGGGTTGAGATCGGGGTGCAGCTTCTTGGCCAGCCGGCGATACGCCTTCTGGATGGCCTCGGATGAGGCGCTGCGTTCGACACCGAGCGTTTCGTATAGGTCTTTCAATACCGCCTCCGCAAGAAATCAAGTGTCGGCAAAGCATGGTGCGAAGTTTGGTCAAGGTCCGGAAAATCGCTTTCTCTTGCGCTAATCTGCAAACAACGCCTTGCCCCATCGCGCGCGAATCTCAGCCAGGAAATTTCGAGCATCCCGAGACAGCAAGATACGAAGTGCACTCACCCTATCTTCTTGAGCTAAGGGCACCAAATAGGGCCTAAGCGGCGCAAGTCCCCGATCAGTCAGCGTGCCGCCATTATAAGCAATCTGGACTCGTTCGATCCAAGCGCAAAGCTCTTGCCTTCCCGCGGAGCTGATGAGCGCCGGGAAATGCGCTTGATTGACTCCTGAATATGAAAGCGGAGCGTCGGGCAATATTTGATTTCTGATAATCCAGACGCTGCGCCCCTGTAGGAAGCCGTAGCTCGGATCCGACGGAGCGTTCCATTGGGCTTCGTCCAGAATTGCCCTGATCTCAACGGGCAAAAGCCAAAGACCGGAGCCACTTTGCGTTTCCGGAAGTCCTGGGTGGTCCGACAGCTTTGCGGTTTGGTTACCTTCCCCCTGAAGCAGCCAGCCCTCCTGTAATCCCATGAGGGCGACGACTTCAGAAAGGAGCTCCCGCGCAGTATTTTCTTCGCGAACTCGCGTTGAAGTGTAAAGAAACAACGCAGTCGCGATGGCACCGCCGACTATGACACCAATCAGGGCGGCAAGGATGACTCGCCAATGCGCCATTTGATCCCGCCGTGCCCGCTGAAATAATTTCTCCCCAGTCATTAAACATCAACGAAGGGCCATTGCAAAGACCCCATAACTAACGCCTGCTCCGAGCGCTGCTGCGAGAGCGATATCGTGGAGAAATCGCGGCGAATATCCTCAAGATACTGCTTAAAATTTGACGGTCTGTGTGTCATGTAATTTATGGAGATACGTGTAATTTATGGAGATATGTGGAAAGATGTGTGCGCGTCCGCTGGGCGCAACGATCCGCCATGAATGCCACTGGGAGTGCCGCGCCAAAGAGGACGTTATGCCCAACAATCGATCGCGAGCAGGGAAGTCACGTCTACTTCCTGTTGCGTTGATCCTTTTCGCTGCATTCGTGCTCACCGCCTGCGTCCAGTCCGAGGCGCCATTGCTGGCTGGATCGAAGCCGCTGCTCGGAATGCAATTCAAAGTGACTCTCTATCAAGACTTCATCGAAGGAAAAGCGCTCTCCGTAAAAACGGCGGTCTTCCGCTGGAATGGCAGCCACTACGCGCTTGTTCGCGGCGATTCCTCGGGTGTGCAATACTTCGCGATTCAACCCTTCGACGGCGGCGATTTGCTCATCGAGGCTAACGAAAATAATCATGTGTATTTACTGGGCCGCAAGCTGGCAGAAAGGACCTACCGCATCCTGCCGGTCGATCAGAATGACGTCGATGCAGCGACGCGTGACCGGACGTGCGCGACGAGAAATCCGGTAATCTGCACGATTAAGACGCGCCGGCAGCTTGACACCTTTGTCCGCGCAGCGGCCGCTAAGACGGGCGGCCACCGCATTGTCGGGGTGATTTCTACAACCGCGAAGTAGGGCGCGAAAGCGAATGTCAGCGGCGATCCGACTAACCTGCCCCCGGCGAGAATCGCGGCCTCTTCAGTAGCTGCGGAGCGCCAAACGGCAGCGCGCGACCGCCGGATCCTGGCTTACCATGACGCGAATGTAGGCGACGGCGCGCGCGGCCTCGGCTGGGGTCAGCGTCAGGGGAAGCCCGGCCCGGTCGGCCAGTTCCCTGCACACTGCCGGGATGGCGACGCGCACGTCGGCACGCGAGGGCAACGCGAGCAGCAGAAGCGCTATCACCGCAAGTACGGCTGGCATCTCGAGATACTTACCCGACATTCCCCAGACGGCTTAACTGCCCGCAAGGTTGCTCCTTCGCGGCTGCGCCGGCAAGACAGATCATGAGCAAGTCGGCTGCAAATCGTGTGGTCTGATAGCTAGCAATCTTTATAGGTCGGGTTTTTACGCAATGTCAGGATCATAAATCATGTCGAACCGTAAGCCGCAGGTGCCGCCAGCCAGTCGCAGCAACAAAGGTCCGAAGAATGAACCGGAAATGTCGAAAGACAAGAAGTTGGTGAAGCATGAACATCATGCCAACGCTGCCGAAGAGGGCGACACCGCCAATATCAAGCAGAACACCACGAACAAGGGTTACTTCCGCGGCCGGAGGCTCGGTTGATCGAAACCGCTAGCACCGCTGCAAGCGGCGCTAAAACCAGCTAATTCCTGCCAATGGCAGCACCCGCTCAAGGATCGCCGCCACGCAAATCAGCACCACGAGCAGTTTGAGGAGATTTGCCAAACGGCTGTCATTGACGAACTTTTCGATGGCCCAAAACAAATCGCGCCGACGACGCAAATAATCAGAACACCGATCAAGACTGAAAGCATGGCTGCCCCCTTTGCTGGTACGGTAATGGGCTTCGGCCGCCACGACTTATGCCGCCTGTCTCACCAGTGCACAGCGGCAATGTATGCGGGCCGGAACGCACCGGCGCCGCAATGATGTTAGTTCCTTCGCTCATCCTCGTACGTCGATCAGCGGCCGCTGCCGGCGTAGGTGGTAACCAGGCGCTTCTGCGTGTCATCGAGGCTGTTGAGCAGCGGCTCCTCCGCGTCGGCCAGCTGCTTCAACGCTGCGCTGGCGGTGCTCAAATCCTCAGCGCGCTGGCGTAAGAGCGCGACGGGGCTCGCCGGTTTTTGTTCTTGGTACCGCTCGACGCGCAGCTTCGCGAGTTTGCGCAAAGCCGCTTCATAGGCCGGCCAGTTCTTCTCCTGATCGGGGGTCAGTTTCAAAGCAGCCTTGTGCGCCGCGATGCGCGCGTCCACAACTGCGGCCCGGTCTTCCTGCGGCAAGGGGGGGCTTTTGCGCATAAGCCACGCCTGAGCCGGCCAGCGCCAGGGCAATCGTTGCAGCAAACAATGACTTCCGCCTCATGGGTGATCTCCTATCGTTGTTCATAATCATCTCTTCCTCTTGCCTAGCCGAGCCTTCGTTGATCCGGATCAATTCGACTTGACCCGCGGCTAACGCGGCCCGCCTTCAAAATTTGTCGGCCTTCGTGCCGTTGGCTTACCAACAACCAACAATGGGGACCGGGATCGGCAGGCAGCCGCCAAACCCGTAAGCCGGACCGTAGTAGCCGCCGTATGCGCCGCCATAGTTGCCGCCGTATGCGCCGCCATGACCGCGACCAACGTGCCCGCCGCGGCCGCCGTGGCCCTGGCTGCCGTGGCCCTGGGGGCCTTTGGCGAAAGCGTCAGTCGCAATGAACGCGCTGCTCAACACGAGGGCAACGGCGAAGGTAACTGCGGCGATGGTAGCTGTCGTTTTGCGAAACATGTCCTTGTCTCCTTAAATGTTGGCTAGGGCGGCGATCCGTATTCTTTTCGTAGAGGATGATCGGGCGCCGTGGCTGTATGGCTATTTACCTTTGAGCGTGTCTTTGAAGCCGCCAATGGTGTTCTGAACTTTGCCCTCAATCGCGTCAGCCTTGCCCTCGGACTCCAGCTTGGCATCGCCGACGGCCTTGCCAACTACCTGCTTGACTGCGCCCTTGATTTGCTTCCCCGATCCGACGACCCGATCCTTGTCCATAACTTCCTCCTCCGATGGCAGTTTCGAAAATCAATATTGGGGCCGAGGCAGCCAAATCGCATTGATCCAAGTCAATTAAGTCCGATGCCGGACATAGAGTTTGCGCCGGTTTTGGCGTGGTGGATTGGTGGCTTCCGCGGCCCCAATCTTTAGACAACAGTGCCTAGAAGTTTGCCGATGCCGGCGGTGAGAGCCATCGCCAACGCGCCCCAGAATGTCACTCGGGCCATGCCGCGCAGAATGTGGGCACCACCTACTCTCGCGCCGATCGCACCCAAGACGGCGAGAAAGCCCAAAGATGCAGCGGACACGATGGGAACCAGCGCACTCGAGGGCGACACGACGACCATGAGCACCGGCATCGCCGCGCCTACAGAAAATGATACTGCCGAAGTCAGTGCGGCTTGCACGGGGCGCGCAGTGGTGATTTCCGAAATCCCGAGCTCATCGTGTGCGTGGGCGCCCAGGGCATCCTTCGCCATCAGCTGCCGGGCAACCTGCCGCGCAAGATCACGATCGACCCCGCGCTTGACGTAGATTTCGGCAAGCTCATCGAGTTCAAATCCAGGACTCTCGCTCAACTCCTTGCGCTCGCGCGCGAGATCCGCCTGTTCGGAATCGGATTGCGAGCTTACGGATACATATTCGCCGGCGGCCATCGACATGGCGCCAGCCACGAGTCCCGCGACACCCGCGATCAAGACGGTATTCTGCGTCGCTGAGGCTGCGGCAACGCCGACGATCAAGCTTGCGGTCGAGAGAATGCCATCGTTGGCTCCGAGTACCGCTGCTCTCAACCAACCGATACGGTTGACGAAGTGTCTCTCCGGGAGCTGCCGAAGACGGCTCATCCGATATTCCGCCTGTCACGTCAAATTCGCCCAAGCAGCATAAGGACGACAATGATAATCAAGATAACGCCAATGACGCCGATGCCGCCGTGACCATAGCCATAACCGTAGCCGCCGAAGCGACCACTGAAGCCACCAAGCAGAAAAATGACGAGAACGATAACGAGAATGAGTCCCAAGAGTGACATGATCTTATTTCTCCTGTGAGGTGGAAAATTATGAAAACAGCACGGTAAATCGCGTGCCTTGGTTCTTATCGCCTCGACCAATGCGTAATTCACCGCCGATCGTCCGACGAGAGACCGAATAATCCTCATTCCGAGACCTTTGTGCGCAGCTGGATCGCGTGCCGTCCGGTTCGAGGGCGGTGAGGGATCGGCTCAGGTCGTTCAACTTCCGCATGGGGCGCTCCATCGGTTCACATCAGCGACGATGGATGCAATATCCTCGCCGCCGCCCCATAGCATCTTCCTTCACGGGATTCGAAGATGAGGCGGAACAATCTAAGGGGCGGCCTTGCCGTCAGTTGAACGGTGGAAGATGACCCATGTTCGCCCCCTAGTAGGCGTCCGATTTTTGGGCGGACCAGCTAATCCGGTCCTCGACCGAAAACGAGAGTCTATTGGTTTCGCTACAGCTGTGCAAAGTTATTAAGTTGGCGGATTTCGGTCTCTCCGAGCCGCCTTAGCAAGCAAGATCCGATCGCGGGCTTATCGGGCGGATTGTCCGTCTTGGGTCATTCCCGTCGGTTTAAGCGCGCTCCAGCGACTTCCGCTTTAGCCCCTGAAAACGGACATATTGCTACACCGCACTAAGTGACGCGACGGGGCCATGAACAGACTCATGAACCGCAGCAAACATGTAAACGGACTATGGCCCCGTGATCTGATAGGCGAGGTACCAGGAGTACAGATTGGTAGTTGAGGCGTTCTGCAGGCCGGTACCGACGGAGGCGAGCAGGTGGTTGTGCTCGTCGAAATCGTAGATCGCGCCGATGTTAAAACCGGTGGTCGGTCTGGTGACGGCGAGATCGGTGCTGCCGAACGCTACGGTGGCAGTCTGGTGAAAGATTTCGCCCCCAATGGCCAATTGTTTGGTTACCTGACGCTGCAGCAGCCAGCCGACGTAAACATAGTCGCGATTGGCCGTGCCGTCGCCGTGGTTGATCCAGTAACCCCCGCCGCCATAGGTCGTCCAATCGCCGAAGCTTTTCTGAATCCAGACGGGAAAATAGGCGCGGACGTAGCCGGCACCGAGCGCGCGGCTTTCGTCTCCCGTCGGTAGTTCGATGAGAGGATAGGCACCTACCATCGGGCGCGCGCCGTTTTTATCTTCGTCGATGAAGCGATATTTGAAGCCGAGTTCGGTATCGCCATAGCCCCATTGCGCCGGGCCACCGGGGCTATCGAATGTAAACGGTGAGATGATGTGAACTTGCCCGTTGGGAATCACGCCGTAGTTGAATTCAAAACCGGGAGCCGTTCCCTGCGTGTCGCCGCGCACCGCGGTACCGGTTGTCAGCGTGTAGAACTCGAAATGCTGATAGGGCACCGGCTCGGGATCGTCGGTGAGAAACGGAGGTCCGGCGGTTGCCGGTCTTGGCGAAAACACGGACACAGCAGCTGCGATGATGGCGCCCCTCAAAAGGCCGTTTGCCCGACCAGCCATTCCCGCCTGCCGCGATCCACGCTTAATGGTCTCAGGGTCGCACTCGCACATCCCAAGCGCAACCGCGTGATCTTAATTCGTGTTTGCGGCAGCACATCAATACTGCGATTGGTCCGCTTTGGGTCATTCACGACCGATGCATTCAGGGCCCGTGCCGATCAATGTCCGTTGTTACTCCAATAGGGACATTATTGTTCGGCGCAGCGAAGTGACGCTAAGGGCCAAATCGCTGCCGATGCGTTTGGTGCCCACGTCGAATATCTCAGCTTACGTATTTTGCCATCACGAGAATAATGGCGATTTGCATCAGGCCCTGCATTCCCGCAAGCCAGATGTTGATTCGATTAAGGTGGACAATCCGTTCACGGTTAGGCTCAGGCCGGCGAAGTTCCCGCCAAATACGTAAGCTGTTCGGCAATAAGAAGCCCAAGCCCACGACCGTCATCACAGCTACCATCGCCAGCGATATCACAACTAAATAGTACATGGGGCTCGCTGGCGTGGTAAAGCCGAACCAATCGACGAGGAACCAGCCGGTAGTGCCCGCAGTTAGGCTGATCATGGGGAAATATAGGAGTGTGCGTGGCACCAGGTAGGCAATCAGCGCGGTGCGCGCGCGCATGTCCAGCATGCGCAAGACAGGACCGAGAATGAAACCCATGAATAAGTCTGCTCCAGTCCATAGTGCACCGGACAGCACGTGAATCCAGTTGAGCAAGTAGATGTCTTGCCGTGCGATGGCCACGATCATCACGATGGGGAAAGCGAGCGTCCACCAAGTAAGTTGTCGCCAAAGCGGCCGCAGCAGTGGTGTTGTCTCTGTCATTTCAATCCGGCATCTAGTTCTTCTGAGGCAACTGTCATATCAGTAAATCAAGAGCAGGACTGATGGCGCGAACGCTCGGCATTGAGGTGCCTCCTGCCGTGCTCTCCATCGCCGACGAGGTGATCGAATAGACATATCGCAATGCGGCAATTGATGGTGGCAAAGCGACGTTGTGGGTCAAACGCGTCGCTTTCGTGAGACCCGTGGGTAGTCCGGGTTACCCTCGATTGTGTTGCAAAACTCGTTTGCGTTTGCGACCGGGGTTCGCTGTGGATTTTTGCCGTGCCCTTGTCCCGCTGTCCCGTTGCGGGAGCTGCGGCGTCGACGCATCGGTACCAGCGCCTGACCTGACGCCTACGCTGGGCAAGCGGCTGCCGCCATTGGCGGTGGACCGGAGAGGAACTTAACGAGCCGCCGCAAGTTCTGTGCGGTTGCGGTGAGTAGAACCTCGTCCCTGGCGCCGCTCAAGCCTCGCAGTCGAAGCCGATCGAGCCTGAGAATGCGCTTCATATGCGCAAATCGCATCTCCACCTTCTTGCGCTCGCGGCGTGACTGCTGGAAGGCTTGCGTGTTGGCAAGCGCGCGGACGCCGTCGCGCACTCCTCGTCGATATCTCGTGTGACCTTGCGCACGACCGCCGTGGTGCACGGCTTCAACGAGCAGACCGAGTAGTCATTCTTGTTGGCCCTGTAGTAGACGATGTGGCCCTGATCGATGTTGCCCGTGCTGGTGAGCTCCGCGCCACCTGGGCAGATATAGACGTTGCGCTCCCGGTCAAAGACAAAGTCGGCTCGGCTGAAGGTCCCATCGGGGCGCGCCGACTTGTCCCACACCGGAACGTGCGGTGTGATCTTGCGATCCACCAGCCACTTGAGCAACCTGACCGCGCCATAAACAGTATCGCCTGCGAGCCTCTGGGGCTGTAGATCGAAGCGGCGGCGGACGCGCTCCACCATCGTTTGGGTCACGGCAATTTCCTCTATGCGGTTGGCACGCGTGCCTTCGGCGTCGAGGATGATCCCGACCTTGTTGTCGATCAGATAGTTCGCATCATAGGCAAAGAATGGGTCCACGCCCGGCCTGGCAACCCATGCCGCCTGTGGATCAGTCAACGAGACCTCCTTGGGGGGCTTGCCTCGACGGCCGCTGCCGCTTGAACCACCACCTTCTCCGTCACCGCTTCCCTCATCGCCGGGGGCGGCATCGAGTGCCGCGAGATACTCTCGAACCGCACGCGATGCTTCCTCCGCCTTCGGCCAGGCAATCGCTTGGTCACCAGCAACCCGCTTCGTCTTATCCACATCCGCCTTGATCAGGCTCGCATCGACTGAGAATGCTTCGCCGCCGACTAGCCCGGCCGCGATGCACATCGCCACCATCCCCCTCGAACACCCGGCGCAACGCATCGCTCTCGCGGAACCGTTCGTGCCGCGCGCGACAGAACACCGAGTGGTCGGGAATCTTGTCCTCGATGCCGAGCTTGCAGAACCACCTGTACGCAAGATTGACCTGGACCTCGGCACACAATCGCCGCTCCGAGCGGATCGCAAACACGGCCAGCCGCCGACCTTCACCGTGGACAAGGCAAAGTCTGCTGCGGGTTGATGGCGGGCCCGGGGGGCTGCTGACGACAATACATTACGATCCCACAGAGGGCATTTGCTCGAGCCGGCTTAGAGCCATGGGCTCACTTTCCAGCGCGGTGAGAAAGCGGTCGGCCCAGTGTTGAATGTCGTTGTGTGAGAGAACCCGAAACAGCGCGTCGTGCCGCTCGCGCCGCTGGGCCAGTGGCATCGAAAGCGCCTGCCCGATGGCCGCCGCGACGCTGTCTGGATCGTAGGGATTAACCAGCAGAGCTGCTTTGCATTCATGAGCAGCGCCAGCGAAACGCGATAGGACAAGCACACCTGGATCATCGGGATTCTGCGAGGCGACATATTCCTTGGCGACGAGGTTCATACCGTCACGCAGCGGAGTCACGAGCCCAACGCGTGCGGCGCGATAGAGCCCGGCAAGTGTCGTGTGGCTGTAGGCACGGTTGATGTAGCGGATTGGCGTCCAGTCTGCCTCACCATAGGCGCCGTTGATGCGTCCCGCGGCCGATCCAATCTCTTGCTCCATATCGGCATATTCCGGAATCTCAGTGCGGCTCTTGGGCGCGATCTGAAGATAAGTCACTTTGCCCCGCCAGTCAGGTTGCGTCTGGAGGAACAATTCGAATGCCGAGAGCCGCTGCGGAATCCCTTTCGAGTAGTCCAAGCGGTCGACGCCGATGATGAGAGCACGGCCACCCAGGCTCTTGATCACGCGCTGAACGAACGGCAATCGCACTGAACGCTGGGCAAGATCGGCGAAGGCCGCGGTGTCGATACCGACTGGGAACACGTCAATCCGAACGGTCCGGTCGGCGACAATGAAATTGAAATCGTGGCTGTGCAGCCCGCATTCCCGCGTGAGATAACGGCTGAAATTAAAGGCGTCATCGCCGGTCTGGAAGCCGACGAGGTCGTATTCGCAGAGCGATGGAATAAGACGCTCGTGGTTTGGCAACGCAGTAAGCATTTCCGGCGGCGGGCATGGGATGTGAAGGAAAAAACCGATACGATTCTTGTGCCCGCGCTCGCGCAGTGCTTTGGCGAGCGGCATCAGGTGATAATCATGCACCCAGACGAGGTCATCCGGCCCGAGCACCTCGTGCAACTCGCGCGCGAAGTTATCATTGACACGCAGATAACCGCTCAGATCCCGACGCGAGAACTCGGCGAGATCGACGCGGTAGTGCAGGATCGGCCATAGCACGCGATTCGTGAAGCCGTTGTAGTATTCTTGGTAGTCTTCTTTGGAGAGATCGAGCGTGATGTAGGTAATCTTGTCATGCACGACCTGCTGCGTGGCGATCTTGGTTTGCGTAGCGACCTTCCCGCTCCAGCCGAACCAGATGCCAGATTTGTGCTTGAGTGCCGCCTTGACGGCAACTTCAAGCCCGCCGGCGTGCGCCTTTGCATTTCTCTCGGGAATGCCAACTCTATTCGAGACTATGACAAGCTGTCCCAATAGCGGTCCTCCCCGCGACACTGACCGGCCTTTATCAAGTGCTCCGCCTGCAATCCTAGTTGAGAGTTGGCGCTGACACCAGCGTGGCCGGCGGAGCAGGTCGATTAGATGCTTTCGAATTCTGCGCAGTCTGCTTTGGAACGTTGCTTTGCCGGAATTCCGATCTTAACTTGATTTCGGGGAACGAATGCACGGCTCGGGTTGTTAGCCATTGGTCCTTTACATTGCGGTCTGAGAAATCGAAATGAATGCCGATCGAAAAAACAAACATCCTCAAGGCGATTACGATCGCGCCAAGCGCGCGCGTAGATACCAGGAAGAGGCGCTCGACGACGCGCTCAAGAACACCTTTCCGGCATCCGACCCAGTTTCAATAGAGCAGCCAATACCGCCCGCCGACGACTACAACAAAGTTAAAGACCTGAAGCCAGTGCTGGTGACGCGGCAACTTCCGCATTGGGTCAAACTGCGACATCGCAGGCTGGCTGTGTCACGGCAGCTTTACCCCCGGAAGCCGACATTCGCGCACATCGCAATATCTGACGCAAGGGGCCAAGAACGGTCGTGCGCTCTGGTTTGGTATGGCCACCGCAGGTTCAGAGTGAGCAATTTTGCTCAGACAGCGCGCGCCTAGAATGTCTTTTAAAAAGTCCCGTCGTAGCCCTCGCGTTGGTGGGCGGGATGATCCTGCACCGCAAAAGACGAATGGGCCAATACCGCTGAGCAACCGCTCCCAGTTATGGAACCTGCTTTGTCCTGAAGGAGCAACAAATGGAAAAAACTGACACAGTCACCGCAGTCTTTGCAGACCACAACGCAGCGGACTGCGCACAACCTGGTCAACTTCAATGTCGATCGTCAGAGGGTCAAAGACAGCCCGGCATACGATGCATCCACAACGGTCGATCGGGCCTATGAGACGAAACCACTACGGCAACGTCCGGTTGGGCGATCAGCCATAACGGGATGAGATAGAGTGTCCTGACTTTTCCCATGAAAGTCCTCAATTTCTTGGCGCTGATCGGCCTGCTGGCGATCCTCGCGGGCGTTGGTACAGCGACCTTTTTCTATGGCGGGTTCTTTAACGTCGCGGCCAGCGACCCGAACCCCGCTTTCGTCAACTGGTCGCTCATCCAGGTGCGCAAGGCCTCGATCACACGACATGCGGTCGATCGACCGCCGGCGGGGTTGCTTGACGATCCGGCAATGGTGGAGGCAGGCGGACATGCCTACGTCGTGAACGGCTGCACCTATTGTCACGGTGAGCCCGGCGTGGAACCAGCCACATTCTCCGAGGGGCTGAACCCTCCACCCGACCTTAGAGCCATGGTCACTGATATCCGGCCCGAAGAGCTATTTTGGGTTATCAAGAACGGCGTCAAGATGACCGCAATGCCGAGCTTCGGCGTCGATAATCCCCCGGTGCGTGACAAGAACATCTGGGCCATTGTCGCCTTCCTGAAAAATCTGTCGAGCGTTTCGGACGAAAACTTCAAGGCGTGGAGCACAGCTCCGCCCGGGAAATATCAGGCGCCTGGCTGCGGACCAGGTTTGGCGCCTGGCTGCGGACCAGGTCGAGGATAATCTTCTCCACGCGATGGCCGAGAATACGCGCACCAGGCGGCCGCGCTAAACGAAGGCAAATACTACGAGCGAGCCAGACGCTGCCGCAAGCGCAGGACAACTTGCGATTCGATATCACTAATATTTCGGACACCACGTCGAACAAGTAGAAGCAAGCCATGCCTTTGGTCGCGCGTCGACTTGGCACTCGTTGCGTCAGGCTGATAACTCCCAAAAGGAGGTCTCCAATGAAAATTAAATGGCTTAATAAACCGCAGAAGCACGACTATCCGGCCGCCGCGTCGTATCTAAGTTTGATCATGGGGATCCCGGCAGCAAAGAATACCCCCGAGAAATTGAAAAAAGCTGAGATGACGAAATTTGCGGCTAAAGACATATTCCGATCATCCGGCCTATCACTACTCCTCGGCTATCGCCGCGTTCCTCCGCTCCCAAGTTTCCTCCGCTCCCAAGTGATAAAATGGCACAAATCGACCAGTGCTTCGCAAAAACGGCTCAACATTTACGATTCGACCAATTCCCTTACGCGGCCGGTTTTCGATCGAAGCGTTGTCGTCGATCCATTCTCTCTCGCGCCAATCTCGGCGGTTTGAACAGGCGGGCGCAGGTGCCTCTTTTGGTACTCTCCGCACGTCAACACTATTCCAAAAACGGCGAAGGCGAAGACAATCGTGGCAAGGACGAATACGTCGATGATCGGCATAACTTCCTCTATTTTGATTCATCATGACTTCGCAAAACGGAGTGAGCTTTGATATGAATCAAATAGGGTTGGCGCATCTCGCGGATAGTGGAAAACCATCCGGCCGATCAAAACTGGCCAATCAATGTCGACTTATCGCCTTGACACGTTATTTTCACCACGATCGGTCGCCGTGGTCGGGGCCTCACTCCGCAAGACGTCCGCGGGGCGGGCCGTCCTCGAAAACCTGCGCCGTGCCGGTTTCCCGGGCGTGATTTCCCTTGTCAACCCGCACTATGACGAAATTGAGGGAGTTCGCGCCGTAAAATCTTACGATGATTTGCCCGATGTCCCCGACGTCGTGGCCATCGCGGTGCCGCCGCCGGCGGTTCCGGCCGCCATTGCCGCCGCCGCGCGCAAGGGAACTGCAGCAGGCATCATCGTCACCGCTGGACTCGGCCATGGGTCCGGCTCGCTTGCCGAAACATGCGAGAGAACCGCGCGCGCGGCTGGCATGCGGCTTGTCGGCCCCAATTGCCTCGGGGTGCTGGTGCCGGGGGCAAAACTCAACGCGAGTTTTGCCGCATCGTCGCCGCCCGCGGGCGATCTCGCGCTGATTTCACAGTCCGGGGCGATCGCCACCGGTTTGGTGGAGTGGGCGTCGGTGCGCGGAATCGGATTTTCCGCCGTCGTCTCGATTGGTGACAGTATCGACGTCGATTTTGCCGACCTGCTCGACTATTTTGCTTTGGATCGCGGCACGCGCGCGATCTTGCTGTACATCGAATCGATCAGGGACGCGCGCAAATTCCTGTCGGCGGCGCGGGCAGCGGCGCGCGCCAAGCCGGTGCTGGTGATCAAATCCGGACGTCACGCGCAGGGTGCCAAAGCGGCGCTGACGCACACCGGCGCGCTGGCCGGTTCGGACGCGGTCTATGACGCCGCATTTCGCCGTGCCGGTTTGTTACGCGTCATCGATCTCGATGAGCTGTTCGCCGCCGCGGAAACGCTTGGACGTTTGACCGCTCTTTCCGGTAAGCGATTGTCAATCCTGACAAATGGCGGCGGCGTAGGTGTTCTCGCGGTGGACCGTCTTGTCGATCTGGGCGGAGAACTCGCCGGCATTTCACCGGAAGCGATGAACAAGCTCGACGCGGTATTGCCGCCGATCTGGTCGCGCGCCAATCCTGTCGATATCGCCGGCGACGCCGATGAGGCAAGATACGCCCTGGCGCTCGAGTGCCTGCTCGACGATGACGCCAATGATGCGGTGCTGGTCATGAATGTACCCACAGCTCTCGCATCGGCCGCCGATGCTGCGAAATCGGTGATCGCGGTGGCCGAGCGGCATCGCAAACAGCGCAGTCCGGGCAAGCCGATCTTTGCCATGTGGATCGGCGAAACCGACGCGATCGCCGAAAAGTTCGAGGCCGCCGCAATCCCGAGCTATGCGACCGAGACGGCCGCGGTCTTCGGTTTCAGTCATCTCGTCCGCTACCAGGAAACGCGCGATCTCTTGATGGCGACGCCGCCGAATTTGCCGCAGGACTTCGCGCCGGATGTTGCCGCGGTGCGTCCGGTCATCGACGGCGTGTTACGCGACAACAGAACCTGGCTCGATCCGGTCGAGCTGACGCAGTTGTTTACGGCTTATCAAATTCCGATCACGCCGGCTGTGCTGGCGCGCGACGCCGACGAGGCCGTCACCGCGGCCAAGCCTTACCTCGATAAGGGCATTCCGGTCGTCCTCAAGGTTCAGTCGCCCGACATCGTCCACAAGTCCGAAGTGGGCGGGGTGCGCCTCGATCTCGGCAATGAACGCGCCGTGCGCGATGCCGCCGCGGATATCCTGATCAAGGCGCGGGCGGCAAAGCCCGACGCGCGCATCAGCGGGGTGACGGTGTTTCCGATGATCGTGCGCCCCAAGGCGCGCGAACTCATCCTCGGCGTTGCCGACGACCCCACGTTCGGTCCGGTGATTGCGTTCGGTCAGGGCGGCACCGCAGTCGAGGTCATCAGCGACAAGGCGCTGGCGTTGCCGCCGCTCGATCTCGAGCTTGCCCGCCGCTTGATCGCCCGCACGCGCGTTTCCCGCATCCTCAAGGCTTATCGCAATGTGCCCGCGGCAGACGAGCGTGCCATCGAGCTTTTGCTGGTGAAGCTCGCGCAGCTCGTGGCTGACTTTCCGGAGATCCGCGAAATCGATCTCAACCCGGTCCTTGCCGACGAGACCGGCGTTATTGCCGTCGATGCGCGGGTGTCGATTGCGCCGTTTGAGAAAGCGTCGCGCGGGTCGCGCGGCGGCAATCCGCGCTTCGCCATCCGGCCTTATCCGACGGAATGGGTCAGGCATATGAAGCTGCGCGACGGCACGGCGATTTTGGTCCGCCCCGTTCGTCCCGAAGATGAGCCGCTCTATCCGCCGTTTTTTGCCGCGGTGACGCCGGAGGATCTGAGGCTGCGTTTTTTCGCGCCGGTGAGGCATTTCAGCCACGCTTTCATCGCCCGCTTCACCCAGATCGATTACGCGCGCGCCATGGCGTTTGTCGCCATCGACGAGGCGACCGGCGCCATGCTCGGCGTCGTTCGTCTGCACGCGGACGCGCAATATGAGAGCGGCGAATACGCCGTCCTTGTTCGCTCCGACTTGAAGGCGCACGGCCTCGGCTGGCTGCTGATGCAATTGATCATCGAATATGCTCGCAGCGAAGGCATTCACTCGATCCACGGCCAGGTCCTGAAAGAGAACACGAAAATGCTGGAGATGTGCCGTGAGCTCGGTTTTCAAATTGTGGCGGACCCGGCAGAGCCTTCCGCCAGCGTCGTCACCTTGCAGGTCTAGACGATCTTAAACGCGCGCGCGTTTTTCACTGCTCGCGGGTCGCCGATGGCGACACGTCGTCATCAGGCAGAATACGAACGGCGGCGCCGTCGAGATCGTCGTATTGGCCGCTTTTGAGCGACCAAAGGAACGCCACCAGCCCGGTCAAGCCGAGCAGCAACGCCAGCGGGACGAGATAGATGAGAACGTTCATGACGCCAACCGGGCGCGGAGCGCGTTGAGCGTGACGAGAAGCGAGGACCCCGACATGGCGACGGCCGCGATCAGCGGCGTGACCAGTCCGGCGATCGCCAGCGGCACCGCGAGCGCGTTGTAGATCGCTGCGAGCGCGAGGTTCTGTTTCATCAGCGTCCGTGCCCGCCGCGATACAGTCACCGCGCGCAACACAGGCGCCAGCAAGTCGCCGAGGAAGAGCGCGTCGGCATGCGCCTGGGTCAGGTGCGCGGCGGTGATCGGCGATAGGGATACGTAAGCGGCGGCCAGCGCCGGCGCGTCGTTTAATCCGTCGCCGACCATGAGGACGCGGCGGCCTTGCAATTTCAAACGCTCGATGACCGCGATTTTTTCCGCTGGCGTCAGGCCGGCAAGCCAATCGCCGATGCCAAGCGTGTCCGCAACCGGCGCTACGGCCTGCGCCCGGTCGCCCGACAGCACCATGAGATGCATGCCGCGTTGCGAAAGTGCCGTCGTTACCGCCACCGCATCAGGCCGCAGGCTCTGACGGATGGGTATCGTCGCGGTCTTTCCGGCATGGGTGAAGGTGATGAAGGATGCCTCGGCATCAGGCCCGGCTGCGATCTGCGTTTGCTCGGCGACGCCACAGAATTTTGCGCTGCCCAGCCGCGCCTCCGTGCCGTCGATCAGTACGCGAACGCCTTGTCCCGGTTCTTCGATGGCGCCTGAATAGGGACTGCGCTCGCGCGCCGCCCGCGCCAGCGCGGTCGCCAGCGGATGGTGGCTCGACAAGGCAAGCCGCGCAGCCTGTTCAAGGACTTCAGGATCGATGCCCATAGCGGCGTCCACGCGCGGTTCGGGCAACGTCAACGTTCCGGTCTTGTCGAAAACGACGGTATCGGCCTCGGCGAGCCGCTCGATGGCGTCGCCGCCGTTGAGGATGATGCCGCCGCGAAACAAAGAGCCCGCGGCGATCATCTGCACGGTGGGTATGGCGAGCGCGATGGCGCACGGGCACGTAATAATGAGCACGGCAATGGCGATGACGATCGAGTCGTGAATGGAGGCGCCGGCCATCAGCCAGCCGATCGCCGTGAGCGCCGCGGTCGCGTGCACGACGGGTGCGTAGAGCCGGGTGGTGCGGTCGGCGAGCCGCATGGTTTGCGATTTCGCCTGCGTCGCCCTTTCCAGGAGCCGCTCGACCTCCTCGACCAGCGTACCGGCGCCGGCGGCGATGACCCGCATTGTGAGCGCGCCGGAGACGTTGATGCTGCCAGCGTAGATTGTCGTGCCGGCGCGCACGGCCCGATACAGGGTCTCGCCGGTCACTAGGCTCTCGTCGATTTCGGAAGCGCCGCCGATCACGGTACCATCGGCGGGTACGCGCTCGCCCGGCCGTACTAGCACGCGGTCGTCGGGGTGCAGCGCCGCGGCCGGCACCCGGACGAGTTCGCCGCTTAAATCGAGCCGGTGCGCGAATTCTGCCTTCAGGCTCGCGAGATTACCCGCGAACAGCCGTGTCTTGCGCCGCATCGCCAAGTCGAGGTAACGGCCGATTAGCAAGAAGAACAACAACATGATCGCGGAATCGAAATAGGCATGCACGGCGTGCGTCGCCGTCTCGAACACGGAGAGACCGAGCGCCAAAGTCACGCCGAGAGAAATCGGCACATCCATGTTGAGTTGGCGCGCCCGCAACGCCCGCAGCGCGCTTTGGAAAAACGGCTGGCCGGCATATGCCGCTGCCGGCAGCGCGATCAGCGCGGAGAGCCAATGGAACAGGTCGCGCGTCTCCTGCGTCATGTCGCTGACGTTGCCCGCCCATACCGAGACTGACAGCAACATCACGTTTACGGCGGCGAAGCCGGCAACCGCCAGGCAGGTCATGAGCGACTTCGCCTGGGCGCTGTCGTCGGCCTCCACGCGTTCGGGTGCAAAAGGATGGGCGCGATAACCGATACGCTCCAGCGCCTCAATGATGCGAGCGGCATCGATCTCGTCGTTGCGCCAATCGACGGCAAGGCGGCGCTGGGTGAAGTTCAGGCGCGCGTCGATCACGCCAGGCAGTTTGGTCAGCCCGCTTTCGATCTTGCGGATGCATCCGGCACAAGCGACGCCGTCGACGGCGAGCGTCATATGCGAGGCGCCGGCATTGCCGCGCTCAACGAACATCGATAGGTCATGGGTCTCGGACATCGGCGTAACTTACCGGATGACGACACGGTTCTTGGATCGGAACAGACGCTGGTCTTGCCGCGACAACTCGATGATGAGATCCCACTGGCCGGCGGAAATGTCCGCACTGCCGTGGAAATGACCAGGCGCATCTTCGCTCACGGCCATGGAGCGATCGAGGCCCCGGTCGGTCGGGCGGGCGAATACGGCCGTGGCCGTCAGGCCGGCAAGGGGGGCGCCGGCCGCGTCGCGCACGGCAATGTCGAGGACGGCGCTGCCGCCGGCGGCAGGCGTGACCCTGGCTTCGACCTGCCAATGCTGGCCGTCCTGCGCCTTGGCCATGGCGACTTCATGCTCGAACAATTGCCCGGCCCGGTAGGAGCTATCGGTATCGACGCCGCGGAAGGTCGACAGTGCCTCATGGGCCATAAATGCGTTTACGCCGATGATAACGGCGAAGAAGGCGACGATGAGCGAGAAGACCATCCACCCGGTCAGTTCCCGCTCGGGCTTTTTCCCCGGCAGCAAGGGCGGGGGCAACTCGGCGTTATCGCCGGTGAAAAGATCGCGCGACATGCGTTTACCTCACGGTCCGAAGAAATGATCGCCGGCGCTGACCGCCGTCCCGCCGGATATCGGCACGATGCTGAAGTTAATCGGGATTGACGCTCCGGCGGGGATTCGCTCGCGCGCCGTGACCAGAACGCGCACTTCGCGCGACTGATCGGGGCCGACTTCGATGAGCGGAATGGCGCCGGAAAAGGTCGAGCTGCCGATCACGTCGAGGTCGGCGTCGGGTAGCCCCGTCATCGAGAGCACGAATACCTTCTCTTCGAGGCTCTTGTTGATAATGCGCACGGCATAAGCGTTGCGCAACGATCCGTCGGACAGGCGCACGAACAGCGGATTGCGGTCGTGCAAGACGCTGACGGCATCGTTGCGCCGCGTCGCCAAGGCATACGTCATCACCGCAACGACCAGGCCGATGATCACGACATAGAGTAGCGTGCGCGCGCGTATGATGCTGTAGGACGGAATTTGTCCCTGTTGCCGGCGCTTGATGTTGATGTCGGTGTCGTAAGCGATGAGCCGCGTTGGACGCCCGATTTTTTCCATCACCGCGTCGCAGGCATCGATGCACAGGCCGCACTGGATGCAGCCGAGATTGGGCCCGCCGCGAATATCCACCCCGGTCGGACAGACGTAGACGCATTGCAGGCAATCGATGCAGTCGCCGGCGGGCAGGCGATGTTCGTGCAAAGCGGCGGCTTTCTTCAGCGATGCGCGCGGCTCGCCGCGATCATAGCGATAGGTGACGTTGAGCGCGTATTCGTCGGTCAACGCCGCCTGAATGCGTGGCCACGGGCACATATAGACGCAGACTTGCTCGCGCATCCATCCGGCAAGCGTGTAGGTGGTGAAAGTCAATAATCCGATGAAGACGTAGGCGATCAGGGGAGCCTGAAAAGTGGCGAGGTCCCTGACCAGGGTCGGCGCGTCGGCGAAGTAGAGCACCCAGGCACCGCCGGTCCACCACGCGACCATCAGCCAGAGAAAGTGCTTGGTTGCGCTGCGTGCCAGGCGCTTGAGCGTCCACGGCTGGCGGTCGCGCTGAAGGTGCTCGCGCCGGTCGCCTTCGGTCCAGCGCTCTATTGTTTGGTACAGATCTGTCCACACCGTCTGCGGACAAAGATAGCCGCACCACACGCGTCCGGCGACGGCGTTCATCAGGAACAGCCCCATCGCCGCGAGGATGAGGAGTCCGGTGAGATAATAGAATTCCTGCGGCCAAATCTCGATAAAGAAGAAATAGAATCGCCGATTGGGAAAATCGATCAGCACCGCCTGGGCCGGCGCGTTGGGGCCGCGATACCAGCGCGCGAACGGCAGCAGGTAATAGATGCCGAGCGTGACGAACAACACCGCCCATTTCACCCGCCGGAAGGTGCCGGTCACGCGCTGCGGATAGACCTTTTTTCGCGACGCGTAGAGTGGCTGGTCGTCGTCCGGTTCGTTCGCCTCGAAGCTCGGAATGAGCGGCACGCGTGCCGCATCATCGACCAGTGCGGCGAGCGAATGCTGCTGCGGCTGCATGGCAAGCGCGGCATTATCGCCGGTGGACATCGTCACTGCTCCCCGCCGCCGAAGGTATGCACGTACACGGCGAGCGCCTTGATGGTGACGTCGTCGAGCTTGCTGCCCCAGGCCGGCATGATGCCGCCGCGGCCGTTGATAATGCCTTCCATGATCGTTTTCTTGTCCGGCGCATAGAGCCAAATCTGGTCGGTCAGGTTCGGTGCGCCGAGCTCGCGATTGCCCTTGCCCTCCGGGCCGTGACAGACGGCACAATTGTCGGCGAAGATTTTGGCGCCACGCGCGAGGTCGGCGCCGGCATCGGGCTTGAGCCCGGACAGCGTGCGGACGTAATCGGCGACGGTGGAGATTTCGTCGGCTTTGAGCATGCCATCGCGGCCGAAAGCCGGCATCGAGCCCTGATGGCCATCGTCGTCACCGGCGCGGGCGCCGTGGCGAATCGTCTGCGCGATCTCGTCGAGCTTGCCGCCCCACAGCCAATCGTTGTCATCTAGATTGGGATATCCCTTGGCGCCGGCGCCGCCGGACCCGTGGCACGGCGCGCAATTGTCGGCAAAAGCGCTGCGGCCGAGCGCGCGGGCAAAATCGAGCAGCTCCGCGGTCGTCTCGATCTCTTGCAGCGAGGCTGAATTAAGTCGCGTCGTCATCGGGCCGCGCTGCGCTTGAAGGGCGGCGAGCTGGGCGGCGACGGCGCTGCGCGTGTGCCAGTTGAAGAGCCCGTCGCTGTAGGAAGAGACAAGCGGCCACGCCGGATAGGCGACCCAGTAGCCGATCGACCACACGATCGTCGCGTAGAACAGCCACAGCCACCAGCGTGGCAACGGCGTATTCAGTTCCTGGATGCCGTCCCACTCATGGCCGGTCGTGCCGACCTTCGCCGCCGGGGTCTGATCTGATTTTTTTGTCTCAGCCATCGATTCAGTCCTCCCGCAGCGGCACGCGCGCGGATTCGTCGAACTGCTTCTGGCGCGACGGCCACAGCGCGTAGGCCAGCACCGCGATGAACAGCGCGACAAAATAGATCAACCCCCATGTCTGGGCGAAGCTGGCAAAAAACTCATATGTCGTCGACACTGGCTTTCTCCTCAGCGGATATTGGCTTTGTCGTCGTAGAGCTTGAAGTCGACCAGCGTCCCCAGCATTTGCAAGTACGCGATCAGCGCGTCGGCTTCGGTGACATGAGCCGGATTACCGGCAAAATCGCGGGCCTGCACTTTCGGGTAACGCTTCGCCAGAGCGGCGGCGTCCGGTGCGTCGTTGGTCGCTTGCGTGCGAACATCGGCAAGCGCGTTGGCGATCATATCGTCGCTGTAAGGCACGCCGAGCAGCGCCTGCACCTTCATGTCCTCGGCGATGTGGCTGAAATCGAGATCGGTCGTGAACAGCCAGGGATAGGCCGGCATGATCGAGGCAGGCACTACCGAACGCGGGTCCTGCAGATGGTCACGGTGCCAGTCGTCGGAATATTTGCCGCCGACGCGCGCCAAGTCCGGTCCGTTGCGTTTGGAGCCCCACTGGAACGGATGATCGTACATGCTTTCGGCGGCAAGCGAGTAATGACCGTAACGCTCGACCTCGTCGCGCAGCGCGCGGATCATCTGCGAATGGCAAAGATAGCAGCCCTCGCGCACATAGATGTTGCGGCCGGCGAGTTCGAGCGGCGTATAAGGCCGCATGCCGGGCGCGGTTTCGATCGTGCTGCGCAAATAAAACAACGGCACAACCTCCACCAGGCCGCCGATGGCGATCACGATCAGAATTCCGAGCAGCAGCAGGATGGAGTTGCGCTCCAGAATCCAGTGTCGCTGCCACAATGACGTATGGGTCGACATAAGGCCTCTCCTACTCGGCCGCGGCCATGCTTGCGGCGGGCACGAAGTGTTTGCTCGGGTAGATCGTCCGCCAGACGTTGAAGGCCATGATCAGCGCGCCGATCAGGAACAAAGCGCCGCCGATGGCGCGGATCACATAGAACGGATGCATCGCCTCCACGGTCTCGATGAAGGAATATTCAAGGAAGCCGAGACTGGTATAGGCGCGCCACATCAGCCCCTGGAGGATTCCCGCCACCCACATCGATGTGATGTAGACGACGATGCCGATGGTCGCGATCCAGAAATGCCAGCCCACCAGCCGCAGCGAGTAGAGCGGGCGATTCCACAGCCATGGCACTAGGCAATAGATCGCGCCGAAAGAAATAAAGCCGACCCAGCCGAGCGCGCCAGAATGAACGTGACCGATCGTCCAGTCGGTGTAGTGCGACAGTGAATTGACGGACTTCACCGACATCACCGGCCCTTCGAAGGTCGACATGCCGTAGAACGCGACCGAGAGCACCATCATGCGCAGCACGGGGTCCGTGCGCAGCTTGTCCCATGCGCCCGAGAGCGTCATGATGCCGTTGATCATGCCGCCCCATGACGGCATCCACAGCATGATCGAAAACGTCATGCCAAGCGTCTGCGTCCAGTCCGGCAAAGCCGTGTAGTGCAGATGATGCGGGCCCGCCCAGATGTAAAGAAAGATCAGCGTCCAGAAGTGAATGATCGAAAGGCGATAGCTGTAGATCGGGCGCTCCGCGCGCTTGGGGATGAAGTAGTACATGATGCCGAGGAAGCCGGCGGTGAGGAAAAAGCCGACGGCGTTGTGGCCGTACCACCACTGCACCATGGCATCCTGTACGCCCGACCAAACAACATACGACTTCGGTGAGAACATCGACACCGGAACGGCGGCGTTATTGCCGAGATGCAGGACGGCGATGGTGAGGATGAAAGCGAGATAGAACCAGTTGGCTACGTAGATGTGCGGCTCGGTGCGCCGCATCAGCGTGCCGAGATAGATCAGCAGATATACGACCCACACGATGGTGAGCCATAGGTCCGCATACCATTCCGGCTCGGCATATTCCTTGGCCTGGGTGATGCCGAGCAGATAGCCGGTGCCGGCGATGACGATGAAGAAGTTATAGCCGAGTACCACGAACCAGGGCGCCAGATCGCCGACGAGGCGTGCGCGCGAGGTCCGCTGCACGACATACATGGACGTGGCGAGCAGCACATTGCCGCCGAAAGCAAAGATGACGGCGGAGGTGTGCAACGGCCGCAGCCGCCCGAACGAGATGTAGGACAGGTCGAAGTTGAGTGCCGGGAAAGCTAGTTCGAGCGCGATCCACAGGCCGACCGTGAATCCGGCGATGCCCCAGAACACGGCGAGGATCGTCGCCAGCTTGACCGGTCCCATATTGTAGTTCGGCTTGCCGTCGATGGTGAGCGGCGGCACCGCGTTGTCGCGATCGAAATAGCGATTGATGATCGCGAATACCGCGGCCACGCTCGCCGCGGCGAACAGATAAGCGTGGAACGCATATTCGGGCGTGTAGGCCTTGGCCGCGATCACAATCGAGAGAATCGCCAGTGCGCCGAAGGCGACCGCCGTGCCGGCCTCACCGAATCTCATATATTTTGTTTGTGCGTGCGCTTCCGCCATAGGCTCACCCCGAAAAATCCCAGCCGAACGTCCCCAATCGAGTAGTTAGAAGGAGCACGAGCGCCGGCCCGCGGTTTTGACTCAGATCAAAGAGGTCGCAGTAATCGTTAGCGGGATATGCGTTGTCGGCGGAGTGGCCGCGTGAAGCGGCCTATCGCTCCAGCGATTTCAGGTACGCGATCACGTCGGCGACTTGGCCGGGATCGAGCTGAAATTCGGGCATCGACGGATGACCGGTGACGATGCCCTCGGCCAGCGATTCTTGCAGGCTTTCGACCGGATAGCGCTCATGCAACGTACGGAATGGCGGTGCGACACGCAACGGACTTTCGCCGACCCGCTCGACCGAATGACAGTGCGAACAATTGGTGCGCACGAAGATCAGTCCCCTTTGCGCTGAGGGCGAAAGCGCTTCGCTTCTTGCCGATTGCGGCACCAAGGCCGTGGCGGCGAGCACAAACGCCGCCAAGGCGATGCGCAAGTGGCTTTGGCCGGCCGGTTGCAAGGTTATTGCGGGCATGGCGATCTCTCGTGTGATGGATGGCTTGGGAAGGGGATTGCTTCGTCACGGAGAGCCTCGCGTTCGGCGAGCGCAAGCTTTACGAGGCTTCCCTGTGCAACTCGGCTTCGTCTTCGGCTGACGCAAATGCCATGCCGGACATGGGCTCGACCCACACCAGATGGTCGTGCACTTTCTTCACTCCGGTGGCGTTTCCCGCCGCGACCACGCACGCCTGACGTTCGCGCTCGTCTGTGATCGTACCCCACAATTCGGCCACGCCGTTTTTGACCACGACGTTCACCTGCGGCGCCCACGGTTGTCTGACGTAAGCCGCGACGATTCGTTCGCGGATTGCCGAGTCGCCGCCGGCCGGCGCTTGCGCGTCGCGCGCGAGGCTGACCAAAGCATGCATGAGATTCGCGCGGCTGATGATGCCGACCATTTTACCGTTGCGCAGGACCGGAAGCCGCTTGATGCGCCGGCGTTCCATCAGCTCGACCACTGTCTCCAGCGAATCATCTTCGGTAACGGTCACCGCGTCGCCGGTCATGACGTCTTCGACTTTGCGGCCCGAGGCGTGGACATATTCGTTGGCGAGGCGTCCCGGTCCGAGCAGGAATTCGAACCATTTCGGCCGCCGCCGCTCGGTGCCGATCTCGCCGCGCCGAAGAAAATCTCCTTCGGTCACCATGCCGACGAGGCTGCCTTGCGCATCGACCACCGGCAGGCCGCTAATCCGGTTCTGCAACATCGTGCGCACGGCTTCGAGCACAGTCTGGCCGGCTGCTATGGAAATTACTTTGCGCGTCATGACATCATGAACTTGCATGGTCGTTCCCCATGGATTCAGTCTTCCCGAAACCGGATTCAGCCGTTCAGGCGGTTCAGTGCAGAGCGATTGCGCAACACGATGCGGCGCGACGTCGGCACCTCAATAGCGGCAGCGCTTTCCAGGCAGGTCAGCGTCCGCGAGACGGTCTCGATGGTCAGACCGAGATAATCGGCGATGTCCTGACGCGACATGGGCAACTCGACGACATTGCCCGCCGCCGCGCGTTCGGCCATTTCCAGAAGAAAGCTGGCGACACGCTCCTGGGCGCTTTTGATTAGCAGCAGAACGCGGTTCTGCATGCGCCGCAGCTCGCGGCTGGAGAGATCGAAAAGCTCGCGGGCAACGGCGCCGTCACGGGCGGCCAGCGCGGTCACCGCACTGCGCTTGACCACCAGCACCTTCGCATCGGTTATGGCTTCGGCCGAGAAACTGTGCTCGTCGGTGTATTGCAGGCCGAAGATATCGCCCGCCAAATAAAATCCGCCGATCTGGCGCCGGCCATCGCTGAGGATTTTGTAGGTGCGTACACTGCCACTGATGACCTTGTAAACGTAATCGGCATGTTCGTCCTCCCCGAAAATCTCGGTGTTGCGCGGATACGACATGACGGCGCCCATGAGCTGCATGGATTGCGCCAGCGGCGCGTGCTCGGCAGTCCTGTCGGCCTGGTAACGTGCGGCTGGCGGCGCAGAGCGTACGGAGATCGGACGGCGGAACGCATCGGGATGGATGGTGGTGCGGATGGCGGGTTGCGGGAGCATGGCTCTTTACCTCCGGGAGTGTCGGGAGGTATTGGTAAGCCTCGGCCCACAAGCGAGAAATTCAGATAATCCCCCTAAGGACTATCCCGGAGGGGAGGGGACCACAGCCTCGTCAAGGCGAAGAGAGGCGTTAAATCGCGCGAATTCGATGACAGAATTCATACCGCATTCGCGATCATACGCGGCCAAGGCGGCGCTGAGGATCTCGGCGTCGAGCGGAATCGTTGCGCAATACGGCATCGCCATCCTCGCGATTGCGGTGGCATTGGCCGTTCGCGTCGCGCTCACCTCAGTGCTTGTCGGCGAGGCGTCCTATCTCTTCTTTTTCCCGGCCGTTCTCATCGCTTCGGCGCTCGGCGGATGGGGACCGGGCGTTTTGGCCACCATTCTCGGGCTCTTGCTGGGCCTGTTTTTCGTCGCCGATTTCCGCGTTGTTGCGGCTGGCGACGTCGTGAACGCCATCGCCTTCGCTTTCGTAGGCGTTGGCGCCTCGTGGCGCGGCGAGCTGCTGCGCCGTTCCCGTCTCGCAGGGGCCGCGAGTGCCGAAGACGCCTTTGCCCGCGAGGCTCACGTCAAATCGATTCTCGACACGGTCCCCGACGCCATGATCGTCATCGACGAACGCGGGATCGTGCAATCCTTAAGCGCGGCGGCCGAGCGCCTGTTCGGCTATGCAGCCGCGGAAGTTCTGGGAAAGAACGTGAAGATGCTGATGCCGTCGCCCTATAGGGGCGACCATGATGGCTACTTGCAGCGCTACAAAGACACCGGCGAAAGGCGAATCATCGGCATCGGCCGCGTCGTCGTCGGTGAACGCAAGGATGGTTCGACATTTCCTCTTGAGCTCAATGTCGGCGAGATGAAAACGGGCCAGCAACGCTTCTTCACCGGATTCATCCGCGATCTCACCGAGCGCCAAGTGACCGAGGCACGGCTCCAGGAATTGCAGTCCGAGCTCGTGCATGTCTCGCGATTGACCGCCATGGGCGAGATGGCTTCCGCGCTCGCGCATGAGCTCAATCAGCCGCTGTCGGCGATCGCCAACTACATGAAGGGATCGCGCCGGCTACTCGAAGACAGTGCCGACGAGCATGCCCCGGTCGTGCGCGAGGCTATGGACAAGGCGGCCGAGCAGGCGTTGCGCGCCGGCCAGGTTATTCGCCGGCTGCGCGATTTTGTCGCCCGCGGCGAGAGCGAGCGACGCGTGGAGGACGTCAGGAAACTGGTGGAGGAAGCCAGCGCGCTGGCGCTGGTCGGTGCCAAAGACAAGGGCGTGCGCGTGCGTTTCGAGTTCGACCCGCAGATCGATTTTGTGCTTGCCGACAAGGTGCAGATTCAGCAGGTTTTGCTTAATCTGATGCGCAACGCGATTGAGGCGATGGAAGACAGCGAACGGCGCGAGCTTATCGTTTCGACCGCGATGGCGCCGGATGACTTGATCGAGATTCTCGTCGCCGATACCGGTGCCGGGATCGCACCCGAAATCAGCGCGCAGCTCTTCCAGCCTTTCATCACCACGAAGCAGCAGGGGATGGGCGTCGGCCTGTCGATCTCGCGCACTATCGTCGAGGCGCACGGCGGCAGCATCGCGCCGCGGCCCAACCCCGGGGGAGGCACGGTATTTTGTTTTACCTTGCCCGCCGTCACCAAGGAGGAGGCCGGCGATGCCGTCTGACAAGACGCTGGTGCATGTCATCGACGACGACGATGCGCTGCGCGACTCGCTGACTTTCCTGCTGCGGAGCGCCAAGATCGAGGTCGCAAGCCATGCCTCCGCCGCGGCCTTCCTCGATGCCCTTCCGGGCACGACATTAGGCTGCGTCATTACCGACGTGCGGATGCCTGGTATAAGCGGGATCGATTTGCTGCGGCGATTAAAAGAACTCAAGATTGCTGTCCCGGTGATCATCATGACCGGTCACGGCGACGTGCCGCTGGCGGTAGAGGCGATGAAAATCGGGGCCGCGGACTTCCTGGAAAAGCCTTTCGACGACGAGGAACTTTTGGCAAGCGTGCGCGCGGCGCTGCGGCAACGGGACGGCGAGGCCAGGCGTCACGTCGAACGCGCGGAAATCGAAGCCAAGCTGGCGGCGCTCTCCAACCGCGAGCGCGACGTGCTTGGCGGGCTGGTGGCGGGAAGGGCCAACAAGCAGATTGCGTTCGACCTCGGCATCAGCCCGCGCACCGTGGAAATCTATCGGGCGAATCTCATGAACAAGATGCAGGCCGGCAGCCTGTCCGATCTGGTGCGCATGGCTCTGACCGTGGGGATGGTGGGATCGGACTGAAGCCGCGCCGGCGCAGGCGCCGACCCCGGCAAAGCCGGGGCAACGTAAACGCGGGCAATTGAGGCACATCAATACGGCAGCGCCGATTTGCCGCGATCCTGCAAAATTGATCGCAGGATTATGAGGCTTTTCGGTGCAACAAGAGGCGATCAAGGTGCCGATCGGGCAGACGGCGCGGCCGCCAGTCATCGCGATCGTCGATGACGATGCGGCCGTTTGCGGCTCATTGAAATTCGTCCTCGAACTGGAAGGATTTGTGGTGCGCGCTTTCGGCAGCGCTGCCGAGCTGCTCGCCGCCGGCGACGTTGGCGACTATGACTGCCTGGTCGTCGACCAGGCAATGCCGGGCCTCAGCGAAATGGAGTTGATCGCCGGTTTGCGGAGCCAAAAGGTGACAACGCCGGCGATAATCGTGATCAGCGACCCGAACGCCGCGTTGAGCGCCCGCGCGGCCGCGGCGGACATTCCGATTATCGAGAAGCCACTCTTCGGCAATACGCTTTTCGACGAAATTCGCCGCGCCTGCCGGCGCGGCTGATGCGCAACATGATGCTCTCGTAAGACGATCCAGCGGCACTTCATTGCGGGCGGCTATTCCATGATGTGCAGAAGCCGCACTTCCTCGTCCGGCGTCAAATCGGCGATATCGGTCTCATCGTTTGTTCCGCGCGTATCGGCCTCAAGTGCGACGTAGAAGGTTCGGGCGGCATCGCGGAGCGCGTCGCGATGCGCTACGTCGGCCGCGGGCAGGGAAGCGGCGGTCTTCGCCAGATCGTGAAGGATCTCCGCGAACAATGCGTAATGGAAGTGCATGCGGACGGTTTTGCGCACATCGTCCGCGCCCGCATGATGCAAGCTGAGCGAAATTCCGCTGGCATCAAGATGGGCGTCGAAGTTTGCCGTCTGCTCAAAGGTGCCGATGTAAAGCTTGTCCGGATACTCCAGCGCAATTTCGGCCTTGTCGGGAACTGGCTTGGTCATGGCGCGACGCCCTCTTCGAACGTGATATGTATTCGATAGGACGTTTCCTCGCGGCCAGACTTGACCTGGATCAAGAGCGCTGCTTCGCCGGTTATGGCTCGGTTATGGCCCTTGGATGGAGCGCAGATATGCGGTCAGCGCGCGGGCATCCTCACGGGTGAAGCGAAACGTCGGCATGTCGGGATGGCCGCTGACCAAGCCGTCGCGCAACCGATTCGGGAAAGTATCGAGGTCGACGCGCCGGCTTAGCTCGCGGAAAGTTGGCGCGGCGTTGTGCGGGCTCGATCCGCTGTTGCCGGTCGCGTGGCACCGCGCACACATTCGCTCGGCGAGCGCGCGGCCTTGGCGCTCCAGCGCGCCGGATCCGCTTTCTCCCCCTAGAGCGGCCGACAAACCGGCCAGCATGAAGCCGATGGTCAAAATTGCCCGCAGCCGTTCGACCACTTCGTGCCTCTTTTGATTGTGTATTACAGCTGACGCAAGAAAAGCGAAGCCCTAGGCCGCGCCATCCCACTCCCGCCAATGCGTAGGACGGACGTCGATCGTCTGCCTGGTTTCGGCATTGATCCACCCGCCGACAATGCGGCGACAGGCGAAGGCGAGAGCGTGCGGCTCGTCCTTCTCGAAGACGGCAACCTCAAGCTTGCGATCAAACGGCGCGGTGGCGATAGGCTCCCATTGCATAAAAATAAGCTTGAAGTGCTATCTCCGGGGACACCTTGATCTGAATCAAACCGATCGACCTATCGTCGTGGTTTTGACTAACATCAAAATCATATCGAGCGGATGGGCGTAAGTTTTAAAAATGTATGAGCCATCGGGCCGTCAGTCGCCAAACTTGGCTTTTCTCTGGCCGGCATTTGTTGCCGCGTCAGCCAGCGACCTTGCCGGGCTGTTCGCCAAGCACTTTGCCAATCTTGCCGTCGGCCCAGCCGGACCGCCGTCTCAAGAGCCGAAATGGGCCACGCCGAACGCCATTGCGCTCGAGCTGAACACCGTACGATTGCGGGATTTCACCATCGAGGCGAAAGGCCCGCCTGCGCTGCTGTGCACCCCGTTGGCCTTACACAGTGCGGCTATCGCCGATTTTGCTCCCGGGCATAGCCTTGTCGCTTCGTTGCGCCGCGCCGGACTGCGCCGCCTTTTCGCGACCGACTGGCGCTCGGCGACCGCCGAGATGCGGCTTCTCGGGATCGACGATTATCTCGCCGATCTCAACGTTCTGGTCGATCAGATCGGTGCTCCGGTCGATCTGATCGGCTTGTGCCAGGGGGGCTGGATGGCCCTGCTTTATGCCGCTCGGTTTCCGGCGAAGGTACGCAAGCTAGTGCTGGCCGGCGCGCCGGTCGACATAAAGGCCGCGCCGTCCGCGCTGTCGGAGCTCGCCGACATAAGCCCGCTTGCGGTGTTTCAGGAACTGGTGCGGCTTGGCGACGGGATTGTCCCTGGATCGAAGGTATTGAAATTCTGGGGAGTTGGATCGGTGATCGCCGAGGATATGCGGGATGTGTTGCAGACCGACGAAGCGATCGGGTCAGCCGGCTTTACCGAACTCGAAGCCCTGTTTCGGAATTGGTATGCTTGGACGATCGATTTGCCGGGAGCCTATTTCCTCGAAGTCGTGGAAAAGCTCTATAAGGGCAACGAACTTGCCGCCGGTCGATTCCTCGCCTTGGGACAGCGGATCGATCTCGCGAAAGTCAGCGTGCCCATCTTCCTGCTTGCCGCGCGCGACGACGAATTGGTCGCGCCACCGCAGCTCTTCGCAGTCGAGCATCTGGTCGGGACCGCGCCCGTCGATATCGCGAGCGAGACGGCGCCTGGACGCCATGTGGGCCTGTTCATGGGTAAGTCGGCGCTTGAGGGAGTGTGGCCGAGGATCGTCGGCTGGCTCGGCGAACCAACGCCGACCGCCTTACATCGTGTACAGGCGCGCTCCATCGAAAGCGTCGAATAATGTTCACGATGGATCAATCTGCATCGGCCTACCGTTGTTTGTCATTACAGCGTTTTGATGTTGCTCAAGACTGGCGCCTGTTCCGCTCCATGGCTGCATCAGGATTCAAACTAGGAGTAGGGCAATGAAAACGACCTTTATTGTGCTGACCATGTTGGCCGTGGCAGCGCTCGCCGCGACAGCGACGGGCGCATCCGCGCAGCAAGTCCTGAATCTTTCTGGGCAATTCCAGTGCGTGCAACGATGCGTGACCGGCCCGCCGGCGTTGACCTATGTGACGCAAGGCGACTGGAACATGAATCTTGTGAACGAGGCTGGCGCTCCTGCCCGTGCCTGGATCGACTGGCTGGGGCACATCTGGGTCGACACCTGGAACGAGGGAGCCATCTATTCCCCGGATGGGATGACGATACAGTTCGACAGCGGGACGGTCTGGCAGCGCGTCGTGGGAGGTCCGGTTCCGCCTCCGCGTCACTGGGTCCGCTGATCGGAAGCAACAGCAAAGGATGAAAGCGCATCGGCCGCTTTCACGCGGCCTTGCGCTCCGCTTGCCGCTGATTGTCATAAACAACGGTCGCCGCGGCCGTGTTGGAGATCGGGATGTGATAGTTGCGGCTAAGCTCGCTCACGCGCCCGGTCATCGCTCCGCGCATCGCCATCCAGTTGAGAAATTCAACCCCCTGCGAGCCGGAGAGCTGAACCCAATCGTGCACCGAATAGCGGGTGAGCGCGTCGGGCTCGCCGACGATCTTGTCGAGGCAATGCGCGTCGAACTCCTTATTGATGTAGCCCGCGCGGGTGCCGTCGAGCTGATGCGACAGCCCGCCGGTGCCGACGACCATCACGCGTAGGTCTTGCGGGTAGGATTCGATCGCGCGGCCGATGCTGCGGCCGAGCTTGAGGCAGCGGGCGAGCGTCGGCAGCGGGTGCTGGACGGTATTGATCTCGATCGGCACGATCCTCACCGGCCAAATAGGCCCCGGCCACATCAGTGCCATCGGGATCGTCACCGCATGATCGATCAGCATGTCCTGGCACATCGTCACGTCGAATTCGTCGGCGACCAGCGCGTTGATCAGGTGCCATGACAGCGCCGCGTCTCCCGGGATCGGGCGCGAAACCGGAATGCCCAACCCTCGTCTTCGCTGCGATATTCGTTGGCGGCGCCGATGGCGAATGTCGGCAGCTTGTCGAGGAAGAAGTTGAGCCCGTGGTCATTGTAGAACACCACGGCAACGTCGGGCTTGGTCCGCGCCAGCCAGTAATGCACGTAATCGAAGCCCTTGAAAAACGGCTTCCAGTAGGGATCGTTGTGTTTCTTCTCCGCGATCGCCCTGCCGATCGAGGGAACGTGCGTCGTGCCGACGCCACCGACGATCACAGCCATGGTTATGCCCCCGCTGACTGAAGTTTCGATTTGAATTCCTCGACGCTCATACCGGTTTGTTGCGCGCCGATGTCCTGCACGTTGAGCCCGAAAATTCCCGCGAGCTTGGCGAGGTAATAGACGTTACCGCCGGCTTCGAGCATCTTCAGCACGCTGCGGCTTTTCACCGCCGCCCGCTGTGCATCGTTGAGCCCGAATTTTTGACAATAGGCGACTTCATCTTTGACGAACGCGGCGCGATTGTCGGCGCTGTTGAACGAAAAGCACATGCGGTTGAGCGCCAAGCCCTTTTGTGCCTGCTCGCCGTCAAAAACGGTCGTACCGGGTATGTCCTGCTGCATCGCTTTGTGCTCCCCGTGCGGCCCCTTGATGTGATCTTTTGTTCAGGTTAGCGCCACGGGCAGCGCCGGCTTTGATTTGTATCAAATGCAACCAATCACTCGTGTGGGATTCAATTTGTGAACGGCGGAGGGAAATCATGCCCTATCCATCGAATGCCGACCTCCCGGCCTCCGTTAGGGCTCATCTTACCGAGCACGCTCAAGATATTTATCGTGAAGCCTTCAACCATGCCTACGCCGCCCATCAAGGCGACAGCCGTCAGGAGGAAGCAGCGCACCGGATTGCCTGGGCCGCGGTTGAAGCGATCCTATGTCAAGGCTGGCGCACGCTGGGCGGCGCGCAGCCCGTAATTGCCCTTAGGTTCAATCCCTGAGTTTCTGCGGCCACATGGCCCAATTAGTGTTGCCGCTAATCGAAAAGCCGAATGAATCATTGGCCGTTGACCTTCCTCTGCCGAAGGCGCGAAACGATGTAACGTGGATTTGAAATGAACGAGAATCACAAAGCCGCCGACGACACGACACTGCAAAGGCCAATCGGGCTCGGCAAGCAGCCTCCCTCCGGGCCGCATGATCTTGTTCCGGCGCAAGACATTGGCGGGCTGCCGGTCGTCCAAACGGCGACAAAACCTGTGCCGAGGCGCCTATGGTGGCTCCGCGGCGCGCTTGCGCTCGCTATTTTAGCCGGCGGCGGAGGCGCAGCATATTACGGGTGGCAGCGGCTGCATCCGCCGTTGCCCCCTGGAATCGCCTTCGGCAACGGCCGGCTCGAAGCCGACGAGATTAACATCGACACGAAATATGCCGGCCGCATCTCCGAAATGCTGGCCGACGAAGGCGACTTGGTCAAAGCCGGCCAGGTCGTCGCGCGCATGGATACGCGGGACCTCGCCGCTTCGCTGAAGAAATCGCAAGCGCAGGTCAGTCAGGCGCGGAGGGCCGTAGACGAAGCCAACGCCAACGTAGTCCAGCAGAAAACCCAGGTGCTCCTGGCGCAACAGGAATTCGACCGCGCCACCGCCTTGCTGAAGAAGGGCTACCAGACCCAGGAGGTCGTGGATCAGCGCCAACAGCAACTGGACGGCGCCGTCGCCGCGCTCGACGCGGCAAACGCGCGGGTTACGGAATCTGAGCATGCGCTCGAAGCGGCAACCCATGACGTGGAGCTCTATAACGTTGAGATTGCCGACAACACGCTGGTCGCGCCGCACGACGGCCGGATCCAATACCGCATTGCCAATCTCGGCGAGGTGCTCCCTGCGGGAGGCCACGTTTTTGCGATGCTCGATACATCTTACGTCTACATGGACATCTATCTGCCGACGGAAACGGCGGGAAAGGTGAGATTCGGTGCCGATGCGCGCATCGTCCTCGATGCTTTTCCGAAGGTCGCGATTCCCGCTAAAGTCTCGTTCATCGCCTCGCAGGCGCAGTTCACGCCCAAGATCGTCGAGACTCAGTACGAGCGCGACAAACTGATGTTCCGGATTCGGGTCCGGATCGATGCCGAACGGCTGCGCGGGCGGGCCGACGCCGTGCGCAGCGGGCTGCCCGGCGTCGCTTACGTGCTCACGGATCGCGCTGCGGCTTGGCCCGCGTCTCTGCAAGGCACAGCCGTGCAATGAGCGGACCTGCCACGCCCGTCGCGCGGCTCGAGCACGTCAAACAGCGCTACGGCCGCGTGGCCGCGCTTAATGATATCACGATCGACCTGCCGGCCGGCTGCATGGTCGGCCTGATCGGCCCCGATGGCGTCGGCAAGTCGACGCTGCTCAGCATCGTCGCCGGCGCACGGCAGGTGCAATCGGGCCGCGTCTTTGTGCTCGACAATGACATAGCGGACGCCGCGCAGCGCTCCGCTATCTGCCCCCGCATCGCTTATATGCCGCAGGGGCTGGGCAAGAACCTCTACCCCGACCTCAGCGTACGCGAGAACATCGAGTTCTTCGGCCGCCTGTTCGGGCAATCCCGGGCTGAGCGGCAATGGAGAATTTTCGAGCTTTTGCAGAGCACGGGACTTGCGCCGTTCGCCGATCGTCCGGCGAAAAAGCTGTCGGGCGGCATGCGGCAGAAACTCGGGCTCTGCTGCTCGCTCATCCACGATCCCGATCTCTTGATTCTCGACGAACCTACGACCGGCGTCGATCCGCTCTCGCGTCGACAGTTCTGGGAATTGATCGACCGCATGCGTTCGCGTCGCTCGGGCATGAGCGTCATGGTCGCCACCGCCTACATGGAAGAGGCCGAGCGGTTCGACTCGCTCGTTGCCATGAACGACGGAAAAATACTCGTCGTGGGTTCGCCGGCGGAACTCAAGGCGCAGACGCGTGCGAAGACCGTCGAAGATGCGTTCATCGCACTGCTGCCGGAACAAATGCGGGCTGGGCATAGGCGGCTCGAAGTGCCGCCGCACCGTATCCTGGATGCCGAGCCGGTGATCGTGGCGCGCGACCTAACCTGCCGTTTCGGCGATTTTACCGCTGTCGATGGGGTCAGTTTCACCATCGAGCGTGGCGAAATTTTCGGCTTCGTCGGCTCGAACGGGTGCGGCAAGACCACGACGATGAAGATGCTCACCGGCTTGTTGGCGCCGACCGAAGGCGAGGCGCTCCTGTTCGGCAAATCTGTCGATGCCGGTGACATGAATTCACGCCGGCGCGTCGGGTATATGTCGCAATCATTCTCGCTTTATACCGAGCTCACGGTCTGGCAGAACCTGGAGCTTCACGCGCGGCTTTTCCACCTACCGGCCAAGAAGGCAAAGACGCGCCTCGGCGAACTCATCGAACAGTTCGGCCTTGAAGACTATCTCGATCAACGCACATTGGGTTTGCCGCTGGGCATTCGGCAGCGGCTTTCGCTCGCCGTCGCCATCGTCCACGAGCCGGAGATGCTCATCCTCGACGAGCCCACTTCGGGTGTCGATCCGTTGGCGCGTGACCGGTTCTGGGAGCTGCTGATCGATCTGTCCCGCAACAAAGGCGTGACCATTTTTGTCTCGACCCATTTTATGAATGAGGCGGAGCGCTGCGATCGCATATCGCTCATGGATTCCGGACGCGTGCTCGCGACGGATACGCCGGGCAATCTCATCAGGGCCCGCGGCGTCGCCACGCTGGAGGACGCCTTCATCAGCTATCTCGAGGAAGCTACCGGATCGCATCCGTCGGCGGTCGCCGATGTTTCGGCGTCGGATAAGCCCGCGCGTCCGGAGGAATTGCCGCCAGCGCGGCAGCAAGCGTTCAGCCTGCAACGGCTTCTCGCCTACACGATCCGTGAAACGACCGAACTGCTCCGAGATCCCATTCGGCTGACCTTCGCCTTGTTCGGCACGGCGCTGATGATGCTGGTCTTCGGATTCGGGATTTCCACCGACGTCAACAATCTGACCTTCGCGGTACTTGATCACGATCAGAGCCACGAAAGCCGGGCTTATCTCGAGGAACTGCGCGGCTCGACCTATTTCGTGGAGGGGTCACCGCTCACCGATTATGCCGATCTTGAACAGCGCTTGCAGAGCGGATCCATCAAGGCGGCCGTCGAGATTCCTCCCGGTTTCGGCCGCAATCTTGAGGCCGGACGTCCTGCCTGGGTCGGAGCGTGGGTTGATGGCGCCATGCCGTTTCGCGCGGAAACCATCCGCGGCTATTTGCAGGCCATGCATCAGCTCTACCTGACGGATCCGGCCGTGAAGACCACGGCGGTCGAAGCCAAACCGCCAGCCCGCATCGAACTGCGGTTCAAATACAATCAGAATTTCGAAAGCGTCTTCTCCATGGTACCGGCGAGCATCTCATTGTTGCTGGCGCTCTTTCCGGCGATTCTCATGGCGCTCGCCATCGTGCGCGAAAAGGAGCTTGGCTCGATTACCAATCTTTACGTCACTCCGGTCACGCGGATCGAATTCCTGCTCGGCAAGCAGCTTCCATATATCGGCGTCGCCATGGCTAACTTTGCCGTGATGTTCCTGATGGCTTTATTCGTGTTCGAGGTTCCGCTCAAAGGAAGCTTCCTGGCGCTCCTCCTCGGCGCGCTTCTCTTCGTCACCACCACTACGGCTTACGGCATGGTGATTTCCGCATTCGCAAGCACGCAGATCGCGGCGCTGTTCGGCACCGCTATTCTGACCTTCCTGCCGGCGTCGCAGTTCTCCGGCATGTTTGTTCCGGTCTCTTCGCTCACCGGGGTGGCAAAGTTCATGGGACGCGTGTTTCCCATGAGCTATTTCGTGCCGATCAGCGTCGGAACCTTCACCAAGGGCTTGGGCTTTGCCGATCTCGGCAAGGATATGGCGGCTCTCGCCGTCTTCATCGTGGCGCTGACCCTGATCAGCATGCTGCTGCTGCGCAAGCAGGAACGCTAGGAACCGATGCGTATGCTTATGCTCGCAAACATCTTTTGGCTCGGCACCAAGGAACTGCGCAGCTTCCTGCACGATTTTGTGCTGGTGGGGTTCGTCGTCTATGCATTCTCGCTCGCCGTCATTGCGCAGGCGCAGAGCAATTCCCAGGAGCTGCACAATGCCTCGATCGCCTACATCGACGAGGATCACTCCGAATTGTCGCGGCGGATCGTCCGTGCTTTCCTGCCGCCATACTTCCAGACGCCGCAACCCATCGCCGAGCGAGATATCGTTCCGCTGATGAACGCCTGGAGATACACCTTCGTGGTAGACATCCCGCCGAACTTCGAACGGTATGTTCTCGGCGGCCGCGATCCGGCGATCCAGCTCAACGTCGACGCAACCGCGATGGTGCAGGCGGGGCTCGGGTCGGATTATGCCCAGCAGATCATCATGACCGAGATACAGGACTTCCTTTCACATGCCGAGGGCGTGCCGCTGTCGCCGGTCAACCTCGACGTGCGCGTTGCTTTCAACCCCAACGTCACGACGTCGTGGTTCACGAGCGTCATGGGTATTATCAACAGTGTCTCGATGCTGGCCATCGTTCTCGCCGGCGCCGCGATCGTGCGCGAGCGCGAGCACGGTACCATGGACCATCTCCTGGTCATGCCGCTGACGCCGTTCGAGATTGCGATGTCCAAGGTCTGGGCGAACGGCTTGGTCATCACCATTGCCGTCGGCGTTTCACTCTATTTCGTCGTCCGCACATTGCTTGGTATTCCCATCGTCGGCTCGATCCCGTTGTTCATGGTCGGCGTGGTGATCTACCTCTTCTTCGCGTGCGCCATCGGGATATTTATCGGCACCGTGGCGCGCTCCATGCCGCAGCTCGGTTTGCTCTACATGCTGATCTACATGCCGATGAACATGCTTTCGGGAAGCAATACTCCGTTGGAAAGCATGCCGCCATGGCTCGCGACCGTGATGCAAGCCTCGCCGTCAACGCATTTCGTGGCCTTCGCGCAGTCGATCCTCTATCGTGGCGCCGGCTTCGACGTGGTCTGGCCGCAATTCCTCATCGTGGCGGGAGTCGGCGGCCTATTCTTCTTGCTGGCTATTTTGCGCTTCCGGTCTGCAGCCGCCGCGCAAGCGACGTAGGCATGGAGGCATAAAGCCCGCGCCGCCTGCGTGGATCACCGCATCCGCGACTTCAGGTTGATCGTCTTGCCATCGACGATAAATGTGCCGTATCCGCGGTGGTGAATCGCCTTCGGATTCGGCTGTGCCGGATCGGTCCAGGCCTTGAGCACTTCGAGAATGAAAAGGTTGTATTTATTGACAAAGCGCGTGTCGGTGACCTTGCATTCCAGATTGGCAAAGCAATCGGCGATGAGTGGCGAGGCCACACGCGCGGCCGGCATTTTGGTCAGACCGAAGGCGGCGAATTTGTCGATGTCGCGACCAGATGAATTCCCCACCTTCACCACCTTCGACGCCAACTTGCGCGCTGGAATGGCGATGACGCAATCACCAGTGGCGCGTAAGGCGGCGAAACTGTAATCGGCATTGCTGACGATGCAGGCGACCTGCGGCGGCTCGAACTCGATCATCATGTGCCAGGACATGGTCATGAGGTTGGCGCGCCCTTTGCGGGCAGTCGTCAGCAGTACCACCGGCCCCGGCTCCAGCAACTGATAGACCTTGGACAGGGGCAGTTGTTTCATCGTGTCCACGAGTATCAGGGATTTACCCAGCGGATTTCCGGCTCTTTTCGCGGCACCGGCGGACGCGCCGACTTCGGATGTCCGACGATGATCGGGGCAACGGGTTTATACGCCGCCGGCAATTTCAGGAGCGCTTTGCCTTCGGGTGTGCCCAGCCAGCCTTGAGAAAATCCGATCCAGCACGTTCCGAGGCCGGCACCGCGTGCCGCCAGCATCAGATTTTCTGCGGCAAGCGCGCAGTCCTCGACGGCCCAGGGAATATCAGCCACGGTGGAAATCACGATTAGCACTGGCGCGTGATAGAAAACGTCGAAATTCTGATCGTTCAATACCGTGCTGAATGCGACATGAGTCCGACCGGCGTCGTTCTCACCATATGCGCTTTTGCTTCCCGCGATATTGTCGCGAGCACGGCTTTGTCGCGGACGACGCAAAACGAGCGGGGCTGCGCGTTCACCGCGCTCGGCGCTTGAACGGCCGCGTCGATGAGTTCGCGAATTACGTTTTCGCTTATCGGTTCGGTGGCGTATTCGCGCACCGCACGGCGCGTGTAAATCGCTTCTTTGAGGTCCATGATTGTGTCCTGATGCTAGCGCTCGATCGTGCGCGACCGATACTGCCGGGCAGCCGCACACGGAAATGAAGCGCATTCCTGCGCAGGCCGGTTTGATCCAGGTCAAGCCGAAATCAGGGCCTTGAGGCAGTAGCCGACGGCAAAAGCGACGCCGGCTGCGCTCATGCCGATCAGCAAGTCTCGAGGCCGGACCTCCACCAGGTCGTCGGCGACCATCTGCTTTTGATGGCGCCGACGCCGAAGAATTTCGCGCCGGCCGCAACGACGCACGACATGAGCCCGCCCGCCAAAAGGAAGGCCGCCAGCGGCACAAGGCCGCAGAGGATAAATGCGGCAAAGGTGCTGAGCGCGGCTAAAGCGGGCGATCGCGGAGTAGGTGAAAGACCGTATTCCTCGACCGCCATTGTCTTCACCCACAGCGCCTTGTCGGACGTGATCACGCTGACAATCCGTTCGAGGTCGTCGCCGGAGAAGCCCTTGGCGGAAAAATATGCCGGATTTCTTCCCGTTCGCCCTCCGGCACCAACGCGATGTGTTTTTGCTCGATGCCGAGAACGCGTTTGTAATCGTCACGCTCGGCCGTAGCGCCGCTGTAGTTCGATGCGGCCATAGCCAAGCCGTCGGCCAAAAGATTGGCAAATCCGAATATCAGCACCACACTTGCCGCAAGGTCGGCGCCGGCAACACCCGCGATGATCGCGAATGTCGTCACCGCGCCGTCGATTCCGCCATAAATCCAATCGCGAAGGTAATTGCTGTGCGGTCCGCGCGCCAAGCGCGCTTTGATCGCCTGTTGTGTGTGACTGTGCTCCAGCGCGTATTGCATTCGTTGTCTCTGACGCTTCCCGGCAGGTGCGAGGCGTTTTCATAAAAGTGTCTCGTATGTTTTTCCATCTTGGATGCGCAGAGGGCCACGCCGCTTTGATCTTTGTCAAAGCGGCGCGCCGAAAACCTTCGATAGTCACATTATGCAGGCAATGGTACTGGAACGGTTGGGCGAGCCGCTCAAGTTCGTGGAGCGGCCCGACCCACAGCCGTCGGACGGCGAAGTTCGCGTTCGTGTGGCGGCGTGCGGTGTGTGCCGAACAGATCTCCACGTGGTCGACGGCGAATTGCCCAATCCCAAGCTTCCGATCGTTCCCGGCCATGAAATTGTCGGCCGCATCGACATCGTCGGCGGACGCGTCGATAACCTGGCCATCGGTATGCGAGTGGGCATTTCCTGGCTCGGCCATACGTGCGGCCACTGTCATTATTGCCGCACCGGCCGGGAGAACCTGTGCGATCATCCGTTGTTCACGGGCTATACCCGAGATGGCGGCTATGCCACCCACGTCATCGCTGATGCCAGCTACGTATTCCAGCTTCCCGAGAGTCGCGACGACGTAGCAACTGCGCCCTTGCTCTGCGCCGGATTGATTGGCTGGCGCTCTCTCCGCATGGCTGGGGATGGTAAGAAGATCGGGCTGTACGGCTTCGGCGCCGCCGCCCATATCATCGTCCAAGTGGCTCGTTGGCAGCGCCGCGAAGTGTTTGCTTTCACCAGAACCGGCGATGTTGCCGCACAAGACTTCGCGCGCAAACTCGGAGTGTGCTGGGCCGGAAGCTCGGACGAAAGACCTACCGACGAACTCGATTGTGCCATCATCTACGCCCCCGTGGGCGCTCTCGTTCCGGCGGCATTGGGCGCCGTGCGCAAGGGTGGTCGCGTGGTGTGCGCGGGAATACACATGAGCGATATCCCGAGTTTTCCGTACAGTCTCCTGTGGGAGGAGAGAGAGCTATTGTCGGTTGCCAATCTGACCAGGAAAGATGGTGACGAGTTCTTCAGCATCATCTCCAAGGCCGAGATCGCAACGCAAACCACTCCTTATCCCCTCCGTAAGGCTAATGATGCCTTGTCGGATTTAAAAATGGGACGGCTACAGGGTGCCGCAGTTCTCGTCCCCTAAGGATCAGGTCCGGGCGGACAATTCCGCGACTAGCCTGATGTTCCTTCACATAACTGCAGATTATGTGACGTCCGTCAGGCGCCTTACGAAAGAGCATCGCTGTTTTTTCCACGGAGCGAAAAGCTTACCTGGGCAAGGCGGCGAACCCGCCCGGAGCCCACTAGGTCGGCGATCATAGGCCAACCGTATGGCCGGTCGATTGCGCTCGTCCATAGAACGTTTGCGGCGTGTCGGCGGACAACTATCGGCCAAGAACAAAGGAGGCCGGCACGCGGCTTGGCTGAAAAATCACAAAACCTCCTTCTTTCGGGCCCAACGATGCCTCGAACTAGCGTTTGAATTTCAATCGTCCGTTTGAAAACGGCGCTCTGATAGAGGTATGAAATGTTGGACGTAGAAACGTTTACGCGGCAGGTTGGCGACCACGTCCCATTTCGACCGGTTTGTCCAAACTGCGGAAGGCCGATGCATCTTACGCGCATCACGCTAGGAGCGGGCGGCCTTCCAGACCTTGGGACCTTTAGCTGCGGGGAGTGCGGAGTTTCGTTAACAGAGGCTGATCGATGATCGGCGAGACCGAAGCCGCTCGCCTTGCATCAATCCCGATGCCCGCGCCGGGCTGTGATAGCCGCAGTCGTGCTCTCTTGAATTGATTCAGGGGACTCTCTCAAGTTCTTGCCTGCGTGTTTCCCGTGCCTCGTATGAGCCCAGGCGCATTCGCCTCCCCGTTGCACTTGTTAGGGTCCATTCCAGTGCGCGGCCGCGGGCCGATAGTGTTGCAAACCGATTTTTGGCCCTGGAGTAAAGAACAATTTTTCGAGATTGAGTCCCAGTGGGGAATGTTGATTCAAAAATCGGGCCCTTCGGATTCTGTTATTGCCCATTTTAGCGCTCAGTTGGCTCGGCTGCGACTTTTGCAACACAATCGGCCAATAGCGGACTCACAGACTAATGCGTGATCTCAGGGTTTTGCATTCTCCTTCGCTGCTTCTTCCGACTCTACGTGGCCGTCTTGGCAACGAAATATGCCGTAATTCGACCTGCGGCTAAGAGACCGGCGTGTAACAGGCCGCATATGAAAGGTCATTTCAGGGAATGCCGGCTTTTTTGCTTGCCTGTTCCAACAGCGCGATTAGTCCCTTTAGAATTTCATTTGGCGACGGGGGGCACCCGCGAACGTGCAGGTCGACTGGCACCACATTCGAAACTCCGCCGGTGACGGCATAGCTGCCCGCGAAAATGCCGCCATCGAATGCGCAGTCTCCTACCGCGACGACCCATTTCGGGTCCGGTGTCGCATTGTAGGTTCGCTCTAACGCCTCGCGCATGTTCTTGGTAACCGGTCCCGTCACCAAGAGGACATCGGCATGGCGCGGCGACGCGACGAAGCGCAGACCAAAACGCTCAAGATCGTAGAACGCATTGTTAAGAGCGTTGATTTCTAGCTCGCAGCCGTTGCATGAGCCGGCGTCGACCTCGCGGATCGACAGGCTGCGTCCCAGCCGCCGTCGCGCGGCACGGTCAAATCGGCTCGCAAGCTCGCCAAGCACTTCGTCGCCGATGCGAGGCGGCGCTTCGGTCAGCGGACGGTGCGTCAAACTCTCGAAAAGCGTTCTTCGCATAATCGCGATCTCTTGGTTTATTGTTAGAGGTCGTGCCCCGAATAGGAGCAGTTGAATGATTTATTGCAGAGCGGGAAGTCGGCGACGATGTTGCCCTCAATTGCGGCTTCAAGCAGCGGCCATTGAAACCACGACGGGTCGCGCAGGTGACAACACACGATGCGAGCGCCGTCGAGCCGCACCGAGACCAGGACATCGCCGCGGAAACTTTCCGCAAAGCCCAATCCTTCGCCGGCGCCGCCGGCGAGCGCGGTTGCGATCGATCCGTTCGGCAGCCGCTCAATAAGTTGTTCGATAAGCGCCAGGCTTTGCTCGACTTCGCGGATGCGCACCCATATCCGGGCATTGACATCGCCCGCCGTCAGCACGGGAACGGCAAAGTCGACTTCATCGTATGGCGCGTAGCCAGGTGTTTTCCGCGCGTCGAAATCGCGGCCGCTGGCGCGACCGACATAGCCGGGAGCGCCGAACTGCCGGGCCAGTTCAACGCCAACGATGCCGGTCGACGCGGTGCGATCCTGCAGTGAGGCCGTGTTGTCGTAAAGCTCGACCAGGCGCGGGAATCGCCGGCGAAAATGTTGCAGCGCGTTTTTCAGGGACATGACCCCGTCGTGGTGAAGATCGGTCGCGACGCCGCCGGGAATGACCCGGTCCATCATCAAGCGGTGTCCGAAACAGGTCTCGGCCGCGCGTAACACCAATTCGCGCAGGATGCCGCAATGCGCGTGCATGAGGGAAAACGAGGCATCGTTGCAGATCGCGCCGATGTCGCCAAAATGGTTCGCCAACCGTTCGAGCTCCGCCATCAGGGCGCGCAAATATTGCGCCCGTGGCGGCGCTTTCATTTGCAACGCCGCCTCGACGGCATGGGCGAAAGCAATTCCATAGGCGACAGTGCTGTCACCCGATGTGCGTGCGGCAAGCCGCGCCGCCCGCTCGATCAGGGCGCCCGCCATCAGCGATTCGATGCCCTTATGCGTGTAGCCCAGGCGCTCTTCAAGTCGCACCACAGTTTCGCCTGAAGCGGTGAAGCGGAAATGTCCGGGCTCGATGATGCCGGCATGCACCGGGCCTACGGGGATCTGATGCAGGCTTTCGCCTTCCACCGGCAGAAACGGATAGGCGGGGCGCACATCCGGCGTCGGCGTGCGTGCCCCGAGCGGATGTTGCACGCCCCAAAAGCCGAGGTCGAGCCAGGGTCGCTGATCCGGCGCGCCAACCGGCACAACTCCGTAGAGGCTGTGAATGGCGCGTTCGAGCCGGATGGCCGGCGGGTGCAGCGCGCCGACCGACGGGAACGTTTCGTCCGGACATTCGAGGCTCACCACCGCAATGTCGTTACTGTCCCGCTCGATGAATGCCATGTGCACCGTGCAGGATGCGGCCGCATCGCCCCACAGGCCGAGCAGCGTGGCGTTGCCGGCGGCGATTTCCTCGGCCACTTTGCGCCAAGTGTTCGGCGTGACGATCAGGCGGGGCCACGGGCGATGGTCTTCGGCTCGCCTGCCCTGAATAGCGTCGATGATCGTGGGCATCGGTTTATCCCAGCAGTCCAGCGACATTCTGGAACCACACGACCAGCACCGGCGGCATGTAGACGCCGGCGACGAGTACGAGCGCAAGATGGATGAACATCGGCACGTAGGAGGCCTGCGGCTTGGCGCTTGGACCGCGCGGCTCCCCGAATGCGATACTGTTGAGCTGCAGGAACAGTCCCGCGACACCGACGAGGATGCCGAAGACGAGAATGATCGCGAGCAGCGGTTCGCGGGCGAACGCCGAACTCACCACCAGAAATTCGCTCATGAAGATACCGAGCGGCGGGAACCCGGCGATCGCCGCGACGCCGAGTATCAAGCCCCAGCCGAGCACCGGATGGGTCACGGTGAGGCCGCCCATATCGGCAATGCGCTGTGTGCCTTTGACCTGCGCGACATGGCCGACAGCGAAGAAGATCGCCGATTTGGTGAGCGAATGCATGGTCATGTGCAGCAGGCCAGCGAAATTGGCGATCGGGCCACCAATGCCGAAGGCAAAAGTGATGATGCCCATATGCTCGATCGACGAATAGGCGAACATGCGTTTGATGTCGCGCCGGCGGTAGAGCATGAACGAAGCGAACACGAGCGAGAGCAATCCGAGCGTCACCATCAACGGACCCGGTGTGAGCGCCGCCGCGTTCGCCGCCAACAGCATCTTGAAGCGCAAGAGCGCGTAGAGCGCGACATTGAGCAGCAATCCCGACAGCACCGCCGAGATCGGCGTCGGACCCTCGGCGTGCGCATCGGGCAGCCAGGCGTGCAGCGGCGCAAGGCCGACCTTGGTGCCGTAGCCGAGCAAGAGGAAGACGAAAGCGACATCGAGCAGCGCCGGGTCGAAGGCGCCCGCGCGGGTGACCAGCACCGACCAGACCATAGCGTCGAGACCTTCGCCCACGACCGGCCGCGCGGCCATGTAGACCAGGATGGTGCCGAACAAAGCCAGCGCGATGCCGACGCTGCCGAGAATGAAATACTTCCACGCTGCTTCGAGGGCCTCGTGGGTGCGGTAGATTCCGACCATCAGCACCGTGGTCAGCGTGGCAAGTTCGATAGCCACCCACATCAGGCCGATATTGTTGGCGATGAGCGCGAGATTCATCGCGAACATCAGCACCTGATACATGGCGTGGTAGAAACGCACCGAAGACGGCGTTAGCCGGCCGATGTCGAGCTCGTGGCCGATGTAGCTCGCGCTGAAGATACTCGTGGTAAAGCCGACGAACGTGGTGAGCACGATGAACGTGCCATTGAGGTCGTCGATGAGAAGATACGAGCTGGGTTGCGGCTTTGCGAACAACAGCGCGACCGCGCAGATCAACGTCAGCGTCGTCGCCAGCACGTTGAGCCGCGCGGTTGCCCGATAATCCGGAAGCACCGCAGACAGCGCGGCCGCGACGGCGGGAACGACAAGCACGCCAATAAGGGGATTGACCGTCACGCCTTCGAACGTCATCGGCGCTCTCCGCGAAAACGGTCGAGCGCCTGCACGTCGACCGTGTCGAAGCGTTCGCGGATGCGGAACAAAAAGATTCCGATCACAATGAAGGCGATGAGGATGGAAAACGCGACGCTGATTTCGACGACAAGCGGCATGCCCTTGGCCCCGGTCGCCGCAAGCACGAGGCCGTTTTCCAGCGACATGAAGCCGACCACCTGGCTCACCGCGTTGCGCCGCGTCACCATCATCAACAGGCCGAGCAGCACGACAGCGAGCGCGAATGCGAGGTCCTCGCGCGCCAGCGGATCGGCCTCCCGCGTGACGCGCAGCATTACGACCATGGACAGCGCGACGAGGCCGATGCCGGCAAGCATGGTGATTCCGACACCCACCACGTTCTCGATCTCGCGATGAATGCCGAGTCGCACGATGATCCGGTGCAGCGTTACCGGGATGACGATCGCCTTGAAGACGAGCGCGATCGCGGCGGTTATGTAGAGATGCGGCGCGTCCTGTATGAAGGCCTGCCAGGCGACCGAAGCCGCCAGCACAAGCGCATGCGCGGCATAGATGTTGAGCAGCGAGTACAAGCGGTCCTGATAAAGCTCGAGAAAGCTTACCAGCACGAGCGAGCCAGCGAGCAGATGGGCGATGTCAAAGTCGATTCCGCTCATCAGAAGCTCCCCGACACGAAGCGCAGCAGCGTCGCAAGCAGGCCGAGCATCAGCGCCACGCCTAAAAATTCCGGCACGCGGAACACGCGCATCTTAGCGATCGACGTTTCGAACAGCGTGAGGAGGAAGCCGCCGACGGCGAGTTTCAAGATGTAGGCCGTAACCCCGATTGCGAGCGCCTCTACTCCCGCGCCGGCTGGCGCGAGGCCCCAGGGCGCGAACAGACAGGCGATGACGGAGACATAAAGAATGAGCTTAAGCGAGGCGGAAAGCTCGATCAGCGCCAGATGCCGGCCCGAATATTCGAGTACCATGGCCTCGTGCACCATCGTCAGTTCGAGATGTGTCGCCGGGTTGTCGACCGGAATGCGCGCGTTCTCCGCGATCGCGACCATGATGAGCGCGATGAGCGCCAGGCCGAGGGAGACGCGCAACCCGACCTCCGGCGACGCCATAAATTCCGCCATAGTGGACAGCTGCGTCGATCCGGCGATCAGCGCCAGCGTGAACACGATCATGATCATGGCCGGCTCGGCGAGCGAGGCGATCATCACTTCGCGGCTGGAGCCGATACCGCCGAAGCTGGTGCCGACATCAAGCCCTGCCAGCGCCAGGAAAAAGCGTCCGCTGCCCAGCAGCGCGATGATGGCGATGAGGTCGGCCGACCAGGAAAACAACAGCCCGGTGCGGAAGGTCGGCACCAACGATGCCGCGACCCAGGTTGCAGCGAAAATGAGATACGGAATGACGCGGAACAGCCAAGAAGCGTTTTCCGCCAGCACCACGTCCTTTCGCATGAGCCGCGCGAGATCGCGATAAGGCTGGATCGGCGACGGTCCCTGCCGCCGCAGCAACCGCGCTTTCACCTTGCGCACGAAGCCGGTGAAGAGCGGCGCCAGCAGCAGCACCAGCAGCATTTGCGCGCACTGGACGGTTAGGTCGAGGGTCAGGGCCATACGGCGAGCACCAGGAGCAGGATGACGAGCGCGCCGAACACCAAACTGAGGAATTGGCGGATGGTCAGGAACTGCAGATGATTGAGACGATCCGCGGCAAAACCGATGCCGACAGCGAGCGGCGCATAGAGCGTTTCCCAGATGAGATCGTGTAATTCCACTGTCAGCCGCGCCGGGCGTGTCGATCCGGGCGGCGGCATGTCGCCATGCTCGCGGGCGCGAAACACGACGGTGCCGAACACGCGCCGGATCGGCTGTGCAAAGCTCATCGCCGTGTATTGCGTGGTCGGGCTGGCGTCGGGATAGCCGCAGTCCCAGGCCGGCGCGCGGCGCAGCCGGTTCGAGGCGAAACGATGGATCGCGGAGGCGGCGAGCGTGCCCGAGATGACCATGAACAGGAAGACGAGCAGGCCGTCATAGGAGCTGCGGCTCGCCGCAATCGGGACGATCGAGAGCCATTGCGTGCTGGTCTGCGCCGGCATATGCGCGCCGATGAGCGCGGAACTGACCGGGGCGAGCGCATCAATGAACAGGCCGGGCAGAATTCCGGCGACGAGGCAGAGCGCCGCGAGAAAGAACATCGCGGCGAGCGAGAACGAGTCGGTTTCCTTCGCGCCTTCGGCGGCGCTGGTTCGAGGGCGGCCGAGAAACGTCACCCCGTATACTTTGACGAAACAAGCGGCGGCGAGCGCGGCGGACAGCGCGAGCAGCGCCCCCACGGCCGGGATCAGAAGCTTGAGGCCCCATACCGGCAGTTGCGGGCTAAGCAGGATCGCCTGGAACGTCAGCCATTCGGACACGAAGCCGTTGAGCGGCGGCAGCGCCGAGATGGCTACGCAGCCGATCAGGAACGCGAATGCGGTCTGCGGCATGCGGTGGATCAGACCGCCGAGATGTTCCATGTCGCGTTTGCCGGTCGCGGTGAGCACCGCGCCGGCGCCGAAAAACAGCAGGCTCTTGAACAGCGAATGGTTGAACACATGGAGGAGCGCGGCGGTCAGCGCCAAAGCCGCGGCGAAGACCATTCCGTGAGTCTTGAATGCGAGCGCGAGACCGAGCCCGATGAAGATGATGCCGATGTTCTCCACCGTGTGATAGGCGAGCAGCCGCTTGAGATCGTGCTGCATGAGCGCATACAGAACGCCCATGACCGTCGTCACTCCGGCGAATGCCAGCACAAGCATGCTCCACCACCAGGCGGGTTCGCCGGCAAGATCGAACACGATGCGCACGAAGCCGTAGACGGCGACCTTCGTCATAACGCCGCTCATCAGGGCGGACACGTGGCTCGGGGCGGCGGGATGCGCAAGCGGGAGCCACACGTGGAGCGGCACAAGGCCGGCCTTCGAGCCCGCGCCGATCAGGGCAAGGATCAGCACCAGTGCGCCCAGCGCTGCCGACGGATGCGCGGCGCGCATCTGCGCAAATGTATAGAGACCGTCGGGTCCGGCGAGCAGGCCGAAAGCGAGCAGCAAAGTGAGCGTGCCGAAACTCGCCATCACCAGATACACGAAGCCGGCACGCACGTTCTCGGGCACGCGATGGTGAGACATCACCAGCGCCCATGACATGAGCGACATGAACTCCCAGGAGAGCAAAAAAGTGTAGGCGTCATCGGCGAGCACGACGAGCATCATGCCGGCAAGGAATGCCGGATAGAACGGCAGCACACGCTCCGACGCCGTCTCGTGCTGCCCGTAGCCAAGGGCAAACAGGCTCGCGCTCATGGCGCCGAGATCGACGACGAGAAGAAAAAAGGCCGAGAGCGCGTCGTTGCGTAAATGCGCGCCGAGCCACGGCACGCCGACCGGCAATGTGATGCTTTCAGGTGCCGCCGCACCGAGAAGATGCGCTGTCGCGGCAGCGAATGAAACCGCCGACGCGACCATGCTCGCGCCGTAAACGAGCGGCGTTACCGCGCGCGAGTGTCTGAGCGCTACTGCGAGCGGGCCCAGCGCCAGCAGGACCGCGGCGCAAACAAGGATGATTGTCAGAGTCACGAGATTGGCGTCTTCAGCCGCACGCCACGGCCGCCGGCTTGGCTCGCGGCGTTGTCGGAGATGAGCTCGATGCCGAGCCCATTGAGCGCGGCGATGAGCTTCATAAGCGAATCGACATTGCCGCGGATGACCCCCTCGCTCGCCTCCATGCGTTGGATGGTTGGCAGCGACAGCCCGGCTTCTTCAGCGAGTTTGCGCTGATCGATGCCAAGAAGCGCGCGAGAGGCCCGGAGCTGGCCGGCGGTGATCATAGGAAAGCATTAGAAATGATGTTTAGAATCCACATTGCTATTGATAAAAAATCTATGTTGATGTTGCAATCGATTTATTTTCGGGTCCGTGGCAGCAGCGCTCCCAACGAGCAAACCGCTCGGCCGCCGAGGAAATACGCCCATCACCGGCTGCAAGGTGACTTCCGCTTCTCTAATCGGCCGTTTGGGGTCAAGCGCTTTCAGACTATCCGCCGGTGCAGTGTCGATGTCACTCACGGGCTCGTGCTTCTCTTCGGAATCGGCACCAAGGCCCTTCCATCATGGGATT
>JBEKGX010000024.1:0-56572 GCA_050012575.1 Xanthobacteraceae bacterium | reverse complement strand
TAGGTTATATACGAGCGGGGTGCCGGCGGAAACCTCGATCCGGCCGATCGCCGCCGCCAGACGGCGTTGGCGGGCTGAATTTGCGCGCCATTTGCGCTAGCATTCGCATTTATGGTTACCGCGCATGCCCGAAGCCCAGAAAAAAATCCTTTGCATCGAGGATGACCGCGAGACCGCGGCGCTGATTGCCGAGGAGCTCATCGATCGCGGCTACGCGGTGACCCTGGCGCATGACGGGCGCGAAGGGCTCGTCGCCATCCTCAAGACCATACCCGACCTGGTCCTCTCGGACATCAGCATGCCGATGATGTCGGGCTTCGAGCTGTTGGAACGCTTGATCGGCCTGGCGCCGCGGTTCGCAAAGATGCCGTTCGTCTTTCTCACCGCGCTGACCGATCGGGACAACGAACTCAAGGGGCGGCAATTGGGCGCCGACGACTACGTGACCAAGCCGATCGATTTCGACGTGCTGGCGACCATCATCTCGGCACGGCTCGCCGGCGTCGCGCGCACCGGACTTTGGCCCAAACTCGCCGAGCTCAACGATCGTGAGGTCGAGGTGCTGACCTGGGTGGCGCGCGGCAAGACCTCGGTCGAGATCGCGCAAATCGTGGGCTTGACCAAGAGGACGATCGATTTTCATATCGATAATGCCCGCGGCAAGCTCGGCGCCGCGACGCGCACCGAAGCCGTCATCAAAGCCACAACCGGGCGGTTGATCGAGCCTTAGGTTACGTGAGCGGGGTCAGCCGCAATAGCTATTCGACGGAATTCCCCGCCGACCGGGCGCCGCGCCGGTCTCGCCTTGGTTGAGCCGATATCCGACGCCGGACTCGCTGACGATCAGTTGCGGCTGGGTCGCATCGCGTTCGACCTTTTGCCGCAACTTGCGCACGAGGATGCGAAGGTACTGGACGTTGCTCGCATGCCCGCCCCAGATTTCCCTGATCAATTGCTGATGCGTCACCACGAGCCCGGCATGGGTGGCAAGTCCATGCAGCAGCGCGTACTCCTTGCGCGTCAGCGCAACGCGCTGTCCGTTCAGCGTCACCGCCCGCGACACCAGATCGATGGAAAGCGGGCCGGCTTTCACCACCGGATCGCGGTTGGTGCTGCGCAGCTGCCGCCGCAGCGCGGCATCGCTCCTCGCCAGTAATTCGGAAATCCCGAATGGCTTGACGACGTAATCGTCGGCGCCGAGCCGCAGCAGCCGGACTTTTTCATGCTCATCGGCATGGATCGAAAGAACGATGATCGGAATGTTCGACCAGGAACGAATGCGCTCGAGCACCTCGGAACCTTCCAGGTCGGGCAAGTTGAGATCGAGAATGATCAGATCCACCGCGCTCATGGTCGCGATCTTGAGACCGGCCGCGGCGTTCTCCGCCTCGATCACGGTAAAGCCGTGAAGCTCGAAGCCGGCGCGGAGAAACCGCCTGATCTGCGCTTCGTCGTCAATGACGAGCACTTTAGTCATTGAGCGCGTCCACCAGCTCCGGCGTGTCCGCGGTCACCATCGGCAGCCGCAGCGACATCGTCGTCCCCAGGTTCGGCCCCAGACTTTCCGCATGCAGGCTGCCGCCATTGGCGGCAATAAACGTGCTGGCAATCCACAGACCCAGCCCCGATCCGCTTGAACCGGCCGCCTGCCGGCCGCCGCGGAATGATCGTCTGCCGAGCTGGCCTTTCTCATCGGCGGTCAGGCCGCTACCCTGATCCTGCACCGACAGAACCACGTAATCCCGTTCGCGCCGGCTGCTGATTTTGATTTCGCTGCCGATCGGCGAATATTTGGCGGCGTTTTCCAGAAGCTGCCCAAACGCCTGCTCGACAAGAATTGAATCGACATTGACCAGAGGAATGTCTGGGGCAACGTCCAGGCTGACCCAGTGGGCGCTTAATCTGCGCTCCTTTTGCTTGAGCGCGGCGCTGACGATATCCGTCGGGTCGGTCCATATCAGCTGCGGATGCACACCTTTGGCGCTGATGCGCGTGGCGTTGAGCAAATCGCGAATCTCGTTGTCGAGCTGGCCGGCCTGGTCATTGATCGCCTCGACTAGGGCTTGCACCTGACGATCGTCGGCGACCGCCGGCAGCCGGTTAAGCACGCTGCAACTGCCGAGGATCGACGCCAGTGGCGTGCGCAATTCATGCGACACGCCGCCGACAAGGGCATCGCGAAGAATTTCGGTGCGATAATTGATCGTCGCTTGCTCGATGGCCTCCTTCACCTTGAGATGATTGAGCGTCCGCATCGCCTCTTCGAGCATTGTTTCGACGCGGTGCGCGACCGCAGCGGTACGTTCGCCCGGCGCTTCGCCGAGCTCAACGGCGATGGCGCCATAACCCAGGATTTTCGGGGCGATGACACGCACGAGCCACGCTCGGCGGTTGCGAGGATCGAGCATGGCCGACGCATGCACGGAACCGGCTGCGATCAGCTTCAGCGCCTCCAGCCGGATCTCCTCCGGAACGGCGGCATTGTCGAACGCGCCGTGATCGTCCGGCGCCGTCGCAATCAGGACGGCGCGATAGCGCAGGGTGTTCGAGAGATAATCTTGCACCGCGAATATCAGATCGCGGCTGTTGAGGCAGGTGGCCAGCCCCTGAGAGAATGCATGCAGCTCGCCGATCTCTTTTTCCCGACGGCGCAACGTGACCGCTTCGTTCTTGAGGCGCGCGGCGAGATTGCTGGTGACCAGGGCGACCAACAGGTAGAGCAGCAGGTCAACGACATCCTGCGGATTTTGCAGCCACAAGCTGTAGAGCGGCGGATAGAAGAAGAAGTCCGCGGCCGCGGCGCCGGCAATGGCCGCGACGAGCCCCGCCCCGATGCCCCATTGCGTCGCCGCCACCACCACGGGCAGCATGTAAATGAGCGAGACAAGATTGAATGGGACGAAGTAGTTGACGACAACGAGGCTGATCGTCGCCAGCCACACCATGGCGAGCGTCGCCACGATCGGGATGGCGTTCGCCGCGGCGACGTTCAACCACCGGGCGCTATGCCGAACAAGCGCCTCGGCATCGTCGTGGTTCGGGAGCTTTGCAGTCAGATCGCGGAGTATGCGCCGTTCTTGCAGAGTTGACACGATCTTTGCCTTTCCGAAAGCGCTCCACTCGAACTTGCTTCCCGCCCCCGGCTGGCATTTGTCACAGTAAGCACTCTCCCACATATCCATAGAAAGTCGAGATGACTTTCTACTCGAAAAAATATGAAAACAATAAACGCCATAAGCTATATCGCCGTATTTGCACATGTTTCGAACAGTACGGCGGAAGCTCTGAGTGTTTTATATGCAAGTATTCGTCCTTTATAAATGGAGCGACTTCGGCGCTGCAACATAGGCCAAGGCCCGCAATCTGGCTTATATCGCAGACGCCGAAATCACCTCCGCTCAGAAGTGAATGATCACGTCACTGGCCGCGATGAACGCCCAGTTCCTGGTGGGAACAATGCCCGCGGGGATATCGCCGTTGAAGGCCGCGTTGTTGATCGAGCGATAGTAAGCGATTTCCGGACGAAACTCGATCTGCGGCGAGAGCCAATGCTGCCAGCTTAGCGCGGCATCGGCGTAGGCGGTCGGCACTCCGGTGCGTTGCCCGTTCGGGTCGTTGAAATACTCGGTGCGCAGCGAGATGTTGTTCAGTTTGTTCGGCGAATAGTTCACGTAGACCAAAAAGGTCTGCGTGTCGGAGCTACAGGTCAGGGGGGAGCCGGCCACGATATTGGCAGAACCGGTTGCGCTGTTCCACGAGCCGGGCCCAGAGCAAACCGCCGCGTTCGGGCCATTGAACGGCGTGAATTGCGGGCTGAACGGCGTACCGCCGCCGGCAAGAATCCCTGCGGCTGTCGCGTTGTTCAAGTTCGGCACATTGTTTTCGTGAATATTCCAGGTCTCGAACGCAATGTGCCAGTAGTCGCTAAGCTTGTGATAATAGGTCAAGCCGATCCATTGCAGGTTGTTGTAGCCCCACTGGCCGCCGTTCCAGGCATCCATAACGAAGTTCAGGTCGTCCCTACCGTCGTCGCTGGTCCAGCGTATGCCGAACGTGCCGGACGGTACCGCGCCGGGATCCTTGAGCATCGATGCGTCGGGATACAACACGTTCCCCGGCATTTGGTTGGCGATACGCGCGCCCGCGTTCCACGGCATAGTGTCACTGCCGACGGTCAGGCCGAGTTGCAGTATCCAATTCTTGGTGAGTGCAGTCGTTACCTCGAGACCGGTGTTGGTGTAGTTGTCGAAGGTGTACGTCAATGAGTGCACGTAGGTATAGTTGTTGGGTGCGAGCTGTGCCTCGATGTCCGGAACCGAGATGAAGCGGCCGATGCGCACGTCCATCCCCTGGAACACCGGGAAATAGAGGTCCGTGTACACCATCGGAAAATCGAAGCCGTTGACCTGATTGTGGTTGAGAAGTTGATAGCTGAAAAGGCCGTAGGCCGTGGTGTAGCGATAATCCACGCCATACAAGGCCGAAAGGCGGAAGCCCCAATCGAAGTGATCGTTCTGCACCGTGTCGGCCAAACGCTCGACATAGATCACGGCCTGGTCGAGCTGGACGGAGTTGGGGGTGTAATCGTAAGCGGCCGGCGCGTTGCCTGCCGGTTTGACGGTATTGCTGCTGAGATTGCCGGCCGGCGCGACCCAGCCATAGACCTGGATATGGGCATCGTTCATCGCATGGCCGAGCTGGGTATTGCCGAGCGCGACCATCAGCGGAGAATCGATCGAATTTGGCCGGGTCACGCCGATATTCTGCGTGCCGCCGTAGGGCCATTCGGTAAACGGCATGGGCGGCGAGGCCTGCGGGGTCGGCGGCCAAGCAGCGTCGGAGCGGCGCCCGGGCGGAGCGCTCGGGTCGGACGGCGCAACACCCTTGCCCCATTCGAGCTGGTAGTAGCGGATGAACCGTGTGAAGAAATCATCGCCGAGATATGGGTCAAGGCATTTGTAGTCGAGGTAGGGGTCGCAGTTTCCGCTCCGCTCCATCGACTTCATCGCCAATGGCGACGCCTTGGGCGGCGCACAATTGTAATCGAGCCACGGATCGCAGACCGCGCCTTCGACCCATGCGTTCGGCAATCCATCCTTCCACGCGCCGTACGCGTCCGCTGCCATCGAACGGCCCGATGCCGTTACCGCGAGCAGCAAGACGCCGATGACCAGAAGCAATCGTTTCATGACCCCACCCCCGTTTTCTTAATCGCCACACACACATGTGGATGCAATGCGTGTTCCAGCGTTGACCCCATACTGTGATTTTTCGCAGTGAAGGCCAAAGAGAGTCGATATTGGTTGGACCGAATTTTAATATATAAAAAATAGCCAGCAAGTCCGATCCTGCCCAGACTGCATTGATTTAAGTCAATTGAATTCGGTGAAGCTGAATAAGGCTGCGATGCTCTCGACGTCGCGGCCGTTGGCCGCGGCGAAGCTCGGTGCAATCGCAAAATCGCATGACAGCAGGCAATTGCGACGCGTTAGCGCCCGCCGCGGGAGAATGCGAGCCAACAAGCGTAACAGTTCGGTGACAGTAGCCGAAAAAGCCGGCTGACGCACGAGACCGCGCAACTGCCGAGGCAGCGCGATGCAACAGCGCGCATATTTTTTCTCTATCCGAAGACGAACAAACCGAACTCGCATGTATATGGCGAACGCCGCTAGATTGGATGCAACGACATTCGTAGCGGACCGCAACTTTCAGCACAGCACTGAACATGTCGTTGATGAGCGACCCCATGAGTGGCGACACCGGACCGGACGACCGTCGTCCGGCGGATGCTTATTTCGCCGGTCAGCGATCATTTCAGTTTTTGCCGAAGGAGCTGACCGTCAAGTGTCGCGAGCTGATCGAGAGCTATCACGGCATCTACGGCTATGTCGGCTTGCCCGACATGCTGTGGCTCTCGGATGCGCGCGATGTCATCGAGTGTCATCGCGAGCTGACGCAAGTTTTCAAAAAGGCGTCGAAAGCGAGGGGCGCAAAGCGTGCAAACGATACGTTCCTCTTCGTTGCGACTGTGATCGTAGCGGTCGAGGTGCTGGCGCGCGATTACGTCGGCTGGGGCAAACGATTCCCGGCGGCAAAACGCGAAGCGGAGAAGCTCCTCGGCGACTTCTCGACCCGGCCGCGCACTTGGTTGATGGACCTGTATTTATATCCGCCGCTCGGCGTTCACCGCGAACTCGGCGAAGCGCTGGCCGATCCTGCAACGGGCACGCAAGGTCCGGTCTAAATCGGCGAGGTGAATGAACCGTCCGCCAGCGACGCGGCCAGAAACCTGGACCAGTGCGAGGCGACAGGATTCCTAATCGAGCTTTAGAAGGCTACCAGACGGCAATCACGCAGATCAGCGCAAATGGCACGGCGGCAAGCCCGAGATAGAGCCAGGTCCGATGAGCCTGACTGTCCTTGGGCACCGCGAACAGTTGAGCCGCGATCCACAGGCAAACTGAGAAGCCCAACGCCAGGCGGATAAGATCGCCGGGCGTCTCATACACCGTCCAAATGGTTTCGTTCTGAGGCATGCTGACGCGAACCGTTATCAGCAGGAGGCAGGCGATGAACACAGCGCGCAGCGTAGTGCCGACGATCCACAGAGCGGCCGGGACTTGTCGCAATTGATCTTGGACCGGAGAGGTCCGCTCAGGGGGAAAAGCCCGCCGTGCCAGATCGATCGGCATCCATGTCATGGCTTCCTCCAGCGCGTGTTCTCGAAAGCGGCGTTCCTTCGAACTTTTCTTATCCGAAACATAAGGCCATTCGGCCCAAAAATATAGAACTTATATAGGGTGCGGCGCGTCAATATAAAAAGAATATAAAGTCCGCCAGCGCGCTGACGGCAGTTTTATCGGAAAATGCTTTTGATTCAAGCATTTGCACAGGCCGATGCCCAAAAAGCATGCGCGCCTAATTGGTAGGGAATTGGCCGGATTGGAGATGCGAAGCGTGCGCGTTCGGCGGCGCAACAGCGTTCGTCCCGAAGAAGTGATCGGCTGAAAATCAGACAATCGTCAGTGCTTGGGGCGAATCGTCGTCCCGTTGATTCCGACAACGGCCGCTGACGGCCCGCCGATCCGGGACGGCCCAGAGCCGCGATGGACCAGGCCGGTTCCATTGATCGCGCCGCGATTCGCGATTGTTGGCGCGATGAGGGGCTTCGCGATCGCCGCCGGACGGTCGATCTGTCCTATGGGCTTTGTCAGAACGGCGCCGTACGGGCCGGCGGAATAACCGGAATGGACGCCGTCGTGGCGCTCCGCGCTGTCGTGTCGAGGAACCGGGACGCCGACGGCGTTGCGCAATGTCTGATTGGACGTCCTCACCGCCGGAAACGTCCGCCGATGAGGATTGACGACCGCCGGCAACTCGATCTTGGCTTTCGCGTCCCCGCCAAGCTTGGCACCCGCACGCCGCGGCTGCACCGCAATGCGCGTGTCGATGCCATCGGGAGTCTTGTCGCCGGATTCTCCTGCAATACCTTTGTCGTTGTCGCCGCGAGGGGCGGATTGAGTGTCGAGCTTGTCGCCGGCGGGCGCGGTGGAATGATCGGATGCTTTGGTGTCATCGCGCGCGGCAGAACCGGCGTCCTCGGCAAAGCCTGCGCGCATCGACAAGGCCACGCCGATCAGCACGACCGCTAGGAGACAAGAACCGGTCCTCAAGCCGTTCTCCGTCGACATTGCGCGCTCACTCGGCCGCTTGCGGCGCATCCGGTTCGCCGGTCGGCGTAGGATAATTAGCGCGGCCCAGGAACATCGTCTGCAGCGCCGGAACGATCACGAGCAACATGATCGGCCCGATGAGCATGCCGCCGACGATCACCGTCGCGAGCGGCCGCTGCACCTGACTGCCAATGCCGGTGGAGATCGCCGCCGGCAGCAGTCCAATACAGGCCGAGAGCGTCATCATCAGAATCGGCCGCATTTGCTCCTGTACCGCATGGAACATTGCTTCGACCGGCTCCATGCCGCTCGCGGCAACGCGGTAATAGCCGTTGATGATGAGGATGCCGCTCATCACGGACACGCCGAACAGCGAGATAAATCCGATCGCGGCGGAGATGCTGAAATCCAATCCGGAGACATATAACCCCAAAATGCCGCCACACACGGCGAAAGGAAGTCCAAGCAAGGCCAAGACGCTGTCGCGGAACGAATTGAACAGTCCATAGAGCAGCACAAGAATGAAAGCCAAAGTGATCGGCAGAATGATCAAAAGCCGCTTCTTGGCCTGCTGCAGCCATTCGAACTCTCCGGCCCAATCGATGCGATAGCCGGTCGGCAGCTTCACATTGCGGCTGATCCGTTCCTGCGCCTCCGCCACGGCACCGGCGAGATCGCGGCCCCGCACACTGAACTTGATCGGCACGAAACGCTGGTTGCGCTCACGGAAGATGTAGGAGGCGCCGGTGTCGAGCGTGATGGAGGCAAGCTCGCTGAGCGGTATGTATGCATTGCCGGCCGCCGTCTGAACCCCGACCTTCAAATTACGCACTTCGTCGATGTTGTTGCGATACTCCGGCGCAAGCCGCACCGCGACGCCGAATTGGCGGTCCGCCTCCAAGAGCGTCGTCGCCACCGTCCCGCCCAATGCCGCTTGCACGACGGTATTGACGTCGTTGACGCTTAGGCCATAGCGCGCCGCCTTCTCGCGATCGATACTGATGTTCAAATTGGGCTGTCCGAGCACCCAGAAAGCGCCGAGATCGGCGATTCCCGGCACTTGCGCCATTTCATGTAAGGCCGATTTGGCAATCTTTTCCAGAGTCGCAAGATCGGGACCGATGATCTTGATGGAGTTGGCGCCTTTGACGCCCGACAGCCCTTCCTCGACATTATCCTGGATATACTGGGAGAAGTTCATGTCGATGCCGACAAATTCCTTGGCGAATTCGGCCTGCAGCTCGGTGACCAGCTTCGGCTTGTCCATGCCCGCGGGCCACTCGTCGAACGGCTTCAGCGGCACAAAAAATTCGGCATTGAAGAACCCCGTCGCATCGCTGCCGTTGTCGGGGCGGCCGTGCTGCGAGACCACCGTGATGACTTCGGGATGGCGCAAGATAATATCCCGCATCTTGTTGACCAGCGGCATGCCGGCTTCGAGCGAAATGGTCGGCGGCATCGACGCGCGAATCCAAAGATTGCCTTCCTCGAGCGTCGGCAGGAATTCGCTGCCAAGCCGCGAGCCGAGGAATACGCTGAAAATGAAGAAGACCAATCCAATCACCACGGTGATCTTCCTATTGTGCAGCGACCACCGCAGCACCGGCGTGTAGACCCAACGCAACCCGCGCACGACGACGGTCTCGACTTCCCTGACATGCTCGGGCAGCAACAAGGATGCCAAGCACGGCGTCACGGTGAATGTCGCGATCAGCGCTCCGATCAGCGCATAGGCGTAGGTTCGCGCCATCGGTCCGAAAATCTGGCCTTCGACCCCCTGCATGGTGAACAGCGGGATGAAGGCCGCCACGATGATCGCGGTGGAGAAGAATATGGCCTTGTCGACCTGCAGGCCGCTGGCCAAAAGGAGGCGCAGCCGATCGGTCCACGCCCGCGGGTCAGACGTTTCCCTGCCGCGCGTCGGATCGGCGCCCCATTTTTCCTCAGCGAGTTGTTGCAGCAACGCCTGTTGCTGTGCCGGCGTTGCCTGGAAGTTCCGATAGACATTTTCGACCAAAATAACGGCGGCATCGACGATGATGCCGAAATCGACAGCGCCGACCGACAACAGATTTGCGTCCTCGCCGCGAATGACCAGAATAATGATGCTGAAGAACAAGGCGAACGGGATGTTGGCGCCGACGATGATCGCGCTGCGCAGATCGCCGAGGAAGATCCATTGGATAAGGAAAATCAGCACACAGCCGAAGACAAGGTTGTGCAGGACCGTGTTGGTGGTAACGCCGACCAGCGTGGTGCGATCGTAGAACGGCACCAGCTTCACGCCCGGGGGGAGGCTCCCGTCGCTGTTGATCTTCTGGATCTCGGAGCGAACGCGCGCCACCACATCATTGGTGTGCAGCGTGCGGTTCATGATGACGATCGCCGCGACGACATCTTCCTCATGATCGCGGCCGGCTTTGCCAAGCCGCGGCACATTCCCGACGGAAACCTTGGCTACATCCTTGACGAAAACCGGCACGCCGTTCGATTGCAAAAGCTGGACGTTCTCGATGTCCGCGACCTTGTATCCTTGGGTCAAATCCGCGTTGCCGCCGCTATCCATGAGACCGACGCCGCGGATATTGACGGATTGCTGGCCGACGTTGATCGTGCGGCCGCCGACATTGACGTTGGCGTTGCCGATCGCACCGATCACTTGCGGTAGCGTCACGTTGTAGGCGTCGAGTTTGTGCAAACTGACGTCCACGTCGTATTCCTTGGTCGTCCCTCCCCAGGTGTTCACCTGCACGACCCCTGGAACGGTCAACAGGCGCCGCTGCAATATCCAATCCTGAACCGTGCGCAGGTTGGTCAAACCGAAATGCGGCGGCCCGACAACCTGGTAGCGGTAGATTTCGCCGACCAGGCTGCCCCCCTGGATCTGCGGCGCGACATTATTCGGCAGGCTGACGTTCTGCTGCAGGTTGATGGCGGCCTGCGTGAGCGCAAAGTAATAGTCGACGCCGTAATTGAACGTGATGCGAATGAATGAGAGGCCGTAGAACGAGGTCGAGCGTATGACATCGACTCCCGGCGTCGAAGCAAGACCGACCTCCATCGGGATCGTGAAGTAGCGCTCCATCTCCTCGGCTGACTGGCCCGGGGATTGGGCGGTGATCTCCAGAATCACCGGCGCCGGATTGGGATAGGCCTCGATGTTAAGTTTGGAAAAAGCGAACAAGCCGGCGCCAATAAACACCAGCAAACCCAACAGGACAAGCGGGCGACGCGTCAGCCCGAAAACCAGCAAGCCCTTAAGCACAAGTCGCCTCTCGATCCGCTGTCATCTACCTCGCCGGCCAATCCGCCTTCAGTCCGACGCGGTGGCAAGCGCGTTGCTCAGGAACAGCGCGCCCTCGGTTGCCGCTAGTTCGCCGACCTGCACCCCTTCGAGAATTTGCCGATAACCGTCATGCTGTTCGCCGATCTTGACTGTGCGCTTGGTGAACCGGCGGCGGTCGGCGGTGACCCACACGCTCATGGTGCCGTCGCCTTCCCGTACCACGCCGTCGAACGGGATGCCCGGCGAGCGCACCGGAGGGCCGACGCGGATAACGAAATTTGCGAACATGCCTGAGCGCAATTCATGCTGCGCATCCTTGATCTCGGAACGGACCAGAACGCGACGCGTATTCGGATCGACGTTCGCCCCGATCGTGGTGATCGTCCCGTCGAACATCCGACCGGGAAACGCATTCAGCGTAACCTGCACCTGCTGGCCGACGCGAAACGCCGGACTGTCCGCCTCCGCGACATCGGCCAACATCCACATCAGGTTGATGTCGGCGACGGTGTATGGAGCCGGCGCGTTGCCCGGCTGCACCAGGAGCCCGGGCGCCGCATTGCGCGCCGTGATCCGGCCGCTGATCGGGCTCGGCACGACGAGCGTCGGATCGGCGCTGCGGTCGGCGACGATGCGATCGATGTCGGGGTCGGTCTTGCCGAAGATGCGCACCGCGTCACGGGCCGCCCGCAGATTGCCTTCGGCGGTCTGCTGGTCTGACGCCGCCTGATCTACCTCACGCTGCGACACCGCGAGCGTCTTATAGAGTTCCCGCAGCCGCGCCAGATTGCGGGTGGTTAATTCAAGCACGCCCGCCGCGGCGATCAGGGTCGACTCCGCTTGCAGCAGATCGGGGCTGTCGATGGTGAACAGCGTCTGCCCCTTCTTCACGTCGTCGCCGATCGATGCATAGAGAGCGATGATGCGCCCCTGGTAGGGCGTGAACACCTGCACTGCCATGTCCTCGTCGAAGTCGATGCTGCCTACCGCCTCCTTCAGGACCGGAAACTCGTGATCTTCGATCGGTTCGACCTTGACCGAAGCGAGCTGGGAATCCGACAGCTCGACGCTGTCCCGAGCGGGCGCGGCTGTGCTCGGCGCGTTCGCGCTCGTCGCCGCGCCCGCTTCTGATTTTGAGCGGTCGCTGGAACGCCACGCCCAATAAACGACGACCGCAACGATGATGAGCGCGCCGATGACCGCCGCCCTCGCGCGGCCGCTTGTTATGCGAAGAGCCATCGATAAGACCGTGTCCAGAGTCTTCGGGATCCCCGCGAAAAGGCCATTACGCGGCGCCGCCGTCTACTGTCATTAATCACAGAATTCAAGCCAATCACAGAACTCGGATTGATTGAAGATTTAAAAGCGTTCGAACTAATCCCGCCGTTCTGTGCGACTCAATCGCAGTTTATCATGGCGATACTAATTCGCTATTTTTTGGCGCTCTTTCTCAACTGAATACCGCGCCTCGACATTTGGCGATTTCCGCTGTCCCTCTTTTGCAAGGGTCGCTGTGAAATCCGGATGACGACTGTGAAAGATATCAGTGCAAATCCGCGCTAAATCACCCACACTGTGGCAGGGTGAGCACAGCCAATCAGCGGCAATTCGTCGATAATGCTGGCTGCCAAGTGTCTGGTTGCGTGTCGGGTTGCGATCAAGTCTTTGCCGCAAAAGCCTTGGGCGCGATCAAGTATAGTTTCCGGCTTCGAATACGTGTCAGTTGCATATGTCCGATCCCTCAGTCGTCAGGAAGTTGAGTGCACGAGCCGGCGTTCTCGCGGCGGCGACGCTTTTGGCGAGCTGCGCGGTCGGTCCGGATTTCCTCCATCCCGCCGCGCCCGACGTCACCGGCTATACCAAAGAGCCGCTGGGATCGCAGACCTCCTCCACCGACGCGCCGACCGGACGAGCGCAGCGTTTTGTGTCGGGCCGCGACATTCCGCAGGAGTGGTGGGCGCTGTTCCGATCGCCGGCGCTCAATGCGCTGATCAAGCGCTCGCTGGATAACAACCCAAATCTACAATCGGCGATCGCCTCGCTGCGCGCGGCCAACCAGGCGGTCTACGCCCAAGCGGGTCATTTCTTCCCGCTGGTCCAGGCGAACTTCAATCCGACGCGCCAGCTGACCGCGGGTGCGATCTCCCCAGTCCTCGGTTCGGCAGCCAACCCTTTCAATCTTTACACCGCGCAGGTCGCGGTGTCGTACACCTTCGACGTCTGGGGACTCAATCGCCGCACTGTCGAAGAGCTTCAGGCGCTGGCCGATAACCAGCGCTTTCAGGTCGAAGCGGCTTACCTTACGCTCGCGGCGAACATCGCGGTCGCGGCAATCAACGAAGCCTCGCTGCGCGGTCAGATCGAAGCCACCAACGAGCTCATTTCGATCAACACCAAGATGCTTGATATTCTGCGGCGGCAGCTCGATACGGGCTATGCCAACCGCAATGACGTCGCCCTGCAAGAAGCCGCCCTCGCCCAGGTCAAGGCGACATTGCCGCCCTTGCGCAAGGCTCTGCAACTGCAGCGCGATGCTCTATCGGCCTTGATTGGCGTGTATCCCAGCCAGGAACCGCGCGAGACGTTCAAGCTTGCAGACCTGAAATTGCCGATCGATCTTCCGGTCAGCCTGCCCTCACAGCTCATCGAGCAGCGCCCGGATGTCCGTGCGGCGCAGGAGCAGTTGCATGCGGCCAGCGCCGCGGTTGGCGTCGCCACCGCCAGCATTCTTCCGAATCTAACGATCGGCGCCAATGCCGGTTACCAAGCTACGGCGCTGCCCAGTCTCCTCTCCGCTCCCAACCTGTTTTGGCAGCTCGCCGGCGATGCTACGCAGACCGTGTTCGACGGCGGCACGCTGCTGCATGGATTGCAAGGGGCCAAGGACACCTATCATGCGGCGGCCTGGAGCTATCGGGGCACGGTCATCGGCGCCGTTCAGAACATCGCAGGCGCGCTGCGCGCCCTGCAGAACGACGCCGATGCCCTCAAAGCGGCGCGCGATTTCGAGCGCGCCTCCAAGATCAGCTTCGACCTAGCACAGCAGCAGATGCAGACCGGCTACGCCAACATCTTGATATTGCTCACCGCACAGCAGACTTATTTGCAGGCGGTCATTCAAGTAGTGCAGGCGCGCGCCGCACGGCTTACCGATACGGCGGCCCTATTTCAGGCGCTCGGCGGCGGTTGGTGGAACCGCCCGGCGCCGCCGACGGAGAAGATTCTTAATGTCGGCACCGGGCAAGCGGAAGCGGTGACCGAAAAGGACAAGGAAGAGGGATTCTTGCGGGGCTTGTGGCCGTTTAATAATTAGCGGGCCACACTGAGCTTCGCGCGGCATTTCGGACCAGGCCCGCGCATATAGTGCAGCTCCGGATGATAGTGGTCAAAGATCGCTGCCGTCAGGCTCCGCCAGTATTTCACTATGCCAAGAACAGCCATGGCGATGACTCACGCGATCCGGCGCAGGCGTTCGGGATCGGCGGCGAACTCCCGGCGCGGCATCGCGGCCGGCCTGCGCGTCATGTCGAGCTCGAGAACCCCGGAGACCATCACGACGGCCTGCGGCCGATGTCCGTTCTCGGAGCGCACGTAGCGAAGCGCCGCATCGCGGTTGACGAAGAGACCGCCGCAAATCCCCTTGAGATCCTGAACCACCCAGTTTCCGCGGTCGTCCTGGCCGATCATGAACAGCGGCGGGCGCGACCACGAGGGAGGCTCGACTTGCTTTGCCTGGGTCATGGACGCGCTCCTTTGACATGGCTCGTGATATGGCTCGGCCCGATCGCGCCCGCCGTCGTGTGAGCGACAGCGTGACTTCGCAAATAACGCGCGGCCATGCGCAGAGCCGCGTCGATCCAGACGACCAGCGCATTGCCTTGACTGTGGGCGTCAAGCTCGAACCGTTCCGTGAGGAACATGGTCGCGCATCCGGCCGGCGCGCTGCTCTTCCTGGCGAAGCGGAGCGCGGAACGCCTGAATAGAAAGACGCCGCAGCATCGTCCCGCGGCTTCGTGCACCACCCACAATCCGTTTTGATTGCGCGCAATAAAGAACAGCGGGATCGATTCGCTGAGGATGCGCGAATTTGGTCTGCCGGGAAATCCGGTCGCCCCGATTGCGTCGGGCTGCCGACGTCGATCGGGGCGCAGTTGAGGACCTTTAACGACGCTCATCGAGGTCTTTCCTTGTTGTTGGTTCCTCTGCCGCGAAATGTGCGCTTGATCGCATATGAATTCGAGATGTAGCGGCGCTTCACGCCATAAAGCCGGCATAGTGATGCGCCCGAGGTCGGACTGTGCCTGTGCTCATGTAAAATTGTCGCAGCAGACGATTTGGCCGGACCAAGGCCGAATCTGCGGAACAGTCGAGGCGGCTGGCGGCGTAACGCTGCTCCTGTGTTGCGCCTCGACAAGAGCTCGCAGCAGCGCCAGCGCCAATATCTCGTGGCAACCGTCTGCGGTATCGTCGAGCGCCGCGGGTAAATTCGGCTGCCGCGACAGCGAGCAAAACCATTCGCCGTCCTCGCGGATGAGGCGCCGAATCGTCCAGGACGGCGCCTCGATCTCGATCAGGGCGAATACCGCATCGGTCCAGGCGCCGGCCTGGATCAGGCGCTCGAGCCGGGCTGCGCTGCCCGTTTCCTGTGGCAACGATCGGCGACTACCGCCGCACTCCATAACGCGGCGGAACAGGGCCGGCGCAAAATCCGGCGCCAACCGGAGCTCGTTGTCCAACCGATCAAGCTCGACAATGTGCGCCGCACCGAGAACCATGATGCGATCTCACCAAAATCGGCGGCCGCGCGCGGCCCCGTGGGCCTAAAATGGCGGCGCGGGCCGTATAAAAGCTAGAGGAAGCAAAGAGCAACGGTATGTATGCGGCATAATGATTTGGCCGCCATCGCCAAAGTTGGCCGCCATTGTCCAGGATTTCAAACGACGCCCTGCCGATGATTTTCCGATAATGTGGTCGGAAATCTCGTTTGCAATTTTTGCTACGCTGGCGCGTAAATGACTGCCGGTCGCCGGAAGAGAAGCCCGGCGGCTTGATGGATATCAAAACCTCTTGCCGCCCTCGGTATTACAAACCTCAGGAAATAGGAGAGTTTCGATGGCGCTCACAGCACTCATGTTCGTCATTCTCATCATCAGCTTTGCGCTCATGTTCGGTCTGGTGAGGTTCACCGAAAATATCATCGCTACGCCGGAATTAGCTTCGGCAGTCGACGGCACCAAGATCGGCGACGCCAAGTCCGGCGACGCTGAGAACGTGTCTTAGGCAATCAAGCCGGCGTCGCGCCGAGGGAAAGTCGCCATGGCGTCCGTCTATGTTCTCACGCTGATCGTGGTTCTGCTGGTGATCTATCTGTTTTACGCCGTCATTAACCCACAGAAATTCTAGCAAGTCGCCGAGCGCCCACTCCCTTGGAGAAGTTCGAATGACCGCTTGGGCTTGGATAGAGATCGCGCTCACTCTGGCCGCGATCTTTTTGCTCAGCATTCCGACTGGCCGCTACATGGCGCGCATCGTCATGGGTCGGAAGACGTGGGCCGATCGGTTTTTTGATCCGATCGACAACGCGCTTTATGTGCTCGTCGGCCGCAAAGTGACCAGCCTGCCGATGGATTGGAAGGCTTACACCTTCCACATGCTCGCGGCTAACCTGGTCATGGCGTTGTTGATCTTCGTTGTTTATTCATTCCAGGATTATCTGCCGCTTAATCAATTGAACTTTCCCGGTATGGAGGCGCTCCAGGCCTTCAACACGGCGATCAGCTTCATCACCAACACCAACTGGCAGAGTTTTGCCGGCGAGACTACGCTGTCGAACTTCAGCCAGATGGGCGGCATCACCTTCCCGATGTTTACCTCGGCGACGACGGGCTTCGTCGTTGCCATGGCGTGGATCCGCGCTTTCACCGTAACCAACGGCGGCGCCGATCTTGGCAATTTCTATCGCGACCTGATCCGTTTCATTACCCGCGTGTTGCTGCCGATCTGTTTCGTGATCGCTTTGGTGATGATCAGCCAAGGCGCGGTGCAGACGCTCGCTGCCAGCTTCGTCGCCCACACGCTGCAGGGAAGCGATCAGACTATCGTCGTGGGGCCGGTCGCTTCGCAAGGTACGATCGAACTCCTCGGCACGAATGGCGGCGGCTTCTACAACGTCAACGCTGCGCATCCATTCCAAAATCCGACGCCGGTCACGAACATCATGCTCATCGTGATGATGGCGCTGTTGCCCGCCTCGATCGTGGTGACCTTTGGCGAAATGATCGGCAATCGCCGGCAAGGCTGGGTGCTCTACGGCGTGATGGGAGTGCTGACGGTGCTTTTTCTGTTGCTTTGCGTCATTCCGGAGCAGAGCGGCACGCCGACGCTGGCGTATGCCGGCATCGAGACCGGCGCCACCGCGGGCCAGCCCGGCGGCAATATGGAAGGCAAAGAAGTCCGCTTCGGTGTCGCCGCGAGCAGCCTCTTTGCCGACATCACGACCAGCTTCACGACCGGCGCGGTGAATTCCGCCCATGACAGCTACACGCCGCTTCCCGGCATTTCCATGTTCGGCCAGATGATGCTGCAATGCGTTTTCGGCGGCAAAGGCATCGGGTTCTTAAATGCAATGATCTATGGCCTGATCGCGGTCTTCGTGGCCGGGCTGATGGTCGGCCGCACGCCGGAGTTCCTGGGCAAGAAGATCGAGACGCAAGAGATCATTCTCATTTCGCTGGCGCTACTGATCCATCCGCTTGTTATTCTCTCCTCGACCGCCTGGTCGGTGGTTGCTCCGTCCGCGCTGTCCTCGCTCGGCAATAACGGTATTCACGGCTATTCCGAAATCCTTTACGCCTTCACCTCGGGAGCAGCCGACAACGGCTCGGCTTTTGCCGGCCTCAACTCCAACACTCCGTGGTTCAATCTCGGCACCGCCGCCGTCATCTTTATCGGCCGCTATCCGCCGATCATTTTTCTCATGGGCGTGGCGGGATCGGTCGCGCGCAAGCCGACGACGCCGCCGACGACGAGCACGCTGCGCACCGACACGGTGATGTTCGGCGTGTTCTGGTTCGCCGCGATTCTGATCGTCGGTGCACTGACCTTCTTCCCGGCCCTGGTGCTCGGCCCAATTGCCGAATTCCTCGCCATGAAGGCGGGACTTGTCTTTTGATCCGACGGCTTGACGCTCCTGGAGAAAATGATGGCGCCGAGAACAGAAAAAGTCGCAAAGTCCGAGGCGCTAGGCGCGGCCTTCCGCGGCGTGCGAGTCCGAGTCGGGTATACGCCCGACCTGCTTTTCGAAGCATTGAAGGATTCGCTGCTGAAATTCGACCCACGGGTGCAGATCCGCAACCCGGTGATGTTCGTCGTATGGCTCGGAATGCTGGTAACGCTGTCACTCGCGATCCATCCGGACTTGTTTGGTCCGTCGAGCGCCTCTCACCTTTATAACGGCATCGTCACGGCGGTCCTCGCGCTCACCGTCTGGTTCGCCAATTACGCGGAGGCGCTGGCCGAGGGACGCGGCAAGGCGAAGGCCACTGCGTTGCGGCAAACCCGCTCCGACCTGATCGGTCGACGCGTACGCGACGACGGCAGCACGGAGAGGGTCCCGGCCACCGACCTGCGCAGGGGCGATCTTATCCGCATAGAGAAAGACGACGTCGTGCCGGCGGACGGCGATGTCGTCGAAGGCGTGGCCTACGTCAACGAAGCCGCCATCACCGGCGAGTCGGCACCCGTCTTGAAAGAACCCGGAACCGACATGTTCTCGTCGGTCACCGCCGGGACGACCGTCATTTCCGATTGGCTGAAGATTCGCGTCTCGACCGATCCCGGCGGCTCTTTCCTTGATCGTATTATCTACCTGGTCGAAGGCGCCAAACGGCAGAAGACGCCGAACGAAATCGCGCTCACCGTGCTCCTTTCCGTCCTGACGCTGATCTTCGTCATCGTCGTTGCGGCCATGGCACCGGTTGCCACCTATCTGCGGGCGCAAATTAATGTTGCGGATCTCGTCGCTCTCCTTGTCGCGCTGATTCCGACGACAATCGCCGCGCTGTTGTCCGCCATCAGCATTGCGGGGATGGACCGCACGATGCGGTTCAACGTGCTGGCGATGTCCGGCAAAGCCGTGGAGACCGCCGGCGACGTTCAGACGCTGCTTCTCGACAAGACCGGAACGATCACCACCGGCAATCGCGAGGCCAGCGATTTCCTTCCATCGTCTGGTTATCAGCCGAGCGAATTGGTTCAGGCCGCGTTCCTTGCGTCTTACTTCGACACGACGCCGGAAGGGCGATCCGTGGTTGCCGTTTGCGCTTCGCGCGGAGCACGGCCGTCGGCGGGCCTCGACCAGGCCAAGGGGCTGGAATTTTCCGCGGTGACCCGGATGAGCGGGACCGACCTGGCCGACGGCCGCATCGTCCGCAAAGGCGCGGTGAGCGCGGTGGTCCGCCATGTCGCCGAGCGCTTCGGCACTTCGGCGCCGCCGGACCTGCAGGCCATCGCCGACAGCGTGGCGAAGAAGGGAGCGACGCCGCTCGCCGTCAGTGTCAACGGCGACGTGGTCGGTATTGTCGCGCTCTCGGATAAACTCAAGCCCGGGATCCGCGAGCGTATCCTCGAGCTGCGGAAAATGGCCGTACGCACGATCATGATCACCGGCGACAATCCGGTTACTGCGCGTACAATCGCGGCCGAGGCCGGCGTCGACGATTTCGTCGCCGAAGTGACCCCCGAACAGAAGCTGCAGTTGGTGCGCCGCGAACAAAGCCAGGGGCGGCTCGTGGCGATGACCGGTGACGGCACCAATGACGCGCCGGCATTGGCGCAGGCGGATGTGGGCCTGGCGATGAATTCGGGAACGATGGCGGCCAAGGAAGCGGCGAACCTCGTCGATCTTGATTCCGATCCGACAAAACTCACCGACCTCGTCGCCATCGGCAGGCAAATGCTGATGACCCGCGGCGCGCTGACGACCTTCTCCATCGCCAACGATGTGGCGAAGTATTTCGCTATCATCCCGGCGATGTTCATCCTGGCGCTGCCGGGCCTCGCGGCGCTCAACGTCATGAACCTGGCGACACCGCGCAGCGCGGTCCTCTCGGCGCTGATCTTCAACGCTGTGATCATTCCGCTGCTCATTCCGCTGGCGTTGCGCGGCGTGCGTTTCCGGGTGCAGACGGCGGAAAGTCTGTTTCACCGCAATTTGTGGATTTACGGCGTCGGCGGTCTGGTCGCGCCGTTTGTCGGCATCAAGCTGATCGATCTTCTGATCGCACCGCTGGTTTGAGAGGGGCTCGACATGCTCGATTACATAAGTGGGGCGGTTCGTTTGTCGCTGGTGACCTTCGTGCTCTGCGGCTTTGTCTATCCCTTCGCAGTTACCGGTTTTGGTCAATTGCTCATGCCGTATCGGGCCAACGGCAGCATCGAACGGAATGCCGACGGGCAGACCATCGGTTCTCATCTGATTGGGCAAGAATGGAACGATCCGCAATGGTTCCATGGCCGTCCATCGGCAACAGTTGCGCCCGATCCAAAAGACCCCGCCAAAAACGTGGACGCGTCCTACAATGCCGCTAACACGACGGCTTCGAACCTCGGCCCGACCAGCAGGGCACTGCGGGACCGCCTGACCGCCGACCGCAAGACCCTCGAAGAGGCCCAACCCGAGCTCGCCGGCAGGCTCCTGCCCGCCGATATGTTGACGACTTCCGGGTCCGGCCTCGACCCCGACATTACACCGGCCAATGCTTCGCTGCAGATCTCGCGTGTAGCGCGCGCCCGCAACGTCGCGCCAGAGCGGATTGCGGCCCTCGTCGAGCAACATGTGAGGCCTCGCAGCCTGTGGATTTTCGGCGAGCCGCGCGTCAACGTTTTCGAGCTGAACCTTGCGCTGGAGAGGTCGTTTCCAGGGAAATAACGTTACGTGCCCAACGCGTGAAAGCCGAAGGCGCCGGCGAAGACGGGAAAGGGCGCCAACAGCAAAGCCGGGTGTGATGCTTGACGTTATCATGTTAGCACTCATCGTCGTCGGCTTCGCGCTGGCGGCAGCCTATGCGAGCTTGTGCGACCATTCGCTCGGCCTGCTCGCGGACAAAGATAGCGTTCCATGACAACGATCGGCTGGCTGCAGATCGTTCTCTTTGCCGCTATCGTCGGCCTGCTAACGCGTCCACTTGGCGGATATCTACTGCGCGTTTACGCCGGCGAGCGCACGTTCCTGCAGCCGCTGATCAGACCCGTTGAAGCGGCGCTCTACCGTATTGCCGGAATCAAACCGGAGATCGAACAGAGCTGGCTCGGCTACACATTCGCTTTTCTGATCTTCCACGCCGCTGGAATCATCATGCTCTACGCGCTTTTGCGACTGCAATCCGGTTTGTCGCTTAATCCGCAGCATCTGGCCGAGGTCTCCCCCGATCTGGCGCTGAACACCGCCATCAGCTTCGTCACTAACACGAGTTGGCAGTCCTATGCCGGGGAGACCACGCTGAGCTACGCAAGCCAGATGACCGGTATTACCGTTCAGTCGTTTCTGTCCGCCGCTGCGGGGATGGCCGTTGCCATCGCGCTAATTCGCGGCTTTGCCCGACGCCGCTCCGCAACGATCGGTAATTTCTGGGTCGACGTCACACGCGGTACGCTCTACATCCTATTGCCGATCTCGATCGTGGCCTCGTTGTTTCTGTTGGCGCAAGGCGTGCCGCAGACCTTGGCGCCTTCGGCCGCCGTGACGACCCTTGAAGGCGGAATTCAAGTCATCGCTCGCGGTCCCGTTGCGACGCAGGAAGCCATCAAGCTCTTGAGCGGCGACGGCGGCGGCTTCTTCAACGCCAATTCTGCGCATCCTTTCGAAAATCCGACGCCCCTCAGCAACCTCGCGGAATTGGTGTTGATCTTCGCGCTGGGCGCCGCCTTGACCAATTGCTTTGGGCGCATGGTGGGCTCCGAGCGGCAAGCATGGATCCTGCTTTGCGTCATGGCCATCCTGTTCGGGCTTGGAGTCGGCGGCCTTTACGCATCGGAAGCCGGCGGCAATCCGGCGTTCGCGGTCTTGCGCGTCGATCAGACAGCGGACGAGCGGCAACCGGGCGACAACATGGAAGGCAAGGAAGTGCGCTTTGGAATCGTGGGTTCGGCGCTATTCGCTAATGTTTCGACCGCTTCGTCGGATGGTGCCGTCAACAGCATGCACGACAGCTTTCTGCCGCTGAGCGGAGGCATTCTGCTTGCCAACATGATGGTTGATGAGGTGATCGTGGGCGCGCCAGGATCGGGACTCTACGGTATGTTGTTATTCTGCATCGTTACCGTCTTCATCGCCGGCCTCATGATCGGTCGTACGCCTGAATATGTTGGCAAGAAGATCGGTTCGGCTGAGATCAAGATGACAATTCTGGCGTTGCTGGCGGTCCCGGCGGCAGCGCTCGGACTCACCGCCGTCGCCTGTATCGTTGAGCCCGGCCTCGCCGGTCTCGGGAATCCGGGACCGCACGGCTATACGGAAGTTCTTTATGCCTATACCTCGGCCGCAGCGACGAACGGCAGCGCGTTTGCCGGCTTGAACGCCAACTCGGCCTTCTACAATCTCACACTGGCGCTGGCGATGTTCATCGGCCGCTTTTTCGTTGTGGTCCCGGTGCTGGCCATCGCCGGATCGCTTGCCGCGCAACCGGTCATCCCGACCTCGGCCGGCACGCTTCCAACGGACCGCGCGCTCTTTGCCTGGCTGCTGCTCGGAGTCATCGTCATCGTCGGCGGCCTCACTTACCTTCCGGCGCTGGCGCTCGGTCCGATCATCGAACACCTGCAACTTGCAGGCGGTATCCTTTACTAGACGGCGGCGAGGGCCTGCGTCCGATCGATCGCCTGTTCGAGCAGAGCGACACGCTGTTGCAATTTTGCCAGGTCTTCTTTCGGCAGATGGCCGGCGCAACCCGCTAACACCCCGCGGGCGCGATCAAGAAGTTTCACGCGGATATCGCGATGCTCGGTTGTACCGGCAATGTCGTTAAAAGCGCGCATCAATCTTAGACTGACCGCAATGTCGGCGGCGGCGTAGTGTCTGATTTGCTCGAACGCCGTGTCGAGCAATCCGTCTAACGTGATCCAAGGCACGAACAGCCGCAGCACATGCGGCGGCGCATAATAGTGCGACGTGGGTGGCATTCGGCTGACCCACAGGATCATGATGCGGCTGAGTTGATCGACGCAGCTGATGGCGGTGCTGGGATCGTTGACCGCCGGAGACAGCGCGCGCAGTGCGATATCGACGATCTGAATGACCCCGAATTCGACATCCTGCTGCAAGGTACGCGTCGGCCCGATATCGAACACGGCTATCAGATGCAGCACGCGTTCGATCGGAACCCTCTCAGCCTTCGAAACACGCGCGAGCGGAACACCGGCCGGCACGAATTGGCCAACTCGCCGCTCCAAATGAACTGAAATGCGATAGGTCTGCGCCAACGTCATCAGGCGCGTGATATCGACGTAGCGGAGATAACCGGATTTTTTGCTGAGGATCGGCATTCCATCCTGAGCTGCGTGCACCTCAGGTCGCTCGGATAACTGAAATGCGCCGCGCGGATACGGCATGAATTCGTCGATGACCAATTCAGTCTCGCGGGCGATTCGATCGACGATGTGATTGACGCTGATCGATTGGGAGATGTGGTTGATGAAGTAGATCAACCAACCGACACAAACCGGCGCGAGCAGCATCGCGCCAGTCACGGTAGCGACCGGAACGAATGGGTGCGGCAAGGCGCGCGCCGCGGGTAACGCGGCTATGCAGTAGGAGAACGTCCCTAAAAAGATGCCGAGCGTCCATTGCGTCGTGCGATCCCTCACAAAACTGATCAGGATGCGCGGCGAAAACTGCGTCGATGCAAGCGTCAGTGTCATCAGCAGAATCGCAAACACAATGGACACGACCGTCATAATCGAGGTCGCGATACTGCTTAGGATGACCTGCGCGACGCCCGGATCCTGGTGCGACGGGAAAAGGATATTGGGGACCAGAGCGCCGAGCTCCGGTCTCGTTTCTTCAAGAGAGGAAAGTGTCGCCCCGGCGATGCCAAGGACTACGGCAATGACGAGCGGACGAATGAGGAAGCCGCCGCGCAGAGCGTACATCGCCGACTGAAACAGGACGCGCAGGCGCTCGATCATTCCACAGCTCGGTTTCGGCTCAATGAGCGCTGAAGTCTATCCCGCGGGTATCATTGGCTAAAGGCGGCCCCATATACCATTGCTCCTGAAGCCTTTTCCCGTCGACCCGGACAGCCCGGTGCACGCGATCAGCACCTTTACCGCCAGCAGCTAAGGCTAGCGGCGGGTCATATGGATAATTGTAACGCCATCCTATCGGCCGGCTGCCTTTAGAGGTCTTTGTGGTCGGGCAGCTCTCTTTAGTTGCTGCGGGCCCACTCACTTGCTCTCCCGCTCGGGCGACCATTTCGCATTCTCAAAGTTTGCAATTAAAACGACGACCGCAGCGCAAAAAACTCTTAAGTTCATGGCCGCGCTTCTGTGCATACGCAATCACCGACCCTTGCGTTTACGCCTCGCTTTCAATTGCTTACATTTTAACTCTAATCCCCTCTCTGAGCTCGTCATTTAAATCGCATAAAAATAGACCGCGCTTTTTATGCGTATCCCACTTGCAACGGCTGGCGAAAATGAAAACCGCTTATGCCGAAACCAACAGCAATTGCCCAAAATTTTGTTTCTAGTCTTGCCTATTTTCAGTGCTGCCTGCATACGCATTCGGCAGCCAATGAGAGGGGGCGGGTCGTGATCGCGTCGAAATTCTCTTTGTCTGCCGTCATCGTTGCTTTCGGCCTGGTATCTTCCTCGGCAATTGCCGCCGACATGGTTGTCAAAGCGCCAGTCGCGAACGGCAACTGCGACCCATACGTCAACTATGGGTGCCTTGACGCCTATCTCGGCGACGATTTCCTGACGCGTCTGTACCGCTACTATGCCCTGGAAATGGGGCACGATGGACCGCCGTCGGATCCCAAGGCGCCGCCTTCGCGACGCTCCGAAGCGGTGTGGCCAACTACACCAGAATCCACGCCGCCGATGCCATTTACCGAATGGCCCTATGGCGGCGCGACCGCCATAGGCGTGACCCGGCCAAGTTCGGTGGACAGTCCGTTGATGGTCGCGCTCGGCAACACCTGGCTCGGCGCGGCGATGAACGACGCTCATGTACAAGTGTACGGCTGGATTAATTCCGGCGCCAACATCAGTACCAATTCAGTGAAGCCGGGCGGCAACGCGCCGGTCGGCTACGACTACACGCCGAATACAATCCAGCTCGACCAGGCTGTCGTCTACATCGAGCGCCTGCCCGACACCGTTCAGAACGATCATTTCGACTGGGGATTCCGCTTATCCGGAATTTACGGGGTCGACTACCGCTACACCACAGCTTACGGGTTCATGAGCAATCAATTGCTCAACCAAAATCTCGTCAACGGCTTCGACATGCCGATGATGTACGTGGATCTGTATTTTCCTGTTGTGTATGGCCTCAACGTCCGCATCGGACGATTCGTTTCCATCCCGGACATAGAAGCCCAGTTAGCGCCCAATAACTATACCTACGTTCACTCGATTACCTATGCGTACGATAACTTCACCAATACCGGCGTCTTGGCGACGCTGGCCGTTGCAAAAAATTGGATGGTGCAGTTAGGCATCGTCGATGGAACGGAAACGATGCCCTGGAATATCGGCGCACGTATTCCCAATCCATTTCCGAATGCGCTGTATCCGGGAACAACGATGTTGAAAGATCCGGGGGCTCAACCGTCGGCCACGGCAGGTTTGCGTTGGACGAGCGATAGTGGCCGCGACGGTTTCTACTTAGTCGCCAATTCGATCAACAGTGGTGTCTGGGGTTACAATAACTTGAACTGGCTGGGTGGGACTTATTACCACAAGTTCAACGATCAGTGGCACATCTCGTTTGAAACCTGGAATATCCATGAATACCGCGTACCAAATCTCGACAATCCCGCAGTTGTCGCAATTATCAACAATGGCGGAACGCCTTTCAGCCCGCAGATCATGCCTTTCAATGCCCCGAACGCTGCGCATTGCGGCAACGCCACCGCACTAACCTGCACGGCCGACGAGCAGTCTTTCCTGCTTTACGTCAATTATTCGCCAAACAAGTTGAACAACTTCACCTTCCGCACCGAGTTTTTCATGGATCCGGAAGGTCAACGTACTGGCGTCGTGACCAACTACACCGACGCGACGCTGAGCTGGCAGCATTGGTTCTCGCCGCAAATCGAGTTGCGTCCTGAAATCGCCTACTATCGCTCCTTGAAGGCCAACGCCTTTAACGGCGATGCCAATGCGGGAATGCCGCCAACGAGGAACTGGGCGGTTATCGCCGCCAGTGACCTGATCTTTCACTTCTGAGCATCATTCACAATCGACACGAGCGCAGGCGCCTCCACACGCGCTCGTGCGCTGCTGATTTGATACTTTGATCGTCATTCCCAAATCGACGAGGAAGCTGAATAAGCAGGATATTCCAGTTACTTAGCTTTCCGACAAAGCGGCGTTCGACCGCCGACTCTTATAGGATTCCTATACGCAAGTCGCATGCTCCCTCTCGCATTCCTACGAAAAGCGTGACAGCTAATTGCGCGCGAAAAACGGATTTTTTCGCATTCTTGACGCCAATCAAGGCTTACACACCAGCGAACGCTTCTGCTGCCCACTACAGAACTCACGGGAGCCCTCCAATGATGGATGTCGTCATGCTGGCGATCGGGTTCGCCTTTTTCGCCCTGTCGATAGCCTACGTGTACGCCTGCGACCTGCTTTGAGGATAACGGCCATGATGTTCGATTATTCGCTCGCCGGCCTCGTCACCGCGGGGCTGCTCATCTACCTGACCTACGCGCTGCTCAAGCCCGAGCAGTTCTGAAGGGGCATTGAACCATGACCGTCATCGGCTGGGTCCAGATTCTGCTTTATTGCGCGATCATCGTCGCGATGACGCCGGTGCTCGGCGCCTACATGACCCGCGTCTTCAGCGGCGAGCGCACGTTTCTTTCGCCGGTCCTGCGGCCGGTCGAGGTCGCGATCTATAAGATCGCCGGTGTCGACGAACGCAGCGAGCAGCACGCCGTGACCTACACGATCGCCATGCTGCTGTTCCATGTCGGCGGCTTCCTCATTCTCTACGTGCTGATGCGCGCGCAGGCGCCGCTGCCCTTCAATCCGGCCGAGCAGTCCGCCGTCCCGCCGGATCTGTCGTTCAACACCGCCGTGAGCTTCATCACCAACACCAATTGGCAGGCCTATGGTGGCGAAACCACGATGTCGTACCTCGTGCAAATGCTGGGGCTGACGCATCAGAACTACTTGTCGGCCGCAACCGGCATCGTGCTTGCGATCGCGCTGATCCGCGGTTTCTCGCGCCATTCGGTCCGCACCGTCGGCAATTTCTGGATCGATGTGACTCGTTGCACGCTTTACGTCCTCATTCCGATCTGCGTGCCCTACGCGCTGTTCCTGATCTGGCAGGGCATGCCGCAGACGATCGGCCCCTATGTGGAGGCGACAACGCTGGAAGGCGCCAAGCAGACCATCGCGGTTGGCCCGGTCGCTTCGCAAATCGCCATCAAGCTGCTCGGCACCAACGGCGGCGGTTTCTTCAACGCCAATGCGGCGCATCCGTTCGAGAATCCGACCGCCTTGTCGAATTTTTTGCAGATGATCTCGATTTTCGCGCTCGGCGCGGCGATGACCAATGTCTTCGGCCGCATGGTCGGCAACCAGCGCCAGGGCTGGGCGATCCTCGCGGTGATGGGCATCCTGTTCATCGCCGGGGTCTTCTTTTGCTACTGGGCCGAGGCGCACGGCAACGATGCACTCAACGCGCTTGGACTTACCGGTGGCAATATGGAGGGCAAGGAGGTTCGCTTCGGCATCATCGGTTCGGCTCTGTTCGCCGTCATCACCACCGCCGCGTCCTGCGGCGCAGTGAACGCCATGCACGATTCCTTTACCGCACTCGGCGGCATGATTCCGCTGATCAATATCCAGCTCGGAGAAGTCATCGTCGGCGGCGTCGGTTCAGGCATGTACGGCATGCTGCTCTTCGCCATCATTTCGGTCTTCGTAGCCGGCCTGATGGTGGGCCGCACGCCCGAATATGTCGGCAAGAAGATCGAAGCCAAGGAAGTGAAGATGGCGATGCTCGCCATCCTTGTCCTGCCGCTGATGTATCTCGGCTGGACCGCGGTCGCGATGCTGGTGCCCTCTGCGGTCGCCAGCATGGCCAATCCCGGGCCGCACGGCTTCACAGAGGTTCTGTACGCCTACGTCTCGCAGGACGGCAACAACGGGTCGGCATTCGCCGGCCTCAACGCCAACACCCCATTCTACAATCTCACCGGCGCCGTCGCGATGCTTGTCGGCCGGTTCTGGATGATCATCCCAACGATGGCGATTGCCAGCTCGCTTGCGGCCAAAAAGACCGTGCCCGCGTCCGTAGGCACGTTCCCGACCACCGGCGGCCTTTTCGTCGGTCTGGTCGTCGGCGTGATCGTCATCGTCGGCGGTCTTACCTTCTTCCCGGCGCTGGCGCTTGGGCCGTTGGCCGAGCAGCTGTCGATCAACGCCGGCACTCTCTTTTCTTCAAATTAAGCGCGGAGCTCACTTCGATGGAAGACTCACACCTGCGCAAGCGCATGTCGGGTTCGGCGCTGTTCGATCCGAAGATCGTCGTGCCGGCCATCGGCTCCGCCTTCGTCAAGCTCAATCCGCGCACGCTGATCAAAAATCCGGTCATGTTCGTGCTGGAGATCGTGACCATACTCACGACGGTGATCTTGATTCGCGACCTGATCACCGGGGGCGGTAAGATCGGCTTCGAGTTCCAGATCATTCTGTGGCTGTGGTTTACCGTTCTGTTCGCCAACTTCGCCGAAGCCGTCGCCGAAGGCCGCGGCAAGGCGCAAGCCGAGACGCTACGGCGCCAGCGCACCGAAACCCAGGCCAAGCTGGTGAGCGGTACGGGCGACTCGCAGAGTTATCGGCTTGTCCCCTCGACCGCGCTCAAGGTCGGCGACATCGTGCTGGTCGAAGCCGGCGACATCATTCCCTCGGACGGCGAAGTGATCGTCGGCATGGCTTCGGTCAACGAAGCGGCGATCACCGGCGAGTCGGCGCCGGTAATCCGCGAATCGGGCGGCGACCGTTCCGCGGTTACCGGCGGCACCCAGGTCCTCTCCGACTGGATCCGCGTGCGCATCACCGCCGCGGCCGGCTCGACCTTCCTCGATCGCATGATCCGGCTGGTCGAAGGCGCCGAGCGGCAAAAAACGCCGAACGAAATCGCGCTGAACATCCTCCTGATCGGCCTAACGATCATCTTCGTGTTCGCCACCGCGACGATCCCGAGCTACGTCGCCTATGCTGGCGGCACGATCTCCGTCGTCGTCCTGGTCGCGCTGTTCGTGACGCTGATCCCGACGACGATCGGCGCGCTGCTTTCGGCGATCGGCATTGCCGGCATGGATCGTCTCGTGCGCTTCAACGTGCTCGCCATGTCTGGCCGCGCCGTTGAGGCCGCCGGAGACGTCGACACGCTCCTCCTTGACAAAACCGGCACCATCACGCTCGGCAACCGACAAGCCACGGAATTCAAACCGCTGCGCGGCGTTAGCGAGCAGGAATTGGGCGATGCCGCCCAGCTGGCATCGCTCGCCGACGAGACTCCCGAGGGCCGCTCCATCGTCGTCCTGGCGAAAGAGAAGTACGGCATCCGCGGCCGTGAGCTTGCCGAGCTGCAAGCCAATTTCATCCCCTTCAGCGCCCAGACCCGGATGAGCGGCGTCGAGGTCGGCTCCTCCTGGGTGCGCAAGGGCGCGGTCGATGCGATCTTGAATCATCTCAGCGGATCGCCGGCTGTGGTCGGCGCCGGTGGCGCGGTGCAGGCGCTGCGCCCGAATCTGAGCGGCGAGACGGTGGCCGAAGTGACGGCGATCGCCGACGGGATCGCTAAATCCGGTGGCACGCCGCTCGCGGTCGCCAAGGACAATCAGCTGCTTGGCGTCATTCATCTCAAGGATATCGTCAAGGGCGGCATCCGCGAGCGCTTTGCCGAATTACGCCGCATGGGCATTCGCACCGTCATGATCACCGGCGACAATCCGATGACCGCCGCGGCGATTGCGGCGGAGGCCGGCGTCGACGACTTCCTCGCCCAGGCCACGCCCGAGGACAAGCTGCGGCTGATCCGTGATGAGCAGTCGAAGGGCAAGCTTGTCGCCATGTGCGGCGACGGCACCAACGACGCACCGGCGCTGGCGCAGGCCGACGTCGGGGTCGCCATGAACACCGGCACCCAGGCCGCCCGCGAAGCCGGCAACATGGTCGATCTGGACTCCAACCCGACCAAGCTCATTGAAATCGTCGAGATCGGCAAGCAGCTCCTGATGACCCGCGGCGCGTTGACCACGTTCTCGATCGCCAACGACGTGGCGAAGTATTTCGCCATCATCCCGGCGATGTTCGTCGCGTTCTACCCGCAGCTGCAGACGCTGAACATCATGGGGCTGGCGACGCCGCAGAGCGCCATCCTCTCGGCGATCATCTTTAATGCGCTGATCATCATTGCGCTTATTCCGCTGTCGCTGAAAGGCGTGCGCTATCGTCCGATCGGCGCCGCTCATCTGCTTCGCCGCAACCTTTGGATCTACGGGGTCGGCGGCGTGCTCGTTCCCTTCATCTTCATCAAGGCCATCGACCTTGTGGTCACGGCCTTGCATCTTGCCTGAGGAGAGGCGTCATGTTGCGCGAAATTCGTCCGGCGATCGTCGTTCTCGTCGCGCTCACTTTGATCACCGGTCTGGTTTATCCGCTGGCGATAACCGGGATTGCCGGGGTTATTTTTCCAAAACAAGCCGAGGGAAGCCTGATCGAGCGCGACGGCAAGGTCGTAGGCTCAGCACTTATCGGCCAGGAATTCAAGAGCGATAAATATTTCCACGGCCGGCCGTCAGCGACCACGGCGCCGGATCCCAACGATGCGACGAAAACCGTCGCCGCACCCTACAATGCCGCCAATTCCGGGGGATCGAATTTGGGCCCCTCAAACAAGGCTCTGATCGACCGCGTTCAGGGCGACCTCGACGCGCTGCGGAAAGAAAACCCGTCAGCTGCGGTCCCGGCCGATCTGGCGACCACATCGGGCAGCGGGCTCGATCCCGAGATATCGCCCGAGGCCGCCTACTTCCAGGTTCCACGTGTTGCCAAGGCGCGCAACTTGACGGAAGATCAAGTGCGCCAGCTTGTCAGCGATCGCGTCATGGATCGAACGTTCGGTATTTTAGGCGAGCCGCGCGTCAACGTGTTGCTGCTTAATCTCGCGCTCGACCGGCTGTCCGCCGGCTAGAGTGGAACGCAAACTGCGAAAGATCTGATCGCTGATGGCGGACCAACGGCGCGACTCCGAACATCGGCCCTCGCCAGAAGCTCTGCTCGAGGCGGCGCGCCGCGAAGAAGGCCGGGTCGGCAAGCTCAGAATCTTTGTCGGCGCCGCGCCGGGCGTCGGCAAGACCTACGAGATGCTGCAGCAGGCGCATGCTCGCAAGAAAGATGGCTACGATGTCGTCATCGGCATCGTCGAGACCCACGGCCGCCGCGACACGGAAGCACTGGTGGACGGGCTGGAGACCGTTCCGCGCCGGCACCTCGAATACAAGGGGCAGGCGCTCGAAGAAATGGACCTTGACGCCATCATCGCGCGGCGGCCGCAGATCGTGCTGGTCGATGAGCTGGCGCACACCAACGCCGAAGGCAGCCGCCATCCAAAGCGCTATCTCGACGTCGAAGAGCTGATGAGCCACGGCATCGACATCTATACGACGGTGAACATCCAGCACATCGAAAGCCTCAACGACGTGGTGGCGCAGATCACGCATGTGCGTGTGCGCGAGACCGTGCCCGATGCCGTATTCGACCGCGCCGATGCCGTCGAGCTGGTCGATCTGACGCCGGACGATCTGATCCAGCGGCTCAAGGAAGGCAAGGTCTACGTCCCCAGGCAGGCAGAACGGGCGCTCGAGCATTTTTTCTCGCCGGCCAACCTCACCGCGCTGCGCGAACTTGCTTTGCGCCGCACTGCCGAGCGGGTGGACGAACAATTGCTCACGGAAATGCAGGCGCACGCCATCAAGGGACCTTGGGCAGCGGGCGAGCGCATCCTCGTCTGCATCAGCGACGATCCGCGCTGCGCTGGCCTCGTTCGCTATGCCAAGCGGCTCGCCGACCGCTTGCACGGACCCTGGGTGGCGCTTTACGTCGAGGGACGGCGGAGCCTTCAGCTCACGGAGGAAGAGCGCGACCGCATCGCCGACACGCTTCGGCTTGCCGAGGCGCTCGGCGGCGAAGCCATCACCCTTCCCGCCGCCGATGGCGACATCGCCGCCGACGTGATCGCTTACGCGCAAGCCAATAACGTGACCCAGATCGTCATCGGCAAGTCCGAACGCACGCGCTGGTTCGAGATCCTGCACGGTTCGGTGGTGCACGATCTGGTTCGCCGCTCCGGCAATATCAGCGTCCACGTCATCGCCGGCGACACGATCGCCGGTGAGTCGATCCCGAAAAAGACAATTCGCGCGGCCGAGCGCGAGACCGCTTTCGATCCGCGGCCTTACGTGCTTGCCCTCATGGCCGTGGCGCTGGCGCTCGTTTGTGCGGAAGCGATTCAGCCGTGGTTCGACGTCAAGAGCGTAGATTTGGTGTTTTTGACCGCGATCGTCGGCGTCGCCGTCCGTCTCGGACTATGGCCGTCCCTGCTGGCGAGCGTCGCTTCCTCGCTTGCTTACGACTATTTTTTCCTGCCGCCGATCTACACATTCACTATCGCGGACCCGAACAACGTCGCGGCGTTTGTTTTCTTCACGATCGTGGCCGTCCTCGTTTCCACGGTCGCTGCACGCGGCCGCACGGTGACGGTTGCGGCGATGGACCGGTCACGTGCCACTGAATCCCTTTACTCGTTCAGCCGCAAACTCGCCGGCACCGCAACGCTCGACGACGTGCTGTGGGCCACGGCCTATCAGACCGCGTTGATGCTCAAGGTCCGCGTCGTGCTGCTGCTGCCCGAGCACGGTACCATTGCCGTGCGCGCCGGCTATCCGCCGGAGGACATTCTGGACGACGCCGATCTCGCCGCTGCCAAATGGGCCTGGGAGAACGATCGCGCCGCCGGCCGCGGCTCCGACACGCTGCCGGGCGCCAAGCGTTTGTTCCTGCCGATGCATACCGGCCGCGGCGCCATCGGCGTAATGGGAATCGACAGCGACAAGCCCGGCCCGCTGCTGACGCCCGACCAGCGGCGGCTTCTCGATGCGCTGCGCGATCAGGGCGCGCTTGCCATCGAGCGCGTGCGGCTGGTCGAGGAGATGGATCGCGTCGAGCGCGCCGCCGAAACCGAGCGGTTGCGCTCGGCGCTGCTCACGTCGATCTCGCACGATCTGAAGACGCCGCTGGCCGCCGTGCTGGGCGCCGCCGGGGCACTGCGCGACCTCGGCGACAAGCTCGGGCCCGTCGAGAAAGTCGACCTTCTGTCCACCATTATCGACGAATCCGAGCGGCTCAACCGTTTCATCGCCAATCTGCTCGACATGACCAAGCTTGAGTCCGGCGCGATCTCGCCGAACGTGGCGCTGCACGATATCGGCGAGATCGTCGGCAGCACGTTGCGCCGCGCCAACCGCATCCTCGCGCGCCATACAGTCGAGCTGGAACTGGCGCCGGATTTGCCGATGCTCGAACTCGATGCCGTTCTGTTCGAGCAGGTGCTGTTCAATCTCCTCGACAACGCCGCCAAATATTCCCCGCCGGAGACGACGATCCGCATCCAGAGCTGGCGGAATGTAGAATCCGTGTGCCTGCGCGTGCTCGATGAGGGAAGCGGGATTCCGGCGACAGACCTCGATCACATCTTCGACAAGTTCTATCGCGCCCAGAAGACCGATCACGTTCGTGCCGGTACCGGGCTTGGGCTCGCCATCTCGCGCGGCTTTGTCGAAGCCATGCACGGCACCATCGTCGCGGCGAACCGCACCGACCGCAGCGGCGCCGCCTTCACCATCAGCCTGCCGATCCCGCGCCAGCGGCAAGGCCTGGAGGCCGCCGCATGAGCGCCGCCCCGATCCGCGTGTTGGTGATCGACGACGAACCGCCGATCCGCAAGCTCCTGCGGATGGGGCTGACCGCGCAGGGCTATCAGACGCTCGAAGCCCCCAACGCCAAGACCGCGCTGGAGCTTTTGAGCGAGGCTCCGGACCTGATCATTCTAGATCTTGGCCTGCCCGACGCAAACGGACACGATCTGCTCGCCAAGATCCGTGCCCGTAACGAAAGCGTTCCCATCGTCGTCTTGTCCAGCCGCGGCGATGAAGCGGGCAAAGTCCAGGCGCTTGATCTCGGCGCCGACGATTATGTCACCAAGCCGTTCGGCATGGACGAGCTGCTGGCCAGGATGCGCGCGGCGTTACGCCACCAATTGCAGACCCATGGCGAGCGGCCGATCTTCCGGGTCGGCGAACTTTCCGTCGATCTTGTCCGCCGCCTCGTCAAAGTCGGCGACAAGGAGGTGAAGCTGTCGCCGAAGGAATACGACCTGCTGCGCGTGCTCGTTCAGCATGCGGGTAAGGTGCTCACGCATAAATTTCTGCTCGGCGAATTGTGGGACGATTTGACCGACGCCCAGTATCTGCGGGTCTATGTCCGTCAGCTCCGGCAGAAAATCGAGCTCGATCCCGAACGGCCGCAGTTCGTCCTCACCGAAACCGGGATCGGCTATCGGATGCGCGCTCCCGATTGACCTTCCCGGTCATCGCAGCTTCAACTTACAATGCAATTTATTCGACGCGGGTGTCGCTCGCCATGAAGATCTCCGACTTTCTGTCGCCGACCAACGTGACCGCTGATGCCGCATTTGCCGACAAGCAAAGGGTTTTGGAGGCGCTGGCGCGCGAGGCCGGCCCGCTCGTCGACGTGCTGCCGGATCGCATCCTCGCCGACTTGCTCAAGCGCGAGCAACTCGGATCGACGGGAATGGGCGGCGGTGTGGCGCTACCGCATGCGCGCTATAACCAGGTCGAAAGTCCGTTCGGCATGCTGTTGCGGCTGCGCAAGCCGATCGACTTCGATGCCGTGGATGGCAATCCGGTCGACACCGTCTTCCTGCTGTTGCTTCCCGATACGCCGAATGGCGACCAGCTCGGCGCGCTGGCGAGCATCGCGCGCAAGCTCCGGGATCCCCTCGCCATGGCCGCTTTGCGGCGCGCGCGCGACAGCGCGGAAATATACCGGGCGCTGACTGCCGAATGATCGGCGGACATCGCCGTTATTGCCGGCGGCCGCGCAGCAGCCCATATAGCCGGATGGAACGGTTCAAAGAGGGAGAACGCGGCCCATGACCGACGCACATTCGGCCGATGAGCTGGTTTTTTACACAAACCCGAGGTCGCGCGGCCGCATCGTGCGCTGGATGCTCGAGGAAATCGGCCAACCTTATCGCAGCGAAGTGCTCGACTTTGGCACCACCATGAAGGCACCGGCCTATCTTGCCATCAACCCGATGGGCAAGGTGCCGGCGCTGGCGCACGGCAACGTCGTAGTCACCGAGGCGGGCGCCATCTGCGCCTACCTTGCCGATGCATTTCCGCAGGCTGGCCTGGCGCCGCCGCCGTGCGACCGTCTTCGCGCGCCTTATTACCGCTGGATGTTCTTTGCGGCCGGACCGATCGAGGCGGCAGTGAGCAACAAGAATTTTGGTTTTGTTGTGCCGCCGGAACGCGAGTCTACCGTCGGCTACGGGAGCTTCGATCGTGTCATGAAGACGCTCGAAGAGGCGGTATCGAGCAAAAATTATCTGGTCGGCGACAACTTTACCGCGGCCGACGTTTATTGCGGCTACGCGCTCGGGTTTGGCTTGATGTTCGGAACGATCGAAAAACGCCCGGCTTTCGAGCGCTATTGGGACCGGCTCAAGGCTCGTCCTGCCTTTGCTCGCGCCCGACAGATCGATGACGCGCTGGTGCCAAAGGCGGCGAGTTAGAGAGAGCGACGTCCGCAAAAACTCCGGGGCGTAGCTGCTACGGCAGCCGCATCAGCGGTTCGCCAACGCGAATGACGGCGCCCTCACGAACGTTTTCGCACAGCGCAAAGCCTTGCGGGGCAAAGACAATGATGGTCGAACCGTGCTCGAACCAGCCAAGTTCCTCGCCTTTGCGGAACGGCGCATCACAAGCCATGACGTTCGGCCCGCGCCGCTGAAGATTCAAGGGAACAACGAGGCAATGCAGGCGAATGCCGGCGACCAGGATGGCGGCGACCGCCACCAGCGTCACCGGCTGGGCGTTTGCTGAAAGCCTCGTGCGCAGGATTGCGCGTTCATTCTTGCAGAACAGCCGCTCGACGCGCTTGAGCGCAATCGGATTGACGTTCCAGGTATCGCCGGAAACGTAAATCACCTTTTCGACGCGGCAATCGTGCGGCGCGTGGAAACGGTGATACATGCTCGACGTCAGCCGCAGCGTGGCATAACAGCCGTCGCGATGAGCCTCGACGAGATCGCGGTCGCCGACCAGGTCATCGAGCGAATAGGGAAATCCCTTGGCCTGGTAGAGATCGGCGCCAGCGACCGTCCCGCAGGCGCCGACGATGGCGTCGCACGGACTGACGAGAATGTCCGCCCGCCCATCGATTGGCCGCGCACCCTCTTTGAGTTCGCGGGTGAAGCAATCGTGCATGCTGCGGAACTGCGTCTTCTTCGCCTCGCGCAAATCGAGGTCGGAAAACAGCCGCCACAGCCCGATCGACAGATCGCGAATTAGCGGCTGCTCGATCCGGCTGAACCAGCCGATGAACTGCGTGGCCAGCCGGCGCGGGATGCGGTTGGTGAGGAGGAAATTGATGTCCTCCTGCTCGAAGATGCGCAGCAGCTGGGCGCGGACCGTCATGGCCCTGTCAACTCCGGCGGGTAAACCCCGATTCGATGGCATTCGCCATTACGACACTGGCGCTCTATGGGGTCGGCGGCGCGGCGCTCGCGACCTCGCTGGTGAAGCTGCGGTGGCGGTTCGACCTGTCGCAGGCCAAACATAAATCGCTTGCCGGACACGCGCGGATCGCGCGGCGGCTCGCTGCCTTCCTGCCGTTCTACGATTACGACGAGGAGCGATTCTACCGCTCCGACGGCGCGCCCGGGGACGTCGCCGCGCGCCGCCGCTCCGGTTTCGAGCGGCTTTCCGCGCTCTACAAGACACGCTTTGCCGAGACCATCTGCCGGACCGCAGAGGCCGCCAAAAGCCTTTCCGACCTGCAATTCACCGACGCCTACCGGGTGCCGTTCCAGTATCGCCGCCATGTGCAGACGCACCTGCCTTCCGCCGCCTTCCTGCAATCGAGCGCCGGCGTGACCGTCACCGATCTCGACGGCAACAGCTTTTACGACGTCAGCGGCTCCTACGGCGTCAACGTGCTGGGCTACGATTTCTACAAGGGCGCCATCGAGCGCGGCGCCGCGCGCGTGCGCGAGCTTGGCCCGGTGCTCGGGCCCTATCACCCGTTGATCGTCGAGAACGTCAAGCTCTTGAAAGAGATTTCCGGCCTCGACGAAGTCTCTTTCCATATGTCGGGCACCGAAGCGGTCATGCAGGCGGTGCGGCTCGCGCGCTACCACACCCGGCGGTCGCATCTGGTGCGGTTTTGCGGCGCCTATCACGGCTGGTGGGGCGACGTGCAGCCGGGCATCGGCAATCCGGTACCGGCGCACGAGACCTATACGCTGACCGATATGTCCGAGGACGCACTGCGCGTCATTGCCTCGCGGCGCAATATCGCCTGTGTTCTGGTCAACCCGCTTCAGGCACTGCATCCGAACGCTTCCGCGCCGAGCGATTCCGCGCTTGTCGACAGCGGCCGCCGCGCGTATTTCGACAAGGACGCCTACGCCGAGTGGCTGACGCGCCTGCGCGAAGTCTGCACCGCGCGCAATATCGTGCTCATTTTCGACGAGGTGTTCGTCGGCTTTCGCCTCGCCCAAGGCGGCGCCCAGGATTATTTCGGCGTGCGCGCCGACCTTGTCACCTACGGCAAAACGCTTGGCGGCGGGCTGCCGATCGGCGTCGTCTGCGGCCGCGCCGAACTGATGCGGCGTTTTCGCGACGAGCGCCCAGCCGATATCTGCTTCGCCCGCGGCACGTTCAATTCGCACCCTTATGTGATGGCGGCGATGAACGAATTCCTCCGCCACTTGCGGACCCCGCTGGGGCAAGCGACCTATCGTGACCTCGACCGCATCTGGAACGCGCGCGCCAGCCGGCTCAACGAACGCTTGCGCGATGAGACGCTCCCCGTCGAAGTCGCCAATATGTCGTCGATATGGACGGTCTGTTACACGGAACCGTCGCGCTACAACTGGATACTGCAATATTATCTGCGCGCCGAGGGCTTGGCACTGAGCTGGGTTGGAACCGCCCGGCTGATCTTCAGCCTCGATTACACCGACGCCGATTTCACCGCGGTCGCGGACCGCTTTGTCGCCGGGGCGCGCGCCATGCAAGCGGACGGTTGGTGGTGGGCTAATCCTTCGCTGACCGACAAGGCGATCAGGCGAACAATCCTCAAGGAGATCATCGCCCGCCGCTTGATTTCTTGACGTCATTGCGAGGCGATGACGGCCGCACTCACGTCAAATGCGGCGCCTCTTCCGCGTCCTCTTCATCCCATTCCGGCTCGGCGTGAATGCCGCGATCGATCCACTCGCCACGCAACAAGGCGAGCGGCGCCTTGTGATAGAGCTTGATGTCGTGAAACGGATCAGTGAGGATCTTGGTGGCCCAGACCAGCCCGGTCTGCGCGTCCTTGATCAAGAATAACTGCACGGTGCGGAACAGCACGCCGCCGACGCCGATGGCGAGCCAGATTTCGGCAACGCGGCGGATGAACTCGGCCGCGCCTGCCACCGGCGTAAAAACACCGAAGAATGTCGGGTCGAAATAGAGCGGCAGCGGCGACAGCGCCCAGATGCTCAACAACACCACCTTGCGGCGCAGATTGTAGCCGACCTTGATCTCTTCTTTGTATTCGTGGCTGGCATCGTTGATCACGTCGTAGTCCCTGGGCTCGAAGAAAAAATGTCCGCACTGCCGGGTGGTCATCGCCACCAGCCAGCCGGCGAGCGCCGATATGGCCGGATCCTTGAAGATCATCACGTAAGAAAACAAAAAGCTGACGGCGCTGACGAGGTGCAGCGATTGATTGATCCGGCTGTGGTGGTAGTAGCGATGATCGTCCCAGCGCTGGGTCCGCAAAGCGGCAAGAAAACCCGCCATCTCTCTCCCCGTCATGAAGTCATCACGTCTCGGTATGGCGATTCGGTGAATCCCCTGTGACAGGAACGAAAAATGGTCCCCGTAGGATTGCCGCGGCGCGTGGCCGACTGCTCAGTGGCTGGCACGCGCTTCCGCGCAGGCCTGCGGCGCGTCGGCGTGTGCGAGTCCGCTCGCTCCGTCCTTGGCGAAACGAATGAGGCAAAAATGTCCGAGCGGCGGCACGGCGCGCCGTTCGACGAGACGAACGCCGTCGGTTCGCGCCGCCCAACTTGCGTAGCGTTCGAAGGAAAACTCCGTGCGCCAGCCGAGCTTGCGCGCCGCGGGCGCGAACCAGTGTTCAAGCGAGCGCCGCAAGCCGGCTTCGGCGCCGACGCGGCTCACCAGCACGATCTCGCCGCCGGGCTTCAAGACGCGGGCGAATTCGTCGAGCGTCGCCTCTGGATTCGGCGCCGTAGTGACCACGTATTGCGCCACCACGACGTCGAACGAATTATCCGGAAAGGACATATGCTCGGCATCCATCACCCACAGGCCCTCGACATTATCCAGCTTGAACTCGGCGACCCGTTCCTGCGCCTTGCGCAGCATCGGCTCGGAAATATCGACACCGCAGAGGCGGCATTGACGCGAATATTCGGGCAGCGAGATACCGGTTCCGACCCCGACCTCGAGGATGCGTCCGCCGACGCGTTCAGCAGCCGCGATCGCCGCCTGGCGGCCGCGCTCGAAGACCGCTCCGAATACCAGATCGTAAACCGGCGCCCAGCGCGCGTAGGCTTTGGTGACAGTCTGCTTGTCGAGTTCCGCATGCGAAAGGCTGGTCATGTCCGGAATCCTCTTGTCGCAGCCAGTGATCCGCCGGGCACGTGTCAGCCGGCGGCGGTTTCAGTCATCGCCATTGCCGCTTCCAGCCCGCGACTACCGGCCACTTTGCGGACGTGGCCGAGAAATTGCCGCGCGCTATTTTCCCAGGAATAGCCAAGCGCAAATTTGCGGCAGTCGTCGCGCGACAACGCCAGAGCCGCCATGCAGGCGCGGCCGAGGTCTTCGTGCAAAGCGCCGATCGGACCATCGCCGACGACGTCTTTCGGCCCGGTGACGGGAAAGGCGGCGACCGGAACGCCGCTCGCCAGCGCTTCGAGCTGCACGATGCCGAACGTGTCGGTGCGGCTCGGAAAGACAAAGACGTCGGCGGCGGCGAGATGCGCGGCCAGGGTTCCGTTTTCCAGCGGGCCGAGGAATTTCGCGTCGGGAAACTCGCGCTTAAGTTTCTCCTGCTGCGGCCCGGTGCCGATGACGACCTTGGTGCCGGGAAGGTCGAGCGAAAGGAACGCCTCCAGATTTTTTTCGACCGCAACCCGACCGACAGTCATAAAGACCGGGCGCGGAAAGCCGAGCTCGATGGCGCGGTCGGGCCTAAACAAATCGACGTCCACGCCGCGCGTCCACATGCCCAGATGCGCGAAACCGCGCCCTCCGAGCTCGCTCATCAATGATGGCGTTGCCACCATGGTCACGGACGCGCCGGCATGGAACCATCGCAGCACCGCGTAAATCAGGCTTTCGGGGATCGGCGATCGGGCGGAAATGTATTCCGGAAAGCGCGTCGTGTAGCTGGTCGTGAACGGTCGCCGGTTGCGGCGGCAATAAGAGCGAACGGCAAAGCCGATCGGTCCCTCGGTGGCGATATGGATGGCGTCTGGATTCGCCGCTTCGATGCGCGCGGCGATGCGGCGCGGGCTCGGCACCGCGAGCCGCAGGCCCGGATAGGTCGGCAACTGAAACGAAGGGAAACCTTCCGGCGACAAAAATTCGATTGCCGCACCGAGCTTGCTCGCAGCCCGCGCCAGCGAGCCCAGCGTGCGTACCACGCCGTTGACCTGCGGATGCCAGGCGTCGGTAGCGACAAGAATCTTCATCGGCGCGCGGCGACAACCGCCCCTTGTTGCCGAATCACATGCAACAACCATTGCCATTTCATGTCTCAATCGTGTGACGCCGACGGCGCGGCGAACCTCAAATTGTTTGGTCTCGTAACATTGTTGTTACACTTCGATGAGAATTTGCCGCCGCGAGTCGCGTGACGCCGTTGCTTGCTCCAAGCGCTCATCGCCGCACGCCGAAGCGAGACGTGACGAGCAGCATCGCGCAGACAATCAACTCCAGGCTCGGGCGCAGCACGATCAGCGCCGCGATCAGCCTGTCGATCGTCGCCGTGGCCGCTTTCGCGCTCTATGAATTGCCGCACGACATCGACTTCGGCAAAGTCGCGGCCGCGTTGCGGGCGCAGTCGATCGAAAAAATCGTCGCGGCCGGCGCGTTCGTGGTCGCCGGCTACGTCACGCTGACCTTCTACGACCTGTTCGCGCTGCGCACGATCGGCCGGCACAAGGTCCCCTACTCCATCGCCGCGCTGGCGAGCTTCACCAGCTCCACCATCGGCCATAGTCTCGGCGCCGCAATGCTCACCGGCGGTCTCATCAGACTGCGGATCTATTCGGTCTGGGGCCTCACCGTTGTCGATATCGCCAAGATCGCTTTCGTCACTGGCATGACCTTTTGGCTTGGCAACGCACTTTTGCTCGGCGGCGCGATGGCATACGCGCCGGAAGCGGCCACGGCCATCGACCACCTGCCGTCATCGATCAACCGGGCGATCGGTTTGGCGGGATTGATCGGCATCGCCTGCTATCTGCTCTGGCTCGCGCCACGGCCCCGGGCGGTGGGCCGCTCCGGCTGGCGCATCGTGCTGCCCAACTTGCGCTTTACGCTCGTGCAGATCGGCATCGGCGCGCTGGACCTCTGCCTGGTGACGCTCGCCATGTACGTGCTGCTGCCGCTGAGCCCGGCGGTTGGCTTCGTGACCGTGCTGGTCATCTTCCTGACCGCGACATTGCTCGGAACGCTCAGTCATGCGCCCGGCGGACTTGGCGTCATCGAGGCCACGATGCTGATCGGGCTTGCCCAATTCGAGCGGGAGGAACTCCTGGCGGCGTTGCTGACGTTTCGCGCGCTCTACTTCGTCCTTCCGCTTATTCTGGCAACCGTATCGCTCGGATTGCGGGAATTGCGGCTGCTCGCGCGTCCGGCATCCGCTCGCCGGGATCACGGTACGTAACGTTGGCCCAAACCTTGTAAGGCAGATACCCCCACGTTAAGGTTCGCCGCGCAAATTGGGGCTGGTTGTGACGCGTAGAGTTATCGTTCCCGAGGCTCGAAAACGGTCGCAATCCCCGCCGGCACGACGGGCCCGGCACGCGATAGCGGCGGCCGTCTTCGCTTCGCTGGCATTCCTCGGCATCGCTCCGCGCCAGGCCGCCGCGGAAACGATGGAGTCGGCGCTGGCGCGCGCCTATCAAGCCAATCCGCAACTCAACGCGCAACGGGCCATTGTCCGCCAGAACGACGAGGGCGTATCGCAAGCGCTCTCCGGGTACCGGCCTACCCTCTCCGCGACGGCCTCGGTCGCAGAGCAATATACGAACATAACGGGAGTGATTCCTCCGCTTCCGCCCAACCTGCCGAACGGCGTCTCGTACACGGTCAAAGGCTACACCAACCCTTACTCGGTCGGGGTCAATGGCGCACAGACCCTGTTCAACGGGGAGCAGACCGCCAACAAGGTCCGCAAAGCGGAGAGTCAGGTCTCCGCGGCGCGCGAGACAATGCGGATGATGGAAGAATCGGTGCTGCTGAGCGCCGCCACCGCCTACATGGACATGTCGCGCGATGCCGCGAACCTCGAGGTGCAGCAGAATAATATTCGCGTGTTGCAGCGGACGCTGCGCGACACGCAAAATCGCTTCTCGGCCGGCCAGGTGACGGCAACCGACGTGGCGCAAGCGGAGGCGCAACTGGCGGCGGGCGAAGCGAACCTGCACGCGGCCGAATCCACGCTGATGACGACGCGGGCCAATTACCGGCGCCTCATCGGCGTCGAGGCGGGAAATCTTACTCCGGCCTCGCCGGTCGACCGGCTCGCGCCCAATAATCTTAACGCCGCCATCGCCGTCGGCACCGCGGAAAACCCGTCGGTGACCGCGGCGTTGTACGGCGTCGATGTCGCGCAACTGCAAGTCAAGATCGCCGAAGGCGCGCTATGGCCGACGCTGGCCCTTCAGGGCAGCGTCCAGCAACAGACTTATTCCAATATACTCACGCCCAATCTGTTCCTCGGCACGGTCATGCTCAATCTCTCGGTGCCGATCTATCAGGGTGGCGCGGAATATTCGGCCATCCGCCTGGACAAGGAGACGGTCGGTCAGCAGCGCTTGAACGTCGATCAGGTTCGCGACCAGACACGCGCCAACGTGGTACAGGCCTGGGGCCAGCTGCAAGCGGCGAAGGCGGAGGTCGAAGCCGCAATACGTCAGAATGACGCTTCCGAGCGGGCGCTCAACGGCGTTCGCAACGAGGCAGGCGCCGGACAACGCACGACGCTCGACGTGCTCAATTCAGAACAGGCGCTGGTGAATGCGCGCGTCAGCCTGATAGTCGCACAGCACGATCGCGTCGTCGCCTCCTATAGCCTTTTGTCGGCCGTCGGCCGGCTGACGGCCCAGGACCTTCGGCTGCCGGTCTCGATCTACGATCCGATGGTGCATTACCAGCAAATCCGCGACGCCTGGTTCGGCTTGCGCACGCCGGACGGCCGGTAAGGCGTGAACCTGCCCTCGTCCATCCATCACGTTTGAGATCACCATTAACGAGGCCAACTCTGCCACACCGCGCTCTGTTGCGCGATGCTACAAAATGAACGCTGGCCGCTAACCGTTAATTGAGGAGATATCCAGAGGCATTGCGAGGCATCAATCGGCACGATCGATGGCTAGGTTGCTGGGCCATTCGCCGTCGACAGTGAGCCGAGAAATCAGCCGGAATGGCGGCTATGATCGATACCGCGCGGCGCTGGCGGATGAGAAGGCCTGGGTACGAGCTCGTCGTCCGAAACGCTGTAAGTTGGCGACCAGTCTGCGGCTACGACAGGCGGTGGCGAGCAAGCTCAGATTAAATTGGTCGCCCGAGCAGATAGCCAGTTGGCTCAAGAGAGCACATCCTGGCGATGAGTGTTATCACGTGTCACACGAGACGATCTATCGCAGTCTATTTGTTCAGTCCCGCGGCGTACTGAAGAAAGAGCTGCTTGGCCATCTTCGATCGAAGCGGACGATACGTCGGTCTCAGCGGACAGACCCGAATGGCGACCGACGGGGGCAAATCAAGGATCTCGTCTCAATCCGTGAGCGACCGGCCGCGGTTGAAGATCGGGCGGTCCCTGGTCATTGGGAAGGCGATCTCTTGTCCGGGTCGAAGAACAGCTACATCGCGACCTTGGTCGAACGTCATACGCGCTACGTGATGTTGGCGAAGGTGGCCAACAAGGACACGCAGACGGTTGTTTCCGCGCTCATCAAGCGGGCAAAAGCGCTACCCAATGAGCTATACAAGTCCCTGACCTGGGACCGAGGCAAGGAGCTTGCGGATCATCGACGATTTACGTTGGCGACCAACATCGACGTTTACTTCTGCGATCCGCAAAGTCCGTGACAGCGCGGCTCCAACGAGAACACCAATCGTCTGCTGAGACAGTACTTTCCGAAGGGAGCCGACTTGTCGGTGTACTCGCAAACTCATCTGAACAAAGTGGCGCGTCAACTAAACGAACGACCACGTGACACTTTGGCATTCGAAACCCCAGCGGAGAGATTTAACGCCCGTGTTGCATCGACCGGTTGAGCCGGCAAGTAACAATGGACATTGATCGGCACGGGTACTGAATGCATCGGTCGTGAATGACCTAGGCTGTGTGAAAACGTGCGCGCGCGAGGAAGACGCAGAATTGTCTTCTCTATTATCCACCCCCGACACCGGTCGCCAGTGTTGTTGTTTTTAAATTTACAAAATCGAGACAAACTTTCTATCGGCAAATTCAATTTTGGAGTTTTCACACAGCCAAGACCCTGAGCGGACGTGCGAGCCGCGCCGGCGTGCGGTCCGTCCGGGCATCAGTTCCACCTGGTTCCGAGTGGTTGGCGCGCGCCCGCGAGACGACGCACCTCATCGCCGGAATGCAGAGAATGCTCACTCGCAACTCGATCGGTCAGACGTTAAGCACGCCGGTTCTGCGGTACGGTGGCGCAATTGCATCTAAACTTTTACACTTTTAATAGCGAAGTCTTCAGACGTAACAGGCAGGCTAATCTCGCAGGAGGAGATTAATGCCCAGCCTGTCGCCGCTGCCCCGCGGTTATCCCATTCCTCCGAACGAAGAAGAACGCCTTCAGGAAATTCTCGGTTACGACTTTCCGGATGGGTCTGCTGAAGCGAGTCTCAACCAGACATGCCTGCTGGCGCAGAGCCTGTTTGGGGTGCCGATCGCGCTGGTCACGCTGGTCGGACGCGACGACCAAAAATTTCTGGCCAAATGCGGAGTCGATGCCGACGGCACCGCCCGTAAAGACGCATTCTGCACCTATGCGATTCTGGACGACGAGGTGTTGATCGTCGCCGACGCCACGCGGGATGCCCGATTCTCGGAAAATCCACTGGTCACCGGGGAAATGCATATCCGCTTTTATGCGGGCGCTCCTTTGATCGTTCGGCCGGGCGTCCGCCTCGGCACGCTCTGCATCATCGACACGACACCGCGCGCGTTTTCCAAAGAAGACGCCTCGCGTTTGCAGATGTTGGCCACCACGGCCATCAACGAGCTGCGCCGGCGTCGGGTGACGATCGACCTCAAGCGCCAACAAGAATTGTCTGCGCAAACAGCGCGGATGACAAAGGTCGGCAGTTGGACCTGGAACGTGCGCACCAAGTCGCTCCTCTGGTCCGAAGAGACCTATCGTATTTTCAATGTCGCTATGGACGTCACACCGACAGAGAAGATGGTGGCGAACTTCTTGGGTGAAGAAAAGGCCAATGTCGCGCAAGGAATCGAACGACTGATTCGCGACCACATTCCCTTCGATCTGCAACACCCGATCGTAACGGCAGCGGGAGCGCGGCGTTGGGTGCGCAGCATCGCCGAGCCGGAACTGACGAATGGCGTCGTAATCCGCATCGTTGGCAGCATTCAGGACATCACCGAGCAACGGGAACAAGCCGCCAAAGTCGAACGCCTAGCATTCCGCGATTCCCTGACCGGATTGCCCAACCGAGCGCTGTTCCAGATCCGGTTCGCAACAGCGATAGCGGAGGCGGAACAACTCGGCTCCAAGGTCGGACTGCTGATCCTCGATCTGGATCATTTCAAGGACATCAATGACACCTTAGGGCATACCGCAGGTGACGCATTGCTGCGCTCCGTATCTGAGCAATTACAGTCCGTCTATCGCAGCACTGATACCGTGGCGCACCTTGGCGGCGACGAATTTGCCGTCATTATCCCGAACGTTCGCGACATGAATGATCTGACGGCTCCCACGGACCGGCTCAGGGAACTGCTGCGTGATCCGCGCAACTACAACGGCAAGCATCTGTCCATCACCGCCAGCATCGGCGCGGCGCTCTATCCCGAGCACGATCGCAACGCCACGGCGCTGCTCGGCAACGCCGAAATCGCGCTTTACCGCGCCAAGAATGCCGGGCGCAATCGTTTCGTCATCTTCGAACCCAACATGCGCGATGAGGTAGAACAGCGCATCGCGCTCCTGGGCGAAATCAGGTCCGGAATCGATAGGGGCGAGTTCGTACTCTACTACCAGCCGCTGGTGCGTATCGCCAAGCCGCGGGCGGTCACCGGCTTCGAGGCGCTGATGCGCTGGCAACATCCCTCGCGCGGCGTGCTCACGCCCGACAAATTTTCGGTCGGCTTCGAGGATCAGGAGCTCTCGCTCGCCATGGGCGAGGTGGCGCTGGATAGCGCAATGGCGCAGATGCGGATGTGGATCGATGCCGCGATCGAATTCGGGCGCGTCGCCGTCAACTTGTCCGCCTCACAGTTTCGCGGCGGCAACTTGGCCGCGGCCGTCATCGCAAAGCTGCTGCGAACGCGCGTGCCCACCCGGTGTCTCACGCTCGAGGTGACCGAGAACGTCTATATGGGCTGGGGCTCCGATGTCGTCGCCGACACGATCCACGCCTTGCACGAGGCGGGCATCCTGATCGCGCTCGACGATTTCGGTACCGGCTACGCCTCGCTGACCCATCTCAAACAATTCCCGATCGACCGCATCAAGATCGACAAATCGTTCGTTCGCGATTTGCGCGATCCGGCAATCGTGGCGGCAATCCTGTCGATCGGCGCCAGCATGGGCATCAAGGTTGTCGCCGAAGGCGTCGAGGACGTCCACCAACTCGAACTGCTTGGGGCCATGGGCTGCGACCAGGCTCAGGGATATTATTTCGCGCGGCCGATGCCGGCGACCGACGTTCCGAGGTTTCTGAGCACTTTTGCCGACTCTGTTGCGGCCGAAGCTCAGGCGGCTGCGTAACGCACGCGACCCCCGAGCGATCAAAGTAGGCTGATAAGCTTCAGCCGGAATAGAAATCATGCATGAGTCCGTTCATGGCCCACCTCGCGGCGGATCGCGATTTGACAGCCGATCGTCGCTTTTGGTGGCATGCGGACATGACTGGAAATGCTGATCGTTCGACCCGGTCGCGAATGACCCAACTGCGACATTAGCTGTGCACTGCGGCAAGGATTTCGATGCCGGTTTTAGCCCCTATCAAAGCACTCGTTTGAGCCGATACAATGCTGTCTCTCCTGAGCTTGGGAGCGGATATGCGGCGACGCGAGTTCATCACGCTTCTCGGCGGCACGGCGGCTACGTGGCCGCTTGCAGCGCGTGGGCAGCAGTCTGCGATGCTGGTGGTCGGAATCCTGAGCAGCCTTTCTTCGAGCTACATCGCGTCCCGACTGTCATGGTTCCGCAAAGGCTTGCAGGAAGCGGGCTTCATCGAAGGCCAAAACGTCGCGATCGAATATCGCCTGGCGGAAGGCCATGTCGACCGGCTGCCCCGCCTGACGGCCGATCTGATTGATCGCCAAATTGCCGTGATCTTCGCCGCCGGTATCGATCCGGCGAAAGTGGCGAAAGCGGCAACCGCGACGATTCCGATCGTTTTCTTGAGCGATGTCGACCCGGTCAACGCCGGCGTCGTCACGAGCCTCAATCGGCCCGGAGGCAATGTCACGGGCGTCAGCCTGCTTGGCTCCACATTGGAGTCGAAACGTCTCGGGCTTCTGAACGAAATCGTCCCCGGCGCCACGCCGATCGGGATTCTGCTGAACCCGCGGTTCCCGGATGCCGATCGCGAGCTGGGCGACCTGCAAGATGCAGCCAGCGTTATCAAGCGACAGATAATTATCGTGCGCGCCAGTACGGACTCCGAGATCGACACCGCCATTGCGGCCGTCGCTAATCAGGGGGCTGGCGCGTTACTTATCGTCCAAGATACTTTCTTCACCGATCTTAACCCACGCGGACAACTGGTGACGCTAGCGAGCCGCTATAAGCTGCCCGCGATGTGCCCGCAGCGCGAATTTGTCGAAGCGGGCGGTCTAATCAGTTACGCGGCCGACTTTGCCAACGGTTATCGCCAAGCCGGCGTGTACATCGGAAAAATTCTCAAGGGTGCCAAACCCGCCGATCTGCCGGTCGAGCAGCCAACAAAGTTTGACCTCGTGATCAACCTCAAGACGGCCAAAGCGCTGGGCTTAACTGTGCCGCCGACGTTGCTTACTAGCGCCGACGAGGTGATCGAATAGAGATGCCGTTCGCTGCGGTGCATCGGTCGCGATTGACCTAGGCTGTATGAAAACGTGCCCGCGAGAGCAACGCGCAGAATTGTTTTTCTCTATTGTCTTTTCTCGACAGCGCTCACCAGCGTTGTTATTTTTTCAATTTACAAAAATTGAGACACACTTTCTATCCGCAAATTCAATTTTGGAGTTTTCACACAGCCAAGACCCGAAGGCGACTCTCCAGGCCGCCAATTATTGCATTGCGAGAGCAATGGCACAGTTGCTTACTCGATCACGCCATCGGCGATGGCGAGGATGCCAGCCCTGCTGGCCGATCTCACGCCCAAAGGACCTCGACCAAATCGTGCTTCGCGTCAACGACGACGCGACTCTGGAAGGTGAGATGAAGCCGTGTAATTATGATAATGGAGCGGAACAAATCTGCGTTTTATTTGTTTAACTTGGGCGCTGTTTCGCGACCCCCAGTAATCGGGATCGTGACCTGGACCTCTAGACAAGTGCGGGCACGTTCGTTTTTAACCCAACAAGTCGCACTGGAGAAATTAATATGACACTGGAGAAATTGACGACGAATAAATCCACGTCTCGCCTGAAATATGCGCTGTTGGCCGCGACGATGATGATCGGCTCCGCCGGGCTCGCGCTGGCGCAGCCGGCACCGCCCGGCGTTCAAACGCCAATGCTGGAAATAAAGGGTAAGGTCGCGCAATACTCACTCACACCGCGCGGCACCGTGGACGGGCTGATCCTGACTGACGGCACCGAAGTGAATCTGCCGCCGCACGCCTCGACCCAGCTCGTGTTCGCGGTCCACCCTGGCGACACGGTGACGATCCGCAGGGTGAAGATGGGACCCGGCCCGGCCGTGACCGCGGTAGCGGTGACTGACGATACGACCGGCGCGGTCGTCGACACCGGCCCGCCTGGCCCGCCCCAGCGCCTCGACGACGAGAGCCGCATCAAAGTGCAACTGCATGACCCGCTCGGCCATCTCAACGGCGTGCTGCTCGACGACGGCACGATCGTCCGGATGCCGCCGCCTGACGCCGAGCAAAATGCCGCCAGCCTTGCCGTCGGACAGCCTTTCTATGTCCGCGGCGATGGCAGGTCCGGCCCGCTCGGCAAGGTGATTGCCGCCCGAGAGATCGGACCGAACAGCACAAAGCTCACCAAGATCTCTGAGTCGCGTTTCAATCGCTGGATGCACGACGTCTTCGGTGGCGGTGAAGCGCCTCCGCCACCACCACCACCGGGCGCGCCGAAGTCATAGCGCGACTGAGCCCAACCGGTCTGCCGGAGGATCGCGTTGCGGCTTCCGCTCAAAAAGACGGACGCGGTCTGCACTCGCGCGCAGGTCGCATTTCTTCGTCGGTTCCTGAGAAACCGATTCCGGTCTAACCGCCCCCTGAGCTACCGGCTATCCGTCCGCAGCGCAGTAACTTGCGCTAGCCGTGGACCTGGCCAGCGATCCTCGCCATGAGAGACTCCACAGTTTTTAGTACGTAACATCGCTCTTATGCGTGACAGGGCCTCCAGTCGAAGCCGCTTGCTAGTCGCCCTGAGCGTCATGCTGGTAGGGTTAGTGGTCGTGATAGCCGTCGCCTCCGCGCTGGCACCCACTCTGTTTCCGGTCAACGATCAAATTGGAGTCAACGGCCAGCGCGTCGCGGCCGGCGTCATCTTTGTCGGAAGCTATATCGCACTCGCGATCGGCAGGATTCCCGGTCTAAGCATCGACCGGGCCGGCATCGCGCTTATCGGCGCCGGCCTGATGGTCGCATCGGGCGCCCTTCCGCTTGAAGATGCCTACAAGGCGGTGGACCTCGATACTATCACGCTGCTGCTCGGCATGATGATCGTTGTCGCCAGTCTGCGGCTTTCAGGCTTTTTTGCCGTCGCTACTGCATGGGTCAGGACGCATGCTAGGCGCCCTTTGATCCTGCGCGGCGCGATCGTCGCGATTTCCGGCGTTTTCTCCGCCTTCCTGGTGAACGATGCGATTTGCCTGGTGCTGGCGCCGCTAGTGCTGGAGTTGACGCTCGCGTTGGGTCGCCAGCCCGTGCCCTACCTGTTGGCAGTGGCGATGGCGTCGAATGTCGGATCGACCGCGACGATCACCGGCAATCCGCAGAACATCATGATCGGCAGTTTCTCTCACATCCCTTACACAAAATTTGCTCTGGCATTGGGGCCGGTCGCGCTGGTAGGTCTGATCATCACCGTGGCGCTCATCGCGCTCTTCCATCGCGCCGAGTTCGCCGCCGCCCCACAACTGGAAGCGCCGCGACCGAAAGTCGATGCCAATCGCGCGCTGATGATCCGCGCATTGATGGCGACCCTGATCTTGATTTCATTGTTTTTCGCCGGGGTCATGCCGGCCAAAGCGGCGATCATCATCGGCGGCCTCCTGCTGCTGACCTGGCGGGTGAAGAGCCGGCGAGTCTACGCCGAGATCGATTGGTCGCTGCTGCTGATGTTTGCCGGTCTGTTCATCATAGTCGCCGGCGCGGAGCGCACGCTTCTCACTCCTGAGCTCTTCGCGTCCATCGGCAGGCTCCGCCTGGACAAAATTCCGGTGCTCAGCGGAACCACTGCGGTGTTGTCTAACTTGGTCAGCAATGTACCTGCTGTGTTGCTGATCAAGCCGTTTGTGGCTCCGTTGAAGGATCACGACACAGCATGGCTGGTGATCGCGATGGCTTCGACCCTTGCCGGTAACTTCACTGTCCTGGGATCGATCGCCAATTTGATCGTCGTGCAGAGGGCCGCCGTTTCCGGCGTGGTGATCGGCTTCTGGGACTATTTCAGTGTCGGCGCGCCACTGACCGTCATCACTCTCGCGATCGGAACATTGTGGCTGTGGCTATGACATCAACCAAGAGCAAGCATTTCAATCCACGCTCGCTTGATGCCATCAACTTCCTGCTCGCCGATGTCCGCGGCGCCCTGGGGCCGTATCTAAACGTGTTCCTGGTGACGCAGCAGCATTGGAGCCAGTCCCAAGTCGGATTGGTGACCACGATAAGTGGCCTGCTCGGGCTCGCCGTCCAGACACCGATCGGCGCCGCGATCGACGAGACCCGTGCCAAGCGCGGAGTGATCGTCCTGGCGCTTGTGGTTCTGGGCATCGGTGCCGTCATCATCTTTGCATGGCCAAGCTTCTGGCCGGTCCTACTCGCGAACAGCCTGATGGCAGTCGTCGGCGACGTCTTCGGTCCTGCAATCGCGGCCCTAACGTTGGGCCTGTTCGCGCGGCCACTACTTGCGCGGCGAATGGGACGGAATTCGGCATTCGATCATGCCGGCAATGTCGCGATCGCCTTGGTGGCGGGTGCGATCGGCTATGCGTTCTCCCAACGCGCCGTGTTCCTGCTGGTGCCGGTTTTCGCCGTACTGACGATGATCGCGGTGCTGTCCATTCCCGCCAAGGCCATCGATTACAATCGGGCGAGAGACCTGGAGACCGAGCCCGGAGCGGCCGAAAGCCCCGTCGCGGTCGCCGGCTACGGCATCCTTTTCAAGTCGCGACCGCTAGTCATCTTTGGTCTGTGTGTCATGCTGTTCCATTTCGCCAACGCGCCGTTGCTGCCGCTAGTGGGACAGAAGCTTGCGGCTGCCTACCCAAAGGAAGCCACGGCGATGATGTCGACCTGTATCATCGCCGCACAAGGGGTCATGCTGTCGATCGCGCTTTTGGTCGGGTACAAGGCCGACACTTGGGGGCGAAAGCCGCTCTTCCTTGCCGGGTTTGCTATCCTACCCATCCGTGCGGTGCTCTATACCCTTTCCGACAATAGCTTCTGGCTGATCGGCGTTCAGTTACTCGATGGCGTTGGTGCCGGAATTTTTGGAGCGCTCGCACCCTTGGTGATCGCCGATATCATGCGCGGCACCGGCCGCTACAATCTGGCCCAAGGCGCGATCGCGACGGTGCAGGGGATAGGCGCTTCGCTGAGTGGGCTTGCCGCCGGAGAGATTGTCGATCATTTCGGCTACAGTGCCACGTTTCTCGCTCTAGGCGCCGTCGCCCTCGTGGCCTTTATCGTTTTCTTCCTGCAGATGCCAGAAACAGCCGAACTGGAGAGGGAATCACCGCAAGTCAAATCGGTGGCGTAAGACCGCACAAGTCCCACGCGGACACGGCTTGCACTCAACCCGGTTTCCCCGGAGCGTATATGCGTCGAAGGCAAAACGGTGCAGTTCAGTGCGGCGCGAGAATTAGACAATGTGGAGGAAATGGCGACAGGTTTTGACGCCTTTGAACGTCATCAGCACGCTGCCCCTTCTTTTTGCGATGCTGTGCGGGGGTATCTATCATACCGCTACAATATTCTTCTTCGTGAAAACCGGGACTTGGTCGTTCACACCTATCAGGTGATTAACGCCATTGACGGTCTTCTCATCCGACTGGAAGACGCAGAGACAGGGCAGCGCGGGTACATCATCACCGGAGACGCGTCCTATCTTGCTCCCTACGAACGCACTTCCGTGGATTTGCCTGGCGCGCTTGCTGCACTTGACCGTCTAGTAGTAGATAACCGTCTACAATTGTCTCGCGTTGCATCACTGCGGGCAGCCGTTACCGCCAAAATTGATGAACTTGGAGTGACTATCGCGCTTCGACAAAACAAAGGGCTCGACGCCGCGCGTTCTGCAGTAATAACCAACGATGGCAAGCGCACAATGGATGAAATTCGCGCCATCGTTGGCGCTATGACCGCGGAAGAGAAGCGTCTTCTCGACAACCGTACTGCCGACGCAGCAAAAGCCGAGCGTCTGATCGTAGGCGTAGCTTTTCTTGGCGGCATCCTTTCGTTGGTCGGTCGAGCCGTTGCTGCTCTCGCTGTGTCCAATTATCGACGACGTCGCAAGACAAGGCATGAAAACATTTCCAGTCGCGGGTAGAGAGCAATTCTAGACCAACCGTTGCGGCTAAGTGGGCTGGCTGCCGGCGTGATGGTCGATCACTTTGGATTTAGCGCCGCCTTTCCCTGAAACCGCCCGACTTTGTTGCGGCGCACGAGTCCGTTTATGGCCCTTTTCGTCAGATATTGCAGCGCAAGCAAATGTCGGCGTTCAGGGTAACAGCGGAAGTCGCTGCCGGATGCTTCAAACGACGCGAATGACCCATACCGTCGCTTGGCTGCGAGACTTCGGTGCAACGCAGCATTTCGAGCGTGCAACTATCCCACTTTAAAAATGCTCGATCAGTCACTCGATCACTTCGTCGGCACTCGCGATGTTTGGGAGTGGCACTGTCAGGTCGAGCGGCTTGGCGGCCTTCAGATTGATGGATCATGCTGGTAACGGCTTCATAGTTCGTCCACAGGCAGCATCGCCCTGCGGAGACCTTCGACCCGAACAAACCGAACCGGCGCGCTGACACCACGCAACATCGCCGCTTCTTCGAGCAGCGTCCGATCCTCCAGCGCCGCTCCCACAGCGGCATCTTTCGTCACGGCTTCCGACACAATCACCTCGCCGCCGCGACACTGATGTTCGAGTCGCGCCGCGACATTCACGGTCGCGCCGAAGTAATCGAGCACGTCGCCCGTGGTCACCGCAATGCACGATCCGGCGTGAAGTCCGAGCTTCAACACGATGGGCGTCGCACTTTTGCCTCCGCCACGGGCGGAATTGAAACTTGCTACATCGTCCTGGATCGCGAGCGCCGCACGAACTGCGTCATCGGGGCGGGAGAAGGCGGCCATCACCGCGTCGCCTACGGTCTTGACGACGAAGCCATGATTTTGCTGCACCCGGTCTGACAGGAAAGCGAAATGGTCGCGCACGAGGTTGTAGGCGGTGGCATCGCCCAGCGCATCGTAGAGCTCCGTCGAGCCCTTCAGATCGGTGAACATGATGGCGATCCAGCCGATCTCGGCATTATCGCCGGGACGAAGCAACTGCTCCGGGCAGAGCCGACGGAAGGCGGGTATGGCAATCACGCGCTCGCCGGTCAGCGCGTCTTGGGCCCAATTGCGATCCTCGACGACGAACACGAGCGGTCGGTCGCTCTCGTTGCGGATCGCGAGCTCATCCCTCCCGTTCGCTCCTTCAAGCAGAATGTCGGAGCCGCGCGCCACAAGCGTCGGGATGACGCCGTCGGCGCCGATTTCGCCATCGGCTTCGGCGCCGGCCTCGACGGTCCGAAAACGGTATGGGCCCGGAGCCAAGGATAAGTCGAAGCTCTTGGCCGACTGTGCCGCGACCTCGGCCTGAAATTTAACGTGCCGCGCAGTGCCCTGGCCGAGCATGCACAGCTCGCCGTCCGGCAATGGACGAATCCACGGCTCCGGATGGAAAGTCAATTCGACGTTGCGGCTGAAATTGCGTTCGTAATCGATGTTACAGGAGGAGCAATGCGCACCTTTCGGCAGTTCGTTAAGTCGGCTCACACGGGACTTCGCACCGCGGCAGCGCGGGCACAACAGATCCCAGCCCATCGCCATGATGCCGTTCCGCGCCGCCGCCAAGAACAGCTCGACGGAATGGTCAGGCGGGACAGACCATAGTGTCGCGAGCACCATCGGGCGAATGCTTCGGAGCGCAACAATCGGGGCGTGCCGCAGGAAATCGACGAGGTTCGGCGCTAGACCATGCGAGGCGGGATCGCGCGCCAATTCCGCAGCAAGCGCGTCAAGCCGTCGTCGGGCCGAGGGCTCCACCAAGTCTTCAGCACTCCAGCCCGGGATAAGCGCTGGACCGTCACTCTCGCGAATGAGCCGCTCAATCGCCGCCATGGCTTTGCCGAACTCGGTGTCGAAGATGCCTGCACGCTTCGCCACGAATCCCAAAAGGCCGGACGCTTCGGCCATGCCAGTCACGAGCAGCCGACAACCCTCGCCTTCGGCAAATAGCTCGCAGCAAAGCTCCCAATGCCGCATCGGACCGTTCTGGTACTCTCGAGCTTCGAAAAAGCGGTGATTCTCCTGCCATTCGCCAAAATCTTCCTCAAATCTCACCGGAAAGGGACCGATCTTGCCATGGGCGAACCGGCGGACTCGACCCTGCACGTCGACCCGTTCCTCGAAACGGTAGGGCGCGAAGCCGCTCAGCTCCACGACGCTAGCGGTGTCGGAGACGAACGGCCATATCGCCGCCGGAGGCTTGGCGAAATGTCGTTCCTGGCGGAAACGGTAGATTGCCTTCATTCGATCACGTCGCGAAGTTAATGGAAATTTGCAGAGGCAGTGATCTCCTGTCGGAAGGTGATGTGTTCAGGCGGCAGGGTCAGCGTTTGCTTGTTAGCAACAACATGCTTGGCAGCGGCAACACAAAGCGCCCGGGCCTTATAAGACATCGAGCCGATAAGTTCACTCTGAACCGGCGGCGGCAACCGCTACCTTCAGAAAGTAAATTGGCCGGGATGTCTCCAATTGATGCTGTGGACGGCTCCTCCACCCGGCACGTGAGTGCCATAGATGTGGGGGCTGGTAAGGCTCCCACGATTCGGAGGAGCTATCCATGCAAGCGATCACGACAATCGGTCTCG
>JBEKGX010000023.1:0-65582 GCA_050012575.1 Xanthobacteraceae bacterium | reverse complement strand
CGCCGGTGCGCCCCAGAACGCCATCACCGCGTCACCGATGAATTTATCGATTGTCCCACCATGCGCGCTAACCTCGCGCGACATGGTGTCAAGATAGCTGGACAGCAGCGGAATGATCTGATCACCAAGCCGCTCGGACAGCCCAGTAAATCCGGCGATATCCGCGAATAAGACCGTCAGGTTCCGGATCGAGCCGCCGGGCCGCGGTTCGACACCCTCGCGAAGCAGCGCTTTCACCAGGTCCGCAGGAATGTATTTCCGGAAGGCGGCTAATCCGCCGGCCATGTCGGCGATCGCATTTGACAGATTTTCCAGTTCGGCCAGGCGGGATGGATGTCGCCGCACCTGATCGAGTTCGAAGCGCTCGACGTGTTTGAGTTCACCAAGGACCGTAATCAGCGGGGTGGCGATAACGCGTCTGGCAAGCCAGGCCGAAAGAATGCCGGCGGCAACAATCAGTATTGCTAGACCAATGAGCAGATGCCGGATTGTTGTTTCGATCGGGCCAAGAAACTCCGCTTCTGGAATGACGGTCGCCAACGTCCAACCTGGAAAGGCGAGCGGCGTCAGGGCGACTGCATAAGCGTTTTCGCTAGCGACAAAGCGCATCTGGCGCGCTGTGCTCTTGTCGCTGTCGTAGGTATTGGCGGCTTGCTTGAGCGCGCCACGAGCAATCGCCAGTAATGGCTGATCTGACCGTTGCATACTGACTTCATCGGCGTCTGGATCGGGTGCAGCAACCGTGGTCCCATCGCGACCCAGGATGAACGCCGCGCCGGTTTTGCCGACAGAGAGTTGCGATAGAAACTGTGCGAGCCGAGTGTTTTCGATGATAACCGCAAGCACACCTTGGCGCTTTTGGTACACGTCAATCGGGCCGGCATAGGCGATCGAGGGGCGCAGCCCCACGGGAAACGCCGTGACCTCGAACCAAGCTGGTTCGTCGCTTATTATGCCCTTCTGGTACCATTCCTGATCGGTGACCCGGTAGTCGGTTGCTTCGAACCGACGCTTTTCGAACTGAATGTCACCGACTACCACTTGATATTTGTCGACGCGCCGTTTGATTACGCCGTCGACCGGCGCAATTTCCATCATCTCCAAACCCAAATCGCCAAGCTTATGCGCCGCAAAAATCGCTCCGTCCGGCCAGCCGAACGCCACCCAGGATATGCTCGGCTGCGCTTGCAGTTGTGAGAGGAAGACGAACTCACGCTTATCCGCTTCGCGGGTCTCGAGTACATTTTGAACAAATAACGTGCGAATAGCCGTGTGCGCCGCGCGTGCCTGCGTGGTGATGGAGGTGAGTTCTTTTTCGACCGCAGAAACGATCTGCTCGTTAATTGTCGCTGCGAGCGCATGGCTGTTGGCTTCGGCCGTCCGCCACCACAACACGTGGACGCCAACGGCGCTCACAATGATCGATGCGAGGACAACGAAAGAAATCGCCAATCCAACGCCAATTCGCATGACCGTCTGCGCCCTTTACTTTTCGTACCGAAGACCGATCGTCGCAGAAGTGCGCTGATGATCCAGCCTCAGTAACGAAGGACTATATCGTTCGTTTTCGCTAGGAGCGGCGAAATGCTGCCGCCTCGATAGCGCGCATGCAGGAATACCTGCCATCGCATCTGCCCGCATCATACCGCCGGTATTCGCGGCCGTTCGTGCCCATTAAGGTTCGCCTTTATTCCACTGTGCCCATCTGCTTCCCTTACCTCGTTGCGACGGATCGAATGCCACACCGCCGAAGCGCTCTTTAAATTTTGCAGCGTGGTCAGCTTCTGCAAAGCAATACACGTGGAACCACTCGCCGTCGTAAACAGAGTGGCCGCGCGTGCAAATACTTAGTCCAACGCAAAAATCATGAATCTCTTTGTAGCCGCCGTTCTCGCAGAAACGCGCGGGCAACGCGACCTGATGTGGCCAGCCGCGGTCAATGCCCGCCGGCGACAGCTCGCCTTTCCTGCGCATCTTTGAAGCGTTGCTTAAATGATGTCGCGTCAGCCAGACGTCGAAAGCAATAGCGAATGCAGTTTTCGGGCAGATCGACGTACATGTCCCACTCGAAACGACTGCTCTCGAGCCAATCGAGAACCTCAATTGCAGCTTCATCGAACGGCAGCGCGACCTGGAAAGGGAAGTCGCGATTGATCTCTAAGATAGCGCCCATGCCGCATTAAGAACATAACGAGAACTGTAGTCAATATGACAAGCGTTAGAGGGCGTTCCTTGGTGTGGCTACCAGATATCGTTTATGGTCGGCTGACATCCGACTTGCCGTTCTGGGGGCGTTCCTACGCGAACGAATCGAGTGCGAATTCTCGTGCTAGATTCGCGGATTAACGAAGAATGATCAGCAGGCTTCAATCGCACCAACTTATGCCGATGTGCCCGGATGATTGTGCGGGCGAAACTGCCAAGCCGCACCTCGTAAAGCGCTGCGGGCGCAGCCCCGGCGCGCGGATCCACTGCCATTCCGTAATCCATCATTAGGCGAATCCGGTTCTGTAGCGCGTTCAGGGCTTTGCTGATTTAACTCTGCTTTGGCAAAACTGCCGCGCGAAATGAGTTAAAATCGCGCGGAGCAGCCTAACGATGGCTCACGCAGCGTAACGATGACTTATGCGGTAGCAGTTTAAGCACGGCACCGGAAATTCCGCGGTGATATCGTAGGTCATCCCCCCACCCTCTCCTCGAGCGCACTTTGAGATGATGCGCTCTAATAAAGCCCTTGCCGATCATTCGATAGCGCTCCGCAAAATCTAAATCAGGCTTGGCAACGGGTACCCAAGCGACCCTTAGTACGGCTGCAAGGGATAGTACCGACCTCGTAAGGCAATTTGTGGTTGTCCGCCTCCAAAGTCCAGCTATTCTAAGCGTGGGGAGGGTAAGGCTGCTTGCGGCCTACAATTCACGCATGAAATCAAATGAGAAAGCCCTGCATGAGCTACTTCACGCCAAAATTGAGAGCCTTCGCCCAAAGCTTCTCGATTTAACCAGGCGTAATCCCCTCATTTCGACGAAACTCGGACTCCGCTCGAATTCACAAATTCGCGCCGTAGACGAGTTACCTGATATTTTGTTTTTCAAGCTGAGCAATGTGCAGGAGATGAATGTCGTCCCCTTGCCTCCAATCGAGGACGACCCACTTGATGAACAAAGCCACTCTTTTCGCGCTGCCCTAACTAATGGCCGCCTTACAGATGAAGCGTATCTCGCGGCAATTGAGCTCATCGATCGAGATCACGACGATTATCTCGAAAACACTCAAGCCATCGAACGCGAACTAAAGGACAAAATTCGCACGCTACTAGGATTAGCACCGAGGATTCAACAGACGGAGATCAATCTTACCCAACACGCAAAAAATAACCGCATATCGCCATCATACGAACTGCCGGAGCCGAACGACGAAAAGCAGGACGGCAGTCACACCGACGATAATATTCAAACGCTGCTTTTGCCTGACGGTCTAGAGCGTAAGCTCAACAGCATTATTTCCAAGGGTCGAACTTGGACTCAAGAAACCGGCATCGATGTATTGCAAGTCGCGTTCGGTTTTCTCGAATGGTCAGACGATACTCAGTCGGATAGCTCATTTGCACCGCTTGTTCTTTTACCAATCGAAATCAAACGGGCACGCACTCCGAGAGGCGTAAAGTATTCCATAAAAGGGACCGGCGATGATGCAGAACTGAACACCGTTCTCCACGAGAAGCTACGGATTGATTTTTCAATAGATATACCGGAATTCAAGGGAGGCTCGATAGAAGCGTATTTTGCGGCAGTAGCAAACGTCCTGCCTAAGAAAAAAAATTGGCGTCTGCGTCGTCAAGTGGCCATCGGAGTGCTTCCCTCAGCGCGCATGGCGATGTACCACGATCTTGATACGAAGCGACCGGACTTTCCGCAAAACGACATTGTGCAGTCGCTACTGGTCGGCAACAATAGTGATGGTGGGAGCGCCTCACCTTTCGCCGACGAATACGACGTTGATGAGCCAAAAATTGAGGCGAAAGTTCCATGCCTCGTCATGGACGCTGACTCCTCCCAGTTCAGCGCTCTTGTAGATGTTGGCGATGGTAAGAACGTCGCCATTGAAGGCCCTCCTGGAACTGGCAAATCTCAAACCATCGTCAACGCAATTGCCGCGGCGCTTGAGGCGGGTAAAAGCGTTCTTTTTGTCGCGGAAAAACTTGCGGCATTGAACGTCGTTAAAGCGCGCCTTGAAGCTATCGGCCTCGGAGAATTTCTCTTGCCTCTTCAGGCTGAAAAGTCTGCTCGTGAGCAGGTCATCGAATCGATCCGAGATCGGCTGGAGATGCCGAACAGCCGGCCGGTTCGCGATTACGAGGAGCAACTAGAGGAATTCCGGCATATCCGAAATCAGCTTGCTGATTACATTGATCTTATCACAACAGAATTTAAAAATACCGGCTTCAATATTCATGAGATTCTGGGAAAGGGCCTCGCTGCGAGTGATCGACTCTTCGGCATTTCGAAAGAAACTGTAGACCGCTGCGATCTCCGATCGGAGATGCAAACCGCCTCGGGCCTTACGCACCTGTTTCAGCTTGGCTCTAACATTGAACAAGCCCACGCCGCGACATTGGGCGTCGGCAACAGCTGGAGAGAAACTCGGCTCGTCAACCCCGATCGATTCACAGTCGAGGACGCGTGCTCGCTTACAAAAAAGGCTTCGGACGAGGCCCGGATCCTAGTTCAAGCACGAGACGCGCTTCAGCTATGGCAACTAGACAAAAGCAGTCCCTACAATTCCCTTGAAACATTACATAAGCACCTAACTGAATGCGCCGGCCATTTTAGGCAACATCGGCAAAGCTTTCTTGTCTCTTTGCTGAGTAACGGCAACGCCGAAGCATTCGCGACCTTTCTCAGTCAATGCTCCGATTTTGCCAAGCTGCGCGATGCATTGGTCCCAACACTCTTGATAGAGCCCAACGAAGCTGCTTTGGCCAAAATTGGGGCAATTCGTGAAATATGCGATCGCTACTCATTATCGATGATCGATATCGGAGTATTGACTGAGCAGATCGACGCCAAAAGAAAATTTGCAAATACTGCGCGTGCTATCTCGGACGCTCTTGCGCCGCTTGTTTCCACATGCGAAGGCGCTCGGACTTGGGCTTTAGATGATCTTTCCCAAGCGCATGACCTTTATCGCAATGTTGGATCCGTAGCGGTTTCTCTTAGAAACAACAAACATTCCGAAGGAAATGCAGCTTACATCTTATGGAGACTTTGCCAAGAAGGCTTGCAGTTACGAAAAACGCGCGAGGCTCTGTCGCTACGCCTGTTTCTCTCAGTTGAAATTTCGCAAGATGCTTTGGTCGAATGTGCATCCACACTTCGGACCGCGGGATCGCTAGGTTTCCTCTCGCCATCCTATCGAAAGGCGAAACGACTCTTTAAGTCGATTTGCCGATCAAAACAATATTCCGCATCTGAAGCCGTTCAGTCTCTAGACGCCCTCGTTGCATTTCGCCGTCAACTCGACAATTTCGAGAAACAAGTCGGGGGAAGCGGTTATTTTGGGATCCACTTTCGAGGGCTCGATACAGACTTCGAGCAGTTTGAGCGCCTGGCTAAATATCTTGAAAGCATAAGGAAATGTTTTGGGGGACCCGGACATACTAGCCTAAGAACATTCCTCCGAGAGGCGACGCCAAGCCAACTCGATTTACTTCCTCGCCTCCGCCAAACGGGCGTTTCTCTTACCTTCGCATCCCTACAGGAACGCATTGCGAATTTGGAAGGCGAGGTTCGACGGCTAGAAACAGCGGCGTCAGAGCTGCGCAATGTCGGGGAAGTCTTTAGAGATTCGCAGATTGAACCGGTTGGGATCGAAAACGTAAACAATCAGCTTGAGGAACTCCTTTCCGGACAGAGGAACGCCGATCAGCATGAGCTAGCGCGCGAGATGCTAGGCGACGGATTTAACGGGCATCGCACCAATATCAGTGACGTTAAAAACGTCACTGAATGGGCGCTACAGATCGGGTCCGATGGCTCGGCAGTACAGGCTGTTCTGCTCCAGGGAGATCCGCGGCACGCAAGCAATGATGTAACCGCCGTATTGTCCGCAGAAGAAAAGTTTGAAGCAACGCTGTCTCGGTTATCGGATATCGCCAAGATCGATACAGACTCTTTTACGCGCAGCCGACCTTTGGTTGATGCAGTTGTCGCGCTGGATAATGCCGCAAAAGACGCTGAAGGTCTTTTCGCATTCGCTAGGCTTGCAACCGTAATCCAAGACGCAATTCCACACGGCATAATGGCGCTCGTTGAGGAGAGGCTTCGTGGCGGTTCCCTTTCGAGCCTCGGTGCACAAGTTGAAGCGCTGGCAATCCGACAACTGGCCAAGGCGGTTTATGCGACGCACGGCAAAAGATTGACAAAATATTCCGGAGCGAAGCTCGACGAATTGAGAGCTGCTCTTGCCAAAAAAGATAAGGAGATAATCGAGCAATCACGCCGGCAACTTCGAGCTAAGGTAAAAGCGAGCGCGCGTCCGCCGAGAGGAAACGGGATCGGCAAGAAATCTACATGGACGAATATGGCGCTTATCGAGAATGAAATTAGCAAAAAACAAAAATATATTTCAATCAGAGACCTAGCGCAGCGGGCGGCGGAAGCTTTGATCGCATTAAAGCCTTGCTGGATGATGTCTCCGCTGGCAGTCGCGCAATACGTGCCAAAAGGTACCGTAAAGTTTGATCTTTGTATAATTGATGAGGCGTCACAAATGCCGCCAGAGTCCGCTATTGGAGCGCTGTTACGTTGCGATCAAGCGGTTGTGGTCGGTGATACAAATCAGCTGCCACCAAGCAGCTATTTCAAAACACTTATTGATGACGATGATATGGACGAAGATGAAGCGGTTTTGAATGAATCTATACTAGAACTGGCGAATGGTGCCTTTCGGCCTGCCCGTCGTCTGCGCTGGCATTACCGCTCGCGGCATTCGGGTCTGATTAAATTCTCAAATAAGCTTGTTTATGACGACAAGCTGATTGTGTTCCCGTCCGCTACCGAGTCGCTCGCAAAAATGGGCGTCGAATATAAAAACGTAAAAGGCCTGTACAAAGCAGGCACAAACCCGATCGAAGCCAGAGCAATAATCGACGCAATCGTGGAATTTATGCAGACCGATCCTGACCGGTCGTTGGGCGTGGTAACTCTCAATCACAAGCAGCGCGATCTTATCATCGAAGAGTTTGAGCGCGCAGCCGCGAACAATCGATTGGTCCAGAAGTACATGGATACTTGGACGGAAAGAAACGACGGTCTCGAGGAATTTTTCATTAAAAATCTTGAAAATGTCCAAGGCGATGAGCGGGACGTCATTTTCATCGGGACCGTGTATGGCCCAGAAGAGCCCGGCGCGAGGGTTATGCAGCGGTTCGGACCCATCAACGGTATCGCCGGCAAACGACGGTTGAACGTACTTTTTACCCGCGCAAAGCAAAAAATCATGACGTTCTCATCCATGACCGGCGCGGATATCGAGGCCGATGAGCACAGCAATCCCGGCGTCCACATGCTCAGGCGTTGGCTCGAATATGCGGCTAGTGGAATCCTCGATGCAGGAGAGGAAACCGAAAAGGAACCTGATTCAGACTTTGAAGTGTTTGTTATTGATCAAATTCGAGCGATGGGGTGCCAGGCTGTGCCGCAAGTTGGCGTCGCAGGCTATTTTGTAGATATCGGCGTCCGTCATCCGGATTGGCCACATGGCTACATTCTAGGCGTCGAATGCGACGGGGCTACCTATCATTCTGCTAAATCCGCTCGCGACCGAGATCGTCTTCGGCAAGAAATACTTGAAGGTCTCGGTTGGCGACTTCACCGCATCTGGTCGACAGATTGGTTTAATAATTCGAGACAGGAAGCCGAGCGACTTCGCAAAATCATCGTGGAACGCTTGGCCGCCCTAAAAACTCACGAACATGAATACACTCGGACATCTGGGCAGTCCGAAACCGCGGAGGCCGGGACTGACACACGCACTGTACAGCCGCGCTTGCTCGACGTCGAACAAGTAATGCCTTCAGCTCCCCTACCGGCTTTCAGGACCCAAGATAAGGAGAAGCGAGTCGAGGTAGGCGATACTGTTCGAGTACGTTACCTTGCGGGCGACAAACGGACCATCAAAATAACCATTAGCGGTACGCAATCAGAGCCCTCTCGTGGGATCGTTCATCATCAATCTCCCGTCGCTTCTGCTATATTAGGTACTGAAGAAGGAGATGAAATTGAAATTTTGGCCGGGAGCTACATTCAGCCCGTTGTCGTCGAAAGCATTCTAAAAAATTCTGCGAACTGAAGAGCTTCGCTGTTTTGGCGATATTGGGGCAACTCCAGGCCAACTTGCTCTAAAGCCACATCGTCGGTCACGCGTGAAAAGCTCGAAAATCCTGGCAAGCTTTACTGAAATAGCGGCGTTAATTATAGTCGGAGCCAGCCGGAGGACGATTATCTATGCTCGGACTCACTCCAACGTTGAAAGAATTTAGCGAAAGTCATCAGCGCTTTTGGGAAGACCAGCACCTACTCCTGACGCAGAGGATGGCTGACGTTGCCGTTCGCGAGGCGGCTTTCGGGGCGATGCGTGCCGAGCAAGTTAGGGGTCTGCCAGTCTATTATCAGTCTTCCATTTACAAGGCTCTCGAGGATGCGGAGCGCGTTCGGACACGGTCTCTAGCTGAGCACTCCCGCAAGGGCGGAAACGCAAAGAAGACCGATGCGCTGCAGGGGCTTATTGAGAGCGTGGCCGAAAAACGTCCATTGATTACCGTCAAGGAACTGGAACGTGAATTACGGGCAAGACAAAACATTGAAATTATTGAAGATATCGACGATAGAGTTATTTGTTTCGCGAACGGCGACAAATTAAAGGAAGCGAAATTGTCCGGTCTGAAAGACCGTCTGTCGAGGGCAAAGAAAAAACTTCAATCGCGCTAACCGGCTCGCGCGAAACCGTCGAGCTATTAGTCACTTCTTCGTTCGGGTGTGACCTACCCCGCCGAGAGGTGAACCTTGTCGACCGATTTTCGCCCGCCCCTTTTGATTAAGTGGCAGCCGATCAACTCGCTCAAGCTCAATGCTCGAAATCCGCGCAAACACAACAAGCGTCAGATTGGGCAGTTAGCTCAGAGCATCGCAAGCTTCGGCTGCATCGTTCCAATTCTGACCGATCAAAATGGAAACGTGCTCGCCGGGCATGGGCGAGTTTTGGCTAGCCAAACACTTGGCCACGCTGAAGTGCCGACAATCCCGATAGAGCACTTGTCCCAAGCGCAGGCCAACGCCTTCATGGTCGCCGACAATCGGTTGACCGATATGTCAGCCTGGGACGACCAACTCCTCGCGGAAACCCTCAAGGAACTATCGGAACTCGAGCTCGATTTCAGCCTCGAGTCGACCGGCTTCACCATGGCGGAGATCGATCTTCGGATCGAAGGGCTCTCCACCTCCGATGATGATGCGGCCGATTCCACCGATCAGCTTCCATCGCCAACTAACCATTCAGTCGTCAGCAAGTCGGGCGATCTTTGGCACCTTGGGCGACACACGCTTCTATGCGGCAACGCGCTATCTGTCGACTCTTTTAACGTCCTGCTTGGGTCCAAGCGCGCGCAAATGGTCTTCACCGACCCTCCCTATAACGTTCCGATTCTGGGCCACGCCTCAGGTAAAGGTAGCATTCAGCACCGGGAGTTCGCGATGGCGGCAGGCGAACTGGACGTAGTCGAGTTTACGTCATTCCTGACACGGTGCTGCGCGCTAACGGCAAAGTACAGCGTCAACGGCTCCATACACTTCGTCTGCATGGACTGGCGCCACGTTGGCGAACTACTGGAAGCGGGCCGACTCGCTTACACCGAACTTAAAAATATTTGCGTGTGGGTGAAAGACAATGGCGGCATGGGATCGCTCTATCGCAGCAAGTACGAGTTTGTTTTCGTCTTTAAAAATGGAACCGCTTCACACCATAATAACGTGCAGCTTGGGCGTTACGGCCGCAACCGAACCAACATCTGGGAATATGCTTGCGCAAACACCTTCAGCCGGCAATCCGACGAGGGTTATTTGGCGGCCCTTCATCCCACGGTAAAGCCCGTCGCCATGGTGGCCGACGCGATGCTGGACTGCTCCGCGCGCGGCGATCTCGTGCTCGATCCATTTTTGGGGAGTGGTACGACGCTGATCGCTGCTGAACGCGTCGGTCGGTGCTGTTACGGGATGGAGATCGATCCCCTTTACGTCGACACCATCATCAGACGCTGGCAGGCCTTCACAGGCGACCGCGCTGTCCACGCTGTCACCGGCAAATGCTTTGACGATCTCGTCGGCGAGGCGGAGGCGCGCCGTGGCTGACAAGGAAGATACTGACCGGCCGTTCGCGGTGGGGTACGGCAGGCCGCCCAAACATACCCAGTTCGCCAAGGGCAAGTCCGGCAACCCCAAAGGTCGCGGCAAAGGCGTGAGGAATTTCGAGACCGAGATCGAAGAAGAGCTGAATACCCGCGTCCCCGTCACGGAAAACGGCAAGCGCAAAAAGATCACAAAGCGGAAGGCCATCGTCAAACAGCTGGTCAACAAAGCGGCGACTGGCGATCAAAAGGCAATTCCGATTCTTTTGAATGAAACGCGCCAGCGTGAAGCTGCGTCTGGCGTAGGTTCCGGATTTGAAGTCCTTTGCAGACCGGAAGATCAGCTGGTCATGGCGAACATCATCAAGCGAATCCGGGAAGCCGAGATTCCTACGTCCGAAGCCGCGCCAGAACCTAAGGCTGACGACCCAACCGACACTGACAAGCCCGAAACCGGAGGCATGCCATGATGCTATCCCCCGCCGAATACGCGTATATCCTACCAAACGACTTTATGAGCTTCACTCAACGCTCATTCCATGAGCTCAACCCGCAGACCCGGTTTGTGAGCGGCCCGCACATCGAGATGATTGCAACGAAATTAGAAGCGGTCCGTCGGGGCGAAGTTAAACGTCTAATCCTCAATCTTCCGCCGCGCGGCCTAAAATCACACTGCGCCAGCATCGCCTTTCCGGCATGGTGCCTCGGACGCAACCCAACCATGCAGATCATTTGCGCAAGCTACGGTCAAGATCTTGCGGACAAGTTTGCGCGCGACTGCCGCACCATCATGACATCCGACTGGTATCAGCGAATATTTCCAACGCGCCTGGCGAACCGGCAGGCTGTCGCGGATTTTACGACGACAGCAGAGGGTAGGCGTAAGTCGACATCGGTGGGCGGTGTGCTTACGGGCTTCGGCGGCGACCTGATCGTCATCGATGATCCGCTCAAACCCGATCAAGCGCTCTCCGCGACACAACGCAAGGCGGTCAACGACTGGTATGACGATACGCTATACACCCGGCTTAATGACAAGGCCGACGGCAGCATCGTTATTATCATGCAGCGTCTGCACCAAAACGATCTGGTTGGTCATGTGCTTGAAAAGGAAAATTGGGAGGTGCTGTCTTTTCCGGCGATCGCCGAGCGCCATGAGACGCACATCATTGTGAGTCCCCTCGGCACTCGCTTGTTTACACGTAAGGTTGGCGACGCACTCCATCCGGATCGCGAATCGCTCGCCATCTATGCCGAAATCCGTCGGACCATCGGGGAATATAATTTTCTAAGCCAATATCAGCAAAACCCCGCTCATCCTGGTGGAGCGATGATCAAACTTGTTTGGCTCAAGTTCTACGAGCCAGGCGAACAGCCGGCAAACTTCAGCCGCATCGTTCAGAGTTGGGATACCGCCAACAAGGCTACCGAGATTAGCGATTACAGCGTTTGCACGACGTGGGGTGTCGACGGCAAAAATTACTACCTTCTCCATGTTTTCAGGCAAAAGCTGAATTATCCCGACCTTAAGCGCGCCGTCCTGGCGGAAGCCGCGAGACACAATGCCGGGACCATTTTGATCGAAGACAAGGCGTCTGGCACCCAGCTTATTCAGGACCTGAAATCCGAATTCGTAAATGGCGTCACCGAATATAAGCCCCCTTCCGGCAGCGATAAGGTCATGCGTTTGCACGCTCAGGCCGCGATGTTCGAAAACGGCCGCGTATTCCTACCCCGCACCGCACCGTGGCTTGCGGATTATATCCATGAACTGACCAGCTTCCCCGGACCGCAGTACAACGACCAGGTCGATTCCACCACGCAGTTTCTTGATTACATCAGATCGGACGATTCTCTCGAGGTTTGGATAAAGCTCGGACAAATGTAATACCGCTCGCGACGGAATTACCTCGCCGCAGGCGCAATGTGATTGCGACTTTTTCGATTGCTAGTTTCGCAGATCAAATTGCTGAGTAAATAGAATTTCGTTGATAATTACGATTGAGCTTTTTTGATCGGGGAATGCCAACCGCGCTCTGACGGCTACACCGTCTCGCCATTCCTCGCATCCGAGCGCTTTGACCTTTGCACTCCGACTCCAAACCGAAGTCCAAAGGTCATGAATGGCTGGGATATCATGATCGGCGCGTGGATCGTCGAAAATCGAGAGCGGGCAGATTATCGCTCGATCTCTGGTGTAGATGGGCTTTGCCCAATTGATTTGCCTTGAGTCTGCATCCAACGTCTCTGATGCTTCGCGCCTTGCTTCTGCAGCAGCCAGTTTTGCTTCCAATTGACTACGTGTGCCCTCCAGACGGAGGTGCAGTGCATGCAGTTTATTTGAAAATTGTTCGAAGGGCCGATCTGTGCCGATGAGGTAGTACGCCACCCCAAAGCATAGACCTGCGCCAATGACCTGAAGAATCACACGGCGGAATTTCGGTGCACCCATGAAGGCCACCGTGAAGACTAGCGCACCTATCGCCACCGCTAGGTTGACCGGGAATACGCCTTCTCCGTTGATTACAAGCAATAAAACCGCCCCACGCATCGCCCTCTCTCCATCGTCCGGCTGGTTGAGGCCAACGGACGATAGCTTCTGCTGTCGCACAATGTAACTTAAAAGCGGTCGCCTTAAAATCGTCAATCCGCACAATTCGCGTCCGTGAAAAGGACGCACAAAGGACCGCTTCGCGACGTACTGGCAAAGAATATGCGCCGGCTTCGGGCGAACCCTGGCTTGAGCCAAGAGGCTCTCGCGCACGAGTGCGGAATTAATCGCACTTATCTGAGCGCGATAGAGCGTTCCGAGCGCAACATTTCGTTGGACAATATCGCCCGCATCGCAAAGGGACTTAAGGTCGAACCTTGGAAGCTCCTCAAAGACGATTAAGCCGAGGCGCTCAATCACAGCATCAGTCGCCACAGCGTACGCTGATGCGCGGTCTCGGGTTGCTCTAATGCGCAAGCCGTAATATATTGAGAAACTAATCTGGGGCCGTTATCACAAAAAGAAACTGTTTTGGTGTTTCTATGGCCATGGTCAATTACCAGACGTTGCCGACCAACAACAATTTTTTGAGATGCGCGATGCGGCAGCAGACATTCACGCGAACCGAATTGCGGGTCTCTATGTCGAGAATAGTGGTGACGGACTAAATATTCCGTCGCAGGCAATTTCGCCGCGACAATCCCAAGCTATCATCAAATATGCTGAAGCTCTCGTGAGTCTCGCCGAGTCAGAGAAGCCTCGCGAAGATATTCCTCAGGAGGAAGCGGACCTACAAATTTGGTTCCTGAAGGCGTTTGATGATCCGGAAATGCGGAAACGCATGTTCACGATCGGCACAATCGCTAAATTGAAGGAACTTAACGACATCCACGAATGGGCGCGTTCCCTGAAGGCGGAGATAGAGGCGAACGACGAGCAAATGAAGCTCGTAGCTGAGCGAGAGTTACGGCGGGGACCTAAATCACCCAGTCAAGCCACAAAAGAGAGATGGAAGTTATCTCTCAGGATAGAAACTGCCTCGCATTCCATTAGATCGGCACCACTGAAGCAATGGAATGACGGTGTTAATTGGATAAAGCTAGCACCGCAACAGGGTGCAAAGAAGAAGGAGCAATTGAGAATTGAAATTACTTTAGGGGACGATGTGCCCGCAGCGGCCCTATGGGGATTGGGTTTTGGTCTATCACTTCAATTTTTGATAGCCATTAACATGGCGACGAGCGGCTTTTGGTGGTGGCCTCCAGCGCCCAATCAAAGAAGATTTTGTGAGACCATCACCGACTTAGAAAATCACTTGGGCGTCGAACTCGAAGCTGGCGGATTTCAAGTTTTCCCAGAGAAAAGAGAGGCTTTGACAGATGTCCATGTGCGCAGCATCCTGATTTGCTTCACCTGCTTGCCTCATCCTCACGATCAGCCGCGTGCACAAGCCTATATAAATTATCTGGGCGGACTGAATTTTCTTGCCCTCAATTGCATTCAGTGGCGCTGCGAGGCGCAGGCGTTCGGCAATTTCCTTGCCTCGTTTAACCTTCTAATGGTCGAAGCGTCTTACCCGCGCCAATCGGAAACAACATTCGATGCAATTCGACGATATCTTCAAGAACAATATCCCGCCTTTGATCCCAGCGCGTTCATGGAATTGATAAAGAAATACGACGAGCGCGGCAGTGCGCCGCCACCCGCAAAGATTGACGACGTGTACCTGATGAAACTCTTATGCGAGGCGATCTTTCGCGACACGATAGTGCCAAGCATTCTGCGTCAGAAAGGGTCCGACAACCCGGAGCTAGGAGGCTAGTCGTTGCCAAGCCTGTGGCCAATGCCTGTAGCCACTGTGGCCAATCTTATTGCTAAGTCATTGATTTTATTGATTGGCGGAGAGGGAGGGATTCGAACGGAATTCGGTTGGCAAAATTTCCCCTTATTGCCGCTCAAGCGTCCTTAAATTCCCGGCAATAAATCGTCCAGAAAGGACTGGACTTCCGCTGCGGATAGAGCGTCAGTGTCGCCACGCTGACAAGGGCCACTTGGCCCTATTTGGATCCCGCCCCGCTGGCGACACTGCCACAGTGGGGCTTCGGCGGTGACGGCGCCTGATGCCGTCGCAACCGTAGGGATCCTGAAATGTCGCACAGCAAAACGTTCACTAAGACGCCGCGTGCGCGCGCCAAGAGCGGCGCGAAAAGATCCGCTAAGCCGGGAACGCGTCCTTCGCCGTCGAGCCGCGGCGGGACCAAACGGGAGTCGGTGCTCACGCTTCTTAGACAGCCTAAGGGTGTAACAATCGCCGCCGTTATGAAGGCGACCGGCTGGCAGCAACACTCGGTCCGCGGCTTCTTTGCCGGCGTCGTGCGCAAGAAGTTGCGGTTAGCATTGAGGTCGGACAAGGTCGACGGCGAACGCATCTATCGTGTGACCGCCGGGAAGACACTCAAGTCGAAGTCGAATCCGGACATTCCTGCGCCACCGGCCGCCTAACTATGGGTAGTGTGGATACGCGGGCGATCGAGCGCGAGCTCGATCGCATTCGCTCGCTCGACCTCGAGGAGTTGCGCGGCGAGTGGCGGCGGCTCTATCACAGCAACGCGCCAAAGATCAGCCGCGACCTCCTTGTCCTTGCACTCGGTTATAGATTTCAGGAAATCGAACATGGCGGGCTCGGCAAGGCGACCCGCCGCAAGTTGCAAACAGTCGCGAGGGCCTTGCGGAAGACTGGTCGAGTTGGGCCCTTGCCGGGCCTCAGCTTGAAGCCAGGCGCGCGTCTCGTTCGTGAATGGCATGGTCGCGCGCATACCGTCACGGTGACGGAAGATGGATTCGAGTATGCCGGAACGAGCTATCCGTCCCTAACCAAGATTGCCAAAAAGATCACAGGAGCGCATTGGTCGGGGCCGCGCTTCTTTGGCCTGCCAGCAGCGGATTCGGAACGCCCTAACGGTGAGGGGTGCGATGGCTGAATCGGAAAAGACCCAGCAACGGTCTGCCAGAAAGCTCCGGTGCGCGATTTATGCACGAAAGTCGACCGATGAGGGCTTGGAACAGGCTTTTAACTCCCTCGACGCTCAGCGTGAAGCTTGCGCGGCCTTCATCCAGTCGCAAAAGCACGAAGGCTGGAGGGTGTCGCCGACACTCTATGATGACGGCGGGTTTTCCGGCGGCACTTTGGAGCGACCAGGCCTGAAAAGGCTGCTGGCCGATATCGAAGCGGGTCAGATCGACGTGATCGTGGTTTACAAGGTCGATCGGTTGACGCGAGCGCTCTCGGATTTTGCCAAGCTCGTGGAAATCTTCGACCGCCGCGGTGTCTCGTTCGTGTCGATAACCCAGCAGTTTAACACCACCACCAGCATGGGGCGGCTGACGCTCAACGTACTGCTGTCCTTCGCTCAATTTGAGCGGGAGGTTATTGGCGAGCGGGTGCGTGACAAGATCGCCGCCTCCAAGAAAAAGGGCATGTGGATGGGCGGCATGCCGCCGCTCGGTTACGACGTGAAAGACCGCAAGTTGATCGTCAACGACGACGAGGCCCAAACTGTAGTCGGCATCTATCGGCGCTATCTCGCGCTCAAATCCGTTCACGCCGTAAAGGATGCGCTTGCAGCCGCAGGGATAAGGAGCAAGCGGCGGATTCACCCCGACGGCAGTGAGTATGGCAGCCAGAAACTCTCCCGTGGCGCACTGTACCTGATGCTTCAAAATCGAATTTACCGCGGCGAGATTACGCATAAGGGCAATTCCTATCCGGGAGAGCATCCGGCAATCATCGAGAAGCCACTGTGGGACGAAGTTCAGGCGACACTCGCCCAGAACCGCATCGAGCGAGCAACGGGCGCACGCGCAAAGCATCCGAGCCTGCTCGCCGGCCTCGTATTCGACGAAACCGGCGGGCGGCTGACGCCAACATACGCGGTCAAGAAAGGAACGCGATATCGGTACTATGTTTCGACCACCCTCCTTACCGGGGCGGTGCGGAACCGCTCAAGCGCCAGGCGTATACCGGCCGGCAATTTGGAAGGCTTGGTGATCGACCAACTTCGCGCATTTTTTGCTGACCCTGGAGCGGTGCTTGATGCCATCGACGAAACGCACAGCGGTTCGGGACAAAGCCACCTGATTGAACGTGGCCATCAAGTCGCAGAAGAACTCGCGGCCCAAGCAGCGAACGAGGTCAAAGCTACCCTCATGACGCTTGCATGCCGTGTGGAAATCAACGCCGATTGTATTGAAATCAAGATCTCCCGACACCGTCTTGCTGCGTTCCTCGCCGGGCAACCGATCGATCAGACGATGCAGGATCACAAGCCAGATCGCGACTCCGATGATGTCGTTACATTGACGACGCCTGCACGCCTCAAGCGCGTCGGTCGCGAGATGAAAATCCTTGTCGATAATCCTGACGATCACACGGCACCCGACCCAAGCCTGCTGCGGATTGTCGCTCGCGCTCACGACATCCAGGCGCGGCTCATGCAAAACATCAAGCTGACCGTGCATGACATCGCTCGCGAGGAGCGAGTGTCGGCGGCCTACATCTATAACCTCCTGCGTCTTCCCTGGCTGGCGCCGGACATCACCGCAGCCATCGTCAACGGTCGACAACCGCCACAATTTAATGCCATGAAGTTGATGCGGCACGCATCGAGGCTGCCGGCTGACTGGTCTGAGCAGCGAACGCTGTTCGGGTTTCGCTGAAAACAAATCGCCGGTTCTGCAATCGGCCGTGCAGTCGTAAGTTCTGCCAACGATCTCAGCTTTTACAGCGCGCAAAAAGTCAACCACGAAATGCCGCCCGAGAGATTTCTGCGACCGCCGCTGCCGAGATAGCGCGCGCAAACGTCTCCGCCGCAAAACGGATGGCATTCGACCGCAGAAAACCGCGCATAACCGCGATGAAATTAGCCTGCCTAAATGGCTAAGACTACTGTAATATCAAGTGCTTAATCGTTGGCTGGGGCGGGAGGACTCGAACCTCCGAATGGCGGAATCAAAATCCGCTGCCTTACCACTTGGCTACGCCCCAATAGACCATCGGATTGCCGTAGGCAGCGAGCCACCGGCAGCGCAACATAGCCGCGGCCCCACGATCGATCAACGTGCAGCACCCTGAGCGGTCCTAGCAAATGCTAGGTCTCGGCCGACCGTATCCTCCGATCCTTCCGGCAACGGATGCGTCGTTAGCCAAAGCGCGCGAGCCGCGGCAACTGGATCTAATCCAATTTTTGCCCACCAACCCGCCTCATCGCCACAGCGGTGGAGCTCACGGTGATGACCTCGACACAACGGAACAGTGAACTCGTCGCTGACTTTGCGCCCAAGGGCGCGATGTTGCGCGAATCGTAGGTGATGTGCGTCGGAGGGTTGCCGGCCGCAAATCAGGCAAGCCTGCTTGGCAACCGATCTGACGTGATTCCGATCACGAATTCGCCGCTGCTCCGGCAAGGTCAAGGCGCTCTTATCGATCTCCGCCAGTTGCGCTTGTCCCTTTGGCTTGTTCGCACTCCAACTGTCCACCTCAATAGCTCGGTCAACCGGCCCCTGCGGCTCATCGTTGCCATCGACCGCAAATGTCTTGATTCGCGCTCGGAACGTTTCTTCAACCCGATGGGCGTCGGCGTCGGTCAGTTTATTCTTTTCGATCAGCCGCCGATGCGCCCAGATGGCGGCGTCATCGCCTGAAGTCAGGTCGTTAAGCTCGGCAAGAAGTCGATCACACAACGCGGCGGATGCATCCGCCTCCAATTTTGACTCAGCGGGACTTTGACGCTGACGAGGCGCAACTGTTGGCGTCGCGCCACTCAACCTGCCGCCATTGAGCTTCTCCCGATTAGTTTTCGGCTTTTCAGGTTCCGATTGCCGCGTCGGCGGCACGAGATCCGGCGCATCGAGATCATCCTCACCGGCAATCCCGACGAGCGTGAAGAGCGCATAACGCCGGGCATAGGTCAGCGCCGCTCCCATCCGGTGCGGCGTGGCCGTCTCGCTGATGTGGCAAACCGGCCAATCTGAGGCGATCCATTCTCCCGAAGCGTGCGCCAGTACCGTGGTCAAATTGATGATGCCGGCGGCCTGATCCAGAGACGTCGTTTGGATGGTGGCGATTTCGTGCTGCCCTAAGGTCTTGCGCACGATATCAAGCCCGCCCGACAACGGTGCATAACGAAACGTCCTTTCGCCTCCGCCGCGGCCATCAGCCCGGATCGTCGCGACGAGTGACTTCTCCGGATTGACGAGTTCGCCTTGGGCCTTGGCGAGAGCGGCCGCCAAGCTGCCGATCGATTCACTAGATCGCTGCACGACTGCCCTCCCCGTCGAGGAGGCCGAAACTAATGGCGCCTGATTTTGAACGCTTAGCTCGAACGCCGTGGCCGATCGCTTGCTGGGCATCCTCAGGCACTAAGCCCTTGAGTTCGGCCTTGGCTTGTTCGTGTTCCAGGTGAGCCGACCGGGTCCGCGAAAAGATCCCCGCAAACTCCGTCCATGCATTTGAGGACGTCATGTCGACGACGCGTACCGCCTCGATGCGCGGCTTTGGTGGCTCGATACCGAACAATACAGGCGGCTCGCCAGTCTCGACACAGCGCCAGAACTTACGCTCGGCCGTGAGAATAAGGTGCTGATAGAGCGGATCAGCATGGGTTTTGATCTCAACCCATTTGCCGCCGCCGGTAATCACCGAGAGGACCGCAGCCCTTGCCGCCACCACCCACATATTATGCTGCAGTTGCGGCATGTATTTTTGGGCCGCCGTTTCCTCCGAGAACGACCACGGCAGCATGAACTTGCTCTCGAACACATCGCCGCCCTCGACCCGACCGTCGAGCGTTGCCGCCATCCACCGTAAAGTCGGATGTCGGCGCCACTGTTGGACGTCTGTGACGACTCGTCCGGTCTGGGCTTGGTACCAGCGCCGGTTAAGCTTCTCGGTGGCGAGGCCGAGTTGCACAATTAGATTGCCGGACAGGTCCTCCGGATCGACTTCGCCGCGTTTTTCCCGCCACAAACGCTGGAGGGCGGCCTCATCATCGCCCATGATGATGCGGGCATCCGAGCCGCCGACGAACTGCCGCCGGTTGGAATGTATGTGGAAACCCACTGTATTTGCTGTCATTTTTGATTCCTGCCGATAGAGTTGGCACATCAAATGGCTCAACTCGATGATCCTAAAGGGATCATAGCCAATGATCCTTTTAGGATCAAGAAGAATCGTATGGCTGTAATTACAATTGAACAGCAACGGGCCGCGCGCGGCCTACTCGGCTGGTCTCAGTCAGATCTGGCTGGGCGCGCGGACCTATCCGTGCCGACCGTCAAGCGTCTGGAGGCTGGGTTTGGACCACGGGTGTCCGAAGAAGCTCGTAGGAAATTACGGAGGGCGCTAGAGGCCGCCGGCGTCGAGTTCATTGACGAGAACGGAGGAGGACCAGGAGTGAGGCTGCGAAAACGGCAATCGAAAAAAGGGTGAGCCACGAAGCGCGAAATCAGTCTCTTGGCGCGCAGGCCCTCGACGCGCCATCACACCCGAGGACGAGGTTTTGTCCCCACAAGTCAAGTCCGGGAACATCGCCCTTCATGAGTAGCATATCTGTCTATTATCAACCCATGAGTGTAGCGAAGCGATAGCGAAATCTCAATCGAACCGCAATTTTTGCATAAAGGAACTACATCTGCGAGGTCACCGCACGGGCTAATCGAGCGGTCGTTTCCACGCCGAATTGCGAGACATCATGGCTGAGGCCAACCCTCCGATCCTCAACGAGCGGCAGGACCAGATCTTCCCGACCATGGAGCCGGCCGATATCGAGCGCGCGCGGCGGTTCGGCGTGATCCGCCGCCTCGACGCCGGCGCGACGCTGGCCAGGGCCGGCGAAGTCGGCGAGGGCCTCGCGATCATCCTGAGCGGCACCGTCCACATTTATAGCCACGATAGTTTCGGCCAACGCCAGCATATCCTGACCTTCGGCGCCGGCGGATTCATCGGCGAGATGGCGCAGCTGGCCGGCCGGCCGTCGCTCAATGACGCCGAAGTACAGGAACCGGTCGAGGTTTTGGTCTTTGCGCCCGAGCGGATGCGCGCGTTGATGATCGCCGAAGCCGAGCTTGGCGAGCGCATGATGCGGGCGCTGATCCTGCGCCGCGTCAGACTGCTCAAAGCCGGCGTCGGCGGGCCGGTGATCGTCGGCCCCGCGGAAGACGGCAACGTGCTCCGGCTGGAAGGCTTCCTCGCCCGCAACGGCTCTCCGTACGAAACACTCTATGCCGAAACCGACGTCGAGGCGCAATCGCTGCTCGAGCGCTTCCACGTCGATCCCGGGCAGTTGCCGATCGTCTTGTGTCCGAACGGTTCCCTGTTGCGCAATCCGAGCGAATCCGAATTGGCGCGGTGTATCGGCCTGGTCGGGCCGATCGATCCGAACCGCGTCTTCGATGTCGCCATTGTCGGCGCCGGACCCGCGGGCCTCGCCACCGCGGTCTATGCGGCGTCCGAGGGGCTTTCGGTGCTGGTGCTCGATTGCCGCTCGTTCGGCGGCCAGGCCGGCGCCTCCTCGCGCATCGAGAATTATCTCGGTTTTCCGACCGGGATCAGTGGCATGGCTTTGATGGCGCGCGCCTACAGCCAGGCAGCCAAGTTCGGCGTTGAGACCGCAATCCCCAACGAGGTGATCGGCCTTGATGCGCCGGAGGATCCCGTTAGCGGCCATTTCATCTTGCATCTCGCCGATGGCGAACGCGTCAGTGTCCGCTCGGTGGTGATCGCCAGCGGCGTCAACTACCGCCGGCTCGCACTCGAGAATTTCGACGAATACGAAACGTCGAGCGTGCATTACTGGGTGTCGCAGCGCGAGGCGAAACTGTGCGCCGGCCAGGAAGTCGTTCTTGTGGGCGCCGGCAATGCGGCGGGGCAAGGCGCGGTCTATCTGGCGCCGCATGTCGGCAAAGTGTGGATGCTGGCGCGAGGCGAGGGCCTGCAGGCAAGCATGTCGCAATATCTCGTCGACCGGGTTTCCGGCCTGGCCAACGTCGAGGTGCTGACACGCACCGAACTCAAGGGCCTCGAAGGCGCCGATGGTCTGCTCTCGGCGGTCCGCTGGCGCCGAGCCGCGTCTGCGGAAGAAGAGCGGCGATCCACGCGCCATCTGTTTCTCTTCATCGGTGCCGATCCGAACTCGGAATGGCTGGCCGGAGCCGGCATTGCGCTCGACGCTAAAGGCTTCGTGCTCACTGGCGCGCAAGCCGGTGAAAACCGGCGATCGCTGGAAACGAGCCAGCCGGGCGTTTTCGCCATCGGCGACATCCGTTCCGGCTCGACCAAACGCGTTGCCGCCGCGGTGGGCGAAGGCGCCCAAGTAGCGGCGGCACTGCACGCTTATCTGGCGACGCGCGCCGAGCGAGGGTCACAAATTTCCGACAATCACGCGCCGGCTGCCGCGGCTCAACGCTTGGCGTGATCGCGCACTATCAAAGGCCGCTCCGCGCCATATAATAGTGTCCGGCGATCCTGACCGCCTGCTCTCTATTCCCTTGCCCCTTGCCTATTCAAGCGGAGGCTATCCGTGACTTATCAAGCCCCACTCGCCGACATGGGCTTCGCACTCAAGTACGGGGCGGCGCTCTTGCCCGCGCTTGAGCAAGGTTTCTTCGGCGATCTGGGCATTGATGACGTGGAAGCGGTGCTTGCCGAAGCCGGCCGCATGGCCGGCGAGGTCATCGCACCGCTCAATCCCGTCGGTGACCGTCAGGGCACGACCTTCAAGGACGGCGCCGTTACTACCGCGCCGGGCTGGAAGGAAGCTTATCGGGCCTGGTGCAAGGGCGGCTGGAACGGGGTGACGGCACCCACCGAATGGGGCGGCCAAGGCTTGCCGCAGGTGCTCAACGCGGCGTGCGTCGAAATGTGGAATTCGGCCTGCATGGCGTTTGCCGTCGGGCCGCTCGTCGGCATGGCAGCGGTTGACGCGTTCACGGTTCATGGCAGCGAGACGCTCAAGCGCGCCTATCTGGCGAAGCTCGTCACCGGCGAATGGATCGCCACGATGCAGCTCACCGAGCCGCAGGCCGGCTCCGACGTCGGCGCGCTGCGCACGCGGGCGGACCGCGCCGGCGACGGCACTTATCGCCTCAAGGGCCAGAAGATTTTCATCACTTACGGCGAGCACGACCTCACCGAAAACATCATTCACTTCGTACTCGCGCGGCTGCCGGATGCACCCCCGGGCACCCGCGGCATTTCGCTGTTTCTGGTGCCTAAATTCCTGCTCAACGCCGACGGCTCGCTTGGCGCCCGCAACGACGTGCGCGCGCATTCGGTCGAGCACAAGCTCGGCATCCATGGCTCGCCGACCTGCACCATGATCTTTGGCGACCAAGGCGGCGCCACAGGCTACATCGTCGGCGAAGAGAACGCCGGCATGGCCTGCATGTTCACCATGATGAACCGCGCCAGGCTCGCCGTCGGCCTGCAAGGCGTCGGCATCGCCGAACGCGCGACGCAGCAGGCGCTCGCCTACGCGCGCGAACGCCGCCAAGGCCGCACGCCCGGAATGCGCCCGACCGAGTCGGCGCCGATCATCGCCCACCCCGACGTCAAGCGCACGCTCATGAGCATGCGCTCGCTGACGCAGGCCGCGCGCACCATTTGCTACGCGACCGCGATGGCGCTCGATCGCGCCGAGCGCGGCGCCGACAAGACCGCGCGGCAGGCGGCGCATGCGCGCGCCTCGCTGCTCACGCCGCTGGCTAAGGCATTTTCCACCGATATCGGCGTCCAGGTCGCTTCGCTCGGCGTGCAGGTGCATGGCGGCATGGGCTACATCGAGGAAACCGGCGCGGCGCAGCATTTCCGCGACGCGCGCATCGCCGCGATCTACGAAGGCACCAACGGCATCCAGGCGATCGATCTCGTCACCCGCAAGCTGCCGCTGGCCGACGGCGCGGTGGTTGAGACGTATCTCGGTGAATTGCGCGGCATCGTGGAAGCGGTCAACGCCACCAACGATCCGGCGCTCGGCTGGAGCGGCGTGCGGCTCGAGGAAGCGGTCGAGAGCCTCACGCGCGCGACGCATTGGATGCTTGCGCACGTCGACAAGGACACGGACGAGGCGCTGGCCGGCGCGACCCCCTATCTGCGGCTGTTCGGCGTCGCCGCCGGCGGCTGCCTCTTGGCGCAACAGGCGCTGGCGGCTTTGCGGCTCGGCACCGACGCATCGTCCCGCATCGCGCTGGCGCGCTTTTTCGCCGAGAACTTCGCTGTGCAGGCGCCAGCGCTCGAACGCATCGTAGTCGAAGGCGCCCCGGGTGTGATCGGCGCCGATGCGGTGCTTTCGTAGGGTGGGTTGAGCACAGCGAAACCCACCATCGGACGACGAGGAACGGCTGATGGGTTTCGCCGACGCTCGACCCATCCTACATTTGCGCCATGTCGACGCTGCTGATCACCCATCCGGCCTGTCTTAATCACCTCACCCCGCTCGGACATCCCGAGCGGCCGGAGCGGCTGCGCGCCATCGAGCACGCGCTGGAAGCGGAAAAGTTCCAGTCGCTGGCGCGCGTGCAGGCGCCGACGGCGCCGTTCGAAATCATCGCGCTTTGTCATCCCATGGATTACATCGTGCAGATCCGCGAGGCTTCGCCGCGAGAAGGCATGGTGCGGCTCGACGCCGACACCTCGATGTCGCCCGGCAGCTTCGAGGCGGCCTTGCGCGCGGTCGGCGGCGCCATTCACGCGGTCGATGAGGTGGTGACGAAGAAGGCCGCCAACGCCTTCGTCGCCACGCGGCCGCCCGGACATCACGCCGAAACGGCGCGGCCGATGGGCTTCTGTTTCTTCGACAATGCCGCCATTGCCGCGCGCTATGCGCAGGATCATCACGGCATCGCCCGTGCGGCCATCGTCGATTTCGACGTGCATCACGGCAACGGCTCGCAGGAGATTTTCTGGGCCGACAAGACGGTGATGTATTGCTCGACCCATCAGATGCCGCTGTTCCCCGGCACCGGCGCGATCGGCGAATCCGGCGAATTCAACACCGTCGTCAACGCGCCGCTGCGCCCCGGCGACGGCGGCGAAGCTTTCCGCGCCGCCTTTGAGAATCGCATCCTGCCGCGGTTGCGCGATTTCAAACCGGAGCTCATCGTCATTTCCGCGGGCTTCGACGCCCACATGCGCGACCCGCTCGCCAATCTCAATCTGGTCGAGGCCGATTTCGCTTGGGCGACGCAAAAAATCATGGAGGTTGCCGATCAATGCGCCGGCGGCCGCGTGGTTTCGCTGTTGGAGGGCGGCTATGATCTGGAAGCGCTGGCAAGCTCGGCGGCGGCGCACGTCACCGCGCTGATGCGCGGCTAGTGCGGCTGATCTGCTATAAGACCAGGACGAGTCGGAGAGTCGGCGATGGCGCAACAAAGCACCCCAAACGATCATGACAATCGGAACGCCGATGTCGGCAAATTGCCGTTCGAGCGCGCGATCGAGGAACTCGAATCGATCGTCAAGCGGCTCGAAGACGGCAAGGTGCCGCTGGAAGAATCGGTCGCCATTTACGAGCGCGGCGAAGCGCTCAAGCGCCGCTGCGAGGATTTGCTGCGGCAGGCCGAAGCGCGGGTGCAAAAGATCACGCTCGATGCCAGCGGCAACCCGACCGGCACCGAGCCGCTGGACGTGGAATAGACCCCGCTAACCGCGGTCCCCATCCTCCAGTGCAGCGAGCTCCTCGCAGGCCGATCTTCATGCCGGCCGGGCGGTGTCCGGGTTGCCCGGGAGCGGGGTTACGAAGCCCACCCGCGGGGACCGCCCTTGACTGATGTCAAGGGATTCGTCGCCGCAACGGTGACGGCCCGCTAGCGCGCGGCCGCGTGGCGCGGCGGCTGATACAGCACCACGACATGGCGCGAGCCGCAGCGCGGACAGCGCAGCCGGCTTTCGAGGCGCGAGAGCGGAAACGCCCTGCCCCGCGTCCAGACCAGCGTCTCCATGTCCAATTCCTTGCGGTAATTGCACTCGCGGCTCGATTGCGATCGCGGGCTGTCGGAGCGGCCGTCGCTACAGCGGACGGTGACACGCCAGCCGAGCGAATATGCGTCGCCTATGGTCTCGACCGCCATCGAAAGCCGCCTGGATTTGTCCTTGAATTTTGTCCTTGACTTTTGAGAACAAAAAGAGAACAATCTGCGGTTCGAGTCAAGGCTTCGGGGAAGGTTTAGGGAGGCGGTTGTGGAAGCGGACAAGCGAAGCGCATGGCTGCGCAAGCTCGACGAGAATTGCCCGTATCAGGTGGTGCTGCCGCGGCAACAACTCGCCGACGACAGCGCGATCATGGATTTCCTCATCGCCTATGTCGGCAAGTTCGACATGTATGTCGAAGACGATTACGCCGCCTTCGTGCGCTACTGCTTCGAGGATCCGCTGGACGCGGAAATCTTCCGCACGCGCTTTGAGCCGAAGGTGGAACGCTTCAGACTCGCGGGATGAGCACCTACCGCCGGCGCTTGGCCAATTCCGGCAGCTTCTGCCGCACTTTGCCGATCTCAGCCCAGGCGTCGTCCTTGAGTCGCTTTTTCAGGTCGCGCAATGTGAAATCGTTGCCGCCGGTGGTGCGGGAAAGCCGCTCCCAGGTCACCGGCGCCGATACCGGCGCGCCCGGCCGCGCGCGCGACGAATAGGGCGCGACCGACGTCGCCTCGCGCGTATTGCGGAAATAGTCGATGAAGATGCGGCCCGCCCGCAGCGATTTCGTCATCTCGGCGAGATAAAGCTTCGGACTATCCGCGGCCATCGCCGCGGCGATCCGCTGGGTGAACAGCTTGGTCGCGTCCCAGCCGGCGCCCGCGATCGGCACCACGACATGGATGCCCTTGCCGCCGGAAAGCTTGACGAAGCTTTCGAGCTTTTCCGCCTTGAGCCGTTCGCGCGTCTCGCGCGCCGCGGCGACGATCTGCGGCCAGGCGACGCCCTCGCCCGGATCGAGATCGAACACGATGCGGTCGCACATCTCCAGGTTGTCGAGCCGCGAGCCGCGGACGTGAATTTCCAGCGCCGCCGATTGCACCAGCGCGATGAGATCGTCGAGCGTCTCCACGGCAATGACGTCGTGGTCCTTGCCCGGCACGGCGTGGCGCAGTGGCGATGATTTCACGTTCGCGGCGATGTGCTTCTGGAAAAAAGTCTCGCCGGTGATCCCTTCCGGGGCGCGCACCAGCGACAGCGCGCGGCCGAGAATGTGCGGCTTTATCCAATCCCAGACATCGACGTAATACTCGGCCAGTTCCTTCTTGGTCACGCCGGATTCCGGCCAATAGACGCGGTCGGGATGCGTCAGGGCAAGCGCCGCGCCGGCGGAATTTCCATTCCCTTGGCGCTTTTTGCCGCCGGCAGTTGCGCGCACGGCTTTGCCAGGTGACGACCTGGCAGCCGATTTTTTTGTCGCGGGAGGGGGCGTTTTGCCCGCCGGCATCTCGCGAACGACTTCCCGCGCTGTCTTGTCCTCGCGCAATCCCTTGAACGATGCCTGGCGCAGGACCCCGCCATGGGTCACGCCGGCAAATTCGGCTTCGACGACGAGCTTCGGGTTGACCCAGATCACGTCCTTGCGGCGTTCGTCCGCCGGCAGCTCGATTGGGCGGCGATCGGTGCGCAACGGCTCGAGACGCTTCCACAGATCGCGCGCCGTTTTCTGCGTATAGCCGGTGCCGATGCGGCCGGCGTAACGAAGCTCGCCGTTCTCGTGAGCGGCGACGGTCAGCGCGCCGATCGCCCGGGGCATGGCGGTCGATGGCGTAAAGCCGGCGACGATGAATTCCTGGCGGCCGTGGCATTTGGTCTTGACGAAATTGTCCGATCGGCCGGAGCGGTAGGGCGCGTTGCGGCGCTTCGACACGATGCCTTCGAGCCCCATGTCGCAGGCATGACGGTAAATGAGCGGTCCGTCCTCGTCGAAATGATCCGTGTAGCGGATCACGCCGCCTTTGCCGGCACCCTTTAATAATCGCGCTAGCGCCGCCTTGCGCTCGGACAGCATCTCGCCGCGCAGATCGCGGCCGTCGAGATGCAGGAGATCGAAAACATAATAGACGAAGCGATCGCGCCCGTCCTTCAGATCGGTCTGTAATAGCGAGAAATTGCTGATGCCGTTATCGTCTTCCACGACGATCTCGCCGTCAAGAACCGCATTTGTGGCGGGCAAAGCGGCGACCGCTTCGGCGACGGGCTTGAAACGGTGCGTCCAATCCTGCTTCTTGCGCGTCAGCAATCGCACCTTGCCGCGGTCGAGCCGCGCCTGCATGCGATAGCCGTCGAATTTGATCTCGTGCAGCCAGTTCGGCCCGCCGGGCGCCCGGTCGTAGAGCATTGCCAGGCTCGGCGGAACGAAATCGGGCAGCCGTCCGCGCCGCGGCGGCTTGGCCGCTTTCCCTCGCGGCGCGGCGGGCGGGGCCGGCGGCGCGTCTTCCGCCTTATCCGCGCCGGCCGCGCGATTGGATTGCCAGACCCGCTTTTTCCCGCCCTTGCCGGCGGCGATCTCCTCGATCGAACGCCCGGTCGTCACCGAGCGCGGCTTGTCCTCCAGGATGTCCTTACCGCGCGGCCCGCGCGCTTCATCATCCTTGCCTTTGATCAACAGCCAATTCTCATGACGTTCGCGCTCGCGCGCGCGCATGCGCACCAGATGCCAGCGGCCGTGGAGTTTTTCGCCGTTGAGATCGAAGACGAGATGGCCTTTGGAATAGCCCCGGTGCGGATCGCCTTCGGGGGCCCAGCTGCCGCGATCCCAGATCATCACGGTGCCGCCGCCATACTCGCCCTTGGGGATGGTGCCCTCGAACGCGTTGTATTCGATCGGATGGTCCTCGACGTGGACGGCAAGTCGCTTCTCGTTGGGGTCGAGGCTTGGGCCACGCGTTACCGCCCAGCTCTTCATCACGCCGTCGAGTTCGAGGCGCAAATCGTAATGGAGCCGCCGCGCCGCGTGCTTTTGAATCACATAGCGATGACCCTCGCTCGGCGCTTTGCGGCCGCGCGGCTCCGCCGTCACGCCGAATTGTCGCTTTTTCCGGTAGGTCTCGAGGGCCACGAGGCGTCAACTCTTGCGTTTGCCGCGATTCGGGACGAATCCCGGGACGCGAACGAAGGCAAATACACCTTCCCGAGAGCGCCCCAACCCATGGCAAATGCGGGAGCGCGGCCCAACATAAGTGGTTGCGGCAAAACGCGGGAGTCCCCCGCTGGTTCCGGGAAACCAATCTGGGCCAAATTGCGTTGCTAGCGTGGAATGGTGTAAAGACTGAGAGTTTATGCCTGCGGGCCGGGGGTACCGGGGGGCGGACCCTAATAATCGCCAATTAGGCCGAAGACGGCCAACGAGACTAATAAAAAGGAGCATTCGCGTGACCGTTCCGTCGAAGACGCCGTTGCTTGATCTTGTCCAAACTCCAAACGATCTCCGGCAGCTTGAAGAGGGCCAGTTGCGCCAGCTTGCCGATGAGTTGCGGCGAGAAACAATCGACGCTGTCGCTGTCACAGGCGGGCATCTCGGCGCCGGGCTCGGCGTGATCGAGCTGACTGTAGCGCTGCATTATGTATTCGATACGCCGAGCGACCGGCTCGTCTGGGACGTCGGTCACCAGGCCTACCCGCACAAGATTCTCACCGGCCGCCGCGACCGCATCCGTACGCTGCGTCAGGGCGGCGGTCTGTCCGGATTCACCAAGCGCGCCGAAAGCGAATACGACGCGTTCGGTGCCGCCCACTCCTCGACCTCGATCTCGGCCGCGCTCGGCATGGCGGTCGCCCGCGATCTCGAAGGCAAACAGAACAACGTCATTGCCGTCATCGGCGACGGCGCCATGTCTGCGGGCATGGCCTACGAGGCCATGAACAATGCCGGCGCCATGAATTCCCGCCTGATCGTCGTGCTCAACGACAACGACATGTCGATTGCGCCGCCGGTCGGCGCGCTTTCCGCCTATCTCGCGCGCCGCGTTTCCGGGCGCACTTACCGCAGCATGCGCCACATCCTGCGCCAGATAGCCAAGCGCATGCCTAGCAAGATGCTGGAGAAGCGCGCGCTCGCCATCGAAGAATATGCGCGTGGCCTGGTTACCGGCGGCACGCTGTTCGACGAACTTGGCTTCTTCTACGTTGGTCCGATCGACGGCCACAACATCGATCATCTGCTGCCAGTGCTGAAGAACGTCCGCGACGCCAAGAACGGGCCGTTCCTCGTTCACGTGGTCACCCAGAAGGGCAAAGGCTACGAGCCGGCGGAGAAATCGGCCGACAAATATCACGGCGTCGTCAAGTTCGACGTGGCCACCGGCGCGCAGGTGAAGTCGAAACCGGCGGCGCCCGCATACCAGAAGGTCTATGGGGAAAGTCTGATCAAGGAAGCCCGCAAGGATCCGAAGATCGTCGCCATCACGGCGGCCATGCCCTCGGGCACCGGCGTCGACCTTTTCCAGAGGGAATTTCCCAGCCGCACCTTCGACGTCGGCATCGCCGAGCAGCACGGCGTCACGTTTGCCGCCGGGCTCGCGACCCAAGGCTTCAAGCCGTTCGCGACCATCTATTCGACGTTCCTGCAGCGCGCCTACGACCAGGTCGTCCACGACGTGGCCATCCAGCGCCTGCCGGTGCGCTTCGCCATGGACCGCGCCGGGCTCGTCGGCGCCGACGGGCCGACGCATGCCGGCTCCTTCGATATCGCCTATCTCGGCTGCCTGCCGGGCTTCGTGCTGATGGCGGCGGCCGACGAAGCCGACCTGGTGCATATGGTAGCGACGGCGGTCGCGATCGACGACCGGCCTTCGGCGTTGCGTTATCCGCGCGGCGAAGGCCGCGGCGTGCCGATGCCGGAAGAAGGCCAGCCGCTCGAAATCGGCAAGGGCCGCATCGTTCGCGAAGGCACCAAGGTCGCGCTGTTCTCGTATGGCGCGCGGCTTGGCGAATGCCTCAAGGCGGCGGACGAACTGGCTGCGCACGGGCTATCGACGACGGTCGCCGACGCGCGTTTTGCCAAACCGCTCGACGTCGATCTCTTGCTGCGGCTTGCCCGTGAGCATGAAGTGCTGATCACCATCGAGGAAGGCTCGATCGGCGGGTTCGGCGCCTTTGTCATGCAGGCCTTGGCCGAGCATGGCGTCCTCGACCGCGGACTGAAAGTCCGCTCCATGGTGCTTCCGGACGTGTTCCTCGACCAGGATTCGCCCAACGCTATGTATGCCAAAGCCGGCCTCGACGCCAAAGGCATCGTCGTCAAGGCGTTCGCCGCGCTTGGCGAGAACATGCGCGGCGAGACGGTCAAGCTCGCCAGGTAGCTTGCCGTCCGTTTCTTCTCGTCATGGCCGGGCATAGCCGTTCGAAGAACGGCGTCGCTTCGCTCGCCTATGTCCCGCGTGGATGCCCGGCACAAGGCCGGGCATGACGCGGTATATAATTGGGTATCATGACCACCCGCCAACGCGCCGACCGCCTCTTGGTGGCGCGCGGCCTGTTCGAGAGCCGCGCGCGGGCGCAGGCCGCGATAGCTGCCGGCCGCGTGACCGCCGACGGCGTCACGGTGCGCAAGGCCTCGGATGCGATCTCTTCCGCCGCATTCATCGAGGCTCAGCCCGAGCATCCTTACGTCTCGCGCGGCGGGGTCAAACTTGCGGCCGCGCTCGATCATTTCCGTATCGACGTGGCCGGTCGCATCTGCCTCGATGTCGGCGCCTCGACCGGCGGCTTCACCGAGGTGCTCGTCCTCCGCAATGCGCGGCGCGTATATGCGATCGACGTCGGTCGCCATCAGCTGCATCCGCGCCTGCGCAAGCGCGGCAAGATCGTTTCCATGGAACAAACCGATATCCGCACGCTCGACCCGTCCCGTCTTGCCGAGCCGCCGGATTTGGCGGTGGTGGATGTGAGCTTCATCTCGCTCAAACTCGTGCTGCCGGCGATTGGCAAGCTTCTGCAATCGCGCGCGTCGATGGTCGCGCTGATCAAGCCGCAATTCGAGGCGCCGCGCCGCGCAATCAAGAAGGGCATCGTGCGTGATGCCGCGATCCGCGAGGCGGTCTGCGCGGACATTGCCGGGTTTCTGATTGCACAAGGATGGCGCGCCGGCGGCCGCATACCGTCGCCGATCCTCGGCGCCGACGGCAACGCCGAGTTCTTCGTCGAGGCGAAGCGTGGTTGAGCACCTGACCATCGAGCGGCTCGGCAATCGCGGCGACGGCGTCGTTGCCGGCCCCGCCGGCGCGATCTACGTCCCCGGCGCATTGCCTGGCGAAATCGTCGAGGTCGAAGCGGTCGCCGGCCATCCCGACCGGCGGCGGCTGTTGCAAATCGAAGCGCCGAGCGCGGAACGCATCGCCCCGATCTGCCCGCATTTCGGCGTGTGCGGCGGCTGCGCCGTGCAGCACTGGGACACCGCCCGCTATCGCGCGTGGAAACGCGGCCTCGTCGTCGAGGCCTTGCGCCAAGCGGGGCTCGCGGCCCCGGTCGCCGAGCTTATCGATGCGCATGGCGCAGGCCGCCGCCGCGCCGTATTCCATGCCCGGCGCGGCAGCCACGACGTGCTGGAAGTCGGCTTCTCGGCCGCCCGCAGCCACCGCCTGGTCGCGATCGACCGCTGCCCGATCCTGGCGCCGGATCTCGACGGCGCTATCGAGGCCGCGTGGGCGATCGCCGAAGCGCTCGATGCCGCCGGCAAGCCGCTCGACATCGGGGTCACCGCGACCGATGCCGGGCTCGATGTTGACGTGCGCGGCTCCGGTCCGTTGACGCCAATGCTCATGACCGCGCTGGCACGCATCGCCGCCAAACATGATCTGGCACGGCTGACGCGTCACGGCGAACTGATCGCGCAGGCGCGCCCGCCGACGTTACGCATGGGAAAAGCGGCCGTTGCGTTGCCGCCGGCTGCGTTCCTGCAAGCGACGGCGGAAGGCGAAGCGGTCCTGGCGCGGCTCGTTCTTGCCGCATGCGCCGGCGCCGCGAATGTCGCCGATCTGTTTGCCGGAATCGGCCCGTTCGCGCTGCGGCTTGCCGAGCGAGCCCGCGTCGCCGCCGTCGATGACGATGAAGCAGCCCTCGCCGCGCTCAACCGCGCCGCGGCGGCGACCGCGGGCCTCAAGCCGGTGGAAATCGAGCGGCGCGATCTGTTTCGCCGCCCGCTTCTCGCCGCTGAGCTCAAGAAATTCGACGCCGTGGTGTTCGATCCGCCGCGACAAGGCGCCGAAATGCAGGCGCGCGTGCTGGCGGCGAGCGGCGTGAAGTGCATCGTCGCGGTGTCGTGCAGTCCCGGCACTTTCGCCCGCGATATGCGCGAGCTCGAGCGCGGCGGCTATCGGCTGGCCGAGGTCACGCCGGTCGATCAATTCCGCTACGCCGCGCATGTCGAGATTGTTGCGCGGCTGCAGAGGTAGCGCGCCCCGGCCGGGCTTTTTCGCTTAACAATGGCTTCGCCTTCGCTACACTGTTCGCATCATGCAAGCGGTGCGCGCACTCGCGTGGGTCACGGGAATCTCTAGCCTGCTCCTCGCCGGAGCACAGGTAGGCGAAGCGCGCGATCTCGCCGACATGAACAATGCCGAAATCACGGTGCTGCAACAAAGACTGACCGATGGCGGCTGCTATCGCGGCGCGATCGACGGGCACGCAAGCGCGGCACTGCAAGATGCGATCAAGGCCTGTCCGCAGCAAGACCCGGTGCTGCGCATCGAAACCGGCACGCATGTGGCCAAACTCAGCCGCATCGGCGTCGACAAGGCCTGCCGGATCGCCGCCACGGCGTCCGACGACAAGACCGTGCGCATCTGGTCGCTGCCGGACGGGCTTTTGCTGCAAACTTTGCGCATGCCGCTCGGAGACGAAGATGCCGGCAAGGCGATCGCGGTGGCCGTTTCGCCGGACGGGCGCTACGTCGTCTCCGGTGGATACGATGGTCGAGGCGATTCCGTCGAGAATTACGTCCACGTTTTCGAGGCGACCACCGGTCGGTTCCTCGGCAACGTCGGCACGTTTAGCGAAAATGTCAGTCATCTCGCCTTCTCGCTCGACGGCCGCTGGCTGGCGGCGACCGGCGGCGGCAAAGTCGGGCTCAAAGTGATCGACACGCAGAAGTGGCGGGTGGTGGTAGAAGACACCGCCTATGGCAATGACACTTATGGCGCCGCCTTCGCGCCGGACGGTCGCCTCTACACCGCCTCCTGGGACGGCAGGGTTCGGCAATATAGCCCGGCGCCGGACTTCAGAAAAGAACGCGAGGTCAAAGCCAGGGGCAACATGCCCTATTCCGTTGCCATCGATCCGAGCGGTCAGCTGGTGGCGATAGGCTTCTCCGACCAGACCAAGCTCGAAATCTATGAGGCGGGAACGCTGCGACTGCACGCCAACGCCGACACCCGCGGCGTCGACTACGGCGATCTTACCGGAGTCGCCTGGACCAACGACGGCTCGGTGCTTGGCGCCGGCGGCGACTTTCGCGTCCGCGGCCAGGGCGGCTGGCAACATCCGCTGCTTCTGTACAACCGCGACGGACGGCGCTTGGGCGGCATATTGCTCGGCGAAGATGCCATTCTCAGCGTCCAGCCCTGCGGCGCCGGTTTCGCGGTTGGCGAATACGATGCCGCCTTCGGCCTGATCGACGGCAATGGTCAGGTCGTCCTTTGGAAGACCAGCGTTGCGCCAGCGATGCGGGAAAAAACCGGCGACGCTTTCACCATCAGTGCGGATGCCAAGCAGGTTCGTTTCGGTCTCAATACCGGCAGCGACGATGCCGTCCTGTTCGATCTCGCGCAGGGAACGCTCACCGAGGCGCATCGCCCGACGCCCGGGCTGTTTTCGGCAAACGTCAACGGTCCGATCAGCGGATGGCAAGATACCGGCCATCCGACCTTCGCCGGCAAGCGCATCAAGCTCGATAACGATGAATTTGCCCGCTCGCTCGCCGTCCGACCCGACCGAACCGGCTTTGTCCTCGGCGCCGAATGGAGCGTGCGCGCTTACGACGCCCACGGTACCGAATTGTGGAACTGGACGGGGCCGGCAGCCGCGACCGGCGCCAATATCTCGGCGGACGGTCGCATTGTCGTCATGGCCCATCTCGACGGCACGGTCCGCTGGCGCCGCTGGTCCGACGGCAAGGAACTGCTGGCGCTGTTCGTCAACAGCAAGACCAAGCAATGGGTCGCCTGGACGCCGACCGGCTATTACATGGCCTCGACCGGCGGCGAGGACTTGATCGGCTGGCATCTCAACCGCGGCTGGGACCAGTTGGCCGATTTCTTCCCTGCCTCGCGTTTCCGCGACCGCTTCAATCGCCCTGACATCATCCATCTTGCGCTCGACACGCTCGACGAAGACGCGGCGATCAAACAGGCCAACGCAGCGTCCAATCGCAAGGAAGACACGCGCCCGCTCACCGCGCATCTGCCGCCGATCATCCGCATCGCGGATCCGGCAAACGGCGCCCACGTCGCCAGCGGCACGGTCACGCTCAACTATTCGCTGCGCTCGCCCTCGGGCCAGCCAGTCGAGCGCATCGACGTGCTCATCGACGGCAGGCCGGTCAAGGCGGTCGGACTGCCGCTTCACCCCATGGCCGCGGATACCGAGACCAAAGGCTCCATCAGTGTCACGCTCACGCAGCGCTTAACCGAGGTGGGACTGATTGCCTGGAACAGCGGTCTCGCCAGCGAAGCCGCGCGCACCAGGCTCAACTGGGACGGCGCCCCGGCTCCGGTCGAGGCCACCCGCAAGCTTCATGCTCTGGTGGTGGGTGTCAGCAATTACGTCGAGCCCGACATGGCGCTGAGCTATGCGGCGAAGGACGCCCGCGATTTCGCCAAGGCGCTGCAAGATCAGAAGGGCGGCTATTACACCGATGTCGAGACGCGCATTCTCACCGACCGCCAGGTGACGCGATCGAGCGTGATCGAGGGGCTGGCGTGGTTGGAGAAATCGGCGAAGAGCCCCGACGACGTGTCGGTGCTGTTCCTGGCCGGGCACGGACTCACCGACGAGAAGCAGACCTATTGGTTCTTCCCGTCCGACGCCAACGCCGACGACGTGCACGCCAAAGGCGTTTCGCAGGACGAGGTGCGCAAGTCGCTGCAAAATCTCTCCGGCAAGGTCCTCTGGTTTCTCGATACCTGCCACGCCGGCAGCGCGGCGAAACGCCGGTCGGTGGACGTCAACGTCTTGGTCAATACGGTTTCATCGTCGGAGAATGGCGGCATCGTCGTGTTTGCGTCCTCGACCGGGCGGCAAGTATCGGTCGAGCGCGACGACTGGGGCAACGGCGCTTTCACCAAGGCGATCGTCGAAGGCATTGAGCTCGGCAAAGCGGACCTTCTCGGCAAGGGATTTATCACGACTTCGAGCCTCGACACGTTCGTCGAGAGCCGTGTTGCGGAGCTTACCGAGGGCAAGCAAAGTCCGGTGATGGAGCGTCCGCCCCAGCAGCCGGATTTCGCCATCGCCGAGGCGCATAAGCGATAAGCGGAGCTGCCCCGCTGCGATCTCCCCGACGCAGAGCATTTCGAGCTATTCGGGCGCCTTAAAAAATAGGCAGCCGCTGCGGCACGGAGTGGTGTAAATTTCGGTCGCCCGGGAGCTGTAAGCAGGCAAGGAGATTGTCGATGAGTGGGCTCGGCGGATTGAACAAGACTCCCGACGGCGTTGTCATTGGGCTCGTTCAGCTGCAACTCCCGACGATCGCGACCAAGAGCGATCTCGCGGCACAGACCAAGAAGATTTGCGCGATGGTGCAGAAGGCGCGCAAGGGAATGTCGACGATGGACCTTGTCGTCTTTCCCGAATATTCGCTGCACGGCCTCTCGATGGACACCGACGCCGCGCTGATGTCGCGGCTCGACGGCCCGGAAGTGACGAGCTTCAAGAAGGCCTGCGTCGAGAACCGCATCTGGCGCTGCTTCTCCATCATGGAGTGCAACCCCGAGGGCAATCCTTACAACTCAGGCCTCATCATCGACGATGAGGGCGAGATCAAGCTCTATTACCGCAAGATGCATCCGTGGGTGCCGGTCGAGCCGTGGGAACCGGGCAACCTCGGCATTCCGGTCTGCGACGGGCCGAACGGCAGCAAGGTCGCGCTGATCATCTGCCACGACGGCATGTTCCCGGAGATGGCGCGGGAGTGCGCCTACAAAGGCGCCAACATCATGCTGCGCACCGCCGGCTACACGGCTCCGATCCGGCAGGCCTGGCACATCAGCAACCAAAGCAATGCATTCTCCAACCTGATGTACACGGCCAATGTCTGCATGGCCGGGACCGACGGCGTGTTCAATTCCATGGGCGAAGGCATGATCGTCAATTTCGACGGCGTGCCGCTCGTCACCGGCAACAGCGCGCCCGACGAGATTATCACCGCCGAGGTGCGGCCGAAACTCGCCGATGAGGCGCGCCGGCTCTGGGGCGTGGAGAACAACATCTACCAGTTCGGCCATCGCGGCTACGTCGCCGTCAAAGGCGGCGCGCAGGATTGCCCCTATACCTTCATGCGCGATCTTGTCGCCGGCGAATACCGGTTGCCCTGGGAGGACGACGTGCAGGTGACCGATGGCTCAAGCTGCGGCTTTGCCATCCCTAATCGGACTTATCAGGGGTAAATTACCGCGCCGTCATGGCCGGGCTTGTCCCGGCCATTCGTGGATGCCCGGCACATAGGCGAGCGAAGCGAGGGCATGACGACGAAGAATACGTTACTCCGCCGCCTGGCGTGACGGCGGACGCACGCTTTGCAGCCCGTCCGCATCGGTCGCCGAGATCGTGGTGCGCACCATCACCCGCGCCTCATGCGCCGGCCAGGGCCGGCCGCGATGCAACGTGGCGCGATTGTCCCACATCACCACGTCGCCGTTGCGCCAGGCATGCTCGTAGCTCAGCCCCGGCGCGGTGGCGGCCTCGATCAGTTCGGCGAGCAACTTTTGCGCGGCGCCGCCCTCCATGCCTTCGATCGCATAAGCGTGCGAAGCGACGTAAAGCGCGCCGCGGCCGTTGACCGGGTTCTTCCACACCATGCGCCAGCATTGCGGCGGCAGCGCCGCGCGCTCCGCGCCGGTGACGATATTGGCCGCGATCTTGCCGCGCGAATGCGAGTAATCGTGCCAGGCGAATAAATTTTCGATTCGCTTCTGTGTCGCCGGAGGAAGCCGCTCCCAGGCGAGACGGGTGGAAACGTATTCGGTCTCGCCGCCCTGCGCCGGCATGATCCGGCCCGAAAGCACCGAAGCCAAAGCCGGAACGCTTTTGAACGTCGAGTCGGCATGCCAGAGCTGGTTTGCTTTATTGCGCAACGCCAGCCGATGGTCCGCCGGCACGACGTTGCCGTCCTTGTCGATGGTCGAGAGGATCACGAGATGGGTGCCCGCCCCTTCAGAAGCGGCCGGTGTCACTTCCAACGGCCCGAAGCGACGCGAGAAGGCGATCTGCCCTTCGTCGGTCACCTCCTGGCCGCGCAGCACCAGCACCGAATGCTGTTCGAACGCCCCGCGCGCCGCTTTGTATGAAGCGTCATCCGCCGCGATGTCGGCGAGCGTCACGCCGCGCAATTCGGCGGCGAAGCCCGGACCCAAGGGGACGATGTCCATCGGCAAGCCTCCCTTGCTTTAAGCTTGCTCAATTTTCCATCAAAACGGGCCGACGGGCAACCCGGCGTTTCATTTGTCCCGCGGCGGCGCGTCCGCCCACTAGCCGGCGCAAAAATCGCGCGAGCCGGGGCGGCTACAGCCGCTTCGCCACCTCTTCGAGCATGACCTCGGTGGCGCCGCCGCCGATCGCCTGCACGCGCGCATCGCGCGCCATGCGCTCGATGGTGCTCTCGCGCATGAAGCCCATGCCGCCGTGAAACTGTAGGCAGTCATACATGACTTCGTTGACGAGTTCGCCGCAATAGGCCTTGACCATCGAGACTTCCTTGGTGGCGTCGATCCCTTTCGCGTCGAGCCAGGCGGCGTGATAGACGAGTTGCCGCCCGGCCTCGACCTTGGCGGCAAGCATCGCCAAGCGCTGACGGATCGCCTGCTTTTGCCATAGCGGGGCACCGAAGGCTCTACGGGTACGCACGTATTCGAGCGTCAGCTCGATCGCGGCTTGCGCTTCGCCCATTGCCATGGCGCCGATGACGGTGCGCTCGTTCTGGAAATTCCTCATGATCGCATGGAAGCCGCGTCCCTCTTCGCCGAGCCGGTTCTCGGCGGGAATGCGACAGGCCTCGAAATGCAGTTCGGCAGTGTCGGACGAGCGCCAGCCGTGCTTGTCGAGCGCGCGGCTGACGGTAAAGCCCGGCGTGCCCTTTTCGACGAGGAACATCGAGATGGCGCGACTCGGCGGACCCGAACGATCGGTCTTCGCCGCCACGCAAATAAGATCGCCGTGGACGCCGTTGGTGATGAACATCTTGGCGCCGTCGAGGACGTAAGAATCTCCGTCGCGGCGGGCGACGGTGCGAATGCCTTTCACATCCGAGCCGGCATCAGGCTCGGTCACGGCGACAGCCGTGATAGCCTCGCCGGAAACGATGCGCGGAATCCACTTGTCCTTTTGCGCTTCGCTGCCGGCGTTGAAGACGTGCACCGAGGCCATGTCGGTATGGACGAGCGCGGTAATGGCGACCCCGCCGAAGGTCGAGCGGCCCAATTCCTCGGCGAACACGACCGTAGCCAGCGTGTCCATCTCCGAGCCGCCGTAGCGGGCCGGATAGCGGATGCCGAAGAAACCGAGGCTGCCCATGCGGCGCAGCACCTCGCGCGGCACGTAGCCTTCGCTTTCCCAAGCTAAGGCGTGCGGCTTGATCTCGGTCTCGACGAAGCGGCGCACCTGCGCACGCAGCATCTCATGCTCGGTCGAAAAGTAGGGCGAGCGAGAATGATTGCCCGCAACGGATTGAATTTCAGGGTTGATGTTCATGGCTCCCGGATCGCTACGCTTGGCTGCGCTGCAATCGCCGCTACTGGCGGCGCGGGCGGCTTGTACGCCGGCACGAGACTGTGTCTGCCGCTTATATCGATTTCCATGGTGTGCAGCATATTTTGCCACAACTCGCGAATCTGGGAGTGGCGCCACTCCACCGCAGACGCGACGGCATCGCGCACGGGAAGAAGCTGGGGACCTTTAAGGAACAAAATTTGCGCCTGCATCAACCGTCCGCTCTCAAATTCGACACGCCGCAACGCCAGGGCAAACGGATCGTCGTCCGGATAACCTTCGGGCAATAGCGCCGCGGGGCGAATCACGGCATGCAGCGCGTGGCCGAATGCGGCGAGGTCGATCAACATACCTTGCATCCGATCAGCCACGCCCGAGATCGGGTGGGGAAGCCAAGCCATTTCCCACTGCCAGAGCAGAAAGCCGAGCGCGGGGTCGAGAACCCATGACGTCGCGCGCCCCAGCAGGGAGAGAATTTCCATCTCACGGCAATATTGAGAATGCATCTCCACTTGCCAGCCGTGGTGCAGACTGACCGGCAGCGCCACGCCGAGTTGGCGCGTCAATGCGCCATGCGCCGAGATGAGAAATGCCGACACCCGGGTCTGCTGCAGCGCCGGTATGCGGCCGTCTTCGAGCGGACCGAGAAACGGCTTCATGACGCGGTCGCCTTTTGCTGCGGTGCAAGTTCAGGCGCCTGTGTGCGCACCGGAATTGCGCGCATGTGATCGAAGCCCTCGGGAAAGGGGACAAGTTCGCCGCCTACATTTTCAGGCGCGACCCAGATCGTTCCGTTGCCGCGCCACCGGCCGGCCATCACGTCCTCGGCAAAGCGCGTCGCCAGGTAGGCCGTCAGTACGGGCTTTTCCAGTGTGAACGCATGATAAGCGCGCGGAATGATGACCAGCGCGCTGTCGGGAATATTGGCGCGTAAAGATTCCTGGAGCGGCCGAGGAGTCAAGAAATCGTACTCGCCGGTCAAGATCATGGTCGGCACGCGGATGGCCGGTAATTGCTCGGTCAGCGGTTCGAACTCGAGAAACGATTCCATGAGATTCTGCAAGGCATAAACATCGTTCGCCAGCCAGCCGCGATGGCGGGCGAGATCAATCAGATGCTGCATGGAGTGGAGCCATTCGCCGGAAAAATTCATCGGAAACAGCAAATCCTGCAAGAACGCCGTGCCGCCCAGGACCAACGCGGTGCGCAGGGCGCTGCCAAACATAAACAATTGTGCCGGAATCTCGGCGAAGCTGCTCATCGGCACGAGCCCGGCGATCCTGTCGCCGTGGTCGATGGCGTAGCGCAGCGCAACCACGCCGCCGAAGCTGATACCGGCGACAAAGATGGGCCGGTCACCCAGTTTGTCGATCAGGCGCCCGAGCACCGCCACCTGGTCATCCTGATGAATGAACAACGACGGCTTGTCGGACTGGCCTTGGCCCAGCATATCGAAGCTGGCGACCTGAAAGCCCTTCGCCACGAGGGCGTCGCGAAAAGGGTGCCAAAGCCTCACATATTGCGTCAGACCGTTTACCAGCACGTATGCCGGGCCGCTCGGCGGACCCGCCAACTCGTAATGGATCCGTCGAGAGTCGCACTCCAGCCAGGGCATTCGCCGCTCTCTCAATTTACGGGCTGCTTGCGGAAGACTAGCCTGAAATTATCCATTGGCTATAGAGGACCGCGGAGTGCGTCAATCGAAGCATGGACGCCGGCCGGCGCCTTAGGCTGCAACGGCAGCGCGCGCAAATGATCGTAACCGGCGGGGAAAGGAATGATTTCGCCGCCCGGCTCTTCCGGCGCGATCAAGACGCTTCCCTTGCCCTGCCAGCGCCCAGCCATAACGTCTTCGGCAAAACGGGCCAGCAGGTCGGCGGTCAATGCCGGCTTCTCCAGCGTGAACGCGTGATAGACGCGCGGGACGATGACCAGCGCGCTGTCGGGGATGTGCGTGCGCAGCGAGTCATGCAGCTTGCGCGGCGTGAGGAAATCGAATTCGCCGTTCAGAATCATCGTCGGGACCCGGATCGCGGGCAATTGCGCGGTGAATGGTTCGAAGTCGAGGAACGACTCCATCAAGTTTTGCAGCGCATAGAGGTCGTTGACCAGCCACCCTTTGCGCTTGGCGTCCGCCAGCTTGTCGAGTCGCTCGGTGATGTACGCGTCTGAAACGTTCATCGGAAACAGCAAATCCTGAAGGTAGCTCGTGCCGCCAAGGATCAGTCCGGCGCGCAGTGCCTGACCAAGCATGAGAAGTTGCGGCGACAGCTCGGCAAAGGCGCTCATTGGCGCAAGGCCGGCGATCTTGTCGGAATGAGTGATGGCGTAGCGTAGCGCGATCACGGCACCGAAGCTGATGCCGCCCAAAAAAACCGGGCCCCGCCCCAATTCAGCGACGATGTCGCGCAGCACCGCCACCTGATCGTCCATCTCAATGAACAGGCTCGGCTTGTCGGAGTTACCCTGCCCAAGCAGGTCGAAGGTGGCGACGCGGAAGCCCTTTCCGGCGAGTGCTTCGCGAAACGGCTCCCAGATTTTGATGTATTGGGTGAGGCCGTTGACCAGTACCCAGACCGGCCCTTCCGCCGGACCGTCAAGCTCGTAACGTACCTGCCGCGGGCCGCTGGTAAGCGTCGCCATCTGCCGATCTCTTGTCCCGATCTTTGGGCTGTTTGTCCGATACAGACTACAGCGCGTCGGCGAACGTGACCATTTGCCTGCGCTGGTCGGGATCGGGCAACGCACCGCGCATGGCGCCGATATTGTCGGTCATATGTCCCGCGTCGGCGGTGCCGGGGATCACCGCGGTCACCCGCGGGTCGGCAAGCAGGTATTTGAGGAAGAACTGCCCCCAGCTGTCGGCAAAGCCGCGCGCCCAATCGGGGATTTCCTTGCCGTGCACGGCGCGGAACAGGCGCGCACGGCCGAACGGCAGCGCGGTGAGCACGCCGGCTTTGACCTCGGCCGCGAGCGGCAGGATGCGCTTCTCGGCTTCGCGGTCGTCGAGCGAATAGTCGATCTGCACGAAATCCGGCTTCTCGCGCCCGAGCACCGCTTCAATAGCGGCAAAATCCGCGTGACGCGTCGAAGTGATCCCGATGTAGCGGCAGACGCCTTGCGCCTTCCAGTCCTTGAACTGCTTGAGCGATTGCTGCGGGTCGCGCACATTGTGGAATTGCAGCAGGTCGATTTTTTCCGCCTTCAACCGGGCCTGCGAGCGTTTAAGCTCCGCGGCGTCGGGCGCTTCGAGCTTGGTGGCGATGAAGAGTTTTTCGCGCAGGCCCGCCGGCCCCATCACCTCGCCGAGCACGGCCTCGGCATCGCCGTAAACCGACGACGTGTCGACCAGGCTTCCGCCACCGGCGACCAGTGCTGCAAGCACCGCGACAGCCTTCTGCCGGGTCGCCTCGTCGTTGCCGTCGAAGACTTGCGCGGTGCCGAGACCGACCGCAGGCAGGCGTTCGCCGGTAGCGGGAATGGCGCGCGTGAGGATTGCGGAGGTTTGCGCGGATGCCGGCGGCGCCAACACAGCCGCGCCGGCGGCGCCGGCCGCTATCGCAAATTCGCGTCGCGTGATGCGTATGTTCATGCGCGTCCTCCTTGCATTGCGGCTTTTTCGTCCATCACAGCGGCACGGCGTTCCTGGACACGCCCCAGCGCCGCCGACAGGACCAGCCAGCCCGCCGCGAGCGGCAGCGCCACCAGCGCGATCGCCCCGAGTTTTAGACCCAGCGCCTGCAAGCTGTCGAATATCCAACCGGACAAGGCGTCGGAGCCGCGATAGATCACGACGTCGATCAGGTTCTTGGCTTTGTACTTCTCCTCGCGCGCCAGCACGGTAAAGAACACCTGGCGCGCCGGATTGGCGATGGCGAAATTCATCCAACGCTGCACCACCTGAAGCGCGATCACGACGGCAAGCGTCGGAGCCAAAAACAGCGCGGCGAAGCCCACGACATAGACGCCGGGCAGCGCGCCGGCCGCGATGCCGGTGCCGAAGCGCTTGAGCACCTGGCCGGTGAGTAACACCTGCGTCGCCAGACTGAGCAGGCCGACCGCCAGATCGATGCTGGCGAAGATGCGCGTCTGCGCGCCGGCGCCGTGCACGGTCGCCGATACGATGTTGGCCTGCTCGAAATAGACAATCGTCGCGCAGAACGACAGCAGGCTGACCCAGGCGGCGACGCCGATGAGATACGGCGAGCGAACAAGCTCGGGCAGCGCCGCGAACGCGCTGCCGCCGACGCGCCGCGGCTCGGCATTCACAGCCGCCGGCGCGTTCGGTTGCAAAGTGGCCGCGCGCTCGAGCCGGTGGACGCAGAACACCGCCAGTTCCAGCAGCACCGCCGCCGCGATCAAGAGATTGACCGGGCCAAGCGGCACCGACAGTCCGATGGTGATGACCGGACCCAAAAGTCCGCCGGCGGTGCCGCCGGCGCCGATAAAGCCGAAAAGGCGTTTGCCCTGCTCGGCGGTGAACAGGTCGGCCATGAACGACCAGAATACCGCGACCGCAAACAGGTTGAACACGCTGACCCAGACGAAGAATACGCGGGCGACGATCGTCGGCGCGATTCCGAGCGTCAGCAGCAGCCAGAACAGAACGAGATTGGCGACAAAGAAGTGATAGACGACGGGGATGAACCGCGCCCGCGGCAGCTTCGCCACCAGCGCGCCGTAAACCGGCTGCGCGACGATCAGCGTCACGAAGGTGGCGGTGAATAGCCACGGCAGATTACGCACGCCGCCGGCGATGCCCATCTGATCGCGCAACGGCCGCAATACGTAATATCCTGCCAGCAGCGCGAAGAAATAGGCGAACGACCACAAGGCCGCCGCGCGTTCCTGCGGCGTCGCCGGCATCGCCCAGCCGAGCGCGCGCTGCAACGCCTTCATGGCGTCAGCGACAGCTTCTGCCTCAGCTCGGCGGTGGTCACTTCCTGACCGTAGCCCGGCGCGCCGCGCTGGAAGCGGTTGGCGTCCTTCAGCGTGCCGACCACCACCGGATCGAAGCCGGCGTCGCGCACGAGGCCAACGGTCACTTGCACCGCCTGCGGATCGTCGCCGGCAATCGGTATCGCGAGCTTCGGATCCGGGCGGTGCGCCTGGCGCGCGAAGATCATGTAGTTCATTGTATTGAAGGCGCGAACGAGCCGCGTGCCAGGCAGATATTTCTGCGAGGTCACGCCGATGCCGTCCTTCTCGACCTCGCCGGCAAGCGCCTCGCCGTCACGCGCCGGCGTAGCATTGCAGGCGTCGACAACGATCTTTCCCTTGAGCGCGGCGCCGTAATCCTGGCCGACCTGCGGCAGTGCCTTATACGGCACGGCGATGAAGACCACGTCGCCGAAGGCGATAGCCTGCTCGACCGTGCCGGCTTGGGCAAGCTCGCCCAGCTCCGTCACCAGGTCCTTGAGCTCCTCGGGATGGCGCGAGGAGAACAGGACCTTGTGGCCGTCCTTGACCCAAAGCCCGCCGATCGTGCCGCCAATATGACCGGAGCCGATGACGCCGATGTGCAGCTTGGCGCCGTTATTGGTTTGCGCCCACGCTCGTGCCGGCCACAAGGCCGCGCCCAGGATCAGCGCGCCGCCGGCGCCGATGAGCGCGCGGCGCTCGCGGTCGATCGGATCATATTTGGGCATCGAAACCTCCTGGCATTTGCAGTACCGGAATCGTCGCCCCCAGCTTTATAGCCACCATTTTCTACGCCCTGATGCGTCAAGGCGGCAGGGCAGAACGGCATTCGCGAGCGTTGAAACCGCTCTGCCGCGTACCTAAACGATCCGCATGCGCCGCTGCGCGGCGTTAAATATCGACCGGTTCAGTGCCTACGATTTCAATGCCGAAGCCGGACAGGCCGACATAGGTCATATGGCGCGAGAACGTCAGGAGCCGGATCGAGGTGACGCCGAGATCCTTGAGGATCTGCGCGCCGAGACCGACCTCGCGCCATTGCCGGCTGCGTGCCTCGCCCGAGGCGGTTTCCTCCGATTTGGGAATGGCGATCACCGGGACGCCGGCGGCACCGTCGCGCAACACCACCAGCACTCCACTACCCTCGGCCTTGAAGCGCTCGAGCGTCTTGTGGATGGCCTTGGCCCCGCCGAACACGTCCAGAATGAGATTGGCGCGATGCAGCCGCGTCAGCACGTTCATGCCTTCGCCGATGCGGCCGTGCACGAATGCCATGTGGTAGAATGGATCGAACGGCGTCTGAAAAGCGTAGCCGGCCAGCGTTCCAATCTCGGATTCAACGGGAAACTCGCCGACCCGCTCGATCAGCTTGTCGCGCGCCTGACGATAAGCGATCAGGTCGGCGATGGTGACACGTTGCAGCTTGTGACGCGCGGCGAACTCGGCGATCTGCGGTCCGCGCATCACCGTGCCGTCGTCGTTCATCAGCTCGGCGAGCACGCCGACCGCCGGCAAGCCGGCGAGCCGGCAAAGATCGACGCAAGCCTCGGTATGGCCCGAGCGCATGAGCACGCCGCCTTCCTTGGCGACCAGCGGAAAGACATGGCCGGGCCGCACGAAGTCGGCCGCTCCCATATTGCCGTTGGCAAGCGCGCGGACGGTGTTGGTGCGCTCCTCCGCGGAGATGCCGGTAGTGAGCCCGTGGCGCACGTCGACCGAAACGGTAAACGCGGTGCCGAGCGGGGCGTCGTTGCGCGCCACCATCGGGTCGAGATGAAGCCGCCGCGCCTGCTCCTGGGCAAGCGGCGCGCAGACGATGCCCGACGTATGACGGATGATGAAAGCCATCTTCTCGGGCGTGCACAAAGAGGCGGCGACGAACAGGTCGCCCTCGTTCTCGCGATCGTCGTCGTCGGCGACGATCACCAGCTCGCCGCGCGCAAACGCGGTTACCGCGGCCTGAATGCGTTGGTGAGCGTCGACCATGCTATCGGCGTCGCGGCGGCGCAAACGGCCATGCCGGCGCATCGCCGACCTGGCCGCGATGGCGCAGATAATGATCGGCGACCACGCAGGCTACCATGGCTTCGCCGACCGGCACCGCGCGGATGCCGACGCAAGGATCGTGGCGCCCGGTGGTCACGATCTCGGTCTCATGGCCGTAGCGGTCGACGGTGCGCCGCGGTGTGAGGATCGATGAGGTCGGCTTTACGGCGAACCGCGCGACCAGCGGTTGGCCGGTGGATATGCCGCCGAGGATGCCGCCGGCATTGTTGGAAAGAAAGATCGGCTTGCCGTCATTGCCCATGCGCATCTCGTCGCCGTTCTCCTCGCCGGAAAGCTCGGCGGCGGCGAAGCCGGCGCCGATCTCGACGCCCTTCACCGCGTTGATGCTCATCAGCGCCGCGGCAAGATCGGCGTCGAGCTTGCCGTAAATCGGCGCGCCGAGACCGGCCGGCACGCCTTCGGTCACGACCTCGATGACTGCGCCGATCGAGGAGCCGCGCTTGCGCACATCGTCGAGATATTCGCCAAAGCGGCCTGCGGCCTGCGCGTCGGGACAAAAGAACGGGTTGCGCTCAATTTCGGCCCAGTCCCAGCGCGCGCGATCGATCCGCTGCGCGCCCATCTGCACCAGCGCACCGCGCACCTGCAAGCCGGGCACGACTTTGCGGGCAATGGCGCCGGCCGCCACGCGCATCGCCGTTTCGCGCGCGGACTGGCGGCCGCCGCCGCGATAATCGCGCAAGCCGTATTTGACGTCGTAAGTGTAGTCGGCGTGACCGGGCCGGTATTTGTCCTTGATATCGGCATAGTCCTTGGCGCGCTGATCGACGTTGTCGATGAGGAGCGCGATCGGCGCGCCTGTGGTGACCTGCTGCGCGGTCGCTTCGTCTAAAAACACCCCGGACAGGATCTTGATCGCGTCCGGCTCCTGGCGCTGCGTGGTGAAGCGCGACTGGCCGGGCCGGCGACGATCCAGATAGGGCTGGATGTCGGCTTCGTCGAGCGCAATGCGCGGCGGGCAGCCGTCGACCACGCAGCCGAGCGCGGGCCCGTGGCTTTCGCCGAAGGTGGTCACGCGGAAGGAATGTCCGAATGTGTTGAATGACATGCTTGAAGAACTTGCTTGAAGAACTTGGTGCGCTTAAAACGCCGCCCAATGGCGCCGATTTGCCTGCGGCAGACGCGTCGGCTTGGTAGCCCGTGAGGTCCGGCGGGTCAAATCGACGCGCCCGCCGAGGCTTTGCCCTCGCGCCGCGGCATCCCGCCGTCGCTGTTCGCATGCCGCAGGCCCGATAACATCCGTCCGTGCCCGCAAAGTTTTGACCGGCAAACACGATCCCTATTTGCGGGCGCTTTTCGGCGGTGTTCATTGCGCATTCATCTCGCTGAACACCGATTAATGAAAAGCTGAATATCCGTTAAGCTACGGAAAAATCAGGGTTATTTGCCAACTTTATATTGCGGGCAAACGCCCGTTATGGCATTGTTTGCGGCGGTAAGGGGGCGAGGGCAAAGGGACCGAGACACGCCCGCGAAGCTTGAACTCAACCCTGCCGTACATTCATCACGCTTAGAAGGAAGTAAACCATGGCTAGCAAGCCGAAGAAAAAGAAGAAGATGAAGAAGTAACGACGGTCGCGCGCGTCTCGTATCGAGGCCGCGCCGTCAGCTTCTTTAGATTCGCGAGGCGCCTTGAGCGGTGTTTCGTAACAGCGGCTGGACGAAAGTCCGGCCGCTGCTGTTTTTTGCTCGTGAATTCGAGAAGCGCGATCCGTTCGGAAAACCGGTCTCCGCCCCGGATCAAGTCCGCGGCAGGCTTTTTCCGGATTCTGCTCTAGAACCTAAAATTCAAGCCGCCGCGAGCCACGACGAAGCCGGCGGGCGCAAGCGTTGCGGAGAAAGAAGCGGGCGACGTTCCGGGCGCCGCGGCTTGAGCAACAACCGTTCCCCGCGGAACGCCAAGATCGACGTACAGAATTTCAGTCTTCAACGTCAGACGGGTCGTCAGCGCCATTTCGGCGCCGCCGCCAACCGCAAATCCCAGCATCATTTTCGACGGTGAGCCGGCAAAGCAAGTCGTTCCGGCGGCGCCGCAGACATAAGAAAAGCTACCTGAGGTGAGCGTGCCGGCCCCCGGGGACGGCGTGTTGAAGGTCTCGCCGACCTGCCCGAAGGCCAATCCACCGGTGCCATACAAAAGCAGCGGAGCGATGGGTATCACCCCCATGCGCGCCCGCAATGTCCCGAACGACGTGACCGATTGTGTGGCGATCATGGTCGCATTGCCGACGTCGCCGAGATGAAACGCCGACCTGCCCGTGCCGGTGAAATGGGCCCATTGATAATCGGCCTCGACGCCGGTCATCCACATCGAATTTATCTGCCAGTTAAATCCAACCTGGCCTCCGGCAAGCGGGCCGCGCACGCCGAAATCGACTGCGGGAATGCATCGGCCGCCGCCAACACCGCCGCAGGTACCGGCCTGCGCCGCGGGATCATTAGGGCTATAGGCCACGCCGGATTGGGACCATGCGTAGCCGCCGTTGGCGCCGATATAGAGCCCGGTCCATTGCAGGAAGGAAGCCGGTGCGGTGATGACGATCGCAGGCGCGGTCGTCATTTCTTCGGCCATTGCGCCGACGCTACTTAGCGCCACGAACGCAAGCAAAGCACTGACGCATACGCAATTTTTCTTCACCGCCGCCCCGCCAATACAACCATCAACCGATGTACCGGATGCCCGAAACGAGAAATCGGACCCCCGCGGCCGAAGTAAGCTAATTGATTCGGCCCGGCAATTCCGCGCGGCCACAATCCGCGATGGTCGTCACTCTTTGCCGACGGCGATGTCCGGTGCGTCCGGATGCTTCATGCCGACGATGTGATAGCCGGCATCGACGTGGTGCACTTCGCCGGTGACGCCACGCGACATATCGGACAGAAGATAAACGCCCGCATCGCCGACATCCTCGATCGTCACATTGCGCCGCAGCGGCGCGTTGTATTCGTTCCATTTGAAGATATAGCGCAGGTCGGCGATGCCGGCGGCGGCTAGCGTCTTGATCGGCCCCGAGGAAATGGCGTTGACGCGGATGTTCTTCATGCCGAGATCGGCGGCGAGGTACCAGACCGACGCTTCCAGCGCGGCTTTGGCAATGCCCATCACGTTATAGTGCGGCATCCATTTTTCCGCTCCGTAATAGGTGAGCGTGAGCATGGAGCCGCCATTCGGCATCATCTTCTCGGCGCGTTGCGCGATCGACGTGAACGAATAGCAGCTGACCAGCATGGTCTTGGTGAAATTGTCCTGCGTGGTGTCGACGTAGCGTCCGTTGAGCTGTTCTCTGTCGGAGAAAGCGATCGCGTGGACGAGGAAATCGATCGCGCCCCAGGCCGATTGCACTTTCGCGAAAACCGCGTCGATGGTCTCCGGTTCGGTCACGTCGCAATGGCCGACAACCAGGCCGCCGACCTCTTGGGCCAACGGCTCAACGCGCTTCCGCAGCGCATCGCCCTGATAGGTGAATGCGACTTCGGCGCCGTGCGAGCGGCAGGCCTTGGCGATGCCCCAAGCGAGCGACCGCTGGTTGGCGACCCCTATGATCAGGCCGCGCTTGCCGCGCATGAGGCCCGAGACTTCCGACATTCTCCGACCCCGCTCGACGATCCCGGCGTCCGGCCTCCTATGGCATAGGGCCGGTGGCGCCATCAAGCGCGCTTAACGGGGGACGAACCGTTACGTTAACCCGCGACGCGTTGACCCAGGCGTTGCCCCGCCGTGTGGGCCACGTCGGATTTCGTGGAGACTTTGCCGATCAGCGACAGGCTCGGGGGCGCCAGCAGCAGCAAAGCCCAGGTCATCGGCCCGATCAGCTTGACCCAATTCCACGGCACTTCGAGCGCGATCATCGACATCCACGCAAAAAACGCCCACCCGATCATGGCGCCGGAGACGACCTCTTCGCCCGCGCGCCGCCATGTCTCGACCATGAGCACGCCGATGAGCGGCACCGCGCAAGTGACGTATTGCGGCCCCGCAAACGCGATCATCAGCGGTATCGCGGCGAACAGGACGGAGCCGGCCACCAGGAGCGGATAGCCGGCCGCGGGCTGCGCGCCGCGCAAATTCCAGAAGCCGCCGCGCCCGAGGATGGCGACCGCGGCGACGACAATGGCGTTGAACAGCAACTGAAGCGCCGACGCCCAGCCGGGCAGCGGCGAGGAGTAGAATGCCGCGCCGGCGGCGACGCGCGCCACCACGGATCCGATGCCGATGCTCGAATACCCCCCAGGGGAAACTTCGCTGGCTATTTTGGGGGACATCGACCCGCTGACGATGCCGCCGAGATGCTCGGTGAACATGGTGCGATAGAGATCGAGCGTCGCCGCCGGTCCAAGGCAGATTGTCGGCAAGCCGACCAAGAGAATAATGCCCCATCCGGCGGCCCAGGCCATGAATTTCCAATCGCGCCGCAACAACGGAAAAATGGCAAGCACAAGCGGAAACACCTTGATGGTGACGGCGAGCGCAAAAGCAAAGGCCGCCCCCGCCAAGCGGTTTTCGACGTAGAGCGCGAAGAAAAGGACGATCAGCAGGAGGAGGACCGGCGCCGGCTGTCCGCGCGCCAAGCCGTCGCCGATGAACGGCAGCAGCGCCAGAAGCGGTGCGAGCCGAATGAGCCACGGACCTTGCAAGAATCCGGGCCGCGCCTCTATCGGCCGATAGCGCTCCAACGTGTTGGCCCAAACATGCAAAGCGAGCAGCAGGCAGGCCGCATTGATGAAGTACCAAACCACGACCGAGGCGGTGAATGGCAGCGCCCAGGATGGCTGCGGATGACCCGGCAGCGGATTGGCGAACGGCCCCATGAACAACGCGAAAGTCGGCGGGTAGTGATAGGTCCAGCCGTGATGGTCGGTGACTTCGTAGAGCGGGTAACCGGTCCAGACCGCCCATCCGGCGCGAAAGAACACCTGCACGTCGCCTTGCCCGAGGCCGACGACCTTCCACGCCACCATCGGAAGAAACAAAAGCGTCAGCGCGGCGACGAACGCGATGACGAGCCATTCGCGCCGGCCCGGATGCGATATCGTGTCGAACGCGAAAACGCTGCCGTTCATCGGCTGGTGCGTACGCTGATCGCCGCGGACATGCAACCTGGCGTGCAACCTAGCTTTGGGGGCGCGCGAGATGAAGTGGAAAGTCACAAATCCCTGCGCGGATCATAGGGATTTTCGGTCTGCCATTTCTTCATCAGCGCTTCGAGCTCGGGGTCGCTTTTCTCGGGCAGCATGACGCGGACCGTGGCGAGGAGATCGCCGCGCCCCGCCTTCGCTGGGAAACCTTTGCCTTTGAGGCGGAACGTGCGCCCGCTGCTGGTCCCGGCCGGGATCGCGATCTCCACCGGCCGGTCGAGCGTGGGCACGCGCACTTTGGCGCCGAGCACGGCCTCATAAAGCGTCACCGGCAGATCGAGCCGGATATCGGCGCCTTCGAGCGTAAAGGTCGGATGCGGCGCAATGGAGACGCTGATCAAGAGATCGCCCGCTCCGCCCGGGCCCGTCATGCCCTGTCCGCGCAGCCGGATCTGCTGACCGTTGCCGATGCCGGCGGGAATTTTCACTTCGACATCCTTGCCGGAGGGCAGACGCAGACGCTGGGTGACGCCGTGCGCCGCGTCCGGCAGCGATACGGTCAGCGCAGCCGTAACGTTCGCCCCGGCACTGATCTCTTCCGGCTCGAATGCCGCGCCGGCTCCGCCGCGCCGCGCCCCGCCAAACGCTTCTCGCAGGATGTCCTCGAAGCCGCCGAAACCTCCGCCGCCCCCGCCGCCGGCGCGGCCGCTCCTCGTGCCGCGGGTAAAGCCCTCGGGGCCGAAGTTGAATGTCTCGAACTCGCTTTCCGGCGCAAAGCCGCCCGGGCGGCCGCCGGGGCCACCGGCGCCGCCGCCGTATCCCTCGAAGCCGCGGAATCGCGGCTTGCCTTCGGCGTCGATCTCGCCGCGGTCGAACGCCTTGCGCTTGTCCGCCTCGCCGAGGATCTCATAGGCGGCATTGATTTCGGCAAAGCGCGACGCCGCCTTCGGATCGTTCTTGTTGGCGTCGGGATGCAGTTTTTTCGCCAGGCGCCGGAAGGCGCTCTTGATGTCGCCTGCGCTGGCCTTGCGATCGACACTCAGCACCTCATAGGGATCACGCATCCCCACGGACTCCGCTTAAGTTTCGGGGCCGGCCCCGCCCGCCCATGCGCTTCAATGTGGGACTTTCGCGACCGTCCCGCAATGCAACGCACGCGCCGCGTGGCCGCGAGGAAAACCCGGTCAGCCCCGATTGAGCGGCTTTAGGCTCCTGACTTCCCACTGGCCGTGCTCCGTGTGGCAGCCTTCGCCCTGTAGCCAGGACTGCGTTTGGCCGCGCACATAGCTCGCCAGGAAATCGCGGCAGGTGGAATTCCCTTCGGTATAAGCCGCGGCAAGAGGCGTGATATTGCCGCCGGCGCCGCTATGCGGGTTCTCCCAGGGGATGCTGATGTCCCTGCCGCCGCGCGCCAGCGCGTCGACTGCGACCGCGCGCGCATAGGCGAGGTCCACCTCCGATTGCGCCGCATTGTAATCGGCATCGACCGGCCGACGATTAGCCGCGGCCGTCGAGCCGGCGTGCTCGACGTCCGCTTCGCCCTTGGGGAATATCGAGTCGAGCCGGAAGGAGCAGCCCGCGGCCGCCAACGCGCTGATCAGCGCGGCAACGGCGGCCAGCCGATGCAGCGGCCAACATAGGCTTAGCGCTCCGGTTCCATTATATAGAGACCGGCGGCGCACTTCCCGATCGCCGCACGCGAACACCTTTCAGGACTCCCGCGGAATGTCCGACGCAGCGCCGATAGAACACCCGGTATGGTTAACAGGCGGTGACTTCGCCGAAGCCGACGAGCCGCTGCGCCTGTTTTCGGCGTGGTTTGCCGAGGCCAAGCGCGCCGAGCCGGTCAATCCCGACGCCATGGCGCTCGCCACAATCGGTGCCGACGGGCTGCCCAATGCGCGCATGGTGCTGCTGAAGGGCTTCGACGAGCGCGGTTTCATCTTCTACACCAACCTCGACAGCGTGAAGGGTCATGAGCTGGCCGGCGCGCCGAAGGCGGCGCTGACGTTTTATTGGAAATCGCTGCAACGCCAGGTGCGCGTGCGCGGCGACGTCGAACCGGTTTCGGCGGAAGAGGCGGACACCTACTTCGCCACGCGCTCGCGCATGGCGCAGATCGGCGCCTGGGCCAGCAAACAGTCCGCGGCGCTGGAAAGCCGCCTGGCATTCGAGAAGGCGGTGGCGCGCTACACGGCGAAATTCGCCATTGGCGCGGTGCCGCGGCCGCCGCATTGGTCGGGCTATCGCGTCAAGCCGCAGGAAATCGAGTTTTGGCAAGAACGGCCGTTCCGGCTGCACGACCGCATCGCGTTTCGCCGCGCCGATGCGCAGGCGCCGTGGAGCAAGATGCGGCTTTACCCGTGACCGGATAACTAAAGATGCCAACGAGCAACCAGCCGCGCCGCACACTTCTCCTCACCGGGGCGAGCCGCGGTATCGGCCACGCCACCGTCAAGCGTTTTTCCGCCGCCGGCTGGCGCGTGCTCACTTGCTCGCGACATCCGTTTCCCGAGAATTGTCCGTGGGAAGCCGGCCCCGAAGATCATATCCAGGTCGATCTCGCGGACGGCGAGAACACCGTCGCGGCGATCGCGGAAATCAAGGGGCGGCTTAACGGCGAATTGCATGCGCTGGTCAACAACGCGGCGATTTCGCCGAAGGCGGCGGGCGGCACGCGGCTCGGCTCGATCGACACGTCAGGTGACGATTGGCACCACGTGTTTCAGGTTAATTTCTTTGCCCCGATCATGCTGGCGCGCGGACTGCTCGATGAGCTCAAAGCCGCCAAGGGCTCGGTCGTCAACGTCACCTCGATCGCGGGCTCGCGCGTGCATCCCTTCGCCGGCGCGGCCTATGCGACATCGAAGGCGGCGCTCGCCGCCCTCACGCGCGAGATGGCGGCCGATTTCGGCGCGGTCGGCGTGCGCGTCAACGCCATCGCGCCGGGCGAGATCGACACCGCGATGCTTTCGCCGGGGACGGAAAAGATCGTCGAGAATATCCCCATGCATCGGCTCGGCACGCCGGACGAGGTGGCCAAGATCATCTACGTGCTGTGCACGGAGGCTTCCTCCTACGTCAACGGCGCCGAGATCCACATCAATGGCGGCCAGCACGTGTGAGGGCATGTGCGCCTTCGGATACGTGGCTTTTCTCCATTCGGGCGAGCCCCGCTCACCTGTACAAAAAATCCAAGACCGCGGTCTCGGCGAGCACGGCTTGCGGAATACCGTGGCGCGCCGAGCGGGCGCGCTCCTCGGCGCTTTGCGTCGCCTGCAAATAAGCACCGAGGTGCCGCGCGCGCTCGATGATGCGATGGCCCTCCGGCAGCCGCTCGGCCTCGTAGCGGCGGAGCCCCTCTTCAACGTCGTCGGCATCCAGCGCCGCCGCGAGCGCCACCGCATCGTCGGCCGCCTTGGACACGCCGGCCGCCACATGCGGCCGCGCCACGAACGCGGCGTCGCCTAATATGGCGACGCGCCCGAAGGCGAGCCGCGGACTGGCCAGATCGTAGATCGGCTGCAAGATTGGTTCGTCGATCAGGCGCACGATCTCGCGCAATTGCGGCGCCAGTAACTGCTCGGCAGCCGCGCGCATAGCGGCGATGGCATCGCGGCGGATGAGCGGCGGCGGGATCGAGATGGTGTGGACGAAGCCGCTCTCGTCGGTCAGGAGCCGGGGAAGCTCACGCGCTTCGTCCGCCGGGCGGTACCAGATGATGTTGTAACGGCGGTGACCCGGCCGCAGATCGTTGTCGGGGCCGGGCACCGGGTAACCGAGAAACTGTTCGCCGGGCGGCAGGCAGAAAGTCATCGCTTCGAACACGCCGCGATGGATGGCTTCCGGCAGCGCGCTTTCCGGGATCAGCGCGCGCCAGGCCACGTAGCCGGCATAGAGCGGCGCGACGGCGGGAAGGCATTGCTGCCGCACGCTCGAGCGTAGCCCGTCGGCGCCGATAAGCACGTCGCCGTCCGCCGTGCCGCCGTCGCTGAAATGAGCGCTGACGCCGCGATCGCCTTGCACGAATGTCTTGAGCCCGCGCCCGCGGTGATAGCACTCCGCAGGGAACGCATCGCGCAGCAGGCGGTAAGCGCGCTCCCAGGCGGTCAACACCTGCGGACATGCGATCGTGCCGGCCACGTGGCCGTCGCGGTCGAGCAATTGACGCGTCGCGATCTCCACGCCGAGATCGCGCACGTCGAGGCCCAGCGCGGTCAGCCGCGCGATCAGCTCGGTTTGGGCCACGATCCCGGCGCCGCGGCCGGCAAGCTCGTTCTCGACACGCTCGAAGACGTCGACCGCCCAGCCGCGCCGATGCAGCATGGTGGCGGCCAAAAGCCCGCTCATCGAGCCGCCGATGACCAAGACGCGCCTTTGGGCACGGCCTTGGCCGCTTTTTTGGGCGCGGCGTCGCGACATGCCAACACCTTGCAATTTGCCGAGACTATTTGCCAATAGCCGGGCGTTTTCTATACAGTGCCGAAAATCCCCGGAGGAACGCCATGGCCCTGACAATGCTGGACAAGACGAGCGACCAGGCCGCTTGCCATTCCCGATAAGGTGCGCGCCGCGGCGTAGAGCTTGTCCGGCTCTGAGCGCGCTCGACAGCAGCTTTTTTAGGTGAAGAAGCCGGCACGGTATGCGGGCGCGCAGGGCTGAGGAATGATCTTTTCGTTCGATCTTCTCGTCAATGCCATCGTCTCGGGTATCCTAATTGGCGCGTTCTACGCCGCGGTAACGGCCGGCATCACGATATCGTTCGGCATCCTCGACATCGTCAATATCGCCCACCCCGCCTTCATCATCCTCGGCTCCTACATCGCCTACATCATCAACGCGACGTTCGGTCTCGATCCGATCCTCACAGCTATCGTTGCGATGCCGGCGTTCTATGTGCTCGGCGCCGGCATTTATCAGATCTACTATGTCTCGTTCGAGAAGCGCGGCCAGGAATCGATGCGCGGGCTGGCCTTCTTCTTCGGCCTGCTGTTCATCACCGAAGTGATGCTCGTGCTCTATTTCGGCGTCGACTACCGCTATGTCGAGGCGCGCTATATCGGTCCGACCTGGCACTTCGCCGGTCTCGACATTCCGCTGCGCATCCTGGTCCCCTGCCTGGTGTCGCTGTTGATGATCGCGGTGTTGCAGCTCATCCTCACGCGCAGCTTTGTCGGCCGCGCCATCATGGCGGTGGCGCAGGATCAGCTGGCGCTCAAGCTCATGGGGGTCGATCCCGTGCGTATCAAGCGCATCGCCTTCGGCATTTCGATCGCCACCGCCTCGCTCGCCGGCGCCTTCCTCATCATCATCCAGCCGGTCGAGCCGTCGGTCGGACGCGAATATATCGGCCGCGTATTCGCGATCTGCGTGCTCGGCGGCATGGGCAGCCTGCCGGGAACGCTGATCGCCGCCATGCTGATCGGCATCTTCGAGAGTTTGACCGCGACCTTCTACGGTCCCTCCTGGGCGCCCGCGGTGTCGTTTGGATTTTTGCTGTTGACGCTGGCGGTGCGGCCGGCCGGCCTGTTGGGACGCTGAAACGTGCGCTCGAACATTTTCTTCGTCATTTGCCTTGTCGTCGGCGGCGCCGTGTTCGCCGCCGCGCTTGCGCTCGGCAACGACTATTATTTCTTCGCCGGTTACGTCGTGCTGCAATACGTCGTGCTCGCCACCGCCTGGAACATCCTCGGCGGCTATTGCGGCTATGTGAACTTCGGCTCGGCCGCGTTCTTCGCGCTCGGCGCTTATTCGACCGTCGCCATGCACCGGCTGCATCCGATGCCGATTCCGGTGGATGTCGTGTTCGGCGGCGTGGTTTCCGGAATCGTCGGCTTCGGCATGGGCTATCTGACGCTGCGGCTGCGCGGGGCCTTCTTTGCCATCGCGACGCTGGCGCTCGCCGTCGTCTTGCAGACCTTGATCGTCAACTGGGACTATGTCGGCGGATCGCGCGGCGCCTATATCGTGCGGCCTGAATCGATCGCTCCGTTCGGCAGCTACATTAAATACCTTTTCCTGATCATGATGCTGCTCGCGGTCGGGGCGATCACGGTGGCGCGGCTGATCGAGCGCTCGCGGCTCGGCTATGGCTTCGCCACCATTCGCGATGACGAATTGGCGGCGGAAGCCTCCGGCGTGCCGACGCTGCGGTTGAAGCTGATCGCCACGACCATTTCCGGGGGACTGATGGGAATGGCGGGCGCGCCATTTCCGTACTACATCGGCTTTCTCCAGCCCACCTCGGCGTTCGGCCTCGAATATGCCGTCAACTCGATCGCCATGCCGCTGATCGGCGGCACCACGGGCTGGGTGGGTCCGCTCATTGGCGCCATCCTGCTTGGCTCGTTGCAGCAGATCGCCACCGTGACGATCTCGTCCGCGGTCAATCTCTTGATCGTCGGTTTTCTGCTGGTCGGCTTCGTGATCGCAGCGCCGAACGGCATTATCGGGTTGGTGCGCAAATACATCCGGCACAAGCCGGTCGGCCCGGTCGGCCGCCACCGTGTCGAAGCCGATGCGCCGGAACCTGCGCCATGACCGTGCTGCTCGACGTCAGTAACCTCAACAAGCGCTTCGGCGGCTTCGTCGCATTGGAGAGCATCTCGCTCTCGGTGCAGCCGGGCGAGCGCGTCGGCCTCATCGGCCCCAACGGCTCCGGCAAGAGTACGCTGGTCAATTGCATCTGCGGCACGCTGCACAACGAGGCGGGCTCGGTGCATTTCGACGGTCATTTGCTCGACGGCTCGACCGCGCATCAACGCACCCGCCGCGGACTCGCCCGCACCTTTCAGCTGCCGCGGCCGTTTGCCAGTCTCAGCCTCATCGACAATTTGCGTATTCCGCTCCTCTACACCGTGGCGGCGCGCGGCGGCGCGCGCCGCGCCGCGCACGATATCGAGGAGCGATGCACCGACCTCCTGCGCGAAGTGGGTCTCGAGGCCAAGGCGCGGCACCTACCGCGCGACCTCACTCAAGTCGAGATGCGCAAGCTCGAACTGGCGCGTGCGATGGCGGCGGAGCCGAAGCTGCTGATCGCCGACGAATCCATGGCCGGGCTCACCCACTCGGAGGTCGAGGAAATCCTGACGTTGCTCAATCGCCTGAACGGACAAGGCGTCACCATCATCCTCATCGAGCACATCATGCGCGCGGTGATGAGCTTCTCGCAGCGCCTCGTCGTGCTGGTCTCCGGGCGCAAGATCGCCGACGGCGCGCCGAACGAGGTGGTGCGCGATCCGGAAGTGGAGCGGGCTTATCTTGGTCAGTAAACTCACCATCACCGGCATTCACGCCGCCTATGGCGCGGTGCGCGTGATCGATGACGTCACGCTCAATATCGGCGCCGGCGAGACCGTGGTGCTGCTGGGCACCAACGGCAACGGCAAATCGACGCTCATGAAGTGCATCATGGGAATCGTGCGGCCGAGTGCGGGATCGATCATCGCCGAGATCGACGGCGTCCATCACGATCTCGTCGGCCGCACTACCGAGCAGATCGTCGATCTCGGCATTGCGCTTGTTCCCGAGGGCCGCCGGCTGTTTCCCAAATTGACGGTGGAGGAGAACCTGCTGCTTGGCGCGTTCCGCCGCACCGCGCGGCGGGAGCTCGCGCGAAATCTGGAGATTTGCTTCGAAACCTTCCCGCGGCTCGCCGAGCGCCGCGCCCAACTTGCCGGCAGCATGTCGGGCGGCGAGCAGCAGATGCTGGCGCTCGGCCGCGCTTTGATGCTGGCGCCGAAGATCCTGCTGGTCGACGAACCCTCGGTCGGCCTGGCGCCGATCCTGGTCAGCCGCACCATCGACGCCATCGCCGAGATGAAAGCACGCTACAGTCTAACGGTGCTGATGGCGGAGCAGAATTTCACCCAGGCCATCCGCATCGCCAATCGCGGCTACATCATCGTGCACGGCAAGATCGCCTTCGAAGGCCGCTCCATGGACGAGCTCAACAACAACGATTTGATCAAGAAATTTTATCTGGGATTGTGACTGCGGCCTCGCCCACTACTCCGGCGTCATCACCGGGCTTGACCCGGTGATCCATCTTGAATGGATAAGAAAGTTGGATTGCCGGGTCGAGCCCGGCAATGACAAGGGAGGAATTTGGAGGCGGCTTCCTCACCGCACCGGAAAATCGAAATAGGTGTCGGGGAACGGCTCGCGCGACAGCGTGAAGTGCCACCATTCCCTGTCGTAAGGGCGATAGCCGCGACGTCGCATCGCTGCGGCAAGCAAGGCGCGATTGGCTTTCGCTTCGCCGCTGACGCTAGCCGCGGCGGGCCATGAGCGCGGGCTGAAGAAATCGAACGGCGTGCCCATATCGAGTTCGCGGCCGTCGGCGCCGGCGAGCGTCAGATCGAGCGTCGAGCCGCGCGAATGGCCGGAGCGCGAGGAAATATAACCGTCCGCAAACAGCGTGCGTTTGTCGATCTCGGGATAAAACTCCCTTTTGCCGGCGACGTCCCCGATATCGCGCGCCCAGCGCACGAAATTCGCCACCGCCCGCGTCGGCCGGTAGCAGTCGAACACCTTGAGCACGAGCCCGCGCGGGGCAAGGTCGCGCGCCACATCGGCAAGCGCCGCGGCCGCGGCATCGGTGAGCAGGCAGTGCGGCGCTTCGTAGCCGTCGATCGGCCGACCGACGAAATTGTGCGATCCGGAATAGCGCATGTCGACGATCAGCCCGGGCACTATCGTGGCGGCACCGACGAATCGCGCCGGCCTGTCCTGCGCCAGTGCCGCATGTACGCCGAGCGCCGCGATGAGTGCTGTGAAGATCGTGTGCCTCAATGCGGACACGCGTTGACCTCGATGGTCACGTGCGACAGGCCCGCGAGATCTTCAAGGCGTTGCTTGTAAACCTCCGGCGGCTGGGGCGCATCGGAGACGACCGACGCCACGACCGCGGCATGCCCGGGGCCTAGCTGCCACAGGTGCAAATCGGTCACTCGGTCGCCGCCGGTCTCGATGCGCTGGCGGATCGCTTGCGCAAGCTCCGCATCGGGCACGGTGTCGAGCAGCACGCAGCCGGCGGTGCGAACGAGGCTCAGCACCCACGAGCCGATCACCATCATGCCGACGAGCCCGACCACCGGATCCATGAAATTCCAGCCGAACGCCCAGGCCGCCGACAGGCCGGCAATCGTCAGCACCGAGGTCAACGCGTCGGCCAGCACATGCACGTAGGCGGCGCGGTAATTGGTGTCGTGCCGATGCGCCGCATGCTCGTGTGCGCTGTGGTCGTGTGCGCCGTCGTCGTGCACGCCATGGTCGTGACCATGATCATGCGTCTCGCGCAGGAGCCAGGCGCTGGCGAGATTGACGCACAGACCCAGCGCGGCGATCGGAATCGCCTCGCGAAAATGGATGGTGACGGGATGGACGAGCCGCAACACCGACTCGTAGCCGATGCCGAGCGCGATCATGCCGAGGATGATCGCGCTGGCGAACGCGGCGAGCTCGCCGAACTTGCCGGTGCCGAGCGAAAAGCGCGCGTCGTCGGCGTGCCGGCGTGCGAACAGATAAGCAAGCCCGGCGATCGCCAATGCGGCGACGTGAGTGCCCATGTGCCAGCCGTCGGCGACCAGCGCCAATGACCCGAACATCGAGCCGCCGACGATCTCCACGACCATCATCACCGCGGTCAGCGCCACAACGCTCCAGGTGCGCCGCTCATGCTCGCCGTGATGCTGGCCGAGAAAGGCGTGATCGTGCTTCCATGACGCGATGGAATGCGAATGCATGCTGCACCTCGCTCGAACAACCGCCACAAAATACGATCAAATGAAATGTTATGCTATTACCGCGCGACCTTACCGGCACTCCGAGACCCATTGGCCCTCGAGCATATCCTGAGAGTCGATCATGGTCTTTCCCGACACGGCCGCCCGCGTCCGCATCGTCGCCGTATAATGCTGCGGGGTGTCGAAGGTAAATTCGCCGGTCTGTTCCATGTCGGTCTGGCCTTTGCACGTGATCCGCCAGGTGAGCTTTTGGCCGTTGAGGCTGTGCTCGACCGGCGTGCAACTGGAATTCGCCGCGCCGGCGGGTGGCGCGAAGGTCGTCGCCACATCCTGCGCCTGCTCAGCCGTAAAGCAGCGCGAACTCTCGTGCGGCGGACCGATCACACCGCCGGTCTCGGTGCGGCTGACGATGCGCCACAGGCCCGGCGCAATGCCGTCGGCGAAAGCCGCCGAGGCGGCAAGCGCAAAGCCACCGGCAAGCGCGGCGACAAGCAAAGCAAGACGAAAAATCCCGGACATCGTCCCTCGTGGTACCCTTGGCGGCGGGGAAATCGCCCCTGACGCGATTCGCCTTATCCCCCGACGACCATATTACCCGGCACATTTTGCCGGGGAGGTTCCACCCGCGGACGCGACCCCTCACGTCGTATGCGTCCGTCGCGGCCACCCTCCAGCGGCGGTAACCCGGAACCAAAAGCCGGTTCACTCGTTATCACGGTTGTTCAAGCTTCAGTGAACCCGCGTTTTAGGGGCAACCGCTCGCACGTATGTAATCGAGCTGAGTGAACCTTTTGCCCGACCGTCACGATCGCGGCGAATAACCGGTAGGACGCCATGAATCATTCGATGTATAGCGCGGATCGCCGCACCCATCTGAAGATCGTGGTCATTGGCCTTCTGTGCGCGATTGTGGTCGCGGCGGTTGGCATTTTCGCCCGTGTCAGCAATGTCGATTTGGGCACGGCGCCGCTGGTCAAGGCCGGCCAGCCGACAGCCGTCAGCGGCCACTTGCCGGCAATCCATTAAGCTACTGGCGTCACGTCCTCGGCGTTGCCGGCTTCGGTGGCGATGCCGGCATCGATTCGATCGCCTTGCCGGTGAACAGCACCGGCCCGGTCGGCGCGCCGCTTTTTGAGCCACCCGCCGGCTCGAGCGAAACCGCGTAGGTCGCTGCCCGCAGCGTAGTGACGTCGTAATTGGCCGGCAGCGCGCGTTGCGTGAATTCATCAGTGCCGACGATTCCAAGCGAATGTGGAGCGCCAAGGTCGCTCGAAATCAGCCACAGCTCGTAGCTCTTACCCGCTTCCGGCGTGGCCGAAACCCGGCGCGCGAACAACGTCCGGTGCTGCGTGTCGAGCGTGAGCAGGAACGCCGGCGCCATCGGCCCTTGCTGAAGCACGGCTACCAACTGATCTTGTTGTATGCGCGCCTGACCGTCCGACCGCGCCATCATGTTTGTGCCGGCCGGGCGGAGTTGCGGCGGAATAAGATCGGGCGCGGTTTGCCAGACCGCGATGTAAAGCGCCAACAGCGCGGCCAGCGCGCCGAAGCCGAGCGTCATACTCCGCCAGCGCTTCACCCGATCCGCCAGATAAATCACATCGGCGCTGCGCTCGATTGTTCTCGGCTCGGGCGTCGGCCACGCGGACGGAGCCGCGCCGGCGGGCGTCTCAGCTGCCGTTTCGGCCGGATGAATCGGCGCTTCCGCAACGGCTTCTATCGTCACAAGATCGGCGGTGAGCGCGGCGACGGGCGACGGCTCGTCGAGATCGCGCGGCAACGCAGGCTCGCCGGCCGGTTCGGCGGTTGTAACCTCGCCTTTGATCTTGCCCCATAACTGCGGCGGCGGCTCGACCGCTTCCACCATGACGTTGAGCTCGCCGAGCCGGCGCTCCCACTGGCGCACGGCCGCCTCGAACCCAGGATCGAACGACCGCAACGCCTCGGCGTGCTCGCGCTCCTCGGCAGAGAGCGTACCGAGCACATATTCGGCGGCTAGCGTGTCCCGGTCCTCGTCAAACATAGCTGCCCAAGCTCCTCCTTCACATTCCCATACATTCACGGATCTCGACCAAGCTGCGACGCAACCAAGTCTTGATTGTGTTCACGGGAATGTCGAGCTTCCTAGCGAGTTGATCGCGGCTCCAGCCGCTGTAATAGGCGAGCAGCACGATGCGCTGCTTTTCCGGGTCGAGCTTGCCGAGGCAGGAGAGAAGCCGCTTAAGCTCCTCCGTCATCTCGCGGCGCGCCAGCGGCGCCGGTGTCTCGGCCGCCACCTCCATCGCCTCCGGTTCGTCCTCGATCGAGAGTTCGCCTTTCTTGCGCACGATGTCGATGGCCCGATTGCGTGCGATCGCCACCATCCAGGTGATGGGGCTGGCGACGGTGGGATCGAACTTGGCGGCCATCTTCCATACCTTGAGGTAGGTTTCCTGCATGACCTCATCGGCCAATTCGGGCCTGCCCAAGATACGGAGGAGCACCCCGTACAGTTTCGCGCGGGTGGCCTCGTAGAGTTGTTCAAATGCGGCAACATCGCCCTCGGCGACGGCTGCAAGCAGCCCAACCAGGTCTGCTTGCATCAACATCACTGCCCCCGGCCTTGGGTATCCACGGCTATTGCCTCGGGACCCTTACGCGGCATCCGATTATCGCCGCGGAAGCGGGCGCTCGTCGAGAGCGAAAGGAGGGCTGAATGGACGCGGCAGCAGGGAAGACTTGCTCAGCAATCGTCATCCTGAGGTGCCCGCGCCAATGGGTCCGGCCCGAAGTGGCCGGCCCGATGACAAGCTCCGCGCGGGCCTCGAAGGATGCTGGCCGAAGCGCTCGGGCCGGTCCCCGCCCTTCGAGGCTCGCCGACTGCGTCGGCGAGCGCCTCAGGATGACGGGACGTGGATATCAGGCTGAAGCGCCGCCCCGCACGGGCATCAGGGCACTGGCGTCGATCTCGGTCTGCTCGGCAGGGTTTTCGGCCTCGCGCTCGCGCATCTGGTCGCGCTCGTCGAGCAATTCGACCTTCTTAAGCTCATCGAAGGCGTCGCCGAGCGCCAGTTTGGCGTCCTCGAGTTGGGTCCGTAATTCATCGGCCGAGCGATTGAGGTTCTCACGCCGCGCGATCGCGGCTTTGGCGTAGGTCGGATAGGCAAAATGCCCCGGATCGTGGATGCCGGCGCGATCCTGCTCGACCCGGATTTCCCGCTCCAGATCGGCCGCCATGCGCTCGAACTCGGCGATCATCGTCTCGATTTGCGCGACCTTGCGCCGTTTCTCGTCGACCTGAAACTTCTTCAGGCGAATGAGCGTCTCACGGGACTTCATCTACTGCTACTCCCCGAAGCCACGGCACCATGGCGCCGGTCGAACCCCGCCGCACGACGCCCCGAAACGCAATTGTGCGCTGATAACGTTAGCGTTCGGTTTCCGAGGCGGCCGTTTTCACGGCGCGGCTCTTCGCCGGGAGCCGATGGTTACCTCCTATGGGCCCGTCTTAACGGCGTATTTACCCGGGACGTTAATCATTGCGTCGTCCTTGGGAAAAGGCAGCTCGCCTCGGCGGTAACCGAGGGGCGAGTCTAAAGAGTCGGTTAGCGCCGAAACTTAACCTGAAACGTGAGCGCCTGCGTGGCAAGAAAACCACTCTCTGGCAACATCTTAAGGCGATTCGCTCGAATTTGCCGATGGAATGCTTGCGTAAGGGAATCAGGTTTTGTTAACCATACTGCGTTTACAGTCTCGAATCAGTTTGTCCCAAGGCGTTTGTCGGGGGCCGCCCAGGGGCGCGCCGATCTTAGGCCCGCGCGGCGAAGAAGGGGACTGGCATGCGCGTATTGCTGATCGAAGACGATAGCGCCACGGCGCAATCCATCGAGTTGATGCTCAAATCCGAGAGCTTCAACGTCTACACGACCGATCTCGGCGAGGAAGGGATCGATCTTGGC
>JBEKGX010000022.1:0-78591 GCA_050012575.1 Xanthobacteraceae bacterium | reverse complement strand
AATCCCATGATGGAAGGGCCTTGGTGCCGATTCCGAAGAGAAGCACGAGCCCGTGAGTGACATCGACACTGCAGCGGCGGATAGTCTGAAAGCGCTTGACCCCAAACGGCCGATTAGAGAAGCGGAAATTGCTGCCCGATGGGAACGTCGAACTCGCGTTGGAGAATCCGTGGAAAGCCGTTTTCAGCCGCAGTAACCCATTGAACTGGCTAAGTATCGAGAATCCTTCACACGGGACGCTTTGGAGCGAGGCGATCAGCAGGTAAAGGGCGGTAGCTCAGCGGGAGAGCGTTCGCTTCACGCGCGAGAGGTCGTAGGTTCGATCCCTACACCGCCAACCACTTGGTCCACGTTGCTTTGGAGAGTCCGCTTTGCCCCCGAAAGCTGCCTCGGCTGTCGCGGAACGGCGCGTCCGCTTAGGGTCCAATAGCCCACATTGGCCTATCTAACATTTTTAACAGTGTCGCGGGACGGCGCGGCGAGCGCAAGTGTCATCGACGCTCAAGAAATAGGTTTCCATCATTCCCTTGCCCTTGACCTCGATGATTCCGCGTCTTTCGAGCTTGAAACGATCGCCAAGTGCGGCTCGCGTCGCCGCCGAGACCTGAATGCGGCCAGGCAGCGATTGAGATTCCATGCGGCTCGCGGTATTCACTGTGTCGCCCCACACATCGTAGACAAACTTGTGCGTGCCGATGACCCCGGCAGTGATCGGGCCGGTATGGATGCCGATGCGCGCCGCAAGCGTGAGATGCGTCGCCTCCGCAATGGCGGCCACGGCATCGAGCATGCGCGGCGCAACCGCGGCGATGCGCTCGGCATGGTCGGGTTGCGCTTCCGGAATCCCGGCGGCGACCATGTAGGCGTCGCCGATGGTCTTGATCTTCTCGACGCCGAATTCCGCGGCCAGCTGGTCGAAAGCCGAGAAAATCTTGCTGAGGAAGTCGATGATCCGGTCAGCGGCCAATTCCTGGCTCAGCGCCGTGAAGCCAACGAGATCGCAGAACAAAATTGTCGCCTCCGCGACCCGGTCGGCGATCACCATTTCGCCGTTGCGCATACGATTGACGATGCTTTGCGGCAGGATATTCAGGAGCAAGGTCTCCGACCGCGCTTTTTCCTGTTCCAGGTCGGCGACGAATTTCTTTTCCCGGTCGCGCAGCCACTTCTTCTCTAGTGAGGCGCCGATCCGCGCGCTCAACAAGATCGGATTGAACGGTTTGGTTAGATAGTCCTCGGCGCCGGCTTCGATACAACGCACCACGCTGTCCAGTTCGTCGAGCGCCGAAATCACGATGACCGGAATATGACGGGTATGCTCAGCCGCCTTGAGTCGGCGCAACACTTCGAAGCCGCTCATTTCCGGCATGATGAGGTCTAGCAGGATGAGATCGAACTCTTGCCGGACGATGAGCTCCAATGCGGACGCGCCATTCGCCGCGCACACGACGCGATGCCCCTCGCGCACCAGCCGTCGCTCAAGCACGTCGCGATTGGAGGCATTGTCGTCGACGACGAGGATGCGGCTCGAGTACGCGGCCGCGCGCACGCCGTCCGCGGGCAGCGGCTTGACGGTCCGCAGCACGTCGGCGACGAGATCAAGCTTAAGCGCTTGGCTGCCGCTGTCGGTTGTTTCTGCGTCGCCCCGGCGCGCCAGCGCAGCCATGGCGTCGATCTGGCCGAGAAGCTGGTCGGCGGACTCCTTGAGCTTGGTGAGATCGCCGCGTAGCGGATGCGCGCCGTCGGCATCCATGTCCTCGATGAGAAGCTCGCTGTAGCCCTTGATGGCGTTGAGCGGCGTCCGCAAATCGTGACGGAGCCGCCGGTGGAAAGCTTCCAGCGTCTCGTCCTTCTGCCTGTCGGTCAACGAATCTTGGATGAGACTCTTCACGAACGCGTTCAACTGCACGCTCGCGCTGCGCATCCGGTTGAGATCGGCAAGCATGCTCTCGGGCTGAGAGCCGCGTGCATCCTCGATGATAATATCGAGAAAATCGGTGATGGCGGTCGCCGGCGCCTGCACTTCCTGGCGCAGGAACGCTGTCAGGGCCCGGCTCAGGCGCTCGTCCAGCACGATCGTTGACAAAACCCCTCCTTACGTGCCGCCAGCGGCTAGCCTTTCGCTGCGCCAAGAAGCCGCTCGATCTTGCCGACCAGGCGATCGATCTCCACCGGCTTGGTATCGTAATCGTCGCATCCGGCCTCGATCGCCTTTTCGCGGTCGCCGCTCATGGCGTGCGCCGTAAGCCCGATCACCGGCACGCCGCGGGTGGCGGCGTCGGCCTTGACGCATCGAGTTGCCTCCCAGCCGTCCATGACGGGTAGGCTCATGTCCATCAGGATGATGTCGGGCTTTTCGCTGCGCGCAAGGTCGACGCCTTCCTTGCCGTTCACCGCGAAGACCACTTCGAAGCCGCGACGAATGAGGCGACGAGACAGCATGTCGCGGTTCATTTCGTTGTCTTCAACCAATAAAACCTTGGCCATTAACATCACTCCTGCCCATGCGGCTCATTCTATTTTGCTTCTGTCACGGCCCGCGCCGGTCGGCGCCGCACCGCCTCGCTGACGGCCGCCGCGATCTCGACCCTCGTCGTCGAGGCCTTTTCCATAACATTGCGTGCTTGCCGCAGCAGACGCTCGCGTTCGGCCGTCCTGAGCTGCTTGGCGGTGACAACGACGACCGGGATGTCGCGCCAATCCGCCCGGCCGGCGATGGCATCAAGGAATTCGAAGCCGTCCATTTCCGGCATCATCAAGTCGAGCAAGATCATGGCCGGCGGCGGGTGCTCGCCGAGCCACGCTAGCGCGCGGCGGCCGTTGGCTGTTTCCGCAGCCGCCATGCCCAGTTTCTCGATCGTCTGCCGCATCATCTCGCGGGTATCGGCGTCGTCCTCAACGATCAGAACCGGACCTTCGCGCCGGACAAGACGATGAATAAGCGCCGTCAGCCGCGCCCGATCGACCGGCTTGGTCAAGACGTCGACGGCACCGAGCGAAAGGCCGATGCCGCGCTCCGGCGCGACCGTGACCATGATCACCGGAATGTCGCAGAGTTCGGAGTCGGCCTTGAGCGCGGTCAGCACATCCCAGCCGTCGGGCTTGGGCATCATCACGTCGAGCGTGATGGCGTCCGGCCGGATCGTTCGCGCCAGATCGAGAGCTTCGGCTCCGCTCGCGGCATGCACAAGCCGGTATCCAGCGTCTTTCAAGCTCGCGGTCAGCAGGTCGCGTGCCGCTGCATCATCGTCGACGATCAGCACCGTGGGGGTATTGTTCACCTCCGCCGCAATGCGAGGGGCATCGGCACGCTTGATTTGCGCCGGCGCGTCGCTTCGGGCCGGTAGCGTGATCGTGAATGTCGAACCTTCACCGGGCCGGCTCGCAACCGTAATATCGCCGCCGAGGAGCTGGCAGAACTGGCGGGAAATCGCCAAGCCAAGGCCGGTACCGCCATATTTTTTGGTCGTCGACGCGTCCGCCTGGCTGAACGCCTGGAACAGCCGGCCGAGTTGTTCCTCGGTCATGCCGATGCCGGTATCGGTGATGGCAAACCGCACCATCGGCCGATCGGTCTCGAAGCGCTCGGCCACCAGGGTCAACCGGCCGTTCTCCGTAAATTTGCTGGCGTTGCTCAGGATATTGAGCAGGCTTTGCTTGAGCTTGGTGCGGTCGGTACGCATGCTGCCGAGGTTTTCGGCCGGCTGCAGCTCGAGCATGTTGCCGTTCTTCTCGGCCAGTGGAGCGATAAGCGTACGCACCTCTTCGAGCAGCGGCACGATATCCACGTCTTCGAGAAAGACATCCATCTTGCCGGCTTCGACCTTCGACAGATCGAGAATGTCGTTGATCAGGCTGAGCAGATGTCGGCCCGCGCCTTCGATCTTCTTGAGATCGCGGACAAGATTTTCTTGGCCGGGATCGACCACCTCTTCCTGGAGAATTTCGCTATAACCGATAATGGCGTTGAGCGGCGTGCGCAGCTCGTGGCTCATATTGGCGAGGAACTGCGATTTATGCTGGCCCGCCACTTCGAGCTCCCGGCGCTTGTCCTCGATCTCGTGGAACAGCCGCGCGTTCTGAATGGCCAATACCGATTGCGCCGCGAACGTCTTGACCAGGTCGACGGTGTTCTGTGGGAAGGCGCCGGGCGTGCGGCGGCGGACCGCGAGCAGGCCGACGATATCGTCGCCCCGGAACAGCGGCGCCGTCAACCTCGCGCGGAAACCGGCGCGAATGGTGATCTCGTTGATCGGGTTGGGGGTCTCTGCCCGCAAGTCGGCAACCTGGATCGGCTCGCGTTGCGCCAGGACCATTGTGACGTTCGTCTCGTCGAGGCCGATGTGCTGGCGCGACAGCGCGTCGATCAGCTCCCGGTCCATCCCGTAGGTGGCGCGCAAATGAAATTCGCGGTCCGCCTGGTCGAACACGTAAATAGCGCCGGCGTCGGTGTTAGAGAGCTGCACCGCCTTGGCGACGATGGTCGAGAGAACGGTTTCGAGGTCGAGCGTCGAATTGACGGCTTGGCTGATCTCGCCGAGCGCCCGCAGCTCACCGATCGACCGGCCAAGCTCGTCGGTGCGCTGCCGCAGCTCGCTGAGCAGCCGGGCGTTCTCGACGGCGATGACGGCCTGCCTCGCAAAGTTCGTCAACAGCTCGACTTGTTTGTCGGTGAACGGCGATGGCTCCATGCGGTAGATAACGAGAGCGCCCACCAGCTCGTCCTCTTTGAGCATCGGGACACACAGCGCGGCATGCGCGCCTGCGACCTTGACCAGGGCCGAGTTGGCGTAAATCTCGTCGGCCTGGAGATCACCGATGTTCACGACCTCCTTAGTGCGAAACAGGCGGCCAAGCGGCGATCGGTCCAAGGGAATGACCGGATTGCCTTTTCGAAGTTCCTCGAACTCGGGTGGGGCATTGTGCATGGCGACCATGCGCAAGCCTTCACCGTCGGCTAGCGACATATTCCCGAACCGGGCCCCGCAGATGCGCACCGCGTTCGCCAGTATGGCGTCAAAAACTGGTTTCAAATCGTCCGGCGACGAGCTGATGACGCGCAGCACATCGGCCGTCGCGGTCTGTTGCTCGAGCGATTCGGTCAGTTCATGGGTACGCAGCTCGACTTTTTGCTCCAGGTCGGCGTAGGACTCCTGCAGCCGTCCGGCCATGTCGTTGAACTGATCGGCCAGCGCCTCGACCTCGTCGCCGGTCTTGATCGCGATGCGCTGGCCGAGGTCGCCTGATCCGATGCGCGCCGCGCCCGCGCGCAACGCCTGGATCGGCACCACCATGCGCCGGGCGAGGAACAGGCCAGCACCGAAGGCGAGCGCGAGCGCGCCGAGCAGCACGAGCCCGGTGCGTTGGATCGCGGCATAGAGCGGCGCGTAGGCCTCTTCGATCGGCGTTTCAACAAAGACGAACCAGCCGAGCGGGGCGACCTGTGCCGAGGCGGTGAGCACCATGTGGCCCTCGATGTCCGCGGCCTCTTGCACTTGCTCGCCGGTATTGCCGGCAACCGCGGCGCGCGCATTGCGCACCTGTGCAAGCTGCGACATATCGGTATTGCGCAGGACCAGGCTGATGTCGGGGTGGGCGATCAATCGGCCGCCGGCGTCGACCACATAGGCACGGCCGTGCCCGGCGAATTTGATCTTGGAGAGGACGTCCCAGATGAGTTTCAGGTTGACCTGGGCGATGCTCACGCCGGTATCGCGCCGCGTTCCCGAAAGCGACAGCGTCATGTACGGCTCGGATTCGCGGCGGAAATAGACCGGCCCGTAATAGACTTTGTGCGCCACGGCCTCGGTAAAAGCCGGATCCTTGGAGACGTCGTTGCCGCTGCCGACCACCTCCATGGCGAGCCGCGACACCCGCAATTGCTCGTGACCGGTTGAGTCGATCTCCGCGAGTTCGGTGATGGCTGGGACCTGCCGTAACAGCCGCAACGCGTCGAAGCGACGCTGTTCCAGCGTGCTGGCGGACCACGGCAGCTGCGTGGTCCAGCCGACTTGGCTTTCGATCTCGCTGATGAATTGCCCGATCTTGCCGGCGGCGGCTTCCGCCTGCTCGCGCTGAATGCGGACGAGCGACGTTTTCTGTTCCTGGTACGAGAAGTAAACGTCGAACACGGCATTGGCGATGAGCGCAACGCTGACCACAGCGACAAACAGGACGACGTATTTGATGAACAGCCGGCTGCGCACGATCGAGGCGCCGGCCGCCGGAGCGCCGCCGATGCGCTCTGTCATCGGGCGCTCGCTGCCATAATCTGTATCCGCCTTCATGAGATCATCTTAACATTAGATCATCTTAACATTTTCGTCTCATTCGATCACCTCGTCGGCGAGCGCGAGCAAGTTCGGTGGTAGTTCCAGGCCAATCGATTTGGCAGTCTTTAGGTTGACCACGAACAGATAGTGTGTCGGTTCTTCGAATGGCAAATCGGCAGGCTTGGCGCCCTTGAAAATCCGGTCGACCAGGGCGGCAGCGCGTCCCAAGGATTCCTTTGAATCGGCTCCATAGGACATCAAGCCGCCGTCGCGCACAAACGAATCGGATTCGTAGATTGCCGGCAGGCGATGGGCGACGGCGTAGCTGAACACGCGCTTACGATTAAGGATGGTGAGCGCGTCAGAAACCATGAGGATTGCGTCAGGCTGTTCGCGATCCATTGTGACAAACGCTTCGGCGAAGTCGTCCGGCTCGCGTACGCCTAGCGGCAGAACAACGGTGCTGAGAGATTTGGCGGCGTCCGCCGACGCCTTATAGCGCAGCGTCATGCCGAGGTCGTCCTTGTTCCACAGCATCGCAACCTTGCGAATGTTCGGCACCGCCTGCTTGAGCAATTCAAGCCGCTTGGTGCTCAGTGTCGTGGCGTTGTCCGATATGCCGGTCACATTGCCTCCCGGCCGCGCCAAACTGGCGGCCAGGCCGGTTGCCACCGGATCGCCCGCGCCAAGGGCGACGACCGTCGGAACGCCGGTGACCTTCATCGCATTGGCCGGCGGCCAGCCGGCAACGACTACAGCGTCCGCTTTGCTTGCGGCAATATCGCGCGCCAATTGCGGCAACCGCGTAAGTTGCGCATCCGCACCGTACGACTGGAATTCCAGGTTTTGGCCGAGCTTGTAGCTATGCTCCGCCAGGGTTCCCAGAAGGATCTTCACAGGTGGGCTCTCCGCGGGGAACGCCGGCCCAGAGGTGAGCATCGCAAGGCGATAGGTCTTGGCGGTCTGCGCGGCGACGCGGTAGGGCGCCCCGATCGCGGCCCCGGCAAGCAATTTAACGACATCTCGGCGTCTCATGGACTACTCCTTGTTGCTAGCCTGATCACACAGGGACACAGATCGCTGGTTGATTGTGAGCTGATGCCGCCGACGGCGCGCGGCCAGACGGCTACTGCGCCCGAACGGCACAAAGAATTCCCGCCGCCTCGTGAACTTCCTCTCCGCGCCGGGCATGGTTGACGTATACTACATCCCCAGAGCCAGAACCGTACCGCGCATCACCGCCAAGGGGCTGCTCATGTCGGCGTCGGGCTATTTGCGTCATTTCGCAATACAGAAAAGCAACCAGGCTTGTCGCCTTCGAAGGCTTTACCCCCGCAATCAGACATTGATCGGCGGTGAGTGTTGCACGTCCGCTTGGGCCACAGGCGGAAGTGCGCTAGCTCTCCCCGTGACTGTGAAGTAAGTCACAGACCCCGGTTTAGGGGCGTGTTATTTTCCCAGCATTCCGGTCCGCATGACCGCATTGGGGATGGGTTAATTGGCATTTGACATTGGAAGACGGCAATTCATCGCCGCGCTCGGTAGCACAGCGGCTACTTGGCCGCTCGCGGCGCGTGCTCAACGGGCCGGCGGGATGCCCAAGGTCGGAGTGCTGATGCCGGGCCGCGAAGGCGACCCTGACAACCAGGCGCGCATCGCGGCATTCCGGCAGGGATTCGCGGACCTCCGCTGGAAGGACGGCCAGAACGTCCATATCGAATACCGGTGGGCGGACGGCAAGATCGAACTCATTCGCCAATATGCGGAGGAACTGGTCGCGCTCGCGCCCAACGTGATCCTCGCCAACAGCTCGCCGGTGATCGAGGCACTGAAGAAGATCACCAGCTCCATCCCGATCGTTTTCGCCCTGGTGAACGATCCGGTCGGCCAAGGCTTCGCGAAAAGTCTGTCGCATCCGGGCGGCAACGTCACCGGCTTCACCTTCACCAACCCGGAGATGATCGGAAAATGGGTGGGACTGCTCAAGGATATGGCGCCGGGCATCACCCGAGCCGCGCTGCTGTTCAATCCAAGCACCGCCCCTTTCTACCCCAATTTTCTGCATGAGATCGGAACCACGCGCCGACTGGCTGTGACCGAACTGGTGCTAACGCCCGTCGATACTCCCACGGAGATGGAAACGGCAATCGACGCTCTGGCTCAAAAGCCCGGCAGCAGCCTGATAATCGGGCCCGACGTGTTCAATATCGGCCACATTAATCAGATCGCGCAGCTGCCGGAAAAAACCGGCTGCCGGCCGTCTCGGGCTACCGGCAGTTCGCGGTCGAAGGCGGGCTCATGGTGTACGGGCCGGATACGGCGGACGTATTCCGCCGGTCCGCCGATTACGTGGACCGCATTATCAAGGGCGCGAACCCGGCCGATCTTCCGGTGCAAGAACCGACCAAGTTCGAGTTGGTCATCAACCTCAAGACCGCCAAGACGCTCGGCCTCACCGTGCCGCAGACCCTGCTCGCTACCGCCGACGAGGTGATCGAATGAACAACTGTGTTGTTGCTCTTGCAATGCAATAATTGGTGGCCAGGAGAGTCTCCTTCGGGTCATTCACGACCGATGCATTCAGTACCCGTGCCGATCAACGTCCGTTGTTACTCCAATAGCGACATTATTGTTCGGCGCAGCGAAGTGACGCTAAGGGCCAACATCGGAAGTCACCGTGCCCTCATTCGATCACCTCGTCGGCGAGCAGCAGCATTGACTGCGGGATGGTCAGCCTGAGCGCCTTCGCGGTCTTAAGGTTGATAATCAGTTCGAACTTGGTCGGTAGCTGAGCCGGAAGCTCGCTCGGCTTCGCACCACGGAGTATTCGGTCGGCGTACGTCGCCGCGTCACGAAGCAACTCGGCCCAATCGATGCCATAGGAGATCAAGCCGCCGTCGGTGGCAAAAATGCGACCCGGACAAATTGTCGGCAGGCGGTAGCCTTCTCGGCGGTTACGCGTCGACGATTGCGATCGATGTGATCGGGCTAAGGCGGCGCCGGCTCCTTGCGCACGCCTGGGTGCTGGTGTTGACGCCGCTCTATTGGTTCCTGCTCTCGCTCGCCGCCTGGCGCGCGCTGTTCCAGCTGCTTTACGACCCGCAGCGCTGGGAAAAGACCGAGCATGGGCTGGCGAAAAGTTCGCGGATTTCCGGCGCGGGCCTGCGCAGCGGGCAAAGCCTGCGCCCTTCGCCCCCCATCGGACCGATAAGCATCATGAAGAGAGCGGGCGGCCCGCTCATGGAGCTTGGCCGCTACGACGGCAGGGCTGTTCGCAGAGCCGGGATCGGCAGGTAGTTTCGCCTGGGGAGTGTCATCAGAGATAGCGGCGCAATTGCTCGGCCGCCGCTTCGGGCGTTTGCTTCAAGTTGAATGGCGCGACGAAGTGGCCGTCCTTGTCCATGAGGTAGACCACGGCAGTGTGGTCCATCGTGTAATCGCCGTCCTTAAGCGGAACCTTCTTGGCGTAGACCCGATAGGCCTTGATCGCCGCCGCGACCGCCGCCGGATCGCCGGTCAGCCCGCGCAAATGCGGGTCGAAGTTCGACAGGTAATCCTTAAGCGCCGCCGGTGTGTCACGCTCCGGATCGACGGTGATGAAGATGGCGCCGGTGCGGCCGGCGTCGTTGCCAAGCTTCTTGATGACCTCGGAAATCTCGAACAGCGTCGTCGGGCAGATGTCGGGGCAGTGGGTGTAGCCGAAAAAGACCAGGAACGGCTGTCCCTTGAGGTCTTGATCGCTCACCGGCTTGCCGTTTTGATCCTCCAGGTGGAAAGGGCCGCCGACGGCGGCGATCGCCGGTCCGATCGGCGACAGCGAGCGTCCGGTGATGTGCACGATGGCGGCGAAGACCAAAACCAGCCCGCAGAGGAACGCGGCCAGGACCGGCAAGGCACGGGAGGGTCGTATTCGCAAGCTCACACCGGCCTCCGTCAGCCGAAGCAGGTAATAAAGCCGACGCGGATGGTCTCGAAGAACACGGCCACGCCGTAATGGGCCCAGAGCCAGAGGGTGCCTGCGAGCGCAATTATAATCGCTGCGCCGGCCAGAATAAGCGGCCGCGACATCAGGCGTGGTGCGACAGTCTCGTGCATTTCCCCCTCCCCACCCTTCCCTTCCCTTCCCCGCGCGCGGGGGAGGGAAGGGTGGGGCATCCGGTAGATAGGCCGGAACGCGGCTGCCGACAACCGCTTGAGACGCGCCTTGTTTAGCGGCAGGTGTTGTAGAGCGCGGCAAGTTCGCGGCCGCGAAGCGCGATGATCTGTGGGGTCAGACCGCCGTGCCGCTCGATCCAGCTCCGAATCTGCGGCGGGTAGATCCGCATCACCAGCCGCGTGCCGGCACGCGTCGGCACCAGCGAACGCCGGGCGTCATCGTAATAGGAGGCGGCGTGGAACCCGAGAATCGCCCGTCCAGTAATGCAAACATGGTCGCGCGGGATGAAGGCGGTGAACAACGTGCACGCCGACAGGCACGGCCCGTCGATGATAAGGCGCTCGCCGGAGGCGCGCATCTCGTGGAACTTGCGAAGATAGGCGGTTATTTCGCCTCCCGGATCGTTGGTCACACGCACGTCCGCAAACGCCATGGTGGTGACGAGAGCCGACGCGAGCGCGCCGACCAAGGCTGCCTGCCATTTCATGCTTTAAGTCCTTTCCCCGTTCCGCCGACCATCCTTTGCCATTGTGGCGAGAGTTCGGAAAGTCCCTTGTTCAATCGCGTCCGCAGCCGCTTTTTTTGCTGAGGGAACTCTGCCTTGAAGGGGCTGCCGCGCTGGCGGCGGGCGGGCTCGCCAAGCGAGGGCGGATAGGCGCGCAACGCCATGATGATGCTATAGTAAGCGCGCTGGACCCAGGGAACGATCGGCCGGATTCATGGACACGTCAGTTGCGCGAAAAACCAACGTCACCGATTTCTCAACCGCGTATTACCTGCTCGAAGGCCTGAAAGAGGTCGGCATCGATTATCTCTTCTGTAATCTCGGCACCGACCACGCACCGATCATCGAGGAGATGGCGCATCGCCGCGCGCGCGGCGAGGCGATGCCGAAAGTCGTGCGTTGCCCGCACGAGAACACCGCCGCCCACATGGCCGGAGGTTATGCGTTGGTCACCGGCCGCGGCCAGGGCGTCCTCGTGCATGTCGATGTCGGCACCGCCAACGCGGCGAACGCCATGCACAATCTTTTCCGCAGCCGGCTGCCGGTGCTGCTGATGGCCGGCAAGGCGCCCTACACCTCGCATGGGCAACTGGTCGGCACGCGCGACACGCACGTGCATTTCGTGCAGGAGCCGTTCGATCAGGCAAGCCTGGTGAGGCCCTATCTGAAATGGGAGTGGACGCTGCCTTCCGGCGTCGTCGTCAAGGAGGCGCTGCAGCGCGCCTATTCCATCATGCAGAGCGAGCCGCGCGGGCCGGTCTATCTGATGATGCAGCGCGAGACGCTCACCGCGCACTGGGACGTGGATGAGGTTCGCCGTTATCCCGGCGAGCAATACGGGGCGGCGGCGGGTGGCGGCGCCGATCCGAAGCTCATCGCCGCGCTCGCCGATCGGTTGCTCGCGGCCGAAAATCCGATCCTGATCACCGGCTATGGCGGCCTCGACGCTCTTGGCGCGCAGAAGATCGACGAGGTTGCGCAATTCGCCGGCATTGCCGTGTTCGAAGCGAACTCGAAAAGCAACATCTCATACGAGAGCCCGTGCTTTGCCGGCTTTTCGCCTGATGACTCGTTGCCCGATGCCGATTTCGGCATGCTCGTGGACGTCGAAGTGCCGTGGTTCCCCGCCGAGGTGCAACTGAACGAGAAAGCGTTCTGGGCCCATATCGACGTCGATGTCCTCAAGCTTGGCTCGCCGATGTGGACGTTCCCGGGACACTTGCGCATGCAGGGCAACAGCGGCCGCATCCTCGATCAGTTGCTGATCGAGCTAAAGGCTAAAGCAACGCCGCGTTTTAAAGCCGCCGCCGCGGCGCGCGTGCAACGCCTGCAAGCCGCGGGCGCGGCGCGGCGTGAACACGCCGCCAAACTTGCGGCGGATAAGGGCAAATCCGGCGCGATCAACCCGCATTACCTGATGGCCGAGCTCGGCAAGGTGCTCGACGACGAGGACATCATTTTCAACGAAGCGGTCACCAACACGCCTGCCGTGCTGCTGCAGATCCCGCGCCGGCAGCCCAACACAGCGTTCAACACCAACGGTGCTGGGCTCGGTTGGTCGGGCGCCATGGCGCTCGGCGCCAAGCTTGCCGCGCCGGACCGGATGATGGTGCAGATAGCGGGCGACGGCAGCTTTTACTTTTGCAATCCGTGCTCGGTCTTTGCGGTCTCGCAGCAATACGGCCTGCCGATTTTTTCCATTGTGCTCGACAATTCCGGCTGGTCGGCGGTGAAGCAATCGACGCTGCGCGTTTTCCCCAAGGGCGACGCGCATTCCGCCAACGAATTCGAGGCTGAACTCGCGACGAAAGCCGAGTTCACCAAGGTCGGCGAGGCGTTCGGCGCCTATGGAGAGAAGATCAGCGATCCGGCCGAAGTGCCGGCCGCGATCGCGCGTTGCGCCAAGGAAGTCCGCGGCGGCCGCTCGGCGCTGCTCCACGTCCGCGTCACGCGGCTATAGTCTCGAACGAGCGGAATTCCGGCCACGGTTCAGGAGTGATAATCCGCCGCTACGGTCTCGTCGATGCGCTTGCCGCCCGCTGCATTGAACAACGGCGTCAGCACGATCGCGATGACGAGGTTGAGCACCACGGTATAGAAGGCGATGTAGCCCGGTATCATGTAGCCCGCGAAGGTCACCGGGTATGAAGACGCATAATTCACCGCGACGGCCATCGTCGTGCCGACGGCCGTGCCGACGGCCCAGCCGATGAGCAACGCCCAGTCGTTGAACCGGCGGGTAAAGGCGCCGAGCATCACGGTCGGTAGCGTCTGGATGATCCAGACCCCGCCGAGGAGTTGCAGCTCGATGGCATATTTTGTCGGAACAAGGAGGATGAAAACAAGCGCGCCGAGCTTGACGATCAGCGACACCCATTTCGCCATCTGCGCTTCCTGCTTGTCGGTCGGATTTTGGTTGATGAATTCGCGATGGATGTTGCGGGTGTAGAGGTTGGCCGCCGCGATCGACATGATCGCCGCCGGCACCAGCGCGCCGATACCGATCGCGGCGAAGGCGATGCCGACGAACCATGACGGGAAGGTGTGCAGGTACAGCGCCGGCACCGCAAAATTGTTGCCGAACTGCTTGAAGCCCGCCGCGTATTCCGGAAGGCCGCCGACCCCCGCGGCAATGGCGAAAAAGCCGACCAGCGCCAGCAAACCGAGCATGAACGAGTAGCCCGGCAGCATCGCGGCGTTTCGCCGGATGGCATGCCCGCTGCTGGCGCTCAAGATGCCGGTCATGGAATGCGGATAGAGGAACAGCGCCAGTGCCGATCCCAGCGCCAGCGTCGCGTAGACGCCGTAGGCACCGGTGCTGTTGGCTCCCGGCGTCGCCAGCAAGAGTTTCGCCGGCGGCACCGCGGCAAAGATTTTGCCGAAACCGCCCAGCTGGATCGGAACGACAATCACCGCGGCGAACGCCGTGATGTAAATCAAAATATCCTTGACGATCGCGATCGATGCCGGCGCGCGCAGGCCGCTCGAATAGGTGAACGCCGCGAGAATGACGAAGGCGATGATCAGCGGCAGGTCGGCGGTGTAGCCGCTGCCGGAAACGCCCATGCCGCCGATGACGACCTGCAAGCCGACCAGTTGCAAGGCGATGTAGGGCATGGTGGCGACGATGCCGGTGACCGCCACCGCAAGCGCGAGCCATCGATTGCCGAAGCGGCCGCGCACGAAATCGGCCGCCGTGATGTAATTGTGCTTGCGGCAAACATACCAAATCCGCGGGAAGACCAGAAACAAGATCGGATAGATCATGATCGTGTAGGGCACCGCGAAGAACGCGATGGCGCCGGCGCCGAAGGCGAGTGCCGGGACGGCGATAAAGGTATAGGCCGTGTAAAGGTCGCCGCCGACCAAAAACCAGGTGATAACAGTGCCGAAGCGCCGCCCGCCCAGGCCCCATTCGTGCAGCTGATCGAGGTCGCCCTTGCGCCAATGGGCGGCGAGGAACCCCAGCCAGGTGATAAACCCGAACAGCAGGATGAATATGATCAGTGCGGTCCAGTTCACGTCCTGCACGGCATCCCCCCGATTTATTTGATCTTGTTTCCCTGCGGTTTCTTGGTTTGTCGACGCGCGGTGCCGCTAATCGTCGGTGGCGAAATACACAATGGCCGTGAGAACGGCCCCGACGATCACGAAAAAAAGCTGATACCAATAGAAGAACGGCATGCCGATCCAGGACGGCTCCACCGTGTTGTAAAATGGCGGCCACAGGACCGCGACGAATTGGACGAGGAAGAGCAGGTACCACCAGCTCCATCGACTTCGCCGTTCACTTGGCTGATTCATGGCACTTCCCTTAACGACGTTTTTTGTCGACTTTCGGACCCCTTTTCCGGACCCTGGAGCGGGCGATGGGAATCGAACCCACGACATACAGCTTGGGAAGCTGTCGTTCTACCACTGAACTACGCCCGCTTACCCCGCTCAACATAGCGAAGGGCAGCGACACGCCGCAAGGGCGTCAACCTGTAGGATGGGTTGAACGAAGTGAAACCCGTCGCCTCCGGAACTAGTCCGATGTGGGTTTCGCTGAGCTTGTCATCGGGCCGACCACTTCGGGCCGGACCCGTTGGCTCAACCCATCCTACGAACCTGTGCTGTTCACGCCGCGCAGACTGCGGCGAGAAACTTTTCCATCTCCGCCGCAAGGCGGCTGCCGTCCTGGGAGAGCGTTTGCGCGGAGGTGAGAACCTGCGCCGACGCTGAGGTTATTTCGGCGGCGCTGTCGTTGACTTCGGCGATATTGGCGGCGACGTGCGCCGCGCTTCCGGCCGCGGCGTGGACGTTTTCGGCGATCTGCGCCGTCGTCGTTGCCTGTTGCTCCACGGCGGAAGTGATCGCCGCCGCGATCTCCGAGATGCGCCCGATCGTGGCGCCGATTTCCTTGATGATGACGACGGAGTCCTGCGTTGCCGCCTGCACGCCGGCAATCTGCACGCCGATTTCTTCGGTCGCCTTCGAGGTCTGCGCCGCGAGTGCCTTGACCTCCTGCGCAACCACGGCAAAACCCCGCCCGGCGTCGCCGGCACGCGCCGCCTCGATCGTGGCATTGAGCGCCAGCAGGTTCGTCTGTTCGGCAATGGCCGTGATCAGATTGACGACGTCGCCGATGCGGCCGGCCGCCCGCGTCAACTCGGCGATCCGCGAGTCGGTCTTTTCCGCTTGTGCCACCGCTTCGAGCGCAATCCGCGTCGATTCCTGCACCTGCCGGCTGATTTCGCCGAGAGACGCGATGAGTCGCTCGGTGGCGAACGAGACCGACTGCACGTTTTCCGAAGCTCGCGTGGATGCCGACAAAACTTTGCCCGACAAATCCCGCGTCGCTCCCGCGGTGGCGCTCAAGCCTTGGGCAGCCGCCTCGAGCTCGGTCGATGACGCGGAAACCGAGCGAACGACGTTGGCCACCGTGGTCTCAAACGCGCTGGCGAGCGCGCGCATGTCGGCTTGGCGCTGCTCGGCCGTCCGCCGCGCCGTTTCCTTCTCCGCGGTCTCCAATTGCTCGATGCGGATCAGCTTCTCCTTGAAGGTTTGCGCCGCGCGCGCGTTGTCGCCGACTTCATCACGGCGGCCGATATAGGGAACTTTGACGTCCTTATTGCCGCCGGCGAGCTCCATCAGGACTTCGCCGATGCGCCGGATCGGCCGGCTGATCGCTACAGCGCCGAATACGGCGACGCCGCCAAGGACTAGGATGACGAACAGGCCCATGCCGAGATTGATCCGGCTGACGTGCCGCATGTCCGCATTGGCTTGCGCCTTGCGTTGCTCGGCCGCTCCGATCAAGGCGACGGTCATCGTCTCGATCAGCGCGTTCATCGCGCTGCCGAGCTCGCCGCTGCGTTTGATTTGCTCGACCGTGTCGCCGTAGTCCTTCGCCGCGGCGGCGAGATCGCCGACGACGCCGACATAGCCTTTGACAAGCCCGGCGAGCCTCTCAAGCCGTTCCTTGTCGACCGGATCGTCGATGATCTCCAGCGCGATCTCGATGTGCCCCGCCGCCGCCGTCTCGTCGGCGATCAATCTGTTCAGCGCGCGCTCGATCTCGCTCGGCGCGATGGCGAGGCGAATTTCGCGCGTCTCCAGCTGCATGCTGCGTAAATCGTCGGCGGCGCGCAGCGCTTCGATGGCGGCAAGCTGCTTGCTGTCGGCGGCGACCCGTTGCCGTCCGGCGGCGTAGTCGCCGTACTGTTGTTCGGCCAGCATTCCGGCCACCAACAGCACGCCGACACCGGCCCAAATGGCAAGCTTGGTACGAATAGAGAAATCGTAAGCAGCCATCGACCGGCCTTGTGGCAATCGCGGCATGATTGATGCGGCTGGTTGGTTAATTCGCGGTAAAATGATCGGGTGCGACCGGGCAAAATCGTTGGTCGCGCACGGAAAATCGGCCCAAAGCGGGATATTTCGCGGGCGGCTGCCGATGGGCGGCCGGGGCATGGTTCCGTCGCTCGCTAGGCGATACCGGCGCCTTTCAAACCGGCAAGGATTTCAACGGCGGACGCAGCGCCCTTGCGGAGGAACACGGCAGGTTTTGACAACGGCGCCGGCACGTGGCTCCAAGCCCCCATCGGCGCCGCTCCACAAGTCGGTCCATTCGCTGCGGACAGGGAAAGAGACGTCGAGCGCATCCACGCCGGGATCGAGCACCGGCGCAACCAGGAGATCGGGCCCGAGCAAAAAGCGGCCCGCTTCTTCGATGGCCTCGCGATGCACCTTGGCCCATTCCTCGGTAAAACGGTTGTGCCAAACGGCGGGGTCCGCATTGCCGTGGAGCTTGGCGTCGAACGGCAGAGCTTCGCCGAAGTCCGCCATCCATCCGGAAGCGCCGGCCTTGCCGATAAACTCGGTCTTGATGATCCCCTTGATCCAGGTCCGCGTTGCCGGATTGCTGAGATCGATCAGCGCGGCAAAAAAAACGGTGTTTTTGATGAGGTAGGGCGAACCGTCTGCTTTCTTGACCAGATAGCCGTTTGCTTGCGCTTCCTCGAACAGCGCATCATGGCCGGCGGCGTTGCTAAGGAAGGGATTGATGTAGATGAGCATGCGGGCGCCGTCTTTTTCCAGATCGGCGACCAGCTCACGCCATTGCGGATAATAATTCTCGTTGAGCCGCCAGTCCCACCATAACTGTTGGCCCGCCGAGGTGACGCGTATGCCGACCCAATCCTGAATCCAAAATCCGGCGAGCGATACGCTGGCCTGGCGCAATTCGGCGAGTTTCTTGGTTGCGGATTGCATGCCGCCCTGACTCGCGACGATCACGCCGTTTGTGCACCCAGTCGGGCAAGACGCGCATGCGGCCGGCATATTCGGTGTAGGCCTCGATCAAATCGAGCGGCGTCTCGCCGTAAAGAATTCGCCCGGTCATGGTGCCGGACCACACCTTGATCTGGAAATGCGTCGCCGAGCGCATATCGAACACGCTGTATTGGGTGTTCTCGAGGAACAGCGAGCGCAGGCGGCTGGAGATGAAATGCGGCGCCGGGGCTTCGGTCACGTAGGGGTTGCGCCCGCCGCGATCGGCAAAGATGTCGATCAGTTGCGTCAGGAGATCGGCCGACCGCGGCCGACGCCGTGCTCCTGCACCAGGATCGGCAGGACTTTGCCTTGCCCTTCTGGTTGAAATAAGTGAGTTGCTCGCCGAAACCGAAAAATGCTTCGCCCGACGACGAAGCCGAACGCGGACGAATGCGATTGATGTTGGGGTCGTCTTCGGCCTTGATCTCGAAACGCTGATGCGACGCCGAGACCGCCTCGAAGTTCAGCCGGAATCCGGTCGTCCCGGCTTTGCCGAACAATCGGCCCTAGACGCTGGCGCGGCCGGTCGCCAGATCGATGGCATCGATGCTCGGCCGTTCAAAGGTTTCAGCAACCGTATCCCTGATTTTGTACGAACCCTCGGGCGCGCCAAAGGCACGGATATCGGCGGCGGCCTTCTCGGCAATGACGAAATTGCCGTCGGCGGCGCTTTCCCACAACACGCGATCCGGATTGCGGCGGTGCGTTACGCGCAAGCTGTTGTCGGTGCGATCGAGAATGAATTCTCCGACCGGATGCTTTTCGCTCGCTACCACTGCGGGCTGGGCGGAGGTCTTTTGCTCCAGCGCAGCGGCGGCCACCGCCGATACGCCGGCCACCAGAAAATCCCGTCTCCTGACGGTCATGTTGCCTCCGGACCAACGAGGACGCTACCTATGTAGTCTGTTTTGCGACTTGGTTGAACGTAAGGCGTCCATGGACGGGCAGGCGCAGATCGTCATCGACCGCGTGACGCACACCTACCGCCCGTCGCATGGGCGTGCCGTGCTTGCCCTCGCCGATGTCTCGCTCGAAGTTCGTCCGCGGGAATTCCTCGCACTGCTCGGGCCTTCGGGCTGCGGCAAGTCCACCTTGCTCTATCTCGTCGGCGGGTTTCTACCGACCGAGGCCGGCCGGATCGTTGTCGACGGCAAACCGGTCTCGGCGCCCGGCCCCGATCGCGGCATCGTCTTTCAGCACTTCGCGCTGTTCCCGTGGAAGACGGTGCGCGCCAACGTTCTCTACGGCCTCGAACGCCAGCGCCTGCCGCGCCCGGAGCGGGAACGGCGCGCGCAAGCTTTTATCGATCTCGTCGGCTTGAACGGATTCGAGGAAAGTTATCCCTCGCAGCTGTCCGGCGGGATGAAGCAGCGCACCGCGATTGCGCGCACGCTCGCTTTCGATCCGAGCATCCTGTTGATGGACGAGCCGTTCGGCGCGCTTGACGCGCAGACCCGCTCGCTGATGCAGACCGAGCTCCTCGGCATATGGCAGCGCACCCCCAAAACCGTGATTTTCGTCACGCATGACGTGCAGGAGGCGGTCTATCTCGCCGACCGCGTCGCGGTGATGTCGGCGCGGCCGGGCTCCGTCAAGGCGATCGTCGAAACCCGCTTCGGCAATCGCGATCCGGGCCTGCGGCGCAGCAAGGAATTCGTCGAAAAGGTCGATGAAATCTGGAACCTGGTGCGCGTCGAGGCGATCAAGGCGCAGGAGCGGGCGGCGCCATGACGCGAACGATCATTCGCTATCTGCCGCTGCTCATGCTGGCGCTCGCCTGGGAGGCTGCGCCGCGGCTCGGCCTGGTGTCTGCGCTGGCTTTGCCGCCATTGAGCCATGTGGCGGTCGCTTGGATCGATCTCGTGCGCGACGGCGAGCTTGTCGATAACGGGCTCACCTCGATCTATCGCGGCACGGCCGGGCTCCTGCTTGCGGTCGTCATCGGCGGCGGTTTGGGTGTGGCGATGGCCTCCTGGCGACGGCTCGACTTGTTTTTGAAGCCGCTTGTGGAGGTGTTCTATCCGCTGCCCAAATCGGCGCTCATTCCGGTAACCGCGCTTTGGCTAGGCCTCGGCGACGGCTCGAAAATTCTTCTCATTCTCCTCGGCTGCATGATCCCGGTCACCATTGGCGCCTACAACGGGGCGCGCGGGAGCGATCACGCGCTGATCTGGTCGGCGCGGAGCATGGGTGCGAACCGCGCGCGCATGCTGTGGGACGTGTTTATGCCGAGCGCACTGCCGGAATTGCTCAACGGCATCCGCACGGCGCTGGCGCTGTCCTTCATCCTGCTGGTGAGCTCCGAACTCATCTCGGCGCAGCGCGGCTTTGGTTACCTGATCGGCTATCTGGGCGACACCGGTTCCTACGAAGGCATGTTTGCCGTCGTCCTCACCGTCGCCGTTCTCGGCTTCGCCGCCGACCGTCTCTACCAGAGTCTCATGCAATGGTTGCTGCGATGGCGCGAATAGAGGACGAGTTCTCGCCGGCGACCGCGGCCGCCGACGCCGGTCGGTCGCCGACAAGCGCCATCGATGCGGCGTTTCGGATCGCCGCGCGCTATCTGGCGATTGTGCTGTTGCTCATTGCCTGGGAGGCATTTGCCCGCAGCGGCAAAGTCACGCCGTTCATGCTGCCGCCGTTCAGCGCCGTCGTCGCGCGCATCTATACGGACGCCGTGGCCGGTCACCTTTGGCTTGATCTCGGGCTCACCGTCTATCGCGCGCTGGCGGGCTTTTTTATTGCCGCCTGCGGCGGGATTGCGCTCGGAGCGGCAATGTCGCGCATGGCGTCGATACGCTGGTTCTTCGATCCGATCATCTCGGTCGGTTTTCCAATGCCGAAAATTGCCTTCCTGCCGATCATCATTCTCTGGCTTGGCGTGTACGACGTGTCCAAGATTTCCATGGTGGTGTTCGACGCGATCTTTCCGGTGGTGACGGCGACAATCGCGGGTCTTGCCGCCGTCGACAAGGAGCTTATTTGGTCGGCGCGCAACATGGGCGCGGGCGAGCGCGAGCTGACGTGGCAGGTCGCATTGCCGGCGGCGCTGCCGCAGATTCTCACCGGCTTACAGGTCGCCCTGCCGATCGCGCTCATCGTCGAGATCGTGGTCGAGATGGCGATGGGTGGCTACGGGCTCGGCGGCGCCATGATGAGCGCTTCGCGCTTCGCCGATTCGCGCGGCGTGTTCGCCGGCATCGCCGAGATCGCGATCGTCGGTTATGCCTTGATCAGGGCGATGTCTTTCATCCGCCGCCGCCTGCTCGTGTGGCACGATGAGGCGGAGGAGCGCGCCTGATCCGGGCTCGGCTGGCCGTCACATCGCCTTTTCCAGACTGCTGGGAAGGTCCGGCGCGTCGGAATCGTGCACGGCTACGCCGATCATCGGGTCGATCGGCACTTCCCACGGCCGACGATCCAGCGTCCGCATGGTGTCCTCGTAGCCGGCTTGCCAGCGCCGGTGAATGCCCGCAGTCGTGAAATCGATCTCGCGGAGCATGTCTTCATTTCGGTGCGGTGTGGCGTTGATGCGCACGATGTGCATGAACGTGCCGCAGCCGTAGCCGGCCATCTCTTTGACTTCCGGAGTGTTGCGCTGGTTCTCCGGCAGCATGTGCACCAGTTCACGCACCATGTGCCGGAGCTGATGGATGTGCTCCTGACGCGGAATATGACTGTCGGCGCGACTGGCATATTGAATGTCGATCTGCCGGCTCATCACCTGCATGACCGAATCCGGCTCCGGTCCGGCGATCGGGAATATCTGAACCGAGAACACGACCGAGTCGCGCCGCGGATTATCGTCGAATACCACCTCGATTGGCGTATTGGAGTAGAGCCCGCCGTCCCAATAGGGATCGCCGTCGATGCGTATCGCTGGGAATCCCGGCGGCAATGCACCGGAGGCAAGGACGTGATCGAGGGTGAGGGGCAGGCTGCGGCTGTCGAAATAGTGCATCTTGCCGGTTCGCACATTGACCGCGCCTACGGTCAGGCGCGTGCGCTTGGAATTGACGCGCTCGAAATCGACCACGCTGTTCACCGTCTTGCGGAAATCCTTGATCGAATAGAAGGCCGCTTGCTCGACGCCGACCGTTGCGTTGAGTCCGCCAAAAGTGATCGCATGGTTGGGTGTGTAATATCCGGCGATGCCTTGAAGAAGGGTCGCCATATACGCGCTGTTGGCGGCGGCCTTTTCGCCGAATAAAGTCTCGTGCCACTGCGGTTTCCGCTCAAGCCGATCCCAGAATTCCCGCATGCGGTCGAGCCGCTGACCAACCTCGTTACCGGCAATAATGGCGCCGTTGATCGCGCCGATCGAGATGCCGACCACCCAATTCGGCTCTATTCCGGTTTCGTGCAGCGCCTGATAGACGCCGCCCTGATACGCGCCCAGCGCGCCGCCACCCTGAAACACCACGACTACCTGGCCGGGCAGCTTCGGCCGCTCTTTGACCGTGCCGTGCTTGACGTAAATCTCGTCCATGACTTGATCTCCCCACTCAACCGATAAACTTTAATTGGGCGGCGCTCGGCTAATGCACGGCGGGCGCAATTCGACGCGGCATCAAGCTATTCTTCGTTCAGCGCCGTGGCCGTCAACTTGCCGGGGCGCCGCTCTTTTCGGCATTATGCCGTTAGCATCCAGATCAGTAAACTTGAAATGACATAGGCTTGACCAGGCCGTGAATTTGCCGGCCGCCGCCCGACCAAGCGGCGCGTAACCGCCCAAACCATTCAATGCGACAAGCGGGTGCTTGTGCCGCGTCGCTCTTTGCGCCCACAATCGTCGGATCGCGAAAGCTGGCGTAGAGCTCCGCAACAACCGGCGACGGATCGAGAGAAGGCCATGCGTGCAAAAATCGGGCTGGCGAGTATCGCTCTGCTTGCGCTTGGCTGCGGCTTTGCTCGCGGCGAGCCGCTGCAACTGCGTGTCGCTTGGGCGGCGCCGCTCGCCAACTCGGCTTCCATCTGGTTGGACAAGAAGGATCTCGCCCGCCATTACGGCAAGTCGTATGTGTTCGAGCCGGTCCGCTACCGCGGTACGCCGCCGATGATAACGGCGATCGCCAACAACGAGCTGGAGATCGGCAACCTCGCCTATTCCACTTTGCCGATCGCGATCGAGAACGCGGGCATGGACGACATCAGGGTGATTGCCGACGACTTCCAGGACGGGGTCGACGGCTATTACTCAAACGAGTTCGATGTGTTGACCGACGGCCCGATCAGGAAGGTGGAAGATCTCAAAGGCAGGGTCGTTGCCACCAATGCCGGCGGCAGCGCCGTGGACGTAGCCATGCGCGCCATGCTGCATAAGCATGGGCTGGAGAGCAACCGCGACTACACGATCATCGAGGCGCCGTTCCCCGCCATGCGCGCGATGCTGGCGGAGAAGAAAGTCGATCTGATACCGGCGGTGCGTCCGTTCTCGATCGATCCCGAGCTGACCAAAATCGCGCATCCGCTGTTCACCACCAGGGACGCGATCGGCCTTTCCCAGTTCATCATGTTGACTGCGCGCAAGCCGTTCATCGAGGCACATCGCGCCGCCCTGGTCGACTTCCTGGAGGATTCGCTGCGCATCACGCGCTGGTACCTCGACCCCAAGAATCACGATGAGATCACCGAGATCGCCGCGCGGCTTACCAAACAGCCGGCCGATCGCTTCGGCTGGGTGTTCACCAAGCGCGACTATTATCGCGATCCCAATATGCTGCCGAACCTCGACGCGTTGCAGAGCAACGTTGAGATGACGAAGGAACTCGGCTTCATCAATGCGAGCTTCGATGTCCGCGCGCACTCCGATCTCAGCCTGATCTCGGAGGCGGCGAAGCGGTTGCAGTGAAAGTCAGGCCGCGCTTTGCAGCGCGCGTTCGAGCAAGGTGCCGATGAGCGCGCGGCGATAGGCAGCACTGCCGTGAATGTCATCGGGCGGATTGACGGAGGTGCGCGCGGCGGCGGCGGCGGCCGCGATTGTTGCCGCGTCGACCGCATTGCCGTTGACGGCGTTCTCGGCGGCAACAAGGCGCAGCGGCCTGTCGGCGACGCCGATGACGCCGATATGGGTGTTGCACGCTTTTCCGCCGTCGTCGCGGTCATAGAACGCGGCCGTTCCAGCGAGCGCGAAATCGCCCTGGCGGCGGGCGAATTCCGCAAAGCCGAAGCGCCGTCCCGCGGGCCATGGCGGTAGCCGGATTTCGGTAATGATCTCGTCGGGCTCGAGCGCCGTCGTCAGCGGGCCGAGGAAGAAGTCCGCCGCCGCGATTGCGCGGGCTCCGGCCTTGCCGATCGCGGTGATTTCGGCCTCGCAGGTGACGGCGATGCCTGGCATCTCCGCGGCAGGGTCGGCATGCGCGATGCTGCCGCCGACGGTGCCGCGATTGCGGATCTGATAGTGCGCCACATGACTGACCGCCGCCACCAGCAGCGGATGCGCCGCGCGCAATCGGGCATCGTCGAGGATGTCGCACCAGCGCACCATGGCACCGAGCGCGATACCCGCGTCCGATATCCTGATTTGCCGCAACTCCTTGAGGTTGCCGAGATCGACCACGAGGGATGGCGCGGCGACGCGGAACGCCAGCATCGGCACCAGGCTTTGGCCGCCGGCGAGCGGCTTTGCCTCGGCGCCATGCGCGGCCAAAAGCGCGACCGCCTCTGCAATGCTAGCCGGGCGGGCGTATTCCAAGGGTGGTAGCTTCATGGCCGGCAACGTCCAAATCGAAACGTCCAGTCGAAATGCGGCAACAAGAATGTATGGAAATGCTTGGTAGCATCGTGCCGCGCGACGGGTCAAACCGCGCAAAGGCGCGGCCTCGTCTCGACTTTTTGCCGCGATCCCGCTAAGCGGGCCGCTCTGGCGCAAGGCTCGGATCAAGGTTCGGATCAAGGCTCGGATCGCGATCAATGCAAATTGTCCTGACATTATCGTATGGCCGCCTCCGTTTGCCTGCGCTATGGCTGGCAGCGTGTCTCGTCTGCGCGCTCATTTCGGTCACGGCCGGCGAGCGGCCGGCGGTAGCCGCAGGCGAGGCCGCCTCGCCGCCGCGCGCCGTCGTTGTTCCGGGATTCTGGGACCCGCGGCGGCGGCCGGAACGGCCCGATTTGTCGCGCATCGGCGCTATCCGCTTCCTCACCGAACTGGATTACCCGCCATTCGATTATGCCGGCGCCGACGGCAATCCGGCAGGCTTCAACGTCGAGCTCGCGCGGCTCATTTGCGACGAGATCAAGGTGAGCTGCACCATCCAGGCGCGCCCGTTCGCCAGTCTCATCGATGCGCTCAACGACAATCGCGGCGACGCGCTGATCGCTTCGATCGCGCCTACCGCCGAGACGCGCCGCCGCGCCGATTTCACCGATCCCTATTACCGCACGCCCGCACGCTTCGTGGCGCGCGTCGACAGCCCGATCGGCGACGTGTTGCCGGAGCGGCTCGAGGGCATGAAGATCGCGGTGATTGCCGGCACCGCCCATGAAGCGTATCTCAAGGCGATGTTCACCGAGGCCGAGGTGCGGCCCTATCCCAACGCCGAGGCGGCGCGCGAAGCCTTGCGCCGCAAGGACGTCGATCTTCTGTTCGGCGACGGGATCGCGCTGGCGTTCTGGCTCAACGGCAGCGATTCCGCCGGCTGTTGTGCCTTCCGCGGCGGACCGTTTCTCGAGAGCCGGTTTTTCGGCGAAGGCGTCGGCATCGCGGTCAAGCGCGGCAACGATCTGCTGCGGCTGTCCCTGAACTGGGCCTTGTTCCGGCTGTGGGAGAAGGGAAGCTTCACCGATTTATGGCTGCGCTATTTCCCGATCAGTCCGTTTTGATTCCATGAGGACCGAGAAGGGTCTATGGATTTGAATGATGACGGCCGGGACAAGTGAAGATACCGCGCAACTGCGCGAACTCGCCGAACAGTCGCACGCCTGGCCGTTCGAGGAGGCGCGCAAGATCGTCGCGCGGCTGAAGCAGAAGCCGAAAGACGAAGTGATCGTCGAAACCGGCTACGGCCCGTCCGGCCTGCCGCATATCGGCACCTTCGGCGAAGTCGCGCGCACGACCATGGTGCGCCGCGCCTTCCGCGTTCTTACCGAGGATAAGATCAAGACGCGGCTGATCGCGTTCTCCGACGACATGGACGCTTTACGTAAAGTGCCTGACAACGTCCCCAACAAGGACAGGCTCGCGCAGCATCTCGGCCAGCCGTTGACCAGGGTGCCCGATCCGTTCGGCACGCATGCGAGTTTTGCCGAGCACAACAACGCCCGCCTGCGCGCCTTCCTCGATCAATTCGACTTCGACTACGAATTCATGTCGTCGACCGCCTGCTACACCTCGGGGCGTTTCGACGCCGCGCTTCTCAAGGTGCTCGCGCATTTCGAGAAGGTGATGGCGATCATGCTGCCGTCACTGCGCGAGGAGCGCGCCGAAACTTATTCGCCGTTCCTGCCGATCTCGGCGCAAACCGGCGCCGTGTTGCAGGTGCCGGTGCTGGCGCATGACGCGAAAGCGGGCACCATCACCTACCAAGATCCCGATACGAATAAGCCCGTCACTACGCTCGTCACCGGCGGGCGTTGCAAATTGCAATGGAAGCCGGACTGGGCGATGCGCTGGATCGCGCTCGGCGTCGATTATGAAATGGCCGGCAAGGATCTGATCGATTCGGTCAAGCTGTCGGGGCAAATTTGCCGGGCGCTGGGCGGATCGCCGCCGGAAGGGTTCAACTACGAACTCTTCCTCGACGAGACCGGCCAGAAAATCTCCAAGTCGAAAGGCAACGGGCTCACCATCGAGGAGTGGCTTCGCTATGCGAGCCAGGAGAGCCTATCGCTGTTCATGTACCGCGAGCCCAGAGCCGCGAAGCGGCTTTATTTCGACGTCATTCCGCGCCACGTCGACGAGTACCAGCAAATGCTCGAAGCCTATCAGCGGCAGGGCTGGAAGGAGCGGTTGGCCAATCCGGTCTGGCACATTCACGGCGGTACACCGCCGCAGGTGGACAATCCGGTGACCTTCGCCATGCTCATCTCGCTGGTCACCGCCTCGAACGCGGAAAACGCCGAAACGCTTTGGGGTTTCATCGGCCGCTACCGGCCAGGCGTCACCCGCGAGACGCATCCGCATCTCGCCGCGCTCGTCGACTATGCGATCCACTATTTCCGCGACTTCGTTCTGCCGGCGAAAAAATTCCGCCAACCGAGTCCGATCGAGCGCGCGGCCCTGATCGACTTGCGCGACGCGCTGTCGCAGCTGCCGGCGGACGCTTCCGCGCAGGCCATCCAGGACGTGGTCTATGAGGCCGGTCGGCGTGAGCCGTTTTTGGACGAGAAGAAAAAAGCCAAGGACGGCAAGCCCGGCGTTTCGCTCGATTGGTTCAACATGCTCTATCAGGTGCTGCTCGGCCAGGAGAAGGGCCCGCGCTTCGGCTCGTTCGCCGCCGCCTACGGCATCCAGAATACCATCGATATGATCGACGGCGCGCTGGCGCGCTCGGCGTGACTTATTGGCTCGCCCACAGGATGCGCGCGATCCAGAGCACGTCGGCGGCAGCGATCGTGCGGTCGGCGTGCTCGACGTTGAGTGAGGAAAGCTCGATCGATTTCGCGGTGCGGCGCTTGAGCTCTTTCGCCATCACCTCGCCGCTCCTGGTTCTGACCACGACGCGATCGCCGCGGCGGATCGGCGCCGCCGGCGAAACGAGAATGACGTCGCCGTCGCGGTAGGCCGGTTCCATCGATTGGCCGGACACTTCCAATGCGTAAGCATGCTGGTCGCTGACGGCGGGAAAGGCGATCTCGTCCCAGCCTTCGCCGACCGGGAAGCCGCCGTCGTCGAAGTAGCCGCCGGCCCCGGCCTCGGCGAAGCCGAGGAGCGGTACCGCCCGGGTCGCCGGGCCGCCGCCGGGACTCATGAGCTTGACGAAGACATCGATGGTCGTGCCGGTCGCCGCCAGCGCCTTGGCGACCGACTCGGTCGATGGCCAGCGTGCGCGGCCCGCCGCCGTGATGCGTTTGGATTTGTTGAACGTGGTCGGATCGAGGCCTGCGCGCTTGGCAAGTCCCGACGCGGACAAACCGGCGCGGGCCGCCAGACGGTCGATTGCCGACCAGACCTGCGAGTGGGTAAGCATCTGTGCTCCGTCGGAGCATGATCCCGAAAAGTGGGTACCGGTTTTCGGACAAGATCATGCGCAAATAATCGGCGATGATAGGAATTATTGCCTGCACGCTCAAGTCCGGATAGGGTCGCGCCGGGCGCAGGACGAAGGGCGTGGCCACGATTTACAAGATTTGCCAGCAGGCCTTGTGGCGTAAGGCCGAAAGCGAAAAGCGGTTTTGCGGAACGCCCGCCGATGCGCGGGACGGCTTCATCCATTTCTCCACCGCCGCCCAACTCGCCGAGACCGCCGCGAAGCATTTTGCCGGCGCAGCGGACCTGGTCCTGATCGCGGTCGATGCCGACGCGCTCGACGGCCGACTGAAGTGGGAAGTTTCGCGTCATGGCGATCTTTTCCCGCACCTCTACGCGCCGCTGCCGCTTGCGGCGGTGCGCTGGGCACGGCCGCTGCCCGACGAAGTCGACGGCCGGCGGCGCATTCCGGAGCTGGAGTCGTGATCGGTCCGTTCGAGCGCATAGTGCGGCCGCTCCTGCGCGCACTCGACCCGGAAGACGCCCATGGGCTCACGATCAGGATGCTGAAATACGCGCCGCCGCTGCGAGCCGTGCGCGACGATAAACGGCTCGCGGTCCGCGCCTTCGGGTTGAATTTTTCCAACCCGGTCGGTATGGCGGCGGGATTCGACAAGAATGCGGAAGTGCCTGATGCGCTGTTGCGCCTGGGCTTCGGCTTTGTCGAGGTCGGCACCATCACGCCGCTACCGCAAGCGGGCAACCCGCGCCCGCGCGTTTTCCGCCTCGATGCCGACGGGGCCGTGATCAACCGGCTTGGCTTCAATTCGCAAGGCGCCGACACCGTCCTCAAACGGCTCGCGGCGCGGGCCGCCCCCTCCTTTACCTCCCCCGCAAGCGGGGCAGGGTGGGGTGGGGGAATCGTCGGTATCAATATCGGCGCCAACAAGGACGCTCCCGACCGGGCCGCCGACTATGTGCGGCTGATCGAACGTTTTGCCGCGGTCGCAAGCTACATTGCCATCAACGTGTCTTCTCCCAACACGCCGGGGCTGCGCGAATTGCAACAAGCCACCGCGCTCGATGACCTCTTAGCCCGCGTGGTCGATGCGCGCGAGCGCGTGACGCAGAATGCCGGCCCGACGCCGGTGCTGCTCAAGATCGCGCCGGATCTCTCGCTCGGCGAGCTTGATGATATCGTCGGTATCGCCCGCGCCCGCCGGGTCGATGGCATGATCGTCGGCAACACAACGCTGGCGCGGCCGCGGAGTTTGCGCGCGGTCAAGACCGCCAAAGAGGCCGGCGGCTTGTCGGGACGCCCGCTCTTTCAGTTGGCGACCCGCATGCTGGCGGAGACCTATGTGCGGGCGGAGGGACTGTTCCCGTTGATCGGCGCCGGCGGAATCGATTCCGGCGCCACCGCGCTCGCCAAGTTTCGCGCCGGCGCGAGCCTTATTCAGCTTTATTCGGCCTTGGTCTTCCGCGGCCTCGGCCTTGTCGCCGAGATCAAGGCGGCGCTGGTCGCTGCGCTTGAACGCGACCGCCTCGACAGTCTCATCGAGCTTGTCGGCACCGATGCCGCCGATGCAACCGCGGAATCATGGCCGCAGTAAGCGCGGCGAGGGGGCCAGCACCGGCCGCAGCGCCGGCATCAGGCGGTGCCGCTCGCGCCGCGCCGGGATCGCGCGATAGACCTGTTTGGTCGCCTCGACGATGTGGACGCCGGCGAACGGGGCCGAGAGCGTCGCCCCGGTGCGCTCCCAGGCCACGGCCGAGCGCAGGAACCAGGCGCGCGCGATCGGCGGTACGTAAAGCGCTTCGCCCCAGCCGGTCGGCGTGAACCAGGTCTCGCGCAAGAGATGCGTGATCTGCGGACGTGAATAGGGGCGGCCCTGGCCGAACGGCGTCGTATCCATGCGCGCCCACAGCCCGCGCCGGTTCGGCACCACGGCAAGGAGCCGTCCGCCGCCGGCGAGCACCCGCCACACCTCGCGCAGCAATCCGACCGGGTCGATCGAATTTTCCAGCGCGTGCACCAGCAGCACGCGATCGACCGCGGCATCGGTGAGCGGCAAGTCGTCCTCTTCGACGAGGGCCGCGAGCGCCGGCTTCGATGACGGCCAGCGCACCACCCCCTGCGGCGCCGGCATCAAGGCGAGACAGCGCTCGGCCTCTTCGCGGAACAATCCGAGATACGGTGTCGCATAGCCGATCCCGAGCACGCGCAAAGAGGTCGTGTCGCTCCAGCGCGCGCGAATGCCGCGGCCGATAAAGCGGCGCGCCACGACGCCCAGCCGCTGGGCGTAGAAGTTGCGGAGATCGACGACGTCCATGGCAGCAAAATAGCACGTCATTCCGGGGCGCGCCGGAGGCGCGAGCCCGGAATCTATAACCTCCGGGCTTGCGGTTAATAATGCGAAGTGCCTACTTTAATCCGACTGTGGTTATGGATTCCGGGCTCGCGGCTTCGCGGCGCCCCGGAATGACAGGGAAAACACATGCCGGCGCAGACCTATCTATTCCCCTGTCTGAAGGACAATTTCGGCGTTCTCCTCCACGATCCGGCGAGCGGGGCGACGGCCGCCATCGATGCGCCGGAAGCGGCCGCGGTCGAGGCCGCTCTCGCCAAAACCGGTTGGCGCCTGACCGACATCCTCGTCACTCATCATCACGGCGATCACACCGCCGGCATTGCCGAATTGAAAGAGCATCATCGGTGCCGCGTGGTGGCGCCGCGCAACGAGGCAAAGCGCATCGCGCATGTGGACGAGACGGTCGGTGACGGCGAAACGGTGCGCGTCGGCGGGCTCGAAGGAAAAGTCATCGACACGCCGGGCCATACCGCCGGCCACATCTCTTATTTCTTCCCGGCTGACAAACTCGCCTTTGTCGGCGACACGCTGTTTTCGATCGGCTGCGGCCGCGTCATCGAAGGCAACCCGGAAATGATGTGGCAATCGCTCACCAAGCTGCGCAACTTGCCCGACGACACCAAGTTTTATTGCGGTCACGAATATACCGAGGGCAATATCCGCTTCGCCAAGACCATCGAACCAGACAACAAGGCGCTGGCCGCGCGCGCTGAAGACGTTAAGCGGCTCATTGCCGCTGGCAAACCGACCATTCCGGCGACGATCGGGGCGGAAAAAATGGCGAACCCGTTCTTGCGCGCCGATGTTGACGAAGTTGCCAAATCGGTCGGGCTCTCCGGCAGCCCGGCATGGAAAGTGTTCGCGGAAATGCGCGAGCGCAAAAATCGCTTTTGAAAGTCCGGTTTTGACCGTACCGCTGACCGCTCGCGATGTGATCCGGCTCCTTGATCTCAATCCGCATCCGGAGGGTGGCCATTTCCGCGAGACGTTCCGCGATACGGGTGTCACGCGCGCCGCATCAACCGCCATCTATTTTTTGCTGGCGCGCGGCGAACGCTCGCACTGGCACCGGGTCGACGCGGTCGAGGCTTGGCACTGGTATGCCGGCGCGCCGCTCGACCTTGAAATCGCGGAAGGAGGGCGCCGCGAACGCATCACGCTCGGCAGCGATCTCGCCGCCGGCGAACGGCCGCAGGCCATCGTGCCCGCTCATGCCTGGCAGGCGGCGCAAAGTCTCGGCGACTGGACGCTTTGCGGCTGCACCGTCGCACCGGGCTTCGACTTCGCCAAGTTCGAACTGGCGCCGAAAGGGTGGGCGCCGGGTTAGCTAAGTGATGTATTGCCCGCCGTTGGCGGTCAGCGTCGAGCCGGTGATGAAGCCGGCATCGTCGGAGGCGAGGAACACCACGCAGCGAGCGATCTCCTCCGGCTCGCCCAAACGTCCGAGCGGGATGAGCGGGAGGATGCTTTTTTCCAGCACGTCCTTCGGCACCGCCTGCACCATCTCGGTATTGATGTAGCCCGGCGCGATGGCGTTGACGGTGATGCCGCTCTTGGCGCTTTCCAGCGCCAGCGCCTTGGTGAAGCCGATCTCGCCGGCCTTGGCGGCTGAATAGTTCGTTTGGCCGATCTGGCCCTTTTGGCCGTTGATCGAGGAGATGTTGATGATGCGCCCGAATTTGCGCGCGCGCATACCCTCGATCAGGGGCCGGCACATATTGAACAGCGAATTTAGATTGGTGTTGAGGACCTCCGTCCACTGTTCCGGCTTCATGCGATGGAGCATGGCATCGCGGGTGATGCCGGCATTGTTGACCAGAACGTCGACCGGGCCGAGGTCGGCCTCGATCTGTTTCAGGGCTTGGACGCAGTCCTCATAGGACGCAACGGTCCATTTGTAGATGGCGATGCCGGTCTCGGCCTTGAACTTCTGCGCCGCCTCATCGTTGCCGGCGTAACCGGCGGCGACGCTGTAGCCCGCCGCTTTGAGCGCCTTGCAGATGGCCGCGCCGATACCGCGCGTCCCTCCCGTCACTATTGCGACGCGTGGCATGAACTGCCTCCCTGTTTCTTTCTCGTCATGCCCGGCCTTGTGCCGGGCATCTACGTCTTGGTTTTGCGGTTAGCTTAAAGACGTAGATGGCCGGGACAAGCCCGGCCATGACATTTTGTGGGCTTCAAATCGGCCTACCGCTCCACGCACATGGCGATGCCCATGCCGCCGCCGATGCAGAGCGTGGCGAGTCCCTTTTTCGCGTCGCGCTTCTGCATCTCGTAAAGCAGCGTCACCAGCACGCGCGCACCCGACGCGCCGATCGGGTGGCCGATGGCGATCGCGCCGCCGTTGACGTTGACTTTTCCGGTATCCCAGCCGAGGTCCTGGTTGACGGCGCAAGCCTGCGCGGCGAACGCCTCATTGGCTTCCACCAGATCAAGATCGCCGACACTCCACCCCGCCTTCTTCAGCGCGGCGCGCGAGGCCGGGATCGGTCCGGTGCCCATGATCTTCGGATCGACGCCGGCCTGGGCCCACGACACGATGCGCGCCAGCGGCGTCTTGCCAAGCTTGGCCGCTTCGCTCGCTTTCATCAGCACCATGGCGGCGGCGCCGTCATTGATGCCCGAGGCGGTGGCCGCGGTCACGGTGCCCTCCTTGTCGAAGGCGGCCCGCAATTTGCTGATCGCTTCGAGTGTGGTGCCGTGTTTGGGGTATTCATCGGTATCGACGATGATGTCGCCCTTGCGGCTTTTGATCGTGACCGGCACGATCTCGTCCTTGAATTTTCCCGCCTTCTGCGCCGCTTCGGCTTTCTTTTGCGATCCGACGGCGAACTCGTCTTGCTGGGCGCGCGTGATCTGCCACTGCCGCGCGACGTTCTCCGCCGTGTTGCCCATGTGATAGCCGTTGAAGGCGTCCCACAGGCCGTCCTTGATCATCGTGTCGACCATCTGGAAATCGCCCATCTTCACACCGCCGCGCAGATGCGCGCAATGCGGAGCCATGCTCATCGATTCCTGGCCGCCGACCACCGCGATCTCGGAATCGCCGTTGACGATGCCCTGGTAGCCGAGGGCGACCGCCCGCAATCCCGATCCGCAGAGCATGTTGACGCTCCAGGCCGGGACCTCGACGGGAAGACCCGCGTTGATCGAGGCCTGCCGGGCCGGGCCCTGGCCTTGGCCGGCTTGCAAAATCTGCCCCAGGATCACTTCGGATACGCGCGCGGGCTCGACGCCGGCGCGATCGATCGCCGCCTTTATCGCGACCTTGCCAAGGTCGTGGGCAGGCACATTTGCGAATGCCCCGTTGAATGCGCCGACCGGCGTGCGCACGGCGCCGACGATGACGATGTCGTCCTTCATGGGAGCTCCTTTCGAGATATGGCGTAATCATACGGCAGGAACGCCGCGGCCCTATTGATATATGTCATAAGGACACGACCGGCAGTCGACAAGACGGACGGACGCCGCATCGCTGCCATGCCCCGGGGGTGCACCCGGGGTCCGCGGCCCAGGACTGCCTCCCACAAAACGGTAGCCGCGCCCCGGGAAACCGCCTATTTTGACGGCACAACCCGCGTGGTGCCGCCTCATGTCTGAAACCATGGCCAAGACCGAAACCAAGACCGAAGCACTGGTCACCATCAAAAAGTACGCCAACCGGCGGCTCTACAACACCGGCACGAGCACTTACGTCACGCTCGAAGACCTCGCCAAGATGGTCAAGAGCGGCGAGGACTTTGTCGTCTATGACGCCAAGACCGGTGAAGAGATTACCCGTTCGGTCCTGACCCAGATCATCTTCGAACAGGAGAACAAAGAAGGCCAAAACCTGTTGCCGATCGCTTTTCTGCGCCAGCTGATCCGGTTCTACGGCGACAGCATGCAGATGCTGGTCCCGCGCTACCTTGAGGTCTCCATCGAGTCGCTGACGCGCGAGCAGGAGAAGTTCCGGCATCAGGTGGCGCAAGCCTTCGGGGTCGGCGCGTTCCCCTCTCTCGAAGATCAGGTGCGGCGGAACATGGAGATGTTCGAGCGCGCTTTCACCATGTTCGCGCCATTCGCCCGGCGCGAGGCGCAAGGCGAGGGCGAAGCGGAAGCGGGCCAGGCGCCGTCCAAGACCGGCGACATCGACGATCTCAAGCGTCAGCTCGACGAGATGCAGAAAAAGGTCGATCGTCTGTCCGACAGAAACACCGGCGGCTAATCGTTCGTTGAACGGGCGCGGCTGGCGTTTGGCCGCCCTTAGGTCAGCAAATCAACTGCCACACCGGTAGTGTCCTAGACATTACAGCCACGTCCCTAAACTTCCGAAATCTTGCTAACCTCGGCAATGTCCGGGAACTGTATCTTTGTGCCGCGTCGGGTTTCCGGGTGGCTTGCAGTTTTTTGCAATGGGTGACGCTTTCGGATTTAACAGGATGATTTGAGCAAACGGAGACGTTCCTTGATCACTGTTCCTGAATTGGCAGCGGAAGGTCTGAGTGCGTATCTCGCCGAACATCTGGGCCGCAGGTTCGGATCGGTCGAGGCGACGCTGACCGAGCTCATTCCGGCGGTCGCGCGGATTTCGCTCGAGTGCATCGGCAACAGCGACGCGCTGTATCACAACGTCGAGCACACGATGCTCGTGACCCAGGTCGGCTACGACATCATGAAAGGCCGCGCGCTTCTCACCCCGACCTATCCCATCGACTTTGCGCACGTCCTCGTCGCCTGTCTGCTGCATGACATCGGCTACGTGCGGGGTATTCTGCAAGGCGACGGCCCCGACGGCTACATCATCGATGCGAAAGGCGGGAAGACCAAGCTTCCGCGCGGCTCCTCCGACGCGGCACTGACCCCTTTCCACGTCGACCGGTCGAAGCTTTACGTGATGGATCGCATCGGCAAATCCGAAATTCTCGATGCCGCCAGGATTGCCGACGCGATCGAATACACGCGTTTTCCATCGCCGGGCGGAGCAAATGACGAGGACAGCGAGGAGGGTTCGCTGGTGCGTGCCGCCGATCTGATCGGACAACTTGGCGATCCGCATTACCTGCGCAAGGCCAACGCGCTCTACCTCGAATTTGAAGAAGTCGGGATGAACCGGCAGCTGGGCTATGCGTCGCCCGCCGACCTCACCGACAAATACCCGCAATTTTACTGGAACAGCATTGCCGCGCACATCCAGACGGCGATCCGCTATCTCAATGTGACATCGAGCGGACGGCAGTGGATTGCGAATCTTTACGGTAACGTGTTTCGCGCCGAACGCGATCTCAGGCTGTCTGGCCCGCAGCGATAGGCGTTCCGGCCGCCGCTCCGCTCCGCGCGGTGACGACTATCCGGTCAGATCGCCTGCGCCAGCCCGGGGCGCCAGGGTCGCTCGATCGAGGCGAGGCCGACAAGAGCGCCTTGCAAATAGTCGCAGCCCCATTCCTCCAGCATCTTCGCGGCGCGCTCCTCCTGGACCCATTCGGCAACGGTGGCGAGCTTAAGCCGCTTACCGAGATCGATGAGCGTGTGCACGAAGGCGCGGTCGTCTTCCGAGCGCAGGATGTTCTGCACGAAGGCGCCGTCGATCTTGACGATGTCCACGCCGAGCTTGCGCAGATTGCGGAACGACGTGTAGCCGGCGCCGAAATCGTCGATCGCGATACGGCAGCCCAGATCCTTCACGCGGGCGACGAAGCCGCGTGTTTCGTCGATGTCGTGGATCGCCGCGCTCTCGGTGATTTCGACGATCAAGCGTTCCGCCACTCCGGCATGCGAGCGAAGGAGCGAGCCCAATCCCGCCCACCAGTCCGGATCGGTGGTCGAGCCAGGCGAGACATTGACGCTCGCCTGCAAAGACGGGGCGGCGGCAAGCTCCTCCACCACCAGCTCAAGGACGCGGTGGTCAAGCAGCCGCACGAGTCCGAGGCGTTCGGCGACCGGAATCACGTCGTTCGCCCCGAGCAGACTGCCATCGCTGCGGCGCACGCGCATCAAGCATTCGTAGAAAGCCGGTCGCCGATCGGTGATCGCCGCCACGGCCTCATAGGCGAGGAAGATGCGGCGCTCATTGAGCGCGGCGACGATCTCGTCGGTGGCGCGCACATTCTCCCGGCGCTGCGCCTCGCGCTCGATATTGGGCCGGTAGGCGAGAAATGAGCCGTGGCGCTTGCCTTTCGCGGTATCGAGCGTCTCCTGCGCGCGGGCGAACACTTCGGTTACGCCGCGGGCATGACGCGGAGCCGTCACGCCGCCGATGGTCACGGTCGCCGCCACCGGGCCGGCGCTCGTCGACACCATCTCGTCGCGCACTCCGGCAAGCAGCCGCTCGGCGGCGATCGCCATGTCGTCCGGTGTGCAGTCGCGCAGCACGATGCCGAACTTGTTGCCGGAATAGCGCCCGAGCGTATCCTTGCCGCGCATCAAAGTGCAGATGCGTTTGCCGACCGCGCTGATCAGCTGATCGGCGATGTCGAATCCGTAGGACTCATTGACGCGGGCCAAATTGTCGATTGCGATCAGCAGGAACCCGCATGAGGAGCGGAAGCGCACCGCCTCGTCGAGAGTTTTCTCGAGAACCTCGGTGAGTTGATGGCGGTTGAACTCGCCGGTCAGCGCGTCGTAGCAAGCGAGGTAGCCGAGCCGGCGTTCGCGCTCGTGGCGTTCGTTGATGACGCGCACCGTACCATGCGCGCGCGCCGGTTTCCCTTCGGGACCGACAAACCAGCGGCCGCTGTCCTCGACCCAAAGGCTTACGTCCGAGCCGGCATCCGGGCGGATGCCATATTCAATTCGATAGCCGACGCCACGGCCCTCGTCGCGCTGCTCGGATTTACTGACCGCGTCGAAGCGCGCTTGCAAATTGTCGGCTTCGAGCAACTGCGCGAAGGCGCGGCCGGTCGAGATCGCCCTGACGTCACGCACGAGCAGGACGTCGCCGATATTTGCGCTCCAAACAAGGACGTCGCTTTCGATGTCCCAGCGGTAAAGCGCTTCGCCGACCGAGGCGAGAATTTCGCCGGCGTCGAGGCGGACGACGGGCTTCGGCGTGGCGACGGTCTTGCTTCCCGCGCCATCCCGGTTAACCCGCCCGACGGCGTTCGAATCTTGCGGACCGTTATTGCTCACCGTCGCCTCATTGTCGTTGCTGTCCGCGCAGCGCGCGAAGGCAACGGCCTGTTTCGCGGCAAAGTACCGGAATAGCTTAAAGAATTCGGAAATCTCAAAGGCGAATTGAGGCAACCCGCGGCGCGGCGCGCCGTTTTCGACTTAAAGACCGGGAAGTTGGTGGGCGTCCCATTTCGGTACAGGATTCGCCGCGTCAGGCCCGCTCGGTTTCAATCTCAACTTGGCGCTGCGAGCTGCGGATGCTGACGATGAAGCCGACCAGCACGTCGACCAGGCCGATCATCGTCAGCAGGAAGAAAGTCGACGTCCCGGCCTGACGTACCAATAGAAATTCCACCAGCATGGCGATGAACAGCGCCATCGCCAGCACGTGATCGACGATCGAGCGCATACCCATCCGCGTCGACTTTAAGATTTCGACCGCCAGCAGCAGGATGGTAAAGGCAAGCAGCAGATCTTCCCAGGTCAGCACCCAGTCTTGACCGGACATCATATGGATCGTCGTCACCGGCGTGGTCCAGCCCACGCCGGGGGTGAGAAACGCAATCATGTTGTAAACGGCGAAAGGGATGAGAAGCAGCGGAAAGCCAAGCACGAACATGGGCGTCCTGCGTCCGAAGGGCTAAGCCTCGGTCTTCTTGCTCAGCACCTGCCGGCCGCGATACATGCCGGTCTTGAGGTCGATGTGGTGCGGGCGGCGCAATTCGCCGGAATCCTTGTCCTCGACATAGGTCGGGCGTTTGAGCGCGTCGGCCGACCGGCGCATGCCGCGACGCGACGGTGATGTTTTTCTCTTCGGTACGGCCATGAATCACTCTCCTGATGCAACGCGCTGTGCCGGGAATGGCGGGCTTATAAAGGAACACGCTCTCCCACGCTAGGGGGCGCGGCTGCGGATGCAGGCATCGAGTGCCGGATGGGCGGCCGCGCGGTACTCATAGAGGCCGGCGAGGCGGCGTACCAAAGTGCTCGGCGCCCGCGCAGAACGGCGAAGCGGATTGGGCAGGATGGCGGCGAGTTCCCCCGACTCTCGCGCCGTCAGGTCGCGCGCCGACTTGCCGAATGCGAAGCGCGCGGCGGTCTCGGCGCCGAATTGGCCGTTCGGTCCCCACTCGGCGATGTTGAGATAGATTTCGATGACCCGCCGCTTCGGCAGCACCAAGTTGATCCACAACGCCAGGGGAAATTCCAGGGCTTTGCGCACGAAGCTGCGTCCGGACCAGAGGAACAGATTTTTGGCGGCCTGCTGCGTGATGGTGGACCCGCCGCGCGCCTCCTCGATATCGTCGGCCTGCTGCAGGGCTTCGCGCAGCGCGCCGAGGTCGACGCCGCGATTGTGACAGAAGTTGCCGTCTTCGGCGACGATCACCGTGAGCGGCAACGCCGGCGCGATGCGGTCAAGAGGAACGAAAATGCGCTCGACGCGCTCTCCCTTCGCCCAGCGCCAAAGCATCGGCGTCGAAACCGGCTGGACGAACCGATAGAGCGGGGCGATCAGGTAGGGCAGAAGGAGCGGGAAAAGAATGATGACGCTCAAGGCCACTCGGAAACGTCGCAAGATGGCGCGCATGGACGATCGCATGCGGCCCGCGCTCAGTTGCGCGCATAGCCGATGAGTGGCCTTTTCTTGCGCCCGAGCAGGATGAGGATCATCGCCACGATCCCCAGTATGACCCAGGTCGGCAGGTCGAAAGCTGTTAGCATATACGGGTCCCAGGCCCACGCAGCTTTCTGCTTCAACCAGTTCTGCACCGCATTCAGGCTGCCCTGGTCGAGGATGGCCCACACGTCGCCAACCCTGACGTAAACCAGGTGCTGATTGGCGATAGACTTGGTCCCGTCATAGACAAAGAAGACGAAGGCGGTCGCCAGCAAGCAGAGGCCGATAAAGCGCAGCAGAAATCTGATCATTGCGGTGCCGGAAGGCTACGGAGGGGGTTGCGCGCAGGCATTACTCTCCCCCGCTGGTTTATTCAATGCATCGGGCTTGGCGTCGAGCTTGCGCCGTTTTTTGTACCTCATCGATCACTTGAGCAAAGGCCATTGCTTCCGCTAACGTCTATTCGTCTTTCCCTTCGAGCGCCGCGCGTTCGTCAGCAAGGAATTGAAATGGCTCGGAAAACCGGCGACCTCACGCGCCGCCCGACTTTCACCGATCAGGAGGCGCTGCTGTTTCACAGCCAGGGCCGCCCGGGAAAGCTCGAAGTCGTGGCGACCAAGCCAATGGCGACGCAGCGCGATTTGTCGCTCGCTTACTCGCCCGGCGTCGCGGTGCCGGTACTCGCCATCGCCGAGGACGAGAGCCGCGCCTACGATTACACGACCAAGGGTAATTTCGTCGCCGTGATCACCAACGGCACCGCCATTCTCGGCCTCGGCAATCGCGGCGCGCTGGCGGCCAAGCCGGTGATGGAGGGCAAGGTCGTCCTCTTCAAGCGGTTCGCCGACATTGACTCGATCGACCTCGAAGTCTCCTCCGAGGATCCCGACGAAATCATCAATTGCGTGAAACTGCTCGGCAAGAGCTGGGGCGGCATCAATCTGGAAGACATCAAGGCGCCGGAATGCTTCATCATCGAGCAAAGGCTGCGCGAGCTCCTCGATATTCCGGTCTTCCATGACGATCAGCACGGCACCGCCATCATTGCCGCGGCCGGGTTGATCAACGCACTCGAACTCACCGGCCGCGAGATCAAGACGACCAAGCTCGTCTGCAACGGCGCCGGCGCCGCCGGCATCGCCTGCCTCGAACTTTTGCGCGCGATCGGCTTCCGTCCGGAAAACCTGACGCTGTGCGACACCAAGGGCGTGATCTACGAAGGCCGCACCGCAGGCATGAACCAGTGGAAGTCGGGCTTTGCCGTCAAAACCAAGGCGCGCACCCTCGCCGAAGCTTTGGTCGGCGCCGACGTGTTCTTCGGCGTCTCGGTGAAGGGCGCGATGACGCAGGACATGGTGAAGTCGATGGCGGAGAAGCCGATCATCTTCGCCATGGCCAATCCGGATCCCGAGATCACTGTGGAGGACGTCGCCGCGGTGCGCGACGATGCGATCATGGCCACCGGCCGCTCCGACTACCCCAACCAGATCAACAACGTGCTCGGCTTTCCCTACATTTTCCGCGGCGCGCTCGACGTGCGCGCGCGCGCGATCAATATGGAAATGAAGATCGCGGCCGCGCACGCGCTCGCCGCGCTGGCGCGCGAGGACGTCCCCGACGAAGTCGCCGCGGCCTACGGCGCGCGGCCGAAATACGGTCCCGATTACATCATTCCGGTGCCGTTCGATCCGCGCCTGATTTTCTCAATTCCGCCGGCGGTGGCCCAGGCGGCTATGGATTCGAAAGTGGCGCGGCGGCCGATAGTCGACATGGATGCCTATAAGCAGCAGTTGCGCACGCGGCGCGATCCGATCGCCGGCGTGTTGCAGCAGGTGTTCGCACACCTGCGCCAGCAGCCGCAGCGCGTCGTCTTTGCCGAAGGCGAGGAGGAACAAGTCATCCGCGCCGCGGCGTCCTTCGTGCACCAGGGTCTCGGCTCGGCGCTCTTGGTCGGCCGCGAGCCGCGCGTGCGCGAAACGGCGGAAGCACTCGGGATCGAGTTCGGCGACGGCATCGAGATCATCAATGCGGCTTTGTCCTCGCGCAACGCCGCGTATGCCGCCTATCTCTACGAACGATTGCAGCGCCAGGGATTCCTGCAACGCGACTGCCAGCGCCTGGTCAACCAGGACCGCAATCATTTTGCCGCCTGCATGGTTGCGCTCGGCGATGCCGATGCCATGGTCACCGGCGTCACGCGCAATTTCTCGGTGGCGCTCGAGGACGTGCGGCGCTGTATCGATCCCAAGCCCGGTCACCGCGTGATGGGGGTCTCGCTGGTGCTGGCGCGCGGGCGCACGGTGCTGGTGGCCGATACCGCGGTCACCGAAATGCCCGGTGCTAACGACATCGCCGAGATCGCGGTCGAGGCGGCGCGGGTCGCTCGGTCGCTCGGCTACGAACCGCGGCTCGCGCTATTGGCCTTCTCGACCTTCGGCCATCCTTCGGGCGAGCGCTCCGATCGCGTGCGCGAGGCGGTGCGGCTGCTCGATAAGCAGCGCGTCGACTTCGAGTATGACGGCGACATGGCGGCCGATGTGGCGCTGAACATGGACTTGCGCGAGGCCTATCCTTTCTGCCGTCTCTCCGGCCCCGCCAATGTCCTGATCATGCCGGCGTTCCATTCGGCCTCGATCTCGACCAAGATGCTGATGGAGCTTGGCGGGGCGACCGTCATCGGCCCCATTCTGGTCGGCCTCGACCGCTCCGTGCAGATCGTGCCGCTCTCCGCCAATGACGCCCAGCTGGTCAATATGGCGGCCCTCGCCGGCTATAACATCAGCGGGTAACGGCCGCCTGCCATCAGCGGCAAAATCACTGCGGCCGATTCACGAGCCCGAAACCAGTCTCAGTTAGCTTGGGTGGAAGCATGCAACCACGCAGCGAAATGCCCATGCTTCAGCCTGTTTTGCCCCAGCCGCCGCTCGCGGTCGAAATCCGCGGTCTGGTCAAAAGCTTCGAGCGCCCCGCCGTCGACGGCCTCGACCTCGCGGTCAGGGCAGGGGAATTCTATGCGCTGCTCGGCCCCAATGGCGCCGGCAAGACGACGACGTTGCGCATGATTGCCGGCCTTATCCGGCCGGACGCGGGCTCGATCCAGGTCGTCGGCATCGACGCGCTGGCCGATCCGGTTGCGGCGAAGCGGGTGATTGCCTGGATTTCCGACGAGCCGATGATCTACGACAAGCTGACGCCGGAAGAGTATCTCGAATTCGTCGGCGGGCTGTGGGGCGTCGAGCCGGCGCTCGCCGAGGCCCGGGCGCGTGAGCTTTTGTCCTGGCTCGGCCTTGCACCGCATGCGCGCAAGCGCTGCGAAACTTTCTCCAAGGGTATGCGTCAGAAGGTGGCGCTCGCCGGCGCTTTGGTGCACGAGCCGCGCCTGATCATCCTCGACGAACCGCTCACCGGGCTCGACGCCGGCTCCGCGCGGCAAGTCAAAAGCGTGCTGCGCGAACGCGCGCAGGCCGGCGCCACGATTATCATGACCACGCACATCCTTGAAGTCGCCGAACGCATGGCCGACCGCATCGGCGTCATCGCGCACGGCAAGCTGATTGCCGAAGGCACGCTTGAGGAACTGCGCCGCCAAACCGGAAACGCCGGAAACGCCGCCGGCGATGCAAGCGGCGGCGCCACGCTCGAAGACACGTTCCTGGCGCTCGTTGCCGAGCCCGCGGAAGCGGCGTGAGCAATATCCCTCACCCTGAGGTGCTCGGCGCGAAGCGCCGAGCCTCGAAGGGCGGCTCCGCCCGGGCCGGATCCTTCGAGGCCCGCGCTGGGCGCGGGCACCTCAGGATGACGAATATCGAGAGCGTCGCCCCATGATCCAGCCCGGCACCGCCGTCTGGTTTGCCCGGCACGAATCCCGGCTCGCCTGGCGCGATTGGATCGGCATGATGACGGGCGGACGGCGCGAGCGCCGCCGCCGGGTCGCGATCGGCATTCTCGCCTTCGTGATTTTCATGCATGCGGTCGCCTATTTCGTGGTCGGTCGCTTTGCCGATGCCGTACTCGACAAGCAGATGCTGGTGGCGATTACGGCAACTTTGCTGCTGTCATGGTTGCTGATGGTTTCGCAGGCCATGGAATCGATGACGCGCGCCTTTTATTCGCGCTCCGATCTCGATCTCATCCTCGCTTCGCCGGTCGCCGCGCAGGAAATCTTCGCCGTGCGCATCGCGACCGTCGCGCTCTCGGTGGCGACGATGGCGCTGCCGCTTGCCGCGCCCTTCATCGACATGCTGGTGCTGCGCGGCGGCTGGCGTTGGCTCGGTGCTTATGGCGTGATGATCGCCATGGGCGCGGCGGCAACCGCGCTCGCGGTGGCGGTAACCGTCGCGCTGTTTCGCATGCTCGGCGCCAAACGCACCCGCCTTGTGGCGCAAATTCTCGCCGCCGTGATCGGGGCGGCTTTCGTGATCGGCCTGCAAGTGGCGGCGATCCTGTCCTTTGGGACGGTGTCGCGGACCGACGTGCTGCAATCGGACATGGTGCTGGCGCTGGCGCCCGACGGCGGCAGCGTGCTGTGGTGGCCGGCGCGCGCCGTCCTCGGCGACTTCACCGCGCTCGCCGGCGTGCTGACGTCCGGTTTCCTGCTGCTTGCCGTCGCCGTCGCCATCGTCGTTCCGCGCTTCGGCGAATATGCCGTCACCGCCGCGAGCGCCGGCAGCTCTCCGGCGAGCCGGGCGCGGCGGTCGATCAGCTTTCGCGCCACGTCGCCGCGCCAGGCGCTCCGCCGCAAGGAATGGATGCTGCTGCGTCGCGACCCGTGGCTCGTTTCGCAAACGCTCATGCAGATGCTGTATCTGGTGCCGCCGGCGGTTCTCCTCTGGCGCAGCTTCGAGGCGGGAGGCGGAGCGATGAATCTCCTCGTTCCGGTGTTGGTGATGGCGGCAGGCCAACTGGCCGGCGGTCTCGCCTGGCTCACGATCTCGGGCGAGGATGCGCCGGATCTCGTCGCCACGGCGCCGGTGCCCGTCCGTTTTGTCCTGCGCGCCAAGATCGAGGCTGTGCTCGGGATCATCGCCGTCGTGTTCGCGCCGCTGCTGGCGGTGCTCGCTATCGCTTCGCTTTGGCACGCGCTGATCGCCACTTGCGGCATCGTCATTGCCGCGGCGTCGGCGACCGCCATCCAGCTCTGGTTCCGCACCCAGGCCAAAAGGAGCCAGTTTCGCCGGCGTCAGGTCTCCTCGCGGGTTGCGACCTTCGCCGAAGCCTTTTCCTCGATCGGCTGGGCCGCCGCTTCCGCCATCGCCGCCGTCAGCCTGTGGCTCGCGCTCGTGCCGGCGCTCTTGACGCTCATCATTCTCGTCGGCGCGCGCGCTTTGAGCCCGCGCAAATCAGCGTAGCGCGACGAGCAGAACGACAATCTCGCTGACTTGCTCGATCGCGCCGAGCACGTCGCCGGTCTGGCCGCCGATTTGCCGCTCGCTCAGCGCCGTCATGAGCGCGGCCGCGATCGCGAGCATCATCACCGCTGCGATCGTCAGCACCAGCCCGAGAGTCATGAGGAGAACGATGGCCGCAAGGCCTGTGCCGGCGGCGACGCGCGCCGCGGACGGCGCGCCGGCGGCAAACGACAATCCGTCACTGCGTGCGGGGGCGAGAAAAAACATGGCGACCGGCATGGCGGCGCGTGCGGCCGCGTGCGCCGCAATGAGCGCCGCGGCCACCGCGCCGGGATCGGCGAGGCTCGCGACCGCGCCGGCCCGCAACAGGAGCGACAGGATGAGCGCGCATACGCCGAAAGTGCCGATGCGGGCGTCGCGCATGATGTCGAGCTTTTGTTCGCGCGTTTCGCCGCCGCCGAAACCGTCTGCGGTGTCGGCAAGCCCGTCCTCATGCAGCGCGCCGGTTGCGGCCAAAGTCGCGGCGACCGTAAGCACCGCGGCCGGCCAGGGCGGCAGTCCCAGCCGGTGCGCCAGCGCGTAAACCACGGCGCCGATAACACCGACCATTACGCCGGCGAGCGGAAATGCCCAAACCGCCGGCGCCAGAGCGCCGCCGTTCGCCGGGCCAGCATGCGCGAACGGAATCCGCGTCAAAAAAACAATGCTGGTCCATAGCTCGTGGCCGCGTTCCGCAAGCCATGGCCGCCAATCGTCTCTTGTGCCGGGGATCATCATCGTCCGTCCTCGGGTTGGCCGTACCAGTGCAAGTTTGCTAGAACTTCGCTGAACCCGCCAGAAAGAAAATCGCCCAAGAGAACGCCCATGACGAATTTTACCTCATTCGCCGACCTGCGCGCCGTCTGCCTCGACCTGCCGAGCGGGCATCCCGCCGCCAGCGCCGCCGCCGCGCAGCGTGAGGATACGCTGACCAAGCCGCCGAAGAGCCTCGGCCGGCTTGAGGATCTGGTCGCCTGGCTCGCGCACTGGCAGGGTCACGCGCCGCCGCGGCTCGATCGGGTCGACATTCTGGTCTTCGCCGGCAATCACGGCGTCACCAAACAGGGCGTCTCGGCTTATCCGGCGGAAGTCACCGCGCAGATGGTAGCGAATTTTGCCGCCGGCGGCGCCGCGATCAACCAGCTGGCGCGCGCGGCGGGCGCGCGCTTGCGCGTCATTCCGCTTTCGCTGGAACAGCCGACCGCCGACTTTACGCAGGCGCCGGCGCTCACCGAGCCGGAGTTCCTGGCCGCGGTGGCCGCCGGCTACAACGCGGTGTCGGCGGATTGCGATCTCGTCTGCCTCGGCGAAATGGGCATCGGCAACACCACGGCGGCCGCCGCGATCGCGGCAGCGTTGTTCGGCGGCCGCGGCGCCCGCTGGGCCGGCCGCGGCACCGGAATCGACGATGAGGGCCTCCGACGCAAGCGCGCAGTCATCGACCGCGCGCTCGATCGTCACGCTGCCTTGCTCAACGATCCGCTCAAAATCGCCGCGGCGCTCGGCGGCCGCGAGCTTGCCGCCATTCTCGGCGCCGCGCTGGCGGCGCGGCGGCGTAACATTCCGGTCCTGCTCGACGGTTTCGTCTGCACCGCTGCCGTGGCGCCGCTGTGGAAGCTGCGGAGCGACACACTCGCGCATGCTCTCGCCGGTCACGTATCGGCCGAGGCCGGTCACCGCATGCTGCTGGACGAGCTTTCATTAAAACCGCTGGTCGATCTCAACATGCGGCTCGGCGAAGCCTCCGGCGCCGCGGTGGCGCTTCTGATCCTGCGCGCGGCGCTCGCCTGTCATACCGGCATGGCGACCTTCGCCGAGGCGGGTGTCTCCGACAAGCCGGCGGACGAAGCGGCGGCGCCGAAGGCGGCGGGGTAACAGCTGCGCGGGACGGCACGAGCAGCGCGAACCAATTACCCCAAAAACCCGCGCAGCTTTTGGCTCACAGTTTTCGCTGCCGCTTTGTCGAGCCGCCCTATACGCCGGTCGATGCGGCCCGGTTCGATGCACGCGATCTTTGCCGAGCGGACGACGGACGGAGCGGGAAGTCCCGCGCGGGTCAGATCGGGTATGGGAATATCGCTCGACCAGGGTTCGTTGTCGGCACTGGTGATCATGGCGACCCAGACCAGTCCATGGATCGCGAGCTTGCGGTTGGAAATCACTAGCGCTGGGCGGCGTTTCTCCGCGAGCCGGTCGGCATTGGGAAACGGCACCACGACGACATCGAATGGCGCGAAATGCCTGTCGTCAGAGGTCGCTCATAAGCCTTCTCGTCGGCCTCATTCGACCATTCAGAGAAGGTTGCGAACGGATCGTCCGCCTCATTCACCGGCGCCTTGTCGAGCATTACGCCCTCTTCCGTCATGCAATAGCGGAGCCTATCCCCCGGTTTCAGGCGCAAGCGCTCGCGCACCTCGCGCGGGATCACGGTTTGGCTTTTGACCGATACTTTGGAGAAAGCGGACGGCAGGCGCGTCTGGCGATTCATACCGTATTATGGCTTACCGCCTTACGGCTTACAAGTGCACCCTACGCGCTATTCACTGTTCGCCCCGTCACATGAACGCCTGGATGCCGGTCTGCGCGCGGCCGAGGATGAGTGCGTGGATATCGTGCGTGCCTTCGTAGGTGTTGACGGTCTCGAGATTGCACATCACGCGCATGATGTGGAACTCGTCGGAGATGCCGTTGCCGCCGTGCATGTCGCGCGCCAGGCGGGCGACGTCGAGCGCCTTGCCGCAATTGTTACGTTTCAGCAGTGAGATGGCCGGCGGCGACGCCTTGCCTTGCTCGATCAGCCGCGACAGCCGCAACGCCGCGTGCAGGCCGAGCGTGATTTCGGTCTGCATGTCGGCGAGCTTCTTCTGGATGAGCTGGCTGGCGGCGAGCGGCCGGCCGAACTGCTTCCTGGTGAGCACGTAATCGCGCGCGCGATGCCAGCAGAATTCGGCGGCGCCGATCGCGCCCCAGGCAATGCCGGCGCGCGCAACGTTGAGGCAGCCGAACGGTCCGGTCAGCCCGGAGACGTTCGGCAGCAGGTTCTCCTCCGGCACGACGGCGCCGTCGAGCACGATCTCGCCGGTGATCGAGGCGCGCAGCGAAAGCTTGCCCTCGATCTTCGGCGTGGAGAATCCCTTAGTCCCGCGCTCGACGATGAAGCCGCGGATCTTGCCGTCGAGCTTGGCCCAGACCACGGCGAGGTCGGCGACCGGCGCGTTGGTGATCCACGTCTTCGAGCCGGTGAGGCGGAAGCCGCCGGCCACCTTCTCGGCGCGCGTCGCCATCGAGCCGGGATCGGAGCCGTGGTCGGGCTCGGTGAGGCCGAAGCAGCCGACGAATTCGCCGGTGGCGAGCTTGGGCAGGTATTTGCGGCGCTGCGTCTCGCTGCCATAGGCATAGATCGGGTGCATGACCAGCGACGATTGCACCGACATCGCCGAGCGGAATCCGGAATCGACGCGCTCGATCTCGCGCGCGATCAGGCCATAGGCGACATAGCCGAGCCCGGCGCCGCCATATTCTTCCGGGATGGTCGAGCCAAGGAGGCCGAGCGCGCCCATCTCGCGCACCACGACCGGATCGTATTTTTCCTCGCGAAAGGCGGTGAGCACGCGCGGAAACAGCTTGTCCTGCGCGTAATCGCGCGCGGTGTCGCGCACCATGCGCTCTTCCTCGGTCAGCTCGCTTTCCAGATCGAGCGGATCGTCCCACTTGAACGCGGCGTCCTTGATCTGGACCGGCTTCGCGTCGCGTTTTTCGGCAAGCTGCGCCATCGGGTTTGCTCCTTCGCATTTCCTCATCCTGAGGTGCGCGCCAAAGGCGCGCCTCGAAGGATGTGGCCGAGATATTCGGGTCCTCGCCCTTCGAGGCTCGCTACGCTTGCACCTCAGGGTGAGAGAAGAATAATCGAGACATTAGGAGTTAGGATCGCATGCGGCAAGGCGCCGGACATTGCCGGTTGCCCGGGGTTTCGCTATCTACACGCCAATGCGCCCGTAGCTCAGCTGGATAGAGCGCTGCCCTCCGAAGGCAGAGGTCAGGGGTTCGAATCCCTTCGGGCGCGCCAGTCTCTCGTGCGCGTCAACTGCAACGACGAATAAAGCTCCGTGACGCAGCGCGCGCGTGGCGCGCTGCGGCGTTCGGGAGCAGCAAATCAGAACGTGGCGATCAGCGGCCGTAGAGCGCGGTGAAGCTTGCTTTGCCCAGCGTATGGAAATGCAGGGCGAAGCCGACGACGGCCGGCGTTACGGTCTTATCTTTCGCGAAGGGCAGCTTGTCGGAATCCACCGCGAACACCGTAAAAGTGTAATGATGTGGCTTATCGCCTTGCGGGGGACACGGGCCAGCATAGCCGAAGGCGCCGGTGTCATTTCGAGCCTGGATGACGCCCTTGGGCATGCCCTTGCCCTTTTCATCGCCGGCGCCCTTCGGCAGCGACGTGGTTGACGGCGGGATATTGATTACGACCCAATGCCAGAAGCCGCTTCCGGTCGGCGCATCCGGGTCGTACGCCGTGATAGCGAAGCTCTTGGTTCCGCTCGGCGCTCCGCTCCAGCTCAATGACGGCGAAATGTTGCCGCCCTTGCAGCCGAAAACATTGGCCACTTGTTCGTCCTTGATGGTCGAGCCGTCGCTCATTTCCGTGCTCGTTATGCTCATGCTTTGCGCGTGTGCGGCACTCGCGGCTAAAGCGCTGAATGCCATGACAACCGCCCCTAATGCCATTTTGTGCATCGTTTCCTCCTGTGGTTGGGCGGTGCAAGCTAGCATGGCGATATTGCACTTGTCTCGGCGCACCTGCCTAACGCGCCAATTCACGAATCTTGACGGGCCCTGTCGCGTTCCTCGCGCACAAATTCGGGATGGCGGGAAGGCGTTTTGCCTCACCCTGCCGTGCCTCGGTCGACGGCGGCGCCGACCCGGACAAGCGAATGGACCGCAATAGCCGCCGGAGGTCAGCGCGATGCTCGCTTCGGTCAACAATGGACACGATGATCCCAGCGACCCCAACTAAATCGCCGCCGCAACCTTGAACGGCGACGTATGACCTCGTACGCTGTCTGCCAAACAGAGTGGACTCGTGCCGCGCGGCGTTAAGCGTCGGTCTGGCTCGAGCTTCACTTCATCTGACGACGACGGTCGACGCCTCCTTCCGATAGCGGACAGCGTCGCCTGACATAAAGGGAGGCCCTGATGCGCGGCACCGTGCGTTTCGATTTCATGCACTTTATGCCTTACGTGCACCTGCCGGAAAACCACAAAGACTTTCACTCTACCTGGGTCGACTTTCCCAACAAATTTTACGATCCGAAAAAGGGGCACGCGCTCTACCAGCGCTACCTTGCCGAACTCCTGCTGGCGGAAACGGTCGGCTTCGACGCCATCGTCGTCAACGAGCATCACAACACGGCGTACAGCATGATGGCGGCGCCGAACCTGATCGCCGCCGCGATCATCCCGCAAACCAAGACCGCGAAGATTTGCGTCTGGGGCACGCCGCCCAATCTCGAATATCCAAACCGCCTGGCGGAAGAATACGCCATGCTCGACGTGCTCTCGCAGGGGCGGCTCGAGGTCGCGTTCCCGCTCGGCACCGGCATGGAATATTGGGCCAATCCGATCAATCCTTCGACCGCGCGTCAGCGCTACCGCGAGTCGATCGACATCATCCTGCAAGCCTGGACGCAGGATGGTCCCACCACCTATTACGGCGATTTCTACACCTACCGTTATCTCAATCCGTGGCCGCGGCCTTATCAGAAGCCGCATCCACCTTGCTACATCGTCGGCACCGGAAGCCCGGAGACCGTCGAGCTCGCGGCCAAGCTCGGCTTTGGCTACTCCGCGGTGTTCGTCTCCAAGACCCGGGCGCTCGAGCTTAATCAGCAATTGCGTAAAAGCTCGGCCGAACACGGGCACCATATCCGCCCGGAGCAGCTGCCTTTGCAGGTGATCACCTACGTCGCGGAGACCAAGGAGAAGGCCGAAGCGGAAGCCGTCGAGCACATCCGCTATTTCTTCGAGGATGCGCTGCGCACCACGCCGACTTTCCTTGCGCCGCCCGGCTATCTCTCGGTTGCCGAGCTGAAGAAGCGCGCGGCGCTCGCCGACAAGCTGCACGGCGGATTCAGCTTCGAAAACGTCAATGAATCATTCTTCCTCGCCATCGGCACTGCCGATCAGGTGGTGGCGCAGCTCGAAGAATGGGGCGCGACAATGGATACCAACCATTTCAACATTCTCGGCGCGATCGGCAACATGCCGCACTGGAAGGTGGTGAAGAACCTGACCTTGATCGGGCAAGACGTCATCCCGCGTATGCGCGCCAACGCGGCGGTCGAACGCCGCGTTGCCGCCGAGTAGCAAGGAGGCCGCCGATGACTGCGCATCCCTTTCCACCGCAATTCAAGCGCGAAACTCACACCATAAACGGCGTGAAGACTGTGCTGCTCACGGCCGGTAGCGGCGAGCCGCTGGTGTTCCTGCACGGCGCCGGAATCTGGCACGGCGTCAATTTCGCTCTGCCGTGGACGGAGAAGTTCCGCGTCATCATCCCGTTCCATCCGGGCTTCGCCGAATCCGGCGACGATCCGGCGATGACCGACATGCACGATTACGTCATGCACTATCTCGATTTGTTCGACGCACTCGGTCTGGACAAAGTCCACCTGGTCGGCTTCTCGCTCGGCGGCCTGCTCGCTGCGAATTTCGCCGTGCAGGCGGGCCACCGGGTCAAACGGCTGGTGCTCGTCGGGCCTGCCGGGCTACGCGGCAAGGAGCGGCCGACCGGCGACGTGCTCAGTCTGCCGCCCGAGCAGATTCCGTCGATGCTGGTTTCGAACTTCGACCTCATCAAGCCATATTTGCCGGAAAACCCAAAGGACCTCGACTTCATGGGCGACCGTTACCGCGAAGGCGGAACGCTGGCGCGCCTGTTGTGGGAGCGTCCATACGACACGAAATTGCCGCGCTATCTGCACCGCCTGACCATGCCGACGCTGCTGGTATGGGGCGAGGACGATCGCCTCCTGCCGGTGCAGCAGGCCGAACTGTGGCGTCAGCACATCCCCAAGGCCGACTTTCAGGTCTTCAAGGGCGCGGGCCACCTGGTGCTCGACGAGAAACGCGAGGCCGTCGATGCGGTGCAGCGCTTCTTATCGTGATTGTCGGCGGTCCGGTCGGCTGTTAGTCTTCGCGATCGGCGTCGTGAAACGCTGAGGAAAAATGGGGGGAATGCACCATGGACAATCTGAAGACCTACGCGGTTCCGCTGGGACGCTTGTTGTTGGCCAGCTGTTTCATCTGGGCTGGCTACACCAAACTGTTCGTGTTCGGTCCGGAAGGGACCGCGCAATTTTTCACCAAGGTAGGCGCACCGATGCCGGAACTGGCGAATTGGGTCGCCATCGTCGTCGAGCTTGTCGGCGGCATAATGATCCTGATCGGCCTGCAGACGCGTTGGGTCGCCCTCGTGCTCGCCATATGGTGCATAGTGACCGCATTCGGCTTCCATCTGCCGGGTAGCGCGGCGATGCATGATATGCAGCACTTCTACAAGAACCTGACGATGGCGGGCGGGTTTCTTTACGTGTTTGCCTTTGGCGCCGGCATTTGGAGCATCGACCGCGCCACCGGCATGGAAAAGGCTTAGGCCCGCCTAAACGCGAATTAAATCGTCTGCAACGGGGCGGACCCTTCCGCCCCGTTAACCTTTTGCGCGCCCCGCCGTTCGACGATCGGTAAGATTTGGCCGGTATATGCAAGGCACCCGGCGTTCGAATCCGAGCGCCCGGGCGTTTGCGCAGGCTATGTCATGGTCGACACCCGCAGAGACGATGAACGCAGAGTCCGAAAGCGCACGCGCGTTTTGCGCTGTGCCAAGATCATCGTGCCGCGCCGCTCGCCGGTCATCTCGTGCACCGTTCAGAATATCACCGGCGGCGGCGCCTGCCTCAAGCTGGCGAATACCTTCGGCGTGCCGGAAACCTTCGATCTGACGTTCGAGCATGGCCGCACGCGCCGGTCCTGCCGCGTGGTCTGGCGCACCAGCGACAAGCTCGGCGTTATGTTCGAGCCTGCGGCGTCGACAGAAAACTAAAATTCCGCTACGGCGCGGATGAGCCGCTCGATATCCTCGGGTCGAGACAGTCGGTGATCGCCGTCCTTGACCAGCGTGAGAACGACGTCGTCGCTGGCAAGCCGCGACACCAGCTCGACCGCGTGCCGCCACGGCACGTCGGGGTCTTCGACGCCTTGCAGGATGCGCACCGGGCATCCGGTCTCGATCATGCCGGCGAGGAGAAGATGGTTCCGCCCTTCTTCGATCAATTGCCGCGTCACCAAATAAGGCTCCGCCGAATATTCGGACGGCCGCGCCCAGAAGCCCTTCTCCTCGAGTTCGCGCTTGATCGCCGGCGTGAAGCGCTTCCACATCAGCTCCTCGGTGAAATCCACTGCCGGCGCGACCAACACCAAACCGGCGACCGAAGCCGGCCCGGCTTGCCGGCGCGCCCGCAAGGCGCGGACCATGAGCAAAGCGAGCCAGCCCCCCATCGACGACCCGACCAAAATCTGCGGATCGCGGCAGCACGCGTCGAACACGGCGAGCGCGTCGGCCAGCCAGCGGCCGATCGTACCGTCGCTGAAGTCGCCGCCCGATTCCCCGTGGCCGGAATAGTCGAAGCGGATGCAGGCGCGCCCGGCTTGTTCGGCCCAATGCGCCAGCGCCGCGGCCTTGGTGCCTTTCATGTCGGACTTGTGGCCGGACAGCCAGAACAGGCCCGGGGCGGCGCCGGCACGGTCGCGCACGGCGATGGAGCGGCGCTCGGTCTCCGCTCCAATTTCCAAGAATTTCAGGCCGTTATCATCCATTGAGCAGTGTTCCGTCACCCTGAGGTGCGAGCCAAGCGAGCCTCGAAGGGCGACGGCCCGGGCCGTGCACCCTTCGAGGGCCGCTCCGCGGTCACCTCAGGATGACGGAAGATAAGGTACATCTTCGCGCTATGCATGCTGCCGCATGGTCGTTGACTTACCCTGCAAAAATCCCGATCTTCTCCGATTGCCCGTTAGCGTCACCGATGCATTAGCTCGTGATGCGCTCGGATGTCATAGGCTCGTCGCAACAACGTAGGAGAGCAGCACCATTCGTCGCCCGATCAGAACCGCGCAGCCCGCCGCCAAGGAGGGTCCGCGCATCAACGAGGAGATCCGCGTCAACGAGGTCCAGCTCATCGACAAGGATGGCGCCAACAAGGGCGTCACTGAAATCAACGCCGCTCTAGCCATGGCGCAGGAGGCCGGGCTCGATCTTGTGGAGATCGCGCCAAATTCGGTGCCCCCGGTCTGCAAGATTCTCGACTTCGGCAAGTATAAATATCAGGCGCAGAAAAAAGCCGCCGAGGCGCGCAAGAAGCAGAAAGTCGTCGAGATCAAGGAGATCAAGCTGCGGCCGATGATCGACGATCACGATTACGACGTGAAGATGCGCTCCATGGAGCGCTTTTTCCAGGAAGGCGACAAGGTCAAGGTGACGCTGCGGTTCCGCGGCCGCGAAATGGCGCACCAGGAGCTTGGTTACAAGCTGCTTGACCGCGTCAAGGGCGACACGTCGAAGATCGCCAAGATCGAGCAGGAACCGCGCTTCGAGGGCCGCCAAGTCGTCATGGTTTTGGCGCCGCGTTAAGCGGCGCCAAGGGTGATGGTGCTGCGCCGCGATAGCCTTACGGAATTACGGAATTAATGCGTGCCCCGGCGTCGGGGATGTTCAGGGAGAGGAAACGATCATGCCGACATTCGTTGGAATGCTAAGTTGGACCGACCAGGGAGTCCGTACGGTCAAGGATACACCCAAACGTATCCAGGCGGCAAAAGAACGAGGCAAAAAGCTCGGGGTCGATATCAAGCAGATATTTCCTACCACGGGCGATTTCGACCTTTTAGTTATTGCCGAGGCCAAGGACGGTGACGCGATGGCGAAGTTAGCCATGGCCGCCGGCGCGGAGGGGAATGTCCGCACGCGTACAGTGCGGGCCTGGACCGAGTCCGAAATTGCCAAACTGATTTCCGAGCTTCCGTAGCCAGCGGATCGCCACTTGCCTGGGGTCGATCTTTACGCCGGGGCGGCTCCGCCGCGACAGGCGATGCATTTGCCATTTTTTGCCGGCTCTGCCATAACCGCGCCCTCCCGTCGCCCGGCTGATTAGGGCTGCCGTGGCGGCGGCGACGTGCTCCAAGCACACAACGCTCGTTGACGAACATTTTCGGCCCGCGGAGCGTTCGCGCTTCCCGGCCATGGAGAGCCAAATGCCCAAGATCAAGACCAAATCGGGCGCCAAAAAGCGCTTCAAAGTGACGGGGACCGGGAAGGTCCTCTATGCGCAGTCGCGCAAACGCCACGGCATGATCAAGCGCACGAAAAAGCAAATCCGCCAGTTGCGCGGCACCAACGTGCTGTTCAAGACCGACGGCGACAAGATCAAAAAGTATTTTTTGCCGAACGGCTGACGGCCGGTCGCTTGCGGCCGCTGTTCATTCCAGCGTTTCGCGCTTCTAGAGGAGGTTACCCATGGCACGCGTCAAACGCGGCGTCACCACTCATGCCAAGCACAAGAAAGTACTCAAGGCCGCCAAGGGCTATTACGGGAGGCGCAAGAACACCATCCGTATCGCCAAGCAGGCGGTGGAAAAAGCCAACCAATACGCCTATCGCGATCGCAAGCGAAAGAAGCGCACGTTCCGCGCTTTGTGGATCCAGCGCCTCAATGCGGCGGTGCGTCCCTTCGGCCTCAACTACAGCCGCTTTATTGCCGGCGCGGGCAAGGCCGGCATCGTGATCGATCGCAAGGTGCTGTCGGATCTCGCGATCAGCGAGCCCGCAGCCTTTGAGGCGATCGTCGGCCAGGCAAAATCCGCGCTGGCGTAAAAGGCCATGCCTGACACCGCGCAGCTTGAACAGCAAATCCTCGCCGATGTCGCCGCCGCGAGCGACGAAGCGGCGCTGGAATCGGTGCGCGTGGCGGCGCTCGGCAAGAGCGGCTCCATCACCGCGTTATTGAAGACGCTCGGCGCGCTGTCCCCGGAAGAGCGCAAAAGCCAGGGTCCGTTGATCAACGGCCTCAAGGACCGGGTCAATGCGGCGCTCGGCACGCGCCGCGAGGCGTTCAAGAGTTCGGCGCTCGAGGCGCGGCTGAATACCGAGAGTGTCGACGTAACGTTGCCGGTGCGCGAGGCGCCGGCCGAGATCGGGCGCGTGCATCCTATCACGCAAGCGATCGACGAGCTGACGGCGATTTTCGCCGATATGGGATTCGCTGTTGCCGAAGGGCCGGACATCGAGAGCGAAGATTATAACTTCACCAAGCTCAATTTTCCGGAAGACCATCCGGCGCGCGACATGCAGGACACTTTCTTCTTCAATCCGAAGCCGGACGGCTCGCGGTTACTCCTGCGCACGCATACTTCGCCGGTGCAGGTGCGCACGATGCTGAGCCAAAAGCCGCCGATCCGCATCATCATTCCCGGCCGCACCTATCGCAGCGACTCAGATCAGACCCATACGCCGATGTTCCATCAGGTCGAGGGCCTGGTCATCGACCGGACCTCGCATCTCGGTCATCTGAAATGGATCCTCGAGGAATTCTGCAAGGCGTTTTTCGAAGTCGATCACGTCAAAATGCGCTTCCGGCCGTCGTTCTTTCCGTTCACCGAGCCGTCTCTCGAAGTCGACATCCAATGCCGGCGCGACAGGGGTGAAGTCCGCTTCGGCGAAGGCGACGACTGGATGGAAATTCTCGGCTGCGGCATGGTGCATCCGAACGTGCTGAGAAATTGCGGGCTCGATCCCGACGAGTTCCAGGGCTTTGCCTGGGGCATGGGCATCGACCGTATCGCCATGCTCAAATACGGCATGCCGGATTTGCGCGCCTTCTTCGAGGCCGATGTCCGCTGGCTCACCCATTATGGCTTCCGCCCGCTCGATCTGCCGACGCTGGCGGGAGGATTAAGTAGTTAATCCCTCCCCCGCTTGCGGGGGAGGGTAGGGGAGGGGGCCTGCGGCCTCACCGCAATCCGTGACCGACAAAGCTCTAAAAAAGCCGACGTGGCGCGTAAAGCCGGTGATGCGCAGACGCGCGCGTGCATTGAGGACAAATTCGACGAATGCCGAGCGAATCATGTGGCGCACGATCCGCGCCCATCGATTGAACGGTGTAGGCTTTCGCCGCCAGACACCGATTGGACCTTATATCGTCGATTTTGTTTCGCACGTTGCAAAGCTGGTGATCGAGTTGGATGGCGGACAGCACTTCGAAAATGCGCACGCACGAGGCGCGGGACGCGAGACGAGATAGATTTTTGCATTCCAAGGGATTTCGCGTGCTGCGATTCAGCAATTACGACGTGATGGCCAATCGTGAAGGAGTTTGGACTTTGATTGCTGCGGCAGTCGACGAGGCTGTAGCCCCCTCCCTACCCTCCCCCGCAAGCGGGGGAGGGGAAAAGCGGCGCGGAGAGACGCGCTCATGATGAAATTCACTTTTCGCTGGCTCAAGGAGCATCTCGACACCGATCGGCCGCTCGGCGAGATCGCCGAGAAGCTCACCATGATCGGGCTTGAGGTCGAGCGTGTCGAAGACAAGGCCAAGCTCCTCGCGCCCTTCATCATCGCGCGCGTCACCGAGGCAAAGCAGCATCCGAACGCCGATCGGCTGCGCGTGTGCATGGTCGATACCGGTTCCGGCGATCCGATCCAGGTGGTGTGCGGCGCGCCGAATGCGCGCACCGGCATGAAGGGTGTGTTCGCGGCACCCGGCGCGTTCATTCCCGGCAAGAATCTCACGTTAGGAGTGGGCAAAATCCGTGACGTGGAAAGCCGCGGCATGCTGGTCTCGGCGTTCGAGCTGCAAATTTCCGACGATCACGAAGGCATCATCGAGCTGCCCGACGACGCGCCGGTCGGCGCCAATTACGCGCAATGGGCCGGCCTCGACGACGCGGTGATCGAGATCAACCTGACGCCGAACCGCGCCGATTGCACCGCCGTGCACGGCATCGCCCGCGATCTCGCCGCCGCGGACATGGGAAAGTTCAAGGACGCGGTCATCAAGGCGGTCAAAGGCGAGTTTCCGTCCCCTGTCGCCGTGAAGATCGAGGCGCCCGAACTTTGTCCCGCCTTCGCCCTGCGGCTTATTCGCGGCGTAAAGAACGGCCCGTCGCCGGCCTGGCTGCAACAGCGGCTCACGGCGATTGGGCTGCGCCCGATCAATGCACTCGTCGACATCACCAACTTTATCACTTACGACCGCGGCCGGCCGCTACACGTGTTCGATGCCGCGAAGGTGCGCGGCCATCTCACGGTGCGGCGCGCCCGCGCCGGCGAGACGCTGGTGGCGTTGGACGGCAAAACTTATTCGCTCGACGGCACCATGTGCGTCATCGCCGACGAGGCGGGCGTGGAATCGCTGTCCGGCATCATGGGCGGCGAAAACACCGGCTGCTCCGCAGCGACCACGGACGTGCTGATCGAGTCGGCGCTGTGGAATCCGATCAACATCTCGCAGACCGGACGCAAGCTCGGCATCAATTCCGATGCCCGCTATCGCTTCGAGCGCGGCGTCGATCCCGAGTTTATGTTGCCGGGCCTCGAAGTTGCGACTCGCATGGTGCTCGATTTCTGCGGCGGCACGCCGTCACAGATCAGCGTGGCCGGCAGCGCCGACGCGCCTGAACGCGCCATCGATTTTCCTGTGTCCGAGGTCAAGCGGCTCACCGGGCTTGCGGTGCCGTTGCCGCAGACGCGCCGTGTGCTCGATCGCCTCGGCTTCTCCGTCGCCGGCGAAGACGAGCGAGTCAAGGTTACGGTGCCATCGTGGCGGCCGGACGTGCAAGGCAACGCCGACGTGGTCGAGGAGATCGTGCGCATCCTCGGCGTCGATCGCGTGCCGCCGACGCTATTCGACCGCGGCGAGGCGCCGCGCAAGCCGGTGCTCACATCGATCCAGGTGCGCACGCGCAAGGCCAAGCGCGCGCTTGCGGCGCGGAACCTGGTCGAGGCGATGACCTGGTCTTTCATCGCCCACCGGGAGGCCGAATTGTTTGGCGGCGGCAAGCCGGAGCTTGTTTTGGCCAATCCGATCGCGGCCGAGCTTTCCGACATGCGGCCGAGCCTTATTCCCGGCCTTGTCGCCGCCGCGCAGAAGAATGCCGATCGCGGCCTTACCGATGTCGGTCTGTTCGAGGTCGGTCAGGTGTTCCGCGGCGATGCTCCGGGGGATCAGTTCACCGCCGCCGCCGGTATCCGGCGCGCGCTGGCCAAGCCATCCGGCATCGGCCGCCATTGGTCGAAGCGCGACGGGGAGGTGGATGCGTTCGACGCCAAAGCCGATGCGCTCGCCGTGCTGGCGGCCGCCGGCGCGCCGGCGCAGGCGCTGCAAGTCACGCCGGGCGGGCCGGCCTGGTTTCATCCGGGTCGCTCGGGCACGATCCAGATCGGCCCGCAGAACGTGCTCGGGCATTTCGGCGAGCTGCATCCAAGCGCAATTGAGGCGCTCGATGCCGAAGGTCCGCTCGTCGCCTTCGAGGTCATTTTGGAGCGCATCCCGGAGCCGAGGGCGCGCGCGACGCGTGCCAGGTCCGCGCTCGAACTATCGGCCTTCCAGCCGGTCGAGCGGGATTTCGCCTTCGTCGTCGAGCGCGACGTCAAGGCCGCCGACATCGTGCGCGCGGCGCAATCGGCCGACCGCAAGCTTATTACCGGCGTCATCGTGTTCGACCTCTACGAGGGTTCGGGCATCGCGCCGGGCAAGAAATCGATCGCCATCGCCGTCACCATCCAGCCGCGCGATAAGACCATGACCGATGCGGAGATCGAGGCGCTGGCGGCAAAAATCGTCGCCGACGTCGGCAAACGGACCGGCGGCGTGCTGCGCGCGTAGAGCATGATCCGGAAAAGTGGAACCCGGTTTTCCGAAAAGATCATGCGCCACTAAGCATCATCCGCGATGGCGAGCGCAGGACTGGATCAAGCTGAAACGAGAAGATCGAGCGGCACTTTAAGCGCGTCGGCGATGCGGCGAAGTGCGCCCGCCGCTCCCTTCCGCCGTCCCGTCTCCACATCGGAGATGTAGCCCTGGCTGAGCTTGGTCTTGAAGGACAGGTAAAGCTGCGTCACGTCGCGCCATTCGCGCAATACCCGCACCGGATTGTCTCCTTTGGCCAAGCGATCGATCACATGCTTCGGCAACAACGGAGCGCCGGCGGCGATCTCGCCTCGTGCGCGCGCCACCAAACGCGCCGTGCCGGCATCCTCATCGGCTTCGGCAGCCTTGACAACGAGCGCTTCGTATTCCTTGCGCGGCATTATCGCGATTTCGCCGCGGGCGGTCTTCTGAAAGCGAACGTTCATGACTTCTCCTTAGTCGTATATCTCTCGTCGATGTCCAACTGCGACGACGACGATAAAACCGGCCTCTTCATAGAAGATAACGCGCCAATCACCGACTCGCAGCCGCGAACCTTGACGACCTTTGAGCCGTTTTACGTCACCTTTTCCGCTCGCGGCAAACTCCGTCAAACGAACATCAATACGTCGGCGAATCTGCGTAGTTAGTTTTGTCCATTGCCGACCGGTCGCAGGCGTGAAGAGAATCGGCTTCATGGAACGATATCGCTAATCGCGATAACAAAATCAAGTGGCTACACCATGTGGCATGCGCCTGGCGTGGTTCCTCGCGCACGATGTTTGGCGCGGCCTCAAGTCACCGGACCTTCGCTTTGCTCTTGAGTGCCGCCGCCGGCTCGGCCGGCGTTTCCTTCACCGGCCCGAGATGGTGCAAGACCGCTTCGGCGGCACGCGTTCCCGATTCCCAGGCGCCGCCGACCGTACCCCACAATGTCTCGTGAACGGCCTCGCCGGCGAACCAGAGAGCGTTCTGCACGGGCTCCATAAGTGTACGGCGTGCGCCATGCCAGCCCGGTGCCGCGGCTGAAGCGGCGCCGAGCGCCCAAGGCTCATAATTCCAGCGCGTGGCGTGCGAGCGCTTGATCGCCTTCTTCACGTCCGCGCCGTAAAGGCCGGCCAGCCACTCGGCGGCGAAATTGACCATCGCCGCTTCGCCGTGCGCCGCCAGATCGCGGCCGAACGCGCCGGCGACTTCGATCAGGCAAAGCGGCGTGCCGGAAACGTTGGCGAGGATCGTGGCGGTGCGCGCATCGGTCGATTTCTCGAACACCAGATCATCGCTCTCGAAGCCGAGCGGATTGCCCGCGAGTTCGAGCGCAATGTGATCGTAGCTGCCAAGCGACAGCTTGGCGAAGGCCTCGAGCTGGCGCTTGGGAAGTTCGGGCGTGAATTTGATGACGCCGGAATTGATCACATTGGTCGACGCGGTCACGATCGCGGTGCGGGCGACGATCGCGCCTTTCGCCGTCTCCACCGTGACGTTGCTCCTCGTGTCGATGAGCGTTGCCGGCGTCGAGAGCTTGACCGCGATCCCCTCGGCGAAGGAGGCAATGAGCGCACCAAAACCCTGGCGACAGAACGCAGCCGTGTTGCGCTCGGCGGATTTCGCGAAATCGACCGCCGACATTTGCGCAAGCTCCTTGCCGCTGGCGAACGGGCCAAGGAGAAAATCGATCGACGGCCGCCAATCGCCGAGGTCGTTCGGCATTGCTTGCGCGCACGCCACGTCGGCTTTACGCGCCGCGTCGGTGATGGCGCGGTTGGCGCGGACCTGCAATGCCAGGAAATCCTCGAACTCGCCTTCGCGCGCATAGCGTCTGCCGATTTTTACCTTCTGGCTCGCCGGCGCCGGATAGACCTCGATTCCTCGCCGCGGCGTGAGCTTGGCGAGCGGATTGAAATCGGGTGCATGGATCCAGTGGGCGCCGCGGTCATAGGGCACGCCGAAGGTTCGCGTCTCGGTCATGCAGCGGCCGCCGATATGGTCGGCCGCTTCCAGCAATACGAACTTTCGGCCGGCGGCCGCGAGCCGGCGCGCGGCGGCGATCCCGGCGGCGCCCGCTCCGACAATGACTACATCGACTTCGGCAGACGCGCGCGTTACCGCGCCGGCCGCGGGGCGCGCCGCAAGCGCGGCCGAGGCGGCGAGGAAGGAGCGGCGGCTCAGGCGCGGCATGGTTTCCAAATGCTGGCGGCTTGCGCAGATTGCCCGAACGGCGCTTGACGCGCAAACGCCATGGTCCGCTTGTGCTTGCCGATCCGCGTCGTTACCTCTGCCTTTTTGCAGGGGACCACATGCTCGACGATGCGGCCAAAGCGCTCAGCCAGATGCTGTCGCCGCCGCTGCGCGCAATCCTTTGGAAATCGATCGGCCTTGCACTCGCGTTCATTTTCGTTGTCGCCATCGCGCTCGATCGGCTGATTATTTGGCTGCTCGGAGCCGGCAGCGCTACGATTGAGCAAAGTTTCGGCCCGCATGCGCATCTGCCGGCGACGGCGATCGCGTGGCTGCTCTCGGTCGCAGCCGGTTTTGGCATTATCCTCGGCAGCGTGTTTTTGATGCCGGCCGTGACCGCGATCGTCGGCAGCTTCTTCGCCGACCAGATCGCGGAAGAGGTCGAGCGCGTGAACTATCCCGGCGATCCGCCCGGTACGCGCCTGCCGCTGTGGCATGCGATTCTCGAAGGCGGCAAGACCGCGCTGCTGGCGGTCGCGGTTTACGTTTGCGCCGTGCCGTTAATGCTGTTTGCGGGTTTCGGTGTCGTGATCTTCTTTCTCGCCACCGCTTGGCTGCTCGGGCGCGAGTATTTCAAGCTCGCCGCCATGCGCTTTCGGCCGCCGGCCGAGGCCAAAGTGCTGCGCAAGCGCCACGCCGCGACCGTCTATGTCGGGGGATTGCTGATCGCCGCCTTCGTCTCGATCCCGATCGTCAACCTAGCGACGCCGCTGTTCGCCATGGCGCTGATGGTCCGCGTGCACAAGCGGCTGGGTGGCCGCGGCTCGATGATGCCTAAGATCTAGGCGTCGCGCGCGACGTAACGCTCAATTGGCGACATTGCGACGCTCGCGGAGTCGCCAAGATGCGAGAGCCAGCGGATGGACTGTCGGTCGAGTTCGAGCGGCCCCGCGTTTACTGCCCGGGAGGTGTTGCGGGAGTGGGTAACGGCTCCAAAGGCGAAAGTCCGCCCTGCTTCGAGCCTCGCGAACTGTCCAGCTTTTGCGACTTCTGCTCGCGGGGATAGAGCTCAACCTTCGGGGGCTTCTGGTCGGGCCGGTAATCGGTGGAGGAAAGGCCACCCGCGATGCTGGCTCCCTGTTCGATTTGCAGCAAGCCGTAGCTGATGTTTCCATCGACGCGGCCGGTCGAGCGCAGGATCAACAGACACTTGACGTCGAGCTTCTCGTAGACCTTTCCGGAAATCTCCGCGTTCTCGGCAACAGTAATTCTGCCCTTGATCGCGCCGGTCTCGCCGACGATCAGATTGCCCACCGCCACGTCGCCCTCGAGTACGCCGCATACCACCAGGGTATCCGGGACCGAAATTTCGCCCTTAATGGTGACGCCCTCGCCGATATAGAGGCGATTGGCATCCGGCATGGTGTGTTCCGTTGTCGACATCTGCTACCCCTTTTGCCCAAATTTACGCCGGCCAGTCAGTAAAGTTTTACGTCACCGCGCCGACTTTGTCATCGGCGGCGAGTGCCGGACTTTGGCTTTTTTTCTTGGCCGGCCACGCCTGCCGGTGAGCGGTTTAAATTCCTAACAGTGCGCGGCGCGGGCGGCGCTTTGGCGGTAGCGTCGGCGGCTTGGATGATCCGTTGCGATCGCGCCGCTCAGTGCCACACTTCGTCGGCAAGCTCAACGACCATCCTCAGCTTTGCCCATTGCTCGTCCTCGGCGAGCACATTGCCCTCTTCGGTCGAGGCAAAGCCGCATTGCGGCGACAGGCCGAGCTGATCGAGCGCGACATATTGGGTCGCCTCTTCGATGCGCCGCTTGACGTCCTCTTTCTTCTCCAGCTCGCCGCTTTTGGTGGTCACGAGACCGAGCACGACGATTTTGTCGCCCTTGGGCAGGAAGCGCAAAGGCTCGAAACCGCCGGCGCGGGCCGAGTCGTATTCCAGGAAGTAGCCGTCGTAGTTCAATTCGCCGAGCATGATCTCGGCGATCGGCTCGTAGCCGCCTTCGGAAATCCAGGCCGAGCGAAAATTGCCGCGGCACACATGCGTCGTGATCACCATGTCGGCCGGCTTGCCTTCGAGCGCCTGGTTGATGACGCGGGCATAGTCCTCTTGCAAGCGATCGGCGTTCAATCCGCGCTCGCGCGCCTTGCTCAGCTCCGCCGGCGAGCAGAGATAGGCCCAGGCGGTGTCGTCGAATTGCAGATAGCGGCAGCCGGCGTCGTAGAAGGCGCGCACGGCGTGCCGATAGGTTCGGCCGAGGTCGTCAAAGATGGCGTCGCGGTCGGGATAGAACCTGGTGTCGACCGCGCCCGGCTCCAACCGGAAGTGCAGGATGGCCGGGCTCGGGATTGTCATCTTCGGCACAGCGCTGGCATGCGCCTTGAGGAATTTGAAATGCTCGATCATCGGGTGATCGGAAAACCCGATCTGGCCGTTGATGCGAATGGTTGTTGCCCGACTCTGGACGCCGTGGAACTGGATGCCGTGGTCAAGCTCGCAGGTTTCCACGCCGTCAAGCATGCCGAAGAAGTCGAAATGCCAAAACGAGCGGCGGAACTCGCCGTCGGTCGCAACCTGCAGCCCGACCTCCTTCTGCTTTTTGATGATCGTCTCGATCTCGCGGTCCTCGACCTCCTTGAGCTGAGCCGCATTGATCTCGCCCTTGTCCCGCTTGCCGCGCGCTTCCTTCAAGCGCGCCGTGCGCAACAGGCTTCCGACCACGTCGGCGCGAAACGGCGGCTTGTTTCTCGACATTGGCACCAAGCGGGAGTGGAGATTGCGGCGATGACGACCATTCTTCAAGCAGTCTGGCGCAGGCGCCAACCGCCGCCGTAGGTCTCGCGGGCATCGCGGGCGTAAGGCACCGGCGCGACCTTGACGCGAACTTCGGTCTGCTTGTGGCGCTCGACCGTGGGTTTCCTGGTGCCGCCGTTTTCCTCGCCCCACACCAGCGTCAGCACGTCGCCCTGCTTGACGTCGGGATCGACGATGCCGAGCGACAGCATCTGGCGTTCGTTCCAGGTCATGCCGCTGAACATCGAGAGGCCGACGGTCTTACCGCCGCTCTTGACCGCATCGAACGAAGCCGAACCGTAATTCGAGAGCGGTAGGTCGATATACTTGTAATTCTCGATCCCCGGCTCGAAGAAGGAGCGGAAGATCTTGGCCACGTCGTCGGCGCTCCAGGCCAAGGTCACTTTGCGACGATGCGGCTTGTCCTTTATCTTCTCCAGCGCCTCGCGGCCGATGAAGTCGTGGTCGAATTTGATGAAGGAGCCGTAGCCCATTTCATAGGGCGTCGAATAATAATCCTGGATATTGCCGGAGACGAAGCTGCCGGCGATCGAGCCGGTCGCTACGTAGGAATCCGGCTTCGACCATTCGCGGAACGGCTTCTGCTTCTCGCCGGTATAGACGGCGGGCAGCGGCGAGGGAATCCAGCCCGACTCCAAGGTGTTCGTCGCGTAAGCGCGGGCGCCGACCGGGACGATGCCGAATTCCTTGCCGGCTTCGAGAATGACGGCGCGGATTTCCTCCCCTTCGGCATAGGGACCCCATACTTCGAGGCCGGGCGCGCCGGCCATGCCGTGGCGCAGGCAGCGCACCTTGCGGCCCGCGATATTGATCGCGTCCAGGGTGAAAAATTTCACGTCGGCGATCGGGCCGCCATTGAGTTTTTCGAGAATCTTCCAGGCGTTGGGGCCTTGAATCTGATAGCGGTAGTGGCGGCGCGTCACCGGCTTGCCGCCGGGCCGCGAGGGCGAACGGTCGTCACGCTCCATCTTGATGTTGAACTTGCCGGTCTCGCCGTGGAACTGTATCCAATCGACGTTGGGCGCGCGGCCGACGAAATTGAGCTGGTTCTCGCCGAGATGGAAGAGAATGCCGTCGCCGATGACATAACCGTCATGGGAGCAAGGCACGAACTGCTTGGCGCGGTTGACCGGAAAATTGGCGAAGCTGTTGATGGTCAGATAGTTCATGAATTTGAACGCATCCGGCCCGGTGACCATCATCTCGGCCATGTGATGCGATTGGTCGTACAGCACCGCGGTCTTGCGCCAGGCGATCTGCTCGTCGCGCCAATTGGTGAATTCGGCCGGTACCACCGGATAGACATAGGCGCCGAGCTGCGAATTGCGCAGCATCTCGACCGGGTTGCGTGTCTTCAGGATTTCTTCGAGATTTTTTTCGGGCATTTTCTTCTCCAAGTGATAATCGAACTTTCTTAGTCCATGACGATCCGGCGGTTCAAGCTTCCGCAAAATTTCATAAGGTAGACGTGCACGCGGAGATTTTCGTTCGCGCAGGTGCAGCCGCTCTCGCCGTTCCCCCCCCTTAAGGATCCTTGGGAAAAATCGTCGACAGTACCAAGCGGGGCCGGCGTGTTTCGTCAACTGTTAAACTAAACGCGGCCTGTATGGCTGTTAAACGCCGGCCGTATGGCGAGTGGGCCTTGTCCCAATAGCGCCGCGTAGCGGCGCATTTTTGCGTCGCCTCGTTCCTGCCGGAAACCGACGGCAAGCCGTCCTTGTCGACGTGGTGTACTTGCGAGCGATGGTTTTTGACCGTGGCCAAACAGCGCGCCCAGGGGCCATTTGCAGGGTCATTTGCACCGCACTCGCGCCCGGACGCGACATCTGCTAGTGGGGCGCGGCTGGGTGGCGGAACGAAGCGGTTGATTCGATGCACGAACAGCCGGTCTGGAGCGCGGGATGCTGAAGAGATTGCGCGCCGCCGCGCACTTCTTCAACCAAAAAGTCGGCTTCAGTCGATTAGGTGTGGCGCTCAGCGTAACGATCATCATCGTCGCCGTGGCGGTGCTCTATCGCATACTGCACGATATCGATCTCGACGAACTGCTCGACGCGCTCGAAGCGACCGACTGGCGGACACTCAGCATCGCCGGGTTTTTCGTCGCCGCCGGCTATCTGACGCTCACCTTCTACGATCTGTTTGCACTGCGCACGATCGGTCGCTCCGAGGTGCCGTATCGCGTCGCCGCTTTGGGCAGCTTCACCAGCTACGCGGTTGGGCACAATGTGGGCGCCAGCGTCTTTTCCGGCGGCGCGGTGCGCTATCGCATCTATTCCGCCTGGGGCCTGAGCGTGATCGAAGTCACCAAGATCTGCTTCGTCGCCGGGCTCACCTTTTGGCTCGGCAATGCCACCGTGCTCGGCCTCGGCGTTCTCGATGCGCCGCAGGCGGCGCGTGCCATCGATCAACTGCCGCTCTGGCTCAACCGCGTTTTCGCGCTCGTTGTCCTGGCGTTACTCGCGGCCTACGTCGCCTGGGTCTGGGTCAAGCCGCGGGTTATCGGCCGCGAAGGTTGGCAGGTGTCGTTGCCCGGCGGCCCGTTGACCCTCGTTCAGATCGCGATCGGCATCCTCGATCTGTCGTGCTGCGCGCTCGCCATGTACATGCTGGTGCCAGACGAGCCGAATCTCGGCTTCGTCACGGTCGCCGTGATCTTCGTCGCCGCGACCTTGCTCGGCTTCGCCAGCCATGCCCCCGGCGGACTCGGCGTTTTCGACGCCGCCATGATGATTGCGCTGTGGCAGTTCGACAAGGAAGACCTGCTGGCCGGGCTCCTGTTGTTCCGTTTGCTTTATTACATCATTCCCTTCGTCATCTCGCTGGCGATCCTGGGAACGCGCGAAGTTTTGCTTGGCCGTGCGGCACGGCGCCTGGCGCGGCCGGTTGCAGCGCCGACGAGCAATGCGAGCGGACTGGTGCGCGAAAAATCCGACGTAGTTTGATCGGGAAGACTTGATCCAGAGGACTTGATCCAGAAGACTTGATCCAGACGACTTGATCCAGACTTGAGAAGACTTGGCTTGATCCGGCACGCGAGCGGACGGCTCCGCGGGGATGGGTCCGATGAGCTTGAATGAAGATCGCATGGCGCCGCGAAGGAGCGCGTGGCGCAGCGTCCGCTTGGTGACCGTGACGACGGCGGTCGTGTTCGCGGGCTTGGCGATCGTCAACGCGCTGGCCGTCGGCTACGCCGTTGCGGGTTTTGTCATTGTGGTGGCGGTAGCTTTTCTCACCCTGCGCAGCGGCGCGGAGGTCGCGCGGACGGTCCGTCCGGTGGCGATCGCCGAGCGCGCGGGCGAGCCGCTCGACGCCGTCGTCGCCGGCCTGCCGGATCCGGTTATTGCGCTTGACGGCAACGGGCGCGTGGTTGCGCTGAACGATCGCGCGCGTTCCCTGGCGCCGGCATTGCGGCTCGGCGAGCCGGCTTCGCTCGCGTTACGGCTGCCCGAACTGATCGAGGCCATCGGCCGCGCCTATGCCAGCGGAGAAGAGCAGCGCGTGGAATATTCCGAGCGCGTACCGTTCGACCGCTTGTTCGAATTGATCGTGATGCCGGTAAAGCGTGTGTCGAATCCGGGCCGGCCCGATCTGGTGCTGCTGACCTTTCATGACCTTACGCCGCTGCGGCGCGTCGAGGAGATGCGCGCTGATTTCGTCGCCAATGCCAGCCATGAGCTGCGCACGCCCTTGGCGGCGCTTTCCGGTTTCATCGAGACTTTGCAAGGCTCCGCGCGCGATGATACCAAGGCGCGCGACCGTTTCCTTGGCATCATGCAAGAGCAGGCGCGGCGCATGGCGCGGCTCATCGACGATCTTTTGTCGCTGTCACGCATCGAGCTCAATGCGCACCGGCGCCCGGACACGCCGATCGATCTCGTTCCGATCGTCCGCCAAGTGGCCGACGGTCTCCAAACATTGGCGCGTGACCGCGGCGTGACCGTTCACGTCGAGGCGGCGAATGCGTTGACCGTTCCCGGTGACCACGATGAGCTGGTTCGCTTGTTCGAGAACCTGGTGGAGAACGCCCTCAAATACGGCGCCCCCGGCAAGCGCGTCGACATCACCTTGATGCAAGGCCGCTCTGCCGAGGGCGCGGCGGAAGCCCGCGTCGGTGTGCGCGACTACGGGCCGGGAATCGCACCGGAACATCTGCCGCGGCTGACCGAGCGTTTTTATCGGGTGGACGTGCGAGAGAGCCGAGCCCAGGGCGGCACCGGGCTGGGCCTCGCGTTGGTCAAACACATTCTCAATCGGCATCGCGGCCGCTTATCGATCGAAAGCATGCCGGGAGCGGGCGCCACCTTTACCGTTTATTTGCCCACCGTCGACACTCCGCCTGGGGGCTAAATTACTCGATATATCAAAGTGTTGCATTGTCATCCAATTGTCATGTTGGGCTCATAGAACGGTGACGTGCCGAAGCTACGCATTGCGCAGCTGCGGGTCTGTTTTGATCAAGCAATCTTCGCCGCGGCGCGTTGCCTAAAGACGTCGAACAACATGAAGGGTCCCGATCGGGACCGAAAGTCGGCGTGGGGTAAGGGCCTGCGTCGCGCAACTTCCGCTGACAGGAGCATGCCGTGAACCAGTTGCGAATAATTGCCGTCGCCGGGCTTCTGGCCGCGACCGTTCTTCCAGCGGCCGCCGTCGAGATTTCCGGCGCCGGCGCGACGTTTCCTTATCCGGTGTATGCCAAATGGGCCGACGTCTACAAAAAAGAGACCGGCATCGGGCTCAACTATCAGTCGATCGGCTCTGGCGGAGGAATCAAACAGATCGAGGCGAAGACGGTCACCTTTGGCGCGACCGACGCGCCGCTCAAGGGCGAGGAGCTCGATAAATTCGGCCTTGTGCAATTTCCCATGGTGATGGGCGGCATCGTAGCGGTGGTGAACATCGAAGGGTTGAAGCCCGGCGAGCTTGTCCTCGACGGTCCGACGCTCGCTGAAATCTTTCTCGGCACCGTGAAGAACTGGGACGATCCGGCAATCAAGAAGCTCAACCGGAACGCCAAGCTGCCGTCGCAGGCGATCGCGATCATTCACCGGTCCGACGGTTCCGGCACTACCTTCAATTTCACCTACTATTTGTCGGAAGTCAGCGCCGATTGGAAATCGCAGGTCGGATCCGCTACGTCGGTTGAATGGCCGGCAGGCATCGGCGCCAAAGGCAATGAGGGCGTGTCCAACAATGTGAGCCAGACCAAGGGCTCGATCGGCTATGTCGAATACGCCTACGCACTGCAGAATAAGCTGGTCTTCACCAAAATGGTGAACAAGGCCGGCAAGTCCGTCACGCCGACCAGCGAGGCCTTCCAGGCCGCGGCCGCCAACGCCGATTGGGATTCAGTACCGGGTTACGGAGTGATCTTGGCCAATCAGTCAGGCGCGGAGTCTTGGCCGATGACGGCGGCGACGTTCATCCTCATCCCCAAACAGCCGGACGATGCCGCGGCGGCGACTGAGGCGCTCAAGTTCTTTGCCTGGGCCTATGCCAAGGGCGACAAAATGGCTGAAGAACTTGATTACGTGCCGATGCCTAAAAAAGTCGTCGGCGAAATTGAAAAGGTCTGGGCTGACCAAATCAAGGACACAAGCGGCAAGCCGCTCCACACCAGTGCGATGGCGCATTAGGACATCCGGCGAGGCACCGCTGTTACCGGGTGCCTGGTCCTTATCCAGTGGCCGGTCTGCCGCACAGGGCCCTTGCGCGGCGGCCGGCGGATCGTTTGAAGTAGGCGTTTCCGGACGTCTTGAAGGAGCGCCTCGATGGAGCCGGCCCGGAGGCGATCCGTGGTTGACCTAGCCCTGCGAGAGGGAGCTGTGGTGTCGGTCCATACGGGGACCCACGCCAAAGTCCTCGATCGTCTGCGGCTCGGCGACGCCGCGTTCCGCCAACTGACGCGGGCCGCCGCCATCGCGGTGCTGTTGCTCCTGAGCGGCGTCATCGTTGCATTGATCGAGGGGTCGCTGCCGGCGTTTAGGGCTTTCGGCTTCGCTTTCCTGACCACCGATCGTTGGAATCCGGTCACCGAAAAATTCGGCGCATTGGCGCCGATTTACGGGACCCTCGTCACCTCGTTCATCGCCATGCTGATCGCGGTCCCGGTCGGATTGATGATCGCATTCTTCCTCACCGAGCTGTGCCCGCAATGGCTGCGGCGGCCGATCGGCATCGCCATCGAGCTGCTCGCCGGCATCCCCAGCATCATCTACGGGATTTGGGGACTTTTCGTCTTCGCGCCGTTCTTGCAGGAGACGTTGCAGCCATTCCTGATCGAAACGCTCGGCAACGTGCCGGGGATCGCGCCGCTGTTTTCCGGACCGCCTTACGGCATCGGCATGCTCACCGCCGGATTGATCCTCGCCATTATGGTGCTGCCATTCGTGACCTCGATCTCGCGCGACGTCTTCGAGGCAGTCCCGCCGGTGCTCAAGGAAGCGGCGTATGGCGTCGGCTGCACGACCTGGGAGGTGGTGCGCTACGTAGTGCTGCCTTATGCCAGAGTTGGAGTCATCGGCGGGGTGATGCTCGGCCTCGGCCGTGCCCTGGGCGAGACCATGGCCGTGACTTTCGTCATCGGCAATGCGCACAGGATTTCGGCTTCCTTGCTTGCCCCCGCGACCACCATCTCCGCCTCCATCGCCAATGAGTTCACCGAAGCGGTCGGCGATCTCTACACGTCCTCGCTGATCGCGCTTGGATTGATCCTGTTCGTTATTACCTTCATTGTGCTTGCGGTGGCCCGTTACATGCTGCTGCGCATCGAGCGCCGGATCGGATAAAGCCATGAGCGCGCGCTACGCCACCCGCCGCCGAAGCAACGCAATCGCGATGGCGTTGTCGCTGGCGGCTACGCTCTTCGGCCTAGGTTGGCTGGTCTTGATTCTGGGCGTGCTGCTGTGGCACGGGCTTGGCGGCTTGTCGCTCGCGGTCTTTACGCAAATGACGCCGCCGCCGGGCGCGAGCGGAGGGCTGCTCAACCCGATTATCGGCAGTCTCATCCTTACCGGCCTTGCAGTGGCGATCGGGACTCCAATCGGCATCCTGGCCGGCACCTATATGGCCGAATATGGCCGCTACGATCGATTGACCAGCGTCGTGCGCTTTATCAACGATATTCTCTTGAGCGCACCTTCAATCGTGATCGGATTGTTCATCTACGAAGTGATGGTCGCGCCGATGGGCCACTTTTCCGGCTTGGCCGGCGGCGTGGCGCTCGCCGTGATCGTCATACCGGTCGTGGTGCGCACGACCGAGGACATGCTGACGCTCGTTCCCAACGCCTTGCGCGAAGCCGCCACGTCGATCGGCATGCCTCGCTCGCTGACGATTATGCGGATCTGCTACCGCGCCGCGCGCGCCGGCATGGTCACCGGCGTTTTGCTGGCCGTCGCCCGCATCAGCGGCGAAACCGCGCCGCTCTTGTTCACCTCTTTGAACAATCAATTCGGCAGCACGAACCTCAACGCGCCGATGGCAAGCCTGCCGGTGGTCATTTTCCAGTTCGCGCTCAGTCCGTACAAGGATTGGCAATCGCTGGCCTGGACCGGAGCTCTCATCATCACCATGGCGGTGTTGGCGTTGAGCATTACCGCGCGTAGCCTCATTCGATCCGGTAGACAGCCATGAGCGTTACCTCAATTGCCGTCCCTTCCGTCGCGGCGGCGCCGACCGAGCGGGCCGGCCTCGCGGAGAAACTTACCATCCGCGACCTCGATTTCTTTTATGGCGACTTCCAAGCGTTGAAATCGATCGGCTTGCCGCTTTACGAGAACAAAGTCACCGCCTTCATCGGTCCGTCGGGCTGCGGCAAGTCGACTTTATTGCGCGTGCTCAACCGCATGTACGATCTTTATCCGAACCAGCGCGCGACCGGCGACGTCGTGTTCGATGGCGAGAACATCCTCTCGCCGAAGCAGGATCTGAATTTGTTGCGCGCGCGCATTGGCATGGTGTTTCAGAAGCCGACGCCGTTTCCGATGTCGATCTATGAAAATATCGCCTTCGGCATCAGGCTGTACGAGCGCCTGCCCAAGTCCGAGCTCGACGGGCGCGTGGAAACGTCGTTGCGGCGTGCGGCGCTCTGGGACGAGGTCAAGGACAAGCTCGCCGCCAACGGGCAGAGCCTTTCCGGCGGCCAGCAGCAGCGGCTGTGCATTGCGCGCACCGTCGCCGTGCGGCCCGAGGTCATCCTGTTGGACGAACCGTGCTCGGCGCTCGATCCAATTTCCACCGCAAAGATCGAGGAACTGATTGACGAGTTGACGGACGATTATACGATCGTGATCGTTACGCATAACATGCAGCAGGCCGCGCGCGTTTCCGAGTTCACCGCCTTTATGTATCTGGGCGAGCTGATCGAGTTCGATTCGACGAGCAAGATGTTCACGGCGCCGCACGACCAGCGTACCCAAGACTACATCACCGGCCGCTTCGGGTGAACGCAATGACCGACATTACTCCCAGAGTCGACCACACCGCCAAGGCATTCGACACCGATCTGCAGGAGATCACGCGCAAGGTCGCCGAGATGGGCGGATTGGCCGAGCGGCAGATCGCCGATGCCACCCGGGCTCTGGTGGAGCGCGATACCGATCTCGCGGAGCGGGTTATCGCCACCGATCCCACCATCGACGCCATGCAACACGAGGTCGAAGAGAAGGCGATCCTGACAATTGCGCGCCGGCAGCCCATGGCGGTCGATTTGCGCGAGATCGTCGGCGCCATGCGCGTGTGCAACGACCTCGAGCGGATCGGCGACCACGCCAAACACATCGGCAAGCGCGTCGTTGCGCTCGACCTCGACCTCCACCCGCAAAAGCTGATCCGCGGCGTGGAGCACATGGCCTCTATGGTCTCGGCCCTGCTCAAGCAGGTGCTCGACGCCTACGCCAGCCGCGATCTCGCCACTGCGCTGGCGGTTTGGAACGGCGACGAAGAGGTCGACGCATTTTGCACGTCGCTGTTTCGCGAGCTCCTCACCTACATGATGGAGGACCCGCGAAACATCACGTTCTGCATGCATCTCATGTTTTGTGCGAAGGACATCGAGCGCATCGGCGATCATGCCACCAACATCGCCGAGACAGTCTATTTCATGATCGAGGGTCGCCCGATCACCGACCAGCGTCCGAAAGGCGACACCACCAGTTTTGGCGCAACGCTGCTGCAGAAATAAATAGGAGACGGGAATGGGAGCCAACATCCTGATCGTCGAAGACGAGGAACCGTTGACCACGTTGTTGCGCTACAACCTCGAAGCGGAAGGCTACGAGGTCGATGCCGTCGCCCGCGGCGATGAGGCCGATACGCGCCTGCGGGAAACCGCGCCCGATCTCATCGTGCTCGACTGGATGTTGCCCGGCCTCTCCGGCATCGAATTGTGCCGCCGGCTGCGGGCGCGGCCGCAGACGCAATCATTGCCGATCATCATGCTCACCGCGCGCGGCGAGGAAAGCGAGCGCGTGCGCGGGCTCGCCACCGGCGCCGACGATTATCTCGTCAAGCCGTTCTCGGTGCCGGAACTCCTGGCGCGCATTCGCGCATTGCTGCGCCGCGCAAGTCCCGAACGGGTCGCCCTGGTGCTGACGATCGGCGATCTCGAGCTCGATCGCGAGAAGAAGCGCGTGTCGAGATCAAGCCGCCCGGTCGATCTCGGGCCGACGGAATTCCGTCTGCTTGAATTCCTGATGGAACGTCCCGGCCGGGTTTTTTCCCGCGAGCAATTGCTCGACGGGGTGTGGGGCAGCGATGTCTACATCGACGAGCGTACGGTCGACGTGCATGTCGGCCGTTTGCGCAAAGCGCTCAACCGCGGCCAAGGCGCCGATCCCATCCGCACCGTGCGCGGCGCCGGCTATTCGCTCGACGATCGCTTCGGCAGGGCGAGTTGAGCGAGTTTCCGTCACCCTGAGGTGCGAGCGAAAGGAGCCTCGAAGGGGCGACGGTCTCGGCGCCTGAGCAACATCCTTCGAGGCCCGCGCTGCGCGCGGGCATGATGACGATTCAGAGATTTCAGCGTAGCGGGCGCCTGTCCCTGCGGCGATCGCCGGCCGGCTGGTAAGCGACGCGGGAGTGATACCCGCAATAGGGCAGACCGTTGATCGTATTGCCGCCGCAGAAGAAAAATTCGCTGCTGCCGGGGTCGCCAATAGGCCAGCGGCAGGTCAGTTCCGTCAGTTCAAGAATGGTGCGGCGCTGGCCGATCGGAATGATATTTTCGATCAGTTCCGGCGTCGCCTCCGCTTCGATATCGTAGGCGTGGGCGAGTGCGGTATTGCCGCGGATCGAAGCTCGTCCCATCCGCATCATAGGCGAGCGCGCCTTGCGTGGCCGCGGCGAGGCGCTCGACGTGCTCTTGGCGCGCCCGGAAAGGCCCAGCCGGTGCACTTTGCCGATCACCGCGTTGCGCGTAATACCGCCGAGTTCCGCCGCGATCTGACTCGCCGATAGACCGTCGGCCCATAATTTCTTCAATAACTCGACCCGCTCGTCAGTCCACGACATGCTCAGTCCTCCTCAAAGGTGCGGGTTTGGCCCGGACGGAATCCCCCGTCGAGCCTGGCGGCGCTTGCCGCCCGACACGCACGCTTCACCGACGCTTTAGATGACTGTCCGCCGCACGAGATGTCGTACTTGACAATCAAAAGGTTACAATATGGCGGGAGTCGGGCGCAAGAGTCGCGCGATGCGCGTCCACACATTCCCTGCCCGATGTGTATGATGTGGGGACAACCCGGCCGCTGCTGCTCGTTTTACCGTGTTGACCCGCGGCACCCGTGCAAATAAAATATTCAATTAGTGCCGCCCGGTGAGGCGGCACATTTCGTTTTGGCCGCGCAGATAATGCTGCGCTGCACGCGCGGGCTCAACCGTGACATCGCATCTGTTACCGACCTATGCGCGCGTCAACCTCGCTTTTGAGCGGGGCGAAGGCGCTTGGCTCATTGCGACAAACGGCGATCGCTATCTCGATTTCACGTCCGGCGTTGCGGTCAACGCCCTGGGTCACGCTCATCCGCAGCTTGTCGCGGCTCTGGCCGAGCAGGCGCAGAAGGTATGGCACGTCTCCAATCTCTATCAAGTTCCCGAAGCCGAGCGTGTCGCGCAGCGTTTGTGCGAAGCGAGCTTCGCGGACGTGGTGTTCTTCTGCAATTCCGGCGCCGAGGCGATGGAATGCGCGATCAAGATGGCACGTAAATACCAGTCGGCGAACGATCATCCGGAACGCTACCGCATCATTACCTTTGAAGGCGCTTTCCACGGCCGCACGCTGGCGACGCTCGCCGCCGGCGGACAGAAGAAGTATCTCGACGGCTTCGGCCCCGTTGTCGACGGCTTCGATCAGGTGCCGTTTGGCGACTTGGCGGCGACCAAGGGCGCGATCGGGGGCGAAACCGCGGCGATCCTGATCGAACCGATCATGGGCGAGGGCGGCGTGCGCGTCGTCGAGCCGGCGTTTTTGCGGGCTTTGCGCGAGCTCTGTGACCAGCGCGCCCTGCTCCTGGTGTTCGACGAAGTGCAGACCGGCATGGGCCGCACCGGCGAATTATTCGCCTATCAGCGTGTCGGCGTTGAGCCTGACATCATGGCGCTCGCCAAGGCGCTTGGCGGCGGGTTCCCGGTCGGCGCCTGCCTGGCAACGAGCGAGGCGGCGAAAGGCATGACCGCCGGCACTCACGGCTCGACCTTCGGCGGCAATCCGCTGGCGATGAGCGTGGCCAACGCCGTGCTGGACGTCATGCTGGCGCCCGGCTTTCTCGACCGTGTGCGGCAGACCGCGCTCCGCTTCAAGCAGCGACTGGCGGAAATCAAGGATCGTCACCCCTCCGTCATCGCCGAAGTGCGCGGCGAAGGCCTGCTCATCGGCGTGCGGGCGCTGGTGCCGGCCGGCGAACTCGTCGATGCGCTACGTGCCGAGAAGATGATCGCGGTCTCCTCCGGCGACAATGTCGTGAGACTGCTGCCGCCGCTGATCGTGAGCGAAGCCGAAATCGCCGAGGGCGTCGCTCGCCTTGATCGGGCTTGCGCGCAGCTCGGCCGCGCGCACAGGACGCCACGCGAGGAGGAGGCGGTCCGATGAGTTCCGTTCGCCACTTCCTCGATCTGATCGACGTCCCGGCCGCGGATCTGCGCAAGATGATCGACTCGGCGCGCGCCATGAAGGCCCAACGTCCGCGCCACGATCGCTCACTCGCCGGCAAGACCCTGGCGATGATCTTCGAGCGGCCGTCGACGCGCACGCGCGTGTCGTTTGAAGTCGCCATGCGCCAACTTGGCGGCGATGCGATCACGCTGACCGCGGAGGAGATGCAGCTCGGGCGCGGCGAGACGTTTGCCGACACGGCGCGCGTCCTCTCGCGCTACATCGACGTCATCATGATCCGCACGCTCGATCCGCGCGCCGTCGTCGAACTTGCGCGCCACGCGACGATTCCGGTGATCAACGGTCTCACGCGACGCTCGCATCCCTGCCAGGTGCTGGCCGACGTCATGACGTTCGAGGAGCATCGCGGTGCGATCCGCGGCCGCACCGTGGCCTGGACCGGCGATGCCAATAACGTGCTGACCTCGTGGATGCATGCCGCCGCGCGGTTTGCTTTCCGTCTGCGCGTCGCCACCCCGCCCGAGCTGGCGCCGAAAAAGCCGTTGATCGACTGGATCAAATCCACCGGCGCAGCGATCACGATCGGCGCCGACCCGGAAGAGGCCGTCAAGGGCGCCGACTGCGTCGTGACCGACACCTGGATCTCCATGGGCGATCGCAATGGTGCCCGCCGCCATAATTTGCTCAAGCGTTATCAGGTCAACGCGCGGCTCATGGCGCGGGCCAAGCCGGACGCGATTTTCATGCATTGCCTGCCCGCGCATCGCGGCGAGGAAGTCACCGATGAAGTCATGGACGGTCCGCATTCCGTCGTGTTCGACGAGGCCGAGAACCGGCTGCACGCGCAGAAGGGGATACTGACCTGGTGCCTGGCGAACGGCCGCTGATCCGCGAAATGTGAGCGCCCCCCGAGGGCTCACAATTCAACCGCGGCCGCCTATATTGCACTGACAATGAACGATCTTCACAGGACTGATCCCCACTTGGGCATCCCCGTTCGCGAGCCGGCACAAACTGGCCTCGACGACACGATCCTGCCGTTCGCGGTCGAGGCGCTCGATCTGCGCGGCCGCATCGTGCGGCTTGGGCCGGCGGTCGATGCCATCCTGAGCAGCCATGATTACCCGCTGCCGGTCGCCAAGCTTCTCGGCGAGGCGATCGTGCTCGGCGTTATGCTCGGCTCCGCCCTCAAATTCGACGGCCGCTTTATCTTGCAAACGCAAAGCGACGGCCCGGTGCGCATGCTCGTGGTCGATTTCACCTCGCCGGACAAAGTACGCGCCTGCGCGAGCTTTAATGCGGAGCGCGTCAGCGCCGCGATCGCGGCCGGCCAAGCCGAGCCGGGCCAATTGCTCGGTAAGGGTCACCTCGCCATGACCATCGATCAGGGCCCCGACATGAACCGCTACCAGGGGCTCGTTCCGCTCGAGGGAAAAGACCTCGAACATGCCGCGCATGAATATTTTCTGCGCTCGGAACAGATTCCGACCCGCGTGCGGCTCGCCGTCGCCGAAGAGTTCCGCGGCGGCGAGAACGGCGCGCGCCGTCGCTGGCGCGCCGGCGGAATCTTGCTTCAGTTCCTCCCCAAGTCGGCCGATCGCGCACGCCAAGCGGATCTCGATCCCGGCAACGCGCCGCCCGGCACCGAGGCCCACTTACCTCCGGAGGATGAGGCCTGGGTCGAGGGCCGTTCGCTGGTCGCAACCGTCCACGACATCGAGCTGATCGATCCCGCCATGTCGAGCGAGCGTCTCGCCTATCGTCTGTTCCATGAGCGCGGCGTTCGTGTGTTCCGCTCCGCGCCGGTGCAGGCGCAGTGCTCGTGCTCGCGGCAAAGCGTCGAGACCATGCTGCGGAGCTTTCCGCAGGAAGACCGCGTTGACATGGTCGAGAACGGCAAAATCACCGTGACCTGCGAGTTTTGCAGCTCGACCTACGTGTTCGCGCCGGAAGAAATCGCCACAAGGGATGCGGCGCTTTCCTAGAGCGTGATCCGAAAAGCCTGCCCCGGACTTGATTCGGGGTGGCATCCGGTTTCCCGAAAAGATCATGCTCCACTAGGTAGAGGACTCATTCAGATCCACTCAGTGACTACGGCGACGAGAGCGAGTGCGGCGAGATAGTTTCTGGCGAGGCGGTCATATCTTGTTGCAAGGCGTCTCCAGTTCTTGAGACGGCAGAAGA
>JBEKGX010000021.1:0-78788 GCA_050012575.1 Xanthobacteraceae bacterium | reverse complement strand
TTCCACAATCAGCATCCCAACCTCGGCTTCCATAATCATGGAAGCCAGTGTGGACCCTCAGCCCCGGGGTCCCGATTGGATGCCGATTACCCCGAAAACGGGGTCCTTATTCCACGCCGAAACACAGTAAGGATCTTTAATATAAGTGTACTACACACCCCCGCTGGCAAACCCGCTCCCTCGCGAGCACAGCAAGAAATCTTTGTCCTACTTGGACCCTTAGGGATTTTCGCTCTGCTCCTGGGCTTCCCAGTGTTTCTACGAGTGTTCGCAGCAATTCTTCTACGACTCGCTGGAGGCTAAAGGATGGAGGACAAGCTGGCTGAAGCACAGAAAGAGCTATTGAACCATGCAATAACTGCTCGCGAGTCCGCGTACGCGCCGTATTCGCATTTTAAGGTCGGCGCGGCCGTTCGGACCAAGTCGGGAAAGGTGTTTTCAGGTTGTAACGTTGAGAATGCGTCCTACGGCTTGTCCATTTGTGCTGAACGCGTCGCAATCTTCAATGCGGTATCTTCCGGCGATCCGGAAATCGTCGAGCTGGCATTGTTTACGGACGCAAAAGCACCCTCACGGCCATGTGGGGCTTGCAGACAAGTGCTTTTTGAATTTGCCAAGAGTGCCAAAGTGATTATGGGCAACAAGGGAGCGACCGAGGTCTCCACAATCCAAAAGTTATTCCCGGAACCATTTGAGCTTGATCGGTAGGAGCCGTTGTACGCTTCGCCGATCCGCGAAACGGAGAAATCGCGGACGACGGTTGACCCAAGACGACGTGTAGAGTCCAGTTGGCCCCTTGGTGAATACGCAGGTCACAGGCTAATACCAAGTCTCATTGATCAGAACCCGTGCGCCCATTGGCGCAAACCGTTGGACATGATGCGCCAGGGTTGCTCGACGAGCTTGTTCCATGCCTCGCAGCAGTGATCGACGAGATCGTCGTAGGATTTGAAGACACGGTTCGAGAGACAGTTGTCGCGCATGAACTGCCAGACGTTCTCGATCGGATTGAGCTCGGGGCATTTCGGCGGGAGGGCGATAATGGTGATGTTGGACGGCACGACGAGGCGCATCGATAGGTGGCAGCCAGCCTGATCGACCAAGAGGACGGCGTGGGCGCCGGGTGCGACGATTTTGGCGATCTCCGCGAGGTGCAGGTTCATCGCCTCGCTATTGCAGGCCGGCAGGATCAGGGCCGCCCCCTTGCCATCCTTTGGGCAGACGGCGCCGAAGATATAGGTCGATGCGGTGCGCTGATCTCGAGGAGCGCTGGGACGGGTGCCACGCTTTGCCCACCGACGGGTGATCTTGTTCTTCTGGCCAATACGAGCCTCGTCCGCGAACCAGATCTCTATCTTGTCGCTGTCGATCGCCTTCTCGCGCACGATTGCGTCCAGACGCGTGGGGAAGTTTTTTTAAAATCCGCAATCGCGCCCTCGGCCTGGGCATGGTGGCGTGGCCGAGCCGAGAGTTTGCGATAGCCCATAGCCCGTAGTTCTCGGCTCAAAGTCTGCTTGGCAATGGTGATGCGGAACTCTTCGAATATCCATTGCGCCAGGTCGATCAGCCGCCAGCGCACCACGCCGTGAACCGCCGAGATCGGCCCGCTCTCGACCATCCGATGGCTTTTCAAGCGACCCCCCATGCAGCTTTGATCTGTCAACCCCGCCTGGCCGACATACACAAGACGATAATCTTGCTGATAAAGAGCGTAGATACCGGTCTGATTCCAGAAATTCACTTCCCCGGCGCGCTTTGCGGTAGCCCGTGTTCCCGTCAAACACGCACGTCCGATTCCTCGATTTCCCTTCCACCTAACTTTTTCAGAATCCCAAAATAGGCCCATATTTTTGATGATGTCTTGGGCCGCATCTCGCTTTTTGCGCCGTTTTGCCATTTCCAACGTCCCAACGTCGACTTGAGATGTTATTCGGCGAACGATTTTGACGCAATGCAGAGAGTCGGCACAAATGTTGTTGCTAGCGGACATTGATCGGCCGCTATTGCGCGCGAAGGCGTCGACATCAACTTTGGTCGCCGTATCTCTCGTAGACGGCTGCAGCGATGAGTTTTTTTCGCCCCTCACTGCTCGATCTGGCATCGTGCGTGGCACACCAATCCGAGAATGTGTTGGGATTAATGCGGACGCGCAGGACGACGTGTCCGTAGGATGTTAGGCCCCGTTCCATTTCTTCGGCAATCCTCAACCACTCCCTCCAGGTGCTCGGCATCTTGTTGCCGTCGTCAAAAATCCTTAGCAGCGCAGAGTAGTCTTCTTCGTTGATCCAATAAACTCCGACCGCTGGAGGCCGCGTGTCATGTTGGGTGGTCATACCGATCTTTCTGGCTCGGGCCGCTTGTGGCACCCTCTGCCTTAAATCACAAAGCCGAGCTCGGTCGCCTGTCGCGGACAAGCATCGCCGACGAAATGCGCGAGGAGCATATAAGGATCGGGCCGAACTATTCCAAAATGTCGCAGTAGAGCGTCACACGAGGCAGCTGCGACTCAGATATAAATGATGCTCGCCGGACTGACGCGGTCCCCCAGCCAATTTCTGCTACACGCGCTCCAGTCGGCAGCCCCAATATGTGATTGGCCCCGACTCCCCTTGTCGGGGCCTTTTTCACGCGAGAGTTGGAAGGTCCGACGTCAGGGCGTAGAGGCTTTCCATCACGGCGGTAGCCTCCGATAATCATCATTCTGGGAAGCAAAAACGGTCGGGCGCGACCGGGGATAGCTTTACTAAGGTAGCCCAACGAGGTGCTCTTGAGACCGGAATCCCGCGCTCTTGGCCAGGTCTTGCTCTATCATCACCGGGCCACAACCTCACAGCATCCTCCAAGCGAAACACCTAACATCAGGCGCTACTTGCTCACCTACAATGTCCTGGCCGACATCCTCCCCAATCTGTACACCCGCTTCGGGTCATGTCGGCGCGTTGTGATTCAGTTCGAGGGCAAGGAGCCCGAAGGTGCGCCGCAAGCGGCGCGCCCGATACGGGCTCCCTTAGCATTTTAGGCGGTCGAACCTTTTATGCGGTATCAGACACAACCCTCACTGAAGAATTAGTAGGTTTTGGGGTTGGGCCGGTAACTGAAGCGAGGCCGGACCGCCTGCTTTCTGCGGTGTTCCTTTGCCAGATGCAGCACCACCCTGCGATGAGGTGCTCTGCAACGTTGCCTCCAGAACGAACAGTACAAAATCGCTAAATTTTTGTCGCGACTCCGGATCTGGAGTCAGATACAGATCTAGGCCCGCGTAATTGCCTAATTTCGAATCTGGGGGAAAAGGTAGGCCAGTGTTCGGTTTCCACAACCATTCGTTCGAGAGGGAGGGATTAACCTGCAGCACGTGAGGGGTTGATTTTGGTGATACTGGTGTGACGCTGACCGTTAGGATCGTTTTTTCTATATCGCAAGTTGGGTGTTCACTTAGAACGATCGACCCGTCAGCATTTTTCGCCTTGACGATCGTCGAACCTGGGATACAAAGCCCGGTGATTGGGGAACCTACAACCTTCAAATCCAAGTCTTTATCAATTTTCCCAACAGTTGCTTTTTCAGAGCTCACCGTCCCCGTGAATTGTATTTTTGTTGGCTCGTCCGATGGCGGAAGTTCTACCGTATAGTCGCAGATGATGCATCCAGGCGGCTTCAAGAAGGCAGGATCGGGGGATCCTTGGACGGTGACGTAGGCGCATGCTTTCGCCATCTTGCCCGAATAAATGTAGGTTTGATTAGTCGCTGACTTTTGGCTGTTACTCTTCGATGAACTGTTTGCGCCGTTAACATAAACGTTGACGGGGGTGGATGACATCGAACCCGAACTTTGCGCTTTTTGAACAAGCGGGTAGGCACAGCCAAAGACCTTTCTATCACTCCACCCCGCGCCGAATTGGTAAAGCGCGCGTAGCCGGCGCAGCTGGTCCGGGTCTTCTAGGGGGGTCAGGGTCCAGTTTTGGCTCCATTGGTCTCCGAAGCTAGCTGTGAAGGTACCATTAGGCGCAACGTTGGTGCGCGTTGTTGCAAAAAAAGCCGGTGCCACGGCGCTATTTGCAAGTGTGCCGGTCGATTGCACCCCCACTGGTCCGCCAATCGTCGGTGTTATGGAATTAGTCGTTGTCGCGCTGCCGGAGGGGATACTCACCTGCGACGGTATGGCGTAGGGAGAAGAGCGAAACTTCCCAAGATTAAAAAGAACTTGAGATGTAAGAAGATCTTGTGACGACGATGCCAAGTCTAAAGTGTTATAATTCAACTGGGTGCTAGCACAGCCGGCAATGGCGATTGATGCGGCTGCAATAGCCGCTTCGCGCGAAATGGAAAAACGCATGGCACCCCCACGCCCCCGGCGGCCGTCATTCGTTTCTCATTTTCCACCTTGTTCGAGATTGATCACAGGAAGGAACCTTGTTCAACTAAAAGTAGACCGCTGTGTTTGCGAGCGCAGTAGTTGCTACCGATATCCACAGTTGCGGGACGAGATTGTGGGAGACACGTGACTGCGCGCGGCGTTCGGCCGGCAGAGGCGGTCGAGTCCGAGGGGACTTCTAGTCGCATAACCTTGGCCTGCAAGAAGGTAACGCCACATGTCCTTCGGCATACCTGCGCGGTCCACACGCTTGAGGCGACGGGCGATATCAGGCGGGTTGCGCTGCAAAACTCGTCATAGTTCGGATTATGTTGAGATCAACATAATCCAAAGACGATCTCCGGTTCCTCTGGATCGATCTCGCTGACAAGCCAGGTACAGTTCGCATCTGGCGTAAAAAGTTTCACGACCGGCGGATGATCCTGATCGCGATTGCGTCCGTTGGCGAGCAACTGCTCGAACTGCGCTTTGGTATAGAAGTTCATGATTATTCTCCTTGTGCTGCGTTAGTCCCCGATGGGACAGCTCAACCAAGGCCAGACGCGCTGACGCGGCGTCACACAGGAAAATTGGGGGCAACCTTCAGGGGGAACCGAGGCTTCCTGTTGACGCGAGAAGCGTCCGCGTCTGGCAGGGTCGCTGGACAATGCGGTGGTGGCGGCTTTCGCCAGAACGCGCTTGAGCGCGCCGCGATCGATATGGCGATTCTCCGTTGAGCCAATTCCAACGTGTGAACCGCCATTCCGGACAAGAAGCGGGAAACCTGTCTAAGAGGCGCGGCAACCTTTTCGGTGAGGAAGCGGCTCGGCTTTGGTTGCAAGAAGCGAGAGCCGCTTAGCGTGCGCGTTCTGGCGGCGGGGGGCCGTCCCTTGCTTCGTTCGCGTTCTGCCCGTTCCTCCTGCCGGCGGCGCTCCTCGATCTCGGCGAGACGGTTGGCGGCGGCGTCAAGCTCGCGCAGGTGACGGGCGCGGTTCTCGTCGTAACGGAAGTTATGCTCCCGCTGCTGCTGTTGGTGACGTTCGGTCAAGTCGGCGAGGTCTGTACTCTCTGCGGCCCTGAGCCGCGCGATCCGGTCTTCGCGTTCCTTTTCCTGCCGGCGCAGGAAGGCACCCGCCGCTCCTTTCCGTTCGCGCGCGTCCTCGGCCGCTTGCTGCGGATTGAGTTTTTCTTTGATCGCATCGATGAAGCCGTCGAAGCCGGTCTTGGCCCGATCGGTTTCGCGGAAGAAGCGCTCCCGGGCAGCCTGTTGCAGGGCGTCGAAGTGGCCGAGCTTCTCCCTGGATTCTTCTTCAAGAACGGGGGCGGTCTGTTTGTATTCGGCTTCCTGCCGTAGGCGCAGCTGGTTGCCCTCTTCCGCATGACGTTCTCTTATCGCCCGTTCGAGGGCTGCGGTTTCTTCTTTGGTGGGTCCAGCCGGCTGCGGCGTCGGCGGCTGCGTTTCTGTTTTAGCGAATGATGCTTGACCTCGGGCAGGTCTTTGGCACCTCGCGCGTTCACTGGATCTTAGCTTTACCACCGCGGCATGGCGGACTGCCGACCCGGAACCCGAAGGCCTCCACGCGTCCGCCGCCGTCAGCGCCTACCCCTGTGGTGTCGCAGCCCTCTCGAAATGTTGCTACCTATATGCTGTCTAAGACGAAGTCAGCTAGTCAAGAAACAGATAACGATTTGAAATTATGATGCGTTTCCTGACGCAAGTTAGCGTAACCTCTCCCCGGTGGGGAGTGGTGAACATCATCACTCGTTCATGGGGGGAGGCGGCGGCTTCTTCAGCGCGACCGGCGCGGCCGGTGGTGGCGCGGCAGCGGGTGGTTCGCTCGGCTTGACGCCGGCTTTAGCATCGCTCGCCGCAAGCTCTGCGGGCCGCGGACGCGGCAGCGGCGGCCCGGCGACCGACGGCCGCGTGGCGGGGCGGAGCGTGGGCGCTGGTGGCGGCGCCGCCAGGACTTCCTCGCCCGGCAGCATGTCCAGTTCGGTGCCTACAGGACCGTAAGCCGATGGCGCGCCGTAGACCGGCGCCATGGCATAGGGCGGCGTCACCATGCCGATGGTCGGTCCGTAAGGGCCCGGGCCGGGCACGATCCGATTGACGGCGCGGATGGCGCCGCTATGTGCATCCACCACGACGCGCATGAGGATGCCGCGGAAATCGGTGGCGCGCAGCACATAGGTCGTGCCTTCGCGCAGCGGCGGGGCCAGCGGATCGAATCCGGCTAACCGCACGATCCTGGTGACTTCGTAAGGCGGCATGAAACCGGGCGCGGGAAGCGGCGCCGGCAAGGCTGCCGGCGGAGGCGATTGCGCGTAACCTGGCGCAACGGCCTCCGGCGGAGGCGATTGCGCGTAACCTGGCGCAACGGCCAACAGCAGAACGCTCAGAGCAAACGCGGCAGCCCCTGTTACCCCGGCTCTCACCGGCTTATCCCCTTACCCCGTACCGCGAGGCTAATGCCCGCACGCCGACAACGTTACCCTGAATTAGGGCGGCGCTTGGGCGCAATTTTAATTTTTGCCCGCCCTCACGCGCTCGCAGCAAGTAGCCCCATCGCCTTCACTTTTTCGCCGCCGCGGCCGGATCGTGGTGAATCGGGTCCACCCACAATACGGTGTCCGGTTTCTCCACCGGCTCGATGTCGAGATTGATGGCAATGGCTTCACCGTCACTGCGCACAAGCACACACTCCAGGACCTGGTCCGGACTGGCGTTGATCTCCTGATGCGGCACGTAAGGCGGGATAAAGATGAAATCGCCGGGATTTGCTTCGGCGGTGAATTGCAGATGCTCGCCCCAGCGCATGCGCGCCTTGCCGCGAACCACGTAGATGATGCTTTCGAGATGGCCGTGATGGTGCGCGCCGGTTTTAGCATCCGGCTTGATCGTCACCGTACCGGCCCACAGCTTCTGGGCGCCGGCGCGGGCGAAGTTGATCGCAGCCTTTCTGTCCATCCCCGGGGTTGAAGGCACATTGGGATCCAACTGGTTGCCGGGAATGACGCGCACACCATCGTGCTTCCAGCGCTCGGCGTCGTCGTGGGAATGATCGTGATCGTGAAGTTCGGTCATGAATCTCGACCCCACAGATTCTCGAAGCCAGTAGCCGGCGTGAACGTAGCGACATGCAGGCAGTGATTGAAGCGGTGGATTGCCCTGCTCCTTGCACCAATGCGCTGACCGTGGTCCACTTGGTGGCCGAACATTGCCTAAATCCGAACCGGCGGGCGCAAGACCGCTCCTTTCACCACGCGCCGGACGTGGCCGCCCTTGTACTTACGGCCGGATTCTGCCATGTTCAGCATAGGACAGTATTGCTGTCCTAATTGGTGGTCAGAGCGCGCGCACCCCCTCCCATCCTCCCCCGCAAGCGGGGGAGGAAATAAGGTGGGGGCAAAGATGCGCGGGGGCCAGCCGCCGAGGGCGAGGGCGCGTCAGGCGGCGGCACAAAGCAGCCAATGGCCGGCAGCGGCACGAAGGTTGCCTCCAAAATGATCGGTTCGCCCTCGGGCGCAACCTCTTCCTTCCTCTTCCGCTTGGATGAGCAAGGTCGCGGTGGCGCCGGAAGAATGTGCCGACCCTCGCGACGGGCCCGTGCAGGCGCCGTCGAGGAGCGCGAAAATGACGATGGGCGCGCAAGCGTTTGGCCTGTTCGATCCGGCGCTGGAAAAGGATTCCTGCGGGGTCGGCTTTATTGCCGACATCAAAGGGCGCAAATCGCACAAGATCGTCGAGGACGCGCTGACGATCCTGGTCAATCTCGAGCATCGCGGCGCGGTGGGCGCCGATCCACGTGCCGGCGACGGCGCCGGCATCCTGGTGCAGACGCCGCACAAATTCTTCGCCAAGAAGGCGGCCGAGCTCGGTTTCAAGCTGCCTGCCCCCGGTCATTATGCCGTCGGCGCGCTGTTCCTGCCGCACGACGACGCCTGGCGGCGGGAGATCATGGACACCTACGCGCAAGTCGCCGCGCAGGAAGGCATGACGCTCATCGGCTGGCGCGACGTGCCGACCGACAATTCGACGCTCGGCGAATCGGTCAAGCCGACCGAGCCGGTGCACAAGCAGGTGTTTCTCGCGCGCAATCCGAAGACGCAGTCGGAGGAAGAGTTCGAGCGCCGGCTTTACATTCTGCGCAAGACCATCTCGTCCACGCTTTACGGCAAGCGCGAGCGCCGCACCTCGCACTATTACCCGGTGTCGATCTCCTGCCGCACCGTGATCTACAAGGGCATGTTCCTCGCCGACCAGCTCGGCACCTACTATCCCGATTTGCACGACCCGGACTTCGAAAGCGCACTCGCTTTGTTGCATCAGCGCTTCTCCACCAACACCTTCCCGACCTGGTCGCTGGCGCATCCCTACCGCATGATCGCGCACAACGGCGAGATCAACACTTTACGCGGCAACAACAACTGGATGGCCGCGCGCCAAGCCTCCGTTTCGTCGCCGAAATTCGGCGCCGACATCAACAGGCTGTGGCCGATCTCCTACGAGGGCCAGTCCGACACCGCCTGCTTCGACAACGCGCTCGAATTCCTCACCATGGGCGGTTATCCGCTCGCGCACGCGATGATGATGATGATTCCGGAGGCGTGGGCCGGCAACCCGCTGATGACCGAGGAGCGCCGCAATTTCTACGAATATAATGCCGCGCTGATGGAGCCGTGGGACGGTCCGGCGGCGATCGCGTTCACCAACGGCCGGCAAATCGGCGCCACGCTCGACCGCAACGGCTTGCGCCCGGCGCGCTACATCGTCACCCGCGACCACCGCATCATCATGGCCTCGGAAGTGGGCGTGCTGCCGATTCCGGAAGAGGAGATCGTCACCAAGTGGCGGCTGCAGCCGGGCAAGATGCTGCTGGTCGACCTCGAGGAAGGCCGGCTCATTCCCGACGAGGAGCTTAAAGCCACGCTGGCCAAGAGCCACCCCTACGGCGAGTGGCTCGAACGCACGCAGATCGTGCTCGAGGATTTGCCGGCGTCGGCGGACGCGGCCCCGATCTCGAACCTGGCGCTGCTCGATCGCCAGCAGGCCTTCGGCTACACCCAGGAAGACCTGAAAATCCTCATGACGCCGATGGCGGCCACCGGCGAAGAGGCGGTCGGCTCCATGGGCAACGACACGCCGATCTCGGCGCTGTCGGAGCGGCCGAAGCTCCTGTTCACTTACTTCAAGCAGAACTTCGCCCAAGTGACCAACCCGCCGATCGACCCGATCCGCGAGGAACTAGTGATGAGCCTCGTCTCCATCATCGGGCCGCGGCCGAACCTGTTCGACCTCGAAGGTTCCTCGAAGACCAAGCGTCTCGAAGTGCATCAGCCGATCCTCACCAACGCCAATCTGGAGAAGATCCGCGACATCTCCGAGGTTGCCGAATCGCACTTCAAGTCGCTGACGCTCGACGCCACCTGGGCGACCGAGGCCGGCGCCGCCGGCCTTGAAGCGGCGCTGGCGGCGCTTTGCGGCGAGGCCAATGGCGCGGTCCGCGACGGCATCAACATCGTCATCCTCTCCGACCGCCGCGCCGGCGCCGACCGGATTCCGATTCCGTCGCTGCTCGCCTGCGCCGCCGTGCATCATCATCTGATCCGCGAGGGGCTGCGCACGTCGGTCGGGATCGTCGTGGAATCCGGCGAGCCGCGCGAGGTGCACCATTTCGCCTGCCTCGCCGGCTACGGCGCCGAAGCGATCAATCCCTACCTGGCCTTTGAGACGCTGACCGCGATGAAGGACGAGCTGCCGCAAAAGCTCGACGACAAGGAAATCATCAAGCGCTACATCAAGTCGATCGACAAGGGACTGCTCAAGGTGATGTCGAAGATGGGCATCTCCACCTATCAGTCCTATTGCGGCGCGCAAATCTTCGACGCGGTCGGATTAAAGTCCGACTTCGTCGCCAAATATTTCACCGGCACGGCGACCCGCATCGAGGGCGTAGGCCTCGACGGCATCGCCGAAGAGGCGGTACGGCGGCATCGTGACGCTTTCTCTGATGCGCCGATCTACCGCTCCATGCTCGACGTCGGCGGCGATTACGCGGTGCGGGTACGCGGTGAGGATCACGTCTGGAACGCCGCCACCGTCGCCGCGCTCCAGCACGCGGTGCGCGGCAATTCCTACGAGAAATACCGGCAATACGCCGCGATCATCAACGAACAGTCGCAGCATCTCTACACCATCCGCGGGCTGTTCGACTTGAAGTCCGCCGGCGACGACGGCCGTGCGCCGATCGCGATCGAGGAGGTCGAGCCGGCCAAGGAGATCGTCAAGCGCTTCTCCACTGGCGCCATGTCGTTCGGCTCGATCTCGCGCGAGGCGCACACCACGCTCGCCATTGCCATGAACCGGATCGGCGGCAAGTCGAACACCGGCGAGGGCGGCGAGGAATCCGACCGCTTCAAGCCGCTGCCGAACGGCGATTCCATGCGCTCGGCGATCAAGCAGGTGGCGTCGGGCCGCTTCGGCGTCACCGCCGAATATCTCGTCAATTCGGACATCATGCAGATCAAGATCGCGCAGGGCGCCAAGCCCGGCGAAGGCGGCCAATTGCCCGGCTATAAGGTCGACAAGACCATCGCCAAGGTGCGGCACTCGACGCCGGGCGTCGGCCTGATCTCGCCGCCACCGCATCACGACATTTATTCGATCGAGGATCTGGCGCAGCTCATCTTCGACTTAAAGAACGTCAACCCGGACGGCGACGTCTCCGTCAAGCTCGTCTCCGAAATCGGCGTCGGCACGGTCGCCGCCGGCGTGTCGAAGGCGCGCTCCGATCACGTCACCATCGCCGGCTTCGAGGGTGGTACCGGCGCTTCGCCGCTGACTTCGATCAAGCATGCCGGCTCGCCGTGGGAGATCGGGCTGGCCGAGACCCACCAGACGCTGGTCGCCAATCGGCTGCGCGGACGCATCGCCGTGCAGGTCGACGGCGGCATCCGCACCGGCCGCGACGTGGTGATCGGCGCGCTCCTTGGCGCCGACGAATTCGGCTTCGCCACCGCGCCCCTGATCGCCGTCGGCTGCATCATGATGCGCAAGTGCCATCTCAACACCTGCCCGGTCGGCGTCGCCACCCAGGACCCGGTGCTGCGGAAGCGCTTCAAGGGCCAGCCCGAGCACGTGATCAATTTCTTCTTCTTCGTCGCCGAAGAGGTGCGCGAATTGATGGCGGCGATGGGCTACCGCACCTTCGCGGAAATGATCGGCCAGATGCAGATGCTCGACGTGCGCCAGCTGGTCGATCATTGGAAGGCGCGCGGGCTCGACTTTTCGCGGCTGTTCACCAAGCCGGACGTGCCGGCCTCGGTCGCGATCTTCAATTGCGAGGAACAGGATCACAAGATCTACGACATCATCGACCGCAAGCTGATCGCACAGTCGCAGGCGGCGCTGGATCGCGGCGCGCCGGTGCGGATAAGCATGCCGATCAGGAACGTCGACCGCACCGCCGGCGCCATGCTTTCCGGCGAGATCGCCAAGCGCTACGGCCATGCCGGCTTGCCGCACGACACCATCGTGGTGCGCTTTACCGGCACCGCCGGACAAAGCTTCGGCGCCTTCCTGGCGCGCGGCATTTCCTTCGAGCTCGAGGGCGACGCCAACGACTATGTCGGCAAGGGCCTCTCCGGCGGCCGCATCGTCGTGCGCCCGCCGGCGCAAACCGGTATCGTGCCGGAGGAGTCGATCGTCATCGGCAATACCGTGCTCTATGGCGCCACCGAGGGCGATTGCTACTTCCGCGGCGTTGCCGGCGAGCGCTTCGCCGTGCGCAATTCCGGCGCCATCGCCGTCATCGAGGGCGCCGGCGACCATTGCTGCGAATATATGACCGGCGGCGTCGTGGCGGTGCTCGGCCGCACCGGGCGCAACTTTGCCGCCGGCATGTCGGGCGGCATCGCTTATGTGCTCGATGAGGACGGCACGTTTGCCTCGCGCTGCAACCTCGCCATGGTCGAGCTTGAGCCGATGCCGGAGGAGGAAGAGGTCAACGTCCGCACTTACCACCACGCGCGCGACCTCGAGGCGCACGGGCTGGTTGAGGTCATGGCCGACATGAGTCAGTTCGACGCGGCGCGGCTTCATCTGCTCATCTCGCGCCACGCGCGCCTTACCGATTCGACCCTTGCGGCCAAAATCCTCGCCGAGTGGCCGGCTTTCTACCCGAAGTTCCGCAAGGTCATGCCGGTCGAGTATCGACGCGCGCTCAACGAGCTCAAGGCAGAGGCGCAAGCCATGCAGGCGGCGGAATAGGGCCGGCAAGGCAAGAATCGGCAAGAGAGCGCGGCAAGAAAGAGCGCAGTGGGCAAGGTCACCGGCTTTCTCGAATACGAACGCGAAGACCGCGATTACGAGCCGGTCGAAGAACGCATCCGCCATTGGCACGAATTCATCCTGCCGCTGCCGGAAGCGGATTACCGGACGCAAGCCGCGCGCTGCATGAATTGCGGCGTGCCCTATTGCCAGGGCACCGGTTCGCTCACTCCCGGCACGCCGGGCTGCCCGGTCAACAACCAGATCCCCGACTGGAACGACCTGGTCTATGCCGGCAACTGGGACGAGGCCGCGCGCAACCTGCACTCGACCAACAATTTTCCCGAGGTCACCGGCCGCATCTGCCCGGCGCCATGCGAAGCGTCCTGCACGCTCAACATCGACGAGAATCCGGTCACCATCAAATCGATCGAATGCGCGATCGCCGACCGCGCCATCGCGCAAGGACTCAAGCCCGAAGCGGCCGCGGTGAAAACCGGCAAGACGGTGGCGATCGTCGGCTCGGGGCCGGCGGGGCTCGCTTGCGCGCAGCAGCTCGCACGCGCCGGGCATGACGTGCATGTGTATGAGAAGTTCGCCAAGGCCGGCGGCCTTCTCACTTACGGCATTCCCGACTTCAAGATGGAGAAGCATCACGTTGAGCGCCGCGTCGTGCAGATGCACGGCGAAGGCGTCGTCTTTCATTATGGCGCCCATGTCGGCGTCAATGTCCCGGCCGAAAAGCTCCTCGCCGATTACGACGCAATCGTGCTCACCGGCGGCGCCGAGAAGCCGCGCGATCTGCCCGTTCCCGGCCGCGAGCTCAAGGGCATCCACTTCGCCATGGAATTCCTGCCGCAGCAGAACCGGCGCCTGTCCGGCGAACCGGACGACGGCGCCGAGCCAATCCTTGCCACCGGCAAGCACGTCGTCGTCATCGGCGGCGGCGATACCGGTTCCGACTGCATCGGCACTTCGATCCGCCAGGGCGCGCTGTCGGTCACCAATTTCGAAATTCTGCCGCAGCCGCCGTTGCACGAGAACAAGTTGCTCACCTGGCCGAACTGGCCGTTGAAGCTGCGCACCTCGTCAAGCCACGAAGAAGGCGCCGAGCGCGACTTCGCCGTGCTGACGACGCGCTTTTCCGGCGGCGGCAGCGGGCACGTGGAAAAGCTCCACTGCGTGCATATCGACGAGACGATGAAGCCCGTCCCCGGCAGCGAATTTGAGGTCGCCGCCGAGCTCGTCTTGCTGGCGATGGGCTTCGTGCATCCGGTGCACGAGGGCATGATCAAGAACCTCAATCTCGCGCTCGACCGGCGCGGCAATGTCAGCGCCTCGACCGACGATTACCGCACCTCGATCGACAAGGTCTTTGCCGCCGGCGACATGCGCCGCGGCCAATCGCTGGTGGTATGGGCGATCCGCGAAGGCCGCCAGGCGGCGGCGGCCGTCGACAAATTTCTGATGGGCGCGAGCCTGCTGCCGCGGTAGCTCAACCGTCATCCTAAGGTGCGAGCCAACGGGTCCGGCCTGATGATAAACTCCGCGAGCCTCGAAAGATGTGGCCGTCGCTCTTCGAGGGCCGCCGCGCGGCCACCTCAGGTGACGGATAATTGGCGCTAATAGCCGCCGCGAATATTCGTTGCCGCCGGGCCGACCGGCAAAGGCGGGCGTGGTGGTGCAACATTTGGCGGTGCGTCGTCGAGCGTTTGGCGGGGCTTGCCCGGCACCGCATTGGGCACGGGTTGGATCTTGCCGTCGTTCTTGGCGTCGCCCGGTTTCTTGGCATCTTTCTTGGGATCGGCCTTGTTGGCGTCGTTTTTGCCGGCCGCGCCCTTGGCTGCGGGAGCGGACGAAGGCGGCGACGGCGCGACCGGCACGGGCGTCAGGTCCGGCACAGAATTGGCATTGGCGTCGGCGCGGGGCCAGGAGAAATCGTCGGCGCGTCCGGGCGGCGCCACGATGGCGTCGCCGTGACTGAGCACGCGCGTCGCGACCGGATCGGCTTCCCGCTGCGCCGGACGGCTGGTGGCGCCCAACAAATCGCCGCCTTCCGCGCCACCGACGGCATTGAGCGGAACGATCGGGCCGATCGCCGGCCGCGCGTTTCCCTTCGCCGGCGATTGCTCCTCCAGGCCGGGCAACGCCACCGGGATGACGTGGTTGGTCAACACACGGCGCAAATCACGCTCGACATAACGCGCGAGCTTCTCCGCGCCGGCCTTGGTGAAATTCACGCCGTCGCCGGTGCGCAGCCGGCGAATCTGGCCCTCGAAATCCGGCCCCTGCACGGCGAACAGGCCGCGTTCGTCGACGAAGCCGTCCCAGGTATCGACATAGACGATGCCGGCCTTCTCCGCGCGGGCGCGATAAAGCTCGTCGAGGTAGCTCATGTCGCTCGTCGACTTGGTGCCGCGAACCGCCGGCAGGCCGACCCAGAGCACCGGCGCGCCCTTGCTCTTGAGCGCCGCGATCATGTCGTCGATGCGCTTTGCATAAAGCTCGGCCCATCGGTCGGTGTGAAACTCGTTATAGCCGTTGGGCGAGCGGCGCGCTGTTTCCGGCGCGGCGATCGTCGGCTGGTCAGTGTCCGGCTGGGCGGACTCCGACGGCGGTTGCGCGGGCGGCGTAGCGGCCTGCCCCTGCGGCGATGTCGCCGCGCCCTTTTTGTCCTTTTCCGGCGTGCGCTCGCGCAGCGGCAGCCGATCGTTGACGCCGAGCATGACGACGATGGCGCTCGGCTTTTCCGTCGCAAGCACATCCTTGATGGCTTGAGACCAATCCGGCGCATCGAAGCGCGCTTCGTAGCGCACCAGACCGGCATAGGGCTTGATCTTGCGCACGATGCCGACTTCCGGCGTATCGGCGAAGGTCTCTTCCAGTCCGTAGGCGAGCCAGTCGGCGAGCTGGTCGCCGACGACCACGATCGTCTCGGTCGGCGGTGTCTCCACCTTGCGCGGCGGCGGCGGCTTGGTGGGCTCGTAAACCTGCGGCCGCGGATAAAACGGATCGTACGAATTGGACGGATAGGAAGGTCCGCCGCCCCACGGCAGCCGGAGGAAATCGCGAAGCTGCGCCCCGGCCGGCCCGGCAAAAGCGGCTGATGCCGCGATAATCGCGACTGCAATTGCAAGCCGCCGGTAATCTTTCGCCATCGATGCGCGCCCGATGATTTTTGCGGCCCTCTGACCCATTCAGGACCAATCGGCCGATCTAGCGACGATACTAGCCAAAAAATGTCAATCTGAGGATGGGGCGAGGGTAGCGGGCGAAGTCTAAGGTCGGCGCAGGCGGTCGAGGACGAGGCTCGAGGCAAAACCGTCGGGAATCTGTCCGGTGGCGACCTGGAAATTGCGGATGGCGATGCGGGTGCGCGGGCCAAAGAGGCCGTCGGGCTCGCCGACGCCGAAGCCGTGCCGCGCCAGCAGCTGCTGCAGCTCGTAGCGCTCGGCGACGGTGAGCACGCGCTCATCGCGCGGCCAGGCCTGCACGAACGGCGCACCGCCGCGCAGCCGGTCGGCGAGATGGCCGATGGCGAGCGCGTAAGCCTCCGCCGGGTTGTATTTCATGATGACGCTGAAATTCTCCAGCATCAGGAAGGCGGGGCCGCGCGCGCCGGCGGGCAACAACAGATACGCCCGGTCGGACGGCCACGGGAACGCCTTGTCGCCGGCGCGTTTGATGCCGAGCCCAACCCATTGCCGCAACGTCATCTGCCGCGAACGGTCGGCCAACAGATAATTGAAGTTCGGCGGCAGGACGACCTCGTAGCCCCAGCTCTTCCCCCTCACCCAGCCGTCCGCTTGCAGATTGTTCGCCGTCGAGGCGATGACGTCGGCAACGGAATCGACGACATTGCGCCGGCCGTCGCCGTCGAAATCGACGGCGTAGCGTTTGAACGTCGTCGGCATGAATTGCGTCGGACCGAACGCGCCGGCCCAGGAGCCGACCAGCCGGTCGGGCGCAACGTCGCCGCGTTGCAGGATTTCCAGCGCCGACAGGAATTCCTCGCGGAAATAATCGCGGCGGCGGCCGACGCAGGCCAACGTGGCGGTCGAGCGGACGACCGAACGGTCGCCGCCGATGGTGCCGTAATTCGATTCGACACCCCAGATCGCCGCGAGGACGTGGCGGTCGACGCCATAGGCGCGCTCGATTGCGGCGAATACCGGCGCATATTGCGCCAACACTTCACGGCCGCGGGCGACACGTTCGTCGCCGACCAGCAAATCGAGATAGTCCCAGGGCGATTTGCTGAATTCCGGCTGCGCGTCGAGCAAGTCCATAATGCTCAGGTCCGGCGTCAGGCCCGCGGTATAGCGCGCGAAACCGGCGCGCGGGATGCCGCGGCGCTCGGCCGCCGGCCACAATCCGGCGAGGCAATCGCCGAACGCGGCTGCGGCGGCACGAATCGCGTCCGCGGTCATCAAGGGACTGCCGGAGGCGCCCGATTGTCCGCTCCACTCGCGTGCACCGCCGGCCGGTGCCGGAATCGCGGCAGTCGCCGGCGGTTGAAACAACCGCGTCAGCCAGTTGTCGGGCTTTTCCTGCGCCAATGCGGATTGGGCCAAGCCGGCCGCGACAAGCGATATCACGGCGAAGCGAAGGATCGGCGCGGGAATTGCCATGGCGAACGATCTTTCTTCCCGATCGGTGGTCGCGCGAAGGGGCACCTGCTATGTTACCGGACCGTAAACCCCTGCCCCGCTCCGGCGGCCATGCGTGACATTCCGACAGCGCGTTGCGACCAGTCCCTACTTTGACCCCACTTTGATCCCACTTGGACAAAGATTTAGGCAAGAAAGCGTCACGCATCCCGCTTCACTCCCATCGCCCTAATGCAACGCATGAAATTGGTCCGCAAAGCTGTTTTCCCCGTCGCCGGGCTCGGCACCCGGTTCCTGCCGGCGACCAAGGCCATGCCGAAGGAGATGCTGCCGGTGGTCGACCGGCCGCTCATCCAGCACGTCGTCGATGAGGCCCGCGAGGCCGGTATCGAGCACTTTATTTTCGTCACCGGACGCAACAAGGGCGTCATCGAGGATCATTTCGATCGCCAGGTCGAGCTGGAGATGGCGCTTCTTGAGCGTCAGAAGCAGAAGGCGCTCGATGTGTTGCGGCACGATTTGCCGAAACCCGGCTCGACGAGCTTCACCCGCCAGCAGGAGCCGCTGGGCCTGGGCCACGCGGTGTGGTGCGCCCGCGAGCTGATCGGCCACGAGCCGTTCGCGCTATTGCTGCCGGACGTGCTGGTCCAGCACGAGCGCGGCTGCCTGGCGCAGATGATCGACGCGGCGCGCGAGCTGGGCGAGCGGGCCAACATTGTCGCCGTCGAGGAAGTGCCGCGCGAGCGTGTCGATCAATATGGCGTCGTCGGCGTCGGCGCGGCGAAGGGCAAGGTATTCTCGATCACCAGCATGGTGGAGAAACCGTCGCGCGAGCGGGCGCCGTCGAACCTGATCCTCACCGGCCGCTATATCCTGCAACCGGAGATCCTCGATCTCCTGGCCAAGCAGGACCGCGGCACCGGCGGCGAGATTCAGCTCACCGACGCCATGATCGCGCTGTCGCGGACGCAAGCATTCTACGGCTTGAAATTCGAAGGCCGCAGCTTCGACTGCGGCTCGAAAGTCGGCTTCCTCGCCGCCAATGTATCCTACGCGCTGGCGCGCCCCGATATCGCCCCGGAGTTTCGCGCCGAGATCAAGAAAATCCTCGCCGATCTCAACGGCGGCTAAGCCTGGTACGTACGCAATCGGACGGCGGCATGAGCGAGGACGTGCACGAGGTTTATGCGATCCGCTACGGCTATCACGCGCGCCGCTCGCCGGAGAATTTCATCGGCGGCGATCCGCACGACGTGCTCCAGCCGCTCGATTTCTTCGTCTGGGCGATTGTCGGACCCGCCGGCACGATCATGGTCGATACTGGCTTCGACGAGGCGATGGGCCGCCGACGTCAGCGCGAGATCGTAAAGCCGGTGCGCGACGGGCTCGCCGCGCTCGGCGTCGCGCCGGAGACGGTCGAGACCGTCATCATCAGCCACATGCACTACGACCATTGCGGCAATCACGACCATTTTCCGCGCGCGCGTTATCATCTTCAGGATCGCGAGATGGCTTTCGCTACCGGGCGCTGCATGTGTCACCGCCTCATGCGCGTGCCGTTCGAGGCCGATGACGTCGTCGCCATGGTCCGCAAGGTGTTTGCCGGCCGCGCCGAGTTCCATGACGGCGAGGACGAGATCGCGCCGGGCGTGAGCGTGCATCTCATCGGCGGCCACTCGAAGGGCTTACAGTGCGTGCGCGTCAAAACCCGGCGCGGCCATGTGGTGCTGGCCGCCGACGCGACGCACCTCTACGCCCATCTCGACGAAGGCCGGGTCTTTCCGATCGCCTACAACATCGCCGAAGTGCTCGAAGGCTATGCGACGCTGAAGAAGCTCGCCACCTCGCCGCGCCACGTGGTGCCGGGGCACGATCCGCTGGTGCTAAAGCGCTATCCGGCCGCGAAGCCTGGCCTCGAAGGCTGGATCGTGCGTCTCGACGCCGAGCCGAGCGAGCCTTGAGAACGTCAGGCCGCGCTCAGCGCTGCAGACGCAGGCCGAGGAGGAATGTGGTCGCGGTGTAGGAGAAGCCCGACTCGGTGGCGGTCTGCCAATCCTGACGCAGCTCCGCCCGTATTTGCAGCTCGCGGGTGAAGATGTAGGTCATGCCGATGGACACGAAATAACGATTGTCGGACAGCGGCAGGCCGACATAATCGTCGGTGCCGTAGCCGACTTTGAGCGCGCCGATGAGCCAGCTGCGGAAGGCGTGATCGACTTCGACGTTGAGATCGCGGCTGAGTTCGCCGGAGGCGCCCGCCAGCACCGTTTCGTACACCTGTGAGCTCGCCGTGAGCTTGGCGGTCGTCAGCCCGGTCGGCTTCCACAGCAGCGTGCCGTCGGCGATCAGACCGCTGACTTCCGGCAGCGTCGGGTCCTTGTAGACGCGCTCGACATAGCCGAGCGCCATCTCGCCGGTGAGCGAGCCGAACAGATCGATGGCGCTGCCGAGTTTCGCAGTAGTGCCCACCGAGTCGCGCTGTAGCCCGTTGCGGTCGAACTGCTCGTCGTGGATGCGCTGGTCTTCCTGCACTTCCAGAAACGGCTTGAGGCCGGGATCGAGTTCGTAGCCGACACGGAAGATGCCGGCATATTGGTCGAAGTTGCGGTCGGCGTTGCTCGTGCTCTGGCCGTTGGTAAGCTCGGAGGGATCGTAGGTGGCGCGATCGAACGTGCCTTTGAGCGACAGCGACAGCCGGTTGAACTGCTGCGCGATGCCGAGCGTTTCGCCGACATCCTGATTGGGCGGCAGCCTGGCCAGCTGGGCCTGCAAGTTGGGGCTGCCGGGGTTGTCGCTCGCGATGATGAGGCGCTGCTCGAGGCTGACTTGCGTGTCGCGCGTCACATCGATGCGGCCGTCGATCTTGGAATTGAGAAAAGGAAGATTGAGCGAGGGAACGAGGTTTTCGGTGAATTCGGTATAGGAGCCGGTGATATCGGCGGTCAGCGAGTGGCGCCCCCAGTCGGACTGCACTTTGAGCTCCGGTGCGGCAATCAAATAGGGCGAGCCGGGGCCGCCGCCCGACGCGCGTTCCGGATTGCTGTTGTAGCCGCCGTTCAGATCGATCGACGGCAGCAACAGGAACGAGCCGGCGCGGATGCCGAGCGCGGCGTAAGGATCGGTTTCTGCGATCGGCAGCAGCCGTTGCGGCAGCGTCCCCGGCAGAAAGGTGTTCGGCTGCGGCAACGTCGGCGGCGGCGTCGCGGTGTAATCGAAATTCTCCGGTGGCGGAACGGAGATGACGCCGCCGGGGCGGTTGGCGGCGGAGAGCGGATGCACCTCGGGCGGCGGGTTGCTGATGGGCAACTCATCGGGCGGCGGCGGCAGGCTGGCGCCCGGCCGCATCGCCGCCTTCTTCGGCGCGATCTCCGCCGGCGGCGGCTTTTTCAGCACCGGCGGTTGGGAGGGCGCGGGGGGCGCGAAGTTCGGCACCGGGGCGAACGTCGTGTCGGGTTGTGGCTTGGTCGGGCCGCCCGGAGCAGCAGCCTGCGTCCGTTTCTTTTTTTTGCCGTGCGGCGTGTTCGAGGAGTCGAAGCCGGTGTCGCCGGCGCCGAAACCGCTCGGGTTGCCATAGACCGGCGTCGCGCCGATGCGGCTCTGCGCCCCGGTGAATGTCCCGGGCGGCAGGAATCGATTGTTCGAATGCGGCGGCGCTTCCCCCGGCATGCGGAACGGAGGCGGATTGGCCGGGGCGTTTTCGAGTGACGGCGCGAGCAGAGTGCGGTCGGAGTTGGGAGCCGGCGGCGGCGACTGCGCCAGGCTCGGCAGCGGCGACACCCCGAGCGCCGCAGCAAGCGCAAGGCCTGCGGCACGCGACATGCGTCGACGGCGCCGCATAGGCGACCTTTTCGCACCCAAGCCGCGCACCGCCACCACCGTCCGCGTCACCTCGGAAGCTGCCAAAGCCAACCACCGTCGCGGGCCCGCGGCCGCGCGCGGATCTTTCCGTGCGGCCACCGCGCGAATTGGCCGGCACGGACCGCCGAGCTGCGCCCCGATGGTTAACGGAGTTAGAACGGATATGGTTAACGAGAGGTTGATTGCGGCCCGTTCCGGCGGGCCAATCGGCCGTTTCTTTGGGCCTTTTCAGCGGGGCCCGATCACACCCAGCCCTTGAGCTCGCGCATGGCGAGCTGCCAGATCATCAGCATGCCGGCCTCGCCGTCGTTGAGGCAGGGTATGGCGGCAAAGTTCTCACCCCCGAAACGCTTAAAGACGCGGGCGTTCTCGACGGCGATCTCCTCGAGCGTTTCCAGGCAGTCGGCGGAAAAGCCCGGCGTGATCACGACCAGGTTCTTCACCCCCTTCTTGGCCAGCGCCTTCATCGTCTTGATCGTATAGGGCGTGAGCCAGCGGGCGCGGCCGAAGCGGGACTGATACGTCAGCATCAGCTTATTGGCGTCGAGCTTGAGCCGCTCGCGCAGAAGCTCGGTCGTCCTGACGCATTGGCTCTCATATGGATCGCCCTTGCGCACATAGTCTTGCGGCATGCCGTGATACGAGGCGACGATGACATCGGGCGTGAACGACAACGCTTTCAGCTCGGCCTGCAACGACGAGGCGAGCACCTCGATGTAATAGGGATCGTCGTAATAGGCGGGCATGATGCGCAGCGCCGGCTGCCGGCGCTGCCGCATGAGGAAACGAAACACCTCGTCGGCGACCGTCGCCGTCGTCGGCGCCGCATATTGCGGATAGAGCGGCATGACCAGAATGCGATCGCAGCCGCGGCCGACGAGCGCTTCGAGGCGCGAGGCGATCGAGGGGTTGGCGTAGCGCATCGCCCAGTCGACGATGACGTGCTTGCCGAGCGGCTCGAGTATGCCGGCGAGCTTTTCCGCCTGCGAGCGCGTGATGGTCTTGATCGGCGACTCGTCCTTCTCGCGATTCCAGATTTTCTTATAGTCGCGTGCTTTGCGCCGCGAGCGCAGCGGCAGGATGATGCCGTTGAATACGATTTTCCAAAGGAGCGAGTTCTTCTCGATCACGCGCGGATCGGTGAGGAACTCTTTCAGATATCGCCGCACGGCCTTCGGCTCGGCGGCGTCCGGCGTGCCGAGATTGACTAGCAGCACGCCGATTGCCGAGGTGACGAGCGTCGCCTTTTGCGGCGCGGGCGGAGCCGTCAACAGTTCGACATCGTGCGGCGGCGAGGATGCAAGTCCGGCAGCAAACTCGCCCGTATTTTTCGGAATGGGCGGTAGTTCATTCATTGCATCAGCATACTCGATTGCGGATCGCCTTGCATGCGCGCAAACGACACGCCGCAGCCGCCGCTTCGCCTTAGTCAAGGACGCGGAACATCGCTGCCATCGCGCATTCACCTCGAGTCTCAATATGGCCCCATTCCGCTGACTGTTGACGGCCCCGGCGCGCAATTTGTCGCCGCAATAAGGAAACGACCATGGTCCGCAGCTTTTGCCTTGTCATTGCCTTGCTTGCCGTCTCAAGCGCCGCGTGGGCGGAGGGCAACCAAAATCCCTCGCAAAACACCGAAGAGGACAAAGCGTGCCGGGGCGATGCGCACCGATTCTGCAAGGACGCGCTGCCCGAGCAGTTTCGCGTAGCGTCCTGCCTGCAGGAACATAAGGACAGGATCAGCCACGCCTGCCGCGCGGTGCTCGAAGGCCACGGAATGTAACGTTTTACGTCACCCTCAGGATAACGGAGAAGGATCCTGATTATTCCGCCGCTTTGAGCAGCGCCGGCGCGCCGGTGCGGAACTGTTCGAGCAAGGCCGCTTCGTCGGCCTTGGCGGCGGCGAGATGGCGCTGCTTGACGTGGCCGAAGCCGCGAATCTTTTCCGGGATGGCGGCAAGCCCGACGGCGATGGGGTGATTGTCGGGCGTCAGCGACGCGAGCACCTTGTCGAGCATCGCCTCGTAGTCGGCGATCAGCTTGCGCTCAGTGCGCCGCTCAACCGAGCGGCCGAACGGATCGAACGGCGTGCCGCGCAGGAATTTGAACTTCGCCAATAGGCCAAAGGCCGGAAGAAGCCAAGCGCCGAAACTCATCTTGCGCGGCAGGCCGGTTGTCTTGTCGCGGCGCGCCAAAAGTGGCGGCGCGAGGTGAAACTCCAAACGCAGATTATCGCCCGCAAACGTGTTCTCGACCTGCGCGAGGAAAGAACCGTCGGTGTAGAGCCGCGCGACCTCGTATTCGTCCTTGTAGGCCATCAGCTTGAACAGATAGCGCGCGACCGCGTCGGCCAGCCCGCATTTCCCCGGCGCCAGTGCGGCCTCTGCCGATTTCGCCTTCTCGACCCGATCGCGGTAGCGCGCCGCATAGGCGGCATTCTGGTAAGCGGCGAGGAATTTCACCCGCCGCCCGACCGTCTCGTCGAGGGATTCGGAGAGGTGCAGCGCATCGCTGGTCATCGCCGTCGCCGGCTTCGCCAGCGCCTCCACTTGCGCGCGGTCGACTGCGGCGCGGCGGCCCCAGTGAAAGGCGGCTTTGTTCATGGCGACCGCTTCACCATTGAGTTCGATCGCCCGCTCGATGGCAGCGGCCGACAATGGAATCGCTCCGAGCTGATAGGCGTAGCCGACGAGGAGCATGTTGGAGCCGATCGACTGCCCGAACAGCGCCGTCGCCAGGCGGGAAGCGTCGATGAAATGCGTCTTGTCGCGGCCGGCGTCGGCGGTGATGGCCCGCTTGAGCCGCTCGGTCGGCAGCGAAAAATCGGCGTTGCGGGTGAATTCGCCCGGCAAGAATTCGGCGGTGTTGACGACCATCTCGGTCATTCCCGGCTTCACTGCGGCGAGGATCTTGCGCGTGCCGGCGACGACGATGTCACCGCCAAGCACAAGATCGGCGCGCCCGGCGGCGACACGGATCGCATGGAGGTCGTCGGGCTTTTCGGCAAAGCGGATGTAGCTGAACACCGCGCCGCCCTTTTGCGCGAGGCCGGCCATGTCAAGCACGCCGACACCGCGGCCTTCCAGATGCGCGGCCATGCCGAGCACGCCGCCGATGGTGACGATGCCGGTGCCGCCGACGCCGGTGACGATGATGTTGTAGGTCTGCACGATCGACGGCAGCTTCGGCTCAGGTAGCGTCGGCAGATCGTGGTCGGCGGCGACACCGGCGCCCTTTTTCAGCTTGGCGCCGTGCACGGTGACAAAGGACGGACAGAATCCCTTGACGCAGGAAAAGTCCTTGTTGCAGCTCGATTGGTCGATGGTGCGCTTGCGCCCCCATTCGGTCTCCAGCGGCTGCACCGACACGCAGTTCGATTGCACGCCGCAATCGCCGCAGCCTTCGCACACAAGCTCGTTGATGATGATGCGTTTTTCGGGATCGGGATAAGTATGCCGCTTGCGGCGCCGGCGCTTTTCCGCCGCGCACGTCTGATCGTAGATCAGTACCGTCACGCCGGGCATCGCGGCAAGCTCCGTCTGCACCGCCATCAGATCGTCGCGATGGTGGACGGTAAGGCCGGCCGGCCATTGCGTATCGCGCGGATACTTTTCCGGTTCGTCGGTGACCACGACCACGCGCTTGGCGCCTTCGGCGGCAACCTGACGGGCGACCTGCGGCACGGTCAGCCCGCCGTCATTGGCCTGGCCGCCGGTCATCGCCACGGCGTCGTTGAACAAAATCTTGTAGGTAATGTTGGTGTTGGACGCGATCGCGGCGCGGATCGCCATGTAGCCGGAATGATTGTAGGTGCCGTCGCCGAGATTCTGGAACACGTGATTGCGGTTGGAGAACGGCGCCTCGCCGACCCAGTTCGCGCCTTCGCCGCCCATTTGCGTGTAGCCGAGTGTCGAACGATCCATCCACTGCGCCATGAAGTGACAGCCGATGCCGGCATAAGCGCGCATGCCTTCCGGCACCACGGTCGAGGAATTATGCGGACAGCCCGAGCAGAAATACGGAATGCGTTGCGCGATGTCGCGCGTCTCGGCGGCGACGCGCTGGTATTCCTTCAACCGCGCCACACGATGCGCTATGTCGTCGTTGCGGTGATACTTTAGGAGGCGCTCACCGATGCAGATCGCGACCTCGTTGGGATCAAGAGCGCCCTTGACCGGGAACAGCCAGTTGCCCTGCTCGTCCCGCTTGCCGATACAGACCGGCTGGTTGGCGTTGCCGTATAGCTCTTCGCGCACCTGCACCTCGATGAGCGAGCGCTTCTCTTCGACGACAATAATAAGATCGAGGCCGACAGCGAACTCGGCAAGCTCGCGCCGGCTGATCGGCCAGGGGCATCCGACCTTGTAAAGCCGGATGCCCAGTTGGTTGCAGGCGACCTCGTCGATGCCGAGCTCGTCGAATGCCTGACGGACGTCGAGATAGCTCTTGCCCGTGGTGATGATGCCGATCTTCGGCTCGCGCCCACCCGAGGTGATGGTGTGGTTGATCTTGTTGGCGCGCAGAAACGCCAGCATGGCGTCGCGCTTATAGTCATGCAGCCGTGCTTCTTGCGCCAGGATAGGATCGCCGAGGCGGATGTTGAGACCGCCTTCCGGCATTTGGAAATCAGTCGGAATGACGATGTTGATTCGCTCGAGGCTGGCGTCGATCGCCGCCGTGGACTCGATCGTCTCGTGCATCGTCTTTAGGGCCACCCAGGCGCCAGTGAAGCGCGACATCGCCCAGCCGTAGAGGCCGTAATCGAGAACCTCCTGCACGCCCGCGGGGTTCAGAATCGGAATCATCACATCGATGAAATGATATTCGGACTGGTGGGCGGTGGTCGAAGATTCCGCCGTGTGATCGTCGCCCATGAGCGCGAGCACGCCGCCCTTCTGCGCGGTGCCGGCCAAATTGGCGTGGCGGAAAACATCGCCGGTGCGATCGACGCCTGGGCCCTTGCCGTACCACATGGCAAACACGCCGTCGTACTTGCCTTCGCCGCGCAACTCCGCCTGCTGCGAGCCCCAGATCGCGGTGGCGGCGAGGTCCTCGTTGATGCCGCCCTGGAAGCGAATGTCGTTTTTGGAAAGGAACGGCGCGGCCCGGAGGAATTGGCTGTCGAGGCCGCCGAGCGGTGAGCCGCGATAGCCGGTGACATAGCCCGCGGTATTAAGACCGTTGCGGCGGTCCAGCTCCTTCTGCATCAGGCAGAGCCGCACCAGCGCCTGGAACCCGGTGACGAACACGCGGCTGTGACCGAGATCGTATTTGTCCTCGAGCTTGACGTCACGCAGCGGCATCGGGGGTAGCTCCGGCCGTCAGTTTGCCCTCACAGAGCCGATTCTGCCAGGGGGTTGGAGAATACAATCACATATGAGCTATGCGCCCTGCGAACAATGCAGCTGTCACGAGAGAACTGCTATGACTCCACGAGGCCAAATACCGTTTGCGGCGCGGCAAAGCCGGCGACCGAGTGTTCGCCGAGGCGCCGAAATGCATCCGGGCAATGGGCGGCAAAATCGGCGGACGACACGATCGTTTCGCCAAGCTTGGAAGCGACCTTCTCCAGCCGCGCCGCCAGGTTGACCGCCGGTCCGATGCACGTGAAGTCGAGACGATTGCCGCCACCGATATTGCCGTACATCACTTCCCCGACGTGGAGCGCAAGCCCAAAACGGATGGCATCCTCGCTCTCGCCTCGTGGCAATTCGGCAATTCGCGCGCGCGCTGCAAGCGCGCCGGACAGCGCGCGCCGGCAAACCGCACCGGCATCGTTGTCGCCGGCAATCGGAAAGATCGCCAATAGCCCATCGCCCATGAACTTGAGCACCTCGCCGCCATGTTCGAGGATCGCAGGAACTTGGCCGCCAAAATAGAGATTTAAACGATCGATCAGAGCCTGCGGCGACAATAGCTCGGATGACGCGGTAAACCCGCGCATATCCGACAGCCAGATCGCGGCGCGGATCGCTTCGACATAACCGCGCCGGATCTTGCCGGATAGAATGCGCTCGCCGGTCTGATGTCCCACATAAGTGTCGATCAGGTTTCCGGCCGTGCGCCGCAGCGCGCGGATTTCGGCGACCCGCGCCAGCGGTGCGATCACAGATTCAAGGTCGGAGAACTGTTTCGCGGTGAAGCCGCCTGGCTGCTGCGTCGACCACGTCGCTACATGGATCGTGCCGTCGGTGAATAGCAGTGGAAACGCGGCGTAGTCCGTCACGCCTTCGGCGCGCAGGTCCTGCAGGATTGCGAAGTCGGCGGGGCAATCGGCATCGGCGAGACGCCGCCGCAGCGGCTGGCGTGTTGCGTACACCGTGGTGAACGGGCTTTTGCGGAAATCGTCCGTTTCGGTCAAAGTGAACAAGGCGTCCGACGTCGTCACTCCCGAACTCCTCTGCCACAAGAATCTGCGGCCCAAAACGTCCGGATGAAGCGTCGTGACGAACACCGCTGACCGCCACAGCGGAATGCCGCAAGCGACCAGCCGTTCGCACAATTCGGCAAGAACGTCTTGGGATTCGGCCCCAGAAAGCGCGCCACCTGCAAGCCAGTCAAGGGTGGATCGAATATCATTCATCGTATGACGCTCCGGCGTTCACGCCTTGGCACTAGGGCGCGCCGAGACCTGCACATGCCAGCGGCGCAAATGCCCACAGCTTTCAGGAAGCGGCAGCCTGGCCCGGCCGGCGAAATCGACCGTTACCAGCGCGGTTATATCGGCAACGCTGTAGCGTGGACCGGCGACAAATTCGCTTTGCGCGAGGCGGGCGTCCATCTGCGCGAAAAAGTGCATGACGCGCAGGCGGCCGCGCTCGGCCAGCGCCGGGATTTGCTCATAGTCGTGCGGCCCGGGCAGTGCCCGTCCTTTGAGGCCGGGCACCGAATTCCGGAACGCTTCCATCACGCCGTAGAAGCCGTTCCGCTCCACTTCGCGCTGCCACGCGGTGATAGTCGCCTTCTCCTCGGCGCTCTCGCCCATCAGCGGCGGTTGCGGATGGATCGCCTCGAAGTAGACGCAGATACCGATTGCGTCGTTGATGCGCGTGCCGTCGTCGAGCTCGAGCGCGGGCACCGTGGCGTCCGGATTGATGGCGCGAAACGCCGGCGTCAGCTGTTCGTTGTTGCGCAAATCCACCTGCACCGTCGGCACGCTGATGCCCTTTTCGGCGAGAAAGATGCGGACCCGACGCGGGCTCGGGGCGGTGGCGCAATCATAGAACTTCATGCGTGTCCCTCACGATCGGCCTTGTGATCGCCGTCTCCACATCGCGATTTTCTGGCTCGGAATAATCTTCTCGATGGGAGTCGAGCGGCAGCACATTTTACTCGACAAAGACGGGCATACGCACACGAAATTCTTATCTCCCCAAACGCCGAGTCCGCCGTGTCGTTGCGGCCTGCAATACGACGACTTATCCTCTATACAGCACGCGATGGCGACGAATTCATCGTCAGTTGCGAGTCTGCTACGAGGCACAGAGACATGGCCAATTTCACTCCGATCTCGGCGGCAATCGGCGGCGCGCTAATCGGGCTTTCCGCCGTACTATTGATGCTGCTCAATGGGCGCATCGCCGGCATCACCGGCGTCTTTGCCGGACTCATCGATCCGCTCTCTACCGATCGCGCCTGGCGCGCGACCTTCGTGGCCGGGCTTATCGCCGCGCCGCTCTCCGCCGTGCTTCTCGGTTATACGATCCCCATTCCGCATATGCCGACGAGCTTCGTCACCATAGCCGCCGCCGGTCTGCTAGTCGGCTTCGGCACCAGGCTCAGCAACGGCTGCACGTCCGGTCACGGTATATGCGGCATTGCGCGGCTATCGCCGCGCTCGGTTACGGCAACCGCCATCTTCATGGTCGCCGCCATTGTCGTGGTCGCGCTGACCCGGCACGTGATCGGAGGCTGAGCCATGCGCGCACTCACGAGTTTGATTTGCGGTTTCATCTTCGGCTGGGGACTTTTCATTTCCGGCATGATCCTGCCGGACAAAGTTTTGGGCTTCCTCGACATTTTCGCCATTCCCAGCGGCAATTGGGATCCGAGCCTGGCCGTGGTGATGGCGGCCGCGCTCGCGGTGACCGCTGCCGGCTATGCGCTGGCGCGACGCCGCACGCCGGTTTTCGAAGCGCAAAACCAATGGCCGACGCAAACGGCGATCGACGGGCCGCTTGTTGTCGGCTCGGTGGCCTTCGGCGTCGGTTGGGGCCTGGTGGGATTGTGTCCGGGACCGGCGCTTGTCAACCTGGCTTCGCTATCTCCTGGCGTCATCGTCTTCGTCGTCGCCATGGCAGTCGGCACGATCGGGCACGATTTCTGGTATGCGCGCAACATCGCGCCCGATGCGCGCACGCTCGCGGCCGCGGGCGCGGCCGACGGCTAAAGTCCGCACGGTTACAACGGCTCCTTGACGTCCACTTGGGCGATCAGAGCAGCCCGGTGCATCAGACGCGTAAAGCGACGAGCTGGCCGCCGTCGGCGACGATGGTCGTGCCGGTCATGTAGCGGCCGGCATCGGAAACCAGCAGCAGCAGCGGGCCGTCGAGATCGCTCTCCTCGCCGAAGCGGCCCATGGGAATCTGGCGTTTCATCGCTGCGCCCTGCTCGCCGGCGAGGTAATCGCGGTTGATGTCGGTGACGATCCAGCCCGGCGCGATGGCGTTGACGCGGATGCCCTTGAAGGCGAGCTCGAGCGAAAGCGCCTTGGTGAGCTGGATCACGCCGGCTTTGGCTGTGGCATAGGCGACCACGCCTTTGTCGACGTTGAGGCCGAGCACCGAGGCGATGTTGACGATAGCCCCGCCCTTGCCGGCGGCGAGCATGCGGCGCGCGGCTTCCTGCGCCCAATAGAACACCGCATCGAGATTCGTGGATAACACGCGCCGCCAATCCTCTTCGGTAAGCTCGACGGCGCGGCCGGAATGCACCACGCCGGCATTGTTGACTAGGATGGTCACCGTGCCGAAGGCTTCCTCCGCGGCACCGAAAGCACCCTGCATCGCCGCGCGATCGCGAACGTCGGCCTCGACAGCGACGGCGCGGCCGCCGGCTTTCTCGATCCGCGTTTTCAGCGCGGCAAGGCGATCGGCCCGCCGCGCCACCAGAACAACCACGGCGCCGTTCTCCGCCAGGACTTCGGCGAACCGCGCGCCGAGCCCGCTCGAGGCCCCGGTCACCAGCGCCACCTTGCCGGAGAGATCGAAAATTTTTGCGGCGGTCATGGGGATTCCTTTGCGGCAGGGCCATCATTTGTGTCCATTCCGCATCGCTTCGGCAAGCAGGAAACCTTAATTGCCGCATCATACGGCCCGGGCAGTTTCGACTGTTTCCCGACGTGGAAGCGCCGACGCAAACATCCGGAACCTTCGACCGGGCAGCGGGTTCAGCATCTGCGACTCGGAACCAAAAGCGGGCGACCCGATGGAAAATCCTATGGCCTTGTGGTTAGGCGTGGTGCTTTACGCCGCCATCGGCCTGTTCGGCGTTTTCGTCTTTCACGACAGCGCGAGCATCCAGGATCTGACGGCCGGATATGGCGTGGCTTATCGCACCATCGCCAGTTCAGAAACCGCGAAATAACCCGCGACTTCAATCCCAGAATCAAGGCGGCGCATACGCATTATGCCCGAGTCCGGCGCGGTCACGAACCGTAGAGCTTATGCGGAAGCAGCGTCGCAAGCCCCGGTAAGAACCACAACGCCACGAGCATGGCGAGCTGGATGAGCACGAACGGAATGATGCCGAGATAGATGTCCCGGGTCTTGATTTCCGGCGGCGCCACGCCGCGCAGATAAAACAATGTCGGGCCGAGCGGCGGGTGCATGTAGGAGGTTTGCAAGTTCACCGCCATCATGATGCCGAGCCAGACCGGATCGACGCCGGGCATCTTTAGCAGCACCGGCGCCACGATCGGCACCACCACGAAGATGATCTCGAAAGCATCCATCACGAAGCCGAGCACGAACAGCGCGACCATGACCGCCAAAGTCGCGCCGGCAACGCCCCCAGGCAAATTGACGAGCGCGCGCTCCACCAGGACATCGCCGCCGAGGCCGCGGAAAACCAGGCTGAACACCGTCGCGCCGATCAATATCAGAAAGATCATGCTGGTGATCTCGGTCGTGCGCGCCATGACGGGTATCAGCAAACCCGCTGCACCGGCCTTGCGCGCGGCCAAGAGGATCGCGCCGACGGCGCCGACCGAGGCCGCCTCGGTCGGCGTCGCCACGCCGCCGAGGATGGAGCCGAGCACGGCAAGGATAAGCAGGAGTGGTGCGATCAGCGCCGCAGCAAGCCGTCGCGCCATAGCGAAGCCGCGCGGCGCGGCCGGATCGGGCGCGATCGGCGGGGATTTTTTCGGGAAAAAAATGGCAACACCGATCAGATAGAACATGTACAGCAAGACCAGGACGAGGCCGGGGATGATGGCACCGGCGAATAGATCGGATACCGAGACGGTCCGCGGCGCGAAATTCCCCTGCGCCAATTGCGCGGCCTGATAGGAATTACCGAGTTGGTCGCCGAGCAGGATCAGCACGGTCGCCGGCGGAAAAATCTGCGCCAGCGTTGCGGTTGCGGCGACAGTGCCGGCCGCCAATGCCTTGTCGTAACCGTGCCGCAACATCGTCGGCAGCACGATCAGCCCCAATGTCACCGCCGTGGCGCCGACGATGCCCTTTGCCGCCGCAAGCAGCACGCCGACGAGAATGACCGCGATGCCGAGCCCGCCCGGCAAAGCGCCGAACAGACGGCCGGTTGTTTCCAATAGGTCTTCGGCGATGCGCGAGCGCTCCAGCATGACGCCCATGAAGACGAAGAGCGGGATGGCCAGCAGCACGTCGTTGCCCAAGATGCCGAAAATGCGCTGCGGCAGCGCGCCGAGCAGGCCTATATCCATCACCCCCGAGGCGATGCCGATCGCGGCGAAGACAAGCGATACGCCCGCAAGCGTAAGCGCGACCGGGTAGCCGGCGAGCAGCACCACACAGACGGCGATCACCATCGCGACGGCGAGCACTTCGCCCATGGCTCAGCGGGACGGCTGCGGCGGCGGCTTGGTGAGCACCAGCGCGGCGCGGATCGCCTGCGCGATACCTTGCAGGCCGATGAGGAAGGCGAACACAGGAATGAGCGTCTTGAGCAGATAGGTAAACGGCAGGCCGCTGGTCTCGCGCGAATGTTCGAGGATGGCCCATGAGCGCGCGGCATAGGGAATCGACAGAAGCGCGAGCACCACCGCAAATGGCATGAGGAAAACGAGCGCGCCGATGAGATCGATGACCGCCCGCGTCCGCGGCTTCGCCGGTCCGTAGAAGACATCGACGCGCACGTGGCCGCCGATTTGCAACGTCCAGGCGGCGGCGAGCATGACCAACGCCGCCATGGCATAGAGCACCAATTCCTGGAGCGCAATCGACCCGAGGCCGAACACGTAACGCAACACCACAATTGCGAACTCGGCCGCAACGATAAACAGGCAGCACCACGAGGCCGCCCACCCGGCCGCCGCATTGATGCGGTCGGTGCGGTCGGCAATGCGCTTAAGCAGCTTACTCATGGTCTCCGGCCGGTTGTTGCGCGCGGTGTGACAGCGCGCGTTGCCGGACTATAATGCGCATTCGCTTCTGCCGCGAATGGAGAGACGTGCGATGGCGCACGATGACGATCACGGCGATCTCGACCACGACGAACACGGATCGGAGCTGTCCGAGATGCAATTGCGCGTGCGGGCGCTGGAGACCGTGCTGGCCGAGAAGGGCTACATCGATCCGGCCGCGCTCGACGTCATGATCGAGGCTTATGAGACCAGGATCGGGCCGCACAACGGCGCGCGGGTGGTCGCCAAGGCCTGGGCCGATCCGGCGTTCAAGCGCGCGCTGATCGAGGATGCGACCAAGGCGGTACAGTCGCTTGGCTTGATCAACCGGGTCGGCGATCACCTGATTGCAGTCGAGAATACGCCCAAGCTCCATAACATGATCGTGTGCACGCTGTGCTCCTGCTACCCGTGGGAAGTGCTCGGCCTGCCGCCGGTTTGGTACAAGTCCGCGCCCTACCGCTCGCGCGCGGTCAACGATCCGCGCGGCGTCCTCGCCGATTTCGGCCTCGAGCTCCCGGCGGACACGCAAATCCGCGTGTGGGACTCGACTGCGGAGACGCGGTTCATTGTCCTGCCGATGCGGCCGGCCGGGACCGACGGATGGGGCGAAGAAAAGCTCGCCACTCTGGTCACGCGCGACTGCATGGTCGGCACCGGGCTGCCCAAAGATCCCGCCGGAATAGCCTGATGGATGGCATCCACGACATGGGCGGCATGCACGGCTTCGGCAAAGTCGAGGCCGAGGACAATGAGCCGGTTTTCCACGCCGCCTGGGAAGCCCGCTGCCTCGCGCTCAACCGCGCCATGGGCGCGATCGGCGCCTGGACGATCGACGAAGGGCGCGCGGGCATCGAGGCGCTGCCGCCGGATGTCTATCTCGCATGCTCCTATTATGGGAAGTGGGCGCTCCGCCTGGAGAATATGGTGGTCAATCGCGGCCTTGCCGGCGCGGATGAGATTGCCGCAGGGCATGCGCTGCGCGCCGGCAAGCCACTCAAGCGCACGCTTTCCGCCGCCGACGTCCCACGCACGCTGACGCGCGGCTCCTTTAGCCGGACGGCGAAGTCGCCCGCTTGCTTCAAGGTCGGCGACCGTGTGCGAACGAAGAATATTCATCCCTCCACGCACACCCGCCTGCCGCGTTACGCGCGGGGCCGCGCCGGCGTCGTCGAAGCGATACGCGGCTGTCATGTGTTCCCTGACTCGGTCGCGATCGGGGCGGGCGAGAACCCGCAATGGCTCTACACAGTGCTGTTCGAGGGGCGCGAATTATGGGGTGAGTCCACCGACCCCACGCTCAAAGTCTCGATCGAGGCGTTCGAGCCGTATCTGGACGCGGCCTGACCATGGGCGCCGACGCCACATTGCGCATTCCGCCGCAATCCGAAGGACCGGTATTCCGCGAGCCCTGGGAGGCACAAGCTTTCGCGCTTGTGCTCTCGCTCAACGAGCGCGGCCTGTTCACCTGGAAGGAATGGGCCGCCACGCTCGGCGAGGAAATCCGGAAGGCGCAAGCAGCCGGCGATCCGGACACTGGCGAGACCTACTATCGCCATTGGCTCGCCGCGCTCGAACGGCTGGTCGCGGCCAAGGGGGTTGCCGACGCGGGAACGCTGGCGCGAACACGTAAAGCGTGGCGCCGCGCGAGCGCGCGCACGCCGCACGGCACGCCCATCGAGCTAACGCCGGACGACTTCGGGGAATGAAGACCAGACCGGCGCGTTCGCGGGCAGCTTGTGGCGGCGGGCGAAAATTGTCAGGCTGCGTCAACAAATTCAACACACTGGGAGAAAACCGTGATCCGCGCAATTTTTTACGTGCTCGCCGCCGTTCTCGCCACTTGCTCGGTATGCCACGCCAGTGAAATCCACCGCGTCGTCAGCGGTCTCGACGCCAACGACAGATCGACCACGCTCTTCGACAATGTAGAGCCGCTGCACGCGGGGGCATCCGGCATCCCGTCTACAATATTTGGAGGACCGATTCCTATCCGGTTGGATTTTCATTCACGGAGGATTTGGGACTGAAACAGAAGGGCCTTGTTCCACCGGACAACGGCACGTCGTTCCGCGTGGTCGAATTCCCGGCGGTCAACGATGCGGCCTGGCGAAAATGGATGTCAATCTCACGATGAAGATAGTCGGCGACAAGGCGCGGCGCGCGGCGTGCCGGTCACCAATCCCTTGATGCATCGCACGCGTACGGTCGACTACGCCATCGTCATGTCCGGCGAGATCGACATGATGCTTGATGACAAGACGGTCCACCTCAAGGCCGGTGACGTCGTCGTGCAGCAGGCGACCAATCACGCCTGGCTCAATGACGGCACCGAGCCTTGCCGCACTATCTTTGTGTTCCTGGATTCCAAGCAACCGTAACAGTCGCTGTCCTTGCGGACGCTCATTCCGGCTTATAAAATTGCATCGGCGCGGCCGAATTCAGCTTCCAGGTTGCCAAATAGGCTTGCGGACCCGATGCCGACAATCGTGATCTCGTATCGCCGCTCCGATTCCTCCGCCATCGCCGGCCGCATTTTCGATCACCTGACGGCCTATTACGGCGAGGAATCGGTGTTCATGGACATCGATAACATCCCGTTCGGCATGGATTTTCGCACTCAAATCCATGAAACCTTGCAGCGCACCGACATCGTGCTGGCGGTGATCGGCGCGAACTGGCTCGGCATCGGCGCAGGCGGCGCCGTACGGATGAGCGAGCCGACGGACCCGGTCAGGGTCGAGATCGAGACTGCGCTGTCGCAAAAGAGGCCGATCATTCCGGTGCTGGTCGACGGCGCCAAGATGCCCGATAGCGCCGCACTTCCGACGGAGTTCGGCAATTTCGCCTATCTCAACGCCGCCGAAGTGGCGACCGGCCGCGACTTCCGCACCCACGTCGATCGCTTGATCGGCGCCATCGACCGCACCGTGTCCGGCAAAACGGGCGTCGAAGCGCCGCGGTTGGCTTCGGGCCGGACACAAGACGCCGGCAAGGAAGCCGAGAAGTCCGCGCAAATGCGTTGGCTCAGCAATGCGCTGCGGTTCCTGGCGGTGCCCCTGGTCCTGCTTTTGGTCGCCCACCACATCGTCGTCAACGCATTCGATCTCAACGTCGAATATCTGTGGGTCGCGTCGGCGATGGTACCCTTCGCGTTCGGCTTTCTCTTCTTCTGGACGACCGGCAGCCGCGCCGGGGCGGCGTTTGCATTTGCAGCGGCCCTCGGCATCGTCGCGGTGGCCGGCATGACGGTGTCGCAAAGCTTGAACTCCGGCGATCCGATGATGCCGCAGAACCGTTTCGAGTGGCGCGACAACATCCAGTTCATGGTCGGCATCGCGCTGAGCTATCTCCTCGGCCACGCGCTCGCCCGCGCGCTGCGCGCGATGCGCAGCCGGAAGTTCGGCAAGCCGTAGGTGGGATCAAAGCATCCCCAGCAGATGCGGCAGCCACAGCGACAGCGCGGGGATGTAGGTCACCATTACCAGGAAGATCAGCATGGTGGCGAGCCAGGGCAGCACCGCCACCGTAAGCTCGGTGATGCCCATGCCGGTGATGCCGGAGGCGACGTAGAGGTTTAGGCCGACAGGCGGGTGGCAAAGCCCGACCTCCATGTTCACCACCATCAGGATGCCGAGGTGAACGGCGTTGACGCCGAGCGCGGCGCCCATCGGGAATAGTATCGGCGCCATGATCAGCACGATCGCGGCGGGATCCATGAAGTTGCCGGCGGCGAGCAGCACGATGTTGGTGACGAGCAGAAACCCGACCGTGCCGAGGCCTTGCCCGCTCATCCATTCGGCCATGGATTGGGGAATTTGCTCCGAGGTCAAAAGCCACGAGAACACCGCTGCATTGGTGATGATGTAGAGGATCATCGCGCTCATCGACGCGGCTTTGAGTAGCACGGTGGGCACCTCGGCGAACTTCAGTCCCCGGTAGACGAACATCGCGATGATGAAGGCATAGACGGCAGCCACGGCGGCGGCTTCGGTCGGCGTGAACAGGCCCGAATAGATGCCGCCGAGCACCAGGAGAATCAGCAACAACCCCCAGATGCTTTCGCGAAAAGCGCGCCAGCATTCGCGCCAGCTCGCCCGCACCATGCGCGGATAGTTGTTGCGCCAGGCGCGATACCAGGTCGTGGCGCCTAGCATGGTGGCGAGAATGAGCCCGGGTACGACGCCGGCCATGAAAAGCTGGCCGACCGAGGCGGAATCGACGACGGTGCCATCGGGCCCGCGCGGCTGCATGCCGCTGGTCGCCACCGCGTAGATGACGAGATTGATCGAAGGCGGGAACAGAATGCCGAGCGCCCCGGACGTGGTGATCACGCCGGCGCCGAAGCGCGGCGGATAGCCCTTCTGCAGTAGCGCCGGCAGGATGATCGAGCCGATGCCGACGACGGTCGCCACCGAGGAGCCGGAGATCGCGGCAAACAGCGCGCAGGCGACGACGCCGGCCAAGCCGAGCCCGCCATACCAATGCCCGATCAGGGAAGCAGCGAATGCGATCATACGACGGGCGACGCCGCCGGTGGTGAGAAAATTGCCGGCCAAGATAAAGAACGGAATGGCCATGATCTCGAAGCGGTCGATGCTGGTGAACAGCTTCAGACCCACCATCTTCGGATCGACGTCGGAGAGGATGAACAAATAGGTGAGCACCGAGAGGCCAAGCGCGATCGAGATCGGCATGCCGGTTGTCATCAAGGCAAGAAGGAGCGCGAACAGAAGCTCCGCGCGCACCACGTGCGACAATTCGATGATATGCAGCCGCGCGGCGAAGCAAATGAGCGCGAGCGCGAGCGGGGTCGCGATAATCAGCGCCGCCGTGATCGAGCTGCTGAGCGGATGCGGCGCCGACGGCTTGGAAATATGCGAGACGGCGGTCATCGCACCCCCTCGCCGACCGACGCCGCGTCCCCGTGCGGCGGCTCGTAGTCGATACCGTAAGCCTGATGCGGCAGGTCACCGCTGCGCAGAAAGCGCCACATCACCTGCAGGAAGCGGAAACACATCAAATAAGAGCCGAGCGGAATGCATAGATAGATGATCCAGCTCGGCCATTCGAGCTCCGGCGAGACCTGGTCCGGGTCGAGCTCATGGACATAGATGGCGCCGAGTGTGCCGATGACGCCGGTGAAGAGCGCGCCGCAAAGGAGCGCAAACACGATCACCGGCTTGCGCGCCGAAGGCGTCAATCGCTTGATGAGGACATCGACGCCCACATGAATGCCGGTGCGCACGCCGAGCGCGGCACCGAACTTCGCCATCCACACGAACATGTAGGTGGCGAGCTCCTGCGCCCAGGAAAGATTGATCGCGGCAAGCGAGGTGTAGAGCCAATCAGCCGCATGCTGCAGAAGAACAAAGCCGTGCGCACCCGCCCACCTACCGAGATCCGCCGAATTGCTCGCGCCATAGCGATGAACGACCGCGACAAAAGTGATGACGGTCGCCGCCCCGATCAGCGTGGCAATGAGCCACTCTTCGAGCCGGTCGAGAAGGAGGTTGAGCAGCCGCAGTACTCGCAAGCTCAATCCCTCACTTGCTCCGAGGAAGGACCAAGCGTCTTTTAGGACTGCCGCGGCGTGAATCCCGAAGCCTTGTAGATTCGCTCGATGAAATCCTTGCCGAAGCGGGCCTGCATTTCGGTGTGGACCGGCATCAGCTTGGCGATCCAGGCCTTCTTCTCGGCTTCGGTCAGGAAATGTATCTCGGTCTTGCCAGCAGCCTTGATCTTCTCCAGCGCGTCGGCGTTGTCCTTCGCCGCGGTCTCGTTGAAGAAGTCCGTCGTCTCTTGCACGGCGCGATCGAGTTGTGTGCGCACGTCGTCGGGCAGCGAATTCCAGAAGGTCTTGTTGGTCACAAACGCATAGGTGAGCCGGCCGTGATAGGAGACGGTGAGGTGCTTCTGCACATCGTAGAATTTTTGCGTCCAGACGTTGGACGGAACATTGTCCTCGCCGTCGACGACGCCGGTTTGCAACGCCTGATAGAGTTCGCCGAAAGCGATGATCTGCGGAATGGCGCCGAGTTCGCGCGCCACGGCGTCCTGCGCCCTGCTGCCCTGGATGCGCATTTTCAGGCCGCGGAAATCGTCCGGCCAGATCAATGGCCTGTTGCAGGTATAGACGTGGGCGCCGTTGTCCCAATAGGCGAGCGGCAACACACCCTTGGCCTCCAGTTTCTTGTTGAGGTCGGCCATCATCGGGCTCGCCATCATCTGCCGCGCGTGCGCATCGTCGCTCATCAGGAACGGCAGATCGAAGACGTCGAACTCCTTGACCCCGAGCGGGCCGAATTTCGAGATTGACGGCGCCAGCACCTGCACCGAACCGAGCTGCAGGGCTTCCAATTCTTCCTTGTCCTTGTAGAGCGACGAGTTCGGATAGACTTCGACCTTCACCCGGCCGTTCGTGTATTTCTCGGCCAGGTCCCTGAAGAGGAGCGCGGCCTTGCCCTTGGGTGCGTCGGGCGAGACCACATGGCTGAATTTGAGGATGATCGGCCCGTCGGCGAGCGCGGGTCGCCCTGACGCAAGGCCCAGTGCAAACACGGCGGCGAGCGCGATGGCAAGGCGCTTCATGATTTTCCTCCCAGATGACGCGGACAGACGACCGGCCGGACGTTAAGTCGGCGCGTCTCAGCTTGATCTTTGTCCGTTGTCGTTAGGATAATTATCTTCTTTCTTCAGTCGTCTGTCATCCGTTGTAAGCTCAATGCATGGCGGCGTTTGCGCGCGGGACGAACGCGCCGGGATGCCGGATGACGTCGCCGGCGAGCCGGTGCGCCGCGCTTGCCGCCGCCGCTGGGTCGCTCCCGGCGAGGCGGGCGGCGAGATAGCCGGCATTGAAGCCGTCGCCGGCGGCCGTAGCGTCGATCGGCACCATCACCTCCGGCACCGGCACGAATTCCTGACCCCCGGCTGCGGCGACGAGCGCGCTGTTGGGGCCGTTCTTGACCACGATCTCGCCGATGCCGAAGGCTTGCAACCGGGCGACCGTCGTCTCCGGGCTCGGGTCGCCCCAGAGCACCGCCTCATCGTCGAAAGCCGGCAGCGCGATGTCCACGCGCTTGAGCGCTTCGATGAAGACGGTGCGCGTGCGCGCGAGGTCCCCCTTCCAGCCGCGCGGCCGGAAGTTGCCGTCGAAGGCCACCTTGGCGCCCTGCTTGCGCGCGGCTTCGAGCAGCGCGAGGAAGCGGCCAAGGCCGTTGTTGGAATAAAGCGACAAGGTGATGCCGGAAAAGTAGATGAGCCGCGCCGACAGCAAGGCTTCGGCGACCCGCATCCAGTCGGCGTGCTCGAACAGGTCGCGCGCTGGCGCACCCTCGCGCCAAGAGCGAACGTTACGTTCTCCGGTCGGACCGTTTTCAATGAGGCACAGTCCCGGCAGCCGTCCGGGCACGCGCAACACGAGATGCCCGGAAACACCTTCGGCGGCGGCAAGCGCCATGATGCTCTCGGAATAGGGATCATCGCCAAGCGCCGTGGCGAAGGCCACATCAATGCCGGCGCGGGCGAGATAAACGGCGGTATTGAACGTATCGCCGCCGCAGGACAGTGCGAATCTGCCGTCGGCCCCGCGCGCCAGTTCGATCAGTACCTCGCCCACGCAGACGGCGCTGGTCCGCTCGCTCATCGCTTCGCTTTCCACCGCGGCAAAAAGCTGCCGCGGGTGAGAAAGTAACCCAGCGCGCTCAACATGGCGATGCAGAAGCTGACTGGCCAATCGGTATGATAAGCGATGACGATGCCGAGCCAGGCTTCGGCCAAAGCAAGCCCGGCCGAAAGCGCCATGCCGCTCCACAGCCCGGTCACCAGCCGTTGCGCCGTCGCCGGCGGACCGACCATGAGGGCGAAGACCAGAAGAATGCCGACGATCTGGGCGCTCTCCGACACCGCCAGCGCGACAATGGCCAGGAAGGCGATGGAGACGAAGCGCAAAGGTACGCCCTTGGCTTCGGCCAGTTCCGGCTGGAGGCTGGCAAAAATGAGCGGTCGCATGATCGCCGCGAGGCCGCCGAGCGTGACCATTGCAAGCCCGATGAGCGTCGCGATCGTCGACCGATCGACGGCGAGAACGTTGCCGAACAGCAGCGCCGTCACCTGGGTGGCGAACGCCGTGTAATAGTGCAGAAAGAGGAGCCCAAAGCCCAGCGCCAGCGCCAGCACCACGCCAACGGCGACATCGCGGCCGCTGACGCGCTCGCCGAGCAGCCCCATGCCGATACCGGCCGCAACGGTGAAACCGACAAGACCCCAGATCGACGCCACGCCGATCAATGCGGCGCCGGTCGCCCCGGCAAAGCCGATATGTCCGAGTGCGTGGCCGGCAAACGTTTGTCCGCGCAGCACCAGGAAGTAGCCGACCAGTCCCGACACGACCGCCGCCACGCCGGCGGCGGCGAAGGCGTTCCGCATGAAATCGTATTCAAGCATGGTGGCCATTATCGTGATGATGGCCGTGGCCGTCGTCGTGCATATGGTCGGCATGCTCGACGTTGCGTCCGCGTGAAAGCACGAAGATGTGCCCGTCGGCGCGCACCACGTCGATGTCCGCCCCGTAAAGCTGCGATAGCACCGGCGCCGTAACCACCTCTTCCACTGTGCCAAGGGCAGCGTGGCCGTTGCCGAGGTAGAGGACGCGATCGAGCGCGCCGATCAGCTGATTGAGCTCATGGGCGCTGAACAGCACGGTGATGTTGCGCTCGCGGGCAAAATGGCGCACCAGCTCGATGACCGATTCCTGATAGCGATAATCGAGGCTGATCAGCGGCTCGTCGAGCAGCAAGAGACGCGGCTCGCCAAGCAGCGCCTGTGCCAGCAGCAGGCGCTGACGCTCACCGCCCGACATCTCCGCCAGCGGACGCGCGCCGAGGTCGCCCGCGCCAGCCGCCGCAAGCGTCTTGGCGATCATGATGTGGTCGGCGCGGGCCAGCGATGGCACGCCCCAGCGCTCGCCATGCACCGAGCTGGCGATGAAATCGAGCCCGCGCACGCGCAAGTCAGGCAGCACCGTGCGTACCTGCGGCAAATAGCCGATATCGCGGTTGCCGCGCTGTGGCGCATCTCCGAAGACGCGTATCGTTCCGGCGCTCGGCGGCAGCAATCCGAGAATGGCGCGCATCAGCGTGGTCTTGCCGGCGCCGTTGGGGCCCAGGACGCCGACGAATTCGCCCTGCTTGATCGTCAGGCTGGTATCGACAAGGACGCTGCGCCCGCCGATCTCGATGGTCGCCCGATCGAATTCGATGACGTTCATGAAGACGGCCTGGCCAGCGCGCGGTCGGTGGCGTCGAGCTCGCTTTGCATCCACTCCTGATACGACACACCGGGCGGGCAGGTTTCGGTCACGCCGACGACCGGAATGTTGGAGGCGCGGGCAAGATCGACGAGATGCTGGACGAGATTGTTCGACGCCTGCTTGTTGTAAAACAGGACCCGCACTTTGTGCGTCTTAAGGTCCCGCTCGAACGCGGCGACGTCACGGGCGCTAGGCTCGGTATCGTTCATGATCGCGAGCTGGAAGCGCTCGCTGTGCATGTTCAGCTTCAGCGCGGCCGCCATGTCGCCGAAAACCGGCTCGGTTGCCGTGACCGGCAAGCCGGCATACTTGCCGCGAATGGCGGCGATTTTTTCGTTTAGCGGTTCGAGCGAGGCGAGGAAGGTCTTTAGCCGCGCCGTGTAATCGTCGTTGTGGTCGGGATCGGCCGCGGCAAGCGCGGCAGCGAGCGAGCGTGCCACCGCCGGCATCGTCGCCGGATCGTACCAAAGGTGCGGATTGTCGCCCGCCTTCCTGTTCACGAGCTCGGCGGCAACGATCACGGCGCGCCCGGGCTTGGGCGTCACTGCGAGCAACCTTGCCATCCAGGGATCATAGTCGGCGCCGTTGTAGACGACGATTTGCGCCGCTGCGATTTCACGGACGACGGCGGGCGAGATCTCGAATAGATGCGGATCCTGGTCAGGATTGCTCAGGATGCCGGTGACCGAAACCCGGTCGCCGCCGATCTGCCGGGCAACATCACCGTAGAAATTCTCCGCGGCCACCAGCGCGATCTTATCTTCCGCGGCGTGCGCGAGGCTCACCGCGGCAAGCGTAATGAGAAGTGCCGCGGTGAGCCTGAAGAGTGGCTTCATGGGGAGGCCTCATTTCACATGGAAAATCAATGTTGCAGACGTAACATTATAACATATCAGTCGCAAGTCGTTACTGCTCCGTCACCTCTCCTCTGCGGGCGCATAGGTGATGCACCAGTTCACTTCGATCGGTTTTGGGGCTGGCGCGGGACCGCTTATATAGCGGCACAGGAGGGCCCCTCATGTCCGAACAGCTTCCGGCTGAGAAAGTGCCGGTCACCGTGCTGACCGGCTATCTCGGCGCCGGCAAGACTACGCTGCTCAACCGCATCCTCTCCGAGCCGCACGGTAAGAAATACGCCGTCATCGTCAATGAATTCGGCGAGATCGGCATCGACAACGACCTCGTCGTCGGTGTCGATGAGGAAGTTTTCGAGATGAACAACGGCTGCATCTGCTGCACCGTGCGCGGCGACCTCGTGCGCATCCTCGACGGACTGATGCGGCGGAAGGGCAAGTTCGACGCCGTGATCGTCGAGACGACGGGCCTCGCCGACCCCGCGCCGGTGGCACAGACTTTCTTCATTGACGAGAATATCGGCAGCAAGACCCGGCTCGACGCGGTGGTCACCGTCGCCGACGCCAGGTGGCTCATCGATCGGCTCAAGGACGCGCCCGAGGCGAAGAACCAGATCGCATTCGCCGACGTCATCCTGATCAACAAGACCGATCTCGTGTCGCGCGAGAAGCTGAGCGAAGTCGAAGCGCGCATCCGCGGCATCAATCCTTACGCCAAAGTACACCGGACCGAGCGGGCGCAAATCCCGCTCAACGAGGTTTTGGGTCGTAATGCCTTCGACCTCGACCGCATTCTCGATCTCGAGCCGGAATTCCTTGCCGACGACGAGGATCACGAGCATCCCCACGGGCATGATCACGGTCATGATCACGATCACCATCATGATCATGGCCACGAGCATGCGCACCAGCACGGCGGGCTCAAGCATTACCACGACGAGGACATGCAATCGGTTTCGCTCAAGAGCGACGAGCCGCTCGACCCCGACAAGTTTTTTCCGTGGGTGCAGGATCTGGTGCAGAAGGAAGGCCCCAACATCCTGCGCAGCAAGGGCATCCTGTCCTTCAAGAACGACGACGACCGCTTCGTATTCCAGGGCGTGCACATGATCCTCGACGGCAACCATCAGCGGCCATGGAACAAGGACGAAAAGCGCAACAGCCGTATCGTCTTCATCGGCCGCAATCTGTCGGAGGAGAAAATCCGGCAGGGGTTTGCAACCTGCATCGCGTAAAGTGATGAATTCCTCTCCCCGCTCGCGGGAGAGTGAAGATCAATGACCAACGTCCGCAGCCATACCGTTTCCGTCATTGACCGCACCCGTCCCGTGGCCGCGGGCGCGCCGGTCGTCGCCGCGCATTTCCTCGGCCGCACAGCCGTGTTCGTCCTCGGTGAGGAAGCGTTGCTGTTCGTCGAACCGGAAGCCGAGCCGCGGCGCGTTGCGGTCCACGGCGGGGCGATCCTCGCCACGGCCGCCGACGGCAAGCGCGTCGTCAGCGGCGGCGACGACGCCAAGGTGCTAGCGACGAACGTCCACGGCGAGACCCGCACGCTCGCAACCGACGCCAAAAATCGCTGGATCGATCACGTCGCGCTTGGGCCGGACGGGGTGGTCGCCTGGTCTGCCGGCAAGTCGGCATTCGTGCAAGCGAAGGAGCTGCGCGAATTCGAGGCGCCCTCGACGGTCGGCGGGCTGGCTTTCCTGCCCAAAGGCCTGCGGCTCGCCGTCGCCCATTACAACGGCGCCAGCCTCTGGTTTCCCAACGCTCCGCAGGCCGCGCCCGAAAAGCTCGAATGGAAGGGCTCGCATCTCGGCGCCACCGTCAGTCTCGACGGCCGCTTTCTGGTCACAACGATGCAGGAGCCGATGCTGCATGGCTGGCGGCTCACCGATGGGAAGCACATGCGCATGTCCGGTTACGCCGCGCGGGTAACCTCGTTCGGCTGGACCGCCGGCGGTCGCTTCCTGGCGACCTCGGGCTCGACGCAGCTCATCCTCTGGCCGTTCCAAACGAAGGACGGACCCATGGGCAAGCAGCCGCGTCTGTTGGCACCGTCGGAGCACCGGGTCGCCATCGTCGCCTGCCATCCGCGGCAGGACATCGTTGCCGCGGGCTATGGCGATGGCCTGGTGCTGTTCGTGCGCCTCGAAGACGGCGCCGAAATTCTCGCCAAAACGCCCGGGACGGCACCGGTCAGCGCGCTCGTCTGGAGCGCGGACGGCCTTCTCCTCGCCTTCGGGACGGAAAACGGCGAGGCCGGGGTGCTTGACCTCGCCTGATCCTCAGATCACGTATTGCCGCAGCGGCGGATAGCCGTTGAAGCCAACCGAGGAATAGGTCGTCGTATAGGCGCCTGTGGCCTCGATAAGCACTTTGTCGCCGATGGCAAGTGAGACCGGCAGCGGGTATGGCGTCTTCTCATAGAGCACGTCGACGCTGTCGCAGGTCGGCCCGGCGATGATGCAGGGCGCCGTCTCGTCGCGATCCTTGGTGGTGCGGATCGGATAGCGGATCGATTCGCCGATGGTCTCGGCCAAGCCGTGGAATTTGCCGATGTCGAGATAAACCCAGCGGACCTCGTCCTCGGGCGAGCGCTTGGCGATCAACACCACCTCGGCCTCGATCACGCCGGCATTACCGACGAGACCGCGGCCCGGCTCGATAATGGTGTTCGGAAGGTTATTGCCGAAATGCTTGCGCAGCGAGCGGAAGATCGCCTTGCCGTAAGATTCGAGCTTCGGCGTCTTGCGTACATATCGGGCGGGGAAACCCCCGCCAAGATTCACAATCGAAAGCGCGATCCCGCGCTCCGCGCAGGCGCGGAACACCGCCGCCGTATTGGCGAGCGCTCGGTCCCAGGCCTCGACATTGTGCTGTTGCGAGCCGACATGGAAGGACACCCCGTGCGGGATAAGACCCTGCTTATGCGCGAACTCAAGAATGTCGGCGGCATAGACCGGCTCGCAGCCGAATTTGCGCGATAGCGGCCATTCGGCGCCGGAGCCGTCGCAAACGATACGGCAGATCACCCGGCTGCCGGGCGCGGCGCGCGCGACCTTCTCCGCCTCGGCCTCACAATCGATGGCAAAAAGCGTGACGCCGAGCGCGAAGGCTGCGGCGATCTCGCTCTCCTTCTTGATCGTATTGCCGTAGGAGATGCGATCGGGCGAAGCGCCGGCCGCGAGCACCATGTGCGTCTCGGGCACCGAGGCCACGTCGAAGCAGCAGCCCAGACCGGCCAACAGCTTGAGGATTTCCGGAGCCGGATTGGCCTTGACGGCGTAGAACACCTTGGTGTCCGGCAGCACTTTGGCGAAGCTTTGGTAGTTCTCGCGGACCACGTCGAGGTCGAGCACGAGGCAGGGTCCGGCATCGGTACGCTGCTTCAGAAATTCACGGATACGTGCAGTCATCGCTACCCACTCCCTAATCCGAATGGCGGCGTAGCCGCCGAGGTGAACCTCCTGCGACGCACGGTCCGCACGCTGCGGAGCCGTCTTGCGTCGCCGTGATTGCTGCCTTGGTCCGGATGAGGGAAATCCCGTTCCGCACTGCTGGCAAAGATGGACAAGCCCTTTCGGCGTCCCCGGCATTGGCGCCGGCAGTACCAAAAAAGCCCTTCCGTCGTTGCTTTAAGCCGCGTCGCCCGTTGAGAGCGGGCTATGCCGGTTTCGCCTCCGGCTGTCGGTCGCTAAGCAAGGAAGTGGTGGTCTCTTCCTTAGGCGGCTGTCCGGCCTCTTGTCCGGATGCCCACCGACCGACACACGGCCACAGGCACGTGCGAAATTGGGCGAATTCCGAAATAAGCTATTCAGCCGGGCTGTCAAGCGTTTTGGTCTTAACAAAAGGTTAGAGGCGAGTTTTCCTCTAGCGCGCATCAGACCATGAGGTGAGAGTTTTCTCAGTCCGTCGCGGTGAACGGCTCGATGCGGCGCGCGGCGCGGACGAACTGCACCATGACGATGATGCCGCAGAGCACGAACAGTCCGTCGAGAACGCGCGCGCCGAGCGTGCCGAGCGCCAGCAGGTTGGCGATCGCCCAGCTGCCGGCAAAGGCGGCACCGAACACTTCGGCGCTGATCAGGATCGCCGCGCTGACCACGGTCAGCACGTTCTGCCAGGCGATGCGGCGGGGCCGCCGGTGAGTTGGACTATTCATGGCCGGCACTTTCTTCGAAACGGAAGGCCGATTCAAGGCTCTTTACTTTGCCCCTTGTGGGAGAGGGCAAGCACGTCACGCCGCGTCGCGGGCGGCCTTTTGCGGGATGAGGCCGGCCTCCACCAGGGCCGTGCGGATGCGGTCGATCTCGGCACGGCCGAGCTTGGTGAGCGGCGGCCGTACCACGGCACGGGGCAGCCGGCCGAGCAGCACCAGCGCCTCCTTCATGCGGTTGTGCATGTCTGCCCAGGGGTCGGCATAAAAGACGCAAGCGAGCGGGTAGATGCGATCGTTGAGCCGTCGCGCCGTGGCGAGATCGTTGGCCCTCACCGCCTGGAACAAGGCCGCCTGGAGGTTGGGGATCACGCTGCCGCTGCCGGAGAGGAGCCCGTTGCAGCCCAGCACCAGCGAACTCAACAGCCAGGAACTGTGGGTGGTGAGCACGTTGACCGGGGGCTTGCGGCTCTGCAGCTCGCGAATGTGCAGCTCGTGCTGCGGCACGTTGCCGGACCAATCCTTGATGGCCCGGATCGTCGGCACCGCTTCGATCATCTTGTGCAGCGTATCGCGCGGGTAGCCCTGGCCGGTCGCAAGCGGATACTGGAACACGATGATTGGTAGGCTCGACGCATCGGCGATGCGCCTGAAGTGCTCGACCGCCATGGCCGGAGACTGGCCAAGGGTAAACGGCGCCGGCGGGAAAACAAGGAGCGCGGAGGCGCCGCTTTCCTCCGCCACGCGGGCGATTCGTGCTGCCTCAAGGCTGCCGTCCGCCCAGATGCCGTTGACGATCGGCAGCCAGCCGATCTCGTCCCGCGCGATATCAATCACGCGGCGCTGCTCGTCGAAGGTGCAGGAGGCCACCTCGGTCGAATGGGCGTTGATGGTGATCGCCGAAAGGCCTGCGGTCGCCGCCACATCGTGCAAGTGCTTGCGGAAGCTCTTTTCGTCGATCGTCAGGTCTTCCGCGAACGGCAGCAGCACGGCCGGAATGACGCCGTGGGGCACGTAATCGGCGTGACGGCGCACGGGAACTACTCCTTACAGCTAGGCGATGACATATATCACCCTCCACCCCGGCCCGGCATATCCCCGCGATGACCAATTCAAGTCCCTCCGACAATCCGCTTTTGGCGCCCTGGACGACCCCCGACGGGATTCCGCCCTTCGCGCAAATCAAGCCTGAGCACTTCGGCCCGGCCTATGCCCGGGCGTTCGCCGAGCACGATGCCGAGATTGCGGCCATCGCCGGCCGCACCGACCCGCCGGACTTCGAGAACATAATCGCCGCGCTGGAGCTGAGCGGCCGGGCGCTGGAGCGGGTCGAGCACGTCTTTCATCTTCTCGTCGGCGCCCACAGCAACGATGAGCTCCTTGCGATCGAGCGGGAGATTTCGCCGCAAGTCGCCGGTCACTGGAACAGGATCCGCACCAACGCGGCCCTATTCCGCCGCATCGACGCGCTGATGCGGCAGGCCGACACGCCCGGCCACGATGCCGAGCAGAAGCGCGTGCTCGAGCGCTACCACACGAGCTTCCGCCGCGCCGGCGCCGCGCTCGATGCGGCCGCGAAAAAGCGCCTCGCCGAGATCATCGAGCGCCTGGCGACGTTCGGCACCGCGTTCAGCCAGAACGTGCTGGCCGACGAGCAGGCCTTCGCGCTGCCGCTTCACGGCGAAGGCGAGCTTGCCGGACTGCCCGAATTTATGCGCGAGGCGATGAAATCTGAGGCCCGCCAACGCGGCCTCGAAGGGCACATCGTCACGCTGTCGCGGTCGAGCGTCGAGCCCTTCCTGCAATTCGCGGGCCGCCGCGACCTGCGCGAAAAGGTGTTTCGTGCCTATATCGCCCGAGGCGACAATAACGGCGCGACCGACAACAAGGCAATCATCGCCGAGATGGTGGCGCTTCGCGCCGAGCGGGCACGCCTGCTCGGCTATGCCGATTTCGCCCATTACCGCCTCGACGACGCGATGGCGAAGACGCCGGCGGCGGTGCGCTCGTTGCTCGACACGGTATGGGTACGCGCGCGGAAAAAGGTGCTCGCCGATCGCGATGCCATGCAAGCGCTGGTGCAGGAGGAAGGCGGCAACTTCGCGCTCGCGCCCTGGGACTGGCGCTATTATGCGGGGAAGCTGCGCAAGCGGCGTTGCGATGTCGACGAGGCCGCCGTCAAGCCGTACCTCGACCTCGAAGCGATGATCGAAGCTGCCTTTTACACGGCGCAGCGCTTGTTCGGTCTCAGCTTCAGGCCGCGCCCGGACGTGCCGGTCTGGCACCCCGACGTGCGCGTCTGGGAGGTGCGCGGCAGCGATGGCGGCGCAATCGGCCTCTTCTTCGGCGATTACTTTGCACGGCCTTCAAAGCAAAGCGGCGCCTGGATGACCTCGCTGCGCGAGCAGGAAAAGCTCGCCGGCGACATTCGCCCGCTGATCGTCAATGTATGCAACTTCCCAAAGGCTCCCGACGGCAACCCGACTTTGCTCGGCTTCGACGAAGCGCGCACCTTGTTCCACGAGTTCGGCCACGGGTTGCACGGCCTTCTCTCAGAAGTTACCTATCCGAAAATCTCCGGCACCAATGTCGCCACCGATTTCGTCGAGCTGCCTTCGCAACTCTACGAGCATTGGCTCGAGCAGCCGGACGTGCTGCGGCGCTTCGCGCGGCACTACCAGACCGGCACGGCGATGCCGGAGGATCTGCTGCAACGCCTCCTTGCCGCGCGCAACTTCAACGTTGGCTTCGCCACGATCGAGTACCTCGCTTGCGCCTACGTCGATCTTGGCTTCCACTCGCTCAGTGCGCCCGGCACAATCGACCCCACCGCATTCGAAGACGACGCGCTCAAGCGCCTCGGCATGCCCGACGAGATCGTCATGCGCCATCGCCCGCCGCACTTCGGGCACGTGTTCTCGGGCGGTGGCTATGCCGCGGCCTATTACAGCTACATGTGGTCGGAAGTGCTCGACGCCGATGCATTCGAGGCTTTCGAGGAAACCGGCGATATTTTCGATCCGGCGACCGCGCGCCGGCTGCGCGAGACGATCTATGCCGCGGGTGGCGCACGCGACCCGGCCGACGCCTACAGGGCCTTCCGCGGCCGGCTGCCGAACCCCGAGGCGTTGTTGCGCAAGCGCGGATTGGAAGCGATCTGAGCATGGTCGATCTACATAGCGCCGGTCATCGCCGCGGCGTCGCCTGCGCGCCTCACGCCGCCGCAGCAGACGCCGGCCGCGAAATTCTCGCCGAAGGCGGCAACGCGGTGGAAGCGATGGTGGCCATGGCCGCGTCCATCGCGGCCGTTTACCCGCACATGAACCATCTCGGCGGCGACGGATTTTGGCTGATCCGCTGGCCGTCGGGCCGCGTGCGCGCCATCATGGCGGCCGGTCCTGCCGGCCTCGATGCGCGGCCGGAGCTTTACCGCGAGTACGAGACCATGCCGCCGCGCGGGCCGCTTGCGGCGCTGACCGTGCCCGGCGCCGTAAGCGGCTGGATGCTTGCGCTCGAAGCGGCGAAGGCGAATGGCGGGACGCTGCCGCTCAAAGTCCTGCTCACATCTGCCATCGGCCACGCCCGCAACGGCTATACGGTATCGCGCAGCCAGGCGCAGCTCACGCAGGATAAGCTCTCCGAACTCGCATCCGTGCCGGGATTCGCCGACACGTTTCTGGCCGACGGAAAGCCGCCGGCACCCGGCGCCACATTGAAGCAGTTGGCGTTTGCCGCGACTTTGGACCACCTTGCCCATGCCGGTCTCGACGATTTTTACCGGGGCGATGTCGGGCGCGAGCTTGCCGCCGACCTGACGCATATCGGCAGCCCGCTCGAGCGCGAGGACCTGACGCGCTATCGCTCCACGCTCGGCGAGCCGCTGCACATCGAATTGCCGGCGGGCACGATTTACAACACCGACGCACCGACCCAGGGCGTCGCCTCGCTTATGATCCTTGCGTTGTTTGCCCGCCTCGGCGTCACCGAGGCGGAAGGCTTCGACCATATCCACGGTCTGGTCGAGGCCACCAAGCGGGCGTTGCGGATGCGCGACCGCGTCGTCACCGATCCGAACAATCTCGCGCACGCGCTCGAGCGCTGCCTCGAGCCGCGCTTCATCGCCGGCGAGGCAATGAAAATCGACCGCCGCAAGGCGGCGCGCTGGCCGCTCGCTTCGGGCGAGGGCGACACCGTGTGGATGGGCGCGGCGGACACGACCGGCCTTGTCGTGTCCTACATCCAATCGCTCTATTGGGAGTTCGGGTCCGGCTGCTTGCTGCCGCGCACCGGCGTGCTGATGCAGAACCGCGGCGCGAGCTTCTCACTGCAACGCGGCGCGCTGAATTTTCTGACGCCTGGCCGGTTACCGCCGCACACGCTCAATCCGGCGCTCGCCATCCTCAAGGACGGCCGCGTCATGGCTTACGGCACCATGGGCGGCGACGGCCAGCCGCAGACGCAGGCCGCTTTGTTCACGCGCCATGTGTCGTTCGGCGAGCCGCTTGCGGCGGCGCTTGACCGGCCGCGTTGGGTGCTGGGGCGGACTTGGGGCGATCAGCAAACCAAGCTTCGCCTTGAGCAGCGCTTCGACGGCAATCTCGTCGACCAACTCGCGTCGGCCGGCCATGAGCTCGAAGTCCTGCCCGACCCCTACTCCGACATTATGGGCCACGCCGGCGCCGCGATCCTGCATGCCGACGGCACCTGCGAAGGCGCCCACGACCCGCGCGCCGATGGCGGCGCCGCCGGGGTGTGAGCGTAGGCTAAATGATTTGAACCGTACCTAGCGCTCTCGCCGTTACGCGTATAGCCCCGCGATGACGAGCGGCAATGCGCCGAAAATTGCGAAGGACACATGGGCCGTCCCAAGGCTCATTAGTGTACCTGGCCATCGCAATCATGGCGAGGAAGAAGAGTACGCACAGGGTTTCCGCCCACCGGGGCGGTCTTCGAAGCGTGGAACCGCCACACGCCGGACAACGCCATGCCGTGGTGCTGACTTGCGCACCGCGTTCCCGACAGGATGTAAGCGCCATCGCTAACCGCCATTAATCAGAACAATCGACCTTCAAGCCGCCTTGGCGCGAAGCGTGGGAATTTTGCTCACGTCTTCTTTCCGCTCGGCACGCCACGTATCGTAAGCGCCCTGCATGCGCACCCAAATTCCGGCGCCGTCGCCGAACAACTTGCCGAGTCGAACCGCAACTGTCGGAGATACCGGCTTGCGCTCGCGCAAAATGTCGTAGAGATGCTGGCGGGAAATGCCGAGAAGCTGCGCAATCTCGGCCTTGGTCCGCCCCGTTGCCGGAATCACATCCTCCCGCAGCAACGCGCCGGGATGGGTCGGGCAGCGATCCGGCTTGCGCTTGGCGACATGAGCCATGACTATCTCTCCTCAGTGGTATTGCTCGAAGTCGACCCGGCTGGCGTCGCCATCTTCGAATTCAAACGTGATGCACCATGGCCCATTCACATGGACCGAATAACGCGTCGGCCTGAAGCCTCGCAAAGCATGGAAATCAAAACCGAGGACGTTCATTTCTTCCGGCCGCACGGCAACGTCCAGGCGATCCAGGCGACGTAAGATGCGCGCATGCATCTTCGCGTCGATCTTCCCGCTCCGCCCTTTCTCCCAAAGCTCGGCAAGTCCCTTGCTTTTGAAGCCCCTGATCACATCCGCTAATGTAAGCGAATTGCTGACGAATGTCAACTATTAGCTTACTGTCAGTGATTTTCAGCTCATTCCCGCGAAAGCGGGAATCCAGCACTTGGCGAAAGCGCAAGGAGCTGGGTCCCCGCTTTCGCGGGGACGAGCGGAGGCACCATACCCAAGCCTTCCTTCCGCCCTACTCCGTATTAGAGTGTGGTCCGCCGTGTCGGGGGCGATACATCGTGAGGACACTTTGGGTGCGGGGCCGATGTTATATCGTTTCGTTTTTCTCATTATCGGAATGGCTTGCTTATTCGCGGGGACGCAGCGCGCCGACGCGCACCCGCACGTCTGGGTGACCATGACCGAGGAGCTCCTCTACGCGCCGGATGGCTCGGTCACCGGCGTGCGTCACGCCTGGACCTTCGACGACATGTTCTCCGCCTTCGCCACCGAGGGGATCGAACAAAAGACCAAGGGCGAATTCACGCGCGAGGAGCTTGCGCCGCTCGCCAAGGTCAATGTCGAGTCGCTCAAAGACTACGCCTATTTCACCTACGCCCGCGTGGACGGCAAACGGCACCAGGATGCGTTCCTCGAACCGATCAACTATTATCTCGACTACGATCCGAAAGACACGGTGCTGACGCTCCACTTCACGCTGCCGTTCAAGACGCCGGTGAAAGCCAAGGCGATCGAGGTCGAGGTCTACGATCCGGAATTTTTCATCGACTTCGGCTTTGCCGAGAAGGACCCGATCCGCCTGGTCAGCGCGCCGGCGCAATGCATCGCATCGATCGAAAAACCGAATGACGGCAATTTCCCGGCCACGCTCCGGCTCGATCAGGCCTTTCAGACATCCGAGGCCAACGCCGGCATGGGGGCGAGCTTCGCCAACAAAATCTCGGTGACCTGTCCGTGACCCGCCGTGCCGCGGTGGTGGCGGGCATCGTCGTTTTTGTGCTGGCGGCGGGCGCAGTCACCAGCGCCTTCGCGCAGGTCGGCCCGCTCGGCGGACTTCGTGCGCCGGCGGCGACCGGCGTGGTCGGCTGGATCCTCGCCGAGCAGGCGTTGTTTTACCGCGCATTGTCGGGATTGATCCGCGCCGCCAAAACCGACGGCTCGGCCTATTGGGGGCTGATGGGTATTTCGTTCGTCTACGGCATTTTCCATGCCGCCGGCCCGGGCCACGGCAAAGCGGTCATCTCGTCCTACCTCCTCGCCAATGAGGAGACCTGGCGGCGCGGCATCGCACTGTCCTTTGCCTCGGCTTTGCTCCAGCCGCTGACCGCGGTGGTGATCGTCGCGGTCGCCGCCGTGTTGATCGGCGTGACGGCGAAGATGATGGGCGACACGGTGCGCGTCATCGAGATCGTCAGCTACGCGCTGATCGTGCTTTTGGGCGCGCGGTTGTTGTGGGTAAAGGGGCGCGGGTTCCTTCACGCTTTGTACGCGGTGAGATCGGGAAGCAAACCAGCGGCAACGGCCGGAGCGGAGCACCACGCGCATCCCGCACATGATGCCCACGCTTACTGCGATCACCATGACCATGCGCACAAGGAACATACGCACCACGGTCACGCGCACGACCATCACAACCACGATGACGAGGAGGAGAGCGCCTTGCCCTGGGGTCATGCGCATGGGCCGGAGCCGGAGGAATTGGCGGGACCGGGCGGTTGGCATCGCGGGCTCTCGGCAATTGTCGCCGTCGGCCTGCGGCCATGCTCGGGCGCGATCATCGTCCTCGTCTTCGCGCTGGCGCAGGGTCTCTTCCTGGCCGGCATCGCCTCGACCTTTGTGATGGGCCTTGGCACCGCGATCACGGTCGCGGCGATCGCGACTTTGGCCGTCGCCGCCAAGGCCGCGGCCAAGCGGTTCGCCACAACACGCGCCGGCTACGGCTCGCTGGTCCTGCGCGGCGTCGAGGTCGGCGCCGCGCTGCTGGTGATGGCCTTCGGGGTGCTGCTGCTCACCGGCACTATGGCGAGCGAGCGCATGGGCATGTTTTAGTTTTGTAGGGTGGGTTGAGCGGAGCGAAATCCACCGATCGGGAGCAAAGCGGTGGGTTACGCCGCTGCGCGGTTAACCCACCCTACGGACTCTTAATCAGGCGACCTTTTCCGTCTGGTGCCGGTACAACGAGCGGCGCGCCAAGTCGTCCATCTCGGTCTTGAACTGGTACCTTTCTCTCAGCGCAACCGCGCGCTGTGCCGCCGGCCGCGCGCTGATCTCGTCGACGAGCCGTTTGAGATTTGGGAACTTTGCCCACGCCCCCTCGCCAAGAACCATCGGCATGAGGCGCGCCCAGCCCCAGACGTCCATGTCGACGATCGTGTAAGTATCGCCGAGTATGTATTTCCGCTTGGCAAGCCGCGCATCGAGAATGCCGAAGTGGCGCTGCGCCTCGAAGGCATAGCGATTGATGGCGTATTCATTCTTGTCCGGCGCAGCGTTGCGAAAGTGCACCGACTGGCCGGAATACGGGCCAACGCCGGAAGCCACGAATAAGAGCCATGACAGAAATTCGCCGCGCGCCTTGTCGCCCTTCGCCGGCAGGAACTTGCCGGTTTTCTCGGCGAGGTAGAGCAGGATCGCGTTTGAGTCGAACACCGTGACGTCGCCGTCGACGATTGCCGGCACCTTCGCGTTCGGGTTGATAGCCAAAAATTCCGGCTTGTGCTGGTCGCCCTTGCGGGTGTCGATCGGAACAGGCTCATAGGCAAGCCCGGCTTCCTCCAGAAAAAGCGCAACCTTGGTAGGGTTTGGCGCGCCGTTGTAATAGAACTTCAGCATCTTCGACCTTCCTTCTTGTCATCCGTACCGCAACATTGCCTAGAACAATCCGACGATCTTTCCGTCCGGCCCCACATCGATCGAATCCGCCGCCGGCACCTTCGGCAGGCCCGGCATGGTCATGACCTCGCCGCAGATCGCGACCACGAACTCGGCGCCCGCCGACAGCCGCACGTCGCGCACCTTGATGACGTGATCGGCCGGCGCGCCTTTGGCGTCGGGGTTGGTCGAGAAGCTGTACTGGGTCTTGGCGACGCAGATCGGAAACTTGCCGTAACCCATCGCTTCGAACGAGGCGAGCTGATCGCGCACGGGCTTATCCACGTCGATGTCCTTGGCGCGATAGATTTCCCTGGCGATAGTGCGGATTTTCTCGATGAGTGGCATGTCGTCGGGATAGAGATATTTGAGCTTGCTCTTGCCGCTTTCGGCCACCTTCACGACGGCGCGAGCGACGTTTGCCGCGCCCTCCCCGCCCAGCGCCCAATGGTCGGCCATCAACGCCTCCACGCCAAGCGCCCTGCATTGGTCTTCGACCAGTTTGATCTCGGCGTCGGTGTCGGCGGAGAAACGATTGAGCGAGATCACCGGCACGACGCCGAACTTCTGCACATTCTCGATGTGGCGTGCGAGATTGGCCATACCGGCCTCGAGCGCTTTCAGATTTTCCGTCTTGAGGTCCTCTTTCTTGACGCCGCCGTGCATCTTCAGCGCGCGGATGGTGGCGACGAGCACGGCGCAATCGGGCGCGATGCCGGCCTTGCGGCATTTGATGTCCATGAACTTTTCGCCGCCGAGGTCGGCGCCGAAGCCGGCTTCGGTCACCACGTAATCGGCGAGTTTCAGCGCGGTCGTGGTCGCCAGCACCGAATTGCAGCCATGCGCGATATTGGCGAATGGCCCGCCATGAATGAAGGCGGGCGTGCCTTCCAGCGTCTGCACCAGATTGGGGGCGAGCGCCTCCTTGAGCAGCACGGTCATGGCACCATCTGCCTTGAGGTCGCTGGCCCGCACCGGCTTTCGCTCGCGGGTGTAGGCGACGACGATGTTGCCGAGCCGCTTCTTGAGATCGTCGAGGTCGCGCGCCAGGCAGAAGATCGCCATGACCTCGGAGGCGACCGTGATATCGAAGCCGTCTTCGCGCGGGAAGCCGTTGGCGACGCCGCCGAGCGAAGAGACGATCGAGCGCAGTGCGCGATCGTTCATGTCGAGCACACGCCGCCAGGCGACGCGGCGCGGATCGATGCCCAGCTGATTTCCCCAATAAATGTGATTATCGAGTAGCGCGGCGAGCAGATTGTTTGCCGAGGTGATGGCGTGAAAGTCACCGGTGAAGTGGAGATTGATGTCTTCCATCGGTACCACCTGCGCATAGCCGCCGCCGGCGGCGCCGCCCTTCACGCCGAATGACGGACCGAGCGACGGTTCGCGGATGCACAACATCGCCTTCTTGCCGATGTGATTGAGCGCGTCGGTCAAGCCGACCGTCGTCGTCGTCTTGCCCTCGCCCGCCGGCGTCGGATTGATGGCACTGACCAGGATCAGCTTGCCGTTGGGCCTGTTCTGGATCGACTTTATGAAATCCATCGATACTTTGGCCTTGTAGTGGCCAAAGGGCTCGAGGTTTTCCGGTCCGATGCCGAGCCTCTCGCGCGCGATATCGGCGATGGGCCGTTTCTTGGCCGCCTGCGAAATTTCGATGTCCGATTTCGGATGCTGGTGTTGCGCGGCGCCGGGGGACACCTTCGCGGCGGTCGCGGTGGGCGGATTCATGAAAACCTCATTCCGGTGTTGAGTTTCGCGTTGGTCGCAAATTCATTCGCTGCGATTTTCGGGCCGTCGGCTTGCACGCGCGAGACCTTGAAGCGGCCGTCGGCGCAAACGACGCAGATGCCGTCGCCGTCGATGGCGACGATCTCGCCCATCTTGCCGGCAATGCCTTTGGGATTCCGCGCCGGCTGCGGTTTCGCCTCGAAAATCTTCACGGTATTGCCGTCGAGCTTCGACCATGCACCGGGCGCCGGATTGCAGCCACGGATCAGACGGTCGATGTCCTGCCACGGCCGGCCCCAATCGATGTGCGCGTTGTCGGGTCCGCAACGGCCCTCATAGGTCGCCTTGGCGTCGTCCTGCTTGAGGCGCGGCGCCTTGCCCGCTTTGACGAGATCGACCGCATCGAGCATCGCCTCGACGCCCATCGGAAACAGCCGGTCGAAATAAACCGAGCCGAGGGTGTCGGTCGCCGAAATCGGGGTTTTTTTCTGGATCAGCACGTCGCCGGTATCGAGCCCGTTGTCCGGCCAGAAGATCGACAGGCCGGTCTCGGTCTCGCCCTTGATGATCGGCCAGTTGATGGCACTCGGCCCGCGATAAGCCGGCAGCAGCGAAGGGTGATACTGGATCGAGCCGTGGGTCGGAATGTTGAGGAATTCCTCGGGCACAAACAACGTGACGAAGGCCATCACTTGCAAATCGGGCTTGAGCGCGCGGAATTCATCCCAGACTTCCGGCTTGCGATAGGACGCCGGCTGATGCACCGGCAGCTTGACCGCGAGTGCCGCCTCCTTGAGCGGATCGGCTTTGGCGCCTTCCTTCTCCGGCCCGACATAGACCCCGACGACATTCTCGCCGCGCTTGATCAGCGCTTCGAGCACCGCTTTGCCGAACGCCTGCTGTCCGTGAACGACGATACGCATTGCCAACACGCCTCACTTCAATGCCGACGAACGACTAAGCTTAAGCCGCTTCCGCCTTTCGCTCCGATGCGCTCAGCGCACCGGATCCTTTGATCTCGGTAATCTCTTTATCAGCATAGCCGAGCACTTTGCGCAAAATTTCCTCGGTGTGTTCGCCAAGGAGCGGCGAGCGCCGCACATCCGCCGGCGAGTCCGAGAGCTTGATCGGATTGCCCACCGTCAGGTATGGGCCGCGCGTGGGATGATCGACTTCGACCACGGTACCGGTCGCGCGCAGCGAGGGCTCGTCCGCGATCTCCTTCATCGACAGGATCGGCCCGACCGGGATGTCGTGCTTGTTGCAGGTTTCCATGACCTCGAACTTGGTCATGGTCTTGGTCCATTCCTCGATGGTGTCGAAGATGCGCCGCAGTCGCGGCAGCCGCGCCGGCGGCGTCGCGTAGTCGGGGTCGGTCTTCCATTCCGGCTTGCCGATGAGATCGCAGATCGCGCCCCAGACCGGCGCCTGGGTGATGAAATAGATGTAAGCGTCGGGATCGCTCTCCCAGCCTTTGCATTTGAGGATCCAGCCCGGCTGGCCGCCGCCGGAATCGTTGCCGGCCCGCGGTGTCGCGACACCGAATGGCACGCCTTCGCCAAACTGGCTGTATTCGGCGAGCGGACCGTGCCTGAGGCGTTGCTGGTCGCGCAACTTCACCCGCGCCAGATTGAGCACGCCGTCCTGCATGGCGCATAAGACCTTCTGGCCGCGGCCGGTGCGGGCGCGCTGGTAAAGCGCCGACACGATGCCGAGCGCGAGATGCACACCGGTGCCGGAATCGCCGATCTGCGCGCCGGTGACGAGCGGCGGCCCATCGCGGAAGCCGGTGGTCGAGGCGGAGCCGCCGGCGCATTGGGCGACGTTCTCGTACACCTTGCAGTCCACATAGGGACCGGGCCCGAAGCCTTTCACCGAGGCGACGACCATGCGCGGATTGAGCTTGTGGATGTGCTCGAAGGTGAGCCCCATGCGGTCGAGCGCGCCGGGAGCGAAATTCTCGACCAGCACGTCACATTCCTTCACGAGCCGTTCGAGGATTTCCTTGCCCGTGGGATGTTTGGAATCAATCGTGATCGAGCGTTTGCTGCCGTTGAGCATGGTGAAATACAGGCTGTCGGCGCCCTTCACGTCGCGCAGCTGTCCGCGCGTGACGTCGCCAATGCCCGGCCGTTCCACTTTGATCACGTCGGCGCCCATGAAGGCGAGAAGCTGCGTGCAGGTCGGTCCCGATTGCACATGGGTGAAGTCAAGGATGCGCACGCCTTCGAGCGCCCTGCCCGCCTGTCCCCACGGCTTTGCGCTCGGGCGCGGCAGTCCGTTCTTCACCACAGCTTTCGCCGCCGGCCTTTTCGCGTTGAGTCTTGCGATTTTCCGGGTTGATTTTTTCGCCGCGGGTTTTGATTTTGCCTTCTTGGCTTTCATTTTTACCGCCATGTGCTTTCTCCTAACTTTTTATTTTTTACGAACCACGCTTTGCGGGTTGAGCTTGCCGATGTTGCCGCTCTCGCTGCCGGCCGCAGGATCGATCACCGCGTTGACCAGCGTCGGCTTGCCGGAATTCATGGCTTCGTTCACGGCGCGGCTGAGCTCGTCGGGCGTCGTCACGCGGACGCCGACGCCGCCGAACGCTTCCATCAACTTCTCGTAACGAGCGTCTTTGACGAAGACGGTCGTCGCAACATCCGCACCGCCTGTGGGATTGACGTCGGTTCCGCGGTAGATGCCGTCGTTGTTGAAGACGACGACGCAGACCGGCAGGTTGTACCGGCAGATTGTCTCCACTTCCATGCCGGAGAAACCGAAGGCACTGTCGCCCTCAACTGCGAGCACGCGTTTGCCGGTCTCCACTGCGGCCGCGACGGCAAAGCCCATGCCGATGCCCATGATGCCCCAGGTGCCGACGTCCAGGCGCTTGCGCGGTTGATACATGTCGATGATGCCGCGCGCGAGATCGAGCGTGTTAGCGCCTTCGTTGACGAGTATGGCATCCGGCCGCTCTTTGATGACGGTGCGCAACGCACCGAGCGCGCTGTGGAAGTCCATCGGCACCGAGTTCTTCATCAGCCGCGGCGCCATCTTGGCAATGTTGGCTTCCTTGCGCGTATTGATGGCGCCGATCCAGTCGGCCGGCGGGGCGGGCCACTTGCCGTCAATGCCCTCGAGCAGAGCCGACACGCAGGAGCCGATATCGCCGACCAAGGGAGCTGCGATCTCGACATTGCTGTCCATCTCCTTGGGCTCGATGTCGATCTGGATGAACTTCTGCGATCCAGGCTCACCCCAAGTCTTGCCCTTGCCGTGCGACAGTAACCAGTTGAGGCGGGCGCCGATCAGCATGACGACGTCGGCCTCTTTCAGCACCGTCGAGCGAGCCGCACCCGCCGACAGCGGATGCGTGTCCGGCAAGAGGCCCTTGGCCATGCTCATCGGCAGGAAAGGAATGCCGCTCTTTTCGACCAGTGCGCGGATCGCCTCATCGGCCTGCGCGTAGGCCGCGCCCTTGCCGAGAATGATCAGGGGGCGCTTGGCACTCTTCAGTACATCGAGCGCACGCTTCACGGCGGCCGGAGCGGGAAGCTGGGCCGGCGCCGGGTCGATGACCTTGACGAGTGACTTGGCTCCAGCCTCGGCTCCCATCACTTGCGAGAAAAGTTTGGCCGGCAGATCAAGATAGACGCCGCCCGGACGACCGGAAACAGCTGCGCGGATCGCGCGCGCCACGCCGATGCCGATGTCTTGCGCATGCAGCACGCGGAAGGCCGCCTTACACAGCGGCCTGGCGATAGCCAGTTGGTCCATCTCTTCATAGTCGCCCTGCTGCAAGTCGACGATCTCACGCTCGGACGAGCCGCTGATCAGGATCATCGGAAAGCAGTTGGTCGTGGCATTGGCGAGCGCGGTGAGGCCATTGAGAAAGCCGGGAGCTGACACCGTGAGGCAGATGCCGGGCTTTTTCGTCAGGAAGCCGGCGATTGCAGCGGCATTGCCGGCGTTCTGCTCATGCCGGAACGAGATGACGCGCATGCCCGCGGCCTGTGCCATACGGCCCAAGTCCGTGATCGGGATGCCGGGCACTCCGTAGATCGTGTTGATGCCGTTGAGCTTGAGCGCGTCGATGACGAGGTGAAAGCCATCCGTCAGCTCCTGCTCCGCTTTGGCTGCATCTGCATCAATGCTGGCGGATTCGCGTTTCTCTTTTACTGGTGCTTCAGCCATGGGAAGCCTCTCATCATTCAATCCAAATAATCCGCGTACTTCGCCACATGCTCGGCAAGGCCGAGCGCGTGATCGCGCACCAGCGTCTCCGCGCGCACCGTATCGCGCGCCTCCAGCGCTTCAATGATATGCATGTGGTCGCGGATCGAGCGATCGGCGCGATCCTTTTCGCCGATCGTCTTGCGCCGGATCATCCGCATATGCGTGAACAAGTTCTCGGCCAAATTGATGAGCACCGAATTGCGGCTCATGCGGACGATCGCCTGATGGAATTCGATGTTGATCTCGGAATATTCGTCGAGATGCGCGCGCACCTCGCCGTTCTCGAAGGTCGCGAACATGCGCCGCAACGCGGCGAGCTCCTCGTCGCCGGCATTTTCGGTGATCAACCGCGCCGCCATGCTTTCCAGCGCGGCCCAGGCGGTAATCAGCTCGATCGCCTCGCGCCTGGTTTTTCGCACCACGTAGACGCCGCGCCGCGGCACCGATCGCACAAAGCCCTCGCGCTCGAGCTGCGCCATCGCCTCGCGCACAGGGGTGCGGCTGATGCCGAAATCCTGCGCCAGCCGGCGCTCGTCGAGCCTGATCTCGGCACGGCTGCGATAGATGTCCATGGCGGCGATGGCGTTGCGAAGCGCGACATAAGCCTGCTGCTTGAAATTCGCCGGCGCGTCCAGCGGGTCAACCGCAGGTTGCAGGACCGATCGATCCGCGGAACCGGCCTCGGAACGCGCGCGGCGCGCTATGGAAAAGCTCGAAACCATCTCTGGCATACATTATTCCAGCTTTTTGCGTGTTCAAGGGGGCGGGCCGCAGCCTCCCGTAGGCAAGCTCAGCTTTTCGTGGTGATGCGCCGCCGCATCGGCTTGAGCACAAAGAGCGCCAGCGCCGCGACCATGAGGTTCATGATTGCGGCAATCATGAACACCGCATACCAGTGGCCGGTGTAATTCTTGATGACGCTCGCCAGCGGCACGACCCATACCGCGGTGCCCTTCGCGGTGTAGAGGAGGCCCGCATTGGCAGTGGCGTATTTCACGCCATAAGTGTCGGTCGAGATCGCCGGAAACAGGCTGAAGATTTCGCCCCAAGTGAAGAAAATAAAGCCCGCCGTCAGTACGAACATGTACGGCGTGTGTCCCAAGGCGCCGAGACTCCAATAGGCCACGGCCCCAAGCGAGAACACGATGCCCAAGGTGTTCTCGCGGCCGATGATGTCGGATATCCAGCCGAAAAACGGCCGCGCCAGACCGTTCAAGATGTTGTCGATCACAAGCGCCGCGCTCAGCGTGGTGGCGGTGACGAAGAGGATCGTTACGTTATCGTCGGCGAGCCCAAGGTCTTTGGCGATGGGCGCGATCTGCGCGGTCGCCATCAAGCCCGACGCCGCGACCATGACGAACATGGTGTAGAGAAGCCAGAAAACCGGCGATCGCAGCATTTCGAACGGTGTGTAATCGCGCAGCGCCTGCGTCAGCCGCATCGCCGGCTTTGGCGTTTCGCCGGGCTCCGGCGCGCGCAAGAGCCGCGACAGAAGCAGAATGATGAACCCCTGCCCCAGCCCGAACCACAAGAACGCGGACTGATACCCATAGCCGAGTATCATCTCGCGGATGGGGATGACGGTCGCGGCCGTGCCGGCGCCGAAGCCTGCCGCGGTCAGTCCGGCGGCGAGCCCGCGAAGGTCAGGAAACCATTTGAGCGCATTGCCGACGCATGTGCCATAGACCGCGCCGGCACCGACGCCGGATAAAGCCGCGGCGATGTACAATTCCCAAAGCGAACTGGCGACGGAATTCAGCGTCCACGCGACCGCGACGAAAACGCCGCCGAGGGCGACCACGACCCGCGGACCGAAACGGTCGACGAACCAGCCCTCGATGGGGACCAGCCACGTCTCGGTCGCGATGAAAACGCTGAACGCGACCTGAATGGCCGCGGTGCCCCAGTGATATTTCTGATCGATCGGATTGACGAAAAGCGTCCAGCCATATTGCAGGTTGGCGATCATCACCATGCAGAGGACGCCGCAGACGAGCTGGCCCCAGCGCGGCGCGACCGACCGCGCGGCGTCCGACTGGACTGTCGGCGACCCAACCGTCATCGTTTCCGTCCCCAAAGCTTTTCTTGCGTCCGACAGAAGTTTTGTTCTGCGGCGCTTTATTATCTCAGCCAGCTTTTGTCCCAAAGAGCCGACTTCATAGTCATTTTGCTGCGCTTCAGTTTGCGGTGCAAGTTTGATGAGGCGGGATGATGAACGTCGCCGGGGCCGTTTTTTGGCCCTCCGTAGCGTTTTTCTGCTTAAATGGACGTCACTCAGACAAAACGTCGCGCCGCCATAGGCGTGCACGGCAGCAGCATTTAGCCTCGCGTGGAACTCTTGCTCTTGAGACGGCTTGCATCGTTATGCAGGACGCTTCTCGGGTTTGGTCGCGCGTGCCATTGTGCAGTGCAGCATCGCCCGCAATGAGCCCGAACCAGTCCGTCGAACGCTGAGCCTGAGCAAAAAATACGATGCCATCCAAACCTGCCGCGCAGACAATTCCCCTCGCCGCACCCACCGAGGACTCGTTCTACATCTCCGCCGCGCAATCCGCGACGCGTCCGTGGCGCGCGCTCAAGCATAACGACACTTTCGTCGTCCTCGACAGCCACGGTGATATCGGCGCGTCGTCGGACGCGACCGACGGGTTGTTCCACCGGGACACTCGATTTCTCTCGCACCTCGAACTCCTGGTGAACGACGTCCCGCCGCTGTTGCTCGGCTCCAATTTGCGCGACGACAACGCCGCGCTCGTCGTCGATCTGACCAATCCCGACGTCATTTCCGATCAGCATATCGTCATGGAAAAGGACAGGGTGCATATCCTGCGCACGATTTTTCTATGGCGGGACACCGCCTATCAGCGACTCGGGGTGCACAATTACAGCGATCGGACGATCGACGTTCGCCTGTCGATCCTGTTCGCCAATGACTTCGCCGATCTGTTCGAGGTGCGCGGAACCCGGCGCGAACGCCGCGGCACCGCAAACGCGCAATTGCGCGGAGCCGACCAGGTGCTGCTGAACTATCACGGTATCGACGGCAAGCTGCGCCGCACCACGCTGACTTTCCATCCGCTCCCGGATCGGTTGACGACCAGCGGCGCGGTCTACGATCTCCGCCTCGCGCCGGGCGAAGCGCGGCCGATCTACCTTGCCGCCGGCTGCAATAAAGCGGAGCCGCGTCCGGTGCCGTTCCTGCGCGCGCTCGTCGCCGCGCGCCGCGAGCTGCGCGAAGCGACGCGCGACCACACCAGCGTCGAGACGTCGAACGACCTGTTCAACGAGATGCTCTGTCGGTCGGCTGCCGATCTGGAAATGCTGATGACCGACACGCCGGAAGGACGCTATCCCTATGCCGGAATCCCCTGGTTCTCGACCACCTTCGGCCGCGACGGCCTGATCACGGCGCTGCAAATGCTGTGGTGGAGCCCCGATGTCGCGCGAGGCGTGCTGCGGCGGCTCGCCGCCTATCAGGCCAAGACCACCGATCCGTTCGCCGACGCGGAGCCGGGAAAGATCCTTCACGAGATGCGCGGCGGGGAAATGGCGGCGCTGCACGAAGTTCCTTTCGGACTCTACTACGGCAGCGTCGATTCCACGCCGCTGTTTGTCCTGCTCGCCGGACTTTATCTTGAACGCACCGGCGACATTGAGACCATCTCCTCGCTGTGGCCGGCGATAGAAGCCGCATTGGCCTGGATCGCCGGTCCCGGCGATCCGGACGGTGACGGCTTTGTCGAATACAAGCGCGCCAGCGAGCAGGGTCTCGCCAATCAGGGCTGGAAGGATTCGCACGACGCGATTTTTCACGCCGACGGGCAGTTGGCCGAGGGCGAGATCGCGCTTGCCGAGGTGCAAGGCTACGTCTACGCGGCCAAGCGCATGGCGGCGCGCTGCGCGCGACGGCTCGGGCGTGACGACGCGGCACGTCAGCTCGACGCCGAGGCGGAAAAACTCGCCGAGCGCTTCGAGGCGGCGTTCTGGTGTCCGGAAATTGAGACTTACGCGCTCGCGCTCGACGGTGCCAAGAAACCGTGTGCCGTGCGCGCCTCGAATGCCGGGCAGGTGCTGTTCACCGGCATTGCCGACCCCAAGCGCGCGGCGCTCGTCGCCAAGGGATTGCTGCGGCCGGCTTTCTTTTCCGGCTGGGGCATTCGCACGGTCGCGCGCGGCGAAGCGCGCTACAACCCGATGTCGTATCACAACGGGTCGATCTGGCCGCACGACAACGCGCTCATCGCGCTCGGTTTCGCACGCTACGGACTGAAGCAACCGGTGGAGACACTGTTCGAGGGCCTGTTCAGGGCCGGCACTTATATGGACCCCGGGCGTTTGCCCGAACTGTTCTGCGGCTTCCAGCGCCAGCACGGACATGGGCCGACGCTCTATCCCGTCGCCTGCGCGCCGCAGGCCTGGGCCAGCGCCACGCCGTTCGCGCTCCTGGAAGCGTCGCTGGGCCTCGAATTCGATCCGTTCGCGAACGAGATCCGGCTATGCAATCCGCGGCTGCCGGCGTTTCTCGGCGAAGTCATGTTGCGCAATGTGCAGCTCGGATCGTCGTGCATCGATCTGCGGGTCCGCCGCCATAACGACACGGTGTCGCTCGATACGCCACGGATCAGCGGCGGTATCCGGGTTTCGGTGGTCTATTCGTCCTGAAACCGCACCGGCACCGGCCTTGGCGTGGAACCACAGCGACCTGCTCGGCTTGGTGAGAAGGGCCCACAGTGCTGGAGGCGGCATGCGCGGGGATCATCGAACGGCGATCACGGTCGCGGCGCTATTGGCGTTGAGCGTCGCCGTGGCCGTGGCATTCGCCGCGGAAGGCACGGGCGGCGCCGAGCCGCCACCGGCAGTCAATCCGGCCGCACCACTTGCCACTCCGGAAGTCACAATCCTTAACAAGCACGAGGTCGAGGGCGTTCTCGGCCGCGAGGTTCGCAGTGCCGCCGACGAAAACATGGGCCGCATCGTTGACGTGCTCGTCGATCGCACCGGTCAGGTGCGCGCGGCGATCATCGATTTCGGCGGCTTCCTCGGTGTCGGCAGCCGCAAGATCGCGGTAGACTGGAACGCGCTGCATTTTCCGCAGCCGGGAAAGCCCGGCGCACGGATCGCACTGGAATTGACCCGCGACCAGGTTAAGGCGGCACCCGAATACCAGGAGGGCAAGCCGGTCGTCGTCCTCGGCGCGCTGGGCAAGCTCGAACCGCTGCCCGAATAGCAACGTTGCTGGAGATGTGTTCTGCCCGCGGAGCCATTACCCCGCTTTGGCGACAATCGAGATCAGCGCGGCGGGGTCGCGGACCAGCCCGCGCCGTCGGCCGGCGCGCAGCCGGACGGCAGCGAACCACCGCTGCCGCCGTCGGCGCGCAGCCTGCGCGGCCTCGACTGGTTCATTTTCTTTGTCGCCGACGTGCAGACCGGTTTCGGGCCGTTCGTCTCGGTCTTTCTCACCACGCAGAAATGGACGCAGGTCGATATCGGACTTGTGCTCTCCGCCGCCGGCTTCGTCTCCCTGATCGGACAAATGCCGGGCGGCGCGTTGGTCGACGCCGCCCGCTCCGAACGCTTTGTCGCCGGCATCGCCATTGCCGCCATCTGCATCAGCGCGCTGGGCTACGCCGCGCTGCCGGTGTTTCCCATGGTGCTCTCGGCGGCCGTTCTGCACTCACTGGCGAGCTGCGTGCTTGGCCCGGCGATTGCCGCGATCAGTCTGGGTCTGGTCGGCCATGCGGCGATCGGCGAACGATTCGGACGCAACGCCCGTTTCGCTTCCATCGGTAATGGCCTCGCCGCGGCGGCGATGGGCACCTGCGGGTATCTGCTTTCCGCCCGCGCTGTTTTCGTCGTCACCGTCCTGTTGCTCGTGCCGGCGTTGCTGGCGTTGCGCAGGATCGCTGCGGCCGAGATCGATCCCGAGCGGGCCCACGGCGCGACGCCGCGGCGGCGCGCCGACAAGCCGCCGGTTAAGCCCGGCGACCTGATGCGCAACCGGCCGCTGCTGATCTTTGCCGGCTGTCTTTTGCTGTTCCACCTCGCCAACGCGGCCATGCTGCCATTGATGGGGAGCGTCGTAACCATGCGCTCGGCCCAATGGGCGACGCTGCTCATCGCCGCCTGCATCGTCGTTCCCCAGCTTCTTGTCGCCGCATCTTCGCCGTGGATAGGCCGGCGCGCTCAAATCTGGGGGCGGCGGCCGATGCTGCTCATCGGCTTCGCCGCGCTGCCCATTCGCGGCATCCTCTTTGCGTCGGTGACGAACCCGCAGCTCCTCGTCGTGGTGCAACTGCTCGACGGAGTGACGGCCGCGGTATTAAGCGTCATGGTGCCGCTCGTCGTCGCCGATCTCACGCGCGGAACCGGGCACTTCAACCTCGGACTGGGGATTGTGGGCACCTTCATCGGGATCGGCGCTTCGCTGAGCACGACGATCGCCGGCTATATGAGCGACCACCTCGGCAGTCCGGCGGCCTTTGCCGGACTGGCGACGATCGCGTTTCTCGGGCTGGTGGTGCTGTGGTTCCTGATGCCGGAAACCCGACCGGCGGAGGAATAGAGCACCGTCGCTACAACGCCGGCGCGTCGTCGGCGACCAGCCGCAGGTGCGGCGCGATGCTGTCCGTCAGGCTGCGGTAGACCGAAAGATAATCCTGCGCCATGCGGCGCGCGGTGAAGCGCTCCTCGAACCGCCGACGAATTTTTTCCCGGGATAGATGTCCCAGGCGGTCAACCGCGCCGATAGCGCCGTTGATGTCCTCGACGATGAAGCCGGTGACACCCTCGTCGATCACCTCCGGCACCGATCCACGATTAAAGGCGATGACCGGCGTGCCGCAGGCCATGGCTTCGATCATCACCAGGCCGAACGGCTCCGGCCAGTCGATGGGAACGAGCAGCACGATGGCGCCGCTCAAGAACTCCGATTTTTCCTTGTCGTTGATCTCGCCGATGTATTCGACGTCGGACGATCTGATCATCGGCTGGATCTGTTCGTCGAAATATTCGCGATCGGCGTTATCGACCTTGGCGGCGATTTTGAGCTTCACGCCGCAATGCTGGGCGATGCGGATGGCGCGGTCGACGCCCTTTTCCGGGGCGATGCGGCCGAGGAAGGCGAAGTAGGACGGCGTGATCGACTTGGGCACGAGCAACCGCTCGGGCAGGCCGTGATGGACGGTGCGCACCCAATGCGCTTGCGGCAGCGGCCGCCGCTGTGAATTGGAGATCGACACCACCGGCACCGCGGAAAATGCGTCGAATACCGGCTGGTGCTCGGGCAGATCGAGACGGCCGTGCAACGTCGTGATGAACGGAGTCGGCTGCCGGGAAAACAGCGAGAAGGGATAATAGTCGAGGTGAAAATGCAGGAAATCGAAGTCCGCCGCGCGACGGTAGACGCGCTCCAGCATCAGCATATGCAGCGCGTTCGGATCGCGCACCGCGCCATCGAGCCGCAAGGCGCGCGGCCATACCGCGTCAAGGTGCGCCGAAGTCACTGAATCGCCGCTGGCGAACAGGGTGACTTCATGGCCGAGCGCGATCAACTCTTCCGTCAGCCACGACACGACACGTTCGGTCCCGCCATAAAGCTTGGGCGGGATCGCCTCCGTTAGTGGAGCGACCTGGGCAATATGCATTGATTTCGACCTTATCCTGCTTGGATGTCCCGCCGTCCCGTGAGTTCCCAACACAGAACCAAAGGCCGGGAACCGGCCAAATGTTTCAAATAAAGGGGGGAACTTATTTTTTGCAGTGCACGGAACTATTCGACCGCTGAAACGTCAATTATATCGCGCGGAGATCAAATCGGCCCCGAGCGCGGAGCTGAGCCGCGAAATGTCACGATGTGGGGACGGATAGATTTGGGGTTTCCGGCGTTGTGATGTTGTACGGGCCCTGAGCCAAGGGTGGCCAGCATTCGCCAGCGGAGATCAAACGCGCATGGCCGATTTCTGTGATTACGCCGGTCGCCCGCTTGCCTTCATCCTTCGTTACGTGCGTCGGCGCCCGATCGCTCACGCGATCGTTCTTGCAGCGGTATTGGCAGCCGTTGCCTGTTCGGTCGGCGCGCAATACGGCGTGAAGTATCTGGTAGATACGCTGTCGCAGGGCGCCACCGCCGGCGTGTGGACAGCTTTTATCCTGCTCGGCTCGCTGATCGCCGCCGATAATCTCTTGTGGCGGCTGGCGAGCTGGATCGCGAACTTCGCGTTTGTTGCCGTGACCGGCGACTTGCGGCGCGACCTATTCCGCCACCTCACCGGGCATTCCCCCGGCTATTTCGCCGAGCGCCTGCCGGGCACGCTGACCAGCCGCATAACCGCAACCTCCAACGCCGTTTTCACCGGCGAGAATATGTTCGTCTGGAATGTGCTGCCGCCGTGCGCGGCGACGCTTGCCGCGATCGCGCTGGTGTGCACGGTGAGTTGGTCGATGGCCGCCGGCCTCGCAATCGTCGCCGGCATCATGGTTTGCATCATGTTCCGCATGGCGGCTGCCGGCCGGCCGCTGCATCACGACTTCGCCAGCAAGGCCGCCACGGTCGACGGCGAAATGACCGACGTCGTCACCAATATGCCGCTGGTGCGGGCGTTCGGCGGCTTTTTACGCGAGCATCGCCGTTTCGACGCCACCGTCGAACGCGAGATGGAGGCGCGACGGCGTAGCTTGTTCTATCTCGAGAAGCTGCGCATCTTTCACGCCGTGGTGACCATCATTCTGGCGCTCGGTCTGCTCGCCTGGGCGATCATGCTCTGGCAGCAAGGCAAGGCCACGACCGGCGACGTCGTGCTGATCTGCACGCTCGGACTGTCGGTGCTGCACGCCACGCGCGACCTTGCGGTGGCGCTCGTCGACGTCACCCAGCACGTCGCACGCTTGTCGGAAGCGCTGGCGACGCTCCTGGTGCCGCACGAGCTGCGCGACCATCCGGAAGCGGCGCCGCTGATCCGCCGTGGTGCCAGCGTCAAGTTCGAACACGTCCATTTCCGTTACGGTGCGGGCCAGCAGATCTTCGAGGACTTCAATCTGAGCTTCACGCCGGGCGAACGGGTCGGCCTCGTCGGCCATTCCGGCGGCGGCAAGTCGACGCTATTCGCTTTGCTGCAACGCTTCTACGACGTCCAGGACGGCCGCATTTTGATCGACGGGCAAGACGTCGCGCGGGTCACGCAGGAGAGCTTGCGGGAAGCAATTGGCGTGGTCCCGCAGGATATTTCGCTGTTCCATCGCTCGGTCATGGAAAACATCCGCTACGGAAGGCCCGATGCATCCGACGAAGAGGTGCTCGATGCGGCGTTCGCCGCGCGCTGCGACTTCATCGAAAATCTGCCGGCCGGCATGCGCACTCTGGTCGGCGAGCGCGGCCTCAAGCTTTCCGGCGGCCAACGCCAGCGCATCGCCATTGCGCGCGCATTTCTCAAGAATGCACCGCTGCTCCTGCTCGACGAAGCCACCTCCGCGCTCGACAGCGAGTCCGAGGAGGCGATCCGCGAAGCATTGGGCCGCCTGATGCACGGACGAACCGTGATTGCCATCGCGCATCGGCTCTCGACGGTGCGGAATTTCGACCGCGTCGTCGTGCTTGCCCTTGGCAAGGTCGTCCAGGATGGCCCGCCCGATCTCCTGGTGCGCCGCGAAGGCCTCTACGGGCAGCTCATCCAGCGCGAAATGCGTCGTCTCACCAGCCAGGCTGCCTAGCAAATTAGCAGCTGGAAAGTTGTTTCCTCCCAGGCGCCCTCCGAGCGAGATAATTCGCTCGAAATATGCCTGGTCAGCTAAGATTTTCTTATTTTTGCTCCTCGCATTGACTTACCTGCTCCCCATCAATGATTTCACTGCTGAAAGCCCCGGCCTTTCGCCGGCGGAAAGCGACATGTCCGACGCCATTGTTAAGGATCGCCCGCAACGCGCCGACGGCGTGGTCGCGCCGATCAATGAGGACTGGCTTGCCGTCGTTCTTGGCCTATTTATCTTCGTTCTCGCTCTGGCTGCGCTTGCCAATATCGACCTCATCGGCTGGGTGGTCACAACGTCGGTTTGGGGCAATCTCGGCCAGTCGCTCAAAGCGACCTCAAAGGGATACGCGTCGCTCGGCGGCGTCGGCGCGCTGATCGCAACCTACGTGGCGCTCACGGTGGTGCTCGGTGCCGCCGCTGCCGTGCTCAAGAGCGATGTAAAGCGCTTCGTACTCGCCTTCACTGCCGTGTTCTGGATCGCCTACGCGAGCTGGGTGATCGGCAATTTCGCCAATTTCGCGGCGGTAACGCCGGCCGAGCAGCAGAAGTTCGGCATCAATTGGTCGCTGAAACTGACCAACGAAGGCGGCTATATCTTCGCGCTCATCGCCGGGCTGATCATCGCCAATTTTTTCCCCCGCTTCGCCGACGCGGTCAAGGACGCGGTGCGGCCCGAACTCTACATCAAGGTCGCCATCGTCATTCTCGGCGGCGTCTTCGCGGTGACGGCGGCGGGACGGCTCGGTCTTGCCAGCTCGCTCATCCTGCGCGGCATCGCCGCGATCGTCGAAGCGTATCTGATCTATTGGGCGGTGGTGTATTACGTTGCCCGCAAGTGGTTCGGCTTTTCTCGCGAATGGGCGGCGCCGCTTGCTTCCGGCATCTCGATCTGCGGCGTATCTGCGGCAATCGCCGTCGGCGGGGCCATCCGCGCGCGGCCGGTGGTGCCGGTGCTGGTGTCGTCGCTGGTGGTGATCTTCGCCGTGGTCGAAGTGCTCATCCTGCCGTTCATCGCGCAGGCATTCTTGGCCCACGAGCCGCTGGTCGCCGGCGCCTGGATGGGACTTGCTGTGAAGACCGACGGCGCCGCCGTCGCCGCCGGCGGCATCACCGAATCGCTGATTCTGGCGAAGAACGCGGCCGAAGGCATTAACTATCAGCCGGGCTGGATCCTCGGCACCGCGGCGACCATCAAGGTTTTCATCGACATCTTCATCGGCATCTGGGCTTTCGTCCTCGGCTATATCTGGACCAACCACATCAACGTCACGCCCGAGAAAGAAAAAGCCAGCGCGTGGGAAATCTGGCAGCGCTTTCCCAAGTTCATCATCGGCTTCGTGGTGACGTTCGCGGTCGGGCTCTATCTCGCGCTCGGCACGCCGGCGGAGATCGCGAAAAACGTGCCGGCGGCCATCGGCGAAGCCAACACGTTCCGCGTCATCTTCTTTATCCTCACCTTCTTCTCCATCGGCGTATTATCGAACTTCAAGACACTATGGCGGGAGGGCTTCGGCAAGCTCGCCGCGGTCTATCTGGTCAGCCTGTTCGGCTTTGTCGTGTGGGTCGGCCTGTTGATCTCATGGATCTTCTTCAGCGGAATTAGGCCGCCTTTGGCCGGCTGATGCGAATTTCAAGGAGAACGCTATGACCCAGTCGCAGACGAGAACGGACTTGCGCAAGGAATTGCACAGCGCCGCCGTCGAGCCGCTGCTGCCGATCGAGAAGAAACTGATCGGCTGGAGCCTGACCATCGGTCTCGTCCTCCTCGTCGGACTGGCGCTGTTCAATCACTTCGTGCCAGTGACGTTCTAGGGCTTAAGCGACCGCGGCTTGACGTTGCTCGTCGCCAAAGCGCAGTGTTCGGCCTCATCCGACGGCCAACATACGCAAGACCGATCTTGAACGATAACCGCGCGCGCACCTCGCATACATTGACCACCTCCGGTCCCGAAGAGGTCGGCTTTTCCGCTGACGGCCTCGCCCGCTTGACCGCCGTCATGCAGCGCGAGGTCGACGCCGCCCGCTTGCCGGGCGTCTCCTTGCTGATCGCGCGCGGCGGCAAGCTCGCCTTTCGGCGCGACCTCGGCGCGTTGCGGCCGGGTGGTCCGGCGCTCAAGGACGACGCCATCTTCCGCATTTTTTCGATGACCAAGCCGATTGTCTCGGTGGCGCTGATGATGCTGGTCGAGGAAGGCCGGCTTTTCATCAGCGACCCGCTGGCAAAATTTGTCCCCGAATTTGCGGCGCCTAAAGTCGGCGTCGAGACGAACGGTAAGCTTGATTTGGTTCCTGCCAAACGTGCGATCACCGTCCAGGATTTGCTGCGCCACACCTCGGGGTTGGCATATGCCTTCACCGGCAATTCGGCGGTGCAACACCTTTATCGCGATGCGCAGCTGTTTGCACCGGATCCTACCAACGCCAAGACGCAACTTGTTCGCGATCTCGACACCGCCGAATTTGTCGCCGAGCTCGCCAAGCTGCCGTTAATCGATCAGCCGGGAGCGGCGTGGAATTACAGCCAGTCGACCGACGTCGTCGGCCGCCTTGTTGAGATCGTCTCCGGGCAAAGCCTGGACGCGTTTCTGCACCAGCGCATTTTTGCGCCGCTCGGCATGAACGACACATCCTTCCTTCTAACTTCGGATAAATACGAGCGTGTGGCCGAGCCGTTCGAGCGCGATCCCGATGACGGTAAGCCGGTGCAGCTCATCGAGAAAGAAACGAGACAGCGCTTCGAATCGGGCGGCGGCGGGCTTTGGTCGACCATGGACGACTACGCGCGATTTGCGCACATGCTCTATCGCGGCGGCACGCTTGGCGACGCCCGCATCATCGGGCGCAAGACATTGTCGTTCATGACATCCGATCATCTCGGGCCGAACGTTCGGATCGCAAACACCAACTTGCTGCAGCCCGGACATGGCTTCGGGCTCGGCTTCTCGGTCCGGCAACAGGTCGGGCTGGCACTGACCGCCGGCACGCCGGGTGAATACTCCTGGGGCGGCCTCGCCGGCACGGTGTTTTGGATCGAACCGCAGGAGGAGCTGATCGCGATGATGATGATCCAGGCGCCGGGACAACGTGACTATTACCGCCAGCTGTTCCGCAATCTCGTTCACGCCGCGCTGGTTTAGCGGCGGCGCCCCCAAGTCTCCGATCAAGACGCCTTCGACGTGGCCGCCAGAACGGCGCTGGCGACGACATACGCGCCGACGCTGACGAGGATCGGCAGCGTGTAGCTGTGGCTGACATCGAAGGCGAAGCCGGCGGCGCTGGGGCCGATCAGCGTGCCGAACGCCACGCTGGTGTAGAGAATGCCGATCAGGCTCGAAGCATGGTGTGCGCCGAAATAGTCGATGACGATAGCGGGCGCGAGGGCGACAAATCCGCCGTAGAACACGCCGTAGGCCAGCGCGAACAACGCGAGCGGCCACAGACTGGTGGAGAAGAACCAAACGACGAAAGAGAGCCCCATGCCGACGAACATCAGCAAAAACGAAAGCGGCCGGCCAAGCCGATCGGCGAGGCCACCGAGCAGGAAACGCCCCGCGGTGCTGCCGACACCGATCGCGCCCACGAGCAGGACCGCGGCCGACTGCGCGACACCGTGGTCGAGCGCATAGGGGACGAGGTGAACGAAGGGGACGAACAGACCGAACGAACAGATAAAGCAGGCGGCATAAAGCCCGATAAACCGGTGCGACGTGAGTGCGCTGGCAAGCGGGGCTCCCGCCACACCGCTCGGTTGGGCGTCCGATCGCAAGGCATCGCCGTCAGGAGCGAGGCCCCGCCGGCGGGGATCGTCCTCGATCATCAGCGCCATTCCGCCGCCGACGACGACGGCGAAAATGCCGAAGGCCAGATAGGTTTCGCGCCACCCCAGCGTTTCGATCAGCCACGAGGCAAGCGGCGGCACGACCAGCGTACCGACACCGATGCCGCTCACGGCAAGGCCCGACGCAAAGCCGCGCCGCCTGACGAACCACCGTTGCACTGCGCCGACCGCCGGCACGTAGGAGCAGCCGATGCCGAGCCCGACGCCAAGCCCGTACGCCAAATAAACTTCGGTCAGGCTTCGCGCCACGCTGGCCGCGGCCAAGCCGATCCCGACCAGGATCATGCCGGCGACAGCAAGACCCTTGGCGCCCCAGCGGTCGGCCAGCGGGCCGGTCACAACGCCGAGGCCGAAGTAAAAAAATCCGGCAAGCGAGAAGACCAGCGACACTGAGCCGCGCGAGGCGGCGAAATCATGCTGTAGCGAAATAAGGAAGGCGCTGAACGAATACGCGCTGCCGAAACCGACGAAAGTCACGGCAAAGGCGCCGGCGACGACGAACCATCCGTAGAAAATTCTCGGATCGGACACCGGCACGTCAGTCGTCGTAGTTCTCGTGCACGGCGACGGCGCCCTGCTTCCAATAAGCGGCGGCCTTTACGCGGTCCTTGCGCAGGCCGCGTTCGTCGACGAGGTGCCGGCGCAGCGCTTTTGCGGCGGCCGCCTCCGCGGCGACCCAGGCGTAGCCTTCGCCGGACGGCAGCTTCAGCTCGGCGATAGCCTCTTGCAGTAGCGATCGAGCGCCCGGCTCGGCGCCGTTGCGATGCAGCCAGCGCGTCTCCAGTCGGGCGCGCGTACTGAAACGCTGCTCCTCGCCGGCATCGGCCACTTCGACGACAACGAGCGCGCGGGTCGTGGCCGGCAGTTCCTCCAGGCGGCGTCCGATTGCCGGCAAGGCGGTTTCGTCGCCGGCGAGGAGGTACCAATCGAAATCGTCGGGCACGATGAACGAGCCGCGCGGGCCGCCGACGCCGAGAAACTGTCCGAGACGCGCTTGCGTCGCCCAGGCCGCTGCGGGCCCGTCGCCGTGCAGCACGAAGTCGATCGTCAACGTATTCGCGCCGGCATCGTAACGGCGCGGGGTGTAATCGCGCGCCGCCGGCGGCGGCACGCCTTCGAGATAGACCGGCCCATTGGGGGTTTGCGTCGGCAATGCCGGCTTGTCTTGCCCGGGCGGCGGAAAGAACAGCTTCACGTGGTCGTCGTGGGCGGCGCTGACGAAGCCGGAAAGCTCGTCACCGCCAAGAATGACGCGCGCCATCTTCGGCGTGATGCGGCTCACGTCGCGGACTTGCAACAGCCGGCGTTTCGTTTCGTGGCGAACACGGCGGGCGGTGCGTTCGGTGGCCGGCGATAATTGCGACATCGGTCGGGCCTTTCGATATTCAAGGGTTGTATCTAAGCATTTAAGCTACGGCTGGGGAGCCTTTTTTGCGACGTAAGATAGTCCGCTAGCGGATGGGCGACCCGGCACCATTGCGGGGGACCACCGCCGCCAATCGCATCGACAATTCGACGTCTTCGGCGAAAGGAACCGATAGATAGCCGTGCGCGGCGGAACGGACGCGGGCCAGATAGTCCGGGTTCGCATCCGCGTTGTCGGCAACGATAAGAGCGCCGACACGCAAACGGCCCTCAAGCAGAGAGAGGATCGACGGATAGAGATTCTTCGCTCCGTCGAGCAGAACGAAATCGATCGCGTCAGGCAAATCCCGGGCAAGCGTTTCCAGTGCATCGCCTTCGCGGATTTCCACCAAATCGGACAAATTGCCGGCGGCAAGGTTTGCGCACGCCCGCAATATCTTCGATGGCTCGAATTCACTGCCGATGAGACGGCCGCCGCCATTGTCCCTGAGAGCAGCCGCCAGATGAAGCGTCGAAATTCCGAAGGACGTGCCGAACTCGACAATGTTCCGGGCGCGGATGGAGCGCGCCAGCATGTAGAGAAGCTTGCCGGTCGCACGCGAAACCGGAAGCGGCTGATCCTTCAGACGTCCATAGTACCGGCGATAATCCGCGCGGTCGGCCGCTCGCTGCGCTGGTGAAAGGTTTTCCGTCTCGTCCCGAACGCGCTCTGCTGCGTCCGCTTCCGCGAACAGCCGATCGAGCAGAATCGACAGCGCCGGCTGCGTCAACGTCGTCATGATTTCCTCCGTAACTTCTGGAAGTATTGGCGTGTTGGCGTGGGCCGCCGCAAACCGGCGACGCATAACGGCCGGCGCATCGCGGCTATATCGGCTGCCAGGATTCTGAAAAGGACCGCCACGTCACCACCTTTGCGCAATAAAGCGACACCGACGATCACGAGAGTCAGTGTCGAACTTGCGCGTTGAGTGACGTTAACGCTTACGGCTGCCAAACCGGGGAGCAGGACGAGTTCATATCGCCGCGCACACTAAGGCGCAAGCGTCATCGCCATGCGGCCAAAATTCCCGCGGCGGAGATCGGCGGTCCGGACGGCGGCGCCGGTCGCGAACCGGAGCAGGCATTGGCGCAAGCCCCTCGTAGCTCTCGGAAAATTGGTTGCGGGGGTAGGATTTGAACCTACGACCTTCAGGTTATGAGAGTGACATAGATAGGGTCCAACCTATTGTTTTAGAAGGGCTCGCCGCACACCATGTGCCGCTGGTGTGCCGAGAGACCGCTTGGGGACTGGGGCGCTACATCCAATTTCGCTATTGGTGCAACAACAGACGTCGCCCGGACACTTCCGCATGTCGCTGATCGCTGAATGACCATCGCAGTGCAGGGCATGCTATTTACATGTGAGAGAAGGCAATGAATGAAGACCGGAACATTCGAGCAGCTTTGGATCGCCACTGGGCAGCCTCAGACGCGAATGATTTCGAGACAGAGCACGAGATTTACCACGACGATGCGGTGCTTGAGTACCCGCAGTCCGGGGAGCGGATCCGCGGTCGGCGCAATATTCAAGCTTCTCGTTTTGCGCAGCCGAACAAGAAGCGCTTTATGGTGCGGCGCGTACTCGGTGCTGCCGACCTTTGGGTCACTGAATTCGTCCTTACATACGACGGCTTGCCGTCTTACACGGTGAGTATCATGGAGTTCAGAGACAGGAAGATTGCCCGTGAGACCCAGTACTTCGGCGATCCCTTCGAGCCGGGGGCCTCGCGCGCTCAATGGGTCGAGCGGATACGCTGAAATGTTCGTTATGATATCGAGGCCACCGGGTACGTGGCTTCCGCGAATTCGATTGCCTCGCAGCCGTCACGAGCGGCATGACTTTGCAATGATTGCTCCGCAATACACGAATTCCACAATTGGCGTGAACGTCAGCTTTTGGCCCGTTGCGTCAGATATTGCGGCGTGCGCGAATGTCGGTTTCCGGGGGTAAAGCTGCCGTGACACAGCCATCACGCGATGTCGCAGTTTGACCCATCTCGCCGTTTCGCAGCAACGCAATGGTTTGTCGGCTATCGGAGGCTGAGTACACTCTCGCATGCCATTCGCGGGGTGTTTTTGAGTTTACGCCTTATGCAAACGTCCGGGCCGCGGTTAGAACCTGTTTGCAATCATAGATTCGTATTTTTGTTTTTACTCATGTAAGTTGTTGCTTTGCGAAATAGATCATTGGAAAACAGCTTTATAGACGAAGCCTTGGTTGGCTAACGGCCGTCGGGGTTGCGCACACCGACCCACGCGTCGCGCACTTGCTGATAGTGCACCATCGGATCGTAGACCAGGACGTTCAGGCCGAGCCGCGGCATCGACAGGCTGCCGACCGCGGCGAGCAGGG
>JBEKGX010000020.1:0-80211 GCA_050012575.1 Xanthobacteraceae bacterium | reverse complement strand
GCCTTGTCGAAGGTTGTGCCGTCGCCGTCGTGAATGCCGAGTCGCTCGCGCAATTGCGGCACGCGTTCGTCCTGCATCCCGGGCTTGAGCGTCGGACCATTCGGGATCGGAGCCTCGCCGGGCTCCTGCTTGCCGGCGCGTAACTCCGCGAGCTTGGCCTTGAGCGCCAGATAGGCCGGATTTTGCGGTTCGTAGCCGGCGAGCGCCTCGCCGATATCCTTGGCGTCCGCCATCGTGGCGAGAACCTCGGCCGGGACCGGCGGCTTTTGATCGTAGTAGATGTCGCCGCTGACGCGCGTCCAGTGCACGCGGCCGACCTGGGCGTGGCGCGCGTAAGTCACGACCGATGCCGTAAGCCTGAGTTCGGCCTCCGCGAGCGTGGCCGGATCGTCGAGCGAAGCAAAATCCGGGACCGGGTAGTCGGCCGGATCGAGACCGTCGGCGCCGACCTGGCCGAGATAGGCCACTGCGGCGGTCGCGCGCGCATTGGGCTTGCCGTCGGTGATCCACAGCGGCGCGTAGTTGCGTCCGGCATAGAACGCGTCGATGGCCGGCCGCTCTTTCTTGCCGCCGACGATGCGATCGAATTTGCCGTTGGCGAGATCGTGCAATTGTTCGGCGACCGCCGTATCGGCGTCGACAACCGCGCTCGGCGTCGCCGCGGGCAGCGCGCCAATTGCGACGGCCGGGACCTCATCGCCGCCGGTTGCCGTGGCGGGTTGCGGTTTGGCGGCGGGAGCTTCAGCGGCCGCCGGAGCTACCGGCTCTTCGGTCGTTTGGTCTGGTGTGGAGGCGGGGACCGCTGCGGCCGGCGTCACCGAGGCCGCGTTGGGCCGGTTGGTCGATTGATCGGGCTGCGTAATTGCCGCCGGCGGCTGATCAGATGCCTGCGGCTTTGCCGTCGCCGCGGGCGGTATCGTTTCGCCGGCCGGACCGGTCGGCTTGGCCGCGGGTTGGTCGGATTCGCTCGCGGCCGGGGGCGTAACCGCCGTCCCTTCGGGCGCCGGCGTCGCCGCTTCGATGCTTGACCCAGCCTTCGGCTCTGCAGACGCGCCGACGGCGGCGCCAGATAGCAAAACAATAACTGCGGTCGAAGCGAGAAGCCGCTCCAGACGGACGCCGGACATTGCAAATTCTCCTTTTGAGCCTGCAACCTGGAGGTCTCAGGACTCTACGCCGATTGGGGTTGATCGTCCCCAACCGAGTCATTTTTGCCGACCAAAAGTCCTGTTTTCGTGATTACCTTACGTCAACGGACCAAGCTTGTCCCGGCGCAAGGCGTGAAGACACAGCCAATTCACGCAATTTTCCGTGGCTGTCGCTCTGCGGCCACGCTTTCAAGCTCGGCTTCTCCGCCGCCGTCGCCGCCTGCACCTAGCCCAAGTGCCTCCAGCTTGCGGTAGAGCGTCGAACGGCCGATTTGCAGGCGTCGCGCCACCTCCGACATCTGTCCCCGGTAATGGGTAACGGCATACCGAATGAGGTCGGCCTCAAGTTCTTCAAGCGGCCGCACGTCGCCCTCGGCATCGAGCAACGCTAGCGCATCGAGTGGGGGCCCCGCGGGCGTCACGGGTGGGGGCGGCGTCGGCGGATGACCCTGGAGAGGCGCGGCGGTCGCCGCCGGCTCGGCCAGGTATTCCGGCGGCTCCTCGGTCTCCCTCTCCAAAGACGGCGCGGCCGGAAGCGATATCTGCGCGCTGATCTGTGGGAATTCGTCGATGCCGATGCTGTCGCCCTCGGCCAGGACTATGGCGCGGAACACCGCGTTTTCGAGCTGACGGATATTGCCCGGCCAGCGGTAGGCGGTAAGGAGCCGGAGCGCTTCCGGGGTCAGGAGGCGAATGCGTTTTCCTTCTTCTGCGGCAAACAGCGCCAGGAAATGCCGGGCCAGCGCGGGAATGTCCGCGGGCCGTTCGCGCAGCGGCGGCACCGTGATCGGGAAGACATGCAGCCGGTAAAACAGATCTTCGCGAAAGCGGCCCACTTTCACGTCGGCGATCAGGTCGCGATTGGTGGCCGATATGATCCGCACGTCGACCTTCAGCGGCCGGCGCGCGCCGACCGGCTCGACTTCGCCCTCCTGGATGGCGCGAAGGAGCTTGACCTGCGCCGCCGCCGGCAATTCGCCGACCTCGTCGAGAAACAACGTACCGCCCGAGGCCTCGACGAATTTGCCGACATGGCGCTCGGTCGCGCCTGTGAACGACCCCTTCTCATGGCCGAACAAAATCGACTCGACGAGGTTTTCCGGCATAGCGCCGCAATTGACCGCGACGAACGGCTTGCTGCGCCGTTCGCCGGAACCATGGATCGCGCGCGCGATCAATTCCTTGCCGACGCCCGATTCACCGGCGACGAGCACGGGGATGTTCGAGGCGGCGGCCTTCTCCGCCATGCGCAGCACGCCGTGCATGGCCGGGCTCTTGGTGATGATGTCTTTGAAGCCGAGCGTACCCGAGCGGCTGTGCTTGATGCGGTTGATCTCGCCTTCGAGCGCGCTGGCGTTGAGCGCGTTGCGCAGGCTCACCTGCATGCGCTCGGCGCCGACCGGCTTGACCACGAAATCGACCGCACCCGCGCGCATGGCGGAAACGACGTTGTCGATGCCGCCGTGCGCGGTCTGCACGATCACGGGCACGTTGATCGCCGCTTGGCGCAATCTGGCGAGTACGCCGAGACCGTCGAGGTTCGGCATCACCAGATCGAGGATCACGCAATCGAAGCGCCCGCCATCGGCCCCGGTGAGCACCGCCAGCGCCGCATCGCCGTTATCGCGCGTCACCGCTTCGTAGCCGAATTTTTGCAGCATGCCTTCGAGCAGTCGGCACTGCACCGGATCGTCGTCGACGATGAGGATAGCCATCGGTACCTCGGCTGATTGGTACGGCCAGCCGCGCTGTTCCGTTTCGGGGCACTCTGGCCGAGGAGGCTTAAGGGGGTGTTAACCGGCGGGGAACCGCCGCTCGCCGCCATCGCTGCCGCGGCGACGGCGCTGCTTTGGGTGTTTTTGTCGGAGACGAAGCTCACGAAATACGAGGATTAGCGATCGCGGATCCTTCTACGTCCCGCGCTTGGACAAAACGGCGGCGAAAGTCTTTGCAAAAGTATGCGCGTCGCCGGGCCAGCGCGCCGACACATAATTGCCGTCGCGTACGATAAAGGCGGCGCGGTCATCGTCGAAGGTATCGCGCACCATGCCGCTGGTCTTGCGCCTGTAGTCGGGCGCTTCGGCCGGAACATCGAGGAAATCTTTCGGCCGCGCCAGCGCCCGCGTCACCTCCTGCTGCACCGACATGGTGCCTGCGGGCTCGCCGGGCCCGTCAACATAGGTGCGATAATAGTTCGGGTCCCAGAAGCGCACGATTCGCCCGACCTTCCAGCCGGCGCTTTCCAGCGCCCAGGTGAGCGCAGTTGTGCGGCGCCCGAAGAGGGCGGAGCGACTGCCATCCGGCGTGCGGCTTCGCGCGGCGAGCAACACACCGTGGCAGATCGCTGCCACCGGTAGCCCCGCGGCGAAAAATTGCGCCACGAGTTTCTGCAAGACGTCGCTCTCGAGATATTCGCGCATGCCGCGCGCGCGATGCCCGCCGGGCAGCAGCAGGCCGTCAAAATCTTTGCGCCGGACTTGCGCCCACGACAGCGGTGCCTGGTAGGCCGGATCTTGCAGCATCACCGCATAGGCTTGCCGCGCCTCGGCGTTTGCGCGCATCAACCGGCCGACTGCGGTGAGGCGTTTCAGTCCGGGCATGAAACCCCAGGGATCGAGGCCTTCGCCCGTGATCATCATATCGTCGGCGCGCCCCGGCTGGCCGTCAGGCGTGGCGAACATCACCGAATGGCCGAGCCGCTTGAGCACGCTCCAACTGACGGCGGCCTCGGTCGGATCGAAATCCCTGCTGGGGATCGGAACGATGACCTTCGCCACGTTGATCTCCGGCGGCGAGCAATCCGGCGTGGCCTTGCGTGGGCCTTAGTGCTGCGCCACATGAATGGCCGGTGAGGCCGACGATTCCATTCCATGCGTTCCAAGACAATGGCAAAAAGAGTGGCCGCCAAAGGGCGGGTTAAAAGCGCGCCGCCGGCGCGAAAATCTGCGCTCGGGGCGTTGCCCGAGTGGAATTTGGCCGACCTCTATGCCGGCCTCGACGATCCGGCGATCAAGCGCGATCTCGATCGCGCCGACGCCGAATGTGTCGCTTTCGAGAGCGCCTATAAGGGCAAGCTCGCCGATCTGGCACGTTCGGCGAAAGCCGGTGCCGCGCTTGCCGAAGCGGTGCGCGGTTACGAGGCGATCGACGATCTCATGGGACGGCTCGGGTCCTATGCCGGGCTCATGCATGCCGGCAACACGGTCGATCCGGCGCGCACCAAATTCTACGGCGACGTGCAGGAGCGGCTGACGGCGGCTTCCACCCACCTGCTGTTCTTCTCGCTCGAACTCAACCGCATCGACGACGCGCTCCTGGAAACGGCCATGGCCGATCCGGCGCTGGGCCATTATCGGCCGTGGCTGGAAGACGTGCGCCGCTACCGGCCGTATCAACTCGAAGATCGCGTCGAGCAGCTCTTTCACGAAAAATCAATGACCGCCTATTCCGCCTGGAATCGGCAGTTCGATGCGACCATCGCCAATTTGCGCTTCAAGGTGCAGGGAAAAACTTTGGCCATCGAGCCGACGCTCAATCTCCTGCAAGACCGGTCGGGGGAGAAGCGCAAGGCGGCGGCACAGGCGCTGGCGCATACGTTCAAGAGTAACGTGCAGGAATTCGCGCTTATCACCAACACGCTCGCCAAGGACAAGGAAATCTCCGACCGCTGGCGCGGTTTCGCCGACATCGCCGACGATCGCCATCTCTCGAACCGGGTCGAGCGCGAAGTGGTCGATGCGCTGGTGGCGGCGGTGCGCGCCGCCTATCCGCGGCTGTCGCACCGCTATTACGCGCTCAAGGCTGGATGGTTCGGGAAAAAGCGGTTGCCGTCATGGGATCGCAATGCGCCGCTGCCGCAGGTGCCCACGCGCATTGTGGGTTGGGTCGAGGCGCGCAACACGGTGCTGACCGCCTACGGCGCTTTCTCGCCGAAGATGGCGGAAATCGCCGAGCGTTTCTTTGATCGACGCTGGATCGATGCGCCGGTGCGCGCGGGCAAGGCGCCGGGCGCGTTCGCGCATCCGACGACGCCGTCGGCGCACCCTTATGTCCTGCTCAACTATCAGGGCAAGCCGCGCGACGTGATGACGCTCGCGCATGAGCTGGGGCACGGCGTGCATCAGGTGCTCGCTGCGCCCAACGGCGCGCTGATGGCGCCGACGCCGCTCACGCTTGCCGAAACCGCAAGCGTGTTCGGCGAGATGCTCACCTTCAGGAAGCTTCTTGCCGCCACGAGCAACGGCAAAAAGCGCAAGGCGATGCTCGCCGCCAAAGTCGAGGACATGATCAATACGGTGGTGCGGCAGATCGCGTTCTATACTTTCGAGCGCGCCGTCCACACCGAGCGCAAGAGCGGCGAACTGACGGCGGCGCGCATCGGCGAGCTATGGCTTAACGTGCAGCACGAGAGCCTCGGCCCGGCGATCGAACTCAAGCCCGGCTATGAGACGTTCTGGGCCTACATTCCGCACTTCATCCACTCGCCGTTCTACGTTTACGCCTATGCCTTCGGCGATTGCCTGGTGAATTCGCTCTATGCCGTCTACGAGCACGCCGCCGAGGGCTTTGCCGAGCGCTATCTCGCCATGCTTGCCGCCGGCGGCACCAAGCACCATTCCGAGCTTCTCGCCCCCTTCGGCCTCGACGCCCGCGATCCCACCTTCTGGCAGGGTGGGCTCGGTGTCATCGAGCGGATGATCGAGGAGCTGGAAAGCTTGGGGTAATCCGGCCGAACAGCGGCCGCTCAGGCGAATCCTTGCGAGATGCTCCAAATCAGCCGGTCGAACATCCGGTCGGGCAGAATTTTTTTCAAGAACAGGATGAGGTGCGCGCCGCCGCCGGTGGCGTAACGGGTCTTCGGCCGCCTGGCGCTGACAGCCCGCAGTATAGTCCTGGCGACGATCTCAGGCGGAGAGGCGAGTTTCGAGGTGTCGGCTTTGTCGAGCAATCGCGCATAGCACTCCGCCTGCGCAGCGTACGCACCGTTCTCCGAGACGTGCAGCAGGCCTTCGCGCGCAATACCGGCCCATTCGGTCCGGATCGCTCCCGGCTCGACGATGATGACGTCGATGCCGAGCCGTCGCACTTCGACGCGCAGACAATCACTCAGTCCCTCCACCGCGAATTTGGTGGCGTGATACCAACTGCCCAGCGGCTCCCAGATTTTTCCGCCGATCGAGGTGATGTTGACGATCTTGCCGGATTTTTGCGCGCGCATGATCGGCAGGACCAATTGGCACAGCCGCGCCAAGCCAAACACATTGACTTCGAATTGCCGCCGCGCTTCGGCGAGAGGTACGTCCTCCAGTGCGCCGTAAGAGCCATAACCGGCGTTGTTGACCAGGACGTCGAGGCGCCCGGCACCGGCTCTGATCGCCGCCGCGGCGGCGACGATCGAAGCGTCGTCGGTGAGGTCGAGTTTCAGCAACTTCGCGCCAAGCGCGGCGAGGCCAGCCATCCGCTCGAGGCGACGCGCGCCGGCGAACACCGTGTAGCCGGCGGCGAGGAGCTCGCGCGCGGTGGCTTCGCCGATGCCGGCGGACGCCCCCGTCACAAATGCGACCTTGTTCATTTAAACCACTCCCAAAACGAAGAGGCATGGGTTATAACCGTGGACCAAGGTCCACGGTCAAGGGGCTGGGAGATGCTGATTTCCGAATTCGCGCGCGCGGCCGGCCTGACGCCCGACACCGTCCGTTTTTATGTCAGGCGCGGGCTATTGAAGCCGCTCGCGGGCCGCAAAGGCGGTTCGAATCCATATCAAATGTTCACCGACGAACATGTCCAGGCTGCGCGGATGATCCGCATGGGTCAATCACTGGGCTTCTCGCTGCGCGAAATCGTCGCTTTAAACGTCGAGTATCAGGCCAAGCGCATCACCCCGTCACGCGGGGCGGAAATTCTGCGTGAACAGCTTGCGCGGTTGGCGGAAAAGGCCGCGCATGTTGACGCGATGATGCGCTACATCCGCGCCAAGCTGGCTTGGCTCAAAGCCGGCGGCAAAGGACCGGAACCGAATTTCACCGACTATGAGCGAGCTGCTCACGTAAACCCAGACGATCCCAAGCATGCCAAAGCGATGGAGATCGCACGGCGATCCTTTCGCAAATATGCCGACACCCACAGGGCGCTAGCGAAATGAGCGAGTCGAAATGGCTTGATTCCGAGCGTAACTGCTGCGCCGGGTAAAATGGCACGAGTAATCATGCCCACTGACCGCGAAAAGAACCGCTTCTCCGCCCGTGCGGCGCGCTATGCGCGCGTCGGTGCCAATGTCGGCCGCGTCGCGGCGCGCTACGGCGGCAGGAGGCTCATTGGCGGCGAGCCGAACCGCGCCGGCGAGGCGAGCGCGCTGTCGTCTGCGCTCGGGCGCCTCAAAGGTCCGCTGATGAAGGTCGCCCAGCTGATGGCGACCATTCCCGATTTGTTGCCGCCGGAATACGCCGCCGAATTGCAGAAGCTGCAAAGCGAAGCGCCGCCGATGGGCTGGGCCTTCGTCAAGCGGCGGATGAATGCCGAGCTCGGCCCCGACTGGCAGAGCAAGTTCGCAAGCTTCGAACACCATCCCGCCGCCGCCGCTTCGCTCGGCCAGGTGCATCGCGCGCGCTCCCTCGACGGCGCGATGCTCGCCTGCAAGCTGCAATATGCCGACATGCAGTCGGCGGTCGAAGCCGATTTGCAGCAGCTGCAATGGCTCTTGGCCATCCGCCGCCGCTTCGATTCGGCGATCGATACCACGGAGATCGGCAAGGAGATCGGCGAGCGCGTGCGCGAGGAGCTCGACTACCGGCGCGAGGCCAAGCACGTCGCGCTTTACCGCACCATGCTCGACGGCATCGACATCGTGCGCGTGCCGCGCGCGTGGCCGGAATTGTCGACCGGACGCTTGCTCACGCTCGACTGGCTCGACGGCAGCCGCATGCTCGCGCACAGGAACGATCCGCTCGCCGTGCGCAACACGCTCGCCACCGCCATGTTCACCGCCTGGTGGTTTCCGTTCAGCCGCTTCGGCGTCATCCACGGCGACCCGCATCTGGGCAATTACACGATATTCGCGGAGAACGGTAAGCCCGCCGGCATCAACCTCCTGGATTACGGCTGTATCCGCATCTTCGCGCCGAAATTCGTCCGCGGCGTGGTCGACCTCTATCACGGGCTCTTGCGCGGCGACGACGATCTGGTCGTGCACGCATACGAAACCTGGGGCTTCCGCCGGCTCTCGCGCGACCTCATCGAGACGCTCAACATCTGGGCGCGTTTCATCTACGCGCCGCTGCTTGACGACCGGGTGCGCACCATCGCCGATGGGGTGGCGCCGAGCGATTACGGCAGGCGCGAAGCGTTCCGCGTGCACCAGGCGCTCAAGCGGAATGGCCCGGTGACGGTGCCGCGCGAGTTCGTGTTCATGGATCGCGCGGCGATCGGATTGGGCGCCGTGTTTCTGCACCTGCGCGCCGAGCTTAATTTCTACCGGCTATTCAACGAAGCGATCGAGCATTTCTCAATGGATCGCGTCGCCAAAAAGCAGCAATCGGCGATGACCGCGGCGGGTTTGTTGGACGGCCGACTTTGAGCGGCGCTGGCTCGTTGACAGGCCGTATCTTGGGAATTGAGCTCATGTCGAGAATTTGGGCGCGCAAGTCGATCGCGGCATTGGAAGCCGAAGCGGAGGATCCGCAAGTACAGTCGCTGACGACCCACAACGGAGTCCCGCTCAAGCGCAGCCTCTCGGCGCTCAATCTTGTTTCGCTGGGCATCGGCGCCATCATCGGCGCCGGCATTTTCGTGCTGACCGGACATGCCGCCGCCGCCAATGCCGGACCGGCGATCACTTTGTCCTTCGTGCTCAGCGCGTTTGCTTGCGCGTTTGCCGGCCTCTGCTATGCGGAAATGGCTTCGTCCGTGCCGATTGCCGGCAGCGCTTACACCTACGCCTACGCCACGATGGGAGAACTCGTCGCCTGGATCATCGGCTGGGACCTGATCCTCGAATACGCGCTCGGCGCCACCACGGTCGCAATCGGTTGGTCGGGCTATGTGGTGAGCTTCCTCAAGGATATCGGGATTGCCGTGCCGCCGGCCTTTGCCGACTCGCCGTTTTCCTACGATGCCGCCGATCACGTCTGGCATGCGACCGGCGCGCTGCTCAACGTCCCGGCGATGGCGGTGATCGCCGGGATTTCGGCGTTGCTCATTGTCGGCGTCCACGAATCCGCGCGCGCCAACAACTACATCGTCGGCATCAAGCTCGTCATCATCGTTGTGTTTATCGCGGCGGCCGCGCCGTTTTTCAGCACCGCACACTGGGTGACGGCGAGCAACCCGGCGGGCCTTTTCATTCCGCCCAATGCCGGGCCCGGCCAGTTTGGCGTGAGCGGCGTCATTCGCGGCGCCGCGGTGGTATTCTTCGCCTATATCGGCTTCGACGCGGTCTCGACGGCGGCGCAAGAGGCGAAGAATCCGAAGCGCGACATGCCGATCGGCATTCTCGGATCGCTTGCGGTGTGTACCGTGCTCTACATGGTGGTCGGCTTCGTGCTCACCGGCATCGTACCTTACGACAAACTCAATGTTCCCGATCCCATTGCGGTGGGCATCGATGCCGTGGGCTTAAGCATCCTTTCGCCGATCCTCAAAATCGGCATCATCCTTGGGTTGACTTCGGTCATTCTGGTCATGCTGCTGGCGCAACCGCGAATCTTCTATTCGATGGGCCGCGACGGGCTGTTGCCGCCGGCGGCGGCAAAAGTGCACAGCCGGTTTCACACGCCCTACGTGACCACGATCATCACCGGCGTCATCGTGATGGTGCTGGCCGGACTGCTGCCGATCGGCCTGGTCGGCGAATTGGTCAGCATCGGCACGCTGTTCGCGTTCGCGATCGTCTGCGCCGGCGTGCTCGTTCTGCGCCTCAAGGAGCCCGGGCTGTCGCGTCCGTTCAAGGCGCCCGCGGTCTATATCGTCGCCCCCTTGGGCGCGGCCTCCTCGTTGTTTTTGATGTTTGGATTGCCGCTCGACACGTGGCTGCGTTTTGGCGGGTGGATGGTGATCGGGCTTTTGCTCTATGCTTTCTACGGCATCAGGCACGGACGCGGCGAGGCACAAAGCGCGACCGCATCCCGCGCGTCGCTTCCCGGATAACTTGCGACGTGGTAGCAGGGCGGCGCTACTTGCAACCACGCGAACAACGATGGATTCGATCTTCATAGCCAGCGGGACGGCGGCCGCAATCCCGATCTGGTTTGTGACCGCGGCGAATTATCCGGAGCTGCGCGAGCGGCTCGACGCGCCCGCTTGCGCCTTTGCCGACGCCGCGGGTTTCGAGCCGAAGCCGGGTCATTGCCTCGTGCTGCCGGGGGCGAGCGGATTAGGCGCCATCCTGTTCGGACTCGAAGGCGCGGACGACGCCAAGGATCCGTTTCTCCCCGGGCGCCTGTCGGAGCGACTGCCCGATGCCGTCTATCGTTTCGCCAACGATCCGCACGACGCCAGGCTTGCCGCGCTCGCGTTCGCGCTCGGCACTTACCGCTTCACCCGCTACCGCAAGGCGGAGCGGCGTCAGGTCGAGCTCGATCTGCCGCAGAGCGTCGATCGTGAAGAACTCGACCGCGTTGTTGAGGCGGTGACGCTGGCGCGCGATCTCATCAACACGCCGGCGAACGACATGGGACCGGCGGACCTTGAGGAAGCGGCCCGCGCTCTCGCCGCGCGCCATGGCGCGGACATTCGCGCTATCGTCGGCGATGATCTGTTGACCGAGAATTTCCCGCTGATCCACGCCGTCGGCCGCGCCGCCGCGCGCCCGCCGCGGCTTATCGATCTGCAATGGGGCGAGGTCGGCTTTCCGCGTGTGACGCTCGTCGGCAAGGGTGTCTGCTTCGATTCCGGCGGCCTCGACATCAAGCCCGATTCATCCATGCTCAACATGAAGAAAGACATGGGCGGCGCGGCGACGGCGCTGGCGCTCGCGCACATGGTGATGTCGCGGCATCTGAAAGTCCGGCTGCGCGTGCTGATCCCCGCCGTGGAGAATTCGATCTCGGCCGCGGCCTTCCGCCCGCGCGACGTCTATACGTCGCGCAAGGGCATCACCGTCGAGATCGGCAACACCGATGCCGAGGGCCGTCTCATCCTCGCCGACGCGCTGGCGCTCGCCGACGAGGAACAGCCGGCGCTGATCGCCGATTTTGCCACGCTGACCGGCGCGGCGCGGGTGGCGCTCGGGCCCGACGTGCCGCCGTTCTTCACCGACGACGACGAACTTGCGGCCGAGCTGATGCGCCACGCCGCTGCCGAGAACGACCCGCTGTGGCGGTTGCCGCTCTGGCGCGGCTACGACGCCATGCTCGAATCCAAAGTGGCCGACATCAATAACGTCGGCAGCAGCGGCCAGGCCGGCGCCATCACCGCGGCGCTGTTCATGCGCCGCTTCGTGACCGCCAAGTCGTGGGTGCATTTCGACCTGTTCGCCTGGACGCCGACGGCGAAACCGGGCCGGCCCGAGGGCGGTGAATGCCAGGCCGCGCGCGCTTGCTACGCGCTGCTGGCCGAGCGCTACGGCTAGGGGCGGAAAGCGATGCGCGCCTTCGACCCTCGCCTGACGCCGGCCCGCGCCGATCTCGCGGCGAAGGAGCTTGAGGGCAAAGTGGCGGCGCCGCGCTACGTCGAGGGCCGCGCTTACGACGTGATCGAGCCCCAGGCGCCGCTGTGCCACGAGCCGGCGCCCGATGCGCCACTCGCAACGCAAGCGCTCAAGGGCGAGCGCGTCACCATCTACGACACGAACGGCGAAGGCTGGGCCTGGGGCCAGCTCGCGGCGGACGGCTATGTCGGCTGGCTGCCGGCGAACGCGCTGACGCCGCCCGGGCCGCCGCCGACGCACAAGGTCGTAGCGTTGCGGACGTTCGTTTTTTCCGTCCCCTCGATCAAGGCGCCGCCTCTCGAAGCGTTGCCGTTCGGCGCGCGCCTTGCCATCGCCCGCCTCGAGGAGCCGTTCGCGGTGACCGGATCGGGCGTCTTTGTGCCGGCGGTGCATCTTGCCGCGATCGAGACCTATCCGCCGGATTTCGTGGCCGTGGCCGAGCGCTTCGTCGGTGTGCCTTATCTGTGGGGCGGCAAGACCATGCTCGGCCTCGACTGCTCCGGGCTGGTGCAGATTGCGCTCAACGCATGCGGCATTGCATGTCCGCGCGACAGCGATATGCAGGAACAGGCGCTCGGTGCAGCCGCCGATGTCTCCGATTTGCGACGCGGCGACTTCATATTCTGGAAGGGTCACGTCGGCATCGCGCGCGACCACGCCACCTTTATTCACGCCAACGCCTTCCACATGGCGGTCACGATCGAGCCGATCGCCGACGCGGTCGCCCGCATCCGCGGCGCGGGTTGCGAGATTACAAGCGTGCGGCGGCTTTCGCCGTAGCCGGTAGCGTTGTCACCCCGGTTGATCTACCTTTAGAGCTTGGAGCAGCGCCGATGAGCAACACCGAGCCAGGCCCGGCCGAACATTTATCCGTTCCGCACGTGCACCCCTTGCACCAATCGCCGCATGTGAGCTTTTGGATCAGGGAACTGCCGTTCAGCCTGGTGCTGCTCCTGACCATCGGCGGCGTCGGCTATACGAGTTTTTCGAAACACCCGATCTTGATCTATTGGGAGATACTGGCGCCGATCATCGGGCTCGTTTGCGTCTGGTATGGATGGCCAAGCGCCAACGACAATACGGCGCGGCTGCGGCTGATCGGGACGCAGGTGTTGCACTGGCTGGCGTTTCTGCTGGTGATGAACATGGTGTTCTTGGCCAGCGTGCAAAGGGTGTTCAACGCCGAGTCAACGGGACTCGCCATCTTCACCCTGCTGGCGCTCGGCACCTTCACCGCCGGCGTGCATATCTTCTCCTGGCAGGTCTGCCTGCTCGGGCTGATCATGGCGTTTGGCATTCCGGCGATCGCCTGGATCGAAAATTCGGCGTTGCTGTTGGTGCTGCTTGCGGCGGTGGTGATCGGAATCGGCGCCGTGGTCTGGTGGCATTTGCGCGAGCGGCGGGCGAGCGGCGCCTGACCGCGTCGGCGGTCTTACTGCGCCACCACGCCGGTAGGCGCGGTTTCCAGATTGAACGCGGCGGCGAACAGCGCGCGCGTATAATCGCTCTTGGGATTCTTGAACAGGTCGGCGGCGGCGCCGGCCTCGACCACCTTGCCGTGCCGCATCACCACAAGCCTACTCGCCAGCGCGGCGACGACGCGCAGATCGTGCGAGATGAAGAGATAAGTCAGATTGCGCCGCTTTTGCAGCTCGCGCAGCAGATCGACCATCTGCGACTGAATGAGCATATCGAGCGCGCTGGTCGGCTCGTCGAGCACGACGAAGGTCGGCTCGAGCACGATCGCGCGCGCCACCGCGATGCGTTGCCGCTGACCGCCGGAAAATTCGTGCGGGAAGCGAAAGCGCGTCGCCGGATCGAGCCCAACGTCGCCGAGCGCCCGGATCACCCGCTCGTCGCGCTCGCGCTCGGCCATTTGCGGATGGTGCACCTGTAGCCCCTCCTTGATGATCTCGGCGACCGACAGCCGCGGCGACAGCGAGCCGTAAGGGTCCTGGAACACGATCTGCATATCGCGGCGGAATGGCCGCATTTGCTTGAAGCGCAAGCCTTGCAGCGCGTGGCCCATGAAGACGATCGGCCCCTGCGAGGAAATCAGGCGCAGGATGGCTAAGCCCAACGTGGTCTTGCCGGAACCCGATTCGCCGACGACGCCGAGCGTTTCGCCCTTGCGCAGCTCGACGCTAACGCCGTCGACGGCCTTGATGTGGCCGACGACCTTGCGCATCAGACCGCGCTTGATCGGAAACCAGACCTTGAGGTCGGTCGCCTGCAAGACCATCGGCGCGTCGGGTTGCGGCGGGGCGGGATCGGGCTTTGGCTCGGCGGCGAGCAGCGCGCGCGTATAGGGATGCGTAGGCGCCGCAAACACGCGCTCGACGGCGCCCTGCTCGACGATCTTGCCGTCCTTCATCACGCACACCTTCTGCGCGATCTTGCGCACGATGCCGAGATCGTGGGTGATGAACAGAAGCGACATGCCGAGCCGCTGCTGGATTTCCTGCAACAGCTCGATGATTTGCGCCTGCACGGTGACGTCGAGCGCGGTGGTCGGCTCGTCGGCAATGAGCAGATCGGGCTCATTGGCGAGCGCCATGGCGATCATGACGCGCTGGCGCTGGCCGCCGGAAAGCTGGTGCGGGTAGCTGCCGAGGCGGCTTTGCGGATCGGGAATGCCGACCTGGTGGAGCACTTCGAGCGTCCGGGCTCGCGCCGCCGCGCCGGTGAGGCCGCGATGCAGCAGCAAAATCTCGCCAATCTGTTTCTCGATCGTGTGCAGCGGATTGAGCGAAGACATCGGCTCCTGGAAGACGATGGTGATGTCGTCGCCGCGCACGCGCCGCATGTCGCGTTCGGCAAGTTGCAGTATCTCGCGGCCCTTGAACGTGATGGCGCCCGACGGATGGCGCGCCGCCGGATAGGGCAGGAGCTTTAAGATTGACAAAGCCGTCACCGATTTGCCGGAGCCGGATTCGCCGACCAGCGCCACGGTCTCGCCCTTGCCGATGTCGAACGAGATGCGGTCGACGGCCAGCGTTTCCGGTCCGCCGTCTGTTCCATGGCTGAAGGCGACGGAGAGATCGCGGACGGAGAGAAGGGGCTCGGCGCTCATGTGAACGTCTTTCGCGGATCGAAGGCGTCGCGCACGGCCTCGCCGATGAAGATGAGCAGCGACAGCATCAGCGCCACGGTGCAGAAGCCGGTCAGTCCAAGCCACGGCGCCTGCACGTTGGCTTTGCCCTGAGACAGAAGCTCGCCGAGCGAGGGCGATCCGGGCGGCAGCCCAAAGCCGAGGAAATCGAGTGCGGTGAGCGTCATCACCGACGACGACATGATGAACGGCAGGAACGTCAACGTCGCCACCATGGCGTTCGGCAACAGGTGGCGGAACATGATGACGGCGTTGGAGACGCCGAGCGCGCGTGCCGCCTGGATGTATTCGAAGTTGCGGCCGCGCAGGAACTCGGCGCGCACCAAGCCGACCAGCCGGACCCAGGAAAACAACAAAAGAATGCCGAGCAGCACGAAGAAACCGGGCACCAGCACCGATGAGATGATGAGCAGCAGATAAAGCTCCGGCACCGAGGTCCAGATTTCGATGAAGCGCTGGAACAGAAGGTCGGTCCAGCCGCCGAAATAACCCTGCACGGCGCCGGCGGCGACGCCGATGATCGATGAGACGATCGTCAGAATAAGACCGAACAGGACCGAGACGCGGAAGCCGTAGATCATGCGCGCCAGCACGTCGCGGCCCTCATCGTCGGTGCCGACCCAGTTGTATTCGAGGTCGTTACAGCCGTTGAGGCCTTTGCGTTCGACCACCGATTTGCATTCCTTCTCCGTGAGGAGCCAGGTCGGTTTCGACGGCGCCGGCGTCGGCAGATCGAGATTGTGCGTATCATATGAATAGCGGATCGGCGGCCAGATCATCGTGCCGCCTTTGTCCGCGATCAGCTTTTGCAAATAAGGATCGCGATAGTCGGTCGCGGTCTCGAAGTCGCCGCCGAACGTGGTTTCCGGATAAGTAAAGAAAACGGGAAAGTAGGATTTGCCCTGGTAGTCGATATAGAGCGGCTTGTCGTTGGCGATTAATTCCGCGAACAGCGTAATGACAAACAGCACGAGGAAGACCCACAACGACCAATAGCCGCGCCGGTTGGTCTTGAAGTTTCGCCAGCGCCGTTTGTTGATCTGCGACAGCGCGTACCGCCGCGGCGAGGGCGCCAGCCCAAGGGGTCCGGTCGGCTCGGCATCCGGCGTAAGTCGCATCGGCGGCTTGATCCCGCCATCGCCGGCCGGCTCGATCGCTTCGTCGGCGCGGGTCTTGACGTCCAACTCACACCTCCCGCGTCTCGAAATCGATGCGCGGATCGATCCAGGTGTAGGTCAGATCGGAGATCAGGTTCACGATCAGCCCGACGAGCGCGAAGATGTAAAGGTTGGCGAACACCACTGGGTAGTCGCGGTTGAGCACGCTCTCGAAGCTCAACAGGCCGAGCCCATCGAGCGAGAAGATGGTCTCGATCAGCAGCGCGCCGGCGAAGAACGCGCTGACGAACGCTCCGGGAAAGCCGGCGACGACCAGCAGCATGGCGTTACGAAAAATGTGGCCGTAGAGCACTTGCCGCTCGGAACAGCCCTTGGCGCGCGCGGTGAGCACGTATTGTTTGCGCAATTCCTCGAGGAACGAATTTTTTGTGAGCAGCGTCATGGTGGCGAAGGCGGCGAGCCCCATGGACACGATCGGCAGCGTCAGGTGCCAAAAATAGTCGAGAATTTTCTGCCACCAGGGAAATTGCGACCAGCCGTCGGAGGTGAGCCCGCGCAGGGGAAAGATGTCGAAGAAGGAGCCGCCGGCGAACAGAATGATGAGCAGGATCGCGAACAGGAATCCGGGGATGGCGTAGCCGACGATGATGACGCCGGAAGTCCACACGTCGAACTGCGAGCCGTCGCGCACGGCCTTGCGGATGCCGAGCGGGATCGAAATCAGATAGCTCAGAAGAGTCATCCAGATGCCGAGCGAGATTGAGACCGGCAGCTTCTCCTTGATCAGCTCGAGCACGCTGACGTCGCGGAAATAGCTCTTGCCGAAGTCGAAGCGCGCATAGTTCCATAGCATGAGGAAAAAGCGCTCGTAGGCCGGCTTGTCGAAGCCAAACTGCTTTTCCAGGCTCTTGACGAATTCGGGATCGAGGCCCTGCGCGCCGCGATATTTGGCGTTGATGTCCATTTGCGCGCCGGTTTGCAGCGCGCCACGCGAGCCGAAGTCGCCGCCGGCCGAGCCGGAAATCCGCGAGGTCGCGCCGGTATCGTTGCCGGAGAGCTGCGCGATGATGCGCTCCACCGGACCGCCGGGGGCGAACTGCACGACCACGAACGACACCAGCATGATCCCGAAGATCGTGGGGATCATGAACAGAAGGCGGCGGACGATGTAGGCGGTCATTTCGTTCCCGATGTTTAATCCGTCATGCCCGGCCCTGTGCCGGGCATCCACGGCTTGGTTTCGCGGCAACATTAAAGACGTGGATGGCCGGAACAAGTCCGGCCATGACGCCCGATTACCCCGCCCGATGGATTTTCGCTGCCTTGTCGCGGTCGTACCACCAGGTTTCCGGGATGCCGCGGAAATAGCGCGGCTGCGCGGCCGGCCTGCCGAAAACGTCCCAATAAGCGATCCAGTGCGAAGGCTTGTACCAATGCGGAATCCAGTAGCGGCCGGCGCGGATGATGCGGTCTAGCGCACGGCAGGCGGTGACCAGCGCCGGCCGCGTCGGCGCGGCGATGACGGCATCGATCAATGCGTCGATGGCCGGATCGGCCATGCCGGCGAGGTTATTCGATCCCTTCAGCGCCGCCGCCTGCGACGAGAAAAACGATCGCAGCGAATCGCCGGGCGTGGATGAAAAGCTGAAGCGATCGACGGTGATGTCGAAGTCGAAGCCGTCGCGCCGCGCGCGGTATTGCACCGGATCGACGATACGCAACGAGGCGTCGATGCCGAGCACGTTGAGATTTTTGATGAACGGCATGTGGTGCGGCTCGAATGTCGGCTCGTCGATGAGGAACTCGATGCCGATCGCTTGTCCGTCGGGCAGCACCCGCTTGCCGTCCTTGACGACACAGCCGGCGTCTTTGAGGAGCTGCGAGGCCCGGCGCAGCAACGCGCGGTCCGCGCCGGAGCCGTCCGACACCGGCGGCACGTAGGGCTCGCCGAATACCTCGTTGGGCACGCGCCCGCGGAACGGTTCGAGTAAAGCCAGCTCGTCGGCGCCCGGCAAGCCTGCCGCCATCATGTCGGAGTTCTGGAATACCGAGATGGTGCGGTCGTAGGAGCCGTACATGATGGTCTTGTTGGTCCATTCGAAATCGAAGGCGTCGCAGAGCGCTTCGCGCAAACGCCGGTCGGCGAATTTTGCGCGCCGCATATTGATGAACCAGCCTTGCGCGCCGGATGGCGTGTCGTCGGCAATGATGTCCTTTTTGACGCGGCCATCCTTGATCGCGGGGAAGTCGTAGCGCGTCGCCCAGGTGCGCGAGGTGAATTCCTCGCGGAAGAGATAGTTTCCGGCGGTGAAGCCTTCGAACCCGACCTCGCGGTCGCGATAATATTCGAAGCGCACGATGTCGAAATTGTTCTGGCCGCGGGCGACCGGCAAATCGGCGCCCCACCAAGCCTTGACGCGCTCGAACTCGATGAAGCGGCCGGGCTCGAAGCGGCCGACCTTGTAGGCGCCGGAGCCGAGCGGCGTTTCGAGCGTCGATTCATCGAACGGCCTAGTCGTGTAATAGGCGCGGGAAAAGATCGGCAGGCCGGCGACCAGGAGCGGCACGTCGCGGGCGCGGTTCGGCGCAAAGGTGACAACCACGCTCGCGTCATCGCTCGCTTTGGCGCCGGTGAAATCGCGCAAAGATTGGGTGATCAGCGGATGGCCCCTCTCCTTGAGGAGATTGAGCGAGAAGGCGACGTCATCGGCGGTGAGCCGCGCGCCGTCGTGGAAACTAGCCTCGGGCCGCAGCAAGAACCGATAGGTGAGGCCGTCGGCCGAGCGGGCGACTTTCGCGGCGGCGAGGCCATACATTGCGTCGGGCTCGTCACCGGAGCGCACCATCAGCGTGGCGAAGGTCAACTCCATGCCCTGCGCCGCGTCGCCCCTGAGGATGTAGCTGTTGAGTGAGTTGAAGGTCAGGAAGTTCTGGTTGAATTGCCGGTTCGGGCCGATTTGCGAGAACGTTCCGCCCTTCGGTGCCAGCGGATCGAGGTAATGGAAGTGCCGGAAGTCGACCGGATAGGCGAGATCGCCGAACGCCGAGAGGCCGTGGGATTCGATATCCGCGTCGGCGTTGGCAGTGCGCATGCCCGGACTTGTCGCTGCGGCCGCCACTCCAACAGCGAGCGTGAGAACGCGTCGGCGGGTTAAGTTGGGCATGGCGCCGCGGGCTATCCGCATGCGTCATTCCGGGGCGGCCCGAAGGACAGCCACTTGGCGGCTTCCGGAATGACGCTCGGAGTGCATACGGCTTTCACTGTCGGCTGCCCGTCTTCGCTGCTTTGTCGGCGTCCCACCACCACACCATCGGGAACCCGGACGCGCCGTATTTCGGCAACGGATCGGGGCGACCGAAGCGGTCCCAACGCGCGCTGCGCACTTTGCCATAGGTCCATTGCGGCACGACGTAGTGGTTCCAGAGCAGCACACGGTCGAGCGCCTTGGTGGCGGCGACAAGATCGTCGCGGCTCTTGGCGAAAATGACCTGATCGATCATGGCGTCGACGGCGGGGTTTTTGATGCCGACCAGGTTGAGCGAGCCCGGCTGGTCGGCTGCCTGCGAGCCCCAATAACCGCGCTGCTCGTTGCCGGGCGACAGCGATTCGCCCCAGGACGCCGTGATGACGTCGAAATCCCGGCTCCGCAGCCGGTTCTCGTACTGCGCGTCGTCGACGGTGCGCACCGTCACGCCGACGCCGAGCCGATCGAGCGAGGGCTTGTAGAACAAAAAGACCCGCTCGAAGCTCGGGTCATCGGCGAGGAATTCGATCGTGTACGGCTCGCCGGTCTTGCCGTTGACCAGCCGTTCGTTGCGTATTTCGTAGCCTGCTTCCTTGAACAGCCGCACCGCCTCGCGCAAATTGCCGCGTACCGCCTGCGGATTGCCGCCGACCGGATTGGAATAGACTGTGGTGAAAACCTCCGCGGGGACGTTGTCGCGCACCGTTTCCAGGATTTCGAGTTCCCGCCCCGCCGGCAATCCGCTCGACGCAAGCTCGGTGCCCTGGAAATAACTGGCGATGCGCTTGTACTGCCCGAAAAAGATCTGCTTGTTCATCTCCTCGAAGTCGAAGGCGAAATTGAAGGCGAGCCGGACGCGCGGATCCTGGAATTTGGCGCGGCGGGTGTTGAAGGCGAAGGCCTGCATCACGCCGATGTTGTTGATAACAAATTCCTCGAGGACGACGCGTTTGTCGTTGACCGCGGGGAAGTCGTAAGCCGTGGCCCAGTTCTTGGCGCTGTTCTCGGCGCGCCAATCGACGGTGTCCGCCTTGAATGCTTCGAGCGCCACGGTGGTGTCGCGAAAATATTCGAACCGCAGCTCGTCGAAGTTGTCGCGGCCGACATTGACGTTGAGCTGTTCGCCCCAATAGCCCTTCACGCGCTCATAGACGACGTTGCGGCCGGGCGAAAATTCCTTGATGCGATAGACGCCGCAACCTAGCGGCGGCTCCAGCGTGGTGGCGCCGACGTCGCGCTTGTTGCCGTTCTTGTCGGTGCCCTCCCACCAATGCTTCGGTAGCACAAGAAGCTGGCCGACGATCTGCGGCAATTCGCGATTACCCGGCGAGTCGAAGGTAAATGCGATCTCACGCTCGCCGGTTTTCTCCACCTTGACGACGTGACGGTAATAGGCGGCGAGCTGCGGGCTGTATTTTTTGAATGCACTGAAGGAAAAGATCACGTCATCGGGCGTGACCGGTTCTCCGTCATGCCACTTCGCCTGCGGGCGCAGCCGATAGGAGGCGGAAGAAAAATCCACCGGATAGCTGATCGCGTCGGCAAGGAGCCCATACTCGCTCGACACTTCGTCGAGCGCCGAGACCAGGAGCGTGTCGTAGATGAAGTCGATCCCGGTCACCAGCGAGCCTTTGACGCCGGCGACCGCCACATTGAAATTGTCGTAGGTGCCGATCGCGGTCTGTCGCGCCACGCCGCCTTTGGGCGCGGCGGCATTGACGTAGTTGAACTGCTTGAAGCCGGGTTGATATTTGAGGTCGCCGAACAGCGAAAGCCCGTGCCGCCAAACAGCGTTTGCGGCCGGTTCCTGCGCCTGCGCAGGGTCGGTCCAGGCGGGGAGGGGAAGCCGAGGAGCGCCGAGCGCGAACAGGGCGGAGGCGAGCAGGGTTCGGCGATTCACTTAATTGCTCCGACCAAGAAGTAGGGTGGGTAAAATCTTCTGCTCCCATGCTGCCGCGTGGGCGCCGCGGCTGGACGATTTTGCCCACGCAGGTAAGCATCACGGCGCGGAGCCCACCCTACGGACGCCGCGTGATTATGTGCTTTTCAATTGCGGCGCCAGAGTGCTGGCCCGTGCCGCGACGAAATGGACTTCACATCCCCGTGCGTCCGTGGCGCGGGCAACGGCGCTAACGCTTATTCCTTCGGCGCGGAGCTCGGCGCGCTAGGCTGGGCGGGCGCTGCGGCGGCCGACGGATTGGCCGGCGTAGCAGCGGCCGACGGATTGGCCGGCGCAGCAGCGGCCGGCGGATTGGCCGGCGCAGCAGTGGCTGGCGGATTGGCCGGCGCAGCCGCGGCCGGCGGATTGGTCGGCGCAGCAATGGCTGGCGGATTGGCCGGCGCAGCAGCGGCCGGCGGATTGGCCGGCGCAGCAGCGGCTGGCGGATTGGCCGGCGCAGCCGCCGTCGGATTAGCGGCCGCCGTCGGCATCGGCAGCGGATTCTTGGACAGCGAATTGAGGTAGGCGATGACGTCGGCGCGCTGCTTTTCGTTTTGCAGGCCGGCGAAGGTCATGGCGGTGCCCGGAACGTCGTTACGCGGATCGGTCAGCCATTTGTTCAGCGCATCGAAGGTCCAGGTGCCGCCCATCGCCTTCAACGCCGCCGAATAGTTGAAGCCCGGCACGGAGGCGACGGGCCGGCCGACGACGCCATAGAGATCGGGGCCGACCTTCGGGCCCTGGCCCTCTTGGAAGTTGTGGCAAATCGTACACTGCTTGGCGACTTGCGCGCCATGTTCCACCGAAGCGCTGGCCAGGAGGTTTTCGATCGGCTGTTCCGCCGGCTTGGCCGCCGCCTGCTGGCCGGCCTCTTCCTTGACCGCGATCTCGTAACCGGGCTTCGCCGGCACCGGCGAGGTGAAGATCGCTCCGGAGGCGATATGCACGGCGAGCAGGAAGAGGCATGTTCCCAGCAGGGCGCCGAGAATCTTGTTGATTTTGAACGAATCCATCGCTGAATGGCTCCGCAGCGGCAGAGGGAGGGGCAGCGCAGAGATAGCCGGTTTGCCGCGCGTCTTGCAACCCTAAGCGATGACTGACGTTCTCATTCTCATTCCAGCCCGCATGGCCGCGACCAGGCTGCCGGGCAAGCCGCTCGCCGACATCGCCGGAACGCCGATGATCGTGCGCGTGCTGCGCCGCGCTGAGGCCGCCGCGGTCGGCCCGGTGGTGGTCGCTACCGATTCGCCGGAGATTGAAACCGTGGTGCACAAGGCCGGCGGGCGCGCGGTCATGACACGCGCTGACCACGCCTCCGGCTCCGACCGCATCTTCGAGGCGCTCGGCAAGATCGATCCGGGCGGCAGGGCGACTATCGTCGTCAACGTGCAAGGCGATCTGCCGACGCTGGAGCCTTCCGCTATCGCTGCCGCGGTGGCGCTCCTCGCCGACACGGCTGTGGATATCGCGACGCCCGCGGCGGAGATTACGCGCGCCGACGAACGCGATAACCCCGGCGTGGTCAAGGTGGTGGGTACGCCGGTGGCGCCGCGGCGGTTGCGGGCGCTCTACTTTACCCGCGCCACCGCCCCCCATGGCGAGGGGCCGCTCTACCATCACATCGGGCTCTACGCCTTTCGCCGCGCCGCGCTCGAACGTTTCGTGACGCTGGCGCCTTCGCCGCTGGAAAAGCGCGAAAAGCTCGAGCAACTGCGCGCGCTGGAAGCTGGCATGCGGATCGATGTGGCGATCGTCGATACAGCGCCCCTCGGCGTCGACACTCCGGAGGATTTGGCTCGAGCGCGCGCTATGCTATCGGGACGGTCATGAGCAAACGCAAAAAGATCGCATTCCAGGGCGAACTAGGCGCCAATTCGCACATCGCCTGCAACCAGGCCTACCGGAAATACACGCCATTGCCGTGTCCGACGTTTGAAGACGCTTTCGCGGCTGTGCGCAGCGGCCGTGCCGCGCTGGCCATGATCCCGATCGACAATTCGGTGGCCGGCCGGGTGGCGGACATCCATCACTTGATGCCGAGGTCGGGGCTCAACATCGTAGCGGAATGGTTCCTGCCAGTGCAGCATCAGTTGATGGCGCCGAAAGGCGCGACACTCAAGACGATCCGCACGGTCGAGAGCCACGTGCATGCGCTCGGCCAGTGCCGCGACATCATCCGCAAGCTCGGCCTCAAAGCGGTCGTCGCCGCAGATACTGCCGGCGCCGCGCGCGAAGTTGCCGAAGCGCGCGACCGTTCGCGTGCGGCGCTGGCAACAAAGCTGGCGGCCAAGATCTACGGCCTGAAGATCCTGAAAAAGGACGTCGCCGACGCCAAGCACAACACCACGCGCTTCGTCGTGCTCGCGCGCAAGCCGAAATGGGCCGGCCGCAAGGAGCGGCGGGTGCTCACCACCTTCGTCTTTGAGGTGCGCAACATTCCGGCCGCGCTCTACAAAGCGCTGGGTGGCTTCGCCACCAACGGCGTCAACATGACCAAGCTGGAAAGCTACATGGTCGACGGCAGCTTCGCCGCCACCCAGTTCTACGCCGACGTGCAGGGCCATCCGAAGGATCGCGCGCTCGAACTGGCGTTCGAAGAACTGGAGTTCGTCTCGCAACCGAAATCGTTGAAGATCCTCGGCGTCTATCCGGCGCACGCGTTCCGTGAGACGTTTAAGTAGAGCATAAAGGCGGAAGCGGGCGCCGGCGCAGCGCCGCCCCGCCGCAATTGAGGGATGCCAAGCGATGGATAACGAAGAACCAAAGGTCCGGCGTACGCTGCATTTGCGGTTCACATTGCCGGGCGCGGATTCCGGCCAGCTGATCACCATGATCAAGGCATCGGCCCCGTTCTATCAGGCGTTCGGCAACGCTGAGCTCAAATTGCTGCGCAACGCCGACGACCCGGCGAAATTCATCCAGGTGATCGAGTACGAAACGCCGGAAAGCTTCGAGCTCAACCGGCAATCGATCGCCGGCGACATGCGCTTTCAAGCCTACCTGCAAGGCTGGCGCGCCATGCTGCCGGGTGGGCTGGAGATCGACGTGTATCAGGAGGTGTAGAAATTCTCGTCACCCTAGCGAAGGGCGACGGCCAGGGCCATGCATCCTTCGAGGGCCGCTTCGCGGCCACCTCAGGGTGACGGCACACGCTCTTAAATCTTCTGATTGTATTCGCCGACTTCCTTGTGCGTGCGCAGCACCGCGTCGACCGCCTCAAACATCTCGCGCATGCGCGCCTGCGACACCGGGCTTTCGACGACGACGACGAGTTCCGGCTTGTTCGACGAGGCGCGCACCAGGCCCCAGGTGCCGTCTTCGACTGTTACGCGCACGCCGTTGACCGTGACCAGATCGCGGATCGTCAGGCCGGCGACCTTGCCGCCCTTCTTCATCTCCGCCTCGAAGTGCTTCACCACGGCATCGACCACGCCGTACTTCTCCTCGTCGGCACAATGCGGCGACATGGTCGGTGAGCCCCAGGTTTTCGGCAGCGCTTTTTTAAGGTCCGCCATACTCTTTTGCGGACTGCGGTCGAGCATGTCGCAGACGGCGAGCGCGAAAATGAGCCCGTCGTCATAGCCGCGGCCGAACGGCTTATTGAAGAAGAAGTGGCCGGATTTTTCGAACCCGGCGATGGCGCCGATCTCGTTGACCCGGCGCTTCATGTAGGAATGCCCGGTTTTCCAGTAATCAGTCCTGGCGCCGTTTTTGATCAGCACGGGATCGGTGGCAAACAGCCCGGTCGATTTCACGTCGGCGACGAACAGCGCGTTCTTATGCGAAGCGGAAATATCGCGCGCGAGCATGACGCCGACCTTGTCGGCGAAAATCTCTTGGCCCTCGTTGTCGACCACGCCGCAGCGATCGCCGTCGCCGTCGAAGCCCAACGCCACGTCGGCCTTGTGGGCCAGCACGGCGTCGCGCATGGCGTGCAGCATTTTCATGTCTTCGGTGTTGGGATTGTAGCGCGGAAAAGTATGATCGAGTTCGCAGTCGAGCGGCACCACCTCGCAGCCGACCGCTTGCAGCACCTGCGGCGCAAACGCGCCCGCCGTGCCGTTGCCGCAGGCGCAGACCACTTTGAGGCGGCGCTTGAGCTTCGGCCTGTTGGTGAGATCGGCGATATAACGCGCCGGAAAATTCTCAACGAATTCATAGGCGCCGCCGTCCTTCATCTTGAAGCGGCCGTTGAGCACGATGTCTTTGAGCCGCGCCATTTCATCGGGGCCGAAGGTAAGCGGGCGGTCCACGCCCATCTTCACGCCGGTCCAGCCATTGTCATTATGCGAAGCCGTGACCATGGCGACGCACGGCAAATCGAGGTCGAACTGGGCGAAATAGGCCATCGGTGTCACCGCGAGCCCGATGTCGTGCACCTTGCAGCCCGCGGCCATGAGTCCGTTGGTGAGCGCCATCTTGATCGACGCCGAGTAGGAGCGAAAATCGTGGCCGGTGACGATTCGCGGCTTCACGCCGAGCTCCTGGATCAGCGTGCCGAGACCGAGGCCTAGCGCCTCGACGCCCATTAGATTGATCTCGCTGCCGAACAGCCAGCGCGCGTCGTATTCGCGAAAGCCGGTGGCTTTCACCATCGGCTCGGATTCATAGGCGTAGGTGTTGGGTTTTAGGAACGGCTTGGGCTTGGGAAACATTTAATCTCCGGAACGTCCGCCGGAGCAATAGCCCAAAGCAACTTATTGTTCCACTGCGCCGCCGTCCAACCACAGGTGCGCGTAAGGAACGCTAACGGCTCAGCGTTGGAAAACTCTGACAATTTAGGGTGCGGGAATCGTTGCGCAATCGTTCGAGTTTCATCGGTGCTTGTTGACGACACCTCGCCGCCGGCGAGCGTGCACCAGCGGTGCGGCCGCGCCATCAGGGCGGCGGCTCAGACGTAGATAACGAGCGTGAGCGCGGGCTTGGTCACCACGTCGACTGGCACGCTCACCACGAAGCCGAGGGCCTGGCACGCTATGGCCGCGCAGATCGGCGACGTCGCGCAGCAGGATCAGGACGCGAGCGCGGAAATTCCCGACGTCGCCACCAGGTAGGACACGTTCTCGTTGCGCGGTCCGAACAGCGTGATGTAGAGGCCCGAGAGTATCAGCAGCCGGATCGCGAGCGACACCGACCCCGGCAGCACGCAAGCCGACCAGGGCCACGGGCAGGCGCGGGGCAGACATTGGCATCGACGATCCGTCGCTCGCGTCGAACCTACACCATTATTCGCCGCGGCGCTTGGCGCGCCGCGTGGCGGTCGCCGCGATCGGATTCTAAGGCCACGGGTGGTTTTGGCCTGGTAAACGTTCGCGCCTCAGCGCCACCCGACACCTCCTCGTAAACACGCATGTCACGCTGCGCCCCTGGGGGATTCCGTATAGAATCCGCTCACCAAGCTTCGCCACGATCAAGATATCCAACGCCTCGGTTGGCATCTGGCTCTTGCGGCGCTAGTGTTGGTCGTCAACTTGAGGAGTCGGCAATGGCACGCGGTACGGTGAAGTGGTTCAATTCGCAAAAAGGGTACGGATTTATTCAGCCTGAGGGTGGGGGCGGAAAAGATGTGTTCGTCCATATCTCGGCTGTCGAGAAGGCCGGTCTCAGCGGTCTGAATGAGGGGCAGGTCGTCGAATACGACGAAGTCGCAAATAAGGGAAAGACATCGGCAGAAAATCTCAAGGTTCCACGCTGATGCCAGGAGGGAGCGATTTCGTTTCGCCTGGTCAATATTACACAGACTCCTGTCGGCGGACGGTCGAACCCTAAGTTCGACTGACGTTGCCGCGATTGTCTACCCTGATGGCAGGCGCGTCACGCCGGCTAGGTTTGGAGTCTCGACGGGTTGGTCGAACGCATGCCGTTGGTCACGCGTCATCCGCGCCTGCGACCGCTGTTCGCCTGAATTCGCCCGACCCACAACCTGGCGCAAGAGCCGCAATCGTAGGAACTTCAAATCTACCGCACTATTTTCGTGGCTTGGCGCGCCTGGTTGCGTTGGCCGCGATCGGATTTTCGGGCCACGGGTGCTTCGGATAGCGGCCGCGCATCTCCGCGCGCACCGCTGCATAGCTGCCGCGCCAGAAACCGGGCAGGTCGCGGGTCATCTGCACCGGCCGATGCGCCGGAGAAAGGAGCTCGACCAGGAGCGGAATTCTGCCGCCGGCGATCACCGGATGGCGGTCGAGCCCGAAAAGCTCTTGCACGCGGATTGCGATCTTCGGGCCGCCGTCCGCCTCATAATCGATCGGCACGCGCGACCCGGTGGGCGCTTCGAAATGCGTCGGCGCTTCGGCGTCGAGCCGTCGGCGCAGCGGGAAGGGCAGACGTGCAGCGAGCGCGGCGGCGAGCTCGTCGGCGGAAAGCTCGGCCAATGAAGTCTTACCGGCGAACGCCGCCGCCAGCCAGTCGATATCGGCGGCGAGCGCGGCATCGGATAAATCCGGCCATTCGTTGCCTTCGCCCTTAGGCACCAAGGCTTGTTGCAAGAACATGACGCGGTCGCGCCATTGCCGAAGCACGTTCGTCCACGGCAGCCGGTCGATACCAAGCCGCGCGATACCTTCGGCCAGCATGCGCGCGGCCTCCTCGTTCGCGCCCACCGGCATCGGCTGCTCGCCGAGTGCTATCGCGCCAAGTCGCCGGAAGCGGCGCATGCGCAGACTCGCCGCCGCCGGATCGAAGGCGATCTCCTCGCGCGTGACGATGCGGTCGGCAAAGCGCGTCTCGATCTCGGCGAGCGCGATCGGTGCCGCCAGCAGGATGCGGCCCGCGGCGGCGCTGCCGGTTAGTTCGGCCACGGCGAGATAGGGCTCGCGGGCAAGCGCGGATGCGGGACCGATTTGCGCGCCGCGGCCGTTGGCGAGCACGAAGGCGCCCGCCGCGCCGCCGCGGTTTTTGGCGATGCGCTCCGGGTAAGCGAGAGCGAGCAACGCGCCCACACTTATTTCCCCTCCCGCTTGTGGGGACCGGTCAGGGGTGGGGGCTGCGACCTCTGCCCAGCGTGCGGCCATGGCGCGGGCATCGCGTGCGCGTGGCGCGCGGTCGCGGCGCAAAGCCTCGAGGCGAATGGTCAGGTCCGCGTCGTCGCCGCCGAGGCCGCGTTCGCCGATGAGGACGGCGATCTCGGCGGCCGGTAGCGCCGCGCCAACGGCGGCGGCATCGACCACCATGCGCGCGAGCCGCGGCGGCAACGGCAGACGCCGCAGCTTTCGCCCCTCGTCGGTGATGCGGCCGTCGCCGTCGACGGCGCCGAGTTCGCCGAGCAAGCCATTGGCCTCGGCGAGCGCCGGGCGTGGCGGCGGGTCGAGGAAGGCCAGTTGCTCGGGGCCGCTGCCCCAGACGGCAAGATCGAGCGCGAAGGAGGACAAATCGGCGGAAAGGATTTCGGGGCGTGAAAAAGCTTCCAGCGCCGCGGTCTGCGGCTCGTCCCACAGCCGGTAGCAGATGCCGGGTTGGGTGCGGCCGGCGCGGCCGCGGCGCTGATCGGCCGCCGCGCGCGAGACGCGCACCGTCTCGAGCCGCGTCACCCCGACATCGGGCTCGTAGCGCGGCACGCGCGAGAGTCCGCAGTCGATGACCATGCGTACACCCTCGATGGTGATCGACGTTTCCGCGATCGAGGTGGCGAGCACGATCTTGCGCCTGCCGGGAGTCGCCGGCGCGATAGCGCGCACCTGCTCGTCGGCCGCGAGGGCTCCGTAGAGTGCGACGACATCGACGTCCGCATCGAGCCGGCCGTCGAGCAGGCCCGCCGTGCGGCGGATTTCAGCGGCGCCGGGGAGGAACGCCAGTACGGAGCCGGTATCGCTTCGCGTCGCGCGCGAAATAGCGTCGGCGACTTGCGGCTCGATCGGCCGCGCGTCACGGCCGAGATAGCGCGTCTCGACCGGAAAGGCGCGGCCTTCGGCGGCGACCACGGGAGCCTCGCCCAAAAGGTTGTCGCCTAAGAGCCTGGCCACGCGCGCGCCGTCGATCGTCGCCGACATGACGAGGAGCCGCAAATCCTCGCGCAATCCGCCTTGCACGTCGCGGGCCAAAGCGAGGCCGAGATCGGCGTCGAGCGAACGCTCGTGGAACTCGTCGAAGAGGACCCCGGCGACGCCCTCAAGCATCGGGTCGTCGAGCACGAGCCGGGTGAAAATGCCTTCGGTGACGATTTCGATGCGGGTCATCGCTGAAACTTTCGAGCCGAAGCGCACACGCAAGCCGATCGTTTCGCCGACGCGTTCACCCAGGGTCTTCGCCATCCGCTCGGCCGCGGCGCGGGCGGCGAGCCGGCGCGGCTCGAGCACCAGGATGCGGCGGTTTGCGGCCCATTCCTCGCCGGCAAGCGCCAAAGGCACGCGCGTGGTCTTGCCGGCTCCCGGCGGGGCGACCAGAACGGCGGCGTTGCGCGCGCGCAGCGCTGCCGTCAGCTCCGGCAGCGCGGCGTCGATCGGCAACGATGGCGAAAATTCCATTATCGTCATTGCCGGACTTGATCCGGCAATCCATACGGCCGCGCCGCCGCATGGACCCCGGGGTCAAGCCTGGGGGTAACGGAAGCGGGAATGTGCGGCATGCAATTATCCACTGCACCGTGCCAATTCGCGCGAAGCGACTATATTACCGGTCATCATGCCCGCCGCACAAAAATCGCAAACCACTGCCGCCGCCAAGCCGCTGAAGAAAGGCGACCACGTCTTTCTCGTCGACGGCTCCGGCTACATCTTCCGCGCCTATCACGCACTGCCGCCGATCAACCGCAAGACGGACGGGTTGCAGCTCAATGCCGTGTTCGGCTTCTGCAACATGCTGTGGAAGCTTTTGCGCGACATGAAAGCGGACGAGAAACCGACCCATCTTGCCGTCGTCTTCGATAAATCGGAAAAAACCTTCCGCACCGCGATGTATGCCGACTACAAGGCGCACCGGCCCGACCCTCCCGACGATCTGAAGCCGCAATTCAAGTACATCCGCGAAGCGGTTCACGCCTTCGACCTGCCCTGCCTTGAGCAGGATGGCTTCGAGGCCGATGATCTGATCGCGACCTACGTCCGCGAGGCCTGCGAGGCCGGCGCCACCGCCACCATCGTCTCCTCGGACAAGGATTTGATGCAGCTCGTCAACGACCGCGTGATCATGTTTGACACGATGAAGGACAAGAAGATCGGCCGCGCCGAGGTGATCGAGAAATTCGGCGTGCCGCCGGAAAAAGTCATCGAAGTGCAGGCGCTGATCGGCGATTCGACCGACAATGTGCCGGGCGTGCCTGGCATCGGCGTCAAGACCGCAGCGCAACTCATCGGCGAATATGGCGACCTGGAGACGCTTCTCGCCCGCGCGGCCGAGATCAAGCAGGAGAAACGGCGGCAATCGCTGATCGAGAACGCCGAAAAGGCGCGAATGTCGAAAAAGCTCGTCACGCTCGATGATCACGTCAAGCTTGCCGTGCCGATCGGCGATCTTGCCGTGCACGAACCCGATCACAAGCGGCTTATCGCTTTCCTCAAGGCGATGGAATTCAACTCGCTGATGCGGCGGGTGGCGGAGTTTTCCGAAATCGAAGCCGGCGAGATCGAACCCGATACGCGGTTTACGGGGAGCACCGGCGGGGCTGGGGGCGGCATCGAAGGGCCCCCCACCCCTGACCCCTCCCCGCCACGCGCTCCGCACGCGGGGGGAGGGGAAATGAACCTTCCCCTCACGGGCGGAGGGATGACGTTGCGGCAGCCGGCAGGCGGCGACCGAACGGCGAATTTCTCTTCGACGCCGCGGGCGCTCGCGGCGGCGCGGGTTGCGGCCGCGCGCAACGCCAAGTTCGACCGCACCAAATACGAGACGGTGCGTAGCCTGCCGCGGCTCAACGCCTTCATCGAACGCGCGCGCGATTCCGGCTTGGTCGCCATCGACGTGACGGCCGCGAGTCTCGATCCGATGCAGGCGGAACTGTGCGGCTTTTCGTTGGCCGTGGCGCCGAACGAAGCCTGCTACGTGCCGCTGTCACACCGGCAGGGCGGCGAGGGCGGCGCCGGCGGGCTGTTCCGCGGCGACGTCGCGCCCGACCAGATACCCGAACGCGCGGCGCTGGAAGCGCTCAAGCCGCTTTTCACCGACATGGGCGTGCTCAAGATCGGCCACGACCTGAAATTCGCCTGGCAGATATTCGCGCTGCGCGGCATTGAGATCGCGCCCTACGACGACACCATGCTGATGTCGTATGCGCTCGACGCCGGCCGGCAGAACCACAGTCTTAAGTCGCTCGCCGAGAGCACTTTTACGCACGCCGCGGTCGATATCGACACGCTGCTCAAGCCGGGCAAGAGCCGAATCACCTTCGACGGCCTCGCCATCGACAAGGCGGCCGAATACGCCGCCGAGCAGGCCGACATCGTGCTGCGGCTGTGGCAGGTGTTGAGAGCCAGGCTTCCCGCCGAGCATGTGCTGACGGTGTACGAGACACTGGAGCGGCCGCTGCTGGCCGTGCTCGCGCATATGGAGCGGCGCGGCATCTCGATCGACCGGCAGGTCTTGTCGCGGCTGTCCGGCGAGTTCGCTCAGGAAGCCGCGGGCCTCGAAGTCGAGATCAACGAGCTGGCCGGCGAGACGGTCAATCCCGGCAGCCCCAAACAGCTCGGCGACATCCTGTTCGGCAAGCTCAAGCTCGAAGGCGGCACCAAGACCAAGACTGGCCAATGGTCGACCGGCGCGCGGGCGCTGGAAGAATTGGCCGAGCAAGGCCACAAGCTGCCGCAAAAGATTCTCGATTGGCGCCAGGTGTCGAAGTTGAAATCGACTTACACCGACGCGCTGCCGGGCTTCGTCAATCCGACGACGCACCGCGTTCACACCAATTATGCGCTCGCCTCCACCACGACCGGGCGGCTGTCGTCCTCCGACCCAAATTTGCAGAACATACCGGTGCGCACCGAGGACGGCCGGAAGATCCGCCGCGCGTTCATCGCCGCGCCCGGGGAGAAACTCGTCTCCGCCGATTATTCGCAGATCGAGCTGCGGCTCCTCGCCGAGATCGCCGGCATCGAACCGCTGCAAAAGGCCTTCCGCGAAGGCCTCGATATTCATGCTATGACGGCGAGCGAAATGTTCGGCGTGCCGGTGAAGAACATGCCCGCCGAAGTGCGCCGCCGCGCCAAGGCGATCAATTTCGGCATCGTCTACGGTATTTCCGCTTTTGGGTTGGCCAACCAGCTTGGCATCGCCCGCGACGAGGCCGCCGCTTACATCAAAAAATATTTCGAGCGCTTCCCCGGCATTCGCGATTACATCGAGACGACCAAAGCCTTCGCCAAGAAAAACGGCTACGTTGAAACGCTGTTCGGCCGCAAATGCCACTACCCGGAGATTGCGGCGTCGAATGCCTCGATCCGCGCCTTCAACGAGCGCGCCGCGATCAACGCGCGGCTGCAAGGCAGCGCCGCCGACATTATCCGCCGCGCCATGATCCGCATGGAGGGCGCGCTGGCGCAGAGAAAACTCGCGGCGCAGATGCTATTGCAGGTGCACGACGAGCTTGTCTTCGTAGTGCCGGACGCGGAAGTGGAACGCTCATTGCCGGTGATCAAGGCGGTGATGGAAGACGCGCCGCTGCCGGCGGTGTCGCTCTCGGTGCCGTTGCAGGTCGAGGCGCATGCCGCCGACAACTGGGACGCCGCGCATTGATTTTTTTGCGCTGATGGAAAAATGCAAACGCTGCTGACGCTGATCGGAATCATCGCTTTGCTGGCGGGACTTGTCTTTATGGGACAAGGCTCGGGGTATTTTCCATATCCCGCCGAGAGCTTCATGATCAGCCAGACCCGATGGATTTACTATGGTGGCGGCATAGCCGTCCTTGGGCTGCTCCTGATACTCTTGACGCGGCGGTAGTCCGTTCTGCACATCGGGCGCACGCTACGGACGGGGAGGGGCCGACGATGTCAAACACGAGCGCGGCGGTGCAGCCGCGTCCGCCCCGGCGCGATGGCGCTTTGGTTCGGCTTGCCATTGCCTTCACGGCCTGGGCCGAGCGCTGGTTCCCAGACGCCTTCATTTTCGTGGCGATCGCAGTCGTGGTGGTCTCCGCCGGTGCGATGATCAACGGCGCGTCGCCGATTGCGGTCAGTGAGGCATTCGGAAACGGGTTTTGGAGCCTGATCACTTTTACGATGCAGATGGCGTTCATCGTGATCGGCGGCTATGTCGTCGCCACCTCGGCGCCGGCGCAGCGGCTCATCCACGGGCTCGCACAATTGCCGAAGAGCGGCACCGGCGCGGTCGGATTAGTCGCCGCCGCCAGCATGATCGCTTCCCTGCTCAATTGGGGATTCAGCCTCATTGTCGGCGGCCTTTTGGTGCGCGCGCTGGCGGAGCGGCGTGAACTGCGCATGGACTACCGCGCGGCCGGGGCCGCCGCGTATCTCGGGCTGGGCGCGACCTGGGCGATGGGCCTGTCTTCGTCCGCCGCGCAGCTGCAGGCCAATCCGGCGAGCGTCCCCAAAAGCCTGCTCGCCATCACTGGCGTGATCCCTTTCACCGAAACGATCTTCATGTGGCAATCGTTCCTGATCACGGCGGTGCTGCTTGTGGTCTCCATCACCATCGCGATCTCGTCGGCGCCCGGGCCGAACGCGGCGATGACCGCGGAAGACATGGGGATCGAAATCTCTCACGACGATGCGATCACCGTGCCGCCGCCGCAAAAACCCGGCGAGTGGCTCGAGCAATCGCCAATGCTGACCATTCTGCTTGTTCTGCTTGCGATCGGATGGCTCGTCTACGAGTTCTCCCGCCAAAGCGCGATCGTCGCGATCTCGAACCTCAATACCTACAATTTCATGTTCGTCATGGCGGGCTTGCTGCTGCACTGGCGGCCCAAGCGCTTCCTCGCCGCCGTCACCAAGGCAGTGCCGGCCACCGCGGGCGTTCTGATTCAGTTTCCGCTCTACGGCGCCATCGCCACGATCCTGACGCAGGCGAAGAACGGCGCAGGTGTGACGCTATCCGACCAGATCAGCCATGCGTTCGTAAGCATATCCACGCAGCACACCTATCCGCTGGTGATTGGCGTCTATTCGGCGATCCTCGGATTTTTCGTTCCCTCGGGCGGCGGTAAATGGCTGCTGGAGGCGCCCTATGTGATGCAGGCCGCCAACGATCTCAAAGTGCATCTCGGCTGGGCCGTGCAAATCTACAACGCAGCCGAGGCGCTGCCGAACCTGATCAACCCGTTTTGGATGCTGCCACTGCTCGGCGTGCTCGGGTTGCGCGCGCGCGACCTTGTCGGATTCACATTCCTGCAATTGCTCGTGCACCTGCCCGTCGTGCTGTTCCTGCTGTGGCTGCTGGCGTACACGCTGCAATATCACCCGCCCGTGGTCCCGTGACCGAGCGGTATTTTTGAGTAGCCGCTCTTTCAGCAAATCTTTGCCATAGCTGAACATCCGGCATTTACCGGCCTGCGCTAGCCTGCCGCCACGCGACCCCGATATTTCATCGCGGCAGGCAGCCGCCGCGGTGGGAACGATATCCCTCACGGCACGTTCTAGTTGTGTGCCCTGTGGGGCCATCTGTGAGGCTTTGCCGTGGTGATCTTCCATCGCGAGCGGTTGAAATGGCGCGCTGCCGTGCTCTTCGGCGCGCTGTCCGCGGCGTTGATTGTCGCCGCGCCGGCTACGGCGCGCGCCGGCTTTCTCGATTCTCTGTTCGGCGGCTCGCAAGAGCGGCCGCCCGCCGACATCAACTCCTACGCCGAGCCGCCGTCGCCGGGAATACCGATGCCCAGCGGTCGCGAAAGCCTGCGCCCAAGCGGCAGCACTGGGCACGCGGTGGCGTTTTGCGTGCGGCTCTGCGACGGCCAGCACTTTCCGCTCGAGCATCTGAGCAATGCGACGCCGGTCGAGACCTGCCGGGCCATGTGCCCGGCGAGCAAGACCAAAGTGTTCTACGGCAGTGAAATCGATCACGCCGCCGCCTCCGACGGCGCGCACTATTCCGACCTCGACGGCGCCTTCGTGTATCGCCAGCACCTGGTGGCCAATTGCACCTGCAACGGCAACGATGCGTTCGGGCTTGCGCCATTCGATCTGAGCGCCGATCCGACGCTCCGCCCCGGTGACATGATCTCCACCAAAGACGGCTTCAAAGCCTATGCCGGCAAACATGGGCAGAGCGACGCGTTCACGCCGGTCGATTCCGCAATCGTCGCTGCGGAGCTTAATTTCGGCTTCTCGCGCCCGCGACTGGCGCGGCACGCCAAAGAGCCGGACGTCGCCGCGGAAGAGCCCGGAGTGATCGTCCCGCGGCCAGGTGAAGCTCAGGCGACGAGGTAGTCGACCACTTCTTCCGCCAGCGAAAGCGAAGCGGTCAGTCCCGGCGATTCGATACCGAACAGGCAGACGAGCCGCGGCAGACCGTGCGCGGGCTCGCTGGCGATCATGAAATCGGCCTGCTTCTCGCCCGGGCCGCTGAGCTTGGGCCGAATGCCGCAATAATCCGGCACCAATGAACCGGCCGGCAGGCCCGGCCAGTAAGTGCGGATACGGTCGTAGAACGCTTCGGCGCGGTGCGGATCGACCGTGTAGCTTTCGCGGTCGATCCACTCGACATCCGGCCCGAAACGCATGCGCCCGGCGAGGTCGAGCGTCACATGCACGCCCAAACCGCCGTCGACCGGCGTCGGATAAATGAGCCGCGAGAACACCGGACGGCCGGCAAAGCCGAAATAGTTGCCCTTGGCGAGGATGAGTGGCGGCACCTTGTCCGCCGGATAGCCCTCGATGCGCCGCGCCAGCGCCTGTGCGCCGAGGCCCGCTGCATTTACCACCGCGTCAAATGCGACTGTGCCGGCATCGCCGCCGCCGAACTGCACCTGCCATTGCGGTGCCGCATAGGTAGCGCGCTCGACCGGCGTCTCGAAAGCGATGCTGCCGCCGCGGTCTTCCAGTTCGCCCCACAGCGCCAGCATGTAGCCGTGGCTGTCGATGATGCCGGATTCCGGCGAGGCCAGCGCGCCGATGCAGGAAAGCTCCGATTCGAGCGCACGCGCGGCGTTGCCGCCAATCAGCTCCAGGCCTTCGACGCCGTTCTTTTGTCCCTGGATGAGGAGCGTCTCGACCTTGGCAAGCTCTGCCGCGTCGGTGGCGACGATGAGCTTGCCGCATTTCTTATGGGCGACGCCGTGGGAGGCGCAGAATTCGTAGAGCATGCGCCGCCCGTGCGTCGAGTGTCGGGCGCGCAGCGAGCCGGTCGGATAATAGATGCCGCCATGGATCACCTCGCTGTTGCGCGAGGACACCCCATTGCCGATGCCGCCGGTCGCCTCGGCGACGATCACGTCATGGCCGCGGCGAGCCATCGCGCGCGCGACGGCGAGCCCGATTACTCCTGCGCCGACGACAAGGACTTGCATGTTTCCCAGCCCTGTTGCCTTTATTCTAAACAAGAATCGCGATGGAAGGATCAAGGATGGCGGATAACGCTGACAGCGTCGTGCGCGTGTGCTCGAAGTCCGATGTGGAGCCGGATTCGGTCAAGGCGTTCGCGGTCGGCGCCAATACACTGGCGGTCTATAACATCGGCGGTGTCATTTACGTCACCGACGACGAATGCACCCACGCGGCGGCGAGCCTGGCCGACGGCATGCTCGAAGGCGACGTGATCGAGTGCTGCATGCACATGGGCTCGTTCCATGTCCCGACCGGTAACGTGGTGGCGCCGCCCTGCGAAGTGCCTTTGCGCACCTATCAGGTCATCCTCAAGGGCGAGGAAGTGTTCGTCGATCTGAGCCGCAACGCCGCCGGCGAGCCGGGATGATCGATTAAGTGACAGCCGCCATGCAGGGAAAAATCGCCATCATCGGCGGCGGCATCGGCGGGCTCGCGGCGGCGCTGGCGCTTATCCGCCGCGGCATCGATGTCGATGTCTATGAGCAGGCGCCGGTGCTGCGCGAGCTCGGCGCCGGTGTGCAGGTCAGCGCCAACGGCACCCGCATCCTGCATGCGCTCGGGCTCAAGGGGGCGCTCGAAGATGTGCAGGTGCTGCCAGCCGGAAAAGCGATCCGGCTGTGGAACACCGGCCAAAGCTGGAAATTGTTCGATCTCGGCATGGAATCGGTCGAGCGCTACGGCTTTCCTTATATCACCATCCATCGCGGCGACTTGCACGGCGTCATCGCGCAGGCGCTGCTGCGGGAAAAACCCGACGCCATTCATCTGAATCGCAAATGCATCGGGCTCGCACAAACGCCCGACCGGGTCGAGCTTTCCTTCGAAGCCGCGCCGCCGGTCGCGGCGAGGCTGGCCGTCGGCGCCGACGGTCTGCATTCGACGCTGCGGGCTAATCTATTTGGCGCGCCGAAACCGCAATTCTGCAGCATTACCGCCTGGCGTGGTGTGGTGCCGATGGAGAAGCTTCCGCCTTCGGTGTCGCGCACCATCGGCACCAATTGGGTCGGTCCCGGCGGCCACGTCGTGCACTATCCGCTGCGCGCGGGGAAGCTCCTCAACTTTGTCGGCATACGCGAACGCGGCGACTGGATGGTCGAGGGCTGGAACGAGCGCGGCACGACCGAGGAAGTGCTGGACGACTTTCACGGCTGGCACGCCGATGTGCACGCCATCATCCGCAACATCGAGGTGCCGTACAAATGGGCGCTGGCGCTGCGCCCGACCATGGAAGCGTGGAGCAAGGGACGCTGCACCCTCCTTGGCGACGCTTGTCACCCCATGGTGCCATTCCTGGCGCAGGGCGCGGTCATGGCGATCGAGGATGGCTTCGTGCTGGCGCGTGCCATTGAAAAATATCCAGACGATCACGCAACGGCATTTGCGCGTTACGAGGCGGCGCGCCGCACCCGCGCCAACAAGGCGGTTGTCGGTTCCGCCGACATGATTCCGCGTTACCACAGTCACGCTTTGGCCGATGCGCAGGCCGCGCAAGCCCACGTCGCGCGCGAGTGGGGGGATGATCGCGTGAAGGAACGTTACGACTGGCTGTTCACCTACGACGCCACATCCGTTCCAGTGTAATTTCGGTGCCGGTGTGAGGGGACCTCAGCGCTTGCGGATGCGGAACGTGGTGACCCGCGCCTCCTGGCGCGCCTCTTCCAGCGCATCGCCGGTTTCCCGCAGCAGATTGGGAATATCGATGCCGGCGAGCGGGTCGGTGCAGGCGACGATCAAAATATCGCCTGCCGCGCTGCCGGCGAGCGCCTTGCGCGTGCGCAGCACCGGGAGCGGGCATTTGAGGCCGCGCAGATCGAAGATTTTTTCCGCCATGAGGGAGGGTCGCAAAATCCGCGAGCCCTCTCTATCATAATGACGATGAACCATCCTAAGCAGATGCGCATCGTTGGGATTGCCGGCTGGAGCGGATCCGGCAAGACGACGCTGATCACCAAGGTGATCCCGGTTTTGGTCGGACGCGGCCTGAAGGTGGCGACGATCAAGCATGCGCACCACGAGTTCGATATCGATCGGCCGGGCAAGGATTCGTGGCTGCACCGCGAGGCCGGCGCCAGTGAAGTCGCGGTAGCGTCGAGCCGGCGCTGGGCGCTCATCCACGAGCTGCGCGGCGAAGCCGAGCCGCCGCTCGCCGAGATTCTGGCGAAGCTGAGCCCTGCCGATCTGGTGATCGTCGAAGGCTTCAAGCGCCATGCCTATCCGAAAATCGAAATTTATCGCGCCGCAATCGGCAAGCCGCTCCTCTATCCCGAGGACGATTGCATCGTGGCGATCGCGACCGACGCGCCGTTGCGCCAGGCGCAGTTGCCGGTGCTGATGCTCGACGACATCGAGAGCATCGCCAATGTCTTACAGGCCGAAGCGCTGCCGCGCGAGCAGATTGGGCCGCCTGGCTGAAGCAGGACTGATTTAGTGGTTCTGGTCTCAAATCTCCGGATGCTCCACCGCCATGCGCTCGGCGGCTGCGGCCTGTTCGGGCGTGTTGACGTTGAAAAACGGATCGACCGGCACGGCCGGCCATTCGGCGATGCCGATCGCGTAGCGCGCCGTCCATTCGTCCACCTTGCGCACGGCTTCAACCGTGAGTGCGCGCCGCAAATCCTCGCGCAAGTTAACCGGCCAGAGCGCGACGACCGGGTGGGTCCGTTCTCCCGAACGCGTGCAGGCGAGTTGCGCGCCCGCGTCGGCGCGCGCCTGATGCAGCCGCGCCACCAGGTCACGCGGCAGGAACGGGCAGTCGATTGGCGCGCTGAGAATCCATTCGATCCAGGGCGCGTGACTTGCCGTCCAATCGAGGCCGGCCAGAATGCCGGCAAGCGGGCCGGCCTGATCCGGCACACTGTCGGCTACCACCGGCACGCCTAAGTCGGCAAAGCGCGCCGGGTCGGCATTGGCGCTGAGAATGATTCCGCTGCATTGCGCGTGGAGCCGAGCGAGCACGCGTTCAAGAATGCTCGTGCCGCCGATCGGGATGCGAGCCTTGTCGCCGCCGCCCATGCGGCGCGCCCGCCCGCCGGCGAGCACGACGCCAAGGGTTTGAGGATGCGCCACCAGCCGTCCGCTTGCTTGGAAATGATCTAGGCCGCGTACTCATAAAGCAAGTTGCCCGCTGCGTCCGTTTTATGTCCGCTCTTCCTTGCAAAGCAGACATTTGCCGGCACGATTGGCACGTCCCGCATAGGGCCAAGAGGAGACATCGCGCCATTATTACGACTGTGAAAGGCGTCGGCACGAAGCTCAATTCGACTGAATTGCGCAGTGGCCCATTTTGCTGTGGAGGATTTGAGTCGGACGATCTTGGTGAGCAATTTTGACCAGATGGCCACTGCCAAGGAGTGCATGCAGGTGTTGGATGTCGGGCACGGGAGAGGGTGCCATGTCGAAAACAGATCACTTCTGGCAATACGCTAAAGAGGCAATGCTTTCGGCCTGCTACGCCCAAACCGACGAGGACAAGCAAGGTCTGTTTCCTTGCGCGGACCTGGACGCAAGCTGCGTTGTTAGAGCGAGCATCCCCTAGTCATCGCGAGAGCCCGCATAAGGCCAGCGCCGCGTAAGGCCGGGAAAACGCGAATATTCACAGCAGATCGAGGGTCATGCGGGGAATCCCGGATTGCGGTCATGCGGGGGAATCCCGGATCAAAGCGACAGGATCGGATCCGGGTTGCATCTACGGACACGTGACGAGGTGAGGTAGTGGTCGAACTGAATGTTGGACTTCCCAATGGCACGGTATGCCATCTGACGTCTGAATCGATGAGGCCGCTCGCCAAATACCTGAGGTGGGAAATCTTCAAGCGGGGCCGCTACGCTCATGCGGGTTTTGAGCTGCGGCCAAGCGACACCGTGGTCGACATCGGTGGCAATATCGGCCTGTTCGTCCTCTGGGCGGCGCCGCAGGTTCCGCAGGGCTGGATCGTCAGCGTGGAACCGAATCCCGTGTCACTCGGATGCCTGAAATTGAATATCGAACGAAATGGTCTCGGCAACGTGACGGCGATGCAGGCGGCCGCCGGGAGCGATGGCGGGACGATGGAGCTGATCTACCATCCCGGTTGGGAAATGATCGCCCATGATGCCAAGGTATCCGCACCGTGGTTCTACAAGCAAAGCGCGCCGGCGCGACTGGTCCGATGGATCGTTGCAGGATTGACCAATCGACACACCCCCACGGCGCCCCCACAACGCATCATCACGCCGCTGATGTCGCTCGAACGCATCATGGACGACCACAAGATCCAGGTCGTGAATTATCTCAAGCTCGACTGCGAGGGCAGCGAATTTGAGGTTCTGAGAAACATCACCGGTGCGTGTTGGTCTCGCATCGAGCGGGCTGCGATCGAGTATCATGAATTCGGCCGCGATCGCAGGGTCGCCGAGCTGGTGACAATCCTCGAAGGTAACGGCTTCGAGGTTGAAGTGAATCAGTCGCTTGTCGAAAAGCTTGGTCGACCGTTCGGAGCGAGCATCGGTTCGATTTGGGCCTGGAAACCGGTTGCTGCTTCCAGTCCCTGAAACCGCGACGCTCTGGCTCCAGACCCTAGTTGCTGCCCGCCAGCACGCGCTCGATCTGCGCCGCAGTTGGGGTCACATGATAAAACACCGTGTAAAAGTGGCGCGTCAGCGTCTTGATGTCCTCCGGGAAACGGTCAGGATAAAAAATCTTAGCGAGCCACCACAGCCCGATCAGTCGGTTGACCGCCGGCGGATAATCGATCCAGCCGAACGGCAGCTTTGGCGACAGGTCGACCTGGCCACTCTTGACCGCGGCGATCGCCGCCCACGCTGGATCGCTGCGCACCTGCGCGGCGAATTCCCGGTCGCCGGCGACGATGATCTCGGGGTTCCAGGCGGTCACCTGCTGGATCGTGGCAACACCGTGGGCGCCGTGCAGTTCGGCCGCCACGTTGTGCGCACCGAGAAACTCGATCGGCTCGCTGATCACCGAGCCGCCGAAGCCGGTTTGCAGCCCGCTCTTGTCGCGGGCGTAATAGACACGGGGGCGCGCGTCGTTCGGCACTTCGGCGCTGCGCTGCGTGATCGTCGCGATCGTGGTTTCGGCGTGGCGCGCCAGCGTTTCGGCCTGTTCGCTGCGGCCGATGAGGCGGCCGAGCGCGCGATAAGTCGCGCCGATGCGGTCGAGGTGCCCGTCGAGCAGCACGTAGGGAATGCCGCTCTGCTGCTGGACGCGTTCGGCGAGCGACGAATACGCTGCGTCGACATTGCCAACGTCGAGGATGAGATCGGGCTTGAGCGAAGCGAGCGCGCCGAGATTGGTGTCGTCGCTGTCGCGGCCCGGTGAGCCGCGGAATTTTCGGCAGTGCGGCGCACTCGGGAAGGAGGAATTCGCGTTCCTCTTGTCCGATCGGTTCCAGCCACCCCCATGAGCAGATCGGGCGCGAGCGTATAAAGTTCGACCGCCGCCGGCGGCCCGGCCGGATAGATCCGCATCAGGCGGTCGGGCGCCGTTACCGTACGGCCGGTGGCGTCGGTGATGCCAGCGGCGAAGCTGTAGCGTGGCGCGACGAGCGCCGCCGTAAGGCCGCCGAGCAACGCGCGGCGATCGATCTTCGTCTTGTTCATCTCATCGCGGCTCAGTTTCCGGCACCGGGACATCGAAACCATTTAGCGTCACGGAGACGAGGCAGTACAGTCCGACAAGGTAGATCAATTCGGCGGCTCCGTGCTGTCCGAATGCCTCCACGGCTTGCCGATAGCTCAACTCGGGCAAAGTGCCGTGATGGAGCAACGCAGAGGCCACGTCGTAGGCGATCGTTTCTTCACGGGTAAGATCGCCGGGACGCTGGCCGGCGACGATGGTTGCGAGCTTGTCGTCGGACAAGCCGCGCCGTTCCGCGGCGATGACGTGGGCATAGAGCTCGTACGCGGAGTGAAATGTCGTTCCGGTAACCAGGATCGCCACCTCTCTCACCGTCCGTGGCAGCGATGGCGAGATCGAAAGGGCCAACGTCAGTTCCCAAATCGGCTTGCCGAACTTCGGCTCGTGCAGCCAGGGATTCCAAGGCCCCAGCAACGCACCATTCTCGGCGATCGACTTGAACCCCTGGAAGTTCTGCTCGATGCCCGCCCGCATGTCGTCGTACACCGGGCGCTGCTCGGGGGTCAGTTCGGCTGGAGCGATCAGGGGCAAGCGCATGAAACGTCTCCTCGTCGGGGACCGCGGCTTTAGCGGGTGGATAATCCGTGCAAGTGTGGCGCCATAATGAGCCGCGCGATAGTCACGCTGGGCAGCTTCTGCGCGCGGGTTGTCACTCGAAGCCGCCTCGCTATATTGCGCGTTTCCCGTGCCCGGAGGGATGGCCGAGTGGCTGAAGGCGCACGCTTGGAAAGCGTGTATACGGGAAACCGTATCGTGGGTTCGAATCCCACTCCCTCCGCCAAGTGCCCTGTTCGCGGTCGTTCGCCGGCGACCGCAATTATCCACATAAGCACTTGAATTTGGCGGACTTTCCGGCTAAAAATCGGTTCGTATCCGTTCGCCGCCGGACGCTTCAATCCGGCCTCGCCTTGTGGAAGATTTTGTGGGACGAGGCGGACACTTTGGCCTCTTTTGGGATTCGAACCCACAAGCCGTCGCGGCGGACAAGATGTCAGCTGGTTTCCCGATGAGGCTTTCGAACCCACAAACAGATCCGCGTTTCATCAAATGGCGCAAGAAATTCAGCGACTGACAGCTTTGGCGGCGAGCCGGTTGAGCAAACCTGGTCTCTATGCGGACGGCGCGGGACTTTATTTGCGCGTCGGTCGCAACGGTTCGAAAAGCTGGACTTTACCGGCAGGTAGGCCGCCTCGGTCTAAAAGCCTTTCCGACTACAATACTTTGGCGCAACAGCAAGCCTTCCACGATACTCGCACAATAAAATGCGTGGCCGTGTGGGATACGGTCGGTTCATATGGTATCCCCGCGGGAATCGGGCTCGCGCCATTAGCGAGATACTTTACGTTAGTAACCTTGGGCTTCCACGACACCAGTTTTGGTGATCACATTGAATTTGGGTTACACGGGGTGGCCGTGGATGAACACCGCCGTCCGTTCGTCCCGACATTTTGGACCATACCAAAAGGGCAACAGCCCAAGGGGCACGTTGAGCAAATATGGTTTGCCGGCGCGCATTGCAATGTCGGAGGCGGATATGCTGAGAGCGGTCTTTCGGATCAAGCGCTCATCTGGATGATTGCGCGCGTGCAAGCTTTGACTGGCTTGGAATTCGAAATTGACGCGATAAGATCCAATACAAAATCCAACCTTGCTGGCGCCGTTATCGATTCCACGCAAGGTTGGTTGGTGGATCATTCATTTCCGCATTATCGAACGGTTTTGTCGCCGGTCGCCATCCAGCATGGATATTTCACAAACACCGAAAATCCAGCGGAAGAAAACATTAATGAGAGAGTGCATTGGAGCGTGATTGCAAAACGTGCTGCGGTCAGTAACCCAACTTACACACCACCTAATCTGCCGCCATTTATTTCTCCTGTGCGGACTGAAGATATTACACCGGAGGAGCGCACTCTGCTTGGAGCAGGAGATGCGTCAGCTTAGGTCGAGTTAGCGATTCGAAAAGCGGAAGGTGGAGATGCTGATTTAGTTCCGATAAAGGGATCTATCGGAAGTAATTTCGATGTCCGCTATTGAGGGGTGAAGCGGACGTCACAAATTGCAGCCGTCATGTCGTCTTTTGACCCTAAGGAGACATATCGAGAGCAATGTCGTTGCTTATCGGCATCGTGAACTGATGCCAAGGCGGTGCAGGCCACTGAGCAAGGCAAATCCTTTCGGCTCGCCGAGCGTGAACGCAACATACGGCGTAGCGTGGGTTAGATCATTTCAAGGCCTCGCATCCTGCCAGCACCAGCAAGGCTTTCTCCGCGCGCTGCATCGGCTCTAGGCTGCGATAGGTCCGCGCCAACAACAGTGCGCCTTCGAGCTGGCTCAGCACTGCGGTCGCAGTGCGATCCGCCTTATTGGCCTTCATGCCGAACGAGATGAGCGCGCGCTTGATTTCCTGCTCCCAGGTCTGGAAGGCGGTGCGCGCCGCTCTGCCGAGCACGTCGGATTGCGCCGCGGTTTCCAGCGCCGTCGTCGCCACCGGGCATCCCTCGCGGTACCCAGACCGTTCGAGGTTCGCCGCCATGCCGCGCGCAAGCTTCACCAAGAAGGCTTGTACGTTGCCCGAGGTTTGCGCCGCATCCGTGATGAACTCGCGTACGCCCTCGGTGCCGAGCTGAACCGCGGCCTCGCCGATCTGCTCCTTGCCTTTGGGAAAGTGGAAATACAGCGATCCGCGCGGCGCGCCGCCGGCTTCGAGGATATCCTGCAGACCGGTGCCGTGATAGCCGCGCTGGCTGAATAGCCTCACCGCGGCGGATAGCGTTTTTTCTTTGGAATCAGCGACTTTTGCCATGCTGCAAAATATCAATTGCCAATAAGTATGTCGACTGTCATACTATGACGGTCATCATATATACTGCGTCACCGCCATTGGGAGCCCGTCATGTCGAAAATGTTTCAGCTTGCGCTCGCGGCGCTGTCGCTGACCGGCGCGACCGGCGCGTCGGCGCAAGGCCTCACTGAAACGCAGGCCCATGCCGTCATCGCACCCTGGTACAGCTTGTTCAACGTGGCCACGCGAAGCGATGTCAAAACGATCGAGGAACAAGTGCTTACCGCCGACTACGAATCTTGCGCCGGCTATCTCCCGGGCGAATGCTGGGGTCGTGAAACATCGATCAAGGTGGTTGCAAATTTTGCCAAATCCATCCCCGACATGACGTTCGAGATCAAAGAGGTACTCGTCGCCGGCGACCGCGTAATCGTGCGCGGCGAGGTCGCCGGCACACCCGCCGGTGAGCTCTTTGGCGTGCCCTACACCGGCAAGAGCTTCAAGATCATGACCATTGATATTCAGACCATCAAGGACGGCAAGATTGCCAAGACCTACCACATGGAAAACTGGCTCAGTGCATTGGGGCAACTCCGCGCTAAGTAATTAAGTCAATCCAATTCCTTTCCTGAAAAGCAGACACAAGATCGCCCGCGCCCTGGGCGACGCGCCGCATCCCATCGAAAGTCAACTCCATGAAAACCTCCCATGCAGTTACATTGGCAATGCTTGTAGGCTGTGCGCTCGGGGTTGTGACGGCTCAGGGGCTCCGAGCTCAGGCCAAACCGCTCATCTACTATGTCGTGGAAATCGACGCGACCGATCCGGATGCATACGCGAAGGAGTTTGCTCCGGAGGCACAGGCTATCATCAAGGCAGCCGGCGGTCGCTTCCTTGCCATAGGAGGCGTTGGTGCAACAGGGGCAAAGGCGGTGACTCCGATCGAAGGCAAGCCGCCGAAACGCGTGGTCATGATGGTCTGGGACAATATGGAGCAGGTCCATACTTGGTGGGCCAACCCAGAATACGTCGCGCTTCGGAAGGTCGTCGATAAGTACGCGAAATTCCGCTCGTTCGCCGTCGAAGGGCAATAACCCGCTCACCGAATCCTCTGGAAATCGATCCGCCGCGCGGTCGGACACACCGTCCTCGTGCCTCAGGTCATATCCATGGGGTGCCCGCGAGGGACTGCGCTAGCGTCGACGACACTAGGGTTCGTAAATGTCGCTTATTGGCTTATAGCGGACATGCCAGTGAACGCGGTTGATGTCCGCTTTTAGAGAAACAGCCGACTTCGAAATGCGAACACTGGGCGACTCAGGAGGTGCGTTCTTTTAGCTCCGATAAGGGGTTTATTGGAACTAAGCTAGGACGGGTTGCGAGACGCACCGCCCGAGGCTGTTCGCGTTTGTTCGTGGGTGACTTTGTGGGTAGCGCGCTGCCGGCGGCGAAAACCTGAGTCAAATCAAGTGGGGGAGGCGGACGACCCTGCGGCCAGAGGCGACGGACGCCGAGCCTGTACCTACTTTGCCGCCGGCAGTGCCACGGCAGCTGACTGATTGCTGCGCTTGAGTGCCTCGGCGACAAAGCCCGAAGCCTTCACGTTCTCGACGAACGCGGCTAAGTAGCGCGCGCCGGCAGTGCGACCCTTGGGCGTGCCCAAGGCCTGTCGAATTTTCATGAATCGGCCGTCCATCACCTGCACGTTTGGATTGGTTGCGGCGTAGGCGACCAGCGGTTGCCGCACGCCAGCCGCGACCTCGAGCTTGTCTTTAAGAAACAGATCGATCATCTCGCGCCCGCCTCCCGCCGTCGCTCGGACAATGGTAGCGTTTTTGATAGTACGCGTCAGATAGAGATCATAGGCTGAGCCTAGGCCGACCGCGATGCGCACGCCGGGGCGATCGACGTCGTCGATCGTTTTCAACGGTACAACCGCCCACATAGTAGCTCGGTGCGCAACTTGACGACCGGGCCGACTTGCGGCTAGCGATCAGGACAGGGCACGAAGGCCGTCGAGCACGCGTGCGTCCTGCGAAGCAACTTCCCAGCGGCGAGGCATACCTGAAGCTGTGAGACCAGAGCGTACCATCGTTGCCCGTCTACTTGCGAAGCCGGAAAAACGCGACGAACTTCTCGAGTTGCTCCGTGGTTTCGTCGATCAGTCGCGCAAGGAGCCTGGCTGCGTCGATTATCATCTGCACGTGAGCGACCGCGATCCGAACCTGTTTATCTTTTACGAGAACTGGCGGACCGCGAAAGAGCTGCGCGAGCACCAGAAGAGTTCTGCTGTCGCGCTTTTCTGGCCCAGGCGCCTTGAGTACCTGCAAAAGGACGTGGAGCTGGAAGCCATTACCATGCTGAGCGAGCATCATCGCATCCAATCCTGATTTGCCAGGGCTCGGGTGGCGCCTCCGACGCGGTCGGCATAGGTGCCGGCCACGCGCCGCAGGCTCTTGCGGTTTCGTCCGCCCTGTGGCCGAGTCGATTGCATAATCAATAACAAGGATCGGTGATGACCTGGGGAGATTACGCCGGCTACAAATGCCTGACGTTCGAGCGGCGCGAACGCATTCTGCGCGTCACACTCAACCGCCCGGATACACTCAATCAGGTCGATGGCGACATGCACCACGACCTCTCGGTCGTGTTCGAGGAGATCAATCGCGATCCGGGTTGCGATGTGGTGGTTTTGACCGGGGCCGGCCGCGCCTTTTGCGCCGGCGGCAGCGCCTCTTGGATGCAGGGGATGATCGACGAGCCGGCCGAATTCAGCGCCATTGGGCCCGATGCTAAGCGGATCGTGTTCAGCCTGCTGGAGCTGGAAAAGCCGATCATTTGCCGGCTCAACGGCGCCGCCGCCGGTCTCGGCGCAACCATCGCGCTATTGTGCGACATCATCATCGCTTCCGACAAGGCGGTGATCGGCGATCCGCACGTGAAAATGGGGTTCGTCGCCGGCGACGGCGGCGCAGTGATTTGGCCGCAGCTCGTCGGCTTTGCCCGCGCCAAAGAATTCCTGATGACCGGCGAAATGCTCACCGCCGAGCGCGCCGAACGTATCGGGCTGGTCAATTACGTCGTGCCGGCCGCCGAGCTCGACGCCCGGGTGGATGCTATGGCGGATACGCTTGCCCACGGGGCCACGCTTGCGATCCGCTGGACCAAAACGGTCGCCAATATTCCACTGCGGCGGCGGGCGCACGAAGTGATGGACGCTTCGGTAGCCTACGAGATGATGAGCAATATTTCGGCCGACCATCAGGAAGCCGTGCGCGCCTTCCTTGAGAAGCGCAAGCCGAAATTCTCTGGGCGGTGAAAGCATGGGTTACGCAGTCGAAGAGCCTTCGCATATCGTGGCGCTGCGCGAGAGCCTGCGGCGCTTTGTCGAGCGCGAAATGCCGCGCGAAGCCGTCCGCCGCTGGGACCGCGAGCGCACTTTCCCGGTGGATGTCTTCCGCAAGCTCGCCGGGCTTGGTGTTTGCGGCCTGACCATTGATGCAGAATACGGCGGTGCCGGACGGGACCTTGTGGCGGCCGTCGCCACGATCGATGAGCTCGCCCGGCGCGGGGCGGCGATCGCCGGCCCGTTCATCCACTGCGCGTTCTATGGGGGTCTTAACGTCAGCGCCAACGGCTCGGAGGCGCAAAAGCATGATCTGCTGCCGAAGCTTGCGCGCGGCGAAATTCTCTTCGCTTACGGTCTATCCGAGCCCGACGTCGGCGGCGATCTTGCGAGCGTTACGACGGGTGCGCGTCTGTCCGACGACGGAAGCTCGGTCATTCTCAACGGAGTCAAGCGCTGGTGTACCGGTGCACGCTTCGCCGATTACATCCTGTGCTTGGTTAAATCCGATCGCGAGGCTCCGCGCTACCGCAATCTCTCATTCATTCTCGTACCGCCCACGGCCGCGGGCGTGACCATCAAAGACATTGACCACATCGGCCTTCGTTACGCGGCAACGACCGACGTCATCTTTGATGACGTGGTCGTGCCGGCGGGCAATATTCTCGGCGGACCCGAGGCCTGGAACAAAGGCTGGCAGCAATTGGCCGGCCCCGCGCTCGATGTGGAAAAATTGGAGATTACGGCCACCGCCTACGGTATTGCCGCGGCAGCGGTCGACGACGCCTGGGCTTACGCGCAGGAGCGAAAGCAGTTTGGCAAGCCGATCTGTGCGCATCAATCGGTCCGTCATGCACTCGTCGAAGCAAAGACCAAGCTGCAAGCCTGCCGACACATGATCTACCACGCCGCGGCACTCGCCGATGCCGGCCTTCCCTGCAGCGTCGAAAGCTCGATGGCGAAGCTCTTCGTCGGTGACACTGCCGTCGAGATCGTTCTCACCTGCCAGAAGGTCATGGGCGCCTACGGCTGCGCCGAGGGCTACGATATGGAGCGCTACGTCCGCGACATCTGCGTCATGCCGATCGTCGGTGGCTCATCCAACATGCAGAAGAACAATATCGCCGCGCGCCTCAGATTGCCGGAATGAGCACGCGATTGCCCTCCTGGCTTACCGACCGCCTGGCATTGCCGCTGGTGGCGGCACCGATGTTTCTTGTGTCCGGCCCGGAACTGGTTTTCGCCGCCTGCCGTGCCGGGATCGTCGGCGCTTTTCCATTTCCCAACGGCCGCACGCTTGCCGATCTGCGCGGCTGGCTCGAGCTGCTTGGGCGCGAACTGCGCGATACCGACGCACCGTACGCCGCCAACATGATTGTACACCCGACCTACGCGCGGCTGGACGACGAACTCGCCTTGCTACGCGAGTTCAAGCCGAAAATTGTCATTACCGCGCTGGGCGGACCGATCCGGGTCATCGAGGTAGTGCGCGAATACGGCGGCCTGGTCTTTGCCGATGTCAATAACGTTGCATTTGCGCACAAAGCGGTAGCCGCCGGTGCCAACGGATTGGTGTTGGTCTCATCCGGAGCCGGCGGCCATACCGGTGAACTCTCCGCTTTTGCATTTCTGCAGGCCGTGCGCGAGTTTTACGACGGCCCGATCGTGCTCGCCGGCAGCATCGCCACCGGGGCTGCCGTGCGCGCTGTGGAAGTCATGGGGGCCGATCTTGCCTATGTAGGGACGCCGTTCATTGCCGCGCAGGAGAGCAGAGCAGCCAACGCCTATAAAGATATGGTAGTCGCCTCGACGGTGGCCGATCTCATCATCACCGACGCGTTCACCGGGGCGCGCGCCAGCATGCTGATACCGACAATTCGCGCGGCGGGATACGATCCCAAAGCCTTGCCGTCCGGCCGCAAGATCGACGTCGGCGATCCGCAAGCCGAATATAAGGCCTGGAAGAACATCTGGTCGGCCGGGCAGGGGGTGGGTTCAGTCAAGGCAGTCGAACCGGCCGCGGCGATCGTTGAGCGCATCAAGCGAGAATACCAAAACGCGGTCGAGGCCCCGAGGCCGGCGTGGCGCGCTATCCGGGAGGCGTAACATGAAGCTGTCAGACGCGGCAAAAATCGCCGACTACCACAAACGCGGTTGGTGGGGCGATGCCACCATCGACGATATTTTCCGCCGGCATGTGGCGGACGATCCCGGCGCGCTGGCGCTTATCGATCCGCCCAATCGCACGGCACTCGACGGTGGTGCACCGCAGCGGTTGAGCTGGTCGGAGCTCGACGGCCTGGTCGACCGCATGGCCACCGCGCTGATCGCAGGGGGTGTTGCCGTCGACGGCGTCGTTGCCGTGCAGTTGCACAACGTCGCCGAGTTGGTTGCAGCTTATCTAGCAGTCGCACGGATCGGCGCCATCATCGCCCCGTTCCCGATGCAATATCGGGAATATGAACTCAAACGGCTCGGCGAGTTCGTCGCGCCCTCCATCTTTCTCGTCAGCAGCGCGTCCGAACCGGCAGTGCGCGCCGCCATCGGCCCGGCCGCATCCGTTCTTACGCTGGTCACAGTCGCCGACACAGCGGCGGATCGCGCGTTGCTCGCACGCCGCCGCGCCGACGTCCGCAATGGCGCCGACGATATCGTCACGCTGTGCTTTACCTCGGGCACGACCGGAAAGCCCAAAGCTGTGCCGCGCAGTCATAACGAATGGCTGAGTATCGCGCTCGGCACGATCGACGGCGCGGGTCTCAACCCGGGAGCGCGCATGCTCAATCCGTTCCCGCTGGTCAACATGGCCGGCATCGGCGGCATGATCGTGCCGTGGCTCATTCTTGGCGGCGTGCTCATCAACCATCACCCGCTCGATTTGCCGGTTTTTCTTGGACAAATCCACGCCGAGAAGCCGATTTACACGGTCGCACCGCCTGCGCTCTTGTCCATGCTGCTGATGAACGAGGCGCTATTGTCGAAATTCGATATCTCCTCGCTGCGAGTGATCGGATCAGGTTCGGCGCCGCTGCCGCCCATGATGGTTCGCGGCTGGAGCAATCGCGGCGTCCCGGTGACCAACCTGTTCGGCTCGAACGAGGGCGTCTGTCTCATTTCGGGTATCGAAGACTTCCCGGAGCCGGAAAAGCGGGCTGAATTCTTCCCGCGGTTCGGCGCCGAGGGGCTTGTCTGGAAGGCGCGCGTCGCGCAGCAGCAATGGACCAGGCTTGTCGATGTGGAAACCGGCAAGACGATCGATCGCCCGGGGCAGCCCGGTGAATTGCGTATCAAGGGCGGTATGGTGTTCGCCGGCTACTGGAAAAATCCGGAGGCGAACGAGGAGGCGTTCGATGCCGACGGATTTTTCCGCACCGGGGACCTGTTCGAGATCGCCGAGGATAATGCAGGGAGCGCACATTATTACCGCTTCGTCGGGCGTGCCAAGGATCTCATTATTCGCGGCGGCATGAACATTGCGCCGGAAGAAATCGAGGGTCTTATTGCCTCGCATCCGATGGTCGCGGAAGTCGCGATCGTCGGCTATCCCGATCCGGTCATGGGCGAAAAAGTGCGCGCAGTCATCACCCCACGCGGCGACGCCAAGCCCACGCTGGAAGATATCGTGTCTTTTCTCGATGCGCGGAAAGTCGCAAAATTCAAATTGCCGGAGCGGCTCGACATCGTGGCGGCGCTGCCGCGCAATGCGGTTGGAAAAGTCCTGAAGTATCGCCTGCGAGAGGAGCCATCGGCGTGAACGCGATTGTTGAAAAGGCGGCAACGCTGAAATCCGGCATCAAGGCGCGCGCCGCCGAAATTGAGAAGGCCCGGCGGCTGCCGGCGGATCTGGCGGAAACGCTCGCGAAGGCCGGACTGTTCCGGCTCGGTGTGCCGCGCGAGATTGGCGGACTAGAAGCAGATCCTGCGACCTTGTTCCGTGTCATCGAGACGGTCGCTGAGGCGGATGCGTCCGTTAGCTGGTGCCTGATGATCGGCGTGACCTCTGGCGTCAGCGCCGCTTATCTTTCAACATCCGTAGCGCGGGAAATTTTCGGTCAGCCTGAGAGCATCGTCGGCGGCGTCTATGCGCCAATGGGGCGCGCGGTCGAGGATGGCGACGACTATGTCTTGAACGGCACGTGGCAATGGGCGTCTGGTTCGATCAATTGCACTTGGCTGATGGGGGGTGCGGTAATCGTTGCTGATGGGCAACCGCGCCGCTTGCCGAATGGCGCGCCGGATGCGCGAATGCTCCTGTTTCCCGCGCCCGCGGCGCAATTGATCGATACCTGGCACGTGAGCGGTCTCTGCGGCACCGGCTCGGGCGAGATTCAGGTGACTGATGTGCGCGTGCCGAAAGCCCGTTCATTGTCACTCGTGATCGATAAGCCGGTCGCGAAAGGTCCGCTGTACGCCTTTCCGGTATTCGGCCTTCTCGCGCTCGGCATCGCGGCGGTGTTGCTCGGCAATGCGGAAAGCTCTGTTGAGGAGCTGATCGAACTTGCCGGCGGCAAGAAACCGCAAGGATCATCGCGGGTGCTGGGCGAGCGCGCAACGGCGCAGGCGGTTCTCGCGGACGCGGTCGCCCGATTGCGTTCGGCGCGCGCCTTCTATTACGACGCGGTCGAGAGTGCGTGGGACAAGGCGCAGACGGAGGGTACGATGCCCATAGACGTGCGCGCCAACCTGCGTCTAGCAGCGACCCATACGGCGCGGACTTGCGCTGCTGTCACGCGTGACATGTACGAACTCGGCGGCGGCTCGTCTGTGTTCCTGAGCTCGCCGCTGCAGAGGCGGTTTCGCGACGCCTACGTCGGCATGCAGCATATGATGGTCGCGCCGCAGACTTACGAACTGACCGGCCGTTTCCTGATGGGGCTGCCGACCGACGCAAGCTTTTTGTGAGACGGCGATGCAGTCGCGACGCATTGTTCTTGCCAGCCGGCCGCAGGGCATTCCGCGCGAAACCGATTTTCGCCAGGAAGTGCGTGACCTGCCGGCGCCGCAGGATGGACAGATTCTGGTCGCCAACGAATACATATCGGTCGACCCGGGTATGCGCGCCCGGCTGAATGACGAGGCAACCTATGCCGCTCCGCTCCAGCTTGGCGAGACAATCGAAAGCGCCACCGTTGGGCGGGTTATCGCCTCGCGCCATCCTAAATTCAGTGCGGGCGACTGCGTGGCCGCCGCTTTCGGCTGGAGCGAGCACGGTCTCTCCGATGGACGCGGAGTCCGCGTCGTTGCCGAGCGGCGTGTGCCGCCGTCGGCGCAAATCGGCGTTCTCGGCATTCCCGGACTGACCGCCTATTTCGGGATACTCGATATTGCCAAACCGAAGGAGGGCGAGATCGTCCTCGTGTCGTCGGCGGCCGGTGCCGTGGGATCGGCGGCCGGGCAAATCGCGGCGACTTATGGGGCGCGGGTCGTCGGCATCGCCGGCGGGGCGGAGAAGTGCGCCTGGCTGCGCGAAATCGGCTTTGCCGACGCCATCGACCGCCACGCCGAGCCGGACGTTGACGCTGCCGTCGCGGGTAAGTGTCCGAACGGGATCGACATCGTCTTTGACAACGTCGGCAATTCTTTTCTGAGCGGTATGCTTCCCTTGATGCGCCGAAACGGCCGCATTGTGGTCTCCGGCCAGCTGGCCGACTACAACACGTCGCCCGCCGCCCGCCCCGGTCTGCGCAACACGAGCCAGATCATCACGTCACGGCTGACGATGCGCGGGCTAGTCGCTTTCGATTATTTTCGGGAGTTCCCAAAAGCGTGGAGCGATCTCGCCCAGTGGATCGTCGACGGAAAGCTGAAATACCGTGAAGATATCGATAAAGGGTTCGAGAAACTTCCAGCCGCTTTTATTGGCCTGTTCACCGGCGACAATTTCGGCCGCAAGCTGGTGCAGATCGAACATTAGAACTTCTTGATCGCCTCCGCGCCCGCTTTTTGTTGCGCCGTTTTCTTCGTGGGTGAATTTGTAGGTCAATCCGACAAAATCGTGAAAAAATGAGTCGGATCAATGGGCGACGGCGGACGGACCGTTCCGCCACCCCCAAGCGCGAGATACTGAAATCCAACATTCTCCGGGGGCTGCAGAAGAGCAACGCCTCCTGTGTAGTTATCGCCATCCAGAGACAGAACTCGGCGCAACTAAGCTCGGTGCCCGGTGGTTGGCTTGATTTGGGTTACTCATCCGCACTGAAAAGCCACGTCGGAGGTGTTCCTTCACCTCTTCAAGCGACCTAACACGAATGTAGTCCTTCTCGTAACGAGTCGGACTGACGACATAATGACCATCCTTGTGCACGTGGGGATAGAGGATTGTGCCGACCGCTTTCCCTCGTTGGACTACTGCATGCAACGCGTTCCTCGGGTCACTCGCCTCGACCGTCGCGAGCGAATCCCGCCGCGTGTGGGGTGCCACCTTCGGTGACGATGGCTCATCGGTTCGCGTAGTGCTCATTGGACGTGGATGCTTCGTCCCGGATTTCATCGGCCTTTCCTCCAGAACATCCGTCACAGTTCGCTCCAACTCCGCGCGGGCCCTGTCCAACCAAGGCACGCGATGGAGGACTGGATCGCCGAGCGTGAATTCGTCGGCCCTTTTTTTCCCGACAAAATAGTCGACTTGAGAACTCGCGTTGCCCGAGGGATGTGCAAAAGCCCCGAGAACTTGGTGGCCACTGACATAGCCGTTTTCCACGCACCAAATAAGCGCGTTCCACGGCGTTGGCCCGATAGCAACGAAGCGAGCGTTCGACGGGAGCTCCGAGAACGTTGGTAAGAGGTCCTGCTCAAACGAAGCGCGAAGCAGAGGCGTTTTCAGCACTTCTGCGAAGGAACCGTTGAACATCTTTCCGCTTTTAAAGGCGGCATGCGGCACAACCGAGGTCGCGTGCAGATACCCTCGACTTTCGTCCCACACTTCCTCCGGTGAAGTTGCGCCGATCACTTCATGAATCCGAAACCGCCGCATCATCAGATTGAGCCGGTCGCGCATCTGCTTGCCACCGAATGCCCCAGCTGTCTTGGCTGCGGTCAAGGCTCGGTCAGTCCCGACTCCAGAAAGAAGCTTGCTGCGCAGCGCCATGTACGATAATGCGATTTGGTTCATCCCGGGAGTGATGCCGACGAACACAAGCCGAGCATTCCGATTCACGTGTTCGAAGGGCACATAGCGTAACTCGAATCTACCCTCCTGCGCGATCACGGCTTCAGCCCGTTCGCCGAGGCGTTCAATTTCAGATCGAAAGCGAGGCAAAAAATTGCGGCTCACTGGCTTATCCTTCGGTTCATTCGAGTCGAGCGAATCGACCTGTTCGCGCTCCGCCAGAAGTTCGTTCGCTGCTCTATTCGCGATTTTTGATTTCACCGTTCGGAGGTTCGAATTCTCCCGCCCGAACTAGGCAGTTTCGGCACCAAGAAAGCGATCGATCTGACCGAGGGCAATATGGCGCTCATAGGACAAGGCGGATGCACGTGACCGACTATAGCTACTGCCAGGCACTCGCCGAAACCGCGTCGCGGCCTCGATAGGCGTTGACAAGCGCTGGCTTTCGTTCTTATAAAATACCGACCGGCTGGCCGGTAGGTCATTGATTTAAGTCTATGTTTTTGTGGAAACTTTTGCTCGTGGAGGAAGATGATGTCGGGCTGCCCCTATTCTGGCGCGCATCAACTCCCGACCACGCTGCTCACCGAAGAAGCACTGCGCGAGCCTTATGCCATTTACAAACGTCTGCGCAACGAACAGCCGGTCGCTTGGCTGGCCGAGCAAAACTTCTGGTTAATCACGCGCTACAACGACTGCGAATATATCCTCAGCCATCCCGAAAAGTTTTCGTCGCGTGAAGCCGTCTCCAGTACCAACGCCTATCGGCGTTCACCCGAAGCGCTGCGGATCCTTAGCAAGTCCAAGGGACACCCGCGCGCGCGCACCTTGATCATGTCGGACCCGCCCGAGCACACGCGTTATCGCGCGATCCTGCAGCGGGCGCTGGTTCCAGCCAGAACTTTGCGGCAGTTGACACCACAGATTCAGATCATCGTCGACGAATTAATCGACGGTTTCTGCGAGCGCGGCACTTGCGAGTTCGTTCGCGAATTCGCCTACCCGCTGCCGATGCGGATCGTCGCTGCTTTGCTCGATGTACCGGACGATAAGATCGATATGCTCAAGGCATGGTCTGACGATTTCATCTCCGTACAGGCCGGCAACATTGCAGAGGACCGGATCGTTGATGCCGCCCGACACACAGTCGAATTCGAAGAATACATCCTTGCCAAGGTTGCCGAGCGACGACGCGAACATCGCGACGACCTGCTCGGCCGCCTGATTGATTCGCCCGAAGGCGAAGAGCCGCTATCGGTCCAAGAATTGATAAACTTCGCGCTGCAAATCCTAGTCGGCGGCAACGAAAGCACAACCAATTTCCTTGGTAACGGTCTCTATCTTCTCCTGCAGACGCCCTCACTTATCGCAGACTTGCAACTTGATCCCAGCAGAATCCCGGACATCATCGAAGAGATTTTGCGCCATGACGCTCCCTTGCAGGGTTTATTCCGCGTGGCGCTCGAGGATCACAACTTTGACGGCGTGGTGGTGCCCAAGGGGGCCAAACTGATGCTGAGCTTCGGTTCCGCCAACCATGACGAGACCTATTTTGGCACCGGTGAATTCGATCCCGACCGCGATAATCGCGCGACCATGCATCTATCCTTCGGACGCGGAATTCATGCTTGCGCGGGACAGGCCTTTGCCCGGCGCGAGGGTACAATCGCCTTCGCGACGCTTATTCGGCGGCTTCCGGACATCCGCCTATCGCCAAAACAGCCGCCGCAGCGGCAGACTCTTTTTAGCCTGCGCGGGATGCGGCAGTTGCACATCGAATTCTCGCCAGTCGAAAAAAAACGGGGACAAGCCCAGCAGTTGGCCGCTGTATGAAGGTCGAGGTTGATACCAAACGCTGCGAGTTGCACGGGCGATGCGCGTTCGTTGCACCGGAATTGTTCCGGATCGAAAACGACGTTCTGATATACGAGTCCGTGGTGCCGCCTGCACTGGCGGAGAAGGCCCGCAATGCCGCCAAGGTCTGTCCGCAACTCGCCATCAAAGTAATTGACGATTAATGCCCGAGCCGATCACTATGTATAAATATACTGGCTGGCTGCATGCGCAGAGCGCGTCTTGGGTTGCAGCTGGAATAGCCACGGCAGCTGATGCAGCCTGAACAACATGAGCCAATTACTAGCCTCGTCGATCTTTCGGGCAAGCGCGCCGTCATTACCGGTGCCGCGCAAGGCATCGGCCTTGCGATAGCGCATCGGCTGGGCGAAGCTGGCGCTGGACTTGCACTGATAGATCGCAACGAGGCGGGATTGCAGGCTGCCGTCGAGCAAATACGCAAGGCTGGAATCACCGCGCATGGCCTCGCCGTCGATCTGACCGACCGCGCTGCGTTGGAAACAGGATTTCAGGCGGCCGTGTCGGCCCTCGGTGGCCTCGATATCTGGGTCAATAATGCCGGAATTTCACCGCGCGTGGACGCGCTCAAGACTACCGAGGCCGACTGGGACAGTGTGCTCGATCTCAATTTGAAGGCTGCGTTTATGTGCGCCACGTTGGCGGCGCGGCGCATGACCGCGAGCGCAACCGCGGGCGTCATCGTGAATATTGTGTCATCTGCCGTGAACCGCGCCAGCGGTAACCCCATGCACTATAACGTATCGAAACACGGACTTGTCGGGCTGACAAAGAGCCTAGCGGTCGAACTGGGACCGGCCAAAATTCGGGTTATTGCCATCGCGCCAACGCTGACCGAGACGCCGTGGGTATCGCAATTGCGCGCAATGGGCCACGCGGAAGGTTTCGACAAGTTCGCTCGCCGATTGCCGTTGCGTCGGATCGCAACTGCCGATGAGGTCGCGCGCGTCGTCCTCTTCGCGGTCTCCGGGCTGGCATCGTTTGTTACCGGGACAGTCTTAGAAGTCGATGGTGGCGAATCTTGCGCTTGATTATTGCGGTGACCTTTGCGTTCGCAGATAGGACTTGCGCACATCAGCATTAGCGCGAATATTTTTGGCGGTGCCGGTGGCGATACAACGGCCAAACTCCAGCACATGAATAGAGTCCGCCAAGTCCATGATAAGATCCATGTCGTGCTCGATCCACAGGATCGACACTTTCCAGTCTGAGCGCAGCCTCAGCAAGAAGCGCGCGAGGGTTTCCTTTTCTTCCCGCGTCAAGCCGCTCGCCGGTTCGTCGAGCAACAAAAGTTTTGGATTCATCGCCATCGCGCGCGCTAAGCCAATCAACTTCTGCGTACCGTAGGAGAGCGATTTTACCGGCATATCGCGGTATTGCCACAACTCAAAGAAGTCGATGACTGCCTCGACCGCCTCGCGTTCGGCCGCCTCCTGGCGCGAAGCGCGTCCGAGAAACAGTATCTGCGAAAGTGGATGACACGAAAAATACTGATCGCGAAAAACAAGGAGGTTCTCGGTCACGGTCATTCGCTGAAACAGTTCGAGATGCTGGAAGCTGCGGCCAATCTTGCGTTTGGCGATCACCTCCGGCGGCTGCCCCATGATATCCTCGCCATCGAGCAGGATCTCGCCGGATTGTGGATGACAGACGCCTGCCACCGAGTTCAATAACGCGGTTTTCCCCGAACCATTGGGACCGATCAGCGCGGTAATACCAAAAACCGGCACCTGTAGGCTCGCCTCCCGCAGAACTTGAATTACGCCGAAGCTCAGCGATACGGCACGCACGTCTAGGCGTAATTCCTGCTTCTGGCCTTCGCTCATCCCCACCACCGCCGCGAGCGACGATATTGCTTCACGTCCCGATAGCTGGGATGTGTGCTTTCGCCGCTTGCCTGTCGGAGGCCAAGATAAAATTCCTGCACCTCGCTGTTCGCAAGCAGGTCTTGCGCCTCGCCGTCGCGTACGATCATGCCGTTTTCGATGATGTAGCCATAGTCCGCCATTTCGAGCACCGCCCGCGCATTTTGATCGACGATCAGCAGCGAAAAGCCGAGCTCAGCTTTGAGTGCTTTCAGCTTCGCGATCACGTCCGCCATTGCCCAGGGCGAGAGGCCGAGTGACATTTCGTCGACGAGCAATAATTTGGGACGCTTTATCAGGCTGGTGGCGATCGCCAGCATCTGCCGCTCGCCGCCGGAAAGCCAGATCGCGTCGCGATGCTGGTGCGCTGCCAGGGTTGGGAATGCGTCGTATACGTTCGACAGAGTGATCGAGTAGCCCGTGCCTGACGGTGAGCGAGTGCGCCAGCCGATTTCAATGTTTTCATGGACCGAAAGCGTCTTAAACACCTTGTCATGTTCGGGAACAATCACAATACCAAGACTAGCAGTTTGGTCGGGGCGCCAACCGGCAATGTCCTGACCCGAAAAGCGGATTGCCCCCTGCGTGATGGTCGCGTTCTCGGATGGAAGGAAGCCCGAAATGGCGCGCAGGCTCGTGGTCTTGCCGGCGCCGTTGAGACCGATCAGCCCAACCGTCGAACCATCGAGCACGCGTATGGAAATGCCCTGCACCGCCCGCACCGCGTGGTCGTAGACAACTTCCACCTGATTGAGCTCCAGCAGCGTTTCATTCATCAGCGTTTCGTTTCCAACGGCGTATATTTCAGCGGCCACAGCATCGCGGTATTGCGGATGCGGTACCAAATTGCCGCCAGCCCAAGCGGCTCAAATAACAAGAAAAGAAGGATTAGCGCTCCGTAGATGATCGAATGAAGACCATTCACCGAGCCACCGGAAAGCGTAACGCCGAGGCCCTTCATAAAAGAATCAACGAGATAAGGAAGAAATGTCAGTAGAACGGCGCCTAAAATCGAACCGAGAACGCTGCCAATGCCGCCAACGATAATCATAGCCAGATACGCTATAGCCAGTTGAATATCGTATGTTTCTGCGGTCAGCACACCCTCGTAGTAGGCGCCGAGCGCGCCCGCCAGCGAGACAATCGCTGAAGAAATGACGAAGGCCGAGAGCTTAGCGGCTGACACATTGATACCGGCGGAGCGCGCGGCAATCTCGTGATCCGCCACCGCGATCCAGCGTCGCCCGATATAGCTGCGCTGCAAATTGAGCGCGACCAGAACCGCCACTGCTGCGATCAGGACCAGCAAATAGAACCAGGGGCGTGGCTCTGCAAATTTGACGGAGAACAGCGCCGGAACCGGCATGATGATGCCTGCCGCCTTGACCGTCTCAGCCTGGTAGATCGAAACCACTGTGGTCACGCCATAATGCAGTGCAAGCGTCGTGATCGCAACGTAGATGGCTTTGAGCCGCAATGACGGAATACCGACCAAGAGGCCGGTAATCGCCCCAGTGACCAGCGAGGCCGCGAGACTGACCCACAACGGCAGGCTCAACTGTCCGCCGACGATACCTGCGGTGAAGCCGCCGACCGCTAAAAACGCCGCCTGTCCAAGCGAAACGAGACGCGCGTTGCCCGAAAGCAGATTCAATCCGACCGCGCCCACGACCGCGACCAGCGCCAGATTAGTCAGATGCAACCAGAACGAATTGACCAGGAAGGGCCAGACTAGAAGAACGGCAGCGCCGGCGAACAGCCAGCCCCATTCTTGCCCGCGCAGCAGCCGTAGCCGCTCGCGCTGACTTACTTCGAGCGTTGGCGGCCGGCGTAGTACGTTTTTGCTCACACCCGCTCTACCTCCTCGGGCGTGCCAAATAGGCCCCAGGGCCGCACTGTCAATATCACCAGCATCAGAAACACCGGCGCTAGATCGGCGTAGCGGGCCTCGAAATGCAGCAAAGCCAGATGTTCGGAAGTGGCGACGATGATTGATCCGAGGATGGCGCCACGGTAGCTGTCCATGCCCCCGATCAATGCAGCGATCAGCGCGTTGACGCCGATCAAGATTGCGGCGGTCGAAACAAGCGCGCGCTGGCTGTGTAAATAGCCACCGGCGCCTGCGGCGCATACCGCAATAATCCAGGCAAAGCATACGACCTTGTCGATGCTGATGCCGCGCTGCGCGGCCAGCACGACGTTCTCGGTTGTAGCACGCATAAACAAACCGATATTGGTAAAACTACCAATCGCCACGATGGCGCCAACCAACGCCCATGCCGCCAGTGCAACGAAAAGCTGCGTTGCCGGCACCTGCTGCCCGAGCAATGCGATGGTGCCGCCCATAAGCGGATGTGTGGTGACCGCCGCGCCGCCGAACGCCATCACCATTACTCCGCGCAGCAGTATCGCAATCCCGATCGTCGCCATCAATCCGACGAATGGCGGCTCGCCAACGATCCGCCGCATGACCATGAAATAGATGATCGCCGCCAAGGCGCAGCAGCTGACGAATGTCAGCAGCAAAACGATGCTCCAGTGATAGCCGCCGGAGATCAGCGCGGCGATCAAGAAGGCGCAAAGAATGGCAAGATGCCCTTGCATCAAGCTGACGACCCGGCTTGTCTTGTAGACGAGCACAATGCCGCTCGCGAGGAGTGCGTAAATACCTGACACACCCAGAATTGTCGTTAATTGCTGCATGCAGTCCTCGTTTCGGCGCAACCACCGTACGCTTGCTGCCCGCGCAGCGATGCAGCGCCGATCCGCATTTGGTGCGGACCGGCACATGGTTGGCTCGCCGAGTTGATGTATTTTATTTTTTTGCGTCGACTGAGTAAGTCAGTGTGCTCGGTGCCTCGACCCAGTCACCAATTGGCTCAAACTGCTTCTTTCCACCTTCAAACTTGTAGGCTTTCCACCAAGATATCCCTTGATGATCATCGCCTTTGAAGGCAATTGGTCCCCCGGTCAGCGGTCCGACATTCACTGACAAATTACCCAAGGTATCATTCAGTTTTGCACCGTCGCACGGGTAACCGCACTTATTGAGCGCCTCGACAGCGACCATTGCGTGTACCCAGCCCACAATGTGGTTGCCAGAAAAGTTCTCCGGCTTAACACTGACCGCTTCGGTGGCGCGGCGAATATCGGCAATCTGCGGCAGTGGATCGTGCGCGAGGGCGTAACGGCTAAAAACATAAGTATTTTCGAAATTTCCGGCCGTTTCCATCGCCTTCACCAGCGTCGATTCGTTGAATGCAACGTTGTGCATAAGGATCGGTCCACTATAACCGGCCGAGCGCGCGGCCAGTAGCACGCCCGGGGCCAGCCCCGCCGGAAGATGCGTCACGACGATGGCCGGTCCGGCGTCTGCGATCTTCTGGCCGATTGCGCCATATTCGACCTTGGCGGGCGGAAACAGCAGCGAGTCGTTGGTAAAGCCGTTTGCCGCAGCCGCGGCGGCAGTATGACCGCAGGCCGCAAAACCACCGGCGCTGTCGATCGTTACGCACATTAACTTGCCCTTGTTCGGCGCAAACTTGACCGCGAATTTTGCCGACACCTCGCCTGCAATTTCGAAAGGGCTACCTGTCGAATACGCAAATTCGGCCGCCGGCGGCAGCGTGCTCTTGATTGCACTGACAGATGAAATGGCAGGGACGCTTAACCGCTTGGCTATCTCATAGACACCGGGCAGCGTGCTCGACAGGCTGAGCGACCAGATGCTGTTGACCTGTTCGGACGTCACCAACTCACGCACAAAGGATGCCGCGCGAGTAGCGTTGAGCTGATCGTCCCGCACCACCACCTGCACCGGATGCCCGTTGATGCCGCCGGCGGCATTGACGCGCCCGATGTGGGCACGGAAGCCGTCATAGACCGGCGAAAACGTATCGACAAACGGACCCGAGAAATCCGAGATATAACCGATGATGTAGGGTTGATTGCTCTGCGCCAGCGTGACGCCCGAGCTCGTGCACAACGTCAGCGCGATGCCTGCCAGCAGCCGGCAAGTTTTCGTAACTATAAACATTGGTCCCCTCCCAGTTGTTGTCGCCAATTTTGCACTCGAAGCTTTAAGTCTTGTCATTCACGCTACAGCATACATTTCGTCCACCAGCGACTTGAACATATCGTAAGCATGCTTTCGTTTGATCTTGCGTGTTGGCGTGGTATCGCCCTCCTCCGGATCAAGCTCCTTCGGCATAATTCGGAAATATTTGACCTGCTCGGGACGAGCGAGTACGCGGTTGGCGCGCTCGACTTCCTTTTCAAGCAGAGCATGGATATCTCGATGTGCAATGAGCGTGCTGAAGCCCGTATATTGCACGTCGTTCGAGCGCGCCCATTGTGCGAGCGCGTCGAAATTCACCTCCAGCAGCGCGGTAAGATATTTCTTGCCGTCGCCAAAGATGACCGCTTCGCTGATGTAGGGACTGGCCTTGAGCGCACTTTCGACTGCCGCGGGGGCGACGTTCTTACCACCGCTGGTGATCAGAATATCCTTTTTCCGATCGATGATCCGATAGCTGTTGTCGGCAAAAAATTCTGCAATATCGCCGGTTGTAACGCGCCCGCATTCATCGAAGCTCGCGGCGGTAGCAGCCTCGTCGCGCCAATAGCCAGCGAAGATACCGGGGCCGCTGACCAAAATTTCACCGTCCGATCCGCTTTGGATTCGGCGCGGGAATGGCTGCACCAGTGCAGCGTCGGGAGGCGCCCAAATATTTGTCGGACTGCCCAACATGCCGCCTTCCGTGCTGCCGTAAATATTCCGCAATGGCAGGCCCCAGGACTGCCACTTTTCAATCACAGTGGTTGGAATAGGCGCTCCGCCGGAGGCACACCCGGTCATCTCCCCAAGGCCGATCTTGTATAAGGCTGGCCAAATCATCAGGCGCCTGATCATGCGCCAGAGTGGCTCGGCGCGAAACCCGGACTGGTGATTGGACCGGCGGCATAGGCGACGCGCGCGCCAAAGGCCATAGCGTTGCGCCAAGTCAAACGGCTTACGGCGTATCAAGCCTGAATGTTCGATCTGGACCGAGAGTTCCGCGGCTATTTTCTGCCAAATGCGTGGAACGCCGAGGACGTGGGTTGGCCGCACGTCCTTCATCAGCGATGTCAGCGACTGGCCGCGTTCGGGCAAATGCTGAATAACATCGGCGAAGAGTGGCACGAATACACTGAGCCCTTGCCCCATACCGTGTGCTAGGGGCAAATGAGTCACCACACGATGCGGGCGATGGCGAAGATCGCTCATGACTTCAAGCAGGCCATAGCCGAGACCAACCATCATTCCGGAATGCGTGTAGAAAGCGCCTTTCGGCTCGCCGGTCGTGCCAGATGTGAAAATCAGGCCGACCAGCGTGTCCGGCGTCACCGCTTGAATGTACCCTTGGACGGCCGACATACTGTCGTCCGTATTTTTCACAACCGCCTCGAACTCGGCGAAAGAGATCAGGCGAGGATCGTCGTAAAGGAATCGAGTGCGTGCATCGATCAGCACAATATGATCGAGACATCGCTGTCCGGCTAGGCGTTCCGCTTCCAGCAGCTTGTCCAGATGCTCCTGATCACCCGCGAACGCAATGCGCGCGCCGCCCTGTTCGAGCAGCAAGGCAACCTCGGTGTTCGATGACGTTGGGTAAATTCCGTAGGGTATGGCGCCAATGATGACCGCGCCGAGATGCGCCAGCAAATATTCCACGCAGGGGTCGGCCATAATTGCAATTGTCGCGGGGGGCACGAGGCCACGTGCGACCATGCCAGTGGCGACGGTCTGTGTGCGCGCCCAATAAGCGGTCCAAGTCAGTTCCCGGAATATGCCGTGTTCCTTGTAGCGGAGCGCTACGTCATCTGGCGATTCTGCGACGCGTTCAGCAAAGATTTGTGGCACGGACGACCGTGCCAGCCGTTCGCACTCGCGACGCGCTTGCTCCAGTGAAAGGCCGGTGACGTTCACGTTTGCTGGCCTTGCGCGACATCGGCACCGGCATTCGGCCAATATTGTCGCGTGAAAGCGTCGTCGCGGGCCTTCCAATGGCTTCGACGCTTGATCAGCACCGTTCGCTCCATCGTAAGTACGGAGGTGCCGGTCTGGTTTTGCGCCACAATGCGATACTTCATCCGGCCGCTATGCCCGGGATTTGCAACGTCAGCGAGCTCCAGAACCACGCTCCTGGCCGTCAGCGTATCGCCGCCGAAGACGGGAGTAGTGATGCGGATGGCATCCAGGCCGACATCAGCGAACATATTCGCGGTAATGTCGGCGCTGGTGAGACCAGCGGATAATGCGATGACGATCGCGGCATTCACGATTGGATTCTGGAAGCGACCGTCGAGATACGTCTTCATCGATTCGATATTCCAGTGCGACTGCGCCGTGTTCATCGTCTGCAGACTCCATCGCGCATTCTCCTCCTGCATAACGGTGCGGCCCCGACGGTGAATGAATTCCATCCCCATCGCAAAATCCTCGAAGTAGGATTTGTTGCCGGTGACGCTCATGATCCCTTGTCCTCGCGTTTGCGCCGTCTACGTCTCACGTCTGATTGTCGTTGCGCTGGCGTCACGGCGTCGAACCAAACTGGTCCGCCGAAACGTGATGACGGTTTCGCCATTCTGATTATGACCAGTCGTTTCCCATTCGACGACGCCGTAGGTCGGTTGCGAGCTCGACGGTCGCCGTGACACTACGACCGTTGATGCAAACAGAGTATGACCCGGCAATACCGGGCGGTGAAAACGAACCGCGTCGGAGCCGAGGAATGGGCCGCCGGATTCCGATAGGTCTTCCACCGACATGCCGAGCACGACGGCAAAAGTGAGCTGCGAGCTTACAACGATATCGGGATAGCCGAGGTGCTTGGCATAAATGCGATTGAACGAGCGGGGTTCGTGCAGCAAAAGCTGTGTGGAGAAAGCGACGGCTTCATCGGCCGTGATCGTGCGCCCCCAATGATGCTTGAATCGCCGGCCCGGCTCGAAATCCTCATAATAGTTCACCGCCACTGAACTAGACGCGGCGCTTTCAGCGGGGGCGCTTTCAGCGGGACCAGGCACTGCGGCTTCCTCTATTTACAGACCGGCTGGCCGGTCGGTATAGTCTTTAAAAGGCTTCAGGGTGTCAATGGCGCAAACCCGCGCCGGTATTTTGCCCAGCCTTTCCGTGAATTCCGGCGGCGCCGTCGACGAAGCGTGCAATAATTTTTACAATAGGCAAAAATGTCGAGCAGACCGAAAATTAAAGCGCGCGGTGTAGTGCGCGCCGCGCGGCGCTCGATTTCGGTCGAGGATTATCTAGCACGCCGGTCGGTAATCGAATGCGACATTATCGATGCGGCGGCCTCACTCTTCCGCAAGCGTGGTTTTGCCAATGTCCGCATGCAGGACATCGGGCATGCGGTCGGGCTCTCGAAGGCCGGACTTTATCACCACTGTCCGAGTAAGGAATCGCTGCTGGCGGATATCGTACGACTGTGCGGCGAATTGCTAACTATCCAGTTGCAGTCCGCACAGGCGCTGCATAAACCGCCAAAAGAACGGCTGAAAGCGTTCGTCGTGTCGCGAATGGAAAGTATTGCGCGGCACCAGGATTTATTCACCATCATTTGGCAGGAACGCCCCTTCATCAACCGCGCCGACTTCTCCGATATTGCAAAGCGCGCCGAAGCCTATCGAACCGGCGTGCGGCTGATCATCGAGGACGCCAAAAATGCCGGGGAAATTTCGAGTTCGGTCAATACGCACCTGCTCATGCTGGCACTGGATGGAATGACTGGCTGGGCCTATCTCTGGTATCGCGCTGGCGGCGCCGAAACCCCGGCACAAATCGGTGAGGCTTTCTGGAACTTCATTTCCTCCGGTATCTTAGCGTCACGTAACCTGCCAATTCAATGATCATAAACGGATTGCAGGCCGCCGGTTAGTCGCTGCACGCTGTCGAGACATTGATACATCAACCGTCCGCAGAATCCTGCGTACTGAGGCCCGATCGATAACATCAAGCTGCGCACTGGCATTAGACTTGTGGCCGGAACAATACCTCGAAGAACAGCGTCAATGGCAAGATCGCCGCTGGCGTTCGCCATTGATCGCTGAAATCCGCCCACACTTCGTGGGTAGCTTTGAGGGTGCGAGCGCGAGTGGATTCATAATGGTCTGATATCACATGTGATTTTCGCGTTTCTGGAAGACACTCCCTCCGCCAGGTCTTTTCGGGAACTCCTTCTCCGACCGCAGGAGACGGCAGTTAGACGCGCGTATTTTGGCTTCTTGGCCGATGAACCTCTAGACTCCGAAAAACCGTCAGCATGCAAGAACGCTCTCTCTCATGCTGTTTCTCTCTGAGGCTATGTACTTTTCCGCCAAGATACGGTTTCGGACGATGCATCGGCCAAGCTCGCGCTGTGGGAAGCAGCGCTAAATATCTGCGAGGCTGGGACCGACACTGCGGAATTTCCATGAGGCTTACAGAAAAAGAGCCTCGGGCTTTGACCGAGGCTCTCGAGGAACGTCAGCGCGACTTGAGAGATGGAACAAAATCGAACGCGATCAAAGCCGGCTCGTCGTATTGATTTTGGACCGTGACGTCACCCCAGGCCTCCGTGCCGCGCACCTCGCCAGCACTGAGGAGCATTATAGCGCCATAGGCCGAAATCTTCACTTCAGCGGGGCCAAAATTCTTCACAACAACTGTGCAACGCGCGATTTTGTCAGCGAGCACCGCCGCGCCATTTGGCTCAACTCGCTGGAACCAGTGGTTGCCATGACCCAGGGACTCTTCTGCGGGTGGGGTCGCCGGTTTGGTCTCACGCTTCTTCATCGTTAGATCCTTTCATTGTTTCAAGTTCGGGAACAGCAGCGCTCCTAACACGCTCCACTAACCACGTGCGGGACTTTTTGGCAGTCGTTGATGTGGGCGATAAGTCCCGCGTGCTCGGGCTGAAGCAAGCGTAAGATAGGATCCTGAGATAGGTGCTAATTATGCCAACTCGAAAACTGCGGATTCCGACGATACCTGAGCAGGGAGAATGGGAGCCATTCAGTCCCGATCAGATCGAAAGTATTGAAGAGGCCTACGGCAGGGTGAACTGCCGAGACAGGTCTGGATCAAGATACAGCTTTCAACAGCCCTTTATACAGCTGCTGCTCCAGTGGAGCACGCGACGTCCGTTCCTGAGTTTTGCTCTAAGCTTTCGAAGCTTCAACGTGCCGTGAACGACATCAAACAAATACTCCCAATTAAAGCATTCGTTGGTGAGAAAGGGCCAATTGATGCAAAGCTAAGGGGTCCGGCCCGCCTAGCCGCGATCCAAGAAAAATATTTTATAGGCGCCTTGAATAAGATGGATCCAGTGCATCCTGCCTCCCTCTTTTATTTATTGATGCACACCCTCCTTGCGGCCGACGAAGTTTGCGAATTCGTACGCGTGTCTATTTCAAACAATCAATATCCAACGTATGAGCACGGTTTTATCTGGAACTGGTGGATTCGAGCGCTAACAATCATTCTTAAAGAGCATGGATTGCCGTATCGGGCGCGGAATGATTCAGACAAGCAAAAGGGACAAAAGGAGGAAATGTCACCATTTGTCCGGCTCGTTGACAAGTTGCAGAAATGCATCCCTAAGAGCGCACAGCGATCGACGGCAGGTCCGCACGCGCTTGCGAAGGCAGTAACTAGAGCTCGGCAGAACTTGGACAGTGATTGCAAATTTGAAGAAACGATTGATGATATTTTCCCGGGGCTAAGGATAATCTGAAGCGTCTCGAGGCAGAATATCTCGCGAGATGGCCGAATTCGTCCTCAACAACTACACTGAGGTCAAAGCAGTGACGACGGCTCTCTAGGTTCACCATAGCCTTGCGCGGCGGCGGAGTTCCTTACGACTCGCCGCGGTGCCTTTTCTTTTTCTGCTTCGCGCAGTTCAACGGTCAATGCAGCAAGGGCCATCGTCTGTGCCACCAGCTGGAGGATGTCACTGGCCTTCGCCCTTGATCGCAGCAATCCGGCGATTCTTCATGGGTGAATTTGCGGGTACGAAACAAAGCGATTCCGTAGCCGATTGATATTCCTTCGCAATTTACGCTCCGGTGCAGACGCTCCCTCCGCCAAAGACCTTGTTCGCCTTTGTTCGCCTTAGACCGAACTTGGCAAGATGGGGGCCTCTGCCGTGCAAAACGCCTGTTTGGCGATCCACTGAAGAGGCTAGGTTTGTCCCGGATTTTGCCGCGCTCCATCGGGGCTACAGTCGCCTACTTCACCATAGCGTTTTCGTAAGGATAGATCGCCTCGCCGCTTTTGAATTGCGCGGGATAAATAATCACTTCCGTTTTCGTATCGCGGAACTCATCGATGCTGTTGCTCTTGATGTTCTGGAATTGGGCGGCCAGCGTGCGTTCCTCCGTCCATTCGCCGAGCGACCCGAATTTGACGTCGCCGACCACCGTTTTGAACGTGTTCTGGTGCATATACGCGGCGAGCACGTCGTCATTGAGGCTCTTGGTCGCGGCGATCGCCTCGCCAAGCACCTGTAGGTCGGCATAGGCCCACACCGGCATGTAGTAACCGAGCGGGTCGGTGCCGGCGGCTGCGGCGCGCTGCTGATATTTCTTGAGCAGCTCCATCGAGCCGGGAAACTCCATCGACTTCACCGGTAGCCAGGTCTCGTAGTTGACGACGCCATTGAGCAGCGGCCCAAGCTGGGTTTTGAACGCGGTCGCCTGCAGCCCGACCATCGCCCCGCCCCACATCTTTGGTTTGAGGCCGAGCTCATGGATCGCTCTGATCATACCGACGGTGTCGAGCGGATAGGAGCAGATCACCAGTAGGTCCGGGTTCCTGGCCTGGATCGCGCGCACGATCGGCGTGAAATCGACCGTCGATGGCGGATAGCTCTTGTCGTAGACGATGTTCAACCCGGACGCCTTGGCGTTCTCGCGCGCGCCCTCGCAGGCGTTCTGCCCGAATTCGGCGTCCGCATAGGCCAGCGCGATGGTCTGCGGCTTCGGATTTTGCGCTTCGGCCACTTTGAAGAAGCCGCGCGTGAAGGCCGGCTTCGGCGTCGGCCCATTGGGGATCATCGCGAAATATTTGTCGTATTTGAACGTGTCGTTGATGCCAGTGCCGAACAGGCTCACGAGCAGTTTTTTCCTCCCGATCGCGATCGGCATAGCCGCGGCAATCTGGGTCGAGGCATAGCCGCTCACGATCAGATCGACCTTGTCGATATCGAGCAGCTTCGAATAGATGGCGGGCACTTCCGCTGGTTTGCTCTGGTCATCGTAGTAGACAAGCTTAACCGGCCGCCCGAGCAGGCCTCCCTCGGCGTTGATGTCGGATTCCCAGACCTGCATCGCCACCAGCGACATCTTACCGTTGGCGGCGAGCGGGCCGGTGAGCGACATACCGAAGCCGATCTTGATCGGCTCTTCAGCGGTGGCCGGCGCCGGCGCTGCGGCAACAAGCAGCAACGAAACGGCCGCGACCATACACATCAAGGATACCAGGCGGGTTGATTGTGGGTTCACTGGCATTTGGCGCTCCCTTGCATTGTGAAGCGTCATGGCGGGCCAGCGCCGCGCTCATGACGAATGATGGGAAGAATTTGGCGCTTCGCAAGGCCGCGACAATTTGATTTCTATCAAAACTACCCCGGACAGGGACGCAACGCACGCATGCACTAAGTGCAGAGTGCGTATCCCGGATGAAGGGCTAGTTGCGCCGGCCTGTCCGCCGAAGCGGCATAGGCGGAACTCGACGCCTTGCGCACGCGAGGGGCCGCGATAATGGGGAATTGCCGTTGAGACGCGGGGATCCGCCGGCATGACTATGGAATTTACGCCGGATCTCCGTGACGGATTTAATGGAACCGTGATTGGCTTGCCTAATTGATTCAATAAGATGTGGTCTTCCCCGACCAGCCTGAGGCCGTATTGACCCGCAAGGTCCGGTTTCCAACCGAAGAAGAGCCCAAATGATCACGCTCACGGTCAATGGAACGCAGCACGACATCGATCTGGAACCCGATACACCCCTGCTCTGGGCATTGCGCGATGCCGTCGGGCTGACCGGCACGAAATTCGGCTGCGGGATCGCGCAGTGCGGGGCCTGTACCGTCCATATTAATGGGAGAGCGATGCGCTCCTGCTCGGTACCAATCGGCACCTTGTCCGGCGCGAGCATCGTCACCATCGAAGGGCTTTCGCCTGATGGCAAGCACCCGGTGCAGCAGGCATGGCTGGTCGAAGACGTGCCGCAATGCGGCTACTGCCAATCCGGACAAATCATGGCGACAGTCTCATTTCTCAAACAATACCCGAATCCAACCGATGCCGAGATCGATGCGAACATCACCAATATCTGCCGTTGCGGAACTTATGAACGGCTTCGCCGCGCGATCCATCGCGCCGCCGATCTGATGAAAGCGTGAGGGTACAGCAATGAACGCGAATCTCACCCGCCGCCACTTCATCCTTACCGCAACAAGCGCGGCCGGCGGTCTTATGATCGGCATTGGCGCCGCGCCCGCGATTGCAGAAGCCGCGACAGTCGTCGCGCAGCCCTGGAACGAAGACAACGCCTACGCCGCCAACGAGATCGACGCGTGGATCGCCATCGATCCCGACGATTCCATCCTGATCCGTTATCCGCGCTCGGAGATGGGCCAGGGAAGCATGACTGCGCTTCCGATGATCATTACCGAAGAGCTGCACTGCGATTGGTCGAAGGTCCGTGTCGAATACGCTTCCGCCAACCGCAATGTCCGCGAAAACAAGCTTTACGGTCCCATGGTCTCGGCCGGCAGCCGCACCGTGCGGGGAACGCAAAAGAAGATGCAGCAGGTCGGCGCCAGTGCGCGCGAACGCCTGATCGCGGCTGCGGCCGCGCGATGGAATGTGCCGGCGTCGGAATGCACAGCGGCATCGAGTATCGTCAGCCACGGTCCGTCGGGACGGACGCTGCGCTATGGCGAACTGACCGCGGATGCAGCGAAGATCAAGCTGGCACAGGAACCCGCGATCAAGACGCCCGACAAGTTCACATTCATCGGCACGCCGATGCCGCGCATCGACGTGGTGCACAAGATCGATGGTTCGGCAAAATTCGGTATCGACGCACAGCTACCGGGCATGGTTTTCGCCGCGATCAATGCCTGCCCCGTTGCGGGCGGCAAACTGAAAAATGTCGACGACTCAGCACTCGCCGGCGCGCCCGGCGTACTTCAGGTGGTTCGGCTCGATAACGCAGTCGCCGTGGTCGCCGCCGGCAGCTACTGGCGCGCAAAACAGGCGCTCGCGCGGCTGCAGCCGGAATGGGACGTCGGCGCGGCAGGCTCCGTTGACAGCGACCAACTCTCCCAGGCGTTTCACACCGCACTTAGCGAGACGATGGCGACTGCGCGCAATGACGGCGACGTCGATCAGGCGATGTCGGGCGCCGCGAAGACATTCGAGGCGATTTACGAGACACCTTATCTTTCGCATTCGCCGATGGAGCCGATGAACGCGACGGTGCACCTGCAACCCGACCGTCTCGATGTCTGGGTCGGAACGCAGGCAGCGGATGAAGCAACGGAAGCCGCGGCCAAGGCCTCAGGTCTCAAGCCGGAGCAGGTTTATGTGCACAACTGTTTTGTCGGCGGCGGCTTCGGAAGGCGTGACGCAAGCGATGAGATCGAACAGGCCATTGCAATCGCCAAAGTCGTTCAGAAACCGGTGAAGCTGGTGTGGACCCGCGAGGAAGATACACGCCAGGACAAATTCCGCCCGCATGCTGTTGTCGCCTTCAAGGCTGCTGCCGGCTCTGACGGTTTGCCAATTGCGTGGTCGATGCGCGTCGTCACCTCATCAATCTTGGCAAGTGTGGGCAGAAATCCGCCGGCCAAGGGCCCGGAGCCGCAGGCTGTCGCAGGATTGGCTGACAACGGCTACAAGGTGCCGAACACCCGCGTTGAAGCGCTGATCAAGAATACGCACCTGCCGGTCTGGTTCTGGCGCGCACCGGGCGCGAACCAGCACGTGTTCGCGATTGAGAGCTTCCTCGACGAGATCGCGTCCGCCAGCGGCCTCGATCCCTACCAGGTGCGGCGAAAGCTTCTTGAAGGAAAGCCGGACTGGCTCAAGGTGCTCGATACCGCGGCGGAGAAAGGCGATTGGGGCAAACCCCTGCCCCGCGGCACCGCCCGCGGCATCGCGATCTGCGAAGACACTGACAGCCTGTGTGCGCAGGTCGCCGAGGTCACCGTCAGACCGAATGGCGACGTGAAAGTGAATCGCGTCACCGTCGCCCTCGATACACGCTACATGGTCAATCCGCTGACGATTGCCGAACAGGCCGAAGGCAGCGTGATCTTCGGTCTGACGGCCGCGCTGTACGGAAAGATTACGATCAAAGGCGGCGTTCCGGTGCAGGGAAATTTTGATACCTACCGGATGGTGCGGTTGGCAGAAGCGCCAAAGATCGACGTCCATCTGGTCCCCAGCGGTGGAAAGGTCTGGGGCGGTGCGGGCGAGCCCGCAACGCCGCCAATCGCCGGTGCCGTCGCAAATGCGATTTTCGCCGCGACCGGCAAACGCATCCGCACGCTGCCGATCATGGACCACGACTTGTCGTACAGCGCGGTTTAGAGCGGCACCGTTTGCCGGTCCGCACGAAAACGCAGTCCGATTTATTGGGTAGCGCAGTCAGGCGCTCGCTTAAGGGTTGTTCAAAAGATTATGAGCGGATTCAAAATTCTGCCCTCACCCTGTTTCTGGCAGGCAGCAGTTCCCCTTCGCATGCACAGCAGACGGGGACGCCAACCAACAAAGGCGAGTATCTCGCGCGCGCCGGCGATTGCGTCTCCTGCCACTCCATCCGCGGCGGCAAGGCCTTTGCCGGTGGCTTGCGGATGGGGACCCCTATGGGGGTGATCTATTCGACCAACATCACTCCGGATCCCGAAACGGGCATCGGCAATTATTCGCTGGAGGATTTTGATCGCGCAGTCCGCTCGGGCGTCGCCAAGGATGGACATCGCCTTTATCCAGCGATGCCCTACCCCTCCTACGCCAAGATCACCGATGAGGATATGAAAGCGCTCTACACGTTCTTCATGAAAGACGTCCCGGCCGTAAGGCAACCGAACAAGCCGAATGAAATTCCCTGGTATTTGAGCCCGCGCTGGCCGTTGGCGATCTGGAATGCGGTTTTCGCACCGAAGACCGGCTTTGCCGTCCATCAAGATCATGATGCGCAGTGGAATCGCGGCGCCTACCTCGTCGAGGGGCTTGGCCATTGTGGCGCTTGCCACACGCCGCGCGGTTGGGCCATCGAGGAAAAAGCGCTCGACGATAGCGACTCTTCGTATTTGCAGGGCGCCGAGCTTGATGCGTGGTCCGCGCCGAACCTGCGGGGCGATATGCGCACCGGTCTCGGCGGATGGTCTGTTGAGGATGTCGATGCATTGCTGAAAAGCGGCCACAACGACAAAGGTGTCGCTTTCGGCTCGATGCTCGATGTGGTGAACAACAGCACGCCGTACCTGACCGACGACGATACCAAGGCGATGGCTGTTTTCCTCAAGTCGCTGCCGGCGACGGCAGACCAAAGCCAGTTCGCTTACGACGATAAAACAGCAAAATCGCTGCAAGGTGGTGAAGTGCAACAGGCAGGTGCCGCGACATTTCTCGGTTCATGCGCCGCTTGCCATGGCGCTGACGGCAAAGGGCAGGCGCCATTCATGCCACCGCTGGCAGGCAACCCGGCCGTGCTCGACCCGAACGCGTCGTCGCTCATCAATCTCGTGCTGAACGGCGCGGAACCGCTTGTCGTAAAAGGCGTGCCGGATGCGTACCGCATGCCGCAGTTCCGCGTTCAGTTGAACGATGAGCAGATCGCGGAAGTCCTGTCTTTTGTGCGCGGCTCTTGGGGAAATGATGCCGGAGCTGTATCGACAGATCAGGTCAAGAAATTGCGGCCGGCAACCGATCCCAGCAGCGATCAGGTCATTGTTTTGAAAATGCGCTGACTGGCCTAGAGTCCGCTTTCGGAGGAGGGAAAGCGGACATTGGACGGACTCGCCGGCGCGACTAACACCGAATACATTCCTAATCATATCGTGAGTAGCCGGACGACGTTGCACAAGATCTATCACGATGTGAGACGGCCTTCGCATCTGTTACTGCCGGTGATTCCGCAGCAATAACCACATCGAGGGCCGCGCGGCTGTTTGTATCTTAGCAGGGGAGGAAAATGTGGACTTCAAACCCGTCAGACGCGTCGTGATCGGTCATGATCGAGCTGGAAAGGCAGTCGCGTTATATGATGGCGATCTGAAACCGAAACAACGCAGCACCGGCGGAAACGCAGTGACGACGCTTTGGGTGACCAGCGAATTTCCCGTGGACGTCAACGGAGCAGGAGATCGCGGTGAGACGCAAACAGGTGTGCCGCCGCCGCCAAACGGGACAGTGTTTCGTATTGTCGATTTTCCGCCTGCTGCCAACGCGGCCGTGCCTTCGCCTGTCGATCATGACAGGGTGCTGATAGCGATGGGTATCGGTCCTGCGACTCAGGGCTACGCCAGACATCCTAATACGCATAGAACTAAAAGCATCGACTACGCGATCGTACTCGATGGCGAAATCGACATGCTCATGGACGATTCAGAAGTCCATGTGAAGAGCGGCGATATCTTGGTTCAACAGAGCACTAACCACGCTTGGGTCAATAAGAGCGAAAAGAACTGTCGAATAGCATTTGTTCTGATTGATGCGAAAGCTCCAAGCGCGTGGCAGCGGGGATGGACAGGATAGATTAGTAAATAGCTCCGCCGGCTTGGACGTACGGATAGTTTTCCCTTCGTTCCCTGCGTTGCCCGGTGCCGCTGGCGGCGCAGCGATGTGTCGCAAAGAAGCAATCCCGGACGTCCTCAGTCTCGCAAACGAGAAGCCGGGCGGCGCGCACGCCTCATGTGGCCCGTCGTTGCGCGAGAAGGTGATCGACATATCGCGACGCCTCATTAAGAGCGCCCTGTCGCTCCAAGTGCATGCCGGTCGAAGCGATACGATTACCCTTGGGATCGAAAACCATGACCTGATAACGGTCATCGCTCTCGTGGTGAAGCACAAGTTCGTATCCGTGATGACTATGCGTGCTGGTTGTCATAAATTTTTGATGGGACTTTAGTGTTTTTGCGTGGGGTCTTTTCTAGCCATTTGTCTATCAAGAAATGAGCGTGCAATTCTGCGTCTTTACGCGTCCCAGTAATTACCTTCCCCGCGATCTCAACGCCCCCAGGGTGAACGGCCACCGACCGTTGTTCCCGTTCGATCCGAACGCGGATGGTATATCGTATGCCTCGGTACTCCACCGAGTGAGTTTGGACCGAAACGGGAAGCCAACCAATGCCTAGAGGCCGCTTCAATCACGATGCCCATCGCCATTAGTTATTTGATCGCCCCGAGGAATAAGGGATTTGTGATCCAATGGGGGACGACGAGATTTTCATTTCTGAACAGGTCGACAGGATGTGATTGCCAGTCGATGCGTTTAAGATTGAGAAAAATTTGCAGCTTTTGCGAAGACGCAGACGAGGCTCCGTGCTGTTGCGATCCGGTGTTGGCGAAGCCTACCGCCTAGCTCGCACCGCCGCCGTCGATCAAGTCAAAAAGGAAATCGCCAGCGGCGCGGCCCAAAGCTCGGCCAGGATTCGCCGAAAAGCGCACAAACAAGACGCTCCCCATCGACCCGTCCGCGGCCATGTTCTGCGTCAAAATGCCGAGCGAGAGCACGCCCGAGGGTCAGTCACCGACGCCTGACACGCGGCTGCTTTTCGGTGATGCAGCGTACATAGGATTGATTAGCACAGTTGCGAGGTCAAGTTTTAGACAGAAGTCTCGGAATTAGGACGGCTCCAAGCACGTTGCAGTGAATGAAGGGAACAATATGCGCTGGCCACCGCTTCCTCCCTCGCTGAGACGACGCGCAGATATCAACAAGGAATAACAAAACATGCGGCTCAAAATCACCATAGGCTTCGCCGCGCTGGTTCTCGGCGCTGCCCTCACTTCTGTTCCAGCCTTCGCGCAGCGAAGTGCTAACGACGGCGGAGCGATCGTCATCGTACCCAACGGCGAGCGGGTGCGCGCGAGCCCTAATAATGGCGGAACGGTCGCCGTCTCGCCCGGTGGCAGCCATCATCATGTCCATACGAGGTTGCTCTATAATTCCGTGAACCCCGTGCCTCATCAGACGCGTAAACCCGGCTTCCCAGCTCCTAGCCGACACTGAGCAACTGAGGCGCCCAAAAAGGAAAGCCCCAGCGCGGGGCTTTGCAGACGACGAAGTGGCGATGACGGCTTTTGGCCGATACCGTTGATAAAGTCGGCGATGAGAGGCGTGAGGGTCTCTATCTGCGGTCTTGTCCTCTCGCCCTGGGAGGGCCTGTGTAAGCTCGGTACTAACGTTTGACGAACTGCTGCTCACATGACGCTTGCTACCTGCGCATCGGGTGATGGCCGGCAGGGTTGGCTCACTAGCGTCTTGAGGTTCTACACGATGGCGGCGAGGTGGAACTCGTCGCGTGCGCCGGAGAGCCGCGCAGGCGCATGCGTTCGACCCGGTGATGGGTCTCCAGGTGCGCAAAGCGCATCTCGACCTTCTTACGCTCGTCGCGGGATTTGGCAAACTCGGGCGTACCCATCAAAGCGCGGGCGTGATCGCGAGCATCCTCGTTGAGATCGCGTGGGACCTTGCGTGAGGGTGTATTCGGACAGCATTTCTGTTTGACCGGACATGCCTCGCAGTCGCGCTTCAACGCAAGGTAGCGCAGGACATGGTCGGCGCCGATGTTGGCTGTGGTTGTGAGCAACCTGCCTGCAGGGCAGACGTAGACGTTGCGCTCCTTGTCGAATGTGAAGTCGATGCGTGAGAAGGTGCCGTCCTCTCGCCGGCTCTTATCACTGAAGAGTTAACCAGGGTCAAAAACCCATTGGTTCTTGTGCTCCAACAATTACGGCACGGATTCGTGTTGTGGACGGAAGCCCGCAGGATGGGTATTGCTTCCGCCTAATCCGCCCTACTGAATTTGTGCAAAGGATCGTAGGTGACGTCCCCTCATCGTATTCCAATCTTCGACGGCCACAACGACGTGCTGTTGCGGCTGCACATGCGCGGCGGGGTGGACGCGGCCGCGGCGTTCCTTAAGGGCGAGGACAAGGGCCATTTTGATCTGCCTAAAGCGCGCAAGGGCGGATTTGCCGGCGGCTTGTTCGCGATCTTCGTTCCCCCGCCGAAACGAAAAGATCGGGCCGGCGGCGAAACGCCGTCCCAAAAAACCAAAGGCGAAACCGGCAGCGTCATCGGCAGCGATGCTGCGCCGCCCGCTGTCGATGTGGCGGAGGCGCAGCGGGTGGTCTTCGCCATGGCGTCGCTGCTGTTCCGCATCGAGCGGGAGTCGAAAGGCCGCGTGCGCGTCTGCCGCAATGCCGGCGATATCGAAAGCTGCCTCGCCGACGGCGTGCTGGCGGCGGTGCTGCATATCGAAGGCGCCGAAGCGATCGACGCGAACTTCGAGCTCTTGGAGGTGCTTTACGCGGCGGGGCTGCGCTCACTCGGCCCGGTGTGGAGCCGGCCGAACGCGTTCGGGCACGGCGTGCCGTTCCGCTGCCCTTCGTCGCCCGACACCGGCCCCGGTTTGACCGAGCTCGGCAAAGCACTAATCGGCGCCTGCAACCGGTTGCGCATTCTGGTCGATCTGTCGCACCTGAACGAGCGCGGCTTCTGGGATGTCGCCACGATCAGCAATGCGCCGCTGGTCGCCACGCACTCCAACGCGCATGCCATAAGCCCGCATTCGCGCAATCTGACGGACCGGCAATTGGCCGCGATCGGTGAATCCGGCGGCTTGGTCGGCGTCAATTTCGCCGCGAGCTTCCTGCGTCCCGACGGCCGTCACGATAAGAACACGCCCGCGGAACTGATCATCCAGCATATCGAGCACATGCTCGAACATGCCGGCGAGGACGGTGTGGGATTTGGCTCCGATTTCGAGGGTGCAATGATCCCCGCGGAACTAGGCAATGCTGCCGGACTGCAAATTCTGGTGCGGGCGATGCGCAAACGCGGCTTTGGTGAGCCGCTGATCGAGAAGTTGTGCTTTCGCAATTGGCTGCGCGTGTTGGGACGAACGTGGGGGGATGGTGCATAGTAAGTAGCCCGTAGCCCGTAGGATGGGTGGAGCGAAGCGATACCCATCGTAGGGCCGCGGGGATAAGTGATGGGTTTCGCAAGGGCTCAACCCATCCTACCGCACCACGCTAACTGGCACTAACAATATCCTGTGTGCTCATCACCTGCGTCGCCGACGGGCCGGCCGAAGACGCGATGCTCTTCGACTCCGGCCTGATCGACCGGCTGCCCAAAACCAGCATCCACGTGTCGTGCATTAGCGGCTGGGGATTTCGAGCTTGCTGATGTGACTGGCCAATTTAGTCGCGCGCGCGCGAATACGTTTGGACTTATGTGACTTAGCTATTTGCTCCAAGAAAGGGGCGGCATCCGAGAGAGCAATTCGGGCATCGCGGCTGGTAGCAATATCAGCAGCGCAGTTGTTCGGCCCTCTGACAACGCGCAGCAATACCCCCATCGCCTCAAGGCGATTGGTGGCTGACGCATTCGCATCGGTCGCAATCTTCCCCATACTTTTGACGATGGCAGGAAGGGCATCGTCCATTATCTTTTGGACTTCAGCTTCTATTGTCATGGCCCCTCGGTCAACTTCCTATAGCACATCGCGCGAGAGGGCGCGGACTTGCTTGAACGACTGGAGGCCAGTGCCACCAAACGTAAGTCTAGGTAGAGGACTCATTCAGATCCACTCAGTGACTACGGCGACGAGAGCGAGTGCGGCGAGATAGTTTCTGGCGAGGCGGTCATATCTTGTTGCAAGGCGTCTCCAGTTCTTGAGACGGCAGAAGA
>JBEKGX010000019.1:0-85804 GCA_050012575.1 Xanthobacteraceae bacterium | reverse complement strand
AATCCCATGATGGAAGGGCCTTGGTGCCGATTCCGAAGAGAAGCACGAGCCCGTGAGTGACATCGACACTGCACCGGCGGATAGTCTGAAAGCGCTTGACCCCAAACGGCCGATTAGAGAAGCGGAAAAGCAGCTATGTGCCGGCCTTTCTTGAACCTTGGCAGCCATTGATGCAGTTTCGGCGCTTAACAATCGCCCACCCAATGCCGCCTTCCGGGACTTCCACCGCTGGCCCGTCCTTCGGCCTCGCCAGGCTCCTTTGCCTGCTCTTTCTGGCCGGTGTCGCCATGCGCCTGACGCTTTTGGCGATGCCGCCGGTGATTCCGCTGGTGCACGACGAGTTGCACATGTCGGAGACGCAGATCGGGCTCCTGATCGGCCTGCCGCTGGCGGTCTTCGCCATTGCCGCCGTGCCCGGATCGCTGCTCGTCGCCCGGATCGGTGCCAACCTCGCGGCGATCCTCGGCATGGCCCTGGCGGCAATTGCGGGTGCTTTCCGCGGCGCCGCGGTCGATGTCTGGACGCTGTATGCGGCCGCGATAGCGGCCGGCTTCGGCATCGCCGTCATGCAGCCGGGAATGCCGCTACTGGTGCGCGAATGGCTGCCGGCGCGCATCGCGCTCGGCACCATCGCTTATTCAAGCGGCATGGTGATCGGCGCGACGTTGCCGCCGGCGCTGACGCTGGCGTTTGTCTTGCCGCTGGCCGGCGGCTCATGGCGGCTCGATCTGCTGCTGTGGGCGGTGCCGGCCGCTCTCATCGCGCTGGTGTTTTTTCTCTTGAGCCCGAAAGACCGCGCCCGCAATCGGGATATCGACAAGGCACCAGTCGCGGTCATGGGATTGTGGCGGCCGGACTGGAAGAATCCGCTGGTCTGGCTGCTCGGCTTCGCCTTCGGCAGCAACAGCGGTCCGTTCTTCGCCGCCAACGCTTTCCTCGGCGACTATCTCGACAGCCGGGGACAAGCGGACCTCTTCGGCCCGGCCCTCAGCGCGCTCAACGGCGCGCAAATCGTGGGCCTCGTCGTCCTGATCCTGATGGCCGGGCGACTGCAACGGCGGGCGTGGCCGTTCCTCTTGTTCGGCCCCGCCATGTTGGCGGCTTTCCTCGGATTGATCTTCGTCCAATCGCCGCTCGGTATCGTGGTCTGCGCCGTATTGGTGGGCCTCTCCACGTCGATCACCATGACCGCGGTTCTGGCGCTACCGCCGCTGCTGGCCGCGCCGGGCGACGTTTCGCGCACCGCCGCGGGCATGCTCACGATCGCCTATATCTGCGCCATCGTAATTCCGACCGCCTGCGGCGCGCTGTGGGACCTGACCGGCAAGTCGTGGACCACGTTCGTTCTGCCATGCATTTGCTGTTTGGGCCTTACGGTCGTTGGCGCCATCGCGGCGCGCCGTCAACCGGCTTCTGAAAAATTGTCCGCCCGATGGGCATAATGCGGCGATGACCACGCCACCGAGCAAACCCGGAACGAAGAGGACGGCGCAGCGTCGTATGCTGCCGACCGACCGGTTGGTCTATTCGGCGATCGGCGAACGGCCGCCGCTCAAGCTGCCGGACGGCGCACGCATGGTGGTGTGGGTCATCGTCAATGTGGAGGAATGGGATCCGACGCGACCGATGCCGCGCACCGTGCTCACGCCGCCCGCGGGCGGCTCGCCGATGCCGGACGTGCCCAATTGGGCCTGGCACGAATACGGTAACCGCGTCGGCTTCTGGCGCTTCGTCGAGCTATTCGATGAATTCGCCATTCCCGCCGTGCTGGCGATCAACGGCTCGGCGCTCGCCGCCTATCCGCCGATCGTGCGCGCGGCGGTCGAGCGCAAGTGGGAGTTCATCGGCCACGGCTTCACCCAGCGCAACATGCAGAACGTGAAGAACGAACGGGCCGATATCCGCAAAACGCGCGACGCGATCGCGCAGGCGACCGGCAAGCCGCCGCGCGGCTGGCTCGGCCCGGGCCTCACCGAAACCTGGCAGACGCCAGACATCCTGGTCGAGGAGGGCTATGACTACGTCGCCGACTGGGTGCTTGACGATCAGCCGGTCTGGCTCAAGACCCGCACCAAGCCGATCCTCAACGTGCCCTACACGCAGGAATGCAACGACGTCGCCATGATGCTGATCCAGCACCACAAGGCGAGCGAGTATAGCGACCGCGCGCTCGATCAGTTCGAGCAGATCCATGCCGACGCCGCCCAATCGGCGCGGGTCATGGCGCTGGTCGTGCATCCCTACATCATGGGCGCGCCGCACCGGCTGAAATATCTCCGCCGCGTGTTCGAGGCGATCCGCAACAAGAGCGGCGTCAAATTCTGGACCTGCGCGCAGATCGCCGACTGGTATCGCGCCGCCGGACCGAAGTTGCCATGACCAGCCGCGAACACAGCGAAGGCGTGCGCGTTGCCAAGGGCGCCACCGACATCCAGGCGCGGCTGATGCTCGTCGCTCTCTGCCTCATCTGGGGCCTCACCTGGCCGATGATGAAGATCGCGCTGAACGAAATCCCGCCGCTCAGCATGCGCACTTCGACTGCCGGGATCGGTGCGCTGACGTTACTCGCGATCTGTCTGGTCGGGCGGCGCAGCTTGCGCGTTCCGATGGGGACGGCGTGGGCGCATGTCGTGGTCGCATCCGTTCTCAATGTCGTGGGCTTCAGTCTGTTCAGCGCGTTCGCGCAAATCGCGGCCGCGACTTCGCGGGTGGCGATCCTGACCTACACCATGCCGATCTGGGCGCTGGTGCTGGCCTGGGCGATTCTCGGCGAGCGCCCGAGTCGCATGCAGGCGATTGCGATTGCTTTCTGCGCCGCCGGGCTCGCCGTTCTGATCCTCCCCCTGGCGACGACGGGAGTACCTCTCGGCCTATTGCTGGCAGTCGGTTCTGGCGTGAGCTGGGCGGCCGGCACCGTCTATCTCAAATGGGCGCGCATCAAGGCCGATCCGGTAGGCGTTGCCAGCTGGCAAATCACCATCGCGTTCTTCATCATCATGGCGAGCATGTTGATTTTCGAAGGCAGGCTCAATCTTGGCGATGCGCATGCCGGCGGGCTCCTCGCCGTGGTCTTCACCGGCGTGTTTGGCAACGCGATCGCCTACGCTATGTGGTTCGCGATCGTCCGGCGAGTGCCGGCGTTGACGGCGACTCTAGGGATCGTCGGCATACCCGTTATCGGCGTTATCTCCACTATCCTGATCATCGGCGAGCGGCTGACCGCCGCCGACGACGTCGGGTTTGCGTTCATATTTGCCGCGTCGGTCTGTGCCCAACTTCCCACACGAATAACCCGGCGGGCTATCGGTTGACCCGCTGCACCAATTCGGCAATGCGCGCGACCATCGCGCTTTGCGGATCGGTGAGCGCGTCGATGACGTTGAAGTGGTGGCCAGGGAATTCCGCGTAACGCGTGTCCGCGCCTGCCTGCCGCCAAGTGGCGGCCATGGCCTGGCTCTGGCGTTTGAATTCGCCGGTTTCGAGGTCGCCGACCACGGCGTCGAGCGCGCGCCCGGCCGGGACCGGCCAGAACAGCGGCGAAACACGCCGCGCTTCTTCGGCAGTCAGGCGCAAATCCTGATTCATGTTCAGGCCGACAAGCGGCGTCAGGTCGAACACGCCGGAAATGGCGTAGCCCGCGGGCACGAGATCGGCCGGCGCCTTCGGATAGAGCGCCTGCCAGTCGGTCGCGACCATGGCGGCGGCCAAATGCCCCCCGGCCGAATGGCCGTACACCAGCACGCGCCTGCCGAACCGTTGCCAGAGGAAAATGCAGGCGCGGCGGATTTGCTCGATGATGTCGGCCACGGTCACGATCGGGCAAAGATCGTAACCGGCCACCGCGACGGCGACGCCGCGCCCGTTCAGGCCGCGCGCCATGTGGCTCGATGAGGACGGATCGAGCGAGCGCCAATAGCCGCCGTGGATATACATGGCGAGCGGCGCCGCTTCGCCTGCTTCCGGCAGGAACAGATCGATGAACTGGCGCGGTGTGTCGCCATAGGACAGGCCGAGCTCGGCGCGGTCGCGCTTGAGCGTCTCGGCGCGATAAAACTCCGCGTCGCGTGCCCAGCGGAGAAAAATCTCCTTATGTTCCGGCACGCGGGCGCGAAGGTTGTACTCTGCCTCTAAATCGGCGGCGGCCATCGGCGTCTCCAGCGGCTTACACGACATTGGGGCAAGGGCGTTGCGCGGGCAAGCCGTGCGACTTAAGACAAAGATCGCTCCCAAATAAAGGTTGCATATGAAGGTCGACGGCAAGGCAATGCGCAGCATCTGGCTCGAGCCGGACGGCTGGTCGGTCGGGGTGATCGACCAAACGGCGCTGCCGCATCGTTTACTGACCGCGCGGCTCACCACGCTTGCGGAAACCGCGCATGCGATCCGCGCCATGGTGATCCGCGGCGCGCCGCTGATCGGGGCCACCGCGGCCTATGGCGTATGCCTGGCGCTTCGCGACGACGCCTCCGATGAAGCGCTGGAGCGCGCTTACATTACGCTGCTCGCCACGCGCCCGACCGCGATCAATCTCAAATGGGCGCTCGACGAGATGATGGCGGCCGTACGCAACCGGCCACGCGCGGAACGGACCGCCGCGGCCTATCGGCGCGCCGCCGAAATCAGCGAGCAGGATATCGCGATCAATACCGGTATCGGCCGCAGCGGCCTGCCGCTGATCGAGGCGGTGGCGGCGCGGAAAAAGCCTGGCGAGCGGGTCAACGTGCTCACCCACTGCAACGCCGGCTGGCTCGCCGCGGTCGACGTCGGCACCGCCACGGCGCCGATCTATATGGCGCACGACAAGGGCATCGCCATTCACGTCTTCGCCGACGAGACGCGCCCGCGCAATCAGGGCGCCTCGCTCACCGCCTGGGAACTCGGCCAGCACGGCGTGGCGCACACGCTGATCGCCGACAATACCGGCGGCCATCTGATGCAGCACGACATGGTCGACCTGGTCATCGTCGGCACCGATCGCGTCACCGCCAATGGCGACGTCTGCAACAAAATCGGGACTTATCTGAAGGCGCTTGCCGCCCGCGACAACAATGTGCCGTTCTACGTCGCGCTGCCGTCGCCGACCATCGACTTCAGCGTCGCCGACGGCGTCGCCGAGATACCGATCGAAGAGCGCGATGCCGACGAGTTGGCGACCGTGACCGGGCGCGCCGCCGGCGGCCGCATCGAGACCGTGCGCATCGCGCCGGCGGGCACCCCTGTCGCCAATTACGGCTTCGATGTGACGCCGGCGCGGCTCGTCACCGGGCTGATCACCGAGCGCGGCGTGATCGCGGCATCGAGCGCGGCGCTGGCGGGGGCTTTTCCCGAGCGCGCCGGCGCGGCAAAATGACCGGCAGCGTCGACTCGTTTGCGTTGTGGGGGTGCGTGCCGTGCGTAAGCTCGAAATCAGGCTTGGGCCGAATCCGCCGCTTCCTGGAATTTTCACGATGAGCGTCAACTTGTTGCCGGCGCCGCCGCCGGTCGATGGACGGCAATCGTCCACCGCGTCGGCAATCGCGCGCGGCGCCGCGCGCTTTTTGCACGCGCTCGGCTATTGCGTAGTGAGCGAGCTGCCGCTGCCTTCGGGCCGCCGCGCCGATTTGGTCGCGCTCGGTGGCGACGGCGAGATTTTGATCGTGGAGATCAAATCCTCGGTCGCCGATTTTCGCGCCGACCAGAAATGGAGGGATTACCGGCTACACTGCGACCGGCTGTTCTTTGCCACTGTCGTCGACGTTCCCTGCGAGATATTTCCGGCCGACGCCGGCCTGATCGTGGCCGACGCCTTCGGCGCGTCGATCGTTTGCGAGGCGCCCGAGCATCGGCTTGTTCCGGCGCGGCGCAGAACGGTCATGCTGCGCTTTGCCCACGCCGCGGCGCTGCGCTTGCAGGCGCTAGCCGATCCGCAAGGGCCTTACGGCGGTGAAATCTAAAACTTCAGCGCGGCAGGTGCGCCGTCGGGTGCATCCGCGATCACCGGCGCGAACCGCTTGACGCCGTAACGGTCGAGCACGAACAGCGGCAGCACCCGCGGCATTTCGACGTCCTCGACCAGCGCCAGACGGCGATTGTCGAGCACGATCCACTTTTCCTCGATGCGGGCGGCAACGACGGCGTGATCCTCACCGGCGGCGAGATCGCGGACGATAAGAAGCCGCAGATCGTCCTCGGTCACACCCGCTTCGCGCAACGCCACGTATTTGGCGATGGCATAATCCTCGCAATCGCCGCGGCCGGTGGTGAGCGTGGCGAGCGGCGCGCTCCAGCGGTCGGGCACGCCCCATTGCGCGAGGTCGCTCATCGGCTGGATCGCGAGATTAATGGCGCGGTTGATCACACCGTATCGGGCGCGGCCTTCGTGCGCGCGGCCGTCGGCGATCACGGCGAGGAATTTTTGTGCCGCCGTCGGGCAACTCTCCGCATCGTCCCGGCAACGCATCAGAATGTCGCCCTCGGCGCGGATATTGGCGACAACACCGCTCCACTTGGTCACGACTTCGCCGCTCGTCATCGGCACGGTGTTGAGACCGAACGGCTCCGGTACCGCCGCCGCCTGGCTCGACGGCGTCGCCGCGTCGGCCGCGGTTGCGCCGGTTTGATATTGCGCAAAGGCGGTCACCGGACCGATAAGAACGAGCGGCATTAAAACAAGCAGCACCGCAAGGCTGCGCGCTACAACACCTCTAGACATTTTGACGTCCCCAAACCCCGGGCTTCGCGCCGAAGCGCTCTCCCGGCCTTTTCGTTCGGGCACGCGATAACCCGGCCGCTGCTGCCACCGCGTTACTACGTAGGGATTTCGCCGGGGATGATCGAAAACATCGTGCAGGGACTCTCACGCCGTCGCGGACAATTTTAATGATCGCGATTGCGGCGGCCCGCTATACAGAAGGCTGCCGTTGCGATTAAATGAAAAGTTAAGACTGCAACTAATGACCAAGGGGAGGGATCATGCGCCAGATGCGCCGGATAAAGCTTTGCGGCTTCGCGATGCTCGGCCTTGCGCTCGGCATCGGCGTGGCCTCGGCCGAGGACAAGACTTTCGAGCTCAAGCTCTCGCACTGGGTGCCGCCCTCGCATCCGCTGCAAAAGGCGCTGGAGGATTGGGGCTCGTCGATCGAGAAAGATTCCGGCGGCACCATCAAATACAAGATCTATCCGGCGCAGCAGCTCGGCAAGGCGTTCGACCATTACGACATGGCGCGCGACGACATCGCCGACGTTACCTATGTCAGCCCCGGCTATCAGCCCGGCCGCTTCCCCATCTTCGATGCCGGCAATCTGCCGTTCATGCTGGCCAACGCCAAAGGCGGTTCCGAGGCGCTCGACGTCTGGTATCGCAACTACGCGGCCAAGGAGATGAAGGACGTCAAGTTTTGCTTCGCCTTCGCCCACGACCCCGGCACGTTCCATTCGCGCACCAAGAAGATCATGGTGCCGGCCGACATCAAGGGCATGAAGATCCGCCCGGCGCACTCCACCATGGCTTCGCTGGTCACCGAGCTCGGCGGCACCAATGTGCAGGCTTCGGCGCCGGAAGTGCGCGACGTCATCGAGAAGGGCGTGGCCGACGCGGTCACCTTCCCCTGGGGTTCGATCGTGCTGTTCGGCATCGACAAGGTGACGAAATACCACATGGAAGCGGCGCTCTACACCACGAGCTTCGTCTGGGTGATGAACAAATCGACCTATGCGCAGATGTCGCCGTCGCAACAGAAGGTGATCGACGACCATTGCAACACGCAGTGGGCGGAGCGCGTCGCCTCGCCCTGGGCGGACTTCGAGCATGACGGCATCGCCAAGCTCAAAGCCGAGCCCGGCCAGGAGGTCTATCCGATCAGCGACGCGCAGCTCGACGAATGGAAAGCCGCGGCCGGGCCGGTGGTGCAGAGCTGGGCCAACGCGGTGAAAAAGACCGGCAACGATCCGGACACCGTACTCAAGGAGCTGAAGGCGGATCTCGCCAAATACAATTCCGGGTATTGACAACCTGATGCCGTCACCCTGAGGCGATCGGCGTGAAGCGCCGAGCCTCGAAGGGCGACGGCCTCGCCCTGGCCGCATCCTTCGAGGCTCGCGGAGCTTGTCATCGGGCCGGCCACTTCGGGCCGGACCCGTTGGCTCGCACCTCAGGATGACGGTGAAGCATTCGGTGTTTCATGGCTGAGCGGCAGGAGCAAGCGGTGGAAGCGGCACGCCCGCCGCACAACGCCATGGACCGCTTCATCAACGGCATCGAACTCATCGCCGCGTTCTTCATCGGCCTCGTCGCCGTCGATATCTTCGTCTCGGTGCTGCTGCGCTACTTCTTTGCCGTGCAGATTCCCGACAGCTATGATTTCGGCCGGCTCTTGCTCGGCATCGTCATCTTTTGGGGCATCGCGGCGACGTCCTATCGCGGCAACCACATCACCGTCGATCTCCTCTACGCCAACGTCGGCCCCCGCATGCAGCGTTTCATTGACGTGTTCGCCACGTTGGTGCTGCTCTTCGTGGTGACGGTGCAGACCTATACCTTGTTCGACAAGGTCACGAGCACTTACGCCGAGAACGTGTCCACTTTTGATCTGCGGCTGCCGGTGTGGCCGTTCTTCATGGTCTCCTGGCTCGGCGACGTGTCGGCGGTGCTGCTGATCGCGGTGCGCACCTATCGGCTGATCTTCCATCCCGAGCTTCTCGGCGGCCGCTACCAGATCAAGCCGGTCGAATGAGGCGCAAATCCAAGAGGCTCACTTGAGCGCCGACGTCGTCGCCATCCTCGGCTTTGTCGTCCTGTTCGGCTTGATGCTCATGCGCGTGCCGGTGGGCATGGCGATGGGGCTGGTGGGAGTGAGCGGTTTTGCCTACCTCGTCGGTGGCACGCCGGCGCTCAAGATCGTCGGCCACACCTCGATGCGCACGGTGACCGACTACACCTTCGGCGTCATACCGATGTTCCTCTTGATGGGCGCGTTCGTGTCCAATTCGGGCATGAGCCGGGAGTTGTTCCGCGCCGCCAACGCCTTCGTCGGGCATTTCAAGGGCGGTCTCGGCATCGCCACCATCGCGGCTTGCGCCGGCTTTGCCGCGATCTCGGGCTCATCGGTGGCCACGGCCGCCACTTTCGCGACCGTCGCCTATCCGGAAATGCGCCGCTACGACTATCCGAAATCTTTCGCCACCGGCGTGATCGCCGCCGGCGGCACGCTCGGCGCCATGCTGCCGCCTTCGACCGTGCTCGCCGTTTACGGCATCATCACCGAGCAGGATATCGGCAAGCTGTTCATCGCCGGGATCATTCCCGGATTGCTCGCCGCATCGATGGACATGCTCACCGTCGTGGTCATCGGCCGGCTGCGGCCGAACTTCCTACCCTCGGCGCCGCGTCATTCCTGGAAGGAGCGTGCCGCCGGTTTGCGCGACATCTGGGCGATGCTGCTGCTTTTCGTCTTCGTCATCGGCGGGCTTTACGGCGGCCTGTTCACGCCGACCGAAGCCGGCGGCATGGGGGCGGTCGGCGCGCTCTTGATCGGCGTGGCGCGCGGCAAGCTGTCGCGGCCGGACATCCGCCGCTCGCTCTTGCAGGCGGTGCGCACTGCCGCGGCGGTGCTCACCGTGCTGATCGGCGCTCTGCTGTTCGGCTATTTCCTCACCGTGACGCAGACGCCGCAGAAGGTCACCGCCTTCCTCACCGGGCTCGGACTCGGCCGCTACGGCGTGCTGACGCTGATCATGCTGATGTACATCGTGCTCGGCTGCCTCATGGACGCGCTCGCCATGATCATCCTCACCATCCCGATCATCTTCCCGGTGATCACCCAGCTCGGCTTCGATCCGATCTGGTTCGGTGTCATCATCGTCATGACGGTCGAGCTCGGGCTCATCCATCCGCCGGTGGGCATGAATGTCTTCGTGATTAAAAGCGTGGTGCAGGATGTGAGCTTTTCGACGATCTTCGTCGGCGTGCTGCCGTTCATCGTCACCGATCTCATCCGTCTCGTCATTCTGATCGCGTTTCCGATTCTTGCACTCTGGCTACCCTCGCATATGTGAGAAGAAAACATGGATCTAAAACTTTCCGGGCGCAGTGCGCTCGTCACCGGGGGTTCGAAGGGCATCGGGCTTTCCGTCGCGCAATGGCTGGCACGCGAGGGCGTGCACGTTTGCCTAGTCGCGCGCTCGGCGGAGCGCCTGGAGCAGGAGGCCGGCGCCATGCGCAACGCTACGGGGGTGACGGTGCGCACGCTGGCTGCCGATCTTGCCGATGCCGCCGCGCGCGAGCGCGTCGCCGCGGCCTTTCCCGACATCGATATCCTGGTCAACAACGCCGGCGCCATTCCCGGCGGCTCGATCGGTCAGGTCGACGAACCGACCTGGCGCGCCGCGTGGGACCTCAAAGTGTTCGGCTATATCGGCCTGACGCGGCTCTATCTGCAAAAGATGAAAGCGCGCCGCAGCGGCGTCATCATCAACATCATCGGCGCCGGCGGCGAGCGGCTGGATTACGGCTACATCGCCGGAGCGGCGGGTAATGCTGGGCTGATGGCGCTGACCCGCGCGCTCGGCGGCACCAGCCCGGAATTCGGCGTGCGCGTGATCGGCGTCAATCCGGGCCCGGTGGCGACTGATCGTCTCGAAGTCTTGGGCCGCAAGCGCGCCGCCACACTCTACGGTGACGCTGACCGATGGCGGGAAACTTTTGCCAACATGCCGTTCGGCCGGGCGGCGACATGCGACGAGATCGCCGCAACCGTCGTGTTCCTGGCGTCCGATCTTTGCTCCTATACGAGCGGCACGATCGTCACTATCGACGGCGGGCTCACCCACCGCAGCCAGTTGCCGTAATTTTTGGTTTATTTAACTCCGGCCGCCGCCGGCAAGGACGGCGCGCGTGGCGCGGTCCGGCCCGAAATCGTCGACGCTGTCGATAGCGAGGAGATCGGCAAGCCGCGTGCGCGCGCGATTGACGCGGCTCTTGATGGTGCCGACGGCGCATCCGCAGATCGCCGCGGCGTCTTCGTAGGAGAAGCCCGACGCGCCCACCAGGATCAGCGCTTCGCGCTGATCGGATGGCAGTTTGGCCAGCGCGGCGCGGAATTCGTTGAATTCAACCCGGCCGGTCTGCTCCGGATGCGATTTGAGCGTCTCTGCGTAGCGGCCGTCGGCGTCCTCGACCTCGCGCCGGCGCTTGCGATATTCCGAGCGGAACAGATTGCGCAGGATGGTGAAGAGCCATGCCGGCATGTTGGTGCCGGGCTGGAAAGAGTCGATATGCGCGAGCGCGCGCAGCAGCGTCTCCTGCACCAGGTCGTCGGCGCGGTCGATATTGCCGGACAGCGAAATGGCGAACGCGCGCAGGCTCGGCACCGTCCTGAGGACTTGATCGCGTATGGCGGGATCGAGCGTCATGCCACCCCATCATCTTGATCGCTGAGCTTGCGAACGAGATCGGCGATGTGCTGCGGTACGCCCTCGCTGACGACGTCATCGTACAGCGCCCGCAATTGCTGGCCGATGCGGGCTTGCACTTCGCGTCCGAGCCGTACCTCGCCCTTGCGTTGAGTTGCTGGCCTACCCATCGCGTCCCGGTCTTCCGCCTTGGCCTCGCTGGAGGCCGGCGGTTGAAGGTTAACTGTCTTCCCCGTCTTCATTTTTCGTTACGCCCCCGTGCCACATTTTCCGGTAATCCGCATGGCCTTTACCCCCAATTGCTGGCCACCAACTCTTGGGTTCGGCGTTGGTTCCGGGGCCTGGAACTGATTTCGGGAACCATGTTTGCACCGGGACGTTTTAGCCAATAGCCTCGGGAATCTGGAAGGGGAGGGTGCCCTTGTCGACATCACAATCCGTCATACAGCATTTGCCGTTTTTGCGCCGCTATGCTCGGGCGCTGACCGGCCACCAGGCGTCGGGCGACGCCTATGTGGCCGCCACTTTGGAATCGCTCATCGCTAGCCCAAAAATCCTGGAATCCGCGCCAAATCAACGGGTTGCGCTCTATAAACTGTTCACGAAAATCTGGAATTCGGTCGCTGTGAACGGCAAACCCGACGCGGCCGAGCCCCATCTCACGCCGGAACAGCACCTGACCCAGATCACGCCGCGTCCACGCCAGGCATTCCTGCTGGTGGCGCTCGAGGGCTTTTCGGAGGAGGACGCGGCGCAGATCCTCGACTGCGATCTGCCAACGCTGCGCGGTCTGGTCGAGGAATCCGGCCGTGAACTCGCGGCCGAAATCGCCACCGACGTGCTCATCATCGAGGACGAAACCTTCATCGCCATGGACATTGAGGCATTGGTGGAGAGCCTCGGGCACCGGGTCATCGGCGTCGCCCGCACCCACACCGAGGCCATTGCGCTCTCTCGCCAGAAGCGGCCCGGGCTGATCCTCGCGGACATCCAGCTCGCCGACGGCAGCTCCGGCCTCGATGCGGTGAACGAGCTTCTCGGCACATTCGAGGTGCCGGTGATCTTCATCACGGCCTACCCTGAGCGTTTCCTCACCGGGCAGCGGCCGGAGCCTGCATTCCTCATCGCCAAGCCATTCCAGCTGGCGGTGGTCTCGGCCGTGGCCAGCCAGGCGCTGTTCTTCGGGCGCAAGGCGCGGCAGCGCGAGCGGCAGCCAACGGCGTAGTTCTCTCGTCTCCCTTAAACTGTCATTCCGGGGCGCGGGCTTTAGCCCGTGAACCCGGAATCCATATCCGCGAGCGCGGAGGTTATGGATTCCGGGCTCGCCGCTTCGCGTCGACCCGGAATGACTCAAAAAAATTAGGGCGCAGCCGATCGGTCCATCGGCTGCGCCCAACATGACCGGCCAAGCACGGGGGGAGGGGGGAAAGGATGGCCGGTCGCCACGATAAGCCGCGACCGCGGGGTTTGTTCCGCCGCCTCGGCGCCGGGCGTCATCATCACGCAGGTGTGAGCATCGTCATCACAAGCCGGGAGACCGCGCCGGAACTGCAATTGCCCGATGCACGTTCCTGATGGGGCGTGGCTGCGTGGCTACGGATTTTGGGGTGTTGGGGGATCGTGTGAGAGCTGCGGAGACGATCCGATGCGCAGGGTGTTTTTGGTTCGCGTTGCGGGCGTGATGCTGGCGCTGTTCACCGCGAGCTTCATCTCGTTTCCCTCTTTCCCCAGCACCGGCATGTTCACGTCAGGCCCGGCGCCATCGGTGAACCGCTTGCTCAAGGGCGATCGGCTGCCGTCGGTGGCGGTGTGGCAGCATAAACTGGGATCGCCGGCCTTGCCGGTGTCGCCGGCGCAGCCGGCGTCGCGCGAGAAAGTTCCGCTTGGATGCGAGGCCGCGTTCAGTTCGATTTCCGCGCCGCAGCTGGCCAACATCGTCCGCCGTTGCGTGGTCTGAAAGATAATTTTGCAAATAATTTGATCCAAAAGCGCCGCGCATAACGGCGCCGCTCGGCGTGGAACCTTTGACCTCCCTCGGCGATTGATTGACGGAACTCAACGAGCGGAGTGTGTCATGTCGGCGGCCAAGCTGCCACGGCGCGCCTGCACCGCGGCTCTCTGTGCAGCCTTCGCGACTTTCCTCGCCGGTATCGCCTCCGCGCAGTCGCTCTCGGACAATTCCATCGGTCGCGATGGCATGATGCTGCGCGACGCTGCGCCGCCGGCGGAACAGCCGCGTGCGGCGACGGCCGGCGACGAACTTGCCGCGCCGTTGCGGCGGCAGACCGTCTCCTACACGGGCGGCGAGCCGGCCGGCACCATTATCATCGATACCGCGCACACTTTCCTTTATCTGACGCTCGGCGACGGCACGGCGCTGCGCTATGGCATCGGCGTCGGGCGCAAAGGCTTCACCTGGTCGGGCGTCGAGAGGATTTCGCGCAAGTCCGAATGGCCCGATTGGATTCCGCCGGCCGACATGATCGCGCGCCAGCCTTATCTGCCGCGCTGGGTCGGCGGCGGACCCGGCAATCCGCTCGGTGCCCGCGCGCTTTATCTCGGCAACTCCGACTACCGCATCCACGGCACCAACAGCCCGGCTTCGATCGGCAAGCATGTCTCCAGCGGCTGCATCCGCATGCGCGACGCCGATGTGATCGACCTTTACGATCGCGTCGGCATCGGCAGCAAAGTCGTGGTGCTGCCGAATGATCAGCGCGCAATTCCGGTCAGCGATCAAAAGGAAGTGCCGCAAAAAGAGGTGTCGATCGAAGCCGGCCCTGGCGCCATGACCGCCAGGATAGCGGTGCGACCGGTCGCCGCCGAGCAATTGCCGCCGCGCGCCGAATGGAGCAGCAATCCGACGCCGTTCGGCCTCTATTGAACGGGCCGCAGCCAACGTTCAGCGTCAACCACCGGTCGATTTGGCCGACGGGAGCGAAACCCGATGCGCGGCTCCGTTGTTTTCCCTTAAGTAGTCCAAATGTCGCCCTTGACCCCCGATGGGGCGAGGTCGAACTGTAAGTGTATGGACAGGCCCGAGGTCAAAAGAACGCCGACAACGGAATCGGACCCGGCGCCGAAAGAAACCGCGATGGCGTTCTTTCCGGATTTTGCCACGGTCCGCGTTGCGCTCGAAGCAGGAAAGATTGGCATCTGGTCCTGGGACATCGCCACCAAGGCGGTGACGTGGTCGAGCAATATCGAGTCGATTTGCGGTCTGTCCCCCGGCGCCTTCGACGGCACTTATTCGTTTTTCGAAAGCGACATTCACGAGGAGGATCGGGCCAAGGTGTTGGAAGCGGTGGGCAAAGCGCTGCGCACCGGGGGATCATACTGGGTGCGCTATCGGGTGGCGCCCCGCGATGGGCGGCGGGAGCTCTGGATCGAGGCAACCGGCACGGTGACGATGAAGGATGGGGCGCCGGAGCGCATGGTTGGGCTGTGCCACGACGTCACCGAACAGGTGAAGCTGCAAGAGGAATTACGCAGCCGCGCCAAGCAGGAAGAGGCGCTCGCCCAACTCGGCGAGCGCGCATTGGCGGAGACCGACATCGAGCGGCTGCTCAACGATGTGGTCTCTACCGTCGCTCTCACCTTGCCGGTGGATTTCGTCAAGGTTCTCGAACTCATGCCGGGCGACAGCGATCTGCTGCTGCGCGCCGGCTTCGGCTGGAAGGCCGGCTGCATCGGCTCGATCGTGATGTCGAAGGAAAGCGACGATTACGCGCCGTATATCTTAAGCGCCGCGGTGCCGGTGATCACCGCCGATTTTGCCACCGAGACACGCTTCACCACCCCGCAATATCTGCGCAACCACGGCTGCGTCAGCGGCATGAGCACGACCATCGCCGGGCGAGACGGCCGCGCCTATGGCGTGCTCGGCGTCTGCACCAACAAGCCCCGGCAATTCAGCGTGCAGGATTCCGCATTCCTTGCCGCCGTTGCCAATCTGGTCGCCGGCGCGATTCAACGCCGGCAGTTGGAGCAGCGCCACGAATTGATGATCCGTGAGCTGCGCCACCGCTCCGGCAATCTGTTTTCGCAACTGCTGGCGCTGTTCTCGCAGACGGCGAAAAATTCGCGGAACATGACCGAGCTGGTAAGCAAGTATCAGGCGCGCGTGCTCGCCTTGGCGAACGCCCACCGGCTGATCACCGAAGCCGGCTGGAAATCGACGCCACTGATCGAGCTTTTGCGCGTCGTGCTCGGCGCTTATCTCGACCGTACCACTTTCGCCGGCCCCGATGTCGACCTAGAGCCGGATCCGACCTTCAGCTTGAGCGCGGCGCTGCACGAGCTTGCCGTCAACGCCATCAAGCACGGCAGCCTGTCGCGACCGCAGGGCCGGCTGGAGCTGAGCTGGTCGGTGGCGCGCACGCGGCGCGGCATGACGCTCACTTTCGACTGGGTCGAGCGCAACGGCCCGCCGGCGCGACGGCCGCGGCGGAGCGGGTTTGGCGCCCGCCTGATCGGGCTGGTCATCGAGCGGCAGATGAACGGGGAGGTGCATTCCTCCTATACGCGCGCCGGCTTTTCCACCCGTATGATCGTACCGCTCACGCACGAACGCTGGCCGACGCAGGAAATAACGACGGCGAGCCAAGCGGAAAACGCATAACGGCAGGGAGGGGAACGCCGGAACCCGGACGGCGTTGATTTGCACGCTGTGCGGAATCTTAGCCGCTTGGATTGGCGAATAATCCGTCAATTGGGGGAGTGAAACGGCTGCAGCCCCGTCGTAACCGCGAGCAGGCGAGGTGGAGCGCCGTGCCCACGGCCATTGCGCGGCGCGGCCTGCTCGCCGCCTTTGTGCTATGCGGCGGCGCTTCGATCGCCTTTGCCGCCGAGCAAAACCTTTCCGGGAAATCGGAAGCGATCTTCATCGCCGAGCTCGGCCTCCTCCTTCTTGTCGGCCGCGGCCTCGGCGAACTGATGCAACGCGTCGGACAGCCGGCCGTCATGGGGCAACTCCTCGGCGGGCTTTTGCTCGGTCCTTCGCTGCTCGGCCTGGTCTGGCCCGATTTTCAGCATGCGCTGTTTCCGCAAACGGCCGAGCAGAAGAGCATGGTCGACGCCGTCTCGCAGCTCGGCGTGCTCATGCTGCTGCTGCTCACCGGGATGGAAACCGATCTGCGGCTGGTGCGGCGGGTCGGACGCGCGGCGATCGCCGTCGCTGCGGCCGGCGTAATGCTACCTTTCGTCTGCGGCTTTGGCCTCGGCGAGATGCTGCCGGATTCGATCCTGCCCAATCCGCAGGCGCGCTTCGTCACCGCGCTATTCCTCGCCACCGCGCTGTCGATCTCCTCGATCAAGATCGTCGCCATGGTGGTGCGCGAGATGAATTTCATGCGCCGCGATATCGGTCAGATCATCGTTGCCTCCGCCATTCTCGAAGATTCGAGCGGATGGATCATCATCGCCATTTCGTTCGGGATCGCTTCGTCCGGCACCCTCGATCTGCGCTCGGTGAGCTTCGCCATCGTCGGCACGCTCCTGTTCCTGGCGGTAAGCATGACGGTCGGCCGGCGCATCGTGTTCGGCCTGATCCGCTGGACCAACGATCATTTCGCCAGCGAATTCGCGGTCATCACCATGATCCTCCTGATCATGTTCACGATGGCGCTGATCACTTACCTGATCGGCGTGCAGACGGTGCTCGGCGCTTTCGTCGCCGGCGTTTTGATCGGTGAGTCGCCGATCCTCACCCGTCACATCGACGAGCAGCTGCGCGGGCTGATCGCGGCGTTGTTCATGCCGGTGTTCTTCGGGCTGTCGGGGCTCAGCGCCGATCTGACCATCTTGAAAGATCCCAATTTGCTGTTGCTTGCCGGCGGGCTCATCGTCATTGCCAGCGTCGGCAAGTTTGCCGGCGCTTTCGTCGGTGGCAAGCTCGGCGGTCTCAATCACGCCGAATCGCTCGCGCTCGCCTGCGCCATGAACGCGCGCGGCTCGACCGAGGTGATCGTCGCCTCGATCGGCCTGTCGGCGGGCGTGTTCAGCCGCAACCTGTACACGCTGATCGTGGGCATGGCGGTGCTCACCACCATGACGATGCCGCCGATGCTGCGCTGGGCGCTGCGCCGGCTGCCGCTGCGCGGGGCGGAACGCCAGCGGCTCGAGCGCGAGGAGCTTGATGCCCGCGGCTTCGTGCCCAATCTCGAGCGTCTCTTGCTCGCGGTTGACGGCAGCGCCAACGGCACATTCGCTTCGCGGCTCGCCGGCGCCATTGCCGGCTCCGGCGACAAGCCAACCACGATCATCGAACTTGGGCCGGGCAAATGGCCGCGCCGGGCGACGCACAAGGACGCGGAGCAATCGAACCAGGTGCGCAACGCTGCTGCGCTCACCGTCACTTTGGCAACGCATGCGGATGAGGAAAAGCCCGGCAGCGTCCAGGTGACCGCGCGCGCCAAGAAGGCGGACGGCGCCGAAGCAGTCGCCGATGAAGCGCAGAAGGGTTACGATCTCTTGATCGTCGGCATCGACAAGACGCGCGGGCCGCGCGGCGGCTTCGGGCCGGAAATCACACGCATCGCCGAAGGCTTCGAGGGGCCGCTCGCCGTCGCCATCGCCGGTGGCCGGCTGGCGAGCGGCAGCGAGCCGATCGGCAGAATTCTCATCCCGGTCAATGGCACGGACGTGTCGCGCCGCGCCGCGGAGATCGGCCTGACGCTCGCCCGATCGAGCGGCTCGCGGGTCAGCGCGCTTTACGTTGCGAGCGGCCGATCCGACGCCGCCGGGCGCGGCCGCGTCCGCCGCGGCGGCGCGACGCGGCGCAACGAGGAGGCGGTGCTCAAGGACATCGCCGAACTCGCCGACCGTTACGACGCCCGCGTGCGCACCGCACTGCGCGTCGACGTCGCCGCCGAGGACGCGATCCTCAAGGAAGCCAAGCGCGGCGGCTACGATCTGATCGTGCTCGGCGTCACCCGCCGCCCCGGCGAGACCTTGTTCTTCGGCAACATGGCCGCCGCATTGCTCGAGCGCTGCGATGCCGCGATCCTGTTCGTGGCGAGTTGAGCCCCATCGTCATTGCCAGCGAGCCGGTCCCGGATTTCGCTCACGCTCAATCCGGGCTAAGTTCCCCGCCATGAACGAAGAGGTTGTGCGCATTCCGTCTGCGGGCTTGAGGCTGCATGGCGCGCTCGGCGTGCCGGCAGGCTTGCGGACGGGCGAGCGGCGCGCGGCCTTCCTGGTGCTGCACGGCTTCGGCGGCAATTGCGATTCCGTGGGCGTCATCCACCCGACGCGGGTCTTGAGCGAATTCGGCTACGTGACTTTGCGCTTCGACATGCGCGGCTGCGGCAAGAGCGAAGGCGAATTCGGCCGCGTCATCTGTCTCGAGCAAGTCGAGGATCTCGGCAATGCGCTGACGTTTCTCGCCCGCCATCCTACCGTCGATCCCGATCGGATTGGCGTCATCGGCTCGAGCTTCGGCGCCGCGGTCGCGGTCTATTCCGGCGGCACCAATCCGCGTATCGCGGCGGTGATTTCCAACGGCGGCTGGGGCCATGGCGAGCGCAAATTCCGCGGCCAGCATCCCACCCCCGAAGCCTGGGCGAAATTCACCGCTATGCTGGAGGAAGGCCGCACTTATCGCGCCCGCACCGGCAAATCGCTGATGGTGCCGCGCGACGACATTGTGCCGATTCCGGATCGCGTGCGGCAAAACCTGGAGAAGCAGAACGTGACCATGCTGGCGCCCAACTCGGTCGAGATGTTCCCGGCCGAGACCGCGCAGAGCATGTTCGATTTCTGCGCCGAAGAGGTGGTGGGAAAGATCGCGCCGCGGCCGCTCCTCCTCATCCATGCCGCCAACGATTCGGTAACGCCGACCGAGCAGTCGATCGAGATGTTCAAGCGCGCGGGCCAGCCGGCGGAGCTGCATTTGTTCAGCGGCCTCGACCATTTCCTGTTCAACGAGAATTCCACGCGGGTCTGGAACGCGCTGCGCAACTGGCTCGACGCTTATTTTTCGGCGCGCGCATGAACCAGAGTCCCATCGTCGTCGGTCACGAAGAGCTCGGCCGCTTCATCCGCGATGCGCTCACGGCAAAGGGCGCGAGCGCGGCGGACGCGGCGATCGTCGCCGAGGGACTCGTTTGGGCGAATTTGCGCGGCGTTGACGGCCACGGCGTCTCGCGCCTGCCGTTCTATCTCAAGATGATCGAGCGCGGCGAGATCGATCCCAAAGTCCGGCCGCATCTGACGCAGGATCGCGCCGCGACCTTCGTGCTCGATGGCGGCCACGGCTTCGGGCCGGTGGCGATGATGCAGGCCGTCGCCATCGCCACCGAGCGGGCGCGGACGGCGGGCGTCTGCTTCGGACTGGTGCGTGAGACCACGCATACCGGCGCCATCGGCCGCTATGCGCAATGGATTGCCGAGCGCGGCTGTGCCGGACTCATCATGGGCGCCGGGCCGGCCTTCGTGGCCTATCACGGCGCGCGCGTCGCAAGCTTAGGCACGAGCCCGATCGCGATCGCGGTGCCGAGCGGCGGCGGCGCGATCGTGCTCGACATGGCGACCAGCACCATCTCCAATGGCAAGATCCTGCAGGCGCTGGCGACCGGCGCGCAATTGCCGCCCGGTACGGTGCTGACGAAAGACGGCGAGCCGACCACCGATCCCGCTCGCGCCGAGATTTTGCTGCCGCTCGGCGGCCCGAAAGGATCGGGGCTCGCCTTGATGTTCGAAATGCTGGCGAGCGTGCTTGCCGCGGCGCCGATTCAGGCGCGCGCGCTCGGCCCGGAGAAGCGCCGCCGACTCACGCAGAACAGCACCATCCTCGCCGTCGATGTTGCAAGCTTCCGGCCGCTTGCGGACTTTTGCCGCGATGCCGATACGCTCGCGGCTTTGCTCAGCGCGCTGCCGCGGCAAGAAGGCTTCGACGAGATTTTGCTGCCCGGGGAGCGCGCCAGCCGCACCGAAGCCGCACGCCGCCAATCCGGCATCCCGATTCCAGGCAAGTTGTGGGAGGAACTGGCGGCGGTCGCCAAGGCGAACGCCATCAAGCCGCCCGCAGTTCTGTAGCCTGGGTTGAGCGTTGCGAAACCCGGGAACGACCGGCCGGCTCGATCACCGATCCTGGATTTCGCAACGCTCAATCCAGGCTACTCTGGCTGGACAGACCGAATGGAAAAGCAGTTGCCGTTGATCACAAGCATGCCCATCACAAGCATAATGAGCAGCCATGCCAGATGACCAGGATCAATCCCAAGAACGACCATGCCTGCATTGCCTGATTGTCGATCTCATCGATGACTTTTTTGCCGAATACTCCGCTGCACCGGATGAGGCAGCTACGCTCGACACCGACGAGGTCATCTCCGCTGTGGCTAAGACCGTGGCGGAACTGACTTGCAGCCGCGATGCTGCGGTCCGCCAAACGATGATCGAACAGCTGATGCGTGAAATCACGACTTACGACGCGGAGTTTCGCGAGCAGGACGCGATGGGGACACCCGGATCCGGCGCGCGGCACTAACTCATCGCGCCAGGGGAGCGGCGGGGCTTATCGACGCTTGCTTGATCCTCGCGGCCGCTTCACACCTCCGCCAGTCGCAACCCCACGAGGCGGTCGAGCGCGGCGTGATCGGCGAGCAAAGAAGCCGAGGCGCCGCTATGGACGACGCGGCCGCGTTCGAGAACGAGCGCGGCTTGCGTCAGCGACAGCGCGATCTCGGCGTGCTGCTCGACCAGGATGAAGGCGTTGGAGCCTTCTTTGGTCATGCGCCGGATCGCGGCGGCGAGTTCCTCGACGACAATCGGCGCCAAACCCTCGAGCGGCTCGTCGAGCAGAAGCAGCGCGGGATTGGTCATGAGCGCGCGCGCGATCGCCAGCATCTGCTGCTCGCCGCCGGAAAGCTGATTGCCGAGATTGCGCCGCCGCTCGGCGAGCCGGGGGAAGAGATCGTACACCGCCTCGAGATTCCATCGCCCCTCGCGAGCGGCGACGGTCAGATTCTCCTCGACGCTGAGCGAGGCAAAAATCTCGCGTTCCTGCGCCACCCAGCCGATGCCGGCGAGGGCGCGGCGATGCGGCGCGCGCCGCGTGATGTCCTCGCCGCGCCAGAGGATGCGGCCGCGGCCGACTTGCGTGTAGCCCATGATGGTGAGGAGGAGCGTCGATTTGCCGACCCCGTTCCTCCCGAGCACGGCGAGCCCGCCGCGCTCCGGCAGCGTCAAAGACACACCGTCGAGCACGATGGCGGAGCCGTAGCCGGCGCGCACGTCGTCGACCGCGAGCAGCGGTTCAGTCATGACGCGACTCGCGATGCGGCTCTTGACGCTTGTCTTGCAGGCCTTTGGCCGGCGCCTTGCCGAGATAGACCGCGCGCACTTGCGGATCGGCGGCGATCTCGTGCGGCGGGCCTTGTAACAAAACGCGGCCGCCGACCATCACGATCACCTGCGTGGCGAAACGAAAGACTAGCTCCATGTCGTGCTCGATGAACAGAACAGTGATATCGCTGGAAAGGCCGGCAATGGCCGCGAATAATTCATTGCTCTCCTCGCGCGGCACGCCGGCCGCCGGCTCGTCGAGCAACAGCACCTTCGGCCGGGTCGCCAAAGCGAGCGCGATTTCGAGCAGGCGCTGCTGGCCGTAGGCTAGTTCGCGCGTCAGCCGGTGGCAGACCGGCCCGAGCTTGAGCGCGGTGAGAATATCGTAGGCCTCGTCGATCTCGTGCGGGTAGGAGTTAAGCGGCCGCCACCAGGTGCTCGCGGCGCGGCTGCGTTCGCACACCGCGAGCGTGACCGATTCGAGCGCGGTTAGATGCGGAAACAGCGAGTTGATCTGGTAGGTGCGCACGAGACCGCGCCGCACGCGCTGCTCCGGCGGCAGCGCAGTGATGTCGCTGTCGTCGAGGAAGATGCGGCCGGCGCCCGGTTGCAACATTCCGGTGATGAGATTGATCAACGTCGTCTTGCCGGCGCCGTTGGGGCCGATCAGCGCGTAGCGCACGCCCTTCGGCAATTCGATCTCGATATCGCTGGCAACGACCAGCGAGCCGAAACTCTTGGCCAGGCCGCGCGTGGCAAGTGCGGGTCCGCTCACCGCCCGCTCCAGCGCGAGAGCTTGGCCAGGCCGCCGAGGATGCCGTTGGGGAGGAACATGACCACGCCCACCAGCAAAATGCCGATCCAGAAATACCAGTATTGCGGCACGATCCCGGAAAACTGATCGCGCGCGATCATATAGATGGCCGCGCCAACCAGTCCGCCATAGAGCCGCCCGGTGCCGCCGAGCACCAGCATGACCACCACCTCGGCGGAGCGCTCGAAGCCGAGCGAATCGAGCGAGACGGTTTCCGTGGTCTGGGCCAGCAGCGCGCCGGCGATTCCGGCCAGCGCCGCGGCGATGGTGTAGATGGTACGGATATGCGCGCGGCTTGGCGCGCCGATGGCCGGCATGCGCACGCAGTTTTCGCGGATGCCGCGCAGCGACAGGCCGAACGGCGAATGGATGAGCCGTCGCGCGAACAGGAACAGCACAAACAGCACCGCGAGCGCGTAGGAATAGGCGGCCCTGCCGTAGAGATCGAAGCGAAAGTAACCGAGCAGCTTCCAGGTATGGATGCCTTGCAGGCCGTCCATGCCGCCGGTCAGCCAGCCTAACGTATTGGCGAGCTCCGCCAGCAACAGCCCGAAGCCGAGCGTGAGCATGATCAAAGCGAGATGCCGGAACCGGCAGATGACGAAGCTCGTGGCATAGCCGACGATGCCGGCGGCGAGGGCAGCGGCGGCGAGCCCGGTCAACGGCTCGCCCCAGCCGTATTTGGAAAGGAGCCCCGCAGTGTAAGCGCCGACGCCAAAGAACGCGGCGTGGCCGAGCGAGACGATGCCGGCATAGCCGAGGATCAGATCGAGCGACAGCGCGAACAGCCCGGCGATGGCGATCTGGCTGGCGAGCGACAGATAGTTCGGAAACAGCACGTAGGGCAGCAAAGTCGCCAGCCAGAACACGATCTCGGCCGGCCGCCACCGCGTCTGCGCCCGCAAATAAAGCCGCGGACTGGCCGCCTTTTCGCTCAGCGCCATCGTTCAGCGTCTCCCAAGGAGGCCGAGCGGACGCCACATCAACAGGCTGATCATGACCAGGTAGATGAGAAACGCGCCGAGCTGGGGAATGTAATATTTACCGGCGACGTCGCTGATGCCGAGCACGATGGCGGCGAGAAAGGAGCCCGAGATCGAGCCCAGCCCGCCGACCGATACGACGATCAGCACGTAAACCAGGTAAGTGAAAGCGAAAGAGGGATCGAGGCCGACGATCTCGATCGCCAGCGCGCCGCCGAGACCGGCAAGTCCGCTGCCGAGCGCGAAAGTGATCGCGAACGTGCGATCGACGTTGATGCCGAGACCGCGCGCCATGCGCTCGTTATCGACGGCGGCGCGCACGCGGGCGCCGAAGCGGGTGTATTCGATGCCGAGCACCAGCGCCAATGTGATGAGCAGCGCCAGGCCGAGCAGGATGAGCCGGTACACCGCGAACCGAATGCCCATGAAGGTGAGGGAGCTGCGCAAATAGCCGGGAAGCTGCAACGGTTGCTGGTCGGTACCGAAGACATAGGCCGCGACCGCCACCGAAATGAAGACAAGGCCGATGGTCAGGAGCACCTGGTCGAGCTCGCCCGCGCGATAGAGGCGGCGAAATAACGTGCGCTCGAAGGCGACGCTGACCAATGCAGCGACGATGAACGCGCACGGCAGTGTGGCGAAAAACGGCCAGCCGTAGCGGCTCATCAGCGCCACGGTGATGTAGCCGCCGAGCATGGCGAAGCTGCAATGCGCCAGGTTGATGAAATTCATCATGCCGAGCGTCACCGACTGTCCGACCGACAGCAGGAACAGCAGCATGCCGTAAGCGAGCCCGTCGAACAGGACGCCGACGATGGGAGGGAGCATGGCCGGAGGGCCCCGATGTACCGACGCAAATACCGTAGCGGACCACGCTGCGGCCGGCCAAGCTATTTCCGGCCCACCGCGCGCTCGCCCAATCGGGCAGGCCGGCCGCTTACTTCGTCATTGCCGCCTTGTACGGGTCCTTGACGTTGGGGATGGCGGCGATTTCCACGTTGACGAGGTAACCGTCGCGCTTTTCGACCTTACGGATGTAAACGGTCTGGATGATGTCGCGCGTCTCCGGGTCGATCGAGATCGGGCCGCGCGGGCTTTCCCAGCTCGCGCCCTTGGCGCCATTGATCAGCGATTCGCCGTCGGTCTTGCCGCCGGACTTTTGCAGCGCCAGATCGATCAGGTGCGCGCCGTCATAGCCGTCGAGCGAGAAGAAGTCGGGGTTGCGCTCGAAGTCGGCCTTGTAGGCCTTCACGAACTCCTCGTTCAATTTCGAGTGGTGATTGTAGTCGTAATGCCCGGCGGTGATCATGCCGATCGCGAGGTCGCCGATGCTGGCCAGCGCATGCTCGTCGGTGAGCTCCAATTGCCCCATGATCTCGGTCTTCTGCGGGTCGATGCCGCGTTCGGCCAGCGCCTTGCCGAAGGCGCCGGGCTGCGCGCCGCCGGGGATCATGATGAAGATGCCCGGCGGATCGAGATCCTTGGCGCGCTGCACGTAAGCGGTGAAGTCCGGGTTCTGCACCGCCATGCGCACCGAGCCGACGATGTCGCCGCCGGCTTCCTTGAAGCCTTTCTGGAACGCGGCTTCAGCATCGATGCCGGGACCGTAGTCGGTGACCATCGTATAGGCTTTCTTGAGCCCGTTCTGCTCCGCCCAGGTGCCGAGCGTCTGGTTGAGCTGCGGCGCGGTGAACGAGACCCGCGCCATATAGGGCGACTTGGTGGTGACGATGGCGGTGGCCGCGTTCAGCACCACCATGAATTTCCTGGCTTCGGCGGAAACGTCGGCGGCGGCGAGCGCGTTCGGCGTCAGCGCGAAGCCGGCAAGGATATCGACATTGTCACGCGTCACCAGTTCCTGCGCCAGCCGCTTGGCCACCGGTGGGTTGATGCCGCCGACATCCTTGCGCACGATCTCGACATTCTTGCCGCCGAGCTTGTCGCCGTGCTGCTTGAGATAGAGCTTGAAGCCGTCATCCATCTGCGTCGCCGTGTCGGCGAACTGCCCCGAATACGGCAGGATCAGGCCGATCTTGACCGTGTCCTCGGCATGAGCGCCACACCCGATCAGGGCCGACGCGAGCGCGGCGATGCCGGTGAGCAAATAGCGCGTCATCGTATCCTCCCGGTTTATTTGTTGACGTTGAGAATGCCTTAGCCGGCCGGCAAAGAAAAGCGCCGCGGACATCGTTGTCCGCGGCGTTTTGTCGTTGCGTTAACGGGCGTTTTCAGAAGCGCCAGGTTATTTCTTCATGCGCTCCTTGACCGGGTCCTTGACGTTCTCGACCTTGTCGAACTCGACGTTGCGCAACTCGCCGCCGACGTTCTCGACCCGGCGGATGTAGACCGTCTGGATGATGTCGCGCGTTTCCGGATCGATCGAGATCGGGCCGCGCGGGCTTTCCCAGGCCATGCCCTTGGCGGCGGCGATCAACGAATCGCCGTCAGTCTTGCCGCCGGTCTTCTTCAGCGTCTCATAGATCAAGTGCATGCCGTCATAGCCGCCGATCGAATAGATATCCGGGTTGCGGTGGAACTCCTCGTTATAGGCCTTCACGAATTCATGATTGAGCGGCGAATTGTGATTGAAGTCGTAGTCCGACACCGTGAGGATGCCGAGCGCCACGTCCCCCATGCTTTTGATGGCGCTCTCGAAGGTGAGCGAATCCTGGCCCATCACCTTGACCTTGGACGGGTCGACGCCGCGCTCCGCGAGCGCCTTGCCGACCGCGGCCGGCTGCGCCCCGCCGGGGATCCAGATGTAGATCGCGTCCGGGTTCGAATCCTTGGCGCGCTGCACGAAGGCGGAGAAATCCGGGTTGGCGACCGGGAAACGAACCGAGCCGACGATCTCGCCGCCCGCTTCCTTGAAGCCGAGATGGAAGGCGGACTCGGCGTCGATGCCGGGGCCGTAATCGGACACCATGGTGTAGGCGGTCTTGACCCCGTGCTTCGCCGCCCAGGTGCCGAACGTCTGATTGAGCTGAGGCGTAGTTGTGGAGGTGCGGGCGATGTACGGAGATTTGACGGTGATAATCGAAGTGGCCGCGTTCATGACCACCATGAACGTTTTGGCTTCCGCGGACACGTCGGCGGCGGCGAGCGCGTTGGGCGTGAGCGCGAAACCGGCGAGGATGTCGGCGTGGTCGCGCACGACGAGTTCCTGCGCCAGCCGCTTGGCGAGGTCGGGCGCAACGCCGCCGACGTCCTTGCGGATGAACTCGAGCTTCTTGCCGGCGACCATATCGCCATGCTGCTTCACGTAGAGCTTGATGGCGTTGTCCATTTGTATGGCGGTGTCGGCGAACTGGCCGGAATACGGATTGATAATGCCGATCTTCACCGTGTCCTGGGCATCGGCGGTGCTTGCTCCGGCGAGCGCCAACGCCAATCCGGCGAGCCCGTATAAAATCTTTTGCATTGCTCCCTCTCGGTTCTTGTTTCGTCCCTCGCCCTATCTTCCTTTAGATCGGCCACGGGCGCAACGCGCAATACGCCGCCGACAATCCGGATGGGCCGTGGCCCTTTTCGGCGCGCCGAAATTCTTCCACAAGGGGAGGAGAACAGATAAGGCAACCCCATGGACCGACAGCCGACCGAAGCCGGCACCATCGACCAGGACGAGATCGCGCGCTTCTCGCGCCTCGCCGGGCAATGGTGGGACCCGAAGGGGCCGATGGCGGCGCTGCACAAGTTCAATCCGGTGCGCCTCACCTACATCCGCGACCGCGCCGCCGCGCATTTCAAGCGCGATCCAGCGCGGCTCGACAGCCTGGCCGGCTTGCGCATTCTCGATATCGGCTGCGGCGCCGGCATCCTCTGCGAGCCGCTGGCGCGGCTCGGCGCAGCGGTCGTCGGCGCCGATCCGTCCGAGCAAAACATCGCGGTCGCGCGGCAGCACGCGGCGCAATCGGGTCTCGCCATCGACTACCGCGGCACCAGCGCCGAGGCGCTGGCGCAAGCGGGCGAAATGTTCGACATGGTTCTCGCCATGGAAGTGGTCGAGCACGTTACCGACGTGGGACTATTCGTCGAGCTTGCGGCGGTAACGGTGAAGCCCGGCGGGCTTCTGTTCGTCGCCACGCTCAACCGCACGGCAAAGAGCTTCGCGCTGGCGATCGTCGGCGCCGAATACATCTTGCGCTGGCTGCCGCGCGGCACCCATCAATGGGACAAGTTCGTGACGCCCAACGAACTCGAAATTGCGATCGAGCAAAGCGGATTGCACGTCAGCGACGCGACCGGCGTAATCTATAATGTGTTCGCCGACCGCTGGCAGCTCGGCGCCGACATGGACGTGAACTACGTGGTGGTCGCGGAGAAGTCGGCGTGATGGTCACGTGATTATTTCTCCTTGGCTTTGGGTCGTTTTCACCGTCATCGCCGCCTTCGCCCAGACCGTGCGCAATGCGATGCAGCGCGAGCTGACCGCTAGCCTCGGCGCCGTCGGCGCCACCCATGTCCGTTTTCTGTTCGGCTTTCCCTTTGTGCTTCTGTTCCTCGCCGGCGTGCTCATGGCCACCGGAATGCCGCTGCCGCGGCCGGGGTTGAGCTTCTGGCCGTGGGTCATCGACGGCGCCGTCGCGCAGGTCGCCGCCACGGCGCTGATGCTCGCCGCCATGGGCGAGCGCTCCTTCGTCGTCACCATCGCCTACATCAAGACTGAGCCGATTCAGGTGGCGCTGTTTGGCCTCATCTTTCTCGGCGATATCGTGACCTGGCCGATGATGACGGCCATCATTGTCGCTACCGCTGGCGTGGTTATCATGTCGACCAAGCCGGGTGGCATGGTGGGCGGGATGCGGCCGACGCTCACGGGATTGGCTTCCGGCGGCATGTTCGCGCTCTCGGCGATCGGCTTCCGCGGCGCCATCCTCAATCTCGATTTGCCGAATTACCCGATGGCCGCGACGTTCACGCTCGCGGTCGGCATTGCCATGCAGGCGGTGCTGCTGTCGCTCTATCTCGGGCTGCGCCAACCTTCGGTGCTGGTCGCCATCGTGCGCGCTTGGAAGCCGTCGCTATCCGCCGGATTCGCGGGCGCGCTGGCCTCGCAGTTCTGGTTCCTCGCCTTTGCGCTCGCCACCGCCGCCAGCGTGCGCACGCTGGCGCTGGTCGAAGTCTTGTTCGCCCAGCTCATCGCCCGCTTCGCCTTCGGCCAGAAAACGACCGCGCGCGAAGCCGCCGGCATGGCGCTGGTCGTCTGCGGCGTCGGGTTATTGCTCTGGGCGTATTGAGGCTTGTCATTCCGGGACGGAAAGCGGCCGTGTGGCCGGCCGCAAAATAAACAAAATAAAAAAGACAACCTTTTGCGGTAGCCGGTATGATGCCGAGCCGGCGCGGCGGTTTTTGATACGACCCTCCATGATCGGATTGAAGCGGTTCATTCGCCCCGGCGTTGCTATTTCGGTCATCGGCCATGTGGGGGCCCTGGTGCTGGGCCTGCTCTTTGTCGGTGCGAATTCGTTCCAGTCGATGCCGCAAGATGCGATGTTGGTCGACATCGTGCCGCCGGACGAAGCTCCGCGACTCGAAGGCACCCCTTCGGACTTGAGGTTGTCCGGGTCCGAGGTGTCATCGAAATCCAACAGCGCCAGCGCCGCCGCGCAACCGCCGCCGCCCAAACCGGCCGCACAGTCGCCGCAACAACAGCAACAGAATTCCAACCCGCACGATAACGCCCGTCAGGCAATGGCACAGCCCCGGATGACGCAGGCTGAGACGGCGCAGGCTGAGAGGGCTCAGCCTGAAAGCGCACAGATTCAGACGTCCGAGCCGCCGCCCGCCCCGCCCGAGCCGCATCCCGAGGAGACAGCGGATCAACTGAGTACCAGCGAGACGTTCGCGCGGCTTGCGCTCCTTGGTGGGCGGCTCGGCGGCGGTTTCAACGCCCCGCCCATCGGCGCGGTTCAGCCCGCATACGACTTCACCGCCCCGTTCCGTCAACGCGTCAGTTCGTGCTCGGCCTTGCCGGCCGGGATCGACGCCACAGATAAGATCAGGGTCAAACTGCGGGTTTTCCTCAACCGCGACGGTACCTTGGCGTCGCCGCCGCAGTTGATCGAACCAATCGCGTCGCCGTTGGGGCAGGAGCTGATGCAAAGCGCAATTAATGCGCTGCAGAAATGCCAACCCTATACGATGCTCCCGGCGGAAAGGTACAAGGATTGGAAGACGCTCGACCTCATCTTCTTTCCGTTGAATTTCCTCGGCGGGTGATGGCGCATTTCATCGAGGCTCGTCATTCCGGAGCCGAGCCACCGGTCCGGCTCGAAGTGGCCGGCCCGATGACAGGCTTCGCGGCGCCCCGGAAATACGCGCTACGGCGCATCAATTAAATTCGTCAGGCAGGGTCGGCAGCGGATGAAAATCGATACCCTCTTCGTGCAAATCCTCGGCCTCGTCCGGTGAGGCTTCGCCGTAGATTGAGCGGTGCTCGATCTCGCCGTAATGGATCTTGCGCGCCTGCTCGGGAAATCGCGGGCCGACATAATCCGCGTTCTTGGTGATGTGGTCGCGCAGCTCCTTGAGCTTCTTGCGCAGTTCGCGCTCCGGTGGCGACATCATGGCGACCGGCGCCTTGGCCGGCGCCGGCGGCGGTTCGGGCGTCGGCGTTGGCGGCACGTTCGGCGGCTCGGGCGCTTGCGCGTGGCCAAGCCGCGGCGCCATGATCGCTTTCTCCACCTTGGGCGAGCCGCAGATCGGGCAAGCGATCAGCGCGCGCTTTGCCTGCTTGTCATAGGCGGCGGAGTTCTGGAACCAGCTCTCGAAGTCGTGGCCGTGCTCGCAATGCAGCGCGTAGCGGATCATTGCGGCCCCCGCACCGCGCGCAGATGCGTCGGCTCGGCCATCGGCTCGATGACCTCGAAGCGCCGGCCGTGATGCAGCGAGGGAATCCGCGAACGCGCGGCGGCAACTTGCGCCGGATCGATGTCGGCGAGGATGAGGCCCGGCTCGGTGCCGCCCTCGGCGAGGATTTGGCCCCACGGATCGACGACGAGCGAATGGCCGAAGGTCTCGCGCCCATTCTCATGCTTGCCGCCTTGCGCGGCGGCGAACACGAAACAGCCGTTCTCGATGGCGCGCGCGCGAATGAGCGCGTGCCAGTGCGCCTCGCCGGTCTGCCGGGTGAAGGCGGAAGGAATGGAGAAGAACGAGGCGCCGGCCTCGGCGAGCGCGCGATAGAGCGCCGGGAAGCGCAAATCGTAACAGACGGTGATGCCGAGCCGGCCCCAGGGCAAATCGGCGACGACGGCGAGATCGCCGGGGCGATAATTGCGCGATTCGCGGTAGCTTTCGCCGTTGGCCAGATCGACGTCGAACATGTGGATCTTGTCGTAGCGCGCGATCACGTTGCCGCGGCGGTCGATCAGGAACGAGCGGTTCACCGCCTTGTCGGGCAACACCTTCACCGCCAGCGAGCCGATGTGGACGTAGATCGAAAACTCGCGCGCGGCCTCGCGCAAAGCCGCCAGCGTCGGATCGAGTTCCTCATCGGCGATGGTGGCGAAAAGGCGCTCGCGCTTGACTTCCATGATGTTGGTCATTTCCGGCGTCAGCACGTAAGCCGCGCCGGCGCGCGCCGCTTCCTCAATCGCCACCAGCGCGGTCGCGAGATTGGCTTGCGGATCGACCCCCGAACGCATCTGCACGAGGCCGACCTTGAAGACCGAAGACGTCGTGGCGCTCATGCCCGTCGGCCTTCGCCAAGCTTGCCTTCGGTGAGCCCGAGCAGCGCGTCGAGCTTGCCCGTCTCTTCGAGCGCATAGAGCTCATCGCAGCCGCCGACATGGGTCGCGCCGATGAAGATTTGCGGGAACGTGTCGCCGCCGCTGGCGCGCTCGATCATCTCCTGGCGCATATGTAAATTCCCCGTCACGTCGAACTCACGGAATGTCACGCCCTTGCGCGAAAGCAGTTCCTTCGCCCAGTGACAATAGGTGCAATATTGCCGGGTATAGATTTCAACGGAAGTCATAATGGCGCGTTAATCGTAGCAGATTCCTTATATGGACGTTCGCACCGGATCGGCAACCCGGGCGAAGACGAGAACGTCGACGTTGGCGGCGCCGGCACGCAGGAGCGCCCGGAACGCGCCCTGCACATTGGCGGTGCGCTCGGTGCGCGACAGCCCCACCTGCTGGGCGGTCGCTTTCACGCGGTTGAGCGCGCCACCGGCGACCGGCACGCCGCTGGCGGCGGAAACCGCGGCCGCCACCCGGCGGACTGGTTGAAACGCCGTGCCCAGCGCCGGCGCCAGTGCAGCGGGACCGGCACCAACGCGTCGGCCTCGGCCAGGATTTCGCGGCCGGCATTGCCGAGCCATTGTCCCATCATCGGCGCGAGGTCGAGCCGGCCGCCATATTTCAGCGCATGCACCAAAGCGCGCGAAATCTCGTCGAAGCGCACCGCGGCGCGGGCGCGGTGATAGGCCGGCGGATCGGCGATCGCCTCCATGGAGAGGATGCCGGGACCGGGGTCATAGACGAAAGGAACGCCGAGCCGCTCGCAATAGGGGCGGGTAATGAAGGAGAGTTTCGACCAGCATTTCGGAAAGAGTCCTTGCCCTTCGACTGGCTCGCGGCAGGCGGCGCACAGCCGCGGCAAAGCGAGATCGAGCGCCACGCGCAATATCGCGCGCGCGGTGTGCGCCGCACGTTTGCGCCGCGTTGGGGCGGCGACGCCCGCCATATCCCCGATGACGTCCCCCATGACATTACGCTACCGCCGGACAATGGCGTTGTCACTTTTCACTTCCGGGCTTTGCGCTTTCGGCTTTGCATTGGAAAGCGGCGCCCGGCGGTGAGAGAATGAAGGCATGGCCGAGAGCCCCACATTACCGAGCCCCTTGATCTTCGACCGCGCGCTCATCCGCGCCCGTCGCCGGCGCGCGGCAGGACTGGGGCCGGCGACGTTTTTGCTCGATCGCGCCGCTGCCGATCTCGCCGACCGGCTCGGCACGGTGCTGCGGCGGTTTCCGCTCGCGCTCGATCTCTGCACGCCGGGCGACGCGGTACGCGGTGCGCTCGGCCGGCTCGGCTCAGTTGATAAGATCGTCGCGGCCGAAGCGGTGCCGGCGCGGGGCGGAACGCTTGCTTCGCCGCGGGTCGCCGCCGACGAGGAAGCATTGCCGTTTCGCGACGCCACGTTCGATCTCGTGGTCTCGGCGCTGGCGCTGCAATTCGTCAACGATCTGCCCGGCGCGCTCGTGCAAATTCGTCGCGCGTTAAAACCCGACGGCCTGTTCCTCGCCGCGCTGATCGGCGGCGAGACGCTGACCGAGTTGCGCCAGGCCTTCGCCGCGGCCGAGAGCGAAATCGAAGGCGGCGTCTCGCCGCGCGTGGCGCCGTTCGCCGATTTGCGCGATCTCGGCGCGTTGTTGCAGCGCGCCGGTTTCGCACTTCCGGTCGCCGACTCCGATCGCCTCACCGTGCGCTACGATTCCGTTTTCACGCTGATGCTCGATCTGCGCCGCATGGGCGCGACCAACGCGCTCGTCGATCGCCGTCGCGTGCCGCTCAAGCGCGCGACGCTCTTGCGCATGGCTGAGATTTACGCCGCGCGTTTCGCCGACGGCGATGGCCGCATCCGCGCGACCTTCGAGATCGTCTGGCTATCCGGCTGGGCGCCGCATCCCAGCCAGCAACAGCCGCTCAAGCCCGGCTCGGCGAAAACGCGGCTCGCCGACGCGCTCGGCACGCGCGAAATATCGACGGGCGAGAAGGCTCCTCGCTAGGGCCCTAGAGGTCCGATGGTACCAATGTCTGGCCGCCGTCGGCCGACGCATCGCGACCGAGGTAAGAGCGTAATGGGAGTATTTGTACGTACATCTATTTGTTCATCGAATTCCAGATAATACGAACGGGGCATCGAAAGCATGAAATTGATCAAAGCAATCCTTTTGGTCGAAGATAATCCCGCGGACGCCCGTTTGCTGCGCGAGATGTTAAGCGAGCAGAGCTCGTACCCCGCCGAATTGACGCACGTGGATTGCATGAGCGCTGCCGAGAAGTATCTCGCGGAGCGTTCGGTTGACATCATCTTGCTTGACCCGGGGCTACCCGATGCCCAAGGACTGGGAGCGATACGGCGGGCCCATGCCGCCGCACCCCGTGTCCCCCTCGTTGTGTTGACCGGCTTGGATGACGAGTCGCTGGCCGAGCAGGCCTTGCAGGAAGGCGCACAGGATTATCTCATCAAAGGCCAAATCGAGACGCGCGGGATTCTACGGGCGCTGCGCTACGCTACCGAGCGCAAGCGCTTGGAATGGCTCAAGGACGAATTCGTCTCGACAGTAAGCCATGAGCTGCGCACGCCGTTGACTTCGATTTCCGGCTCGCTCGGCTTGCTTATGGGCAACGCGGCCGGAAACCTACCTGCTCCAATGGCCCGTTTGCTTGCGATCGCGTACACCAACAGCCAGCGCCTGGCACGGCTGGTCAATGACATTCTCGATATCGAGAAGATGGAGGCCGGACGCGTCATCTTCAATTTCAGGCGCGTCGAGGTTCGGTCGCTGGTTGAGCAGGCGATCGAGGCTAATCGGGGATTTGCCGAGGGCTATGGTGTGCGCATTCGGCTTGACGCACGTACTGCTGCTGCAGACGTGCGAGCCGATCCGGACCGGCTTCTCCAGGTCGTCACCAACCTGCTTTCGAACGCAATCAAGTTTTCTCCGCGGGATAATGAAGTGGTGGTTGCGATCGATAAAGGCACCGACATGGTCCGTCTTACGGTGCGCGATCACGGTCCGGGCATCCCGATCGACTTCAAGCCGCTCGTCTTCGAGAAATTCGCGCAGGCCGATGCCAGGGATGCGCGACAGAAAGGCGGCACCGGCCTTGGGCTGAGCATCGCCAAGCAGATCGTCGACCGGCTCAGTGGCGAGGTGGGCTTCGCCGATGCTCCCGGCGGCGGAACGATCTTTCATGTCCAGCTGCCCTGCTGGGATCATGTGGCCAACCTCACCATCGATCGCGATGCCAAACCGGACGCAGTGCGCGTATTGCTCTGTGAAGACGATCTCGATACGGCACTCAACCTGCGCGAGCATTTGAGGCGAATCGGGCTTGCGACGGATTTCGCCTACTCTGTAAGCGATGCGCTCGCATCCGCTGCCGCAACTCAATATCGCGCGATTCTGGTTGATATCCACCTGCCCGATGGCGACGGCATAAGTCTGATCGTGCGCTTGCGCGAGATGCCGCAATATCGCGACACATCGATCATCGTTGTATCCGCCGATCCCGGCCGCGGGCGCGACGACCTAAGGTCATCCAAGCTCAACGTCCTGGATTGGCTGAACAAACCGATAGACTTCGATCGCCTCATGCGGACGCTTGCCAAGTCCGTTGTGCATGATCCGAGCCGACGCCCGCGAATCCTTCATGTCGACGACGACAATGACGTCGCTCGCGCGCTCAGCGAAATTGCCGACGTCGTTACGGTCAATTCGATCGAGGCGGCGCAGCGCGCGCTGAAAGCCGGCGACTTCGATCTTGCGGTGCTTGACGTTGCGCTCGCCAAGACGGCCAGCCCCGATCTGTTGCCCGAGCTGCGCGACAGCAAGGGCAATGTCATTCCGGTCGTCGTTTTTTCCGCCAAGGGCGCGGACCTGGAATCCGACGCACAGGACCAAGCCATGCTGGCCAAGTCGCACTCGTCAATCGACAGCCTCGTGGCGGCCGTGCGTGATCGCCTGGCATCCCGATCGGCTGGCGTATCCAGGGAGATCGCATGACCGACATTCGCATCCTGCTGGTGGACGACGAGCCTGACATCCGCGCGGTCGTGGACGTGTCGCTTGGTCTAGACCCGGAATTCAGGACCCGGGCCTGCGCATCGGGCGCGGATGCGCTGGTGATGGCCGCGCAATGGTCGCCTTCGCTCATCCTGCTGGACGTCATGATGCCGGTCATGGACGGACCGGCGACGCTTGCAAACCTGCGCAAGGATCCGCGGACTGCCTACATCCCGGTTCTGTTTCTGACCGCCCGCACGCAGATCGGCGAGATCGAGCATTTCGTCTCACTGGGTGCGCAAGGCGTATTAGCCAAGCCATTCGATCCGATGACGCTCGCAGCTCGCGTTCGTAGCCACTTGCCGCTGCCGGCAGGCCGGCATGCGTCCTAATCGAATCAAGATGAAAGCCGCTCGCTCTTCCCCAGCGCCAGCGATCCGCGACCCCGGCATGCCCAACGCCGCGGAAAAGCATCTGGCGCAGATGGAGAGCAAATACCACGGGCTGCTGGAGGCGGCCCCGGATGCGATGGTGGTGGTGAACCAGGGCGGCGACATCGTTCTTCTCAATCTTCAGGCGGAGAAACAGTTCGGCTACCGCCGCGATGAGCTCCTCGGGCAGAAGGTGACCAACATCATTCCGAAGGGTTTCGCAGAGCGGCTGATCGCAGACGATCTGCGATCCGCGGAGGACGCGCTGGCGCAGCAGATCGGGACCGGGATCGAGCTCATTGGGCGTCGCAAGGACGGCGGCGAGTTTCCGATCGAGCTCATGTTGAGCCCGCTGGAAAGCGCCGAGGGTATCCTGGTGACGGCGGCGATCCGCGACATCAGCGCGCGCAAGACCGACGAAAAACACCTTGCGCAGATGGAGAGCAAGTACCGGGGGCTGCTGGAGGCCGCTCCGGATGCAATGGTGGTGGTGAACCAGGGCGGCGACATCGTTCTTCTCAATCTTCAGGCGGAGAAACAGTTCGGCTACCGGCGGGACGAACTCCTCGGGCAGAAGGTGAAGAACATCATCCCGGTGGGCTTTGCGGAACGTCTGATTGCGGACGATCTCCGTTCCGCGGAAGACGCGCTGGCGCAGCAGATCGGGACCGGGATCGAGCTCATTGCACGGCGGAAGGACGGCGGCGAGTTTCCGATCGAAATCATGTTGAGCCCGCTGGCAAGCGCCGAAGGAACCCTGGTTACGGCGGCGATCCGCGATATCAGCGTGCGCAAAGCGGCCGAAGCGAATCTGCTGCAAAAGGTGAACGAGCTATACCGCTCGAATGAGGAATTGGAGCAATTTGCCTACTTTGCCTCGCACGATTTGCAGGAGCCGCTGCGCATGGTGGCCAGCTACACACAGCTTCTTTCCAGACGGTACAAGGGAAAGCTCGACTCCGACGCCGATGAATTCATCGCATTCGCCGTGGACGGGGCGAGCCGCATGCAGCGGTTGATTCAGGATCTGCTGGCCTATTCGCGTGTCGGATCAAAAGGAATGAATTTGCTCAACGTCTCCAGTGAAGACGCGTTGCAACAGGCGTTGGTCAATCTGCGCGGGGCTATCGAAGAAAGCGGCGCGCTGGTGACGCACGATCCCTTGCCCGTCGTCCTAGCCGACGAGATGCAACTGATTCTGCTGTTTCAGAACCTTGTCGCCAATGCCATCAAATATCAAAAGCCTGGAGTTCCCCTGGTCCATATCTCTGCCGCTCGGAGTAGCGGGAAGAAATGGCTGTTCGCGGTGCGAGACAACGGCCTGGGGATCGATCCGCAGTACTTCGAGAGGATTTTTGGCCTGTTCCAGCGGCTGCATAAGCGGGAAGAGTTCGCCGGCACCGGGATTGGCTTGGCCATCTGCAAGAAGATCGTCGAGCGGCACGGCGGCCGCATCTTCGTCGAGTCACAGCCGGGGCAAGGTTCCACTTTTCGCTTTTCCTTACCGGCAAGCAAAGAGAAATTATGAAAGCCAGCGGAGAAATAAAAAAGGATGCCGATAGAGATTCTGTTGGTCGACGACAGTCCCGGCGATGTCCGGCTGACACAGGAAGCCTTCCGCGACGCCAACAGCCTGATCAAATTGCACGTGGCGGCAGACGGCGTGGAGGCCATGGCCTTTCTGAGGCGTGAGGGCCCCCACATCCATGCCCCGCGGCCGGATCTTATCTTGCTGGATCTAAACCTTCCCAAAATGGACGGCCGCGAAGTTCTGGCTCAGATCAAGGAGGATGACGACCTGAAAACAATCCCCACGCTCATCCTGACCACTTCCGACGCGGAAGCGGATATCGTGAAAAGCTACCGGCTCCAGGCGAACTGTTACCTCAATAAGCCGGTGCGGTTCGACGCGTTCGAAAGCCTCGTGAAAAGCATCAACGATTTCTGGCTGACAAAGGTCAAGTTGCCGCCGCAGGCGCCAAGCGGATGAGCCTGAAACTGATCAAAACACTCCTCCTGGTTGAAGATAACCTCGGGGATGCACGTCTTCTCCGCGAGATGTTGAAGGAGCCGAACTCGCTCAACACTCGATTGACGGAGCTGGCGTCCATGACTGCGGCCGAGACGCATCTTGCGAAGCACGCGGTCGACGTCATCCTGCTCGACCTGGGGTTGCCCGATGCACAGGGACTGGAAGCGATACGGCGGGCTCACGCCGCCGCGCCCGGTGTCCCCTTAGTGGTGTTGACCGGCTTGGACGACGAATCGCTGGCCGTGCAGGCATTGCAACTGGGCGCACAAGACTACCTTATCAAGGGCCAGATCGAGACGCGCGGGCTGCAGCGGGCGCTGCGTTACGCCATCGAGCGCAAGACCATGGAAAGCGCCGCCCTGGCGATGGCGCGGCAGATTGCGCATTCGGCCGAGCACGACTTTCTGACCGGTTTGCCCAATCGAATGCTGCTGAACGACCGTGTCGGCCAGGCGGTCGCCTTGGCGGCTCGCCATATGAAAAAAGTTGCAGTGCTTTTTTTGGATTTGGACGGCTTCAAACACATCAACGATTCGCTCGGACATCAAATCGGCGACAAACTTCTTCAATCGATCGCCAAGCGCCTGGTAAGTTGCATACGCGGCTCGGACTCGGTCAGCCGGCAGGGCGGCGACGAATTCGTCGTCTTGCTCTTAGAACTTGAACAAGCGGAAGATGCGGCCGTCACCGGGCGAAGATTGCTGGAGGCGGTGGCACGGCCGCATTCCATCGACCAGCATGATCTTTACGTCACTGCGAGCATCGGTGTAAGCGTCTATCCGGACGATGGCCTGGATGCGGACACGCTCATCAAAAATGCCGACACGGCGATGTACCAGGCAAAGGAAAACGGGCGCCGCAGCTTTCAGTTTTTCAAGCCGGCGATGAACGTCCGCGCCGTGGAGCGGCAATCCATCGAGGAGAGTCTAAGGCGCGCCCTGGAACGGCAGGAATTGGCGCTGCACTACCAGCCGCAGGTCAATCTGATGACGGGAGCGATTACCGGCATTGAAGCATTGATACGCTGGACGCATCCCACGCGAGGTCCGGTCCCGCCGACGCAGTTTATTCCCGTTGCGGAAGACTGCGGCCTCATTCTGCCGATCGGCGCCTGGGTCCTGCGTGAAGCGTGCACTCAGGCCCGCGACTGGATGGATGCAGGCCTGCCGGTAACGAGCATGGCCGTCAACGTCTCCGCGATGGAGTTCCGGGACAAGAACTTTCTGGAAAATCTGTTCGCAATCCTCGGCGAAACGGGCCTCGATCCGCGATCTCTGGAGCTGGAGTTGACCGAGAGCGTTCTTATGAAGCACGCCGAGTTCACGGCCTCCATCCTGCAAATCCTGAGGAAGAGGGGGGTGCAAGTGGCGGTCGACGATTTCGGCACGGGCTATTCCAGCTTGAGCTATCTGCAAAAATTTCCGGTCGATGCCCTGAAGATCGACCAGTCGTTTGTCCGCCAGATCAGCACCGCCGGCGACGATACGACCATTGTGAAGGCGGTGATCGGCATGGCCCGGAGTCTCAAGCTGCGGGTCATCGCGGAAGGCGTGGAAACGGTGGAGGAGGTGGCGTTTCTCCGGGCCTACCGATGCGAGGAGGCGCAAGGTTACTTCTTCAGTCCGCCCGTGCCTGCGCCGCAGTTCGCGATATTGCTGAGAGACAGCATAGCGGAATCCGCCGTCGTCGCTTGACGATCGCCGGCGATGGCGGGCGCCCGCGACTTATTTCAACGCCGCGGAGACTTTGCTGAAGAGGCCGGTGACGTTCGAGCCGAGCGTGGCGACCGTACCGACAATGACGATAGAAACGCCGGATGCGATCAGCGCATATTCGATGGATGTGGCGCCCTGCTCGTCGCTGAGGAAACGCCGAAGCGCCGTGCCGATCACGTGTGCCGATTTGCACATGGCCTTGCTGCCTTTTGTTCGCGTCATAACAACGTCGTAAGGTGCGGGATCAGCGGTTCGTCGGCAGGCGGCATCGGAAAATTGCGCAAATCGTGCGGCCGCACCCACTTGAGTTTCTGCGCCTGCCGCGCTTCGACGATCCCTTCCCAACGCCGGCATATATAAAGTGGCATGAGCAGGTGGAAGTCGGGATAAAGGTGACTCGCGAAAGTCAACGGTGCGAGACACTCCTCCTTGACGACGATGCCAAGTTCCTCCTTCAATTCGCGAATCAAACTGATCTCCGGCCGCTCGCCGGGTTCGATCTTGCCCCCGGGGAATTCCCAAAGTCCGGCCATCGGCTTGCCCTGCGGACGCTGCGCGATGAGCACGCGGCCGTCGGCATCGATGAGGGCACAGGCGGCAACAAGAACGACTTTGACACTCACGGCCACCCTCAATCTACAGGCTGCATGGTAAATGACGCTTCAATCCCGTCGTTTCCCTTGCGGCTTTCGCCGCACTGGTTAAGGAACCGTCAAGACCGGTAATCGCCGTTGATGGTGATGTACTCTTTGGTGAGGTCGCAAGTCAGCACGCGGTCGCGGCCCTTGCCGAGGCCGAGGGCTACTTTCAGCGTGATTTCGGGCTTGCGCATCGACGCCGAGACCACAGCCTCGTCGTAGCCCGGATCGCGTGCGCCTTTATGGGCGACGCGGATACCGTTGAACCAGATCGAAAGCCGGTCGCGGTTGGCGGGCTCGCCGGCCTTGCCCACCGCCATGACCACGCGGCCCCAATTGGCGTCCTCGCCGCCGATTGCGGTCTTGACCAGCAGCGAATTGGCGATCGACAGCGCGATGCGGCGCGCCGATTTTTTCGACGCCGCACCCTCGACCACGATCTCAATGAGCTTGCGCGCGCCTTCGCCGTCGCGCGCCACCTGCTCGGCGAGATTGGCCAGCACGGCGTTGAAGCCCTTGCGAAACGCCGCCAGCCGCGGATCGGACAGGCGCGCGATCTTTGCCACGCCGCGCGCGGCGGCGGCGCCGGTAGCGAAGACGAGCAGCGTGTCGGAGGTCGAGGTGTCGCCGTCGATGGTCACCGCGTTGAAGGTGTTCTCGACGCCGTGGCGCAGCAGCGCCTTGAGAATTGCCGGCGCGATCGGCGCGTCGGTGAAGACGAAGGACAGCATCGTCGCCATGTCTGGCGCGATCATGCCGGCGCCCTTGGCGATGCCGCAGATGGTCACCGCGCTCGGTCCCATGCGAACGACCGCGGCCGCGCCTTTGGCAAACGTGTCGGTGGTCATGATCGCCTTGGCCGCTTCATGCCAGCGGCCGGACGCCGCGTCGGCGACGAGCCGATCCATCACGCCGCCGAATTTCGTTGCATCGAGCGGTTCGCCGATGACGCCGGTCGAAGCCAGCAACACATCGCCCAGTTTGCACTGTACCGCCGTGGCGGCGATCTCGGCGGTGAGTTTGGTCGCCACGCGGCCGGACTTGCCGGTGAACGCGTTGGCGTTGCCGGAATTGACGACAAGCGCGCTGGCGCCGCCGCCGCCGCGCTTGATCTGGTCGCGGCACCAGTCGACCGCCGCCGACGGGCACTTCGAGCGGGTGAAGACGCCGGACACCGCCGTGCCGGCATCGAACAGCACGAGCAGCACGTCGGTGCGGCCGGGATAACGGATTCCCGCCGCCGCGGTCGCGAGCCGCACGCCGGCGACCGGCGGCATTTCCGGGAAGGACGCGGGCGCTAGCGGGGAGATAGCGGAAGGCAACTACGCACCTAAGCGTTCGTCATGGCCGGGCTTGTCCCGGCCATCCACGACTTTGTTCGGTGAGGTGTATAAAGACGTGGATGCCCGGCACAAGGGCCGGGCATGACGACTCAAGGGGTTTCACCCCAGAGTCGTCACTTCTTCGCCGGCGCGGCGGGATTGAGCGAGGGGTCGGGCGCGACGGGCTTGTCGAGGCGCTCGATCGTGGCGGACTTGCGCAAATTGTCGACGAACTGCGCCTGCGCGCGATGCGCGACGTAGTTCTCAAGCTGCGGTTTTACCTGCTCGAAGGTCGGCGTCGGCTTCGTGCGCTTGTCCTCGACCTTGATGATGTGCCAGCCGAACTGGGTCTTCACCGGGTCGGAAATCTGCCCTTTGTCAAGCTTGAACGCGACCTCGGCGAATTCGGGCACCATCTGGTCCTTGGTGAAGTAGCCGAGATCGCCGCCTTCGGACGCGCCCGGATCCTTCGACTTTTCCTTGGCGAGGGTGGCGAAGTCCGCGCCGCCCTTGAGCTGGGCGAGGATCGCCTTGGCTTCATCCTCGGTGGGAACGAGGATATGGCGCGCGTGCACCTCCTCCTCGCCCTTCACCTGCTTGATGGCCTCGTCATAGACCTGATGCTCGGCTGCATCCGACAAAGCGGCTTTGCCGGTATCCTGCAACAGCGCTTCCATCAATAGCCTGTTACGGTCGAAGGTGAGACGGTGTTTGACCTCCGGGCGATCGGCGAGCTTCTGCTGCTCGGCGGCCTGCGACAGCACGACCACGTCGACCAGATAATTGATAAGATAGTCGCGCTTCTGGTCCGGCGGCATGGCCGGAATGTTGCCGCCGATCTCCTCCTCGGCAAAGGCGAGGTCGCTCTCGCGGATGTCGACGCCGTTGGCGCGGGCAACCACCGGATCCTTGTCCTGCGCCCACGCCACGCCGGACGGCGCAGACAGCAGGGCAGCGAACGCGAGCGCGCCGAGCGCGCGGCATACGGACAAGCGAGTGAAGGCCATGGAACGCTCTTTTGGGTAGGGGCAAATCGCCGTGCCTCAGGCCCGGCTTGTTGGCGCGGGACACTCGCCGAATCGCCTGCGCTTGGCAATGGGCGAATCGGGCGCAGGCCTAACGAGGCTGTGAAGTGCCGCCTCGCATTGACAGGAAACCCACCCCCTCCTATGTCTCCGACAGAATTCAAGCGCCCCATGTCGCCTTGCAGAAGCCCGAATAACGCTGCATTTTCCGCTGGTTGGACTCAGCGCCGATCGCGAGGGAACATGACATTGGCGCCGTCCGAAATTGGAAAGATGACGCGATGATCGGCGCTGTTGCCCGCAAGCTGTTCGGTTCCTCCAACGACCGGCGCATCCGCGCGTATCGTCCGCGCGTCGAGGCCATCAACGCGCTGGAGGGGGAACTCGAGCAGCTCTCCGACGAGGCTTTGCGCGCGCGCACCGACGAATTCAAAAAGCAGGTGGCGGCGGGGGCGACGCTCGACGACCTTCTGGTGCCGGCTTTCGCCACCGTGCGCGAGGCCGGCAAGCGCACGCTCGGCCAGCGCCACTTCGACGTCCAGCTCGTCGGCGGCATGGTGCTGCACGAGGGCAAGATCTCCGAGATGAAGACCGGCGAAGGCAAGACGCTGGTCGCTACGCTTCCCGTCTATCTCAATGCGCTCGCCGGCCGCGGCGTCCACGTCGTCACCGTCAACGATTATCTGGCCAAGCGCGACGCCGAATGGATGGGACAGATCTACAAGTTCCTCGGGCTCACCGTCGGCGTCATCGTGCACGGGCTCGACGACGCCGAGCGCAAGAAGCAATACGACTGCGACGTAACCTACGGCACCAACAACGAGCTCGGCTTCGATTATCTGCGCGACAACATGAAGTACCGGCTCGAGGACATGGTGCAGCGCGGGCACATCTACGCCATCGTCGACGAGGTCGATTCGATCCTGATCGACGAGGCGCGCACGCCGCTGATCATCTCCGGCCCGCTCGACGACCGTTCCGACTTCTACAACACCATCGACGCTTTCATCCCCAAGCTCGACAAGACCGACTACGAGGTCGACGAGAAGCAGCGCGCCGTCACGCTCAGCGAGATCGGCATGGAGCGCCTTGAGCAGGTGCTGCGCGACGCCGGCCTGCTCAAGTCCGAGTCGCTCTACGACGTCGAGAACGTCTCCGTCGTGCATCACGTGAACCAGGCGCTGCGCGCGCACAAACTATTCCAGCGCGACAAGGATTACATCGTGCGCAACGGCGAGGTCGTCATCATCGACGAGTTCACCGGCCGCATGATGCCGGGCCGGCGCTATTCGGAAGGGCTGCACCAGGCGCTCGAGGCCAAGGAGCGGCAGCCGATCCAGCCGGAGAACCAGACGCTCGCCTCGATCACCTTCCAGAACTATTTCCGCATGTACGAAAAGCTCGCCGGCATGACCGGCTCGGCCTCAACCGAGGCCGACGAATTTATGGACATCTACAATCTCGAGGTTCTCGAGATCCCCACCAACATGCCGATGATCCGTCTCGACGACGACGACGAGGTCTATCGTACGGCGGCGGAGAAATACCGCGCGGTCATCGCGCTGATCGAAGAATGCAAGCAACGCGGCCAGCCGGTGCTGGTCGGCACCACCTCGATCGAGAAATCCGAACAGCTCGCCGAGATGCTGCGGCAGAAGGGCTGGGAGCAGCATGACTTCTCCGATCCCAACGCGTTCGCCGAGCTCTATGCCGGCGACAATTCCTCGAAGGCCAAGGTGTTCGCCATCCTCAATGCGCGATACCACGAGCAGGAGGCGCAGATCATCGCCCAAGCCGGGGTGCCCGGCGCCATCACCATTGCCACCAACATGGCCGGCCGCGGCACCGACATTCAGCTCGGCGGCAATGCCGACATGCGCATTCGCCAGGAGTTGGCCGAAATCGAGGATTTCCGCGAGCGCGAGAAAAGTCCGCGCGCCGCCGAAATCCGCGCCCAGGTCGCGGGTTTGAAGGACGTAGCGCTCGCCGCCGGCGGCCTCTTCGTGCTCGGCACCGAGCGGCACGAGAGCCGCCGCATCGACAATCAGTTGCGCGGCCGCTCCGGACGCCAGGGCGATCCCGGCCATTCCAAATTCTTCCTGTCGCTCGAAGACGACCTGATGCGCATCTTCGGCACCGACAAACTCGACGGCATGCTGACCAAGCTGGGCTTGAAGGAAAACGAAGCCATCATCCATCCGTGGATCAACAAGGCGCTGGAGAAGGCGCAGCAGAAGGTCGAGGCGCGCAACTTCGACATCCGCAAGAACATCCTCAAGTTCGACAATGTGATGAACGACCAGCGCAAGGTCATCTTCGACCAGCGCGTCGAATGGATGCAGGACACGGCGGTGGTGGAAGTCGTCGCCGACATGCGCCACAATTCGATCGACGATCTGGTCGCCAAGCACGTGCCGGAGAACGCCTATCCGGAGCAATGGGACGTGGCCGGGCTCAAGGAAGAGCTCAAGCGCGTGCTCGGCCTCGAGCTGCCGGTCGACGAATGGGCCAAGGAAGAAGGCATCGCCGACGAGGAGATTTTCGCCCGCGTCGAGCGCCGTGCCGACGAGCACATGGCGGCGAAAGTGGCGCAATGGGGCTCCGACGTCATGCGCTATGTCGAGAAGTCGATCCTTCTTCAGACCCTCGACCATCTCTGGCGCGAGCATCTGGTCATGCTCGACCATCTGCGCCAGGTGGTCGGACTGCGCGGCTACGGCCAGCGCGACCCGCTCAACGAGTACAAGTCGGAGGCCTTCAGCCTGTTCGAGGCGATGAGCCAGAATTTGCGCGAGGCGGTGACGGCGCAACTCATGCGCGTCGAGATCACGGCGCAGCCGCCGCCCGATCAGCAGCCGGCGCCGCTGCCGGTCATGGAAGCGCACAAGATGGATCCGACGACCGGCGAGGACGAAATGGCGCTGGCGCTCGCCGGCGCCGAGACGCTGGCGCGTCACGGCATCGGCCCGGCCGCGGCCGGCGGTGCGGCTGCCGCGATGGCGCGCAATCCGCAAGACCCGGCGAGCTGGGGCAAAGTCGGCCGCAATGAGTCTTGCCCCTGCGGCTCAGGCAAGAAATTCAAGCATTGCCACGGGCGATTCGCGTAACAGGGATTACTGGAGCCCGCCCCAGCGGCTATCGAAGCTCCCGGCCGTCGGCGCAGGCTGCGCGCCTTTCATGACGCTGCCAGTGGCCGGTGCTGCGTTGGCTTCTTGCTGCGCGGCCGGTTTCGGCTTCGCCGCGGCGGCCGCTGCGGTTTCTTGCGGTGCGGCTTTGTGGGGCTCGCTCGGCTTCTCGGTAGCTTTCGGCTTTGACGCGGCGGCGGTCTCGTTATGCGGCGCGGCTTTGGGTTTTTGCGTCGCATTCGCATCGGCGCCGCGCTCCTGCGTCGCCCCCTCGGTGGCGGCGACCTGCGTGGCGGCGGGCTTGGAACCGAACACTCCGCCGAACAAGCGGCTGGCGAGCGTCGGCTGTGACCCGTTGTCGGCGACGGACGGCGGTTGTGGCGGCAGTCCCGGTGGCGGAACGCGCGCCGGCGGAATGCTGCCGCCGACTTGCGCCAGGAACACCCGGTTCATGCCGCCGTCGAGCCCGGTATGGATCGGCGCGACGAACAGGGTGGTTCTGACCGCCGATGCATATTGCGCTTCGTCGTTATGCTCTTTCTCCAGCGCCAGCGTCGCGATTTCCGGCGCGACCACGTAAGCCGGGCAGCGTCCGGTCGGATTGAACACCAGCGGTTTTGAGGAATTCGGCGGCGGCGCCGCGTCGAACACGTAATGCCGGTTGCAGACCTCGACCTTGGGCTCGAGGCGCGACACTTCGAAATGGTCGTTGCCTTCCTTGATCATCCGCCAGAAGGCCATGTTCGGATTGTTGCGATGCCGCGCCAAATTCGCCGGCGTCATGCGGAACGGATAGGCCTGGACCTGGAACGACTGCTGGCCGCCGAGAAACGATTCGCGCGCGAGCGAATAGATTTCGCCGATCTGCTCGTCGGTCATGGCGTAGCAGCCGCGCGACGAGCAGTCGCCGTGGATCATGAGGAAGGCGCCGTGGCGATCGTTCGCCTTGTCGTAGGTATTGGGGAAGCCGGTATTGATGGCGAGATAGTAATTGGAATTGGGCTGCATCAGATCGGGCGTGATCGTGTAGAAGCCCTCGGGAGCCTGGCGGTCGCCTTCGTGTACTTTGGGCCCGAGATCGCCCGACCAGCGGCAGATCGGGTAGACCTTGAGGATCTGGAAGTGGCTGGTGGTGTCCTGCTTCCAGACTTCGAGCTCGGATTCTTCCTTGAAAATGCGCACAAGGATCGGGGAGTCCTTGGGCATGTTCTTTTGTTCGAGCAATCCGACCATCTGCGGCGATAATTCTTTCATCGCTCGCGTCGGCAACTCGTAGGAATCTTCACCAAAGCAGCCGGCAAGCGACAGCGAACCGGCGATGATCGCCGATATCGTCAGCGCGCGGGCCAAGCTGGCGCGATTCAATGCGGTACTCCCCGACTGGTGGACGGTCCCCGTGCCACACTCACCAATCGTTATCCCTACGGGTTGGCTTTCGCAAGCCAACCCAGACGCCGGTCACTCGATGGACCATGCGTCGCCTCAACGAATGGTAAATTTGTCCGCAAATTTGCCCGGGAAAACCAAGGCGTTAGCCGTCGCGGCCGCAAGCTGCGGGTTGCGCCGCGTCGGCGCGGCGCAATGGGCGCGGCCGGGGACCAATCCGGGCGCCATTGTGGCGGACGAAAATCGGGCTGGAACATTGGCCCCAATGCGTCAAACGAGCGTCCGCCCGATCGCCATGAATTTCTCGCGCCGCAAGCGCACGATGGTCGCCGGATCGAGGCCCTGAAGCTCGGACAACGCTTCGCCGATCGCCTCTCCGGTGGCGGCGATGGCGGCAGTGGGATCGCGATGGGCGCCGCCGGTCGGCTCCGGCACCACGGTATCGACGACGCCGAAGCGCACGAGATCCTGCGCGGTGATCCTCATGCTGGAGGCGGCTTCCTGCGCTTTCGCGGTGTCGCGCCACAGGATCGAAGCCGCGCCTTCGGGCGAGATCACGCTGTAGATGGCGTGCTCGAGCATGATGACGCGGTTGGCGGTTGCAACCGCGATCGCGCCGCCGGAGCCGCCTTCGCCGATGATGGCCGCGACATTGGGCACGCCGATGCGCAGGCACGCATCCGTCGAGCGTGCGATGGCTTCGGCTTGGCCGCGCTCTTCGGCGCCGATGCCAGGATAAGCGCCGGCGGTGTCGATCAGCGCGATTACCGGAATCTCGAAGTGGTCGGCCATATCCATGAGCCTGGTCGCCTTGCGGTAGCCTTCCGGCCGCGCCATGCCGAAATTGTGCTTGAGACGACTGTCGGTGTCGGAACCCTTTTCCTGGCCGATCACGCACACGCTCTCGCCGCGGAAGCGGCCGAAGCCGCCGACGATCGCTGCGTCCTCGCCGTAGCTGCGATCGCCGGCGAGCGGCACGAAGTCAGCGATGAGCGCCGCGATGTAATCGAGGCAATGCGGCCGCTGCGGATGCCGCGCCACTTGCGTCTTCTGCCACGGCGTCAAGCCGGCATAGAGTTCCTTGAGCGCCTGGTCCGCCTTGACTTCGATACGGTTGATCTCTTCGACGATGGCGATGGCGTCGCCGCCGGCTTGCAGCGCGCGCATTTCCTCGATCTTGGCCTCGAGCTCGGCCACCGGTTTTTCAAAGTCGAGATAGGAGCGCATGAGCCGATAATACCAACTTTCAGCGTTCAACTATTAACGTCGCCCAGCGGATGCAAATCGCGCACGAGGCTTTTGAGCCGCTCCTCGAGCACATGGGTGTAGATCTGCGTGGTCGAAATGTCGGCGTGTCCGAGCAAAGTCTGCACCACGCGCAAATCGGCGCCGTTGTGCAGGAGGTGGCTGGCGAAAGCATGGCGAAGCACGTGCGGGCTTAATTGCGCCGCGCGCAGGCCGGCAGCGGGGGCGAGCGCTTTGAGTTCGCGGGCAAAGTGCTGGCGGGTAAGATGACCGGCCTCGCCGAAAGAGGGGAACAGCCATTTCGATCCGCCGCCGCCCGGGCCGCGGGCTTGGGCGACCAGTGCGAGAAATTCGGTCATCGCCCGCTTGGCGGCGTTGTTGAGCGGCACGAGACGCTCCTTGTTGCCTTTGCCGCGCACGATGATGACGCGGGTATCGCGGCGCGCGGCGGACGCGGGCAACGCCACGAGTTCGGATACGCGAAGTCCGGTGGCATAGAGGAGTTCGACCAGACAGGCGAGCCGGGCCGCGCGCAAGCGCGTCGGCAGCGGCGCCTTGGCATCGGAGCGTCCCGCCGCGCGCAAGAGACGATCGACTTCGGCGAGCGTCAGCGTTTTCGGCAGCGCGCGGGAGCGCTTCGGCCCTTGCAGCACGGCCGCCGGATCGTCCTTGCGCTGCCCTTCGGCGTAGAGGAAGCGATAGAGCTGGCGCATCGCCGAAAGCCGCCGCGCCATTGTCGTCGGCAACATGCCGCGCTTGGCCAGCGCGCCGAGATAGGCGCGCAGATCGTCGGTCGAAGCGGTCGCGACCGAACGCTTCGCGCCGGCGAGGTGAGCCGTGAAATCGGCAAGGTCGCGGCCATAGGCGGCAAGGGTGTTTTTCTCCGCGCCACGTTCAGCCGCCAGCATGTCGAGAAAAAGTGCGACGAATCGCTCGTCGGGGGTCTTTACCGCGCGTGCCGATCGCCGGGCCGTTCCGCGAACCATGGCGCAGCCCTCAGCGGTTCTTGAAGAATTTATCCGGCGGAATGGAGACGGTGATCTCGCGCGGTTGCGGCTGCACGAAATGCGCGAGCGAAAAGATGCCGCCATAGACGGCCGCACACAATATTGCGACGACGGCGAGAAACCGAAGCAGGCTCGGCATTCGTTAAGCGCTCGCGCTCATCCCATTGGTGCCGGGGAACGGGACCGAGTACGATCATGTTCGGCTCCGCCTGGCAAGTCGCCCGGGCGTTGGAGCCGGAGGCATGACGGATTGCGGACGTGCGGTAAATGACTGATATTACTGTACAAAATGGCGCCAGCGCGACGGAAGCTGCAGCCGCCATCCGCAACCGCCTCGGCCGCCGCTCGATCGTGCTCGTCGGCATGATGGGGGTCGGCAAATCGTCGGTCGGACGCCGCCTCGCCGCCCGCCTCGCCATCCCGTTTGCCGACGCCGATACCGAGATCGAGAAAGCCGCCGGCATGAGCATCGCCGACATTTTCGCCCGCCACGGCGAAGCGGATTTCCGCAGTGGCGAAGCCCGCGTGATCGCGCGCCTGCTGGAGAGCGGCCCGCAGGTGCTGGCGACCGGCGGCGGCGCCTTCATGAACGTAAAAACGCGCGACGCGATCCGCGCCAAAGGCGTTTCGATTTGGCTCAAGGCCGAGTTCGAAGTGCTGTTGCGGCGGATCAGCAAGCGGCGCAACGAGCGGCCGCTGTTGCAGACCGACGATCCGGCCGAGACTTTGCGCACCTTACTTGCCGAGCGCGAGCCGATCTACGCGCAAGCCGATCTCACCGTGCATTCGCGCGACGTCTCGCATGACGCCATCATCGCCGACATCATGACGGCGTTCCCTTCGTTCTTGCACGTGACGGTATCGCCGCCGGGAAAGGCCGGCGCATGACGGCACCCCTTCGTGCCGATCCCGCGACCGTCAAGGTCGCGCTCGGCGCCCGCAGCTATGACATCGTGATCGGGCGCGGCGTCATCGCTTCGCTCGGCGCGCGCGTCGCCGGTCTGCGCCCGCGCGCCAAGGCCGCCATCGTCACCGACGAGAATGTTGCGCGCCATCATCTCGCCGCCGTCGAAGCCGCGCTGGCGGGCGCCGGCGTGGCGACGAGCCGGGTGATCGTTCCCACCGGCGAAGGCTCGAAGAGCTATCGCACCTTCGAGCAGGTCTGCGAGGCGATCATCGCGGCGCGCATCGAGCGCGGCGATCTCGTGATCGCGCTTGGCGGCGGCGTCATCGGCGATCTCGCCGGCTTCGCCGCGTCGGCGGTGCGGCGCGGCCTCGACTACGTGCAGGTGCCGACCACGCTCCTGGCGCAAGTCGATTCCTCGATCGGAGGCAAGACCGCGATCAATTCCGCCCACGGCAAGAATCTGATCGGCGCTTTCCATCAGCCGATCCTGGTCGTCGCCGACACCGCCGCGCTCGACACGCTGCCGGCGCGCGAATTCCGCGCCGGCTATGCCGAGGTCGCCAAATACGCCCTGCTCGGCGACGCCGCGTTCTTCTCCTGGCTGGAAGCGAACTGCTGCGACGTCTTCGCCGGCGGCAATTCTTCCGGAAGTTTTGCGCGCGAGCACGCCATCGCCGCGAGCTGCCGCGGGAAAGCGGCGATCGTGGCGCGCGACGAGCGCGAGTCCGGCGAGCGGCAATTGCTCAATCTCGGCCATACCTTCGGCCACGCGCTGGAAGCGGCTTGCGGGTTTTCCGACCGGCTCCTCCACGGCGAGGCGGTTGCCGCCGGCATGGCGCTTGCCTTCGCCTTTTCGGCGCGGCAGCGGCTAATTCCCGCTGCCGACGCCGAGCGCGCCATCCGCCACTTGGCGGCGGTCGGACTGCCGACCGCGCCGAAGGACATTTCCGGCACATTGCCGGGCGTCGACCGGCTGATGGATTTGATCGCACAGGACAAGAAAGTGAAGCGCGGAATGCCTACATTCATTCTGGTACGCGGGATCGGCGCCGCCTTCGTCGAGAACGGCGTCGATCCGGACGAAGTGCGCGCGTTCCTCAGCGAGAAGCTGGCGGAGAAATGACGATTTACGATTGGTTGACCGTGCTCGCGGTCGTCATCTGCATCTTGTTGTCAGCGTTCTTCTCGACTAGCGAGACCGCGCTTACCGCGTCGTCGCGCGCCGCCATGATGCGGCTGGAGAAACAGGGCAACAAGGACGCCTACATCGTCAACCGGCTGTTGGCGACGCGCGAGCGGCTCCTCGGGGTGCTTTTGTTCAGCAATAATCTGACCAACATCGCCGCCTCCACCATGGCGACCGGCCTGTTGCTCGCGCTGTTCGGCCATGCCGGCATCATCTACGCCACGGTAGGGATGACCTTGGTGATCTTCGTGATCGCCGAAGTGCTGCCGAAGACCGCCGCCTTCAACATGCCCGACCGCATGGCGCTCGTGGTCGCGCAGCCGATCGACCGGCTGGTGCGCTGGTTTTCGCCGTTCCTGCGGGCGGTCGAATGGCTGGTACGTGTTATTCTTCGCGGCATCGGATTGCCGGTCGGCAAGATCCAGTCGATCCTCACGCCGCGCGAGGAGCTGCGCGGCCACGTCGACCTCATGCACCGCGCCGGCGTCGTGGAAAAGCTCGACCGCGACATGATGGGCGGCTTGCTCGATCTGCGCGAGCTCATAGTTTCCGACGTCATGATCCATCGCACCAAGATGGTCATGCTCGATGCCGACGAGAAGCCGCGCGACATCATCGACGCCGTGCTGGCCGCCGCGGTGACGCGGTTGCCGCTGTGGCGGGGGTCGCCGGACAATATCGTCGGCGTGTTGCACGCCAAGGAAGTGCTGCGCGCCTTGCACGCCGCCGGCGGCGACGCCGCCAAGGTCGACATCCCGGGGCTGGTAAGGCCGGCGTGGTTCGTGCCGGATACCACGCCGCTCTACGAGCAACTCAAGGCGTTTCGCTACCGCAAGACGCCCTTCGCGCTGGTGGTCGATGAATACGGCGAGCTGGAAGGATTGGTGACGCTGGAAGACATCGTCGAGGAGATCGTCGGCGACATCAGCGACGAGCACGATATCGCCGTGCCCGGCGTGCGCATGCTGCCGGACGGCTCGGTCAATGTCGACGGCGCGGTGCCGGTGCGCGACCTCAACCGGGCGATGGACTGGAGCATTCCCGACGACGAGGCGACGACGATCGCCGGCGTGGTGATCCACGAGTCGCGCTCGATCCCCGAGGCCGGACAGAGTTTTACTTTCCACGGCTTCCGTTTCCAGGTGCTGCGCAGGACGCGAAACCGCATCACCGCTTTGCGGGTCACCCCGCTCATCCGCAAGGTGACGGCGAAGGCGAGCTAGCTCCGCCTCCGGGCACCTTGCGCGGAGCTGGAAGCATCCGCATCTAACCACAATAGGATTGGAGCGGGCGTGATGGACGAACGGACGAAAATCGCCGCGGCGCATGAGCCGGCCAATGCGCCGATCAATGCCGGTGTGCGCATCGGCCACGTGCATCTCAAAGTCGCCGATCTCGATCGGGCGCTTAAGTTCTATTGCGGCGTGCTCGGCTTCGAGTTGACCATGCGATTCGGCCAGCAGGCGGCGTTTATTTCCGCCGGCGGCTATCACCATCACATCGGGCTCAACACCTGGGAAAGCCTCGGCGGCGCCCCGCCGCCCCCGGGCACCACTGGCCTCTACCATCTCGCCATCCTTTATCCGACCCGCGCGGCGCTCGGCGATGCGCTGCGCCGGCTCATCGAGGCGAAAATCCCGCTCGACGGCGCCTCCGATCACGGCGTCAGCGAAGCGCTCTATCTGCGCGATCCGGACCAGAACGGCGTCGAGCTTTACTGGGACCGCCCGCGCGAAGTCTGGCCGCGCACGCGGGACGGCGAGCTTTCGATGTTTACTCACCAGCTCGATCTGAGGGGACTCCTGGCCGCCGCCGAGCCGGAGCCGTCCAGTCGCAAGTAACGGAAGCAGCGCCGGATACGGTGCGCGATCCGTAACGTCGTCTAGCTCTCCCCCGGCACGGCCGCGTGGATCGCGAGCGCGTGGACGGTGCCCTTCAGCTCTCCTGCGAGCGTCGCGTTGATCATGCGGTGGCGCTCGATCCGGCTCTTCCCGCGAAACGCCTCCGACACGATATAGAGTCGGAAATGGGTCTCGCCGCCCGGCCTGTGCCCGGCATGGCCCTCATGCCGATGCGATTCGTCCTCGACGCGCAGGCTCTCGGGTGTGAAAGCCTTGCGCAACTTTTCCGTGATGAGATCCTGCATTCGCATCGCTCGCAGCCTAGAGCATGATCCCGAAAAGTGGGTACCGGTTTTCGGATAAGGTCATGCTCAAACGAAAGCTAGAGCGCAACGCGGCGGGGTCAATGGCCCCGACGCGCCGTTTTGCCGCCTGTCAAGTCTTGCAGGTGCCATCGACGCACCCGCATAATCGGTCGTGACAATGAAAACCAACTCGCCGCTCTTTGATGGGATCAGGGTCAAGCCTGACAAGGACCGAAGGCTGCACGCGGAGCTTCCGGCCTGCCAATGGCCGAGCTGCAACGCGCCGGCGACCCACCGCGCGCCGAAAGGCCGGCTTCGCGCCAGCGAGTATTGGCGGTTCTGCCTGGAGCACGTGCGGGAATACAATAATTCGTACAATTTCTTCGCCGGGATGAGCGACGACGCTGTCGCGAAATATCAGAAGGAAGACATCACCGGCCACCGTCCGACCTGGAAGATAGGATCGATCGGCAGCGTCGGCGGCCGCCGTGGCGGAAAGTCCCGCCGCGGTTCCGGCGAGTTTGCCGGTTCCGGCTGGGCGGCCGACGATCCTCTCGGGCTGTTCGAGGGGGTGGCCGCCGGCCGGGCGGGTCATTCGCGGCCATCCGCCGAGGGCCGCAAAATCCTCAATGCCCAGCGCCACGCGCTCGACGTGCTCGGCCTTGAAGCCGACGCCAAACAGGCCGATATAAAGTCCAGGTTCAAGATGTTGGTAAAACGGCACCATCCCGACGCCAACGGCGGCGACCGCGGCTACGAAGATCGGCTGCGGGAGATCATCCAGGCCTACAAGTACCTGAAATCCTTAGGCTTTTGTTGATCCTCGGGTACCTTTCGCGGCATTGGGCGTTTCTGCTAAATGTAACGCGATATCCGACCGCCGGTGATTGCCGATTCGCGCCTCGGACCTGCTAATTCCCTGCCGAGGGGCCGGAGGAGCTTATGACTCTCGCAACGGACACAGAAGCCGGCTTGCCGGACATGAAGGTCTCGATCCGGCAGTTGTTCGGCATCGACAGCGACCTGGAGGTGCCCGCCTATTCCGAGCCGGATGAGCACGTTCCCGAACTCGATGCCGACTACCGGTTCGACAAGCCCACCACGCTTGCCATCCTCGCCGGCTTTGCCCGCAACCGCCGCGTCATCGTCACCGGCTATCACGGCACCGGCAAGTCCACGCATATCGAGCAGGTGGCTGCGCGATTGAATTGGCCGTGCGTGCGCGTCAATCTCGACAGCCATATCAGCCGCGTCGATCTCATCGGCAAGGATGCGATCGTGATCCGCGAGGGCATGCAGGTCACCGAATTCCGCGACGGCATCCTGCCGTGGGCGCTTCAGAATAACGTCGCGCTCTGCTTCGACGAGTACGATGCCGGCCGCCCGGACGTGATGTTCGTGATCCAGCGCGTGCTGGAATCGTCGGGCCGGCTGACGCTGCTCGACCAGAACAAGGTGATCAAGCCGCATCCGGCGTTCCGCCTGTTCGCCACCGCCAACACCATCGGGCTCGGCGACACGTCGGGCCTCTATCACGGCACGCAGCAGATCAACCAGGGCCAGATGGACCGTTGGTCGATCGTCACCACGCTGAACTATCTGCCGCACGACAATGAGGTCGAGATCGTGCTGGCCAAGGCCAAGCACTACCGCAACGACCAAGGCCGCGACATCGTCTCGAAGATGGTGCGCGTCGCCGACCTCAGCCGCAACGCCTTCATGAATGGCGACATCTCCACCGTCATGAGCCCGCGCACGGTGATCATCTGGGCGGAGAATGCCGAGATCTTCGGCGACATCGGCTTTGCCTTCCGGCTGACTTTCCTCAACAAGTGCGACGAGCTGGAGCGGCCGCTGGTGGCGGAATTCTATCAGCGCTGCTTCGGGCAGGAATTGCCGGAATCGGCGGTCAATGTGGCGCTCAGCTGAAACTCTTCCCTCTTCCTTGTGCGAGAGGGAAAGATGAGCGAGCGGGTTTGACATCATGAGCTCGAACATCAAGCCCAAAAATCCGGCCAAGGAAGCGCCCACCGAGCCGTTCAAGCGCGCGGTCGGCGTTTGCGTGCGCGCCATCGCCGGCAGGGGCGACATCGAAGTCGCATTCGCCGCCGAGCGTCCCGGGCTTGCCGCCAACAAGGTGCGGCTGCCGGAGCCGCCGCGGCGGCTCAACGAACGCGAGGCGGCGATCGTGCGCGGCCACGCCGACTCCATCGCGCTGCGGCTCGCTTGTCACGATCCGGCGGTGCATCGCAAGCTCGTGCCCGGCGGTCAGCAGGCGCGCGCGGTGTTTGAAGCGATCGAGCAGGCGCGCGTCGAAGCCATCGGCTCGCGCCGGATGGGCGGCGTGAAGAACAATCTCGCCGCCATGCTCGATGACCGCTTCCATCGCGGCAAATACGACGAAATCAGCGACCGTGGCGATGCGCCGATCGAAGACGCCATTGCCATGCTGGTGCGCGAACGGCTCACCGGCGAGGTGCCGCCGGCGACCGCGCGCAAGCTCGTCGATCTGTGGCGGCCGCTGATCGAGGAACGCGCCGGCCGCAATCTCGACCGGCTCGAGCGGGTGCTCACCGACCAGCGCCGGTTCGGCGACGTGGTGCACGATCTGCTCGACTGCCTGGATATGGGCGAGGATCGCTCCAGCCAGTCCGAGGAAGAGGAAGGCGAGCAGAGCGAGGAGGAGAATCGGAGCGATGAATCCGGCCGCGACGGGGAGACCTCCGATTCCGCCGACAGCGAGCGCATGAGCCTCGAAGACGCCGAGGCCTCGGCCGAGGAAATGCCCGACAGCGCCGCTGATGCGATCGACGCGCCGGCCGCCGACATGGCCGACGACGCGGAGATGGGAGATTCGGAGACCGCGGCCGAGCCGTGGCGGCCAAGGCACAATCGCAACGAGCCGCGCGGTCCGGTTTACCGGCCGTTCACCGGCAAATACGACGAGATCGTCGGCGCCGAAGACCTTTGCGACCCGGAAGAGCTGGAGCGGTTGCGCGGCTATCTCGACAAGCAGCTTTCGCACCTTCAGGGCGTGGTGGCGCGGCTCGCCAACCGCCTGCAACGGCTGCTGCTCGCGCAACAGAGCCGGGCGTGGGAATTCGATCTCGAGGAGGGTTTGCTCGATCCGGCGCGGCTCTCGCGTGTCATCGTCGACCCGGTGCATCCACTGTCGTTCAAGCGCGAGAAGGACACCGACTTCCGCGACACGGTGGTGGCGCTCCTTCTGGACAATTCCGGCTCGATGCGCGGCCGCCCGATCACGGTGGCCGCGACCTGCGCCGACATCCTCGCGCGCACGCTGGAGCGCTGCGGCGTCAAGGTGGAGATTTTGGGCTTCACCACGCGCGCCTGGAAGGGTGGGCAATCGCGTGAATCCTGGCTGGCGCAAGGCAAGCCGGCCAATCCGGGACGGCTCAACGATCTCCGCCACATCATCTACAAGTCGGCCGATGCGCCGTGGCGCCGCGCGCGCAAGAATCTCGGACTTATGATGCGCGAGGGCCTGCTCAAGGAGAACATCGACGGCGAGGCGCTCGACTGGGCGCACAAGCGGCTCTTAGCCCGCCCCGAAACCCGCAAAATCCTGATGATGATTTCCGACGGCGCGCCGGTCGACGATTCCACGCTGTCGGTCAATCCCGGCAATTACCTCGAGCGTCACCTGCGCTGGGTGATCGAGGACATCGAAACGCGTTCGCCGGTCGAGCTGATCGCCATCGGCATCGGCCACGACGTCACGCGCTACTACCGGCGCGCGGTGACCATCGTCGACGCCGAGGAGCTGGGCGGCGTGATGACCGAGAAGCTCGCGGAATTGTTCGAGGAGAGCTCGGCCGAACCGCCGCCGCGGCCGGTTCGGCCACGGCGGTTGAACGCTTAAACAGCTTCGCCACGCTGCCCGCCAGGGCCAAGGGATGCCGCCGATGGAACGAAAAAAAGCGTCGGACTTTCCGCAAGGACTGCTGCGGCTGCTCGACCGATATGTTCATGGCGAGATCAGCCGGCGCGATTTTCTCGATGGCGCACAAAAATTCGCCGTGGGCGGCGTGACCGCTGCGGCGCTGTTCGAGATGCTGAGGCCGAACTACACCTGGGCGATCCAGGTTCAGCCGGACGACAGCCATATCAAGGCGGAGTTTGTCACCGTGCCGTCGCCGCAGGGCAACGGCAGCATCAAGGCCTATTTGGTGCGGCCCGCGCACGCGGCCGGAAAAATTCCCGGAATCCTCGTCATCCACGAGAACCGCGGGCTCAACCCGTTTATCGAAGACGTCGCCCGGCGCCTGGCGGTTGCCGGCTTTATGGCATTGGCGCCCGACGGGCTCACCTCGGTCGGCGGCTATCCCGGCGACGACGAAAAAGGCGCGCAGCTTTTTACGCAGGTCGATCGCGCGAAGATGCTGGAGGATTTCTTCGCCGCGGCGACGTGGTTGAAAGCGCGCCCGGATTGCACCGGCAAGATCGGTGCCGTCGGCTTTTGTTACGGCGGTACCGTGGTCAATCAACTGGCGGTGCGCATAGGCGCGGATCTCGACGCTGCGGTTCCGTTCTACGGCGGTCAGCCGAACGCCGCCGATGCCGCCAGGATCAAGGCACCTTTGCTCGCGCAATACGGCGAGCTCGACACCCGCATCACCTCAGGATGGCCGGCCTTCGACGCCGCGCTCACCGCGGCGCGGGTGCCGCACGAAGGTTACGTGTATGTCGGCGCCAATCACGGCTTCCACAACGACACGACACCCCGCTACGACGAAGCGGCGGCGAAGCTCGCCTGGCGGCGAACTCTGGACTGGCTCAACAAGTATCTGAGATAGGCGGGCCGAAACGCTGTCCCTTTACGCCGCCTTGCGCTTTTTGGCGACCTGGCGCTTGAGCTCAAGCGCCCGCGGCGACAGCTCGCTGTCCCTGGCCTTCATCAGAAAGGCGTCGAGCCCGCCGCGATGATCGACGGTCCTGAGCGCATTGGCGGAAATGCGCATCCGCACCGAGCGGCCGAGCGCATCGGACAACAGCGTGACGTTGAGCAGATTGGGCAGGAATCGCCGCTTGGTCTTGCGGTTCGAATGGCTCACCTTATGCCCGATCTGACGGGTCTTGCCGGTCAGCTCGCAACGCCATGACATGGCTTAGGATCCTGGCTGCAATCGCAGTTAACTTGAAAGGCGCCGAGCGCCGAACAGCCGACCATCGGCCGCGAGATTTGCGGACCTATAGTGAGCGTGCCGGAAAGCGTCAAGCGCATGCCCAAACGCATGCATCTGATCGCGGTCACTGGCCTTTATAGCAACCCTGACATGCGGCAAATCACAGAAATGGCGCATTGTCCGACAAGACAATGCAGCGCGTTTGCGTTAATCGCTTGCGGCGGCTGGAACCCGGGCATTTCCGTTGGGCCGCGCTGCCGCGGGCCTCCTCTGCGGTCTCGAGGGAGCCGTCACCGCCGTGCTTGATCCGCCGATGCGGCTAGTCCGCAGTGTACGACCCGCTGCGTTCGTCGCGGCGGTTTTCGTCATGACGGCCGCGTTTGCGGTCGACGCGATCCACGTCGCCGCGGCGCAGGGACGGCTCGAAGCCGAATACGCCGCGAGCCTCGCCGGCATCCCGATCGGACGCGGCAACTGGATCATCGAGATTTCCGAAGATCAGTTCACCGCCACGGCGAGCGGCGGGACCATCGGCATCCTGCGCTTTTTCACTCCTGGACACGGCACCGGCGCTGCGCAAGGCACCGTCAACGCCGGCCAGCCGGTGCCGACGACATACGTGTCCACCATCAGCAATGAAAAACGGGTCGACGACGTGCACATGGTGTTCGCCGGCGGCAACGTGAAGGACTTCACGGTCGATCCGCCCGTCGGACCGCATCCAGACCGCATCCCGGTGAGCGAAGCCGATCGGCACAACGTATTCGACCCGCTGACATCGACGCTCAACCTGGTGAGCGGCATCGGCGACCCGATATCGCCGCACGCCTGCGACCGCAAGGTCTCGATCTTCGACGGCCGCATGCGTTTCGACGTGAAGAGCGAATTCAAGCGCATGGAAGCCGTCAAGGCGGAGAAGGGCTATCAGGGACCTGTCGTGGTCTGCGCGGTGTATTTCATCCCGATCTCCGGCTACATCCCGGAGCGTTACGCGATCAAATATCTTGCCGCGATGCGCGACGCCGAGGTCTGGCTGGCGCCGATCGCCGGCACGCGGGTGGTGGTGCCGTATCGCTTCTCGCTGCCGACGCCGGTCGGTACCGGCGTGTTGCAAGCGACACAGTTCATCTCGGTCGCCAAGCCGCCGCGCGCCGCGGCGAATGTGAAGTCGCAGTGACCGTGATGGTTCGCGGCGGATCGGCCCGGCGAGGGCAGCCCGCCGCCTGTGCCCAAGGGTGATGCATCAGCTTGATGCGCCAGCATCATGCCCCGCTCGCTGTCCCCATTATCCACAGGATCCTTTCCCTTGACTCGCCGGAAGAAACTGGTTGGCAAACGCGTTAACCGATTGGGGGCCGAAAGCGGTTGCGAAGAAATGCTGCAAACACCCGATCTGGTATTGCGCGGTGGGGCCGGCGCCATATGTCGCGGTGAACGAAGTCGCACCATGCGACGAGTAGCCGATTCGGCCGCGATTTGTTCCAGACTCGTTCCACACCTTAAGCACAGGGCTTTCCAGCGTGCTGTTGTGATACAGATGCAGTAATCCGCTGCCGTCCTATGCGGCAGCCTGGGTCCTAGATGCCGATTTCCTTTTCCCCCTCCACCAACCGTGATGTACGCGCCCGCGGTGCCGGCGTTACCGCCGTGCTCGGGCCGACCAATACCGGCAAAACGCATCTCGCCATCGAGCGGATGCTGGCGCATTCGTCCGGCCTGATCGGCCTGCCGCTGCGGCTCCTGGCGCGCGAGGTTTACAATCGCGCGGTGGAACGGGTGGGGGCGGACGCGGTGGCGCTGGTCACCGGCGAGGAGAAGATCAAGCCGCCCAATCCGCGTTTCTGGGTCGCCACCGTCGAGGCGATGCCGCGCGACCTCGATGTCGCCTTCCTCGCCGTCGACGAAATCCAGCTCGCCGCCGACTTTGAGCGTGGTCACGTCTTCACCGACCGCGTGCTGCACCGGCGCGGCCGCGAGGAGACCTTGGTGCTCGGCGCCGCAACCATGCGGCCGATCATCGAGCGGCTCCTGCCGGGGGTGAGCATCGTCAGCCGCCCGCGGCTGTCGCAATTGACCTTTGCCGGTGAGAAGAAGCTGACGCGGCTGCCGCGCCGCTCGGCCATCGTCGCGTTCTCGGCCGAGGAAGTTTACGCCATCGCCGAACTCATTCGCCGCCAGCGCGGCGGCGCGGCGGTGGTGCTCGGCGCGCTGTCGCCGCGTACGCGCAATGCACAGGTCGCGCTCTACCAGGCCGGCGAGGTCGATTACCTGGTGGCGACCGACGCCATCGGCATGGGGCTCAATCTCGACGTCGATCACATCGCGTTCGCCTCCGACCGCAAGTTCGACGGCTATCAGTTCCGCACATTGAGCCCCGCGGAGCTGGCGCAGATCGCCGGCCGTGCCGGCCGCGCCATGCGCGACGGCACCTTCGGTACCACCGGGCGCTGTCCGCCGTTCACGACCGAACTCGCGCAGGCGCTGGAGTCGCACACCTTCGAGCCGGTGAAGATCGTGCAGTGGCGCAATACCGATCTCGACTTCTCCTCGGTCGGCGCATTGCAGGCGTCTTTGGCGGCGACGCCGACCGAGAACACGCTGACGCGTGCGCCGGTCGCCGAGGACATTCTCGTGCTTGAACATGCCGCGCGCGACGACGAGGTGCGCGCGCTGACTAGAACCCGCGCCGATGTCGAGCGGCTGTGGGAGGTGTGCCAGGTCCCCGATTACCGCAAGATCGCGCCGGCGACGCATGCCGAGCTTGCGGTCAGCCTCTACTTCCATCTCCAGCGCGAGGGCGCGATCCCGACCGACTGGTTCGCCAAGCAGGTGGCGCTGGCCGACCACACCGACGGCGATATCGACACGCTCTCGAACCGCATTGCCCACATCCGCACCTGGACCTTCGCGGCGAACCGGCCGGACTGGCTCGCCGATCCGGAGCACTGGCAGGAGGTGACGCGCGGCGTCGAGGATAGGCTCTCCGACGCGCTGCACGAGCGGCTGACCGAGCGCTTCATCGACCGCCGCACCAGCGTGTTGATGCGACGGCTGCGCGAGAATGCGCAGCTCGAGCCGGAGATGAGCAAAACCGGCGAGGTCATCGTCGAAGGCCATGCCATCGGCCGGCTCGACGGATTCGTCTTCGTGGCGGATGCGCCCTCGGGCGGATCCGAGGCCAAGGCGTTGCAGAACGCGGCGCAAAAGGCGCTGGCCGGCGAAATCGCCTCGCGTGCCACGCGGCTGGCCGAAGCGCCGGACGAGCAATTCGTGCTCGCCGCCGACGGCGCTATCCGCTGGACCGGCGCCGCCGTCGGCAAGCTCACAGCCGGCGAGGAGGTTTTGCGGCCGCGCGTGCGCGTCATCGCCGACGAGCATCTTTCCGGCGCGCCGCGCGAGGCGGTGGAGGCGCGGCTCGGCGCCTGGGTGAAATCGCACATTGAGAAACTGCTCGGCCCGCTGTTCGGGCTTTCCGCCGCCGCCGACGTCAGCGGCATCGCGCGCGGCGTCGCCTTCCAACTGGTCGAGGCGCTCGGCGTGCTCGACCGGCAACGCGTGGCCGACGAGGTAAAGGGGCTGCAACAGCCGGAGCGGGCGACGTTACGCAAATACGGCGTGCGCTTCGGCGCCTATCACATCTACTTGCCGCTCTTGCTCAAGCCGGCGCCGCGGGCGCTCGCGGCGCAACTCTGGGCGCTCGCCCATGACGGGCCGCAGAACAAAGGGCTCGACGATTTGCTGCATCTGGCCGGGAGCGGCCGCACCTCGATCCCGGTCAACCACGAGACCGACTCAAGCCTTTATCGCGCGGCGGGTTACCGGATTTGCGGCGAGCGCGCCGTGCGCGTGGATATTCTCGAACGCCTGGCGGATCTGATCCGGCCGGCGCTCGCTTGGCGCGAAGGCGCCGCCGGGGCCAAACCGCCCGGCGCGATCGTCGGCGGTGGCTTTTCGGTGGTCAACACCATGACCTCGCTCACCGGCGCCTCGGGGGAGGATTTCGCCTCGATTCTGCGCTCGCTCGGCTATCGCATGGAGCGGCGGCCCAAACCCGTAGAGCCCTTGGAGTCCGTGGAACCGGTAGAGCCGACGGTGCCGGTGCCCGCGGCCGAAATGCCGGAGACGGTTGCGACCGAAAATGACGAAGCGTCGGCAGCGGCCGAAGCAACGGAAGTTCCGGTCGCGCCGCTTGAGGCGTCGGCGCTGCTGCCGGATTTGGTTTCCGAAAGTTCCGAAATCGAGACGCCAGACGCCGTGCCGGCGTCCGCAGACATTGCCGAAGCGCATGAGCCAACGAGCGACAACGTGCCTGCAGCCGTTATCGAGCCCGCGCTGATCGAGGTTTGGCGGCCGGGCCGGGCCGGGCGCCCCGAAGGGCGCCGGCGTCCGCGCGGGCGGCATCACGACGCCGGCAAGAGCGTAGCAAAGGCCGCCGGCGGACCGGCGTACGCGGCCGCAGCGCCTTCCGTCGCACCGGAAGCGGCTGCATCCGCGCTTTCATCCGAGCCTGCATCCGAGCCTGCATCCGACCAGGCCGCGCCGTCCGTGGCGCATGACGCGCCCGAGACCTCTAAAGAAGGACGTCACACCCGGCATCGCCGCCGGCATGGTGGCGACAGACATGGCGGCGATCAGCGTTTCGACCGTCCACGTCGCGAACGCGAGCGGCCGCCGGCGGCGCACGCACCACGCCACGAACGGCACGAACGGCGCGAAAAGGTGGCCGATCCGAATTCGCCTTTCGCCAAGCTCGCGGCGCTCAAGGCGCAGCTCGAGGCCGATGCCAAGGAGCGCCGCTGAACTTACCGCCCGAGCGCGAGCGTGAGCGCATCGACAAATGGCTGTGGCACGCCCGCGTGGTGCGCACGCGCGGCGCCGCGGCGGCGCTGGCGGATTCCGGTCACGTCCGGGTCAACAGCGCGCGCATCCGAGCGGTGGGCCGCATGGTGCGGCAGGGCGACGTGATCACGGTCGCGCTCGACCGCAAGGTGCGGGTGCTCAGGGTGAAGGGTTTTACCGACCGGCGGGGATCCGCCGCGGCGGGCCGGGAACTCTACGACGAACTGACGTGATCGTGCGAACGCGCGCGGGCTTCGCGCAGGTGCAAACCTTGCGCCCCTATGGGCCATGCGGTAGGAGCAAGGCTCTCCAAAGGTTGGCTTTAGAGTGTGCAGATGACCTATATCGTCAACGATAATTGCATTAAATGCAAATACATGGACTGCGTTGAGGTGTGCCCCGTGGATTGCTTCTACGAGGGCGAGAATATGCTGGTCATCCACCCTGACGAGTGCATCGATTGCGGTGTCTGCGAACCGGAATGCCCGGTCGACGCGATCAAGCCCGATACCGAGCCCGGGGTGGAAAAGTGGCTGGGCGTCAACGCCGAATTCGCGAAGGCCTGGCCGAATATTACCGCCAAAAAGGAGCCCCCCGCCGACGCCAAGGATTGGGAGGGCGTAACCGGCAAGTTTGACCAGTATTTTTCCCCGAATCCGGGAACGGGCGACTGACGCAACGGTTAATCATTGCCTTTAACCGTTTCCCGTCATGCGACCCTTTTGCAATGCCATAAGGCTTTGATTTTGGCCGAAAATGTGATATAAAGCCATTTACATAATGAAGAACACCCCCGATATGCCGCTCCCTTACTTGGGGAGCTTATTTTTCCGGGGCGTTTTCGAGGAACCGTCATAAAGGGGCGTGAGACCCACGCGAGAGCAGTGGCAGCGAAAACTCGTCGTCATCGTGCAAAGAAGAGCACGACCGGTATGAGCCGGAAGGCAAGAAAACCCACCTCCGGCGCAAGCCGGCGGCCGTCACAGACCGCGCGGCGGACGACCCGGGAAAGGGTCAGCGCGGCCAAGCCCGTCTCCCGGCGCAAGCCGGAGGCGGAAGGAGCAAGTGTGGGAATGAACGCGAAGAAGACGACGCAGCGACAAGGCTTCAAGACCAGCGAGTTTATCGTGTATCCGGCCCACGGCGTGGGCCAGATCATCTCGATCGAGGAGCAGGAAGTCGCCGGTGCACGGCTTGAGCTTTTCGTCATCAACTTCGTCAAGGACAAGATGACGTTGCGGGTGCCGACCTCGAAGATCGCCTCTGTCGGCATGCGCAAGCTTGCCGAGACGCCGATGGTCAAGCGCGCGTTGGAGACGCTCAAGGGCCGTGCGCGCGTCAAGCGCACGATGTGGTCGCGCCGGGCGCAGGAATACGAGGCCAAAATCAATTCCGGCGACATTGTCGCCATCGCCGAGGTCGTCCGCGATCTCTTTCGGTCGGAGTCGCAGCCGGAGCAGTCCTACTCCGAGCGCCAGCTCTACGAAGCAGCCCTCGACCGGCTGTCGCGTGAAGTTGCCGCCGTGCAGCGGCTCACCGAAACCGAAGCGATCAAGGAGATCGAGGCCGCGCTCGCCAAGGGGCCGCATCGCGGTCCGAAGCCCGAGGTGGACGAGGACGCCGTGGTCGAGGAAGAGGCGGCCTAAGGCGCGATCCGAAAAGATCTTGCTCCACCGAAAGTTCCAGGGAAAGTTCAAGGCCCGGCAGCGATGCCGGGCCTTTGTTGTTCCGGCGAGCACAGAGAGGCTATTGATCCGCCGGCAAAATTCCGCCCGTTAGACATAAATTAAGCTTCATTTGAAAGGAACTAGATGGAGTAGGTGAGGGACAGGGGCGTTTTGTATGCGGCGTAGTCGGGGGTTGAAGCGCGGCCGTTGGCTTTCGCTTCTCGTGGCCGGAATTGTCGGTTATCTGCTCGGCGGCTGGCACGCCGTACCATCGCGCTCCACCGATCTTTCCGCGTCCCAGTACGTCGCGCTCCGGTTCCCCGAGGCCAAAGCCGACAACGCGGCCGTAGATGCCGCGGCCGATATGCCGACGGACACCACCATCAGCACCAAGGCGCTCAAGCAGGCGCGGCTCGCCTTGTTGAGCCCGCAGCCGATGGTGCCGGTTATTGCGCGGCCACCGGCGGAACCGCAAATTGCGGCCATTTCGCCGGCGTCCGCCGTGACTGCGCCGGCGCCGGCGGCAATGCCGTCGCGCAGCGAAGCCAAGTTCGAAGCCAAGTCGGAGGCCAAGTTCGAAGCCAAGTCGGCGGCGATAACGCCGCCGGTCGCCGCCGCTGCCCATCATCCCAACCGGCCGGGCTTCCTGCTCAACGACGCGCAGATCGGAAGCATCAAGGAGCGGCTGCATCTGACGCCCGACCAGGAGCGCATGTGGCCGGCCGTCGAGGCCGCTTTGCGCAACGTCGCCTATGCCAAAGTGCGCACCGCGCACCGCCACGACGCGCCGGGCTCGGAGGTCGCCTCGCTCGATGCCGAAAGCGCCGAGGTGCAGGGGCTCAAATCCGCCGCCATCCCGCTGCTCATGAGCTTTAATGACGAGCAGAAGAACGAGGTGCGCAGCCTCGCCCACGTCATGGGACTCGACAAGCTCGCGTCGGAATTCTGAACCGTCATCCTGACGCGCTCCAATATTCCTCATCGACGCGACGCAATTACTGACCTGCATCGCAGCGGTAGAACTCCCACCAGTGGGAGCGCTCCTCCCAGCCGAAGAAGTCGTAGGGCTGCAACCACCGGGGCCACGTAGACCACACAAACGCGCACCGGCTCCGTATCCAGGCAGTGGGCTCGGAGAACCGCACCGGGATATCGACGAGCGCCAAGAACGTTTCGCCCCGGGAATGTTTGGCCTCCAGCTCTGTCACCGAGGTGTCTAATGTCCACCGCAAATTTTTGGGCTCGAGAAAGGCCATGTGCAGGCCGACATACCGATACGGCAGCTTATTGTTATTTGGGACGGCAACGACGACCACCTCGAGCGGACCGTCCGCGGCGAAGCTCTCGTTCTCGATCAGCGCGTAGAGTGGATAGTTTGCTCCCTGCGGCAGCAAAATGACGCCGAGAAGGCCACAGACATTCAACAGATATCCTAACTTGAACCGGTAACCGCTCGTGAGCCACCGAAGAAAGGATGCGAGCCGCGCTCCGAGGAGTGGTTCCGAAGCGAGCGCGATAACGACGAAGAACGGCAAAAAGGGCGCCAGCGGAAACAAAAACCGCGCTTCCTTGTGACCCACAATACACAGCAACGCTACATAGGGAGCGGTCGTCCACGTCAGAACGCTGCGTACGCGCGCCAGCCAAGCGACGAGCGTGGCGACGAGAAGGGCGAGGACAAGGGGAGCCATCGCTCCTGCCTCCAGGAGCGGCAAATAGAGATAGGCAAAGAACGGGGCCGTGCCAAAATCCCTGGATCGGCCCAAGACAAAATTTTGATAAAGATACGAGTAGACGGGGAACGTTATGCGCCCGTAGCCCCACCAATCGGCGAGGACGCCGAGCGCCAGCGCCAACAGGGCTCCGAGAGCAAGTCCTACAAAAAGGGAAAGCCGCTTCTTCGCCGGGCGCAGATACCAAAGACCGGCACCGGCCGCCATGACGCCGCTCGTGTAGCGAAAGTCGAAGCACAGCCCGAACGCTATTCCGGCGAGCACAGCGAACACGAAGCTGCCTCTGCCGGTCAGTAGGTTCGTGCGCCATTCCAACAACGCAATGCCGAAACACAACGCGGACGTGGCCATCGTTTCACCGGAGGTGCGCACTCCGAGGAATGGCAAAAGCCAAAGGAACGCAGCGATCGAATATAAACGGCGGCGTTCGGCTTCGCCGTCGATCCAGCGGCGGCCTGCGACGACCAGCGTCCACAACGACGACCAAGCAAAGATCGCCGTCACAAGCCGAAACAGAAAGAGCAATGTCAGAGGACGCTGGACACCCAAATACCCTGCCGCCCGTGCCACTCCCACATAGATGGCCGGCTGCAGCCACGGCCGCATCTCTGCCCGGTATTCCCAAGGAAGATCGGCCTTGTCGGTGATGGAAAGCTTCGCCGACGCAAACTCGACATTCTGGAAGTATTCGTCGGGATCGTGCGACCCGGCGGAGAAAACAGAGCAGACCAGGAAGAGAAACGCCGAAGCGGCGAGACAAAGCCGAAAGTGCCGACGCTCCGGCCAAGTCCAACCCGGACGATCAATCGCCATTGATGGCCCCGGAACTGAAAATGTTGTTAGAAATTCTCGCTGCCAAATACGCTTGGGGTGTCGGGAGAATTGAAGCGTCGATCCGCATTTAGTCGCACAGTTGTCGAATGCATGAACCACCATCAAAGAGTGGCAGCCATCATTTTGTCACGGGCCGTCTGGCTGGTCTAATGATCAAAATCAGCCGGGATCCCGGATGAAACCCGAACGACGTTGCGCTAGATGATGCGCTTTCGTATGTTCCCCATGTCCGACCTGCTGGCCGTAGCCCTCCCTCAGATTTGAGTACCTCGGCTAGCAGCGAACGTCATTCTCCTTGCCTAACTGGCTCACCTCTTTGGGACCATAATGGAACGGACAGGGCAATTTTTCTGTTGTAAATCATTGATTTAAGCTGCCGTAGCTCAGTGGTAGAGCACTCCCTTGGTAAGGGAGAGGTCCTCAGTTCAATCCTGAGCGGCAGCACCAGAATTTCTTGAAAGCCACTCGTAGAGATGCACCGACGCAACGGGGCTCCGCCAACCGCGGCACCGACCGGCCGATAAATTTTGCCTTTGGTTTTTCGTTTGGCAGGGCCATCGGTCGCATTGTCCGGTCCCGCTCACGCCTTTCAGCTACGCCGCAATTCAGCGGCGGCCGAACGCGCCGCCCTCACAATGTTCTGATAGCCGGTGCAGCGACAGAGATTGGAGGACAGGACCTCGACAAGCCCCTCGTCGCTGATATCCGGATCGCCCTCCAGCACGCCGGTGATCAGCATCAAAAAGCCGGGCGTACAGAAGCCGCACTGCAAGCCGTGATGCTCCATGAATGCGCGCTGCAACGGATTGAGCTCGTCGCCGTTCGCCAGCCCTTCGACGGTGCGGATCTTTTTGCCGTGCGCCTGCACCGCGAACATCAGGCACGACCGCACCGGTTCGCCGTTGACGAGCACCGTGCACGCACCGCACACGCCGTGCTCGCAGCCGATATGGGTGCCGGTTTGGCCGCAGTCCTCGCGAATCGCATCGACCAACGTGCGGCGCGGCTCGACGCGAATGGCGTGGACCTGCCCATTGATCGTCAGAGTGACATCGCTTCGCTCGCTCATGCGTGCTTCTTTCCCGATTGGCGCAAGGCCGCCCGGATGCGTTGCGGCGTTGCCGGCATTTCGTTGATCGTCACGCCGAAGGGCGCCAGGGCATCGTTGATGGCATTGATGATCGCGGCCGGGGCTCCAATCGCGCCGCCTTCTCCCAAGCCTTTGGCCCGGGTGATTGTCGCCCCGTTTAGCGTTTGCAGATGCATGATCTCGATCGGCGGAATCTCATGGCTCGTCGGCGGCAGAAAGTCCGCGAGCGTCGCCGTCAGGATGTTGCCGGTGTCGTCGTAGACGATCTCTTCCAGCAGGGCATTGCCGATGCCTTGGGCGACCCCGCCAGCGACCTGGCCGTCGGCAATCATCGGGTTGACGAGGCGGCCGGCATCCTCGGCCACCACGAACCTTTCGATGGCCACGCGCCCCGTGTCCGGGTCAACCTCGACGATGCCGGCGTGACAAGCATTCGAGAACGTGCCGGGCGGATCGTAGGTGGCGGTCTCGGAAATTGCCGGGTCTATTTCACCGTTGAAAAGGTGAATCTGGTGGTAAGCGGCGCGCGCCAATGTCTCGATCGGTATCGCGCGGTCGGTTCCGGCTACCCGCGCGATATCGTCCTCCAGCACGATGTCGTCCGGAGCCGCTTCGAGGAGGCGGCTGGCGATCTTCACCAGCTTCGCATGTACCTTGCGCGCAGCCAGTACGCTTGCTCCACCGGCGATGACGAGCGAGCGGCTGGCGAAGGTACCCCAGCCGTACGGCGTGCGGTCGGTGTCGCCGTGGACGACCCTGATCCGATCGGGCGAGAGGCCGAGCTCGTCGGCGACGAGTTGGGCGAGCGTTGTCCGCAGACCCTGACCGTGCGGACTGGCGCCGATCCGCAGCTCGAGATAGCCGGAAGGGTCCATCGTCAGCTCGACAGTCTCCCAACCTGGCGTCACGCCCATGCCACGTGCAGCGAAGGCCGGCGTGCCGTAGCCTGTGCGCTCGGAAAATGTCGCAAACCCGATGCCCAGATAACGCTCCTGCGATCTCGCTTGGAGTTGGCGTCGCCGGAACGCAGGCAAGTCGAGTGCTTCGCTCGCCATATCGAGCGTCTGCCGATATGACGCTTCGTCAAAAACCAGACCCGTGGCCGAGGTGTAGGGGAATTTTTCGATCAGGTTACGCCGGCGGATTTCGACCGGCTCCAAGCCAAATTGCGCGGCTGTGACATCCATCAGCCGCTCCAGCGCCATGGTGATCGCCGGGCGCGATACGCCCCGATACGGCGCCATCGGACAGGTGTTGGTGAGGACGCCGCGCGCGACGCAGGCATAGTCGCGTATGTCATAAGGACCGGGGAGTTCAGCCATCGCCATCAGCGGCTCGACGGCGCAAGTCGTCGGATAGCAGGAATAGGCGCCGACATTGGCGATGACTTCAGCGGAAAGCGCGAGGAATTTGGCGTCCAGATCGAACGCGCCTTGAAGCCTGATGTACTGGTCCCGGCTATGGAACGAAGCAATCAGATTCTCGCGGCGATCCTCGGTCCAGGCGATCGAGGTCCGCAGTTTCCGGGCAAGCCAAACCAATACGACGTATTCGGGGACGAGCGACATTTTCTGGCCGAAGCCGCCGCCGACATCCGGCGCGATGACGCGCAGTTCGCTTTCCGGCATTCCGATCAGGTCCGCAATCGCAGTTCGCATCAGGTGCGGCATCTGTGTGGCGCAAGTGAGCGTCACGCGCCCTGATACATGATCGAAGACTGCGTGACCCGCTCGCGCCTCGATCGGCGTCGCGTTCTGGCGCCGCGAGCGCACTTCTACGCTGACCACGCGGTGCGCGGCGCCTTGCGCGACGGCGTATCCCGGCGTCTGCATCTTTCCTTCGACGACAATGTTGCGTGCGGCCTGTGCGTGTACTAGCGGCGCGCCACCCGCAAGCGCCGCGCGCGCGTCGACGACGGGCGCGGCTTTGCCGATGTCGATCGACACGCCGTCGGCAATATCTTCGGCTTCCGCTTCGCTCGGAGCGACGACCGCCGCGATGGGCTCGCCGACAAATCTGACGAAACCGGATGCCAGGACCGGCTGCTCCACCGGAACGTAGCCGAACTTATGCAGTGCCGGCGAGATCGGCTTCACCGCCGCAAGGTCGGCCGCCGTGAACACCATCGCGTTGTCGGGTACCGTGATTTTTTTGATTTCGCCCGCAGCGACGGAGCTGCGCACGAATCGGACCCGATGGGCAGCCGGCAGATCGGCCGTGAAACGGCCGCGACCGGTGAGCAGCGTCGGGTCCTCTACGCGACGGAGCGAGCGGCCGACCCACGCAAGGCCCGAACCTTTGGTCGGTGCGCTCATCCGAGCGCCTGCTCCAGCGCGCGCCGCGTCACGGCTCGCACTAGATCGAGCCGGAATGCGGCATCCGCGTGCACGTCTTCCAATGGATCGATCGCGTCGGCGGCAGCTTCCGCCGCGGCGCGGAACGTTTCTGTGCCGGCACTTTGACCCGCAAGCAGGGCTTCCGCCTTGGCCATCCGGCGCGGCCGCGCTTCGGCTCCGCCGACGCCAACCCGGGGCTCGACGATGACGCCATCGCGCAGCCGAAAGGTAACCAGCGCCATTGCCAGCGCGTAGTCGCCGGCGCGACGGCTGAATTCATAGAAGCCAAAGTGGGTGTCCGGCGCGAGTAGCGGCAAGCGCGCTTCGAGCAACAATTCGTCCTCGGCAAGCGCGGTCACCATCATGCCCTCGAAGTAATCGCCGGCCGCAATGACGCGGCGTCCGCGCCGACTTGCCGCGACGATTTCCGCGCCGAGGGTCACCGCGGTGAGGCACCATTCCGAAGCCGGATCGGCATGGGCCAGGCTGCCGCAAAATGTACCGCGCAACCGGATCGGGTAATGCGCGATATTCGACGCGACGGCGGAGAGCAACGAGCCGGTAGGTCCCGAAACGACCGATCGATGAAACGCGGCGTGACGCACGCACGCCGCGATCGAGAGCGTGTCGCCCTCGACCGCGAGCCGATCGAGGCCGGCCACCGAGTTGATATCGACGAGGTGAGTGGGTCGTGCCAGGCGGAATGCCATCATCGGCACGAGGCTTTGACCGCCGGCAAGAACACGGCCATCGAGCGGGCCAAATTCGGCCAGCTTCGCCACTGCGTCGTCTACGGTTTTCGGTGCGTGATAAACAAACGGCGCGGACTTCACCGGTCAAATCCCGTCGCTTGTTGGCGCAATGTGAAGGTTTCGGAAGGGCATCGTTGCGTCACCGGTTATCGTTGGATATTATGAGAGAATATCCACGGCAACCATAGGGATACGTCAGAGCGGCGGCGCCGCCCGGCTCTGCCTGTAACTCGTTCAGCTTCACAAGGACAGCGAATGAAGATCGTCGACCTTAGTCATTTGATGCACGCGCATACGCAGGGGTGGATCGGCAATCAGATGTATTAGCTACGCATTCTCGAAGCGTTGGCCTCTTTGGTAAGGGAGAGGTCATCAGTTCGATCCTGACAGGCAGCACCGGAAATCTCGCGGGCTTAGCAGCAGAAGGCGCCATATCATGGCCGAACTTTCCCGATCCACGTCGGCGCGTCCCATTGCGCTGGTGACCGGCGCGTCGAGCGGCATCGGCGCCGCGCTGGCGCGCGAAGCCGCCCGCGACGGGCACGATCTCGTGCTCGTGGCCCGCCGCCGCGAGCCGATGCAGGCGCTGGCCGCGGAGCTCAACGCCGCCGGCGCCGAGGTCACTGTCATCGCCGCCGATCTCGGCCAGCCGGGCGCCGCGGCGTCGCTGATGCAGATCGTCGAGGAGCGCGGCCTCGTCATCGACATGCTGATCAATAACGCCGGCCTTGGCGACACCGGCCGGTTCGATCAAGCCGATCCGGGAACGGTGGCTGCGATGCTGCAGGTCAATATCGTGGCGCTCACCGAGCTGACGCGGCTCGTGCTGCCGAAGATGGTGGCGCGGCGGCGCGGTCGCGTTATGCTGCTGGCCTCGACGGCCGCCTTCGTGCCCGGCCCGCAGATGGCCGTCTATTATGCCAGCAAGGCCTACGTGCTCAGCTTCGGCCGGGCGATCGGCTATGAGTTGCGGCGGACGGGGGTCACAGTGACGACCTTGTGTCCCGGGCCGACGGCGACCGAATTCGCGCAGGCGGCGCAAATGGAGGGCTCTGCATCGTTCAGCGGCCTGATGCCGGTGATGCACGCCGCGGATGTCGCGCGCATCGGCTACCGGGGATTCAAGTCCGGGCGACCTCTGGTCATCACCGGCCTTATCAACAAAATCACGGCCTTTTCCGGCCGCTTCTCCCCGGCATTCATGGCGCTGGCGATCGCCAACCGGATGAATTCCCGGCCCCGGTGAGCGTCCGCCGCTGCGGAGCCGCGCCGCTGTCGACGATGACCGGCCCGGAATCCGCTTTCGCGAAAGTTCGTTTACCCGCGCTGCAGCAGCTTGAACGCGTGGAACCAGTCGTTGCGGATCAGGCCAGGGATACACCAGAGCATGCACAAAGGCTCGATGGCGCGGGCGGCCTCGGCCTTGCCCATGTCGGCCACTTCCCAGCCGAACTGATCGCAGATGCTGCCCACGGTCGCCTTGGCCTTATCGTCGTTGCCGCAAATGAACATGGTCGGCTTGCCGCCCGGAAACTGCGGATTGACCATCGCGGCGTTGCCGACCGAATTGAATGCCTTGACGAAATGCGCGTCGGGGAGGGCGGTCTGCAAACGCTCCATCAGCGATTGATCGAGGTTGGTGAAAAATTTCAGCACGCCGTTGGTGGGCGGCGCCGCGGCGATCGGATTGGTGGCATCGATCACCGGCTTGTTCGCCAGATTCGCCGCGCCCGCCGCTTGCAACGCATCGAGCGCCACGGTGCCTTTCACCGCGAGCACGACGACTTCGCCGAACTTCGCGGCGTCGGCAAAACTCGCGACCTGCGCGCCGCGATGCTGCGCGACGAAGTCCTTAAGCTTGCTGGTGTCGCGGGTGCCGAGAACGACCTGGTGCCCGTGCTTGATGAACCCGCCGGCGAGGGCTTTGGCGACGTCGCCCGAGCCTATAATTCCGACTTTCATGGGTGTCTCCCCCCGCAAGATGACCTTGCTGTGCAAGGTAATTGGTCGCGGCGGGAGGTTGATTCAACCATGCCCTGGCGGATTTGATCAGGCACAATGCAGCGCGACGATTTTACGCCGGCGACCGCCTCGACAATCAGGCTGGAACCGCTCTAAAAGGAGCCTGCGGCTTAAGTCTCCGGCCGCCCCGCAGGCGGGAGCTTCATGGATTACCGTGCATATTTTAGCGATGCGCTCGGCCGGCTACGGGACGAGCGGCGCTATCGGGTCTTCGCCGATCTCGAGCGGATCGCCGGCCGCTTCCCGCACGCGGTCTGGCATTCGCCGCAGGGCCCGAAGAACGTCGTGATCTGGTGCTCGAACGATTATCTCGGCATGGGTCAGCATCCGAAGGTGATCGGCGCCATGGTCGAGACCGCCACCCGCATGGGCACCGGCGCCGGCGGCACCCGCAACATCGCCGGCAACAATCACCCGCTGGTCGAGCTCGAGTGCGAGCTTGCCGACCTGCACCGCAAGGAAGCGGCGCTGGTCTTCACCTCCGGCTACGTCTCCAACGAGACCGGAATTTCCACGCTCGCCAAGCTGATGCCGAACTGCCTGATCCTGTCGGATGCGCTCAACCACAATTCGATGATCGAAGGCGTGCGCCAGGCGCAAAGCGAGAAGCAGATCTTCCGCCACAACGACATGGCGCATCTGCAAGCGCTGCTCGCCGCCGCGGCTCCCGACCGGCCGAAGCTGATCGTGTTCGAGAGCCTCTATTCGATGGACGGCGACGTCGCGCCGGTGAATGAGATTTGCGATCTCGCCGAGCGCTACGGTGCCATGACCTATGTCGACGAGGTGCACGCGGTCGGCATGTACGGCCCGCGCGGCGGCGGCATCAGCGAGCGCGACGGCGCCGCGGGCCGCATCGCCGTGATCGAGGGTACGCTTGCCAAGGCCTATGGCTGTCTCGGCGGCTACATCGCCGGGTCGAGCGCGCTGATCGACACCGTGCGCTCCTATGCGCCGGGCTTTATCTTCACCACCGCGCTGCCGCCGGCGGTCTGCGCCGCGGCCACCGCCGCGATCCGCCACCTGAAGACCTCGCAATGGGAACGCGATCGCCATCAGGACCGCGCCGCGCGCACCAAGGCGGTGCTCGCCGCCGCGGCGCTGCCGGTGATGACCAGCCCAACCCACATCGTTCCGGTTTTCGTCGGCGATCCCGAGCGCTGCAAAGAGGCGAGCGATCTTCTGCTCGCCGACCACGGCATCTACATCCAGCCGATCAACTACCCGACGGTGGCGAAGGGCCTGGAGCGGCTTCGCATTACGCCGAGCCCATATCACGATGACGGACTGATCGACGCGCTGGCCGAAGCGCTGGTCGATGTCTGGCAAAAGCTCGGGCTGCCGTTCAAAGAGCGCGCGCTCGCCGCCGAGTAATTAAGATACGAGCGATTGGAATATTTGACGCTCCGCGCCGGGCGGGCTTTATCGGCACCGCCCGACGAAACTCATGCGCCGCTTAACGGCGATCGTCGTGGTCATGGTGGTGGTGGTGCGCTCGGACAATAACGTGATCCCGATGCCGGTGCCGGTCACCGACGTCAACTCCGACGGGGCCGACTCCGATTTCGACGTTTTCCGCGACGACCATTGGTTTGTCGCCGGCGTTCGAAGATCCGGCAAATGCCGACATGGTCAGAAGCGGAACAACGAACAGGGCAAGCAAAGCATTCTTCATGACGCTACTCTCTTTGGTTGGGGATTCTACGTCCCGATACCGGCCAGAATGCGCGCTTGCTATACTTGAAGTCTGTATCGGATTGACCAGTGCTGCTCTCGATGCGCCGCTGAATGAACGCGGTCCGGGGAGGCGCTTATCCGATCAAGGTCAGGTCGAATGGCCCGCCCGATCCAGGCGGCAGACGCATTCACATGATGTGAGCCATTTTGCACAGTTTTACTTTGCGGGCGCCGATGCGATCGAGTCAAATCGGATACCGCTCCCGTTCGGCGGGGCGACCGCGTCAACGTCTTCTTAGATTGGCTCTAACTCTTGATTTGCGGCTGTTCGTGCAGAACGACATTCAACAATGAACTATGGACTTCAATGTGGCCGTTGTAATTGATCAAGCCCAATTCCCGAAATTTGTTCATGAAAAAACTCACGCGGGACCGCGTCGTGCCGATCATCTCCGCCAGTGTCTCTTGGCTGATTTTCGCTATAACTGGCTCTGGCCGGCTTTCCTTGCCAAAATTCGCTAGAAGCAGAAGAATCCGTGCCAGGCGTTTCTCGCTCGAATTGAACAGTTGATCGACCAGGTCCTCCTCGACCCGACTGTTGCGGGCCAACAGGTGCGCGATAAACAACTCGGCAAACGCCGGCTCTTCGTGGATCACGCGTGTGATGTCTGTCTTTGATATTCGCACGATCACACTATTCGTCATAGCAGCGACCGTCGCCAGACGCAGCGACTGTCCGGTCAAGCAGCCCTCGCCGAAGAAATCGCCGGGTCCCAGAAGTGCGACCACGGCTTCCTTGCCCTGCTCGGAGATGACGGTCTTCTTGATCTTGCCGCTCTGAATGTAGAAAACAGAATCCGCAGCATCGCCCTGCCGGTAGACAATTTTATCCTTCCGATAATCGGCAACGGCTCGTCCGCCGTTTACCTTCGAGAGAAACACTTGGGGATCGAACGGCGGCTTTGCTTTGCGGTTCATTGCCGGCCCTCCTGGTCGCGAGGGGTACCCTTTCGGGTGACCGTGAACGTGTCGCCAAAGGAACGGTGCGCAAACCGGACGGTCAGGTCGGGATCGAGCACGAGCAGGCCCTTACGGATCGTCTCGACGGGATCCAGTGGGTCGACTTCGCGCACGGCCGGTTCCTGCCTACCTTCTGCCGACGGAATTCATCCTCGACAGCAGGAACACGATCCTGCTGGAGAGGCCACCTCCGCCGCCCGCCCTGCGAGCCACGATTCTAAGTCAGTTTAGGGGATGTTGTCGGTAATGTACATTACCGTGCGTGCGAGCGACAATATCACTCGTATGTTTTGGGAAGGTGAAAAGCGAGGCGGGCCCGAACTAGTTGATAACATTCGCAAGATGCCTCCGTGAGCCCCTGCCGATCGAGGATCGTGACTTGCCGCCGGCCGCGTTCGATCAAACCGGCACGTTCGAACTCCCGGACGGCATTCGTGATGGTTGGCCTTTGCACACCCAGCATTTCCGCGAGCAGGCTCTGGGTGATCGGCAGTGCGTCATCATCTGTCCGGTCACGCATCATGAGCAGCCAACGCGCCAATCGTTGCTTGAGGCTGTGCGCACCGTTGCACGCTACTGACACCATGACCTGTTCGAGAAAGGCCTGGACGTAAGCGTCCATGAGACTCCGGAAGGACGGCATTGACTGCATGGCCCGCGTAAACGCCGCGCGCGACATCTTTGCGGCGCTGCCGGGGATTTGGACGAGAAGCTGGACTGAGGAGCGCTTGGCTCCCAAGACGGCTTGCACATCGGCGAAGCCCTCCCTTCCGACCGTTGCCATCTCGATGATATTGCCGTCCGCATAAACCGCCACCACCGAGACGACACCGCTATCGGGGAAGAAAACATGGTCGAGCGCACTATCGGCGTCCATCAGGACCTGCGCGCGGTGGCAGAGAATGTGCTCAAGCTCCGGCATAAGCCGCTTGAGATTGCGCGAAGGCAGCGCCAGCAAGATCCGATTGCTGGGCCAATTCGATGAAGCGTTCGCCGCCATTCAATGGTGCTCGGTTCGCGTTAGCGTATAGCTTGGCAAGCCTGCGCCTTTGTCCGCTCGGACTCTGAGCAAAATCGATCACACCCGGCCGGCGTCGTGATGGAATTTGGAAGGCGCGGCCGGTAAGTGGATCACGAGATTTCAGTGGGGAAACGGTATCAAAAGGAGAGTGGTTATCACCACTGCGCAGCCCGCGCCGCGCGCGAAGAGTTTGCGGGGTTATTGAGTGGTGGAATCGCTGTCGCGGTAGACGTGGCCTCGCCGTCTCCGCTCACGCTTAAGCGAAGCTCACGCTTAAGCGAAACGCGTTCGGTCACCAAAAACCTCGACTGCGGCCCCAGTATCCGCCGCCGCCGCCAAACAGCAGCACTAATACGACGATAATCAGGATTAATTCCATGGGAAGTCTCCATTGCTTGCGCCGGCGTTATTTGGCGCGCAGTGTATCCTTCAATCCGCCGACCGCGTTCTGCACTTTGCCCACGGCCTTGTCGGTCTTGCCTTCATTTTCCAACTTTTTGTCGCCGAAGATCTTTCCGGCGGTCTCCTTCACGGACCCTTTGGCCTGCTCTGCCGAGCCCTTGATTCGATCTTTATCCATTGGCGTACCCTCGATGTTTGCTGGGTCTAGGGGGGTAACGGCCTCTTCAATGTATTGTTCCCTACAGCGTGAGATGTGCGGGCATGTGGATAAATCCGCAGACCTCTCGAGTTGAGCAATTCTGCACAGTCTTCACACCTCGCGGACGGTCTAGTTTCCCGGCACGCGAAAGGCGTATCCTTTCTCACCGCACCATCGGACACCTGGAGTATTTGTCATGAAGAAGAAAGCCACGGCCCCTCATAAGACCAAGAAGCGAACTAAGGTTGCTTATCCCGGCATGATGGGTGACGGCACCGAAGAGCAGAATCTCGGTCAGCGCGGCAACCCGGCGGTGCGCATAAAGAAGAAAGAAGTGACCGCGGCCTTCGGCAAAAAACGTCGCAAAAAAAATAGGCCCGTACCCGAACCTTACTGGGCAACTTGAACGACACGCACTCAACGCTGCGCGATGGAGCGCCGGTTCTGATCCGCCGGCTCGTGGCGGAGGATGCCGCCCTCTATCCAGATTTTCTCAGCGACGTGATAGCAGAGGATTTGCGGCTGCGTTTCTTCGAGTCGATACGCGAAGTAAACCGTGATCTGCTGGTCAAGCTCATCAACTACGATCCGGACCGCGCCATGGCCTTCATCGCCGTCGACGAGAAAAGCCAAAAGATGTTGGGCGTGGTGCGCCTGCACGATGACGCAGGCGGAGAAAACGCCGAATTTGCCATTCTGGTGCGCTCGCGGCTCAAGGGCCACGGAGTCGGTTGGCTATTGATGAAGCACATGATCGAATTTTCAAAGCATAAGGATCTCAAGACCTTGCGAGGCCAAGTGCTGGCGGAAAATACCACCATGCTTGCCATGTGCACGGAACTCGGCTTTCACATTACCGATCCCGGCGTCAAGACAGTGACATTGCCAGTGCAGACTCCACACCTCGTCCCGCAATGAGATTTCTGCTGATATAATTTGCTGTATCCAAGCTTAAGGTGGATAGCGATGCGGCTAATCCTTTTCGCGGGCTTGCGGCCTTTCAGCCGTAGCGGGGCGCTGCGCAACGCCCTGGCGGGGGTGACCCTTGCGTCGATGAACATCCCGCAGGTGCTGGGTTATGCCCGCATCGCCGGCACGCCGGTAGTCACCGGGCTTTACACCGTGCTGCTGCCGCTCGTCGCGTTCGCGGTCTTCGGTTCGTCCCGCCACCTTGTGGTGGCTGCCGACTCGGCCACGGCTGTCATCTTCTCCAGTCCACTGTCCGGCATGGCGGTGCCCGCCAGCGAGAAGTACATGGCGCTGGTCGGCATGGTGGCGCTGCTGACCGCCGGGATTCTGTTTCTGGCATGGATCTTCAAGTTGGGGTTCCTCGCCGACTTCCTCTCGCGCACGGTGCTGGTCGGGTTTCTCACCGGTGTCGGGTTTCAGGTCGGCATAGCGATGCTGAGTGACATGTTCGGTGTCACGGTCGGCTCGCACGGCACGCTCGTTCAGGCGTGGGAGATCCTGCAGGGCCTGCCGCGGTCCAATCTTGCGACGATGGCGCTGTCCGCGCTCGTGGCGGGCAGCATCCTCATCGGCAATCGCGTTGTGCCGCGATTGCCTGTTTCGCTGGTCGCGGTCGTGGGGACGATCGCGGCAAGTGCTGCGTTCAGCTTCGCCGAGCGGGGCATCGCGGTCATCGGTCCGGTCCCTGAGGGGCTGCCGCCGATCGGGCTACCCGACGTGACCTGGAGCGAAGCCCTTGCGCTGCTGCCAGTGGCCGCCTCATGCTTCGTGATGATAATCGCGCAAAGCGCCGCGACGTCGCGTGCATTCGCGCTGCGTTATCACGAACGCGTCGACGAGGACGCAGACATCCTCGGGCTGTCAGCCGCAAATGCAGTCGCCGCGGTGAGCGGGACGTTCGTGGTCAACGGCAGCCCGACGCAGACCGCCATGGCGGATCGCGCGGGAGCGCGCAGCCAGGTCGCACAACTGGTATTTGCAGGTGTTGTGCTGCTGGTGCTGCTGTTTCTGACCGGCCCGCTCCAGTACCTGCCGCGCTGCGTGTTGGCCAGCATCGTGTTCACGATCGCGTTCAGGATGATCGACGTAAAAGGTCTGCGTGACATTCGCAGCGAAAGCCCGGGCGAGTTTTATCTTGCCGTCGTCACCGCGGCGGCAGTTGTCGCGATTGGCGTCGAGCAAGGCATCCTGCTGGCGATCGCTCTGTCGCTCTTCAGGCACGTGCGCCACAGTTATAGTCCGCACACGATGATGCTTGCGCCGAACGCAACCGGCCAGTGGATCCCGGTGCCAGCGACGCCGGGCAAGGAGACTGAACCGGGACTCATTGTTTATCGTTTCAATTCGGATTTGTTTTACGCGAACGTTAACCGCTTCGCCGACGAGGTGCGCGCCCTTGTGGAGTACGCGCCGACTCCGATCCGCTGGTTCATCGTCGATGCAGGCGCGATCACGGATATAGACTACTCCGCCGCGCAAGCCCTACGCGATTTGCTCGAAGGTCTGGCGCGCAAAAGGGTCGGCATCGTCTTCGCGCGTGTCAGTCCGTACCTTCGGTCCGACATGGACCGACACCACGTCACGGCGGCGATCGGCGAGACGCGGATTTTCACGACACTCCACGAAGCTATTGCGGCGGTGCGCAGTGGTGCACCTGGGCCAAATATCACGACCCCTTAGCGCCGGCGCATTCAAAAATCACTTCGCCAACTGCTTGCGGATCGACTGCAATTCGCGACGGCGCTTGGCGCTCGTTTTTGGATAGCTCATCTTGAGCTCTTCGAGCGTATCGAGGACAATTCTGGATACGATCAGCCGCGCGTTCTCCTTGTCGTCGGCGGGAACGACATACCAGGGCGCGTCTCGGGTGCTTGTCGCACCGAGGCATTTCTCATAGGCCTGCATGTACTGCTTCCAGAATCCTCTCTCGGCAATGTCCGCGGTGCTGAATTTCCAGTTCTTTTCCGGTTCGTCGATGCGCGCCAGAAAGCGCTTCCGCTGTTCTTCCTTGGAGAGGTGGAGGAAGAACTTGACGATGCGGGTCCCGTTGCCGTGAAGGTGTCTCTCCAAATTCGTGATCGAGCGATAGCGGTCGTGCCAGACCTTCTTGTCGTGATGCGGGGTTTCGGGGATCGCCTCGCTGCGCAGGATCTCGGGGTGCACGCGGACGATCAGCACCTCCTCGTAATAGGACCGGTTGAAGATGCCGATCCGCCCGCGTTCCGGCAGATTGCGCGTGGTGCGCCAGAGAAAATCGTGTTGCAGTTCCGTTGGGCTCGGGTGCTTGAAGCTGAACACTTGGCAGCCTTGCGGATTGACGCCGGACATGACGTGTTTGATGGCGCCGTCCTTTCCCGCCGCATCCATCGCTTGAAAGATCAGCAGCAGCGCATAGCGATTGGACGCGTAGAGCAGCTGCTGTTGCGAACTCAGTTGCGCCACGTGCTCCTCCAAGAGTTTTTTGTATTGGTCTTTCGACTTGTAAACGGGATCGGCCTTCGTCGGCCACTCTTTGAGATCGACACCTTCTCCTTCCCGCACGCGAAAGTCCTTTGAGCTCATCCTCATTTTCATCCTTGCGGCAGGGAGTGGCGGTCTAGGCGATGCTAAGACGACGAAAGGCCGGAACTTTCACCAAATCAAAAATGATGGCGAACACAGCCGCAGCGGCAAGCGTGCCGGCTACGATCGAGGCCGGTAAAGGCGTCATCGCGATTCCTTCGATGGACAAGACCGAAGCGATCAAAATATCGGCTGCCGACGATATGGCGAGCCAGAGGCTTGGGCGAGAGCCCCACAATCGCCGGTGCTGACGAATGGCGTAGATGGTCGCTTGGCTCCCGAACACCAGGGCGGTAAACGCGAGCGTTCGTAGTGCGTCGATGCCGAGGCCGAGCTCAAACTTGCCGACCAACAGGACACCGCTGCAGAAGGCCAGCAGGCAGACTGCCATGATGATTCCGGCCATCGTCAGGCTGCCAATGCGCCACGCATTCGGCATCGGGGACGCTCGCACGTTGTCGGTCGTCAATGCCATCGCCAGGAAATCGCCGGTGATCATCACGATGACCATCAGCAGCGGGGTGAGAATGGCATGCCCGGTTATGAACAGGCCAATGATCAGGAACAGCACCGTAACGATCTTCTTGATGATGGAGTTCAAGGTATAGGTCTGGATGCGTTGGAAAATCACGCGACCTTCCCTGACGGCGGCAACGATGCCGGCGAGGCCGGGCTCGGTCAGCACCATACCCGCCGCCGATTTGGCGACGTCGGTTGCCGTCGAGACCGCTATTCCCATCTGCGCCTGGCGCAGTGCCGGCGCGTCGTTGGCGCCGTCGCCGCACATGCCAACAGTATGGCCGCCGTTCTGAAATGCCTTGACGAGCTTGTACTTGTCCTCCGGCAACACACCGGCGAAGACCGTGAATTGCGCAGGATGGACAGCGTCGGGGATCGGCCCCGTCGGACAGACGGCGCCGTCAAGTCCCACCGCCTTGGCCACGATGGCCGCGGTCGCCGGCGCATCGCCCGTCACCATCACGGTGCGCACGCCTAATCCATGCAATTGGCTGACGAGCGCCGCCGAGTCCGGGCGAGGCGGGTCGCTGAGCGCGATGAGTCCGGCGAGCTTCATTGCCGTCGGCGACCCGGCCGCGATCGCCAACACTCTGAAACCCTTTGCTTCGAGTTCGTTCGCCGCCGCGGCCGCGTTCGGCGACGGCTGCGCAAGGCCGATGACCACGGCGGAGGCGCCCTTCACGATACGTTGCGGGCTCCCCGTCGAATCCGTTGCGGTCGCCTCGGACATCTTCTTCGCCGGATCGAAGGCCGCAAACTTGATTAATTGCGGCGCATCGGAGACGGGCTTGCTCGCGGCGGCGGCGCGAATGGCTCCGTCGACCGGATCCTGTCCGCCATCGGAACTCGCCAGTGCGGCCAACGCCAGAACACGCGCTTCGTCGAAGCCGGGCATCGGACGCACCGTCGTCACGGTCAGCGCGTTGCGCGTCAGCGTGCCGGTCTTGTCGGCGCACAGGACATCGATCGACGCTGCTTCATCCACCGCCGAGAGCCGCGTCGGGAGAACCCCCAGCTTTGCGAGAGCGCGCGCGCCAAGCGCCGCTGCGAGCGTAAAAGTGGCCGGCAGCGCCACCGGTATCGATGCGAGGACCGCCGTCAGGACGAGAGGAACGATCTCGTCGAGCGGCATCTTGAGAAACCACGCATAGGCGACCAGCAGTACGATGACGACGCCGTTGAACCCGGCGAGATTGCGCACCACGCGCAGCACCGCTTTCTGCTGGGAGCTCACGACATGCGCGGTGCGGACGAGCTCGGCGGTGCGGCCGAATTTGGTATGCGCTCCGGTTGCCGTAACCTCCGCCACCGCCTCGCCGCGCCTGACCAACGCCCCTGCATAGGTCTGCACACCGTCCCCGGCTTCGATGGGGACGGATTCGCCGGTGAGCATGGATTGGTCGAGCAGGATTTCTCCGGCGGTGAGGCGCACATCCGCGGCGACCACGGCACCGAGGGAAAGCTTCACCACGTCGCCGGGCACCAGTTCGGCGGCGGGTATGGTTTTCCACGTACCGCCGCGGCGGACGGATGCGTTCAGCGCCAGCCGCGATTTCAACGCGGCAAGGGTCGCCTGGGCGCGGCTCTCCTGGAACAACCCGAGGGCGGCATTGAAGACCAAAAGGCCGGCAATAATCCCGGCTTCGACATACTTGCCGAGCGCCAGCTCGAGCACGATCGCAGCCTCGAGCATCCACGGAACGGGCGCCCAGAATTTCTCGATCGCCAGGCGCAAAGGATGGAGCGCCGTATCCGGCGTCGCGTTTGGGCCGAGCTTCGCCAGCCGGCGGCGCGCTTCCTCGTCAGTCAAGCCGCTCGGCAGATCATCCTTTGTGGCTGCCGCCGATTGCGCGTGCCGAGGCCTTTTACGCACGGCGATGGTCGTCATGCGCCGGGAGCTTGAGGTGCCACGACGCTCTCTTTCCGCGGGTTGGGCGACAGCGGCGCAGGTCCGTTCGGTTTTTGCGCTACGTTGTTCTGCCCCGCCAACGCTAGGGCCACGACGGGATTCAGGCTGTCGACCATCGAGGTCGGGATCAGGATCGTGGCGCCGCGCTCCTTGGTGGTCTCATAGATGATGTTCATGGCGCGCAGCTGCAGAGCCGCCGGATGATCGGCATAGGTCATGGCTGCCTCGACGAACTTTCCCGCGATCGCCGCTTCGGCCGAGCCGAGAATGACCCGCGCCTGCTTCTCGCGCTCCGCCTGGGCTTGCCGCGACATGGCGTCCTGCAAGGCGACCGGGATCGCGACGTCGCGGATCTCGACCGACTTCACCGAGATGCCCCAGTCGGCGGTCTTGCGGCCGATCTCGCCGCGCAAGAGCTCGTCGGCGACACTGCGTTCTGACAGCAGCGCCGAGAGCATCGACGACCCGATCATTTCGCGAAGCGACGTCTGCGAGACCCGATCGATCGCCTCGCGGTAATTGGTGATGTTCAAGGCCGCCTTTTGCGCGTCATGGACGAACCAGAAGATGATCGCGTCCACGTTCACCGGGACGGTATCCTTCGTCAGCGCCTCCTCGGCGCTAAACGCCGTGGTCTGAATGCGCTCATCGATGACGGCCACCACGCGGTCGATCACCGGAATGATGAGGAAGAGTCCGGGTCCCTTGACGCCGCGCAATTTACCCGCGCGAAGGATGACGAACTTTTGCCAGGTGTTGGCCATCTTCAGCGCGGCGGCGATGATAATGGCAACGATCACAATGGGGACGCCCAAATAAAAGTGCCCTGTTGCGCCCAATCCCGCGCCCACGGCGAGGCAGGCGACGGTCAGAAATACGGTGATGGGATTCATGGCGTCTTGACTCCCTACTCGATCGGGCGCCCCTCAAAATCAAATATAGTGATCCTCGGCGGAATGCGCACCTGAGCAATATTGCTCACACGGATGCGCCCTCGTTGAGTTCGTCCGATTTTCCGAAGGCGATCTTCCGAAGGATTGAATACTCTACAATGGCGACAGCAAGCGCCGGATGATTTGCTCAGGGGTGGGAATGCCGCGCCTGCGCAGGTTTGTGGGCGCTACTTCAAGCGTCTCGAGCTGGCTCGTCCGCTGCGGACCGATCGCTTCGAACCTTGCCTTCTGCTCGTCGGACAGCGTTCCGTAGAAGTCGTTGAGCGCGACGTTCACCATCTTGACCGCTTGCAGCATGGTTTCAAGTCGTTTGCCGACAGCCGCGAGCCGTGCCGGCGGCGTGAGCGGATCGCTGGACAGGCACGCGGCCTTGAGCAAATCCGCCGCCTGGGTGGTCGCGTTTTGCAACGCGGCCAGACTCGCGCGTTGCGCGTCGGTTGGACGCACCGTCTGGTCGATATCGGCGGTCGGCCATTCCATCGCGCCGGGCGGGGCTGCACTGCAACTCTGGGCGAGCGAGCTGGTGGTATCGCTGGCAGCCTTGCTCTGCCGCTGATCGTTGCCAAGCGCGGTCAGCCGCGCCTTCTGCTCATCGCTCAGGAGGCCGTAGAATTTCTCCAGCGGCGGCTGTACGATCTCTACCGCGGCAATCATCGCCTCGATGCGGTGTTGCATGGCTGCAAGCCGGTTCGGGGCGGTGAGTGCAATGTCAGTTGGGCAGGCGGCCTTGAGGTCCTGTGCCGCCTTAAGCGAGGCGTTGGCCAGATCGTCGAGCG
>JBEKGX010000018.1:0-90279 GCA_050012575.1 Xanthobacteraceae bacterium | reverse complement strand
CGTCTCAAGAACTGGAGACGCCTTGCAACAAGATATGACCGCCTCGCCAGAAACTATCTCGCCGCACTCGCTCTCGTCGCCGTAGTCACTGAGTGGATCTGAATGAGTCCTCTACCTAGGCCGTGGACCCATAAATCTGCTGGGCGAACGGCTTGCCGAAGTCCGCTATGCCCCGACAGCGACCAAATTCTGCGCGCAGGTGGCCCTTCTGGCCTTCGGGGCCGAGACGCGAATGAGATCGAACGCGCGGCGCGGATAATCCATGATGGCCAGGAGCTGGAAGGCTTCATCAATAGGCCGGATACAGAAGCGCTAGACCAACTTCTCCAACTCACCATTTTCGGCTTGCAACGCGCGGCCGGTCCATACAGATGGGCCAGCAACCGACGTCCGGCATCTATTCAATGATCTCCTCGGCGGTAGCAAGCACCAAGGGTGGGATGAGCGACTATGCCGAGCAAGGATTGACGCCGGTGTCGCTTCGGACAATTGCACTATCACTTCCGCTTCGTCGAAAAGCTGGCGCCCCTCAGTACAGCAGCAAAAAGCGCCCTTCCTTTTTCCGTTAGAAAGACTTCCGTTCGTGTGGGATAGCCGGTCGAGCGTTTAACCGTGACTAGGCCAAGACCAGCTCCGTTTCGCCCTCTGTCGCCGATGCACTGCATGTAGCGGGTCATGACATAGCGCGATAGGGCCATCTCGTGGGCGTAGGCGCCGACCGGCTTACCCTCTTCCAAAGCGACCGTGAGGAACACAAGCGCATACGGCAAGGGTACGGAGCCGGATTTCCGCAACGCCGCTATAGGCTTAAGCGCCCAAAGCAACCTTTGCACGATGTCTTTGGGGTGTTCGGGCGCCGGCGCCGCCGCCGCCTTATGGGTATTTGAAGTTGATCCCAACACGGACAAGGCTGTCGTGAATACCCTGTCGCTTTGGCTTGCTCAGGCGATCGTTAGAAGTTGAACTTGTAGTTGATGCCGGCGCGCGCGAGGCTCTCGGTGAATTTGGCGGATCCGCCGCCAGTAACTGATGCGTTGGGGATATCAACGAAAAGATACTCGGCCTTGGCGGTCCAGTTTTGCGCCAGGGCGAATTCGATACCGGCGCCGCCGGTAAAGCCGGTTCCCGTCGCGCTAAAACCCGGGCCTTGGAGATTAGCGAAGGCGCCGCCGCCCGTAACATAGAGCAGGACGCGGTCGATGGCATAGCCGGCGCGGCCGCGCGCCGTGGCAATCCACTTGCTATCGAATGTGCCGCCCCCGGGCAAACTGGCCGTGACGCCGGAATAGTCGATGTCACCCTCGACGCCGAACACGAAGGCCCCAGCCTGGAAATTGGCGCCAACCGTGCCGCCGGCAAGAAAGCCCTTGGGGCTGAAGCTGGTAAAACCACTCGGCGCCACGTTGCCGAAGCCGTAGCCGCCGTTAATGCCGAGATAGATGCCGCCCCAATTGTAATAGGGCACCGCGACCGGCACGTAAGTCGCCGGCGCCCGCGGCGGAGGCGGACCCGGTTGCGGCAGATCGGCCGCGAGTGCTTGTCCCCCGGCCGCGAGTGCAAGTGCCCCAGCAATCAAAATCCGCTTCATGCCACTCTCCTTATCAGCCCTTATCAGCGCCGCGACTTACTGTTGTCGGATCAAAGTTACGCAACCGTAACTGCCCGGCCTTGAAATCGATCAACCCTACTGAATAGTTACTGCCGACGCCAGCGACCAATCTATTATCAAATCAAGTCGGAAATGCTGTGTCCAAATGGCAACAACGGGCCGTAAACCTGTGAGGACGGCGCGGCGTCAAGATGTCCGAAATGGGGCTCCCCGTCGCGCAAGCGCAAGATGCCCCGAAATGGGGCTGCTGTCCCGTTGCGCAGATCTTTCTCGGGTTTGCGATCTTTCTCGGATTAATCTTGCTCGTGCACATCACGGAATACTGGATGGGAATTGAATTGGCCGGGCACAACCGCGCGCCACCTCTTCCCGCCGCCGTGGTCTGTCGAAGAAAGCCCCCGCCCTCTATCGGCGCAAAACCCTGCCGGCGACGGCCTCGAGCTTTTTAAGAAGCTCGGGATCGCGCGCTTCCGGAGCGGTGATCAAGGCATTGTCGAGCGCACGATCGGAGCCGATCGGGCATGGCTCATGCTCGCGCGGAAAGTCGCGAGCCAGCCGCGCGACCAGGCGCTTGGCTTTTTCGGCATTGGCCAAAAGCACCTTGATGATGTCCTGGACGGTGACGGCGTCATGGTCGGGATGCCAGCAATCGAAATCGGTCACCATCGCGACCGTCGCGTAACAGATCTCCGCTTCACGCGCGAGCTTGGCTTCCGGCAAATTGGTCATGCCGATCACGGAATAGCCGAGATTCTTGTAAGTGAGACTTTCGGCGAGACTGGAGAATTGCGGACCCTCGATGCACACGTAAGTGCCGTCGCGAACGACAGCGAGGCCCTCGGCCGTCGCCGCTTCGGCGATGTGGATGCGCAGCCGCGGCGATACCGGATGCGCCATCGATACATGCGCCACGCAGCCGGTGCCGAAGAACGAACTGGCGCGGGCGTAGGTGCGATCGACGAATTGATCGACAAGGACGAACCTGCCCGGCGCCAAATCCTCCTTGAACGACCCGCAGGCCGACAGCGAAACGAGATCGGTCACGCCGGCGCGCTTGAGCACGTCGATATTGGCGCGGTAATTGATATCGGTCGGCGAAATCCTGTGCCCCTTGTCATGGCGCGACAGGAAAACGATCGGCAGGCCGTCGATCTCGCCGGTGAGCAGAGCCGCGGACGGTTTACCCCACGGACTGTTGATGGTTTTCGTTTGTGCATTCGTCAGTCCCGGCAAATCATAAATGCCGGAGCCGCCGATGATGCCGAGAACCGCCTTGGTCATGAAAGCTCCATTTCGGCCGGCGGGCTGTTCTTAAGCTTTACTTCGAGTCGATGATGCCAACGCCGTCTTCGAGGCGAAACACGCCGTAGCAAGCCATATGATACTTGCGACCGACGACGGGCATGACATCGTCTCGGCTGAACGACGGGACGTTGACCAACAGCTGCTTGACCAGAACTTCCTCAAATTGATCGCCCCGCTCCAGGATGACGCGCCATTTCCATTCACCGCCCGGCGTCTGGTCGGCCATGGTGTTATAGCGGTATCGAATAAGTTCACTCAACAATCACCTCCTCAGCTCTCCGGCTCGGTCGAACCAAGCGCAGTGTCCCTTGGTGCATCAGTGCTGGCCGTGAAATTCCCGGTACCACGCTGCAAAATGGCGGACTCCTTCTTCGATAGGAGTCGCCGGTCGGAAACCGACGTCGCGCATGAGATCATCGACGTCGGCGACAGTTTCCGGTACGTCGCCCGGCTGCATCGGCACGAGTTCCGTTTTCGCCTTGCGCCCGAACTCCTGTTCCAGCAGCTCGACGATACGGGAGACTTCGACCGTTCTGTTGTTGCCGATATTGTAGATGCGCCAGGGCGCGACGGCACTTTTCGCCGGATCGGGCAGGCTGCCTGCCGCCCCATCCGCCGGGGTCGGCGCCGGCGGCGGCTTGTCGATCAGACGCTCGAGCGCTTCGACCACGTCATCGACATAGGTGAAGTCGCGCCGCATCCGTCCGTAATTGAACAATCTGATCGGCTCGCCTTCGCAAATCGCCTTGGCGAAGATGAACATCGCCATGTCCGGCCGGCCCCAGGGGCCATAGACGGTGAAGAACCGCAAGCCCGTCGCCGGCAGCGCGTAAAGATGACTGTAGGCGTGCGCCATCAGTTCGTTCGCCTTCTTGGTTGCGCCATAAAGGCTGATCGGGTGATCCACATTGTCATGCACGGAAAATGGCAGCCGCGTATTGGCGCCGTAAACCGAGCTCGACGACGCGTAAACGAGGTGCCTCGTCTTGCGGTGACGACAGCCTTCCAAGACGTTGAGAAAGCCGGCGAGATTGGCGTCGAGATACGCATGCGGATGCTGGAGCGAGTAGCGTACGCCTGCCTGCGCGGCCAGGTGCACGACCGGCCCGAACTCACCGTCGTTAAATACCGCCTCCGTCAGCTTACGGTCGGCGAGATCGAGCCGATGAAAGGTGAAATTGCGGAATTGTCGCAGGACGGCGAGCCGCGCCTCCTTCAGCGCCGGGTCGTAATACGAATTGACGCTGTCGACGCCGACGACGGCACGGCCGCTTTCGAGCATCCGTCGCGCCAGACAAAAGCCGATAAAGCCCGCGGCGCCGGTGACCAAGACAGGGGCGCCCGTCATTCGATGGTCCTCGCTACCGGCCTTTTTTGCTGCTGGGGCGACCGCGGGTCGCTTTGCGTGCCTGCGCCGCTGGCAAGTATATAGCCGGTCGATCCGTGCCTGGTCCATTGCGAGCCCGGCCACGGGCGGAGTAAACACATAGCCGGTCGGCGCATGTCGGGGATGTGTTCTACGTGTCTCATGGTCGAAAGCTCGCGGTCATCGGGCTGGGTTATGTCGGGTTGCCCGTCGCCGTGGCCTTCGCCCGGCAAGGGACTCCGGTCATTGGCTTCGACGTCGACGACGGCCGCATCGCCGAGCTCAAGGCCGGACGCGACCGCACCCGCGAGGTCGAGACGCACGATCTTGCCCATCCGAGCCTGCGCTTGACGTCAGAGGCAGCCGACATTGCCGCCGCCGACTTTGTCATTGTCACCGTCCCCACCCCGATCGACAAGGCTCGCCGACCCGACCTCAGCGCGCTCATCGCCGCCTCGCAGACCGTCGGACGAACTTTGAAGAAGGGCGACATCGTCGTTTACGAATCGACGGTCTACCCCGGCGCGACGGAAGAGGATTGCGTGCCGGTACTGGAACGAGCCTCGGGGCTCACCGCCGGACGCGACTTCACCGTCGGCTATTCTCCCGAGCGCATCAATCCGGGCGACCAGGCGCATCGGTTCGAAAGCATCATCAAGGTCGTTTCGGCACAGGACCCGCAGACACTCGAGATCGTGGCCGCGGTTTACGGATCGGTCGTCACCGCCGGCGTGCATCGTGCGCCATCGATCAAGGTCGCCGAGGCCGCCAAGGTGATCGAGAATTCGCAGCGCGATCTGAACATCGCGTTCATGAACGAGCTCTCCACCATATTTCATGTTCTCGGCATCGACACCGGCGAGGTTCTAGCCGCGGCCGCGACCAAGTGGAATTTTCTGAATTTCACCCCGGGTCTGGTCGGCGGGCACTGTATCGGCGTCGATCCCTATTACCTCACCGATCGTGCGCAGAAGGCCGGTTATCATCCGGACGTCATCCTCGCCGGTCGGCGGATCAACGATACGATGGGCGTGCGGGTGGCGCGGGAGTGTGAGCGTCGCCTCAAGAAGTCGGGCATGCAAGCCAAACGCGTGACTGTGCTCGGGCTGACGTTTAAGGAAAATGTCGTCGATATCCGCAATTCGCAGGTCGTCGATATGATCCGCGAGTTTCAATCCTTTGGAATAACGGTGCAGGTCCACGACCCGCTGGCCGACGCCGCAACCGCGATGCGCGAATACGGGCTAAGCTTGCTGAAAGATCAGGAGCTCGAGCCCGCCGACGCCGTAGTACTGGCTGTCAGTCACGATTCCTACCGCGCCGCAGGCTGGCCGCTGATCACCCGGCTCCTCAAAAACGGCCGCGGCCTGGTGATGGACGTCAAGAGCGCGCTTGACCTGCGCCAGCGCCCGCCACACGTCGACGTCTGGCGACTGTGATCACTCAGCCGCAGGGGCCGTGAGAGGCAGGCTCAGTCTCGCCGACACGGCATCCTCCCGGAACGCCTTGACCGCCTGTAGCGACAGTTCCGCCGCGTCTTTTGTCCCAAGAGCCGGGAGCTTATTGAGCACGGCGGAGGGTGCGGTGATGATGTGGCATTTCATTTCATCCGCCTCGAGGACGTTGAAAACCTCGCGCGTCGACGCCCAAATAATCTCGACATTCGGCGTGTTACGCGCCCGCACGATCGCGTCGCGCATAATCGGCCGAAAATCGATGCCGGCGTCACCGAGCCGGCCGGCAAACACCGAGACGCAAGCGGGAGCGCCGCCGGAGAGCGCCTCAACGCCACGCGCCGCCTGCTCCGCGGTGAAGACCGCCGTCAGATTCACTTTGACGCCATCACGGGAAAGGGTGCGAATGGCCGGGAACATCGCCTCACCGCGCGTCGTCGTCACCGGAAGCTTCGCATAGACGTTTTGTCCCCAGGTGCCGATCAGCCGCGCCTGGCGCACCATCTCCACAATGTCGTCGGAGAACACTTCGAAGGAGATGTGACGGTCCGGCACGGCCTCGACGAGTTCCCGAGCGAACGAGCCATAGTCGGACACGCGCGCCGCCTTCATGAGCGTAGGGTTGGTCGTGAAGCCACGGATCCACGATTGCTTGGCCATTTCGAAGATTTGCGCCTTATCCGCGCCATCCGCGAACAGCTTGACGTGAAGGTTCTTCAGCGTGACAGACATGTTTCGATCATTGAATCTGCTATGCGCAACCGCCGGCGATAATCCGCTCCGATTGTCGCAAACACAAGACCCGCTGCTTGCCCAAACGGCCTCAACTGACGATCAACGAGCGGTAGAGTGATCGATATTGCGCGCACCTCCGTTTGAGGCTGTAATGCGCCACCAAAGTGCGTCATAACAAAAGTGAACGCTGGGCCTTGACGGATCGCACGAAGCGATCTCAATCGTCGATCGCGACAGCCGACTTGACACCGACGGCACACCAGAATGGCGCATTATTCGAGAATCGAACGCTGTCGAAGCCCGCTCGGTTCAACATCTGCTCGATCTCAATCCGCGTAAAGCGCTTTTCCAAGCGCGTGCAAAAGCGATCGTAGGTGTCGGTCCGCATCACATAGAACGACTTGTCGGCATAGTAAGACAATGGCAGAACCCGCGGCGACAGTCCGGTGATTGAAAGTAGCCGGGCTGCGCGCGCCAGCGGCCAGTAGATCAATGCAGCGGCAGTCTGACTGATGGCGAGCCGGAGCGCGTGAGGCAACCGCGAGATCACAAGACGCGCCAGATTGGTCATTCGCCATAGCGCACGATACCAAAGCGGACGGTTATCCAACGCGTAATAAAGATAGACCAAAAATGGCGCGCCGGGCTTCAGCGTGCCGGCAATAGCCTCGATCGCGGCTTGCGTATCTGGCACGTGATGCAGGACGCCGAGCGAATAGGCGAAATCAAGCGAACCTGGAGGCAGCGGCATATTGGCTACGCTTTTGGCGTAATAGCTGACGTTCTTTGCAAAACTGAGATTCTGCTTCGCCACCGCCAATGCTTTCGCGCTGGCGTCGAGCAAATGCAGGTGTGCAACGCGTGGCGCCACAAGTGTCGCCCAGCGTCCGGTTCCGCAACCGACGTCGATACCAACACCGCCACCTGGCGGCAGCAGGTGCCACGGAAAGATGCGGAAGTAATCGTCAAAGATTTCTTGGCGCTGTTGCTGCGAGAGATGGTCCACGTCCTGCCGGAACGCCGACCATTCCTGGCCGAAGCCGCGCGCGACCTCCGGGTCGAGATTGTCGTCCGCACTAATGCGCATGCTCAATCGTGGCCGCGAGCTTGCCGCGACGGTCATCGTCGAAAGTATCGGCCAAGATTTCGCTGACCGGCCTCGGCGCCGGCTCATTCAACGCCCGGTACAGCCGCTCGTAGCGCCCAACGCACGCGTCGAGCGAAAAGCGCTCCTCGGCACGCAAGCGTGCGGCCTCGGCAAGCCGGCGACGCAACGCCGGGTCCTTCGCGAGCCGCACAATGGCGGCGCCGAGGGCTTCCGGATCGTGCGGGCGCACAAGGAGGCCTGTATTATTATCAACCACCGCGTCAATATTGCCACCGACGGCCGTTGCGATTGCCGGAACATTAGCAGCCATTGCCTCCAAGAGGGCATTGGAAAAACCCTCCTGATGCGACGGCAGGACGAAAATGTCGCTCGCCGCCAGCAATTCGCCCACATCGGATCGCTCGCCAAGCAGCACAATATTGGCGGAGATGTTCAAGGTTTCGGCCCTCTCTTTGAGTTCCTCACCGATGCCGTCATCGCGACCGATGGCGAGTATTTGCCACGGCGTGGGCAGTTCGTCTTTCACCAGAGCCAGCGCCTCGATCAAATCCTGATGACCCTTATAAGCGACGAGATTTGCAACGACCGTGATGACGAGCGCATCGTGCGGGATCCGCAGCGCACGCCGTATACGCTGCCGATCCGATGAAGTCATCGGCTCGGGCAACTCGATGCCACTGTGAATGAGCGCCAGTTTTCCATGATCATCGACTTCCTGCGCGAGCTGATCGACGACGGCTTGGGAATTGCCGATCACGCCGAGCGTTCGTCTGTGCAGCAAGCGCTCGAAACTCCCTAGCAACGGATACCGCGTCTGGTAATCGGTCAGCGAACGCCGGCTCATGATCCGCCGCCGCTGCCCGGCAAGTTCCGCCGCGACCGAGCCACAGACGTAGGGGCGTGGCAGGAAGAAATGGACAATGGCCGGGCGCTCGCGGCGGAGAAATCGCGCCAGCGCCAGCGTCGCTTTCGGCCAGTGCAGAAACCCGGCGCGGCTCGGGCCTTCGACACGGACGCCGTTGGCCGAGAGCTCGCCCTCCAGCGGGCCACCGCGTTCCATAACGTAAAGGGCGATATCTATTCCTCGCCGCTGCAACGCGGGCAGGACGCGCGTGAGATGGCGTTCGGTACCGCCAACGTCCAGGCGAGATGTTACGACGACAACGCGTGGTGCTTGCGACACTCGAGGCTCGTCACGTCTGGAGCACAAGTCAGGACAGCAAGCCGCGCTGCTGCATGAAAACGATAATGCGATCGGCGAGGTCGCTCGCGCTTTCGTTGAGCGCGTCCAATATCAATTCGGGGTCGCCCGGCGGTTCGTAAGGCGAGTCCAAGCCGGTGAAATTTTGCAATTCGCCGCGCCGCGCCTTCCTGTACAGCCCCTTCGGATCGCGCTGCTCGCACGCCGCCAACGGCGTGTCGACGAATATCTCGATGAATTCGCCCGGCTCGACCAATTCGCGCGCCATCTCGCGCTCGGCCCGGAACGGCGAGATAAAGGCAACGAGCGTGATCAGACCCGCTTCGACAAACAGCTTCGCCACCTCCGCGACGCGGCGAATATTCTCGACGCGGTCGCCTTCGGTGAAACCCAGATCGCGATTGAGCCCATGGCGCACATTGTCACCGTCGAGCACGAAGGTGTGTTTGCCGAGCGCGTGGAGCTTCTTTTCCAGATTATTGGCGATCGTCGATTTGCCGGCGCCGGAGAGGCCGGTGAACCAGAGCAAGGCCGGCTGCTGGGCGTTGAGGCGTGCGCGCGCCGTTTTCGTCACTTCGAAGGATTGAAAATAGGTATTGGCGGCGCGGCGCAGCCCGAAGCGGATCAGGCCGGCGGCCACCGTCGCGTTGGCATGGCGGTCGATCAGAATGAACCCGCCGGTGTCGCGGTTTTCGTCGTAAGGATCGAAACTGATCGGCTCGGCAGTGGCGATATTGACGAAGGCGATTTCGTTGAGATGCAATTCCTTGGCGGCGAGATGCTCAAAATTCTCGATCTCGATTCGATGCTTGAGTTCGGTCACCGTGGCGGCGACGGTCTGCGCGCCGGCCTTGAGCAAATAGCTCCGGCCCGGCAAAAGCGGCGCTTCCGACATCCACACCAGATGAGCGGCGAAGGCGTCGGCCCGTTGTGGGGGTTTTTCGGTGGAACTGATGATGTCGCCGCGCGAAACATCGATGGCGTCGGCAAGAACCACGGTAACCGCATCGGACGCCGATGCGGCGTCAAGCTCGCCGTCCATTGTTACGATCCGCGCGATGCGCGATCGCACCCCGGTTCGCGGGATGAGAATGTCCGCACCTTGGCGCAGCGAACCCGACACCACCGTGCCGGCATAGCCGCGAAAACTCGCGTCCGGCCGGTTGACATATTGCACCGGCAGCCGCAGTGGCGCCGTCGCCGGCTTCGCCTCCACGACAACAGTCTCGAGATATTCGAGAAGCGGCGGTCCCTTATACCAGGGCATCCGCGCGCTGCCGCGAACGACGTTATCGCCGTAAAGCGCGGAAGTCGGGATGGCGACGATGTTACACGCGGGAAACCGATGGGCGAACCGCGCGAATGAATCGCTGATGTCCTGGAATTGGCGCCTGTCGAAGTCGATCAGATCCATCTTATTCACGGCCAGGACAAAGTGGCGGATGCCGAGCAGCGAACAAAGGTAAGCATGTCGCCGCGTCTGCTCCAGCAGGCCCTTCTCGGCATCGACCAACAAGATCGCCAGGTCCGATGTCGAGGCTCCAGTCACCATATTGCGCGTGTAGTCCTTGTGGCCCGGCGTGTCGGCGACCACGAAGCGGCGACGGGGCGTCCCGAAATAGCGATAAGCGACGTCGATGGTTATGCCCTGCTCGCGCTCGGCTTCCAGCCCGTCGACAAGCAAGGCGGGATCGAGATCGCCTGCGACGGTGCCATGCGTTTTGGAATCGCGCGCCAGCGCCGCAACATGATCGTCGAGAACGAGCGAGGCATCGAGCAGGAGCCGCCCAATCAGCGTCGACTTGCCATCATCAACCGAGCCGCAGGTCAGGACAGCGAGCTGATCGCGGTCTGCCGCGAACAGACTTGCCGCGGCGGGAACCATGTCGTGATCAGAAATAGCCTTCACGCTTCTTGTTCTCCATGGAATCGGCAGAATCGTGATCGATCAACCGGCCGGCGCGTTCCGATACGCGGACCGTTTCCATCTCGCGGACGATGTCGGTCACCGTTGCGGCACTGGATTCGATGCAACCGGTCAGCGGATAACAACCGAGCGTGCGGAAGCGCACCGTGCGCGTTTCTGGACGTTCATTCGGTTCGAGCGGGAAACGCGCGTCGTCAACGACGATAAGACCGCCGCTGCGTTCGACGACCGGCCGCGGCGCGGCAAAATACAGCGGGACCACCGGGATGCCCTCGTGCGCGATGTAGCGCCAGACGTCGAGCTCGGTCCAATTGGAGAGCGGAAAAACGCGAATGGATTCGCCGGCGGCGATGCGGCAGTTGTAGAGATGCCAGAGTTCCGGACGCTGGTTCTTGGGGTCCCATACGTGATTGGCGGAGCGGAACGAGAACACGCGTTCCTTGGCGCGGCTCTTCTCCTCGTCGCGGCGGGCGCCGCCGAATGCCGCGTCGAATTGGTGCTCGGTCAGCGCTTGTATCAGCGCTTGCGTCTTCATGGCGTGCGTATAGACCGAGGCGCCGTGGGTGAATGGATTGATGCCCCGGGCGAGGCCGTCGCCGTTGACGTGAACGATCAGATCGAGGCCGAGCCGCTCGGCGGTTTCGTCACGAAAGCGGATCATCTCGCGAAACTTCCACGTCGTGTCGATGTGAAGAAGCGGGAACGGCGGTTTCGACGGAAAGAACGCTTTTCTGGCCAGATGCAAAAGGGCCGACGAGTCCTTGCCGATCGAATAGAGCAGAACCGGCTTGCGGAATTCCGCCGCGACCTCGCGGAATATATAGATCGCTTCCGCTTCGAGACGGTGCAAATCGGGTGGCAATGATCCCTTAGTCAAGGCACTGGTCCAGGCTTTTGTGGAATTTTAGGTTGTGACGCCGTATTGCAGCGCGATCCAGTCACGGTACTCGCCGGTTTGGATGTGCCGCCACCAATCGTTATGGGCGAGGTACCAGTCGACCGTGCGTTCGAGGCCGGCGGTGAGCGGCGTTCGCGCACGAAAATCGAAATCCCGCTTCAGCTTGTCGGAGCAAATGGCATAGCGCCGATCGTGGCCGGGGCGATCCTTGACGAAAGTCATGAGGTCGCGACATCGGCCGCGCCCGGCGGCGGGGCAATCGGGAAACCGGCGCGCCAGGTCCATGTCGGCGGCGAAGCGCCGATCGATGGCGTCGCAAAGTATCCCGACTAGCTCCACGTTCGGCATCTCCTGGCCGCCGCCGATATTGTACGTTTCGCCGAGACGGCCACGTTCAAGCACCAAGGCGAGCGCGGCACAGTGATCCTCGACATGGAGCCAGTCGCGAATATTGCGGCCGTCGCCGTAAATCGGCAACGATCGACCGGCCAGCGCGTTGACGATCATCAGCGGAATGAGTTTCTCGGGAAACTGAAAAGGACCGTAATTGTTGGAGCAATTGGTGATCGTCACCGGTAGCCGATGCGTGTGCGCGTAGGACCGCACCAGAAAATCGCCCGCCGCCTTGCTCGCGGCATATGGCGATTTCGGATCGTAGCGGGACAATTCCGTGAATGGTGGATCATCCGGCGCGAGCGAGCCGTAAACTTCGTCGGTCGAGACGTGATGGAAGCGGCGACCATCAAACGACGGCTTCCAGGCCGTCAAAGCGGCATCGAGCAGCGTGTGGGTGCCCTGAACATTGGTGCGCGTGAAGGCCTGCGACGCATGGATCGAGCGATCGACGTGGCTTTCGGCCGCCAGGTGCACCACCGTATCGAAATCGAACTCTTCGAACAGCGCTTCCACCAGCGGCGCATCGCAAATGTCGCCGTGCACGAATTTGCAAACATCATTGTCGCAAAGCGCAGCGAGGCTGCTACGGTTGCCCGCGTAGGTCAGCGCATCGAGCACGACGATCCGGTCCGCCGGCCGCGATCGCCGCCAGTAGGACACGAAATTGGCGCCGATGAAGCCCGCGCCGCCGGTCACCAGGAGAGTGGACAAAACGCGATCTATTTTCCGTTGGCGGCCCGTAGCAGCGCCACGGTCTCGCCAATACCGCGGCGGAGGTCGCCGGCGAAGGCGAAGCCGCGGCTGACAAAGCGTTCGCAAGATACTTCGTACGACAGCTGATTCATGATTGGGCTGTTGACGAACGACAGTTGCACTTGCGGCACGAATTCGCGAATACATTCGACGATATCACGCACAGTCGCATTGAGCGTGAGCACGTTGTAAACCCGGCCGTCGAAAAGATCCTGCTTGACGACGAATGCGACGGCGCGGATGGCGTCGGCGAGATCGAGATAGGGCCGCTTCTGCTCGTAGGCGGTGCGCCAGACGCTCAGCGGTTCGCCCATGACCGCCTGCCAGCAGAACTTGTTGACCGCGGTGTGAAATCGCATCCCGACCGACGCGCCAAAGATGGTGCCGAACCGGAAAATCACCGCCGGCATACCGCGGCCCTTCGCCAACGATTGCACCAGCGATTCCTCCTTCAGCTTGGTCTCGGCATAGGGGCTTTGCGGCTTTAATTCATCGAGCGCGCAGTCCTCCGACACGAGCGCATTTTGCGTGCCGTAGACGCTGGTCGAGGACAGGTGGATCAACCGCGCGCCGGCCTCCCGGCAGGCCGCCGCGACCTTCGCCGTGGCATCGAAGTTATTGGTCTCGAGTTCCGCCGCCCGATCGAAGGTTCCGGCGGCATCGGTGATGGCGGCGAGATGCACGACGGCGTGCGCGCCTTCGACCAGCGGGCGCAGATCGGCTGAGCGCACATCGGCTTCGATGAACCGATAGCGTCCGAGCGCGGGAAGATTGAACAAGGACGCATAGCGTTGCGTCATCATGTTGTCCAGCATCACGATCTCGGCATCGGCAAAATACAGCGGCAGCTGACGGATCAACGCCGAGCCGATGTGCCCCAGCGCCCCGGTGACGACGATTTTCACTTCAGCGCCACCTTGCGCAAAGCCAGGAACTCGCCGCGATCGCGGATGTAGTCGTCTGGTTCGTAGCCGCGGTCGCAAAGCACAATGAGCACCGAGTCCGCCCGGCGAAAAATCACGGTGTTCCAGATCATCGGCGGCACGAGCAGTCCCAGATTGCCGCGATCGAGCCTGAACGGCCGCGGCTCGCGGCCGTCATCGCAAATGACATCGACGGCGCCATGAACGCACAGCATGAACTGCGAGCAAAGGCGATGCGCGTGTTCGCCGCGCTCGGCTCCCGCCGGACCGCGGAGCGTGAACAAGCGGCTGATCGCGAACGGCACCGCAGCGAAACTTTCCGCGATGACGATCTCGCCGTCCGCCCGAGCGTGGCGCGGCAGTTCAATCGTTCGCACTTCATGGACATCGAAAGGATGCGCCGCCATTACCTCACGCCGCCTCATGCGGCGCGCTTGCGGTTTGCGACCCGGCTGCCCAGCGTTTGAAATAATCGCGAATTCCGGACTCCAGATCGACCTGCGCCTGCCAGCCCGTCAGCTTCCGGAACAGGCTCGCATCGCCGACAAAACTGCGCCGTTCGATCGGATGGAGATCCGAAGGCTCCGGTACGTGCCGTATTTCAACATTGCGGCCGGTATGGCGGAACGCCTCTTGTGCGACCAGAGAAAACGCCTGCGCGAGCGTGTGGCCACGGCCGGTCGCGATCACGTAATGTCCGCCGTCGAACACCCGGTCGGAGGTAAGGGTGCGGCAGAACGCATCCACGACGTCGCTCACGAAGATAAAATCGCGCACGTACGCGCCGTCGCCGTAAAGCGTCAGCGCCTCACCCTGCGCCGCCCTCCGCATCATGCCGTTGAGAATGCCGCGATTAGAGTTGACCGATGAGACGCCGTAGCCATAGACATTAGGAAGGCGAAGGCTGCAAGCACGAAGAACGCCGCGGCGGGTCGCATCGCGCAGGATGGTTTCGCATTCGAGCTTGTGGCGGTCGTAGACCGAGCGCGGCCGATCCGGCGTTTGCTCGTTGACCGGATTAGCGTGCGCGTCGCCGACAATCGTGACGGCACTGGCAAAAACCACGGGCACCGGGATACCGCGGCGCTCGCCGGCGCGGACCAGCGCCCGCACCGGTTCGACGTTGAGGTCGTAATCGCCCGTCGGGTCGGCCTCTGCCGCCCGCAAATCGGTGCGCGAGGACAGATGCACGATCGCTTTTGCGTCCTTCAGCAACTCGTGCCAGCTCGCCTCGCCGCGCAGATCGGCTTGGATATTCTCGATCGTCGCGTTGGCTTCGCCACTTCTCGCCGCGGCCGAGCGCGACACGAGGCGTAAAGCGTGCCCCTCGCCCGCAAGCCTTTTCACCAAGGCGCTGCCGAAGTAACCGCGGGCGCCGGTGACGACGACGCACGGGCTTGCCGTCGCATCAGGTGCCGCGATCATGCCGAGCGATAGAGTACGTGGTGATAATATGAAAATAAATCCGCCGGCCGTTCGGCGACGACAGTCCATGAGCTTCCGGGCCGGTAGGCTTCGACATATTTGCGTCGACAAACTTCCAACGCTTCGTCATCAAAAATGTCGATCACTTCGCGGCAATACCCCAGTGAAAATACGTCCAAGAATCTCGCGGGATCTTCAACGGCGATTCCGATGCAAGCCGGATCGTACTTGGCGATCGGGTTTTTCACGTAGAAGCGCCCGCACTGAGCGACCAGACCTTTCATGTATGTGTCGATGGTCGCCGGCGGCATTTCCTGAAAGCTGTCGATATTGATGGCAAGATCGGCGGTAAGCCCGCGCCAGGCTTCCGTGTCGGCCGCGTCCAGGAAACGGAGCTTGTGGAAGTGCTGAGGCACTGCCAAGGACAGCACCCGCCGGCTCAATTCGAGGACATTGGGGAGGTCGACAATCGTATATCGCTCGATACCCGCAACCAACGCTAGCATGGCGTGGCAGGTTCGGCCAAAGCCTGCCCCGATCTCGACTATCGACCGCGTGGTCGCGAGGTCTGCGGCGGATTCGAGAAAAAGATACTCCTGCACCGAGAGCAGGTAATCGATGTTGATCGCGCAAGAGCGCACCTTCACCGAAACCGGCGCGCCAATGTCGACCTTCCCGAGGGCGCGATAAAGGAGGAAAAAACGATCCGGCTGCCGTTCGGCCGCCATCTGGAGAATGAATTTGAAATATCGCATGGTCGGATCGAACGGATCCCAGGCGCCCAAACGGCTGTTGGCGCCACCGGGCCGACGAAACCCCGCGGTGAACGCGTCATCGACATTTGCGAACAATGTATGAGACAACGACTTCCAAAGTTCGGAGGTTTCCGGCATTGCGTGACTTGACTCAGTGCGTGAGTGTCTTACGAAACCTGACAGCAGACGCCGCCATTAGGTGCGCGCCCTCACCCTGTCGCAACGTGCGGGAGCCGTTCGCGATCAAGCTCCCGTAAGCTCGGATAGGCGTTGTCGCGCGGCGATACGATGGGCGCCGCGATCGGCCAACGAATGCCAACCTGCGGATCGTTCCAGACCACGCCGCCCTCGTCGCCGTGATCGTAAAATCGGCTGACCTTGTAGTGCAGGTCGGCGAAATCACTGAGCACGCAAAAGCCGTGGGCAAATCCCGGCGCTATGTAGAGCTGCCGCGGGCCCTCGTCGCTCAACTCAACGCCGTACCAGCGGCCGAACGTCGCCGAGTCGGGCCGCAGATCGACAGTGGCGTCAAAGATGTGCCCGCGCATTATTGTGACGATCTGGGCCTGAGGCCGCTTGACCTGGAAGTGTAGGCCGCGCAACACGCCCTGCCGTGAACGCGAGTGGTTGTCCTGCACGAAGTCGTCCGTGATCCCGTTCTCGCGGTAACGCTCGGCATGAAAGCTTTCCAGAAAGAAGCCGCGCTCATCGCGGAAGCACCGCGGCTCGATGAGTAGGACGCCCGTTAGGCTAGTTTCAGCAACTTGCATCGTCGAGGGGCAAAAATGTTAATCCCGAGCGCCGGAAACAATCGGCCACTTGCTTATCTCAGCCGCCTGACGAAGGCATCCGGCCAATACGTCACGCGGCAATTCACCATTCCTTCGTTGAAGGGCCATTTCGGTTCTTCAATCGCGAAGTCGGAATTCCCCGACGTGAACTCGACCACCGCTTGCCGCGGATTGTTGGTACCCCAATCTGATTCCGTTCGCGGGCCACCCGCCACTTGTTCCATGATGCCGTCGCACGCAACGATGTATGACCCCACGCTGACAAGCGGCGCATAAAGTTGCAGTTCCGAAAGGACATGCGATTTTGTGTGATTGCTATCGAGGATCACCATCGCCTTTTCGTGTGACTCGACGAGGGACCTCACCTGAGAAACGGTATTTGGAGCGATCGAGCTGCCCTCGATCAGCGTGATCAGTGCCGGCGGCTCGTGCGTCCGACGCACCCAAGCGCCGCAGGTTGGGAAGCAGCCGATCCCGTCAATTCGCAGTGCCGTATTGCAATTTAATCCAATCACGGTAGGCGCGGCTCTGCACCGATCGCCACCATCCCTCGTTTGCGAGATACCCGTCGCCGTAAACGGGCAATGATCGACTCGCGAGAGCGTACACGATCTGGGCCGGGCAGATGCGAAATGTTGCTTCACGAATGCCGCATGAGGTGACGTCACTAAGTAATTTGCTTATAAGGTTTAAGACCGCTAGGCGTTTCGGCGGACGCGGAGCAAAAAATTGAACTTTCTCAAACATTTCATGCGGACCAAGAAGTTCCAATGGATTTGGGAGAGGCTCCTGATGGTCGCGCTTTATGGGATGAATATGGGGCCGATCAACATCCAGACGAACGGTGAAGAGGCTCTCATCGAAAAACTGACTCCGCGATTGCCGAGTGACGCCGTGCTGTTTGATGTCGGTGCCAACAAAGGAGATTACACACTGGCGCTTTTACGTCACTGTGGACCCAACGTACGGATATTCGCTTTTGAGCCTGGCTCGCGGACGTTTAAAATTCTGAGCGACTCGGTACCGAGCGCACCGAACGTAAGATTGGAGCGGATTGGATTCGGGGACTGTGCCGCTGAGGTCGATTTGTTCGCCGATAACCAAGGGTCGGCGCTCGCATCCGTGTACCCTCGGCGGATTTTTGGAAGCGCTGCTTCGTGCGACCGGCTGACCGAGCGAATCGCGATCATGCGCGTCGAAGACTATTGCCGCGCCAACGGCATCGCCCGGATCAATCTTCTCAAACTCGATGTTGAGGGCCACGAGCTTTCCGTGCTGAATGGATGCGGCGATCTTTTAACGCAGGACTGCATCGATGTAATCCAGTTTGAATTCGGCGGTTGTAATGTCGACTCGCGAACTTTTCTGAAGGACTTTTTCGATCTTCTCACCCCAAGATACAAGATATTTCGGATGGTGGCTGATGGCTTGGTGGTGATGAACGCGTACCGCGAGAGCTACGAAATATTCAACACAAATAATTTTGTCGCGGCACGCGATGTATCGCTCCTGTCCGGGATGTATTGAGCGGCCGCTTTACAATTTGCCGATCTAGTTTCCGGCGTCGATGCGATTGACGACGACGATCGAAACAAGGAGTTTCTCAGCTCGCCACACCTTCGTGCAATAACTTGATCCGATCCCGGTAGGTGTCGGTCGCGACCGACCGCTACCAGTTCTCGTTGGCGAGAGGCGTCGGTGATCCCATTATCGCGGCAACGCTCCGCCTGAAAGCTCTCCAGGAAGAGGCTGCTGTGGTCGCGAAAACACCGCAGATCGATCAGAAACAGGCCCGCTAGGTTGGTTTCATCAACTTGCATCGTGAGGTGCCGCGTCGCAAATCCGACCATCCCGGCCAGCGCGCCTTAACCGCGGACCCTGCGGTAGACATATTCGTCGCAGCCCGAACCGAATAGACCGATCGAATAGGGCCGCACTTTGCTGCGCACTTGCGCGAAGCCGAGACGGGTCAACTCTTGCGCGACGTCGGTCGGCCGGATGGATTCGTAGGGGTAGCCGCCAAGCCAATCATGGACGTCATGCATGTAATCCATGCCGCGATTGCTACGGTAGTTGGACACGTGGGCGTCGAAGTCGCGCCCGACCAGCGTGAACGCGAATCTCATCAGCGCCACATAGAGGCCGGCGGCGATGGATTGCACACGCCGCGAGGCCCGGCTGTACCAGCCCTTCTCCAATTTCCAAAACCAGCAAAGCCGCGTCTCGCGGTAGAGCGCAAAAACAAACATGCCTTCCGGCGCGACGAGTTGAGATGCATTTTCGATTGCCCTACGCATGGCGCCAGTGTGATGCAAAACGCCCCAGGAATAAGCGACGTCGAACCTACCGAGCTTGCCAAGATAATCGCGGTCCAGGATTGAGCCCCGCTCCACCAGCCAATGCGAATCCTTCGGAAAGTACCGATCGCGCAGCGCCTTCGTACACTCCACCGACTGTAAATCGTCATCGAAGGAGTGAACCACCGCGCCAAGCCGCCGCGCCGCCAGCGAGCTCAGGCCGCTGCCCGATCCGATATCGACGAAATGCAGCCCATCGAGCCGCCCCTGCCCCAATAACCATTGCAGCGACTTCTCGGCTTCGGCGATGCGCACCTTGTCGAGCTCCGCGAGAAACGACTTCCAGTTTTCGCCGAATGCAAAACGACCTTCGTCAGGCGCGGTATTATTGGCCATATCAGCCCGCACTTCATTCACCGACTTGCTGGAACACCACGGCGCCAGAGACCCGGCCACGCATCACGGCGACGATCTAAGACTGTGGTCGCCTGGAAATGCAGACCCCGCAGCACGCCCTGGCGCGAACGTGAGTGGTTGTCCTGGACGAAAACATCTGCAATCCCATGCTGCCGATAACGCTCGGCGTGAAAACTCTCCAGGAAAAAGCCGCGCTCGCCGGCAAAGTATTGCGGCTCGATTAGAAGCACGCCGGAAAGGTCGGTGCGTTCAACCCGCATCGGATCTCAAAGCGGTAACATGCCCGCTGTTAGCGGCGTCTCTCATCTGCATCGTCGATCATTTGAAGGTTTGGCAGCAGCAATGCGCGTCATTCATCACCTCACCCGTGACTTCGTTGGGTCAGCCGGCATGAATACTGAACACCGTGTTGATCGCCGCGCTCTCAAGATTGATCTGGTCGACGACCGTTTGATTTTGAAAATCGTAGCAAGCGATGCGGGTCGGTGCCGGCGGATATCGTCCCGCATGTCGAAAGCCGCGCCGAATCCAATCCAGATTATGCCGCAAGGTCGTATAGCGGATACGCGAAAACCCAACCCACACTTTGTCCCCGAGGGGCAATATGCCTCGACACCAGCCGAGCGGGCGATCGGATCGGGCGTTGTCAATCTTGTTGAGGTCGAACGACTGCATCCGTCCCGATGTCAGATCGAAGCGAACGATGAACCCGCTAATCACTGTGAAATAGACGTGATCGGCGGTCACATACCCGTCGTGGATGCCTTCCATGCCGACGCGGAACGCCGCTCTGCCGTTGGCTTTGCCGTTGAGCGGTACCGCGTCGCGCTGCTGAAAACGGGTGACCCAGGGCTCCCCGTCAAGAAAAAAAATGAAATTAGGATGCGACAAATGGGGCTTCGTTGTCATCACTTTGCGATAGTCAGTCATCGGCGAGAAGCGATCCCACACCGAGCCACCGACGACGCTGACCAACTGCAAGAGCGTACCATCCGGTGCGAGCTCGGCAACAGCGTCTAGCCCGGTTACCGCCACGAACAAACGGCCATCGGGCGCCACCGCCACATGATGAACGTCGTTAAAGCATGGCAGGGAAATGATTTGCCGTATGGCAAACGATGGAAACTCGCAGATCAACACTTCGGTCTGAGTGCAAAGATACGCCCGATCTCCTTGGATTGAGGCGGCTTTGAAGAGGATGGCCGGTGACCCCTCAGCGCAATGCTCTGGTGGCGATTGGTATTCGAGCACGACTTGAACCCGCCCGCCTTCCGCTTTTACGACCAGTGCTTTTTTGTAGAGATTCCATTCTTTAGTCCAGTGCGTCACGCCGCGCTGCTGGCCTCCCACGACCCAAATTGCATCAGACATTCCGCCCTCGGCCGAACGAATCGAAACGAGCGGCGGGAGGAGAAATTGATGCACTGGTGAATTTCCGCATGTAGGGTTGGATAAACTCCTTGAACGCGCGACCGGCAATGACATCTTCAATGTCGGCCAATTCCTCACGGAACGCTTTTAAATATTGTTCGGAAGCGCCATTCGTTCGCAATTTGCCGAGAAGCATCCTTCGCTCGAGTGGCACCGAATAGCGCCTTCGCATTTTCAGCCAATCCAGGATGGCGGGCGCCGTGCTGCGGATATGTTGCCGCGTGACACCGTACAGACCATAATTAAGGCGAAGAAAGTCTCTCAGCCACGGTTCGATACGCTCGCGCAGATTCTCCGCTATGATTTCCTGGTCTAGTTCATTACCCGCCGCCTCTTTGGAAATCCGGGCGATGATTTCGGCAAAGTCAGTGCTGAATCTGTTGCGGAGAAGATGGTGGACCCAATCCTTGCTAAATGCCGACCGCAGCGAAGTCCAGTATTGCCGCATGTAGCCTATGCTGGCGGGATCTGATCGGGCCTTGCCCAGGGTCAGTGTGCGCATGGCACAGAACTTTTCGTGAAGCTGAAGATCGCTCAGATCCATGTCGGCGGCTTCGCGCCAGATTGTCAACAGCGCAGGTGACCTGAAAACGGCGTAGTAACTCCATGAATTTCGCAGGCCGAGCAGCAATCGATTTGCCACCGACGAAGAGCCTAGATCGATCGACCGATCATAAGGCGCATATCTGTATGCAAGACGGTTTAGCGGCCCAAGCAACCCCGTCGGTGACGCATTGTCTCGTGCATACACAGAGAAACCTGCGATTCCACCGCCACAACAGACATAGTCGTCGCGTGTCTCTAAAAAATCGAGACTGCGCTCGATGCCGCCTAGCACCAGAAAATCATCATTGTCTGCAAGCATTGTATACGGTGTGCGCACACGTTGGATGGCATCGGACATCTTCAAAAAATAGCGCCTGAAATTGTCGTCATCAGGATAGCGAATGTATTCGATGTCGAGATTCGGGAAAATGCCACGAGATTCTTCCAACAATTCCGCTAGCAGTGGATGCACTTGTCCATCTGCAACAAGAAACCGATAGGGAAGCCCCGCCCTGTTGGCGTGCCAAAGGAAACGAAGCGTAAAGAGACGCCGGCCTTTTAGGGGCAGGAGGATCGTTAATCGGGGGGTCATCGGATGATGCCGCGAGCGGATTAAGACCGCCGGGTAGCCAGGCTGCGGAATCGATCAGAGACATATAAAAGAAATGACAGCGGAAGGACCGAAAAGAGAAGAAGCTTGGCGGGCATGCCGTGCAGCGACTTTACAGCATCCACAAAGCGTTGTCCCGCAAAGCGCGCGACAATCGGCAGCATTATTGCCGCTTTTAGGAAAGGTTTCGGTGAATAGAAGAAATAGCCCAGATCGTTATTTAACACCCAAGCATAATAATGCAGCCGTCCCGGCGCGTTGTCGCTCAGACCTTTCTGATTGGACAAGGTTACGATCGTTCTCTCGTCGTCAACGTAATAGATCCGGAAGGCTTCGTTCATACTCCGAATCTTGTAATTTTTGGCGATTTCCATCCATACTAACCCCTCCGGTACGAATCCCGTACCTCTAATCTCGGGAAATGGATGCCGCCGAACGATATCCGTCAGCTCCATTCCCCATTTCTCGCCACGCAGACGATAGATGTAGCGCCGATCACGGAGGCTGGCATCGAACGGCTCCGATGGAAACAGATCACCAATAATCTCGCCGTGCTGGTTTCTACATAATCCGCCCACTCCGGAAAAATGAACCCTGTCGGAGACGGGTATCGTGTTCCAAAGATTCGCCAATCGAGCCAGAGCCTCAGGAATGCAGGCGTCATCAGAATCAAGCGGCAAGAAAAACTCTCCGCGTGCTTCTCGCACGGCTAGATTGTGAGCAAAGTGCTTGCCCGAATGATCTTGCCTGAAGTAGCGAATCGGAAAATCGGCTTCGTTGGCCCAATCGGCGATCAGCGCTGCCGTGTTATCAGTTGAACCGTCGTCAACTATGAGCCATTCGAAATCGCGCAGCGTCTGAGCGCGCAGACTACCGAACACGCGATGAATCGTATGGGCGCGATTGTACGTCGCCGTAAACACTGTGAACAAGGGCGTTGGGGACATGATGCAAGCGAAAATGGTCACCGCAGTCTGCGGTTAAAGCAATTAACGGATCCGCTTCGCGTTCAATTCCAGAGACCGACTCGCCGCGCTGCACGCACGAGTGGTGCCGTGATGGGATAGACGTTCTGAAGCAACCGCCGAATGCTCGGATTGAACCAAATCCTTCGATTTTTTTCAGCAACAGATTTCCATTCTGCGGCCCTCATGTAGCGGCGGTCGGCATCCGCTTTCATGGCGGCCAGCGAAACGCTGATCTTCGCAAGTAAAAGCTCCACAGCAGCAGCCGCAGTGACAAGTGGGGCTTGGGGCGCCAGCGTGTGAAGCGCTTTATCCAGACGACCATCTTTCAAGGTATCCCGGATGGTCGAGTCTACCTGATTGCAGACGGCAACCACGTCGAACGACTCAAATTCGTAGTATCGGTCAAATTTCCTGATGTCGCCAAAATCTGGAGCTTTGCCGATCCTCAGCGCAAGATTCTCGATGACGGTCTTGCGGTAGCCGGCATCGTCATGGGTCTTGTCGATATCGAGGGCAAAATCGGAGTAGCTGATGGCCGCCAGATTGCTCAAAACCCATGAAAACAGGTGCCAGCGGAAGACTTTTTCAATGGTTTCCGGTCGCGGCGAAGCGACCGCCGCAATATACTCCACCGCCGAAGCCCAGCGTTGCGCACGATCCTCGGCGGGCCAAGGCAGTGACGGAACGCGCCAAGCTTCGGGCACCAGGCGATACAGTGGATGCGCGCCGCTTATGCCCATTTCCCTAAGTGGGAAAGTCAAGAATCCCCACTCGCCCACCTCGATCACCGGACGGATGAACGAGCCGAACTGGCTCAACGGATCCCGATATTGCGCGACGTGAAATCCGCCGAATGCATTGCGCAAAGCGCCGACACGGCCGCGCGAAAGTATTTCGCAAAGCACCGGCCGCTTGTTGCGCGTTCGCGCATAATTCATCAAAGCAGAGAGATAGACGGAAAGTTGGGGCGAGAGAATGCCATTCGGCGGCAGGTAATCTTGAAACGACGGAAAATGCGGATAAAGATGCATAACCTCATCCCAAGCTTCGATGAATTCATCAAAATCGTCGCGGGCGAGAAAATGATGATTGATGTTCCATTTCTGCGCTGCCTTGAAGCGAGCGATGTCTCCTTTTCCGTAATAGCTGAACACGTCAATGATCGCTTCGTTAAAGCACAACAGGGACTCGTTACGCCGAAGTACGTTGAAAAAGTAGGTACTGCCGCTGCGCGGTGAGGCGTGAACGAATATCGGATCAAATTCGGAGGCCGCCGTCATGTTGGGTGCGGAATTTGCAAGTTGCTATCGATTCAAGGCGACTGACTGTAAAAACGGCGGATCGAGGCTACGACTCGATCGACCTCGGCATCGCTCAGCTCCGGATAGATCGGTAGAGAGAGAATTTGACGGGCCAGAATGGAAGTTACTGGCAAACCAGTCTTCGGTATGACGACTTTTTCAGCATACCCATGCTGGCAGTGCACGGGCAGCGGATAGTGCACCGCAGAGCCGATCCGATCGGCGGCAAGATGCTGCCTGAGCCGGTCGCGATCGGCGCATCGAACGACGTACAAATGGAAAGCGTGCTCCGAGCCGGCCCGTACTTTGGGCGTCGTAAGCGGCAAATCTGCAAGGCCGAGTTCATAGCGCTTGGCGATAGCCGCGCGGCGGATATTGTCCGCCTCGAGATGCGGCAGCTTGGCTTGCAGAATTGCCGCCTGCAGCGAATCGAGGCGCGAATTAGCCCCGGCCTCGTGAGTCTCGCGCGCATTGTCCCAACCATATTGGCGTAGCCGCCGGACCCGCTCGGCCACCGCACTGTCGGCGCTCAAGACCAGCCCGCCGTCGCCGATCGCGCCAAGATTTTTGGTCGGGTAAAAGCTGAAACAACCAACATCGCCGATGCTGCCGAGCCGACGTCCGCAATAGCGGCCGCCCGCGGCCTGCGCACAGTCCTCGATCACCCGCAAGCCGTGCCGCCGGGCGGCGGCCGTGATGGCGTCGAGATCGGCGGCCTGACCGTAGAGGTGAACGGGGATCACAGCCCGCGTCCGCGAAGTAACGGTGGCGTCGATCATGGCGGGATTGAGCGTCATGCAGGCTTCGTCAACATCGACCAAAACCGGCACAGCCCCCGACACAAGGATCGCCGCAACGGTTGCGACGGCCGTGTGCGACACGGTGATGACTTCGTCGCCCGGCCCGACGCCGAGTGCCCTCAGCGAAAGGACCAGTGCGTCGGTGCCGTTTGCGACGCCCACGGCATGGCTGCCGCCGCTATAATCCGCGAACGCGCGCTCGAAGGCCACGACCTCGCTGCCGAGGATATATTCGCCGCCCTCCAGAACGCGCGCAATCGCCGCGCGAATTGCATCCGCGTGCGCGCGATATTGCACGACTGGAGCTGCCACTGGGATCATGCGACGATCGCAACCTCGGGGACGTAAACGATCCAACGGCCGCCAGCGGCGAGGAACGCGCGTTCCTTCTCGCGAATTTCGGCAGCGTGGTTCCAGGCAAACAGCAGTGCGTAGTCCGGGTAATTCGCGACGAAGCTTTCGTAAGGCTTGACCGGAATGTGAGCGCCTGGCGACAGCCGGGCTTGCTTGATCGGCGTCGTGTCGGAAATGAACTCCACCTGCGCCGGCGTGATGCCACAGTAATTGGTGACGGTCGTGCTCTTGGAGGTCGCGCCATAGCCGACCACGCGCTTGCCTTGCCTCCTCGCCGCCTCAAGGGTGCGCATCAAGGACGCACGGGAGTTTTCGCAGTTCTGCTTGAAGCGTAGATAGGTCTCGGGCCGGTCGAGGCCCTGCTCGAGTTCCTTCATCAGCCGCGCGTCGACATTCGCCGCGACCGGGCGGCTGCCCTTGGGCGAAAACATATAGCGCATCGATCCGCCGTGGGTGATCTGCGGCGCGACATCGACAAGCTCGAGCCCGTAAGGCGCGAAGGCGCGCCGCACCGAGGTCGCCGAGAAGATAAACACGTGCTCATCGTAGATCTGGTCGTAGGAAGTCTTGGCGATCATGTCGCCGAGATAGGGATCCTCGAAACTGAAAACGCCGTCGGGTTTAAGCAGCCGCTGCACGCCCTCGGCGACGCCCGGCAGATCAGGAACGTGGCACATCACGTTCGCCGCCAGGATCGCATCCGCCCGGCCGTGTTCGGCGACGATGTCGTCAGCGAGCTTACGGTTGAAAAACGCACTGACGGTGCGGATCCCCTGCTTACGCGCGACGTCGGCGACATTGCCAGAGGGCTCGATGCCGAGATGGCGGATGCCGTATTGCATAAAGTGGCGCAGCATGATGCCGTCGTTGCTGCCGAGTTCGACAACAAAGGGATCCTTGCGCGCGGCTAATGGCCCCTGCATCACCGACCGCGCATAATTTTCGAAATGTCTCAGCATGTAGCGAGACGTGCTGGAGTAGAACGCGTATTGCCCATGGAACATCTTCTCAGGTTGTGGCTGCTCCATGAGCTGGAAGATGCCGCAGGTGTCGCACAATGCCGGCGCTAGCTCGAAGAAATATTCGTCGCCGACCTCCTCGGCCTTGAGGAACCCGTTGGCGATCGGCATGCGCCCGAATGACATGAATGGGGCAATGCGCGCCTTGCACACGCGGCACGTGCCGTTACCGGTAGGGCGGTTTTCGGTCATTCCCTGAATTCAGAGCGCTGAACTCGCAACGCGCCGAAGATATTCGCCATAAGCGCTGTCGGCGATCGGACCGATCAGCCGCTCAAGCGCCATCATATCGATGAAGTTCATCCTGTAGGCGACCTCTTCCGGACAGCCGATCTTGAGACCCTGGCGCTCCTCAATCGTGTAGATGAATTCGGATGCCTGAAGCAGCGAATGGTGCGTGCCGGCGTCAAACCAGGCGAATCCGCGGCCGAGCCGTTCGACGTGGAGCCGGCCCGCTTCGAGATAAACGCGATTAACATCGGTAATCTCCAACTCGCCGCGCGCCGACGGCTTGAGCTTGCGCACGACGTCGACGATCGAGGCGTCGTAAAAGTAGAGGCCGGTCACCGCCCAGTTCGATTTCGGCTGCTCCGGCTTTTCCTCGATATGAAGGGGGTGCCCGCGGGCGTCGAGCTCGAGGATGCCATATTGGCCCGGATTATTGACCCAATGGCAAAACACCGTGGCGCCATGCTTGCCGCCGGTGGTTCGCTGCACGAGCTCGCCGAAACCGGCGCCGTAGAACACGTTGTCGCCGAGGACGAGAGCGCAGCTCTGGCCCTCGATGAATTTCTCGCCGATCAGGAACGCCTTGGCGATCCCGTCCGGTTTCGGCTGCACCGCATAGCTGATCTTGATTCCCCATTGTTGCCCATCGCCGAGCAGCGCCTCAAAGCGTGGGACTTCCGGAGCGGCGGTGATGATCAGAATATTGCGAATGCCGGCGAGCATCAGCGTCGTCAGCGGATAGTAGATCATCGGCTTATCATAGATCGGCAGCAGCTGCTTGCTGCTGACCACTGTCAGCGGCCACAGCCGCGTGCCGGCGCCGCCGGCGAGGATGATACCCTTTCTTTCGGAGTTCATTTGGCAAACAAGCAACGGCCACTCTCGAACAAGTAGCGTGCCTACCAGCTATTCGCTGATGACACTCGGTATAACGTAAAGTCGATCGGATCGAAAATCACTTGCAAGCACGTAGCCGTAGCGCGAAAGAAGGCGATGAACATCTGCTGAGGAATATGCGCCGTGCCATAAGCCACGGGAGATTGTCTCGATGAACAGCATTGCCGGCCGTAATGTACCCAACCCCGCGATGACGTTAAACTCGGCACCTTCAACGTCGACGTGCAGAAAATCAATGTTGTCAATGCCAGAGCGTCTGCAGAAGCTGTCCAGGCGCGTCGTTTGAACTTTTATTCTGCCGGTCTGTCTAACCCCCCGATAACGCGCTTTATAAAGTTCTGTATGTGGAAATAGTGATCCTTGGCCGCCTACTGCACCTGCCGCATTGCTAGCGAACCAATCCGCATTTCCGTCGTGATCGCTCACCGCGAGATTGACCGCTTCAACGCCGAACGCTTGTGCATTACAATCGACGACTGCAAAACGTGCCGGATCGGCCTCAAAAGCGTAGACAAGCGCGTCAGGATAAGCCTGCTTGAACCGAATTGCGTCGCCGGCATCATAGGACCCGACGTCGAATATGGTCGTCGGAACGATACCAAATTCGTCCAACCAATTCGGATTGAATAGACTAAAACCGACAGGGATAGCCTTGCCGTCTGACGTCATCACGTTCTGGATCCCAGGCGTGAGCGGAGAGTTTTGCACCAAGGAAAGTTCGGCAAGCCGCTTTTCAGCCTCGCTGAAGCGCAACGCAAAAGCATTCAACGCGCGACGTGCGATAGCGATCATTAGTGACACATTCGAGTCGGTGACCCCGGCGACGGGTACCCTGATACTCACGCACTACGGAGGGTTTTAAGACGCTACCAGGGGACGATCATCGGATAGCGATTGATTTTCGGCCAGTGAATAGAGCCGCGTCCTGCGGCGCATCAGCTCTTGCCACGTCCCGCTTTCGACAACGCGTCCCGCCTCCATGACGCAGATACAGTCGGCGTTGCGCACGGCGGCAAGTCGATGCGAAACGATTAAAATCCCCATCCGTCGGCGCAGTTCCTCGATCGTGCGCAACATCTCGGTTTCTGACTCGCTGTCCAGCGCGCTCATGGCCTCGTCCATAATCAGCAACGCCGGATTAGCCAGCAGGGCCCGCGCGATGCCGAGGCGCTGTCGCTGTCCGCCGGAAAGTTTGACGCCCTGGTCGCCGATGATGGTATCGAAGTCCTTGGGCTGCAGACTGATGAAATCGAGCGCATTGGCGCTCCGCGCCGCCGCGACGATTTCGGCCTCCGAGGCCCCGGGGTTGACCAGCGTCAAGTTATCTCTGATCGAGGCGTGAAATAGCATAGTTTCCTGCGGCACATAGCCGATGGCGCGGCGCCATGTTTTGAGTGGTGTCGAGGAAATCTCATGACCTCCCAGTCGGATCGATCCCGCGTTCGGTTCTATGAACCCGAGCAATGCATGTACCAACGTCGATTTTCCGGCACCCGATGTGCCGACGACCGCGAGGAGGCCAGGAATGGGAAGCCTCAGATTGATCTGATCGAGAGTGAAGTGCCCATCAAGTCTGACCTGAAGGTCCCGCACCGTTAGGACCGTTGGCTGATTGATCTTCAACGGCTCTCGTACGACGTTCTGGCGCTCAGCTTCGAACTCCGCGGTGGCCTGTAGTTCGTCGATCACGACGATGACATGGACGTAGCTGTTGAGAGAATGGATTTGCGCCTGCAGCGAGGTAAGACGCGGGAACAACCGCGCGAAGAGGGCAAGCACCACGACGACGTTCGCGGCCGGCACTGCCAGGACTTGCGCTCCAAGCACGAGGACCACACCGAGGCCGACTAGGCCAAAAAACTCAAGGAGCGCGCGCACCATGTTGGGGAAGAACTCAGCAAACGTGGAAGCCTTCTCGAGTCGCCGCAGAAGCGGATCGGCGCGAGCGAAGGCGCGATCCTCGCTGGTTGTGGCCTTGAGTATCTTGATGGCGGCAAATGATTCTCCAAGCAGGGACTGCAGTTCCGCGTCGAGTGACGGCAGTGTACGGCCGACCGCGTAACTCTTTTTATAAAGGCCGACCAATGCAAGACCGCCCGCCAAGGCGAAACCAGCTAGCGTGAGAGCGACCTGCCAAGCAATAAGGAGCGAGAGGGCGAAATAAATTACGGTTACCACAGAGGCGGAAATGATAGTGAGGCCATTGGTAAACGCTCTGCTTAGCCTGTCGCTCTCGGTGACGATCGCATTGATAAGCTCCCCCGCTTTCCTGCCGGTCAGGAAACTCCACTTCGCATGCAAGAAAGCGCGAAACAATTCCGATTGGCGCTCTCTTTGATAGCCACGCGCTAGCTTCGCTGTCCACCAGTTCAGGCTGATGAAGAGACCTGCCTGCATCATCGCGATGGCAATAATACACACGAGGATTTCGACACCATTGGTTGCGCCGACGAGTGCTAAGGCCTTTTCTAGCATCCTGGCCGCCAGGCCCTGGTTGCTTGTCGCGGTCACCCCGATACGACCAAGCAACGGTAACAGGAGGATCACCGAAGTTCCTTCGCTAACGCCGACAAACACAATCCAAATTACCAACGCTGGCAAACGCCAACCGAGGCGTCTTGTCAGGTCTCGGAAAAAAAGGCGGTAATCGTTCATCTTCGAGCAGGCAGACCAAGGCCAAACTGGAATTCCAGCGGCCGGCCCTCAGAACCAATCACGAGAGCTACCGCTTCGAGCCATCGACAAAAATGGACGTATAAAGCCAGCAAATTGGTCACCGGAACAAACTTCCTCAATTTGCGCAAGTCCGTCGCAAAAGTGCTCTAGGCTTTTGCTCGACGCGCCGTCGCGGGCCAATTTACGCAGCACCGATGTGCGGTCGCGCCTTACGAAGTAGTGAGGGCGTTTCTTCACCCAAGCCGACAGCTTCGGTATTTTTCGCCGGGCAGCTCGCTTCATTTGCTGGAGCGATCCGTACATAGTTGAAAGCATTTCGCTGAAATTTGTTTCAATTTGCGAGCGTACTGCTTCGGCAATGCGCTCCTCCTCCTCTCGGTCCGCCGCCTCGGCGGAGGCGGTGATACGCCCGACCATGGCTTCAACATCAGATGTGAAGCGGCTGCGCACCAGATGGTGGACCCAGGAGTCCGTCTTCCACGAACTATTGAGGGAGGTGCCATCCTGGCGAAAATAACTTACTACGGACCCGTCCACGCGAGACTTTCCAAAGGTCATCGCGCGCATCGTACAAAAGATTTCGTGCAGCTGAAGGTCAGAAAAATCAATCTCGGCAACTTCTTGCCAAATGGTGGCGAGATCTGCGCTGCGATAAACTGCATAATAGACGGAGAATTGTAACCCACCGCGACGAAGTCTCTCCGCCGCGATCGGCGAGTGAATGTCTTCACCGTCGCGTTGTAGGCGAAGGTGGTCGAGCCGGCCGCGAAGGCCCCCATCCTTATTGTTTAGCCCAGCATAAATCGAGAAATTTACGCGACGACCTCGGGCGCACACATAGTCGGAGTGTGCGTCGAGAAAGCTAACCGCATTGTCGATACCGGCAATACCCAGAAAATCATCGTTGTCCGCCAACATGGCGTAAGGCGTCCGAACATGGCCTAACGCACCGGACATCTTTGCAAAAAAGCGACTGAAATCTGCATCGTCACGATAGCGGATATATTCGATGTCCAAGTTCGGAAACAGATTACGTGAACTTTCCAGCAATTCGGCCACCACCGGGTGGACCTGACCGTCGGCAATTAGAAGGCGATAGGGCACCTGCAGGCGGTTGGCGTGCCAAAGAAAACGCAACGTAAAAAGGTGACGTCCTTTCAATGGCAAAATGACCGTCAGTCGCGGCTGCATGCCAGCGCCTCATCATTCCATCGCCCGAAGCGCCCGGCGCATCGCCAAGCGCAGGCGCGTCCCGGCTAGACCCTCAGGCATCGAGCGCGTTCTCATAGATGCATTTGATTTGCGCCTTCGACCGCTCAGGGCTGAATTTTCCTTCAGTGGTCTCCCTTATGGCATTCGCGGCGCACGCTTTCCTGAAACCCTCGTCGTCGATCATCCTCTGCATCGCCGCGGCAAGCAGTTCGACGTACCATCCCGGCGGCTTGGTGCACGCCTCGATCCGCTTTTTACTGAGCTCCTGCAGGGTCCGCGTCGCGTAACCAAAGTCGTCTCCAAACGAGGAGAAGTAAGTTTTTATCAGAAGCCCGGTCTTCTCATGCTGTACCAATTCCGGCGTAGAGAAGTCTTCCACGCTGATGACAGGCAAGCCAAACGAAAGCGCCTCGGGGATAACAAAGCCGTAGGTGTCGTAGTGGGTCGGGAAAACAAAGACGTCGCTATTGGAGTAGAATTCGACGACCTTCTGATAAGGCACCTTCTGCAACAAAGAGATGTTTTTGTTATTGCCAAACTGCGCGTAGACTTCGGGCGGAATGTTGCCAATTGCGGTGAAGTGGCAGTCGCATTTACTGTGAAGTTTTTCAAAGGCGAGCAGGCTCTCGTACCCACCCTTGGCATAGAAGCTTTTGCCGATGAATAGAAAGTTGAACGAGCTGCTGGTGCGGGCCACGCGTCTGGCAGGCGGCATGATTGGGTAAAACGTCTCTAGTTTATGCGCGATCTCGTCGTCTTTAACGAAATTAGTCAGGCTTTTTGCCGCCGCATCGCTCCAGGCGAGCAGCTTCTTGAGTTTCTTGTCGCGCAGGACGCTCTCAAGGGCCTGGACAAAGCGCGGCCGTCGCAGAGCATATTGGTTGTAGCCGGCGAACACGGATGCATGCTCGAAATCCACGACGTAAGGCAGATTGGTGTCGAGAAGGCTCTGCCCGCTGTGAACGAGGTCGTATTCGTCCGACCGGAAGCCGCGCACCTTCGGATGGTTCAGCCGGATGTGCGCATAGTTGTAATACGGCGAAAGAAATGTCTCCAAGGCGGACGCAAGCCGCTTCGTACCACTGCTCCGGCCGGAAGGCAGACTTTGCGTTGCCAGAACCAAACCAGGCGCCATGAATTCACTTTCCGCGAATTCGAACCCGTCCGGCGGATTCGTCACGAGGTTGCGATAAGCGTTGTGCCTAGCCGATGACATATAGAGGAACAATTTCTTCGACATGCGAAGCCTTTACGCCGCCGCGAGTACTTCGTGGATGTCCTTGAACACTTCTTCGAGGCTGATGCGAATGTCCCAGTCGGGATAATGAAGTCGCGCCCTGCTGATGTCGGAGATCCACCAGATGTGGTCTGCCTCCCGCGCCGGGCCGAGCTGATAATTCATCCTGTGGCCGGTTACCCTCTCGATCAGATCGAAGGATTCCAGCAGCGAGATCGAATTCTTTCGGCCGCCGCCGATATTATAGACCTCGCCCGCCCGCGGCTCCTTAACGAAGGCGTAGAAAAGTTTCGCGAGGTCCGCGGCGTGTATGACATCGCGCACCTGGTAGCCCTCGTGACCGAATACGGTGAGCACCTCGCCGGTCATCGCCTTCTTGACGAAGAACGGCTCCCAATTGTGCAATTCGGTCGCTTTCGCAGAGCCCCCGGTTATGCAGCCCATGCGGAATATGCCGGTTTTTAATCCGTAGAGATGTGCGTATTCCTGGCAGTACAGGTCAGCCGCGGCCTTGGAGACGCCAAACGGCGTGTGCATCATCCGGTCGATGCGCAGAGACTCTTGGAACCCATCCCAGAGCGACGCATCAAGCGGCTCAAGTCTTTTCCCGGATTTCCGATACGAAAAATAGTTCGGGGCCTCGCCATAAACTTTGTTCGTCGAGCAAAAGACGAACGGGGCATCCTTGTTATGTTTGCGCGCAGCCTCAAGTAGGTTCAGCGTGCCAAATGCGTTGATCTGGAAGTCCTCCATCGGAATTTCGATCGACCGCGGGTGCGACGGTTGAGCTGCGGCATGCACGATCGCATCCGCTCTCTTCACCAGAGCGGAAATTTTTTCGTCGCGGACGTCAAGCTCGTGGTGTTCCAATGCGTAATCTCTCATCGTCTCAAGAATGTTTCCTCTGGTCTCAGCTTCGCTGCCAAATATCTTCGCGCGCAGGTAGTTATCCACGCTGATGACGTCCCATCCCTCACTCGCAAATAGCCTGCAACATTCGGTTCCGACCAATCCCGCAGCTCCAGTCACAAGCACTTTCATGAAATTTTTTCCGAGTTTCCTTTTATCAATCCCACCGATACCGCCGGATTGAATTCGCTGGTTCGTTGGGGGTTTTCAAGAGCAGGAAGGTACGGTGCTCGGAATGGCCACGCTACCGCACTTCGGGTGACGTCATGTCGCCCGAGCATGGTGCGCAAGGCTTAAAGACGCAGCTAGGCTGCGGCGACTAGTTCGCTATCGAGCACGACCCGAACCTTGCGGCCCAACAAGTCGAGAAGGATCGTCACCCGCTCCCGCTCGGAAAAGCCTTCGAACAGGCCGAGGCAGTCGGCGAAGGCGCCCTCGAGAACGCGGATTTGGTCGCCCAGATGAAACCGCGGGCGGCAATCCAATTTCACGAACCCGTCGGAGTCCTCGCGGCTTTTCAACCCCTCGACAATGCCCTCGGGCACGGCGGCCGGCTCATCGCCATTGCTGACGAAACGGGCGACGCCGACGGTGGAATGAATTGAACGCCAGCGCTGCGCCGCCATGTCGACGGCAACGAATAGATAGCGCGGGAACAGCGGCGCCCCGATCGTTTCGACCTTTCGCGCGTGCCGACGCCGCTTCAGATAACGCGGCAAATAGACATCGAAGCCCTGGCGCGCGAGGTGCAGGCTCGCCTTCGCCTCGGCATGCGGGTGGGTATGCGCCACGAACCAGCGCAACGATGGATGCGATGTCATGCCGCGCTCTCCGACGAGCGGTCCATGCGAATTCCAAGCATCGCCGGCACCAGAACCCGCGCTGCGCCAACGTGCGCGGCGGCGGCTTCCACCAGTCGTCGCGTCGCCTGCAGATCGGTCACCAGGACCGCATCGAATTCCGTATCGACTGCATCCAGCGAATTCACGACCGGCGCGCCGACAAAGCGCGTGCGCGGCGATGCCGGGTCGACCGCCGCGACAATGGTCATGCCGTGCTCCAGCGCGCAGATGATGGCGATCTCGGCGAGGTCAGAAACGCCGATGAGCACCACCCGATTCCAGTTCTGCGCACGCGCCGCGGCGAGCACCGAAGAGCAATCCTCACGGGCGCGACGAAAGAACGAGAATGAAGAGGAAAGATATTCGACGGTGAGCCGAGACTTTTCGGCAAAGCCATGCGGTGTCAGATAGTAGGCGTAGCGGCGTGCAGGGGCCTGACCTATCTTGACCAAACCCTTTTTGACGCAGCGTTTGAGGTAGGCATTGACGAGGCCAAGCGCGATGCCGAGGTCGGCGGCGAGCTTGCGCTGCGACTGGGCGCCGTCGCGTTCCACGGACTCTAGGAGCCCGAGGACAATTCTCGCGTTGTCCGGCTCCTCGTTGCGCGCCACCTGCGGCATTCGCAATGCCCTCCACCGGCCGGCAAACTACACCGTTCACGGCGTGAACGTCAAGCACGATGTTCATACGATGAACGTGATATCTTACTGAAATTGTTATGATTAATCACACGTTTAATAAGGGATGTAATCGCAGGGATAGCCGCGATCAATCGGTCGCGGCGCCATGAAACGAGCCTTGGACATAGCAGATCAAGTGAGAATCAGTCATTCTAGGAGATTCGGTGTCATTTGCTCGCTGCGACGGCGAGGCAACATCCGGTCGGTCCAAGGGGGCGTGCGCGTACTGAAAATCATCTTTAGATCATCTTTCGCGGTCGAGTGCGTCGGAGTCGCCGCAAATTAGGCGCTTCCGGGAAAGATTGAGGATGGAGGCACTCCACGTGACCGCTGCCAGCAAGTTCAATCCGGAATTTATGAATGTGGCGAGCGACGCGACTCAAAAGTCGCGGGCCATGCCGCCGATTCCGCTCACGGGCGTAGTCAAGGTTCTGATTTCGGCCGGGCTCATCGCCGCTGTCGTCTATGTTGTTTCCACCAAATCCGACCTACCTTCGTTATCGTCGTTCGTCAGCGCCTTCTCCATTCGAGATTTGATCGTTGTATCGATCTTTCTCCTGATTGGCGCGCTGCTGTCGGCATGGCGGCTCAAGCTCATTGCTGGCGACCTCGGCTATCGGCTGACCGCTGCCGATTCCATCGCCGCGATCGGCCTGGGTCAAATCGCGGGAAGTATATTCTTCCAGATTGTCGGTCAGCTCATGGCCCGCGGCGCCCTGCTGGCCCGCCGTGGAATGCCCGTGGCGGCTACTGTCACGATGACGGTTTACGAGCGCGCCGCAGCTGCGGCCGTCTCTTTGATTTTGGCGATCGGCGGCGCTTGGTATGTCTTCGGCAAAATCACGCTCGACATGCAGCACGGTGGTCTGCCGTTCCTTAAGATCATCACCGGACTGCTGATTGCGATGGCGGCGGGAGCGTGGCTGGGCTGGGGACAGAAAGCGATATCCGCCGCCCGTCGGCTGAAATTCGAGCGGTCGATTACTCTGCCTATATTGCGCAACATCGCTGTCAGCGCCCTCATTCAGCTTGCGACCATGGCCGCCTATGTGACGGCGGCACACGCAATTGCACCGACCATTCCACTGCTTGATATCAGTGCCGGTTCCGCCGTCGTCATGCTCGCCGCCAGTCTTCCGATCAGCTTGTCGGGCTGGGGCGTGCGCGAATTGAGCGCCGTCTTCACGCTCGGGGTAATCGGCGTCCCCTCGCCGGCGGCGCTCATGGTAGCCGTACTGATCGGCGTCATTTCCCTATTGGTGGTTGGTCTCTTTGCGCTCACGTCGTTCTGGAGCGCGCCGAAGCCGATCGCGGCACCGCCGCCTGGCGCGAACCCGCAAATCGACTACGGCATGTTGCTCGCCTGGCCGATACCGCTACTCGCTGCCGCTGCAGTGTTCTTCCAGATTTATGTCCCCGTCGGATCAGGTGTGTCGCTCAACGTTAATCTCGCCGATCCTCTGGCCATTCTCGGCGGCGCGCTGTTCCTGATCGGCTGCGTCACCCAGCGGCGCCTGCCGACTTGGCGGCTGCCCGAGTTCAACCTTTATCTCGCCTTGATGACGCTCGCGGTCACGGCGGCGCTGCTGAACGGTGTTGCCGCCTTCGGCTGGACGCCATGGGCGCTCACCAATCGGTTCTTCGGCTGGTTCATCTTGCTCGGCTACGGCGCCACCGGCGCCCTGCTCGTCCGCTACAGTCAACGCGACGGATTCAAAATCATATTGCGGACCTTCGCTGCTGTCGGCGCCTCGATCGTCGCTCTCTCGCTTTTTTTGATCTTGCTGACGGATTTTGGTCTAATCGCCCCGAAGGAGCTGCCTTTGCGCATGAGCGGCTTCGCGCAAAATCCAAATGCATTTGCCTTCCAAATTCTCCTTGCGTTCTGCGCCACGCTGCTCGCTGATTTTTCGCGGAGGCAAGCTACTCTGGTCATGACTCTGTGCTTTCTCGGCCTGTGGTTCGCTGCTTCACGCGCCGTGTTTGTCACGCTGCCCGTGGTAGCTGGATTGGCTTACTACCTGCACATACTTCCGCTCAAACGCATGCTCATATCGTTGGCCCTGGGCGCCGCCGTCGTGGTCGCAATCTACGTTACGAGCGCCGATCTGGCCGGCTGGGCGCTTGAATCCACGCCGTTTGCGCTCAGTTACGAACCATCGAATGCGGAGCGGGTCGCCAGCCTTCATGGCGGACTGCGGTTATTCCTGGAGCATCCGTTGTTTGGAGCGGGGCTTGGCGCCTTTATGGCCGAACGGATACGCGATTTCGGGACACCCCTGGTTATTCACTCGACGCCGCTGTGGCTCCTGGCCGAGCTTGGAATCGTCGGCTTCATCATTTTCGTGCTTCCGGTAAGCCGGATATTCTTCACCGAAATCAATCGTGTGCGGATGGGCGACCCCGCCGCGCAGATCCTGGTGCTGCTGATCGTGGTGCTAGGAGTGATGTCGGAAGTTCACGAGTTGCTCTATCAGCGCGGTTTTTGGTTGCTCTTGGGCGCGGCTTTGGCGTGCACACCCATCCCCGCTTATCAACGGCGGGCTAGCAGGTGGGCGCCATCGCGAAGTTTAAACCACGCAATGGACCAGCCGCATGTCCTGCCCGGATCTATGCATCCCTGATAGCTGTTGACGCTAAATTCTAGCGGCTTCGGTTGACGCCCGTATGAACGCGCCCGCCACGGCAGCCGCGCGCAAATCCTCGGCACTACAGCTCGGCGGAGCCCTCGCGGCAACGCGGGTAGCCGTCTATACATTTTGACTGGGCGACGGATTCGGGGAATGCCATTTTGGCGCAACACACTGCCAATTCGGCCGATGCCAAGCCGTGCGCGGCTGCGTCCGCGCCGCGGCTCCTCTACGTCGTCTCCGAAGACTGGTATTTCCTCTCGCATCGCCTACCCATGGCACGCGCAGCGCGCGACGCCGGTTTCGAGGTGCACGTCGCCACCAACGTCCAGGACGGCGCGGCGGCGATCGAGGCTGAACAATTCATCTTGCATCCGATCCCGTTCGCGCGCGGCCGGCTCTCCCCGCGCGCGTCACTGGCGACGATCATGGCGCTGCGCCGCGTCCATCGCGCCGTCGCGCCCGCGGTGACGCATCACGTCTCGTTGCAGCCGACCGTGCTTGGATTGATCGCGGCGCTCGGCCGCCCGACCGCGTGCGTCAATGCGCTCACCGGCCTCGGCTACTCGTTCACTTCGACGACCGCCAAGGCGAAAGCAGTGAAGCTTGCCATCGGCTCGGTGCTCCGCCTTCTGCTCGACCGCCAGCGCGTGATCAACCTCGTGCAGAACGAAGATGACCGGGCGGCATTGATGGTGCTCGGCATTGCAAAATCCCGCATCGCGCTCATCGCCGGCTCCGGCGTCGACGTAGCGCGGCTCGTGCCGCTTCCCGAGCCGGCAGGCCCGCCGACCGCGGCTTTCGTCGGCCGCCTCCTTGACGACAAAGGCATCCGCATACTCCTCGACGCGCACCGGCTGTTACGTGCGCGCGGAATGGAAGCGCAATTGTTGATCGCAGGCACTCCCGATCCGGCCAATCCGGCCTCAGTGACGGCGGCGGAGGCGGCATCCTGGAACAGCGAACCGGGCATCAGCTGGCTCGGTCACGTCGGCAATATTTCGGGGCTTTGGGCGCGCGCGCACATTGCTGTCCTGCCGTCGCGCCGCGAAGGCTTGCCGCTGTCGCTCTTGGAGGCGGCAGCGTGTGGACGCGCCATGGTTGCCACCGACGTTCCGGGATGCCGCGCGATTGTCATACCCGGCGAAACCGGCCTGCTGGTGCCGGTTGACGATGCGCAAGCATTGGCCGATGCCATCGAGCGGCTGCTGCGCGACCCGCAACTGCGAGCGCAGTTCGCCGCGGCGGCGAGGCGCCTTGTCGTGCAGAAATTCGCGGCGGACATTATCGGTCAACAGACCGTGGCTCTCTATCGTCAATTGCTCGAAATGCAGAACTCCTCCGATGCCGGAGCGAGCGCACCGCGATGAAGTTTGGCGATGAACCGTGAACTGTCAGCTTGGTGGCTTGCCGGCGCGGCGACCGTGGCGTTCGCAGCGCTGCTGTGCGCATTGCTGATCGTCATCTTGCGCCCGCTGCTTAAGCGCTATGCGCTGGCACGGCCGAACGCGCGCTCCTCGCACAAGACGCCGACGCCGCAGGGCGGCGGCATTGCGGTCGTCGCCGCGACGATCGCGGCGACCTATGGCGCGCTGTACTTTTCGGCGGCCGCCGCTCCAGCTCCAGGACCGCTCCTGATGGTATTCGCCGCCACCATTTTAATTGCATGCGTGGGCGCCGCCGACGACATCCGTTCCATCGAAGTCGTTCCGCGGCTCTTGTTGCAGGCCGCCGCTATAGCACTCGTGATCTACGCGCTGCCGCATGAGTTGCGCGTCGTGCCGTTGCTGCCGTGGTGGGTCGAGCGCGTCCTGCTCGTGGTCGGCGGCCTCTGGTTCGTCAACCTCGTGAATTTCATGGACGGACTCGACTGGATGACGGTTGCCGAAATTGTCCCGATCACCGCGGCGCTGGCGGTGATTGGAGGGCTCGGCATCTTGCCGATACAAGGGACCGCGGTAACGCTTTCGCTTTGCGGTGCGATGCTCGGATTTGCCTATTTCAATCGGCCGGTCGCCAAGCTTTTCCTCGGCGATGTCGGTAGCCTACCGATCGGTTTGCTCGTCGGTTGGCTTTTGCTTCTGCTCGCCGCCCGTGGGCATCTGGCGGCGGCCATCGTGTTGCCGCTCTATTATCTCGCCGATGCGACCGTCACGCTGCTGCGGCGTCTGGCCCGCGGCGAGCCGGTCTGGCAGGCCCACCGGACGCACTTTTATCAGCTGGCGACCGATCGCGGCTTCGCCGTCACTGAAGTCGTCGCCAGTGTATTTGTCCTAAACGTCGTCCTCGCGACGCTAGCCGTCTTGACCATAAGGCTGCCGACGTTCGACGTAGCGGCACTTATTACCGGCGCAATCCTCGTAGCTGGTCTTCTCTTCGCTTTCGCGCGGGGCAAAAAATGAACGCGAGATTGTGGTTTGGAACTCTGTTCAGGCGCCAAGATCAGCAACGGAAGAATGGACGACTTCGGCAAGCTCGGTAGCTTGATCTATCGGCAGCGGGTGCGTTTCCAGCCACAAGGTGCGAGCCATTAGCGTGGGATCTACTCCAGTCCTCTTCCACCATGCCCCTTCATCGCCAAACCGGTGCACTTCGCGGTGATGTCCACGACACAACGGCACAGTAAACTCATCGCTGACCTTGCGTGCGAGCGCGCGGCCTTGGCTAAAGCGGAGATGGTGCGCATCCGAAGGTCGCCTGCCGCAGATCAAGCAAGCGTGCTGAGCGACAAATTTGACGTGCTCCCGATCACGAATGCGGCGCGGCTCTGGGAGGGCCAATGTGCTTTTGTCGATCACCTTCCGCACCTGAGCATTTGGCGCTGATCCATTGGCACCGCGCGACCTAACTGCCCGTGCCTCCTCCTGTGAAGATGCCTCCAGGGAGAGGGGTGTAAGAGCCGCTAGTTTTGCTTGAAACGCCTCCTCCACGCGCTGCGCATCGACTGCAGTCAGTCTGTTCTTCTGACCCATGCAGCGGTGCGCCCACATGGCGGCATCATCGCCTGAAGCAATGCTGTTAAGCTCGCCAAGAAGTCGGTCACGCAACGCTGCTGATGCCTCAGCGTCCAACTTCGGTTCAGCGGAATTGCTCTTTGGACGCTGGCGAGGCGCGGCTGTCGGCGCAACGCCGCTCGACCTACCGCCATTTACCTTCTCCCGGCCAATTTTCGGCTTTTCAGGCTCCGAATCTTGGCTCGTCGGCGGCACAAGGTCCGGCGCGTCAAGATCATCCTCGCCGGCAATACCAACCAGCGTGAAGAGCGCATACCGCCGGGCGTAGGTCAGCGCCGCTCCCATCCGATGCGGGGTCCCTGTCTCGCTGATGGGGCAAACGGGCCAATCCGAGGCAATCCATTCTCCGGAGGCATGCGCCAGCACGGTGGTGAGATTGATGATACCGGCTGTCTGATCCAGAGAGGTTGTTTGGATGGTCGCGATTTCGTGCTGGCCTAAGGTCTTGCGCACGATATCAAGCCCGCTGGACAGCGGTGCATAACGAAACGTCTTTTCGCCGCCGCCTCGGCTCTCAGCACGGATAGTCGCGGTCAGCGATTTCTCCGGATTGACGAGTTCACCTTGGGCCTTGGCGAGAGCAGCCGCCAAGGTGCCTATCGAACCACTAGACCGCTGCATGACGGCCCTCCACCTCGAGGAGGTCGAAACTAATGGATCCTGATTTCGAGCGCCTAGCACGGACGCCATGGCCGATTGCTTGCTGGGCGTCCTCTGGCAACAAGTTCTTGAGTTCGGCCTTGGCTTGTTCGTGTTCGAGATGAGCCGACCGGGTCTGCGAAAAGATCCCAGCGAACTCCGCCCAGGCATTCGACGAACTCATATCGACGATGCGCACGGCCTCGATCCGTGGTCGCGGGGGCTCGACCCCGAAGAGGGCGGGGGGCTCGCCACTCTCGACGCAACGCCAAAACTTCCTCTCGGCAGTGACGATGAGGTGCTGATACAACGGATCAGCATGGGTTTTGATTTCGACCCACTTGCCGCCACCGGTAATCACCGAGAGGACCGCAGCTCTTGCAGCAACGATCCACATATTGTGTTGCAGCTGGGGCATGTATTTTTCGGCGGCTGCTTCCTCCGAGAACGACCAGGGCAGCATGAATTTGCTCTCGAACACCTCGCAGCCTTCGACACGACCGTCGAGGGTCGCCGCCATCCAGCGAAGCGTCGGATGGCGAACCCATTGTTGGACGTCGGTGACGATCCGCCCGGTCTGAACTTGGTACCAGCGCCGGTTAAGTTTCTCGGTCGCAAGGCCTAGTTGCACAATCAGATTGCCGGAGAGGTCCTCCGGCTCGGCCTCGCCGCGTTTCTCCCGCCACAGCCGCAGCAGAGCGGCCTCGTCGTCGCCCATGATGATCCGGGCGTCGGAGCCGCCGACGAAAGATCGGCGACCCGCCAACGACTGATCGTTTATCATGATGCTCCCACGCGATTGAAATTCGCTTATACGATATAAAAACAATTGCACAGAGTCAATTGAAAAACAATCGTATTGACGCGAATCAGCGGTTTTGATGCTTCTCGGTCCATGATCACGGCTTCGCAGTGCCGAGCAGCCAGAGGTCTCCTTGATTGGACTCAGCAGGAACTCGCAGACGCTGCCCGCATTGGGGTGGCCACGGTTCGTCAATTTGAGGGTGGAGGAGCGGAAACGCGTCAGGCGACGCTCGCAGTGTTACAGTGGGCGTTTGAGTCTGCCGGCGTGGAATTCATCAAGGAAAACGGTGGCGGCCCTGGGGTACGGTTACGAAGGCGGCAACAGAAGAAAGGCTAGGGAGCCGCTCGCTTGAGGGCGCCGATAGTGCAGCTACTGCCCTTTCAAGTGTGATCGACGATTGACATATGCCATAGCATATGCCATGTTTTGGCATGACAGAACGGCACGTGAAGCTTTTCAAAAATGGGCGCAATCAGGCAGTGCGAATTCCGCGCGAGTTTGAGCTGCCCGGCGAGGACGCAATTATCCGTAAAGAGGGGCAACGGCTTATCATTGAGCCGGCACCGCCTCAGTCTCTCGTCGCCGTTCTCGCAGCGCTGCAAACGCTCGATGAAGAATTTCCACCAATTCATGACTCTCCCGCAGAGCCGGTGGACTTATAGGGATGCGATTTCTGCTCGATACCAACATTCTATCGGACCTGGTGCGGCACCCGCGCGGTCGGATTTCCGAACGCATAAAGGATGTTGGGGAACAGAATATCTGTACAAGCATCGTGGTGGCGGCCGAATTGCGCTACGGGGCCGCCAAGAAAGACTCTTCGCGGCTGACGATGCAGCTCGAAGCCGTCTTGCATGCCATCGATGTGCTTGCGCTCGAACAACCCGCCGATGCCGTATACGGAGCGCTAAGAGCACGGCTCGAGCGAGCTGGCCAGTCCATCGGCGCAAATGACTTGCTCATAGCGTCACACGCGCTGGCGTTGGGTCACACGGTGGTGACGGATAACGAGCGCGAATTTTCGCGGATCGACGATCTTCGCGTCGAAAACTGGTTACGGTAACGATCATCACGGTGGCGTTGTCGCCTTATTTATCAGATCTTACGAAATGCGATTTTGGCACGGCGGTGAAGATCCGAACGGCGGTTGAGGCTGCCCGCGTCGAGTTCATCGACGAGAATGGTGGCGGCCCCGGGGTAAGTTTGCGAAGGCGGCAAGGCTAGGGAGCCGCTCAGTTGAGGAACGCTAGCCCGTTTTCCACGGGCCTATTCAATTATTGATCAGCGCGTGAACCTTGACCCCGTTGGCGCCATGCGAGATCATTCAGATGAATGATCTCATGGGCTCGGATGGCTGGAAATCTGCACGTGCGCAATTTGGATGACAACCTCATCGCTCGTTTGAAGCGTCGCGCGGCGCGGCACGGCCGCTCGACCGAAGCGGAGCATCGGGAAATTCTCCGCCAAGCCCTTGCCGGCGACGTGGAGCCTTCCTTCGACACCTTAGCCGCCGAGCTGCGGAAGCTGACAAGACGGCGGAAACAGACGCCGTCGGAAGTTCTCCTTCGTGAAGGACGTGAGGAGCGGTGAACACGCTCGTCATCGATGCCAGCATCGCCGTCCGCGACCTCGATTTATTATTGCAATTGAAACCCCAAGCGGCCGTGCTTCTTTACGACAAGAGGTGAAGAATGGACGGCCTTGATCGCGCGTCTGAGGCTGATGATCGAAAAGATGAATCGGGAAATTTTACAGCCCGAGGAAGCGAACGACGTTCTTCTGGCCGACCGACACGTTTGCAAGATCGATTAGCACCGACTATTCGATCTGTTGAAGTAGCAGACGCGATTGCCGGAGCAGAGCCTGCAATTCCCGGCGTTCCTCAAAAGCTTCGCGCGTATAGTGCCCATGCTTCAGTGCGTTTTTGTTGCCGCGCGGAGCGCCCGACCCCGGCGCACCGCCATGCATCCGACAGCGTCTTTTCCAGCTCACCGCCGGAGACATACACGGCTTGCCCGAGCGCGTTTTTGCCCCGCAGCGGGGGCTGGAAAGCATCGGACCGGTATTGCGCGGATGGTGGGTCGTCATCCCTTTTTATCTCCGAGTCCGCGGAGGCGTTACGGGCTCCGGTTCGCTAGGGACGTTCATCGGCGGTCGCGGTGGATTATTCCTTACGGATATGAGCCGCACACGCTTCTCCGACGCCGTTTCCTGCACCGGCGGATTAACGTTCTCGCCAATCGTCCGGCCGCCATCGTTGACCGACCGCCCTGTGGCCTTCTGCTCGTTGCCAGCGCGGTAGTGTTGAAACGCTCCAACTAGTGCCGCAGTTGTGCGCGCCAGCTTATTGAACACGCGCTCGGCACTGTCCTGCTCCTGAGGGCTTTCGGCGTGGGCGAGGCGATTTGTGAACCGCATACTGGCAACTAGACACGCAGCGAATTGAGCTAAAAGCATCGCCTCAACCTCATCTCGAGGTTTGCCACCCTTGATAGCCGCGAGCATGAATTCGATTGTCGTGGCGTCGGGATATCTGCCCTTCGAACCTGCGTTGGCAACTTGTTTGATAAGGCCGTAAAAAAACTTCTGATCCATTGTGCCGAAGGCGGGCATGACAACCGCGAGGTTACATTCTATCGTTACGTGGGTCTCGTCTCCTGTCTTGAACATCGCTAGTTTCATCGCCATTTCGTCGATGGCTTCAGATGAGGGGGCGCCAACTTTATTATCGACAGATTCTCTCATTGTTTTTCTCCAAGTGCGCAGAAATCCCCGCTAAGTTCGAGCGCAGGACTTGAGCGGCTAGTTGCACTAAAATTACGAGCGGCGCCTTTTTCACGCCGCTTTTAAGCTCAAACGATCGGGCGCAGCCTTAGATCGTGTTGTGGGTTGGGAGACACGATCAACCGTCGTCTGCCCACGGTCAGTGACTGAAACAACGGTGACCTCTGGCTCGGCCCCGCTGCGGTAATCCTTGAGTGCTTCCAGCTGCGCTGTGTAGGTGCGCGCCAGTTGGTTCATCGCGCGCATGGCACTGTCGCGCTGTGCTAAATTCTCAGCGTGCGCAAAATCCGCCGCTGACCTCATGAGGGCCGCATGAACAACAGTCATTTGCGCGATGTGCATACTTTCGAGTTCCCCTCGAGGTTTTGCGCCCCTGAGGACGGCAAAACTGAAGAGGATCTGTTCCATATCGAATTTGTCGCCGCTTCTATCGACTGCGTTGAGGATCTGATTAAAAAGCCCATTTACGAAGGCGGGGTTCGTCACCCCGAGAGCCTTCATGAGGGGCCCGTAATCGTCGGCTTCGTTCGGATGATCTGGCGAGGTCCCTGAAGACTGGGCGCCGTCGTTTGATGCCGGCGTTACCGATTGCCGGCGTCGGACTTGCTCCCGGACGGCGCGCTCGCTCTCGGTAGATTCGCGGTCCGGTCTTCCAGTATCAAGCTTGGCATTTTTGCGTTCGACCATGGGCACGTCTCCTAACGTGACGTTTCGCCACGTGACGTTTCACCCAGGATTCCGCGAATGGCAATGATTTTTCTGAGGATAGTAAATACGCGGCATCTTTCGTTTCGGTTGCGCCGATGGTTGCGAGATCTGCACGCGGTATGGGGTTGTTTTAAAGATTTTACGAATGCGGGGCCGCACTCACCCGCACACTTAAAACACGCCGCCGACAGGCGAACAGTCCTGATCACTTCGCTCAAGCCGCCACGCCGCTGAAATCTGGCACGGCGTCGCGCAACACGCGGTAAATGGCTTCCCGCTCCTCGCGCGCGAGCCCCTGATCGAGCAAGGCAAGCCAGCCGCGCATCGCTTCGATCGAGGGCTGGGCGGGCCGGGCGGCGACGACGCCGTCGAATCCGATGTCCATCGTCGGCTCGCCGCGAGCGAACAGCACCTCTTGCATCCGCTCGCCCGGGCGCGCGCCGGTGAACACAATATCGATATCGCGGCCCGGTTCGAGGCCGGCGAGCCTGATCATGCGCTCGGCAAGGTCCACGATTTTCACCGGCTGGCCCATATTGAGTACGTAGACCGCCACGTCCGAGCGTTCGTTGCCCAGTGCATGGCTCGCCGCGGTGACGACCAGATCGCAGGCTTCGCGAATGGTCATGAAGTAGCGCACCATTTCCGGATGGGTGACCGTGACCGGTCCGCCGGCATCGATCTGCGCCTTGAACTTCGGCACCACCGAACCGTTCGAGGCGAGCACATTGCCGAACCGCACGGCGATAAGTCGCATCGGCTGCCGTCCGCCATGCGGACGGCGGGCGAGATCGGCGTCGAGCGCCTGACAGTACATTTCGGCGAAGCGTTTGGTCGCGCCCAGCACCGAAACCGGTTCGATGGCCTTGTCGGTCGAGATCATCACCATCGCGGTGGCGCCGGCTGCCGCCGCCGCGTCGGCGACGTTGACCGAGCCGAAGACGTTGGTCTTGATCCCCTCCTCCCAATTCTGTTCGAGCAGCGGCACGTGCTTGAGGGCTGCGGCATGAAAAACGATGTCCGGCTTGAACTCGGACATGAGCCGAAACAGCCGCGGGCGATCGCGCACGTCGGCGATGCGTCCGGTGATCGACGCTTGTGCGCGTTTGGTGGCGAGAGTTTCAAGGACCGCATGCAGCGCCGGCTCGGAATTTTCGATGATCAGCAGCCGCTCGGCGCCGAAGGTGATCGTACGATCGCAAATCTCGGCGCCGATCGAACCGCCGCCTCCGGTCACCACGATCGAGCGGCCTTTTAGAAAACTTTCCAGCCGCGCATAGTCGATCTTGACGCTCGGCCGCAGCAGCAGATCTTCAACATTGACCGGCGCAAGCCGCGGCATCTCTGCGCCGTCGGCAAGCGACGGCAGCCGGCTCACGGTCAGACCGAGCCGGCGCGCATGCATCAGCGTGGCCTCCGGCTTGGCATCCGGCTCGAACGCCGACGGCGTGAAGATCACCCGGGCAATTATGGTGTTGCGCTCCGCCAGATCGCTGACCACGGCATCGAGCGCTTCGAAGCCGCCGAGAACGGGGATGCCGCGAATGCTCTGCCCTTGATCGGCGGCCGACGGTGAAAGGATGCCGGCCGGCCAGATCTTGGTGACTGCACCGCTCTCGATCGCCCGCAACAGCACCTCGGCGTCTGCGGCGCGGCCGAGCACCAGCGCTGGACTGGATTCCGGCGAGTGCGCGTGGTGCCGCGTGCGGGTATAGCGGAAATAGCGATACGCCATCCGCGACGCGCTCAAGAAAACGATCTGCAAGATCCAGTAGAGCAGAATGGTGATTTTGCCGAAGAAGAATAGCCCGAGCACATTCGGGGCCACCAGCACGTAATCGAGCGCCAGTATCGACACCGCGAGCACCGACGCGGCGCGAACGATGTTCGCAAGGTCGGGAAGCGAGGCAAACCGCCATTTCGATTCGTAGAGATGAAACAGCGAGTAGATGATGCCGGCGTAAATGATGAAGCCGGGCAGGAACAGGACCAGCGTATGCAGCCGGTCGGCGACGCCGGTCGCCTCGAAGCGGATGTAAAAGCTCGCAACGATGGCCGCCGCCGTCGCCGCAAGGTCATGCGCAACGACGAGTACTATGCGCGGGCTAACTTTCAGTCCGAGCATTTGTAGCCATGCCGCAGGAATATCCCCGCATTTCAATACCGGTCTTTCGGCGGCGGCGCCACCCCCGTACGCGTCATCCGTCATTCCAGCAGCGCGCGTTCCACCAGCGCGCAGATCGCGTGCCCGGCGACCAGATGAATCTGCTGAATGATCGCGGTTTCGCGCGACGGAGCGGCCAAAAAGTGCCGGCACAGGCCGCGCATCTCGGAATTCTCGGCGCCGGAGAAGCCGATCGTGACCAGGCCGGTTTCACGCGCGGCCTGGAGCGCCAACAGAATGTTGCGCGAGCGCCCCGACGTTGAGATGGCGAGAAACACGTCGCCGGGCCGACCCAAGCCGCGGATCTGACGCTCGAAGACATGCTCAAAGCCATAATCGTTACCCACCGCCGTCAACACCGAGGTGTCGGTGGTGAGTGCGACCGCCGGGAACGGCCGCCGCTCGACCAAAAAGCGCGAGAGGAATTCTGCCGCCAAGTGTTGGGCGTCGGCGGCGCTGCCGCCGTTGCCTGCGATCAGGAGTTTGCCGCCGGCGCGCAGCGAGGTTTCGATCGATTGCGCTATCGCCGCGATCGTGCCGAGCAGCGCGCCATCCTTCGCCGCGCTTTGCAGGGCACCCAGCGAGCGGTTGAAGTAAGCGTCGATAAGGTCGTCGGCGTCCGGCGCTCCGGCTACGTTCCATCCTTTTCGCCAGAGCCGCGGGCAATCGATGAATAGAATTACTTCGCCGAAAAATGCCTATCCAGCCCCTGCCAGCCTTCGAAGTAATCGTGCTGAAGCTCGGAAGATTCCACGGCGTAACGCGTGAGCCGCATGGCGAAGCGGCTTTCGAACATGAACGCCATGGTGTCCTCGATCTTGTGCGGTGTTAGCTCCGCCTTCGTTGCCCGCTCCCAGGTTTCGGCATCGGGACCGTGCGCGGTCATGCAATTGTGCAGGCTGGCGCCGCCCGGCAGAAACCCTTCCGCCTTTGCGTCGTAAGCGCCGAGCAGCAGACCCATGAACTCGGTCATGACGTTGCGGTGATACCAGGGCGGCCGGAACGTATTTTCGCCCACGAGCCAGCGCGGCGGGAAGATGACGAAATCGATATTGGCGGCGCCGGGCAGGTCGGACGGCGCGGTGAGCACGGAATAGATCGACGGGTCGGGGTGATCGAAACTGATGCTGCCCATGACGTTGAAGCGCGCGAGCTCGTATTTGTAGGGCGCGAAGTTGCCGTGCCAGGCAACGACGTTGAGCGGCGAATGATTCATCTCCGCCGCCCACAGATTGCCCTGGAATTTGGCGACCAGGCTGCACCGCGCCGTGACATCCTCGTACGCCGCGACCGGCGCGAGGAAGTCGCGCGGATTGGCAAGGCCGTTGGCGCCGAGCGGACCGAGTTCGGGCAGCCGCAGCATCGCCCCATAATTCTCGCAGATGTAGCCGCGCGACGGCCCGTCCGGCAGCTCGACGCGGAACCGCAAGCCGCGCGGAATGATGACGATCTCGCCGCAAGCGGCTTCGATGACACCCAGCTCGGTGACGAAGCGGGCGCGTCCCTGTTGCGGCACGACAAGCATTTCGCCGTCGGCATTATAGAAACAGCGATTGGTCATCGAGCGGTTGGCGGCATAGACGTGGATCGCCATGCCCACTTGCGTGGCGACATCGCCGTTGCCGCCAAGCGTAATGATGCCGTCGACGAAGTCGGTCGGCTTCCTCGGGATCGGGAACGGCGACCAGCGCAACTGTGTCGGCGTCGCGTCGATCTCATTGAACGGCGCGCTGCGGATCAGGCCGTTGTCGATGCGCGCATAGGGCCGGTGCACGACCGAGGGCTGGATGCGATAAGTCCAGGTGCGGCGGTTTTCCGCGCGCGCGGTGGTGAACGAGGTCCCCGAAATCTGCTCGGCGTAAAGCCCAAGCGGCGGCCGTTGCGGCGAATTGCGGCCGACCGGCAGCGCGCGGGCAACCGCCTCGGAGACAAAGTGATTGCCGAAGCCCGGCTGGTAGGCAAACGAAGCCTCGCGCCGGGGTGCTTTGGCTTCCGCCTTGCGAATCTCCGTGTTGCGAACTTTGGCGTCCATTTTTGTGTCGTGTTGAGCCACGGAACCTCCCCAGGACAAAAGCGGCAGTGGAACCCCGCCGGCAATTGGTCTCGAACGTAACTAATATCCGCCTTTCACCGCCCTGGCGCAAGGTGTTTACAACGTTTCCAATCTGGCTTTTGCGTCCGGCCTTCGCGCGCAAAGTTTCAAAATCACAGACGCGCCACATCTCGGCTCGGAATCGCCCTGAATAGCCTCACCGAAATCCTAATCTTTCCCAAAAAGCGCCCGCTTGGCCGGGCATCTGCGCAGCTAGTCGAGGGGACTTTCTCATTTTGATTTGCGCGGCGGCGTCAGGCGACGCCGCGACGGCATTCTGTGGGGAGCGGGGATGCGACCACTCGTTGCGCTGGCGATCTTGTTGATCGGTCTCAATGCCGCCGAGCCCGAGGCCAAAGATCAGGATTCGGTTCTCGCCATCGGCACCAGTCCGCTGTCATCGCCGTTCGAGCCGGCGCTCGGAAAATCCGACCGCGTGTTCGCGGTGCCTTTCGTGGAATCGTTCGACGCCGCGCACGATCAGGACGAAGAAGCGGCGGCGCCGCCGCAATCCCCCGCCCCGGCGAGCACCGATGCGAATTTCGACACCGAAATTGCCGAGTCGCTCGACGGTCTGTGCAGCGCGCTCATGATCTCCGCCCAGGACAACGACCTGCCGGTTCCCTTCTTCGCCAATCTGATCTGGCAGGAGAGCCGGCTGCGGCAGGACGCGGTGAGCCCGGTGGGGGCGCTCGGCATCGCGCAATTCATGCCGCGGGTCGCCATCGCCGAAGGCGTCGGCGATCCGTTCAATCCGCGACAGGCGATCCCGGCGTCGGCGCGGCTCTTGCACGCGCTGCGCGCGCATTTCGGCAATCTCGGTTTCGTCGCCGCCGCTTACAATGCCGGCGCCCGTCGCGTCAGCGAATGGCTCGACCATCACCGCGCGCTGCCGCGCGAGACGCGAACTTACGTCGTGCGCGTCACCGGCCGCACCGTCGAAGCGTGGCGAAAGTCGCCATTGAACGATTCCAAGCTCACCTTCGTGCGGCGGTTGCCGTGCCGCGGGCTGCCGGCTTTCGCCTATTTCGAGCAGGCGCGGTTACGCGAGGCACAACAGCAAAATGCAGCGGCGAAAGTCACGCAAAAAACGGGAATGAAAGCGCCGGCCGCGCGCCACCTCGTGGTCGAGCGCAAAGAAGAAGCTGGCAAAGTTGCGCATTCTGCGGCCACCGGCATCATGGCCCGCAATTTCCACGGCAGGCACGATGCCGCGCCTCGTTTGCGCGTCGCGCACGAGAAGCGCCGCGTGGCGCAGGCGGCGTCGTCACGGCGCGAGAGCTAAAGGACCGCATTACAGCCGCCCGGCGAAAGCGTCCGACAAGAACTGTTGCGTGAGCGCGTAAGTCAGCCGTGTCGCCGGCTCGTTCCAGGCGGCGACCGGAGGATTGTCGGCGCCACGGTCGGTATAAGCGTGCAGCACGCCGCTAAAGACGAGCATCTGCCATTTGGCGCCGGCTAAATCCATCTCCCGTTCGAAGCCGTCGCGGTCCGTCTTCGGCGCGACCGGATCCGGCGCACCGTGCGTGACAAGAAGCGCGGCCTTGATCGCGCCCGCCTTTGCCGGCGCCGCGGTCTTGAGATCGCCGTGGATCGAAACCGCCGCGGCAATGTCGGCGCCGTCGCGCGCGAGTTCGAGGACGTTACCGCCGCCGAAGCAAAAACCGATCGCGGCGCGGCGACCGTCGATCAGATTGCGGCGGGCGGCTTCGGCGACGAGGGTATCGTAGCCGGCGCGCACGCGGCGGCGCTGCTCGACCGCGTTCTTGCGCAGCGGGTTGGCCAATGCCGCGGCTTCCTTGAAATCGGCCGGACGCTTGCTCTGCCCGTACATGTCGGCGACGAAGACCACATAGCGGTCGCCGGCAACCAATTTTGCCCGCGCGATCGCTTCGTCGGTGAGGCCGAGCCAATTCGGCGCCATTAGCACCGCCGGACGCTTACGCGAGACTCTCTCGTCGTAAACCAGCGCGCCCTCGGCGGTGAGCGGACCCATGGAATAGGTGATGGCTTCGGATTTCATGCGCGTCCGCCGGAATAAGCCATTGTAGCCCGGATGGAGCAGAGCGACATCCGGGATCGGTTGATTGGGGGAGAGAATGGAGTCCCGAGGCTACGAAACTACGCCGCGAGCAATTTCTGCACTTCGTTGACGAGTTCGCGCAAATGGATGGGCTTGGAAAGCACCTTGGCGTGCTTGGGCGCGGTCGAATCGGAATTGAGCGCGACCGCGGCGAAGCCGGTGATGAACATGATCTTGATATCGGGATCGAGCTCGGCGGCGCGGCGCGCCAGTTCGATGCCGTCCATCTCCGGCATGACGATATCGGTGAGCAACAGCTCGAACGGCTCCTCGCGCAGGCGCTGATAGGCTGAGAGACCGTTGTCGTAGGACATGACCTCAAAGCCGGCATTTTGCAGCGCCTTGACCAGGAACCGCCGCATGTCGACGTCGTCTTCCGCAAGCAGGATTTTTGGCATTGCCGCTCGATTCCGGCTGAAAGCCGGCCCTCTACATTCCATAAGCCCGATGGCGGGTAAACATGAGGTGAAGGTTGCGCCGCTTGGCCGCAGCGCGCTGGACAATAGCCGTTGGCGCACGCTAGGGATCGTTATTCGATTGCCGGATCGTTAATCGTTAAGCCTTACGGAACGCTCAAGCGTCATGTGGGAAACCCAGGACGAGTTCGACCCTCCGTTCGAGGCGGCCGAGCCGGCACAATGCCGCGCGCCGCTCTTGTTCAATTCACCGCATAGCGGCCGCGTCTATCCACGCGAGTTCTTGCTCGCCTCGCGGCTCGATCTCGCCACCTTGCGCCGGTCCGAGGATTCCTTTGTCGACGAGTTGATCGCCGGCGTGGTAGCGCGCGGCCACCCGCTGGTACGGGCGCACTTCCCGCGCTGCTATGTCGACGTCAACCGCGAGCCCTACGAGCTCGATCCGCGCATGTTCGACGGCCGGCTTCCGTCATTCGCCAATACCCGCTCGATGCGGGTGGCGGGCGGGCTCGGCACGGTGGCGCGCGTGGTCGGCGACGCCCAGGAAATCTACGACCAGCGCATTTCCGTCGCCGAAGCGCTCAAACGGATCGACGGCCTCTACAAGCCCTATCACCGGACATTGCGGCGTGTATTCATGCGCCTGCACCGCGATTTCGGCGCCGCCGTGCTCATCGACTGCCATTCCATGCCTTCCGCAACCGGCGCCAAGGACGAGCGGCCGCGCGCCGATCTCGTCCTCGGCGACCGCTATGGCACGAGCTGCGTCCCCCTGGTCGCCGAGACGATCGAGGCGACCATGCGCGAGTTCGGCTACGCGGTCAGCCGTAACAAGCCATATGCGGGCGGCTTCATCACCGAGCATTATGGCAATCCAACCGCCGGCCTGCACGCCATCCAGCTCGAGATCAATCGCGCGCTGTATATGGACGAGCGCCGCTATCAGAAGGCGGCGTCATTCGCCAAACTGGCCAAGGAATTCGAAATCCTCGCCGACCGCCTGGCCGCGATCCCGCTCGAGGAATTGCGACCCTATCGGGCGGCGGCGGAATAGCTCACAGGGTTCCCAGGCGGGTAACGCCTGCCGGCCGCGTGAAATGAAAAAGGGCCGCCCACCTTGCGGGAGCGGCCCAAGTCTAGGGAGGAAACGCCCAAGGAGGGCGACGGTAGCGCGAGAGAATCTCGCGATACCGCACTGCAACAACATACACCGCGTCGCACAAAACGCAAGTCGTGTTGACCTAGTTCACCGGCATTTTCCCCTGGAATCTCCTGCAAATTGTGCAGAGCAGGTCTTCCACAGGGCATAAGCGCGATCGCGGCGAACGGAACGCGGCCAAAAGTATTGGTTTGCCAACAGGTTCTTCTTGCGCCCGACCGCTATGCGCAGTTGCGTAAAATTAAGGCAATGAGCCACCGGCGCGCCTGAACATTCAGTCGGGGAAAACTGTTTCCGGCGCCGGCGTGTCCAATCGGCAACACCGCAATTGCCCAAACTGAATTGCGGGCGTCACCGGATTCCGATAGTCGGAACCGCGAGGCGGATAGCCCATCGATGACCGCGATCGACTTTACAGCTTTCGTGGAAGAGCTTGCCACCGTCTCCGGCGAGACCATCCGGCCGTTCTTTCGCACCGCGCTCGGCGTCGAGAACAAGAGCCGCTCCGGCGGCTTCGATCCGGTCACGGCCGCCGACCGCGCCGCGGAAGCGGCCATGCGGGCGCTGATCAAAAAGACGTTTCCCGAGCACGGCATATTGGGCGAGGAGTTCGAGGCCGAACGCCCCGACGCCGAATATGTCTGGGTGCTCGATCCGATCGACGGCACCAAATCGTTCATCTGCGGCATGCCGGCATGGGGCACGCTGATCGCGCTCACGCGGCGCGGCGAGCCGATCTACGGCATGATGCATCAGCCGTTCACCCGCGAACAATTCACCGGCGACGGCAGCGGCGCCAGTTATCGCGGGCCGGCCGGCGATCGCGCGCTGCGCACGCGCGCCTGCGCGGCGGTGAACGACGCGGTGCTGCTCACGACTAGTCCGCTGCTGATGGGTGAGGACGATCGGCGCGCATTTCACCGCGTCGAGGAAGCCGCGCAATTGTCGCGCTACGGCGGCGACTGCTACGCTTATTGCATGCTCGCTGCCGGCCACGTCGATCTGGTAATCGAGACCGAACTCAAGCCGTACGACGTGCTGCCATTGATCCCGATCATCGAAGGCGCGGGCGGCATCGTCACCACCTGGGACAATGGCCGGCCGCATGCGGGCGGAAAAATCATCGCCGCCGGCGACCGCCGCGTGCACGCGCAGGCGATGGAGATGTTGAAGGGGTGAGTGTCATCCCGGGGCGCCGCGTAGCGGCGAGCCCGGAATCCATAATCACCACCGCTTCAACAAATGCTCTGCCGGCAACAAACCCTCTCATTCCGGGGTTATGGATTCCGGGCCCGCGGGCTGCGCCCGCGTCCCGGAATGACTAAAACAGCGGCGTGCCGGGAACGAAGGCGTCGAACGCCGCCCAGAATTGCGAGCGATAGCGATCCTGCTCCATCAGCAGTTCGTGCTGGGCGCCGTTGACGACGAGGTGCGAGCCGGCGCGAAGCAAGGTGGCAAACTCCTCGATCGCGGTATTCGACACGATGACGTCGCGCCCGGCGCCGACGATAAGAATCGGCTGGCGGATACGCGCGGGATAAGCCGGATCGCCGATCACGCGCATGGCGCGAAACGCGGCGTCGCACCAGGCGACCGTCGGCCCGCCCAGAGCGAGCGCCGGCTCCGCCTCGAGGATCGCGGCGTTGCGGGCATAGCGCACCGGATCCGCGGTCAGGATATTGCCGGCGAAGGGCCGCAAATCGAGCACCCCCGGATAGCGTCCCGGCACATACATCGTGCCGAGGCCCCAGGTTCGCATCGCCCACGTGGCCGTGCCGGCGACCGCCAACGAGCCAACAAAGGCGATCCCGAGCATCGGCGCGGATAGTACGACACGATCGAACCAACGCTGGCCGCGGTGGACGGCGCGGATGACCACGGCCGAGCCCATCGAATGGGCGAGCGCAAAGAACGGCGGCGGACAATCCGGCAGCACCACATCGCGCATGAAGGTTTCGAGATCGGTGTCAAACTCGGAAAAGTTCCCGATATGGCCCTTGAGGCGGTCGCTGAACGCGCGATCCGACAAGCCCTGGCCGCGCCAATCGAGGATGGCAACGGCGAAGCCCCGGCTGCGCAGGTCGCGAACGGTCTCGAAATATTTTTCGATCCACTCAGTGCGGCCGGGAAAGATGCACACCGTGCCGCGGCGCCCGGCCGGCGGCGCAAAGCGCGCGAATCGCAAGGACACGCCGTCCGGCGTTTTCAGCATGCCGGTAACTGCGTTTTCGGGAACCGGATTTGCGGGAATAGAGATGAGTTTCATCGGAACTTTCAAGCGCGGTGCAGGTACCGCTTACATCGCCCTTTCCCCTTACGGGAGAAGGCTATTTCCACCCCTTGCAGCGAAAGCGGGGTATCCCCATTTCATGTCTGCGCAGGCCTTAAGACGGCTGCGCATCATCCACAGGACCCGGCCCCCAAGGCGGGTTCCCCGCATGTCGCTTCACAAGGAGGATATGCCATGCGAACTTTCGATCTTGCACCCCTTTATCGTTCTAGCGTTGGCTTTGACCGGCTGTTCTCGTTGCTCGACCAGGGCAGCGATGGCGCCGCTCCAGGCTACCCGCCCTATAACATCGAGCGGACCGGAGACAACGAGTATCGCGTCACGGTCGCCGTAGCCGGCTTCAGCGAGCCCGAACTTTCGATCGTAGCCAAGGAAAACACCTTGACCATCCGCGGCGAGAAAAACGCCAAGGAGCAAGAGAAGCACGGTGACGTGCTTTATCAGGGCATCGCGGCGCGCGCGTTCGAGCGCGTGTTCCAGCTCGCCGATTTTGTCCAGGTTAAGGGCGCCAAGCTCGAGCACGGTCTCCTGCATGTCGACCTGGTGCGTGAGATTCCTGAGGCGAAGAAGCCGCGCACCATCCCGATCGGTAACGGTAAAACGGTCGAGCAGAAACAGGCTGCGTAAGCGTAGCGTCGCGTCAGTTAAGAGAACGCCCCGGTTTTCCGGGGCGCTTTTTTTTGTTCGTCGTCGCCGGCGTCACGCGGCGATGGCTTCGAGCCGCCGCTTGGTCACCGCCGGCCCGAAGAACCCGATGACGATGAACACCACCACCATGGCGCCGGCGATGAAGCTGAACACGCCGATGGTCCCGTAGCGACCGAGAAAGAAGGCGATGAGAAAGCCGGAGAAGATGGCGGAAAACCGGCTCCACGAATAAACGAAGCCGACGGCCTGGGCGCGGATGCGGGTCGGATAGAGTTCGGCCTGATAGGCGTGAAACGAGAATGCGAGCCAATTGTTGCAGAGCGTGATCAACAGCCCGCACACGATCACGCCGGCCGCACTCGACTGTTGGGCGAACAACAGCCCGAACACCGCGATGCCGATCGCCGCCCACGCGATCTGCCATTTGCGCTCGAAGCGGTCGGCAAAATAGATGCCGATCAGCGGGCCGATAGGCGCCGCGATCGCGATGATGAACGTATAGGCGAGCGACCTGGTAACGCCGATGCCCTGCGAAATCAGCAGCGCCGGCACCCAACTGGAAAATCCGTAATAGCCGATCGTCTGCACCAGATTAAAGATCACCAGCATGATCGTGCGGCCGCGATAGGTGGCGTTCCACATCTCCGTCCAGGCGCCGGCCTTGCGCTCGGCCTCGCCCGCCACGATTTCCGGCGGCGCCAGCTCGCGGCCGGTTTCGGTGCGGATGCGGCGTTCCATGTCGTCGACGATGCTTTCGGCTTCGGCGATGCGGCCGTGCTGCGCTAGCCAGCGCGGAGACTCCGGCAGCTTGAGGCGAATCCACCAGATGGCGACCGCTCCGATCGAGCCGATGATCACAACCACGCGCCAGCCATCGAGGCCGAAAATGGTCAGCGGCACCAAACGCCAGGAGAGGAACGCGACCACGGGCACGGACGTGAACATAATGAAGTGCATGTAGGCGAAGGCCGGCCCGCGCTGCTCCTTGGGCACCAGCTCCGACACATAGGAATCGATGTTCACCAGTTCGACGCCAAGCCCGATGCTGGCGATGAACCGCCATAAATCGATCGTCTCCGGCGTGTGCTGAAACGCCATGACCAGCACGCCGATCGAGTACCAAAGAAGCGCGAAGGTGAGGATTGAGCGGCGGCCGAAGCGATCGGAAACCCAACTGAAGAGGAGTGTGCCGACGAACATCCCGGCGAACAGCGCGGCCACGAAGCTGGCAAAGCCCTGGAAGTCGAACAAGCCTTGCGTGGTCGGCTTGAAGATGCCTTCCTTGAACAGCCCGATCGCCACGTAGGCGGTGAAAAAGAGATCGTAGAACTCGAACCAGCCGCCCAGCGACAGGAGCGTGACCAGTTTGCGCGTGTAGCGCGACGGCGGCAGGCGATCGAGCCGCGCCGCCACCGTGACTGCCGCGTCCGCAGCCATGACGTTTCCTCTCCCGCGTGGCCACAGCGCTAACACCGGGCCTTTATTGGTTATGTCATTCCGGAGCCGAGACTGTCATTGCGAGCGAAGCGAAGCAACCGCACCTCTCCCCGGTGGTTCTCGGATTCATGATTCCCTGGGATGGAAGCTGATTGCCCATGGTTCATAACACGTTGATTTCACTTGCAGGGATGCGGACACAGCACCACGTTTGTTCCCGTGATTTCATCTGCGATGCTACCTATTCGACGTGCAGGTAGCGCCGCCAAAGGGGGTGCTATTTCCATGCCTCGCATCAAACTGACGAAGAGTGCCATCGACGCTCTGCCGACACCAGCATCAGATGTCGTTCACTGGGACACGGGTCTTCCTGGCTTTGGCGTGAAAGTCACGCCGAAAGGTCGCAAGGTATTCGTCGTCCTGTATCGTGCCGGAGGAGCCGGTTCGAAGCTGCGCAAATATACCATCGGTCCATATGGACGCGTAACGCTTCATCAGGCGCGCATCGCAGCGCAGAAGGTGTTCGCAGCAAAGCGGGAAGGGCGCGATCCCGCAGCTGAAAAGCGTGAGGCCAATCGCCGGGTCGTAGCCGATCGGGTGGAGGATCTGCTCGAGACGTTTATCGCTCAACGTCTGTCACAGAATCGCTCCGGGGGCGAGATTTCGAGGCTACTGCGTCGGGAGATTGGAAAACCATGGGGCAGCCGTAGCATTCATCAGATTAGCAAGCGAGATGTGATTGAAGTCGTCTCTGCTATCGAACAACGTGGCGCGCCAGCCGCGGCTAATAAGGCCCTAAAATCGATCAAGACGTTCCTGCGCTGGTGCGTCGGTCGAGCTGTGCTTGAGCAATCTCCAGCCGAGGGGGTGCCCTTGCCTACGAAGGAAATCGCGCGAGACCGTGTCTTGGAGGACAAGGAGCTCGGGCGCATCATCCTAGCCGCGAGACAGATCGGCGAAAGCTTTGGCGGCATCGTTGAGCTTCTGGCGCTCACGGGCCAACGGCGCGAGGAGGTCGCCCAGATGCGATGGGAGGAATTGGATCTCGCGCAGCGAATTTGGACTATTCCAAAATCGCGCACAAAAAATGCCAAGACCCACGTCGTGCACCTCTCCAATCAGTCCGTCGCTGTTTTGAAATGCGTCAATAATAGGGGACCGTACGTCTTCTCTCTGTTTGGACTGAAACCGTTCCAGGAGTTCAGTAAAGCGAAACGCGAACTCGACCGGCCATCTGGAGTGACGGGGTGGCGGCTCCATGATCTGCGCCGGACCTGCGTTTCTGGAATGGCGCGTCTCGGCATTGCGCCGCATGTCGCAGATAAGATCCTTAATCACCAATCCGGCACGATCTCAGGAGTTGCGGCCGTCTACCAGCGACATGAGTTCCTTTCGGAGCGAAAGGATGCGCTTGACCGATGGGGGGCGCACGTTGCGAGTATTTTAGCTAAGGCCGCGAGAGAGCTAGGCAAGCTTCGAACAGCCGCATGAGCGCTAATCGGATGATGCGGCGTCCCTCACCAGTGAGCTTTGCATGAGGCGATTGGCCATTGGAGGAGCATCATTAGCTTCGCCTGTTCGCAGCGAAGGTGAGTTGAAGAGCGTCCTCGCTGATCTTGGCGTCGCACAGGCTTTCGACCAGGCTGGTGCCCACGAATTGTATTTCAGAATCGGGCGCATCATAGGTGCATGGCTGGCGGAGCAGGAAAGCATGGAAGTGTTACCGGTGGCAAAGGCGCTGCTGTCCGTTGCAAGGCATTTGACCGACGCATCCAAACTCCTGAGCGGGCACGAAACTGGATTACGGAGTCGCGTTGAAATTGAAGTGACATCTCAAACGGCGAAATTTCTCGCCCGTGATCCCGCGGTTGGATCTTTGACCAAAGCGCAGGAGCTTATCTCTGCATTCCAGCGGGAAGCGGCTCGGATCGGACATGTTTGCATGGTCGCCTATGCAGATTTGGCTCACGAAGCGGGCGAAGGCGGTCGTCCCGTCTTGGGATGGTATGACGGTTTCACGGCTTTGCTGTTGGAGATTGCTGATAAGGCCGGTGTTGCGCCAACCCTGCGCAAGGACCGCTCGAACCAGGCCCGAAGCGGCTGGTTGTTCGAAGCCGCACAGGCTCTTGAATCCTTCCTGTACCCCTGGATGCGGTCGCCCAGTGCAGAGGCATGCGGGAAACGGTTGGAGCGCAGCCGGAAGCGTTTGCATCGACAAAACCCCCACGCGCGTTGAGTCGATTTGTCGATGTGACCGATCCCTGAGTTTTCCCCATGTTGGCGAGCGAAGGCCTGGAGGTCCGGGCCTTAGCGCCTTGAGGCGCATCACTGCCAAAAGGGGAATCAACAGAAATGACGTCGCAATATTCTCTTGCCGGGGGCGTGACGCTGCAGAAGCCAGCCGCACCGGCCTTGGTGCTGCTGACGCCAAAGGAAGCCGCCCGGCTTCTCAAAGTCAGCGTGTCCTGGCTGGCCAAGGCGCGCATGCGCGGCGATGGCCCACTGTTCATGCGCATCGGCCGCTCGATTCGTTATGCCGAGCCCGCTCTGCTCCAGTGGATGAAGTCCCGGCAGCGCTTGTCGACGAGCGAGCAGTAATCGTGACCGACATTGACCTAGAGAAAGATATGCCCGGAGCCAGCCCAAGCTTCCGCCAGATCTTCGCCTAGATGTTGGAATAATTATCAATCTTAATACATCAGGATACATGAAGATGACACAGCGATGACTAGATTAGGAAGGTTCACGCACCAACACCACCTTTATTTACTTGAAACACTATCCTAAAATACTACGTAATACATGCAGGTGCACCCCGATCCGACACGGTACATGAGTGAGGTGATCCCAATGACCGAAAACCAACTACTCGAGCCTTCCTTCGCCGACGCGATCGCGGCGATCGAGCTAGCCAGCGACCAGCTGCCGGCAACGCGGACACACTGGAGTTCATCGCTTCGGCAGATCGCGAAGGCGCTCGGGCGGCCGCCCGAGAGCATCGCCGCCCGCTGGGGCGCCGTGGCGCTACAGATCAACCTACTTCATCACTCGAACACTGGCGTCGCCTGGAAAACGCTCGCCAACCACAAGTCGAATGCGAAGGCAGCAATTCATTGGTTCCAAAAGGACAATGATCTGCCCAAACGCGGCACGCCGCTGATCCCTGAATGGAAGGCGCTTCGTCGAAAGCTTAGTGACCTTTCGCGCAAAGGCAAACTCTCCGGGCTGATCCGGTTCTGCAGCCTTAAGGGCATCATGCCGGCGGACGTCGACGACACGGTGGTTGACAACTACATGGCCTACCGCGCCAAGACGACCGCTCTTGCGACCGACACCAAAGCGCGGCGAGCGATTGCCCGAGCCTGGAACGCCAGCCGCGGACTCAAAAGATGGCCACAGCAAACGCTGACCGAACCGCCGCTCAAGGCAACGACCGAATGGCCCCGCTGGCAGGACTTTCCCCTCTCATTACAAAAGGAGGTTCAGAACCATCTCGACTCGCTAACGCGGCCGCGGCGCGGGATCGATGGAAAGCGTCTCAGCCCATGCAAGGTCTCGACCATCCGCACCCGGAAGGTGGATCTCGTCTCGCTAGCCAAGAAGGCGGTACGGCTCGGCACTCCGATCGAAAGCTTAAAGACTCTTTCGACGCTCCTCGATCCCGGTCTGGTCGAGAAAGTCGTAGACGCCGAATGGGAGAAGGCCGGCGCCGAACCAAAAACGTCGACCATCGACCTTGGAAAAAAAACTTTAGCAGTTGCCCGCTCCGTCGGATGTCTTGATGAGGCAGGTTTGGAACAACTCGAAGAAATCCGAGCAAAACTGGAGAAGCATCGAGCGGAGGGTCTGACGCCGAAGAATATGAAGCTCATTCGACAAATCCTGCACGGAAAGGTTTGGGAGCGGGTCGTCAATTATCCGACCGAGCTGATGAAGGAGGCGCGCCGCCGGAAGGATCAGTCGCCGGTCAAAGCGGCGGTTATGGCCGAGATAGCGGTGGCAACCGCGATCGAAACCGTCGCACCGGTGAGGGCGGCGAACCTTGCCACCATACGCCTCGACGAAAATCTAGTCAGGCCGGGAGGGTTGGACTCAAACTATCTGCTGGTGTTCCCTCACTACGACGTCAAGAACCGGGTCGATCTGACCTTCGAACTCGACGACTATGTGACGGGGCTGATCGATGAATACGTGCAGGAGCACCGTCCCTCCGTTCTTCGCGGAGCAAATGCAGACTGGCTGTTCCCAGGGCCCGAAGGCAAACCAAAGAGTGCGCATTTATTCGGCATTCAAATCACCGAGCGGATCAAAAAAGCAACCGGACTGCGGATCACGCTCCACCAATTCCGGCACGCCGCCGCCGCCATCTATCTGGAACATCATCCAGGAGATTACGAAACGGTTCGACGGCTCCTAGGCCACCGAAACATAAGGACGACGATTAACTTCTACTGTGGCCTCGAAACGATCCAGGCAAGTCGGGAGTTCGGGAAAATCATCAGAGAGCATCTGAGGTTTGATCCGGATGACCAGGAGCCCGGGCGATGAGCATCGAACAGCAAAAAGCCAAATCGGAAAGACCGGAGATCCGGTCTCTTCCGATCGAAGAGTGGCCTTCAGCCGAGAGGATCGCCTGGGTGACAGCGTGTCGGCAGGGGGTCCGCCTAAAAGGAGGCGGCGCAGCCAGTCACTTTCGCCGTGTGACGCAGCATACGCTGGCTCAAAAAAATGGGTTGTTTCTGGATTTTGTCGCGAGGTCAAAGCGGCTTGATCCACATGCAGAACCAGGCGCCCATGTTACGCCGGACCTGGTCGAACCTTTCGTGGAGGAGCTTAAGCAGCGGGTTGGTTCGGTAACGGTTTATGGTTCGATTCAGAAGCTTAAGCGCATCACCCAGCTGATCGCGCCTGAGCAAGACGTCGCTTGGCTGATGGAGATCGAGCGCGAGCTGTTCTCGCAGATGCAGCCCAAGTCGAAATGGGCTCGCGTTGTTCTTACGGAGCTCATCGTCGAGGCCGGACTGACACACATCGCCGAAGCCGAAACAGCGGAGAAACTGACCAAGCTCACCAGGGCGCGGATGGTGCGTAACGGGCTGATGCAGACACTTCAGGCGGCCTGTCCCATACGAATAAAGAATTTTGCAGCCCTCGAAATCGGCCACAGCATCGTTAAGCAGGACAGCACGTGGTGGATCATCCTTACAGCCGACGAGACAAAGGAGAAACGTGCCGACGAGCGGCCGATCGAGGACTACATCGGTAAGGCGATCGACAAGTACGTGGAAACCTACCGACCAATCCTCGGCAGGGGAAAAAACACCACTAACGCGCTTTGGCTGGCGGAGACCGGGGAGGCTATGTCGGCGGCCTATGTTGGGGAACTTATCACTGAAACAGCACGCTTAACGCTCGGCGTCCCAGTCAACCCGCATATGTTCCGGACAGCGGCAGCGACCACAGCAGCGGTCCACGCCGGAGATACGCCGCACCTCGGAAGTGCCATTCTGCATCACTGGCACCCGCTGGAGAACTATAACCGCGCAAGCAGCATCAGCGCCGGTCGAGCCCTTAGAGAGGTTATTCAGCGTTTTCGCGATAAGTGAACTTGATTGCAGAAACACCTTTGATTGGTTCCGATAAATCCCTTTATCGGAGCCAAAACCGAGTGCGGCGCGGGGCCGATCGCCACGGCGATTGCCGCCCGGCCGTTGGTGGGATCAGGTTGATTAGCCGCACAGCCTCAAGCTTGAACTCCCGCGTAAACCTTCGTCGCTCCATGACTCACCTCCGGTTCCATCAAAACACCTAACTCGGTGTCTGCGGAACCGGGTGCAGGCCACATGCGGCGATCTTATGATATCCCAAATCCCCCGAAAACGCCCGCAAATGGCTCGAAAAGCTCCGCTGGTCGGAAGGCCCGGTTTGCAGGCATTGCGGCACCATTGGCCGCGCCTCCCGTGGCGCAATCCTTTCGGCATGGCGGGCGCAAGCTCGGCGACCAATTCCTCCATGGCGTAGCCTTCGTCGCCGAAACGCTTGCGCCCGAAATCGCGGCCGAGCCGCAACGGGTGACGCGTCCAGTGCGTCATTTCGTGCGCGAGGGGTGTTAAATTAATTGCCGCAGTTCCAACCATTTCGTTCGGTCAGAAGCGGGCAAAGATCGTCGGCGGGACAAAGAGGAATTTGGTCGGCTACCGCATCTATCCTGGGATTGCTTTTTGCGTTGATATTCTGACGAGCTCCGGTTTTGGGATCCGGCTTAACGCACGCCTTTAGTAAATTCCTGGGGTCATCGATTATGGTGCGGTCATCGAACTTTGCGGCTGAAATATCGGCAAAGAACAGGCAAGACTTCGTGAGATTAGCTCCGGAAAAATCTGCTCCGGCGAAAGTCGCCGCCATAAAGCTTGTATTGTTGAGATGGGACCGCGAAAGCTGTGCCCCGGCAAAATTGGAGCATGCAAAAAATCCGTAGCTGAAGTTCGCGCCCGCGGCCTTCAGGCCGCCAAAATCCATAGACATCAAGGAAAGTGATTTTAGATCAACGCAATCACGGCCAAGAATGTATTTGAGCGGCGTATTTAACCACCAAGCATCGCAATCGCGCGTTAGGGTTTCGATAGCCGCGATCTGTCCTACGTTGCCCCACTTCTTACTTTCGGACCACTCAAGCGCCGTCCGTACAACATTCCATGCATTTTGTTGGCGCGAGTCGATGCGGTCCTGATACGTGAAATAATACCCCACGACCGCCACTGTCACCGCGGCCACGCTTGTCTGCTTTATCGTTCGTAAGATCGAGGTCCGCAAATAGCTTTTCAGAGACGTCGGAGTTGTGGCCATCGCCCCCACCCGCAAGGATCGTCATCAGGGGCAGAATTTGAACGTGCTGCCCGATCTTTCCTTCAATGCGAAGAATACCTGAAAGCCACTATCTGGGATAGACTCCTTTACCACTTGCAACTCATCCGCTGTTGATACGTGGCGTAGGTCCGTGGAGACAAGTCGCGCGACGGGATCGAAGCACGAAGGACCGAGACCGAGCAGAGCGGGAAAAGCGGATATTGAGCTTGAGCCTGTCGCGCATGACCAGGAAGTGCGCGCGGCTGTTACATAGGGGGGCTGGCTGTTCTTCGACAGTTGGAGCAGGCACCGCGCGACCCGGCAGACGCCGCGTCGTCGAGATGACGGGATATGACTTCGCCGAATAACTCGGCAGAGACGAGCCTCTAAGTCCGTCGCCGCCGGCGCCGTCGTCGTCCGACGACGACGTTCCGTTCTGATAGCGTTTGCAAGATACGGCGCATCAGCGGAAGCGTAGCGAACGCCATTCGCCGGCTCCGAGATCGGAAACAGCGGCAGCCGCAGGAGCGTCAGCATAGCGCCGGTAACTCGCACGCGAGGGACAGGGACGCGGGACGACTGCCCCCGGCGAGAGCCACGTTATAATGTGCGCGCCGCGAAAGCTTTCCTTCTTCGGCGCGCAATTAGAGAGCCTCTTGGTATAGTTGGACTCACTCCGAGCTGCGGCGCCTGGGGACAGTAGCCTCCACCTCACGGGAGACGGGAATGCAAAAATCGAGCAGAGCGCGGGCGATAAGAATGTTGCTGATCTTCGCAGCCATTTCTGCCCTGCTCTGGCCGGCGGCAAGCGAGATCGGATATTACCTTGCGTCTCACTCACCCGATCACGGCCCCGCAAGCGGCGTCCTTATTTTCGTCGGCATCGTGGTCCCGATCCTTGTGGTCAGCATGATCTTTGCCGGTCTCGCCCTTTACGTTCTCTCGCGATCGTTTCGCCTGCTTTACGGGGTCGTTGAAATCCTGGCCGGGATTGGCATCGTCGCCTATACCTTCACAACTTCGTTGCAGCAAATGATGGTTCATGGCGCCTTATTGCCCAACATCGTGCAAATCGCCGTCGCGCTCTATTTTTTTGCTCAGGGCTTGGAGGACACGGCGGCTAGTCTGCAGCCGGGAACGCGATGGCGAGAATACTGGGACCGGGTATTCCGGCCACCGGCCCGAGGTAGGCCAGTATCTCAGCACACCTACGTCCGGCTAAGCGGCGGGTCCGGGATTCTTTCGAGACCGCCGGCCTTTGTCATCCATGCCTCCGAAAAAATGACGGCGCCATGGACATCCACATATTGGACGGACAATCGATCGTCTCGGAGAGTCAGTTGAGCGTGACCATTGAAGCCAATCGTCAAGTTTTCGTCGTTCGGATAATGCCGCTCGTCGACGTACTCAACCGCGCATTCAGAATGCTTTGGGGTTGCCGGCGGCAAGTCCACAGGCATCCCCCCGTGGCCGATGCATCGGCCGAAGGCGGGAATACCGCCCTGCACCCGAAATTCATTATAGACGGCCAGACGATGCTCATGCCCCCAAAACCACAGCACGGGCCGTGAGAAAAACTCCGCCAACTGTTTGGCTTGCTTCGGATACCAAAAGTCGTAGCGCGAGTAATATTGATGGTGGGTCAGAACGATAATTCCCCGCGGATCGTCATTGCGCGGCTGAACCTTCGTGCGAAGCCATTCGATTTGCTCGGGGCGAAGCGCGCAATCGGGCTGAACGACGTACTCGATTATGGGCCAACCGATTGAATCATAGCCTGTGTCCAACGCTATAATCCGCCAATAACTGTTTTCCAGGCAGAAGAAACTTGCCTTTTGGCCGAGAGGCTTTTCGTCCGTAATCAAACCCAGTGTTGGCAGCATGCGGTCGAAATAGGCGTAGCCGCGAGCGTACATTTCATGATTGCCGTTGAGGGCGAAACTTCCCCGCGATCCATTCGGCCAAAGGCAAGGCGCATAATCCTTTGCCGGGTTCCTGATGCCGAGAAAGTTTACATCGACCTCGTCCGGCCCTCCGACGTAATAGACGTCGCCGAGATGGATGGAATAATGCGGCTTAAACGCCGAGATCAATTCGGCGACGCATTCCGCCTCGTCAGTGCCGGTCGCCCAATCGCCGGCGAGAGCGATACGAACCTCCCCGTCGCCTTCCAGTTTGTATATACCCTGATCGGCACCCGATTTTGCGTAAGTCAAAAACGGATGCCTGGGCCCGATGCGATGGGAAAGATATTCCCAAATCCATTTGAATAGCCGGTTCGGAGCAAATGCCGCGAGGATCGGGTAACGCGCCGGCGCCAGCGCGGCGGTTTTCGCTCGTGGTGCGGACGGCTCCGCCTGTTTTTGCAGGTAGGATAAAATGGGCGCGCGAGAGAGATTCCGAAGATCTTGAAGGTCTTTCCGATCTGATGCGTGAATGAAAGGCTCCGTCATGGCGAGCGCTCCGTAAGCCGCCATACGGCCTGGGCACTCCTCCGACGGGTCGCCCACTTTAATCTGTCGTTATGAAACCACGGTAGGATCATCAAATCCCAGCGGTTCAAGTTAATTCTGCGCACGGCAGCTGCTTCATTACCGCCGTCCGCCCGGACTCGCCGGGCCTGCGCGCTCAAGTCCCTGATATAGTCGGCCGCGTGTCGCAAATCGTCGGCTCGCGCAAGCGGACCGTGACCCGGCATGAAGATCGCATTTGGCCACATATCGGCGAGCCGGTCTAATATGGCAACGTTGGACGCAAGGTCCACGCCCTGTGGTCCTTCGTCATAGAACATGTAATAACCGTTGAAAATCAAATCGCCGGTGGCCACAACATTGAACTTGGGGACGCGAACGACAAGGTCTCCCCGCGTGTGGCCTGGGCCAAAATATAGCAGTTCGACCTTCAGGCCGCCCACATCAATTGTTTTACCGACTGCAGATACAACCTGATTAGGCATGCCGGCCCGGTGCTGGCGCCACCATGTCCCATCAACTTCCGCCATGAACTCCGGCACGGTGGCGTACGCGAGCGCTCCGCGTCGGGATAATGTACATTTCCATACGAATGATCGAAGTGATAATGCGTATTGACGGTCTTGGTAACCGGAAACATCGAATTCTTTATCAGCCAGCGCCTCAATGCGCGCGCTGCAGGCGGAAACTTTGTGTCGACCACAAGCACATCTTTTGCATCCTTTATCACTAACGTATTTCCGCCGCCGCCTAACACTGCATGGATTCCAGGCCCCAGCCGCTGCCATGTAAGTCGGACGTATAAGTCATAAAATCCATAAGCAACTCGCGTTGCGAATAAGACTGCGGCGACCAGCACGGCCCATGATCCAAACGCAATCCCAATGCCGACGGATGCGATCAACGAAAAAATCGAAATCAAAAATCCGAGATAGTTACGACGAGGAAACGTTACAGCGTCTATTCGATCGCCGGCGAGATAGCGGATTTCGAGCTGGCGAACGCCTCTCAGCGAACGGATTTTCACGAACGTAAAGTGCTTGAGCCAAAATCCTTGAGTTAACCGAAATCCCCAGCCGCAAGCTTTCTCCCAAGATGTGAAGCGACTGCGATCTTGGCCCAAAGCTTCGATTGAATAGGTGTGCCGCGCATAAAAGCCCGGAATAGCGGTTACCTCCCATGTCACTTTGATGCCCGTTTCCAATTCGACAATCCTCGCAATTGCCGGCATTTTGTAGCAATACCAGGGCCTGATCGGCTCAAAGCACCAAATCAGTTTGTCGCCAAGTCGCAAGCGACGATTCGCGCACCAAAAAAAGCAGGGATTCCAGCGAGGCCACAGCCAGGGCTGATCAAAGCCTTCCCAGAGGACCGTAGCCGGCATGGCCACTTCGATTGAACCGTGTACCGGCTCCATATCTTGCGACTGTTTGAGCATTTCGCTTCGGTTCATCATGTTAACGGCCAATGCTCTTGTGGTTTTGACCTGCTCGCCGGCGCGTGGCTTTCAAGTGTGTCGGTTAAGGTGAATTCCGTAGCTGTCCCACATCTCGCCAAGAAAGAACTTTCCGAATCTTTCAAGCGCCGCGAACGCGTCGGACTTGGAGCGCGCGTTGTGAACCCGCATCGTGCTCAACATCAGAATAAGGTCCTTCACATTCAGCGTAAGAACCCCGGCGCCGATAACAGGACCGGTGGCGTCGCGGCCCTCGTGCAAGCGAGTGTAAAGAGTTGTCGTCTCGCGCAGCGCGTTGCCGCCTGCATGAACATACTTGCGCCCGGCCAGGTAATACGACTTTCCGTCGCGCTCAAAGCCGAGCTCATAGACAAACAGCTTAACGTGTTGGTCCGAGCTGGGCTTCAGCAGGTTGAAGACGCCCGTGGTTGCCGCCATGCCAACCCCTAGGGGAGGAAAATCGATCGTACCCCCCAGTCCGCCGGGATGATCCGGCACATTCAAAAAGCGATCGAGGTCATGAATCTGAATTGACGCGTGCATGGTGAGCGTTGTGGCGTCCGCCATACCCTGCTCGCGGCCCTCTTCGGGCTCCGTCGCCCCCAGAGCAAATCCCCCTTGCATCGTCTCGTTGAATGTCAATTCAAGCAATCCGGGCGCGGCGGGCGGTTTAAGCGCTATTCCACGCTCACGACACCATGCACGGGCATCGGCTATACCCTGCTCGACAGCGGCGGTGAAATCGGTGCTTTTGAAGTTTATCAGATAGTTTAGCGGCACCTCCGCCGCCAGCATCTGGACCTTAATCGGACGGCCAAACTCGCCCCGGCCATTGCGAGCAATTGCGTCATTGTTTGCCTCTATCCGGTTGAGGTCGGCTTTCAGACGGCCATTGGCACTTGTTTCGATAATCTGAAAATAGGTGCTTACGAATCCTCCCTTCCAAATGGCTTTTCGGCTTACGGTCCATATGATCCAGAGCTCGTCAGCTCCCCTGGAAATCGCCTCCATCAAATTGGCGTCGGTAATATAGACGGCATCGATGTAGCGATCGTTGTCGATCGTCACGGGCGGGAACCACATTGGCAGCGATACGCAAGCGACAAGAAAGTCTTCATCGATTCGATCCTGTGTGCGGACGACCAAGCGATTCTTGCTAAAATCGTACGCGTTGAACGTGCCAACGAGTTTGCTTGATTGAATTTTTTTCCAATCAAGCTTCCACCTTTCGCGCAGCACGACTTTTCGAAACCCGTTATAGGTCAGAAGGGATTCGGCTCCAAAGAGCCGAAAGTATTGCCGCCAGTTCAGCGAAATCGAACCTAGAACGGGAAAATTCCGCCAGCTATCGGCTATCTGCGTGCCGCTCGAGCCTTGACAGTATTGGACCAGATTGAACACGCCTCCGGAGGCGCCATCCGCATGATCAAACCGAAGACCTGCTTCGTCGAGCCAGACTTGCAGGACTCCCGCCTGATACGCGACCTTCAACCCGCCGCCGGCCAGTATGAGGGATCGCCTCGGCGATTTCGCTTTGTCTGGCAAATTTGAAGGTTCGCTCATGTGTCAAATCCCCCAATTACTCATCACAAATCGATAGTGGGAAAAATGTTAGTGATCCCGTGCGCCACCATCTCGGAAAGAGCGGATATGGTCGCGGTCGGATTTGCACCCACGGCATTCGGCACGATTGCGCCGTCAGCAACGTAAAGATTGCGGTAGCCATGCACCTGGCCAAAAGTCTCGGGCGCCGCGCTCGTAACGCCATCAGCGGGATTCTCGCTCAAGGCACAGCCGCCAAGGGCGTGGACGCTGACATTCTTCCGGAATGGCCACCACCAATCCGGCAAGGGAAACGAGAAACGGGCATTCGCCTCCCGGCAGAATTGTTTTTCTGCTTCGATGATCGCGTTGTAGAGCGGGTAATTATCGCGCGTTGGCCAATCGATATCGAGCCAGCCGTTACGGCCAAGCGTCATAATTCCATTCGACTTATCGATGCCCATGAAGAGAAGAACGCATGTTTGATAAGAGATATCGTCAGTCAGAAGATCCTGGAACGCATAGCCGATCGGCCCCATCGTGTTACCGCGAATGCGCGCCAGCCAGTGTCGAATTAAGCGCCACAGGTTTCCAACGTACAGAAATCCCGGCCTTGCCCCGTCGACAAACCAGGCGCCAAACGACGGAAAGCTCGCGTCTTCGAGAATAAACGCGTGAGCCGGATCGAAACCATTAAAGAGGTTGAAGTCGATGCGTTGCGTGATGACCGGGCCATAATTCGGATCGGCGGGCAACTGCGTTCCGACAACGAAGCCTAGAAAATCGCCGTTACCCGATAGATTGCGCCCGAGCGACCGGCCGACGCGCCGCAGGGTGCCAAATATGTCGCGGCAACGAAGCAAAAGCTCTGTCGAGCCAAGAGTCCCGGCCGACACCACGACACGGTTGGCGAGCGCGCGTTGCTCGGCATGACCCCGTGCCAAATCGCGGTAATGCACGAGATACCCGTATTCGCCGCTTGCCGCCGGGTCGGCATCACCATTCTTATTCACCGGAACTATTTGATCGACAAAATGCTCGGTCCGAATTTCGGCGCCGTATGCTTTTTCCGCCTGGTACAAATAGTTGAGGTCGAGGGTATTCTTAGCTTGATAGTTACAGCCAATATCGCACTCGGCGCAATAAACACACGACGTTTGAAGCGCGCCATATCGGTTCCGGTCCTGCACGCCCGGCGCCAACGGGTTGGCAAAGTCGTTGCCGAAGAACACGTTGATATCGACGAGGCGCGAGTCGCGGCCGATCTGTCGGGCCACTTTCTGAAACAACTCGGTGCGGACGATGCGCCGCCGGCCTTGCATCGGAGGAATCGGTCGCGCGCCTAACACGCCCTTGCATACCTGATAGTACGGCTGCAGCTGCGCTTTTCGGCAGCTCTTGGGCCATCGATCGGAGAACACCTCATCCGGTGGCTCCAGAAATACATTGGCGTAAATGAGCGATCCACCACCGAGGCCAGCGCCAAGCACCACATCCATGTTTTTGTAATTCCGGACATCAAACAAACCAAGCTGCTCAATTCTGGTCACCGCCCTCGGTCGGCTTCGTGGCTCAAAGGCTGGATTCCAGAAATTCCTTGCCATTGCATGGGGTGTCCGCGGGAACGAGCCAAGCTCGTATCGTTTGCCCCTTTCAAGGACGAGTACGCGTCCTGGCCATTTCTTGCTCAGACGGCATGCGTTGATGGCTCCGCCGAATCCGGTTCCAACTATGATCGCCTCGTAGGACCCGATCATCTTCTCTTAATCTCCTGATGGGCGGGGTCAGGTCGAGACCAGACAAAAGTCGTTCCACTCTTCAATCGCCGAGCGCTCGTTCGCGCACGGAGAAAAACGTTCCTTTGCCTAGCGTTTTCAGCCGCAAAGCTACCTCGGTGCCGCTCGATGGTTTGATGCTGTTAGCAGCGAGAAAGCCCCACACAAAATCGGTTTGCAGCGCTTGCAACGAGGGGGGTTGCGCGTTGCGATTAAACCAGTCGGGAACGGGGATTCCGAAAGCGCTCGGCAAGTAACCGGAATCCGACATTTCGTTCACGAATACGCCTAAGGCTGGCAGTCGCAACGCCGCTGGAGTGGCACCGTCCGAAGCGGCTGAAGCTCTTGCGTGGCAGGTCATGCAAGACGAGGTCGATACGAACCCCGCTTCGGTCACGCTGTTGCCGAGATGGGTTGGGCGCCCCATCGAGTCGGTAAACTCCACTTGGGAGCCTTTGAGCTGGTAGCTCAGCCAGCCGCGATCGGAAAAAGCAGGTATGAGCGTTCCATTGTCCTTGGTTCCAATGCCGAGATCCTTAAAGATATTTTCGAGCACCGCACGGCGAGTGCCGGGTGCATATGATTTCCCGAGATCAAGAGTCCTGGATGGAAGTGGTAGATTGTCACAGACTTGGTGCGGACGGGTGTAGTTTCGAGCCTGACCCGCCGGAACGGCATCTGTCGAATCGTACCCAAATGAATCATTGCAGCCCGTATAGTCACAGCGTCCGGGGTTGTTGACGTGCTCGAAGCTTGCCCATACCCAATTTGGAATGTCCTTGGACGAGATGTGAAACGCAACGAGCCAATGCTCGCCCGGCTGGAGGATCGTGCCATTATTGTCAGTAACCGCCGAGGTGACGCTCATCTTGATGTAAGGATGCGCTGGATCGTCCTTTAGGCCCATTTCATCGGCTCTTTGTTTGCTGAGCCAATTGCTTTTAATCATGACGGCATCTGACGGAAAAATAATTTCGGAGAAGACGCCAGTATCGTTTGACACACGATAAGGCGCGCCAGTTTTAATGTTCTCGTCGTTCTTTTGGACGACCCTGAGAATGCCCTCCTGGTTGTAGAGTTCGTTCTGGAACACGTAGTTGAAAAGCGACCTGTTTCTAAAAACGACCTCAGCCATGGATTGCCGTATTTGACGGCCTTCTGTTTGTCTGGATTTTTCCGCCATGAGTCGCACGACTTCGGCGTCGCGCAGGAGCACTTCGCGAAAGCGCGGATTGGCGGCAAAGCTCAGCATATGTGCCTTCGATGGCAGGACGCCAATACGTTCGGGCATGCCCCCGGCCGCAGACGCAGCGTGGTCTCCGGGAAAATAGGGGCACGACTTCGCTTTGTAGGACGGCTCATCGTAGCCGGGGTTGGTGGCGCTGTTGGGATTACAGCAATTTGGTCCGCTTTGGCCCTTGACGCAAAGCGGCAGCGGAAGTCCGGCGTCGCCGTGCAGACCGTTGCCAGGCCAGGTCTCCTGGTCCGTCGCCCAACTTTTCCAGAATTCGGCGCCGACGGCTTCCGCAAACATCTTCCAAGCAAACATGTCCGGGCAAGCCATGGCCGCGTTGGTAACAGGCGACTGGATAGAGATTCGTCCGTTCACCACCTGCATCGCAGAGGCAGGCGCGTCCTGAGGTTTGCTAAGAAAATATTGTACGAACCTCAGACTATCGCGCGCTGTGTTCGGCGGCGTGCCGCAGGTGTCGTCCGCCGTCGCACTCGTGGCGCATAGCGGCGCCAAAACCAAGATAGCCAACGAGTTTCTGCGTGCGCGTCGCGGCGATCGATTGCTCGGGCTCATGCACATGCTCCTTTTGAAACCAAGGAACGGCAAAGAGAGTATCGCTGGCTGACTTGACCGAGGTGGTTGCCCAATCGCAGCACATCCGCTCCGTGCGGCAGTCAGACCTATATAAAGTAACACCAAAGCTACTATCTGGAATAGACGCTTTTATGAATTGCAACCTTCCGCTGTTGATAAGTCGTGCCGTTGTACAATCGGAAAACACGCGAGAGACTGTCGCGGCGATCTGCGGGACGCGGCGCCGAGAGCCCGCTCCGGCAAAGCCGGACGCGCCATAGCCATATCATGCTTTTTGCTGTCGCCGATCAGCCGCGAAGGCTATCAGCCCAAAGATTAGCCAAGTCCCAATAGCCCATGGGTCCTCTACCGCCGAGTAGCCGGTCAGATAAAACATAACGGTATGGTACGCTTTTGGACGAGCATCACACCAAACCGGAAATCATTGGAGTTCCCCGAATTGGGCAAACTCTGTACCAGTACAAACAAGAATATTATGATTTTCAAGCCTTGGCTGCGAAGTGGGAAGATAATGTGACAACAAAGATTGGATCGAAAGTTGGGGTTCGCTTTAGGCAGGCTTGGCAAATATATTTGCAATATTCGATTTTGAGATTTACGGGGAACACGAAAGACACAATCGTCTCCGGAGGTAATTTCTTGAATTATGGTATTACTTGGGATGACGCGGAACGGGTATTTACAGAACTTGCAAACGACCCAACGGTCGCTCAGGAGACTGCAACGCTATTTGCGTCCTGGAAAAATGTAGCCGACGGGGCGACGAAAATTGCTTCGACAATTTAGAATACAATTCGACGCGTCGCTTGGGGCCTTGCGCACTGCTCGGTGACGAGCCGCTGATTTCTAGCCACGCGTGAAAGTGTAAACATTTTTATCCGAAATAGCCGAAGCCGCACGAGCCGAGCGGAGCACCCGTCTCAGACTTTCGGCTTTTAGGTTCAGACGTTTTGTTAAAACAAAACTCGGCAACCGGATTGTCGCCGATATGCCAGCGACGATATTATCTATCCGCATTCGCCGGATGACGCACTGAGTTTCGGCACGGACGGCGTCGACGCCGGTCACTGAACCTTGGGGCCCCAACCGTGTTGCTCGGCGATGATTTGCCATTGCGGTTTCGTTGAGCCGATGCATGTTTGGCAATATTCAGTGACCGACTTGTACGGCTCCACTTTGAGCTGCTGGCGAAGAGAAGCTCTCACGGATTTTTTGCTAATGGGTAGATCGCGCAATACTTTGTCGGCGCGGGTGATCACAGGCTCAATTAATTTCTTAAGATCAGTGTCTTCGGTTGCAATGAGCACTCTGTTGAGCTTGTTGATGATGCTTGCCAAAGTTCCGTAATCTACAAGAGCGCCCAAAACAGATTGATAGTCCTTTTTGTCGGCTGCCATTGACGTGCTCCTTCCGTAGGGAGTTTCACACGCCTTCGTGCTCGCCTCTCAGCGCAGAATGTCCAATTGCGCTGCTCCGTACAAGCTATGCAGCGCCGCATATCCCCTCCATGCGTTGGGTCGCTGTGAGTTTATCCCATTTCGCAGCTCTCCCCCGGGTCGGAGATATTTAGCGGCGTGCCGACCTGCGTCTCGCCCGAGCTTCGTGAATTGCTTGACCTGCTTCGCGCAGGCCGGGTCGCTTTGGAGCTGCCGAACGACCGCGTGCGCGTGGCGGACCACGTTGATGAGATGTTCGAGTGCGAGAGGACGCTTCGCGTCAGCGACGGCGAGCGAGATGGCTTCCCTGAGTCCTTCGTCCATGATGGTAACGCCGCGCCTGTTGCAGGCACTTTTGCGCCGCCTTTATGTGGGGGGCCGCGGCGGCGGTGGCGAATAAGGGGGCGGCCCTGATTGTGGACATCGTTGCGCGGCCAATGACGCGAGAAATTGTTGGCGCGCTTTGAGTGCGTCCATTTCGGTTCCCGCAGCGCCTTTTGCGTCCATCGCAAACCACACCGGCCAAACCACAATGCCGACAACGCCGGCCGCTACGTTTTGCGCGATCTTCGCACCATTTTCCTGAGCTAGCTTTTCAGCCTGGACGTTGTTGGCCTCGATCTCTGCTCGGATCATGGCGCAATCACTTTGCGCGTCCTGCGGTTGAACCACGGATACCGGATGCGGGTCGCGGCCCGCACAGGCAGCCAAAGCAAGGCCCGCGGTAAGTATCGTTAACGCACCACGCATACAAAGACCCCCAGCGCCCCCAGCAGTCATGATCGGACAACCAGAACGCGAGAGCAAGGGCGCGCGGACTCGACTTCGCCCGCGCCAAACCTATCTTTGTTGCCATGTTGCGTAAGCGTGCGGACTGGTCCCGGCTATTGCCGCGGCCGCTGGTTATCCCCAAAGTCATGACGCTAAAGACGCTGGCCGACGTGCGGGCGCTGGTCGAACGCCATCTGCCCGAAGATCGCCGCACGCGCTCGACCTGGCGCTACGTTGCGAGCCTGCTTGCCGCGGCAGCGCACGGCGGCGATCCCGCACACGTCTCGCTGGCGCTGCGCATGGTGCTGTCCATGGAGGGCGTCGAGTGCCGGCCGCAATGACACCGCGCCGCTTTCCGCCGCCCTGGACGATCGAGGAACATAATCAGGCGTGCTTCATCGTGCGCGACAAGAACGGCCAGGCGCTCGCGTATGTCTATTTCGAGGATGAGCCGGGCCGACGATCCGCGGCTAAACTGCTCACGCGCGACGAAGCACGGCGCATCGCCGCCAACGTGGCGAAGCTGCCGGAGCTGCTAAAGGGAAAGACCAAGGCATAACCCGCAGACGTGGGGCGAATATACCTTCAACTTGGTTGACTCATTTCCCCGATACATCACAGTAGTTGTGATGCGGCGAACCGTGGGGGCGGTTGGGGGTGTCATGCGGCCGACTATTTTCCGTTACCTGCTTACTTGCGCCCAGGAAGTTGTCTTTGACCGCGCAGCAACCGGCCTGAAAATTATTGGGATCGTCATCCTTTCGGTACTCGCGCTTGGTGCGGCTCCGGATTTTGCAAAGGCTGCGACAGTCTTTGAAGGGCTCGGCTTTGTGCCCGGCTACGAGACGGACAGCTGGGCCTATGATGTTAGCGCGAACGGGAAGGTCGTCGTTGGCTCTAGCTATAATGCGAGTACCAACACTACTGAAGCCTTTCGTTGGACGGCTGCTACGGGAATGGTGGGAATTGGCTCGGGCATTGCCTTCGGCGTGAACGCTAACGGCTCTGTTGTCGTCGGCAACAGCGAGACTTCCAACACCCAACCTCAAGCATTCCGCTGGACCGCAGCAACCGGCATGGTAGGGCTAGGGTACCTTCCTGGGAATGGACAAAGCGGCGCCAGTGGCGTGAGTGCTAATGGTTCCGTTGTCGTCGGCTACAGTGCCGGCTCCAGCGGTCTACCGCTTCCCCAAGCATATAGCTGGACCGCTGCCACAGGCATGACCGGCCTTGGTTATCTTCCAGGGGCTTCTCCTGAACTCTCGGGCGCTAACGACGAAAGCAGAGTGAGCGCCAATGGTAAGGTAATTTCAGGGTCTGGAATTAATGCAGCTGGTTCAGTAGAGGCGTACCGCTGGACGGCTGCCACAGGCATGGTCGGCCTTGGTTTTCTTCCAGGTGAAACCGACAGCGTTGCCCTCGGCATAAGCGGTAACGGAAGGGTCGTTGTAGGCGATAGCGAGAATCCAAACGCTGAAGCCTTTCGTTGGACGGCTGCAACGGGAATGGTCGGACTCGGTTATCTTCCAGGAGATACTAGAAGCTACGCTTATGGCGCGGATCGCAACGGATCCGTCATTGTGGGTATGAGTTTCACCTCGTTTACTTCAAATGGAAATGCCTTTATTTGGACAGCAGAATACGGCATGGAATCTCTCCAGGATCTGCTTAGTCCGTATCTCGCGGGATGGACCCTGAACAACGCCTTCGCCGTTTCAGCAAACGGCGATGTGATTGTAGGTGAGGGTACGAATCCCCAGGGACAGGATGAGGCATGGATTGCGGACATTGCTGGGCTAGATCTGGCGGGCGTTGTTGGGGAAGGTGTGACACCCCTACCAGCAACACTCCCTCTCTTCGCCACCGGCCTCGGCGCGTTGGGTTTGTTTGGTTGGCGCAGGAAACGGAAAGCTGCTGGCGCACTCGCAGCCTGATCAAATCACCTGATCGGATTTCGGAGAGACCGCCGCGAGGCGGTTTTTCTTTTTGCTTCTCGCTAATCATGTTGCAGTGCATGAGTCTGTTACTGGCCCCATTGCGTCACTTAGTGCAGCGCAAGCGAATGTCGGCTTTCAGGGGTATTGCGACCGTGCCGACAGGGCAGAGTTGGCCTTCTCCCCACCTCAATGCGTTACATCCCATCTTGAATTTTTTGGGTTCAAGTTTTTTCAAGTTGCTCGGCGAGCAGCTCGGCTTCGACCTTTTTGGTGTCGCGGCCGGCAGCAATCATTTGCCGGTAACGCTTCAGATCGACGCCGACGACGTATCGCACCGCATTTCCAAACTCGTCGACGCGCCAATCGCTGACGACGGTAGCCGGGAGTTTGCGCTTCCCATCGGCGTGCTTTTAAGGTAAAACCCAAATATGCCGAAGTCAATAAGGGTAAAACCTAAAAGGCGCGGGCGTCCGGCGACGGGTAAGGACCCGTTCTACGGTGTTCGCATGCCCGATGACCTCGTTGCGGCCGTCGATAAGTGGGGCGCGGACAACGAGGCACCATCCCGATCGGACGCGATCCGGAGACTGATAGAACTCGGCTTGCACTCACGAGGGCGAAAGTCATAGGGAGGGGGCAATGAGACGGGTGGTGCGAACGGAAACACGGCACCGCGGGTTTTTTGGTAAAAGCTTTTCAAGCTCCTGTTTATCCTCTTCAACCTGCTGATGCTCGTCTGGCTCGTCTCCTATTGGGTGCAGGTCGGTGACATCGTGAACCGCCACGCCGGCAGCTCGGCCGCGCAGACCGGCGCGGCGCTCGGTGCCACGATCGGCACCGGCTTTATCGTCAGCTTTTGGGCTGCCGGCGACGTCATCTTGGGCCTCCTCACGCTGCTGTCGCGCGGCAAGAAAATCATCGTTGAAGAAACATCGGAATGAGGCTGCGGGGGCGGACAAGCGCGGACTATTGAAATAAATTGCGTGGCACCCGAATGACAGCCCATTGATTTGTTCAAGATGCGCCGCCTTACCCTAAAGCAACGATTACGGCTTGCGCGGCATGCAGCAAATTCACAGGAGAGCAGGCTGCATTGGAAAGAGTGGCGCCGTGTCAAACGCGGCGGCGTTCCCACCAAGAAAGTCCAGATTTTCGCAGAGGGTAAGCGCGTCAGGGTGAGCGCGCGCGAAGGCATGGCGCTGCCCAGAGTGTTTTGCCTCGATCAAAACCTACAAGAGACCTTGAAATTCGTAGATCATGTGCGCGCTGCCCTCTTTGGCGAAGCGGTCGAATATCGCAGGCGAGAGGAAATACGACGGAAGAGAGCAATGTCGCGGCCGCCAAGCCGGCGGAAAACACGAACGCGCCGGACCACCTTGCGAGTGTATTACGATTTCAAGTCACTCAGAATCATTACTCCAACAGCTGCCCTGATTTTGGCTGCCCTCTTCGACCGGCGTAAGGCGATCACCGGCATTAAGCCAATAACAGTCGACGAACATCTCTGGAACAGCGATGTTCTTCAAGTGCTGCGATCGGTAGGGTTCCACGAACTTCTGGAGATGCGGCCAGAAAAAAGTGATGATCCCGTGTCAGGACAGTCGATTCGTATTTTGAAGTTTGTCTCAGGCGAGCAGGTGGCCGGCCCAGAGCTGGGCCGTCTACAAGAAGCGCTCGTTCAATTCCTCCCGGAGGATGAGCGCGATCGATTACTATACGCGGAGCCATATGCAGGCATGATTGAGGCTGCGCTGAATTCCTACACGTGGGCATATCCGAAAGATCACGTTTGGGATTTTCCGACGGTCCCGCGATGGTGGATTACGGGTGCGATCGACCCCCGGAACAAGACGGCGACGGTAGCGGTTTATGACCAGGGTATTTCGATCCCTGCTAGTTTACCGCTTTGGGGGCACTGGTCGAAAGTGGAACGGATGGCCAAACGTCTACGTGCGCGAGCTGGCTTGGCTGCACCGCTTGACGACCCCAGTAATGATGCGACCGCAATACGTTTGGCGATGACGGTGGCCCGCTCGAAGACCGGTCTTCCCCAGCATGGCAAGGGATTGAACACCATGGTAGAAGTAGTTCAGCGAGCCTCCGCTGGGCGTTTAAGGATAATTAGCCGAAACGGCGAATACATCTGGGAGAAAGGCAAAAAGCCAATAGCGATAAGCCATCCTTTTTCGATCGGCGGGACCCTTATCGAATGGCGCCTTGAGCTATAGATTACTGTCATGATGAACGAACGCATTTTTATCGCAACCGACTTCAGCAAGTATCCGGGGCCGCGGTATCGGCATGATGGTCCCTACAGCGGCGAAGAATTCCGCGAGCAGCTTCTTGTTCCGGCGCTGCGTCGCGCTCATGAGCACCACGAGGTACTTACAGTCGTGTTGGACGGAGTCGCTGGCTATGGCTCTTCCTTTCTGGAAGAGGCATTTGGTGGGCTTTTGCGCGAGGGATTTACGTCCGATTTCCTTGAACGCAATTTGGCAATCGTCGCCCAGACACCTCGGTTTCAACATCATCGTCTTAGGGCCCTAAGCTACATGAAGGAAGCTGCGCGCCTTCAGGTGGCATAGGCCGCGCGCGGTGATCAGCTTCCTTTCCGGACTTGTAGGCGCGCTCATCGGCGCCTTCGTTACGGGGGCATTTCACTTTTGGAAGTTGCGGCGTGACGAACTGAATGACCGCTGCAACGAGCTGTGTGGGGTCGTCCTACAGGGAGGCTACCTGGCCTCTGAATATTGGGCGACCGACTATAAAAACCAAATCCGCGATGCCCGGATTGCCGAAGCGAAAGTTCTCGGCGCACAATCGCTGATCGACGGGTTGTATGCGGAGCTACGTATACGGCTCAGAGAAGAAGAGGCCGTCCGGATTGATCAGTTGATGTCCGATTTGGTGGATAGTTTGACAGGAGGGAGCTTCACTGTTGAAGGTCGCGCGCCCGATGCGACGCGGACCCAGCGCTCGACGCAGAGCGCATCGCTGCTTGTGGTCGCAATACGGCGCGCGCATCGAAATACCATGCCATTGGCTCGCTTGGCTCAAATAGCCAATGAGAATCGGCATCGTCGCCTTGACATGCCGCTGCATTGGAATGACGACAATTGATTTATTGATCACCTGGACGGAATTCCGGCGTGGGTGGATTTAGCTACCGACCCCTGCACGTCGAAATGGAATACCGATTTTGCGCCGCCGGCACGTTCCTCGGTCAGTCGCCGCCAGCGGGCGTTGCCCATCCGCGCGGATCCATTGCCAACGGCGCCATCACGGACGAAATCGACGTAGATGTCCGTATCGGTCGGTCAATGACGCTGGAAATCGTCGAGGAAGGTCGGCCAGTCCGGTTTGAGCCCATGTACTTCGAAATAGCGGAGCAAAAACGCGAAGCCGTGGTCAATGCCGACGAGCGTTGATGCGTCCTCGGCCAGCCGATCAACAAGCCATTCTGCAACGCCGCGCCGGGTCCAATATTTGCGTGGCGACGGCGGCGGCATCACCTCGTCGGGCGGTGATGATCGATCCGCGATGTAGAAGCGTAGCCCTTTCAGGCTCGCTGCCGGCGTCCACGCTCCTGAATAGTCAATCCCGATATAGCGCGCGAAGATTGGCATGGATTTAGTCGCCAATATGAAACCAGTTCTCCTCACGCAACCCACGCAGAAATCGGGCGACTGCCTCAAGCGCACCATTTTGCGCGGCCCACTCAATATGCTCTGCCAAACGAAGCATCTTGAGCCTTGCCGGTGTGTCGTGCCACGCGGCAAGGATTAACGGCAGTGACGGCTGCCAGCCAGTGCCAACGCTCTTACGATTGGGTAGCATTTCCCAGAGTTGATTCCACTGGGACGGTAAGGGACAAACCCGGTTGCCTTCGCGGCAATATGCGACGAGGCTCTCGACCGTATCGCTCATGCCGCCTCCTTTTGCGCAAAGACGGTGGATCGACGCTCATGCTCTCCGACACACGGGCATTATTAATTTTTCTTCTCGCCCGCCGCCCGGAATTCCTCGTACGCCTTGTCCCAATCGATCCCCTCAAAGGCTGCTCTAATGGCGTCGAGGAAGTCTTCCCGATTCATCGTCTCGAACGTCACATCTTTATAGCTAACATCAAGGTCCATCTTCTGGATCAGCGCCTCGGCTGTCGGAAAGACCCGATCCAATTCACCGTCAAGCCAACGTCTCGACTCGTCCTCCGAAAATTTTAGAAATTGCCCAAGCATGGCGTCAGGCGGCCTTTCAACTACCCTCGGAAGGTAATAGTCCACGAGCCGCCGTCGTGACTCGTCAAGTTGACGCTGCAACTCTTTCTCAACTTTCTCCTGATGTTCAATCAGCTTCTGGCGGATCTTCGCCAATCCTTTTTCCAGATGAGGCTTCGCTGACTTGAGGACAACGCGCCCATGGCGCTTGCCGAGCGAACGAGTAAAATGCTTTCGAAGCTCGTTCAGTTCATCTTCAAGAGACTTCGACGAAAGCTCTCCGCCCTTTTCGATCAACTGGAAAATCTGGCGTAGGCCCTCAAGGTCTTCGCTGTGGCCGAGCTTTTGGATGCTCCGCGGGATTGAGAGCTGGTGGCGCTCAATGGCTGCGCCGGCGAGTGTTAATTCGACATATTGAAGATAGGCGTTAAAAACGCGCACCTGGCGCGCAATATCGAATTGGACAGGTGGAGCCTCCACCAAACGCTGTTCAACCTCGGCGACCTGTTCTTCGGTCACAGGTTTGGACGGAACTTCGATGGCCTGTTGTCTGATCCGTTGCTTCCCCTCATCGGTCTTTTCAAGAGCTATGGCGATCGCTTTCGCCGCGGGCGAAAGGCGAGCAAGCGCCTCCATAGCCTGATCTTTGGAAAGACGCATCGCATTGGGCGCGTCGTCCGATCGGTCATCCGCCTCTAGGTAAAGCGCCGTGGGCGTGAAGATGTACCCCTGATGATCCACGATCACGAGGCCAGTGCGCAGGCCCGGCGTGGAGTTCACCGCGATTCCGCTATCACGCAGGGTCTTAACGGCGGCAAGTTCGCCGAAGCCCATGCGCATTACCCGCTCATCGAAGTCTAGACAAACCGTTATGAGGTCAGGACCGATCTTTTTTGCCACATCTGCAATTGCATCCGCTGGTTCTTGCTGAACGCCCGGCGCCGCATAACAAACTGAGTACTTTGCCTTGCGGATTTCGCGGGCGATCCCAGCGGAATTCAGTGAGCAAAACAATGGGCCAGTCATTCAGTTGCCTGCCGTTTCGAGGGTGTTGCGCCTCGTCGGGTGTATTTCCCGACCGGGTTTCGCTTATCCATCATCGCATTTCTCATCACAATTCACGGGATATGGCCAGTGGTTTAATAGCCCGCAAAGTGCGCGCCTTGGCGCATGAAAGGGCGCGGATTGGTGGCCTGGAACTTGCGGCGAATTAGGGTGAGGCGCGGCCTCTCTCAGGAGCGCCTGGCTTTTGATGCAGGCGTAGATCGATCCTATGTTGGCGGCCTTGAGCGGCGAGAGGAAAACCCGACCGTCGACGTTCTGGATCGTCTCGCGGAGACACTTTCAATTCCCATTGCGGAATTGTTCTCGGAGCCCGCGAAAGGATCATTACCTCCTAAGCCGCTAAGAAGCGGGCGAAGACCCTCTCGACAATCTCGTGCATAGCTGTCGGAATGGGTCGCGCAGCGGCTATGTTGCCGTGGCATAAATGCTTGGCGGCCCGGTGCGGTCCGGGTTTTCGGCGGCCAAACCTAGCCGCGCCTGAACGCAAGTTAGCAGAACGACGTTTCTATTACATCGCGCGTTACGCCACCCCCAATATCCATCCTTCGACCCGAGCCACGCTCGCTCGGGCGGCGCGAGGTCCGGCTTGAGGAACGCGGCGAGGCTACCGTCCAGGTCGGCACGGAAGAGCCAGGCGGCGACGCAGAAGGCATCATGCTGGTCCATCGTGCGATCCGCGCGCGCAAAGCTGCGGTTCCACAGCGCCGGATAGACTTCGGCAATTGCGGAACGACCGGCCGGAATGTCCCAGCCGTCGAACGGCCAGAAATGTACGAGCTCACCGAGATGCCGGCGGATGAAGAGCAGCCAGGGAATACCTGCGTGGCTCGAAAAAGCAACGCAGCCCTGTTTTGCGTCGAAGTTAAAGACAGATTTGGCCGTCTTAGTCCTGCTCTCCGTGATGCGAAAGCAGCTTTTGTCGCCGCGCCGATCGAAACCTTTGCCTTTAGCTCCGCGCAGGACGTCTCGCACCCAGGTATCGCTGTCGTCCGTCGGCCAATGCGCCTGGAAATCGTCCAGAAACGCAGGCCAGCTAAGGTTCAACCCGTACGAGTCAAAGTAGCGGCGCGGAAATGAAAAGGCATGATCGATTCCGACAAGCGTCGGCGTATCGTCGGCAAGGGTCTCGATCAGCCATTCGGCAATTCCGCGCCGCGTCCAGTATTTGCGGGGCGGTGCCGGTGGGGGCGGGACTTCCGCGATGGCGCGCCGTGCCTTGTCGTGAAGTTTGGCAATGGTCGCCATGCTGCCAGTGTGGCATGGGGGCGTTGCTATTCCGTGTTGCTATTCCGTAAATTTGCGGTGGATGCTACGCTCGCCGCATGGCAGACGACAAGCCCGACCCGATCCCGTTCACTGTAGACGTGACAGTTGACCGAACGCGCGTGCAAGTCACGTTGCTACTTCGGCCGGGCACGTCTGTGACGGTCGCGGATACAAAAACCACGACCGAGCCGACACCGGAGCCGGGGTCATGCACGCCACTGTCCTGATCTTCGGATTGCTGCTGACTGTCATAGGGACAACCGCCGCCGACGCTGGCGACTGCGACGTGATCGCGCACGCTGCGAATAGCTATGGCCAGTCGGTGCCGTACTGTAACCCCGCCACAATTACCAGCGATCAGATGGTGACGATCATTGATCGGATGGCCGCCGAATACGATAGGCTTGTGGAGCAGGTGCGGCGTGCGGGGCAGGCAGAGCAAATGCGTGAACTCAAAGAGCAGATAGAGCGGGAGCGCCAAGAGCGGCTAGAGGCCGCAGACGAGCAACAGCGGCAGCGCCTAAACGACAACCTAAACATGGAACTGGAAATGCAGCCACTTCTTAGGCGTTGACGGTCGCGGACACAAAAAACCACGACCGAAGATCGTTCAAGTCTGCCGTCGTGTCTATGAACAACCCGTTGCGTCCCGCTCTTGATCGCATGACCAGCGAAACATTTCTTCCCCGGCCATGTCCCTAACAACGATCAAGTCCGGTACGGGCTTGCTTAGCTTGAGACGTTTGATCAACTTACCCGCCTCGGGTTTCCAGTAGGCTCGTAGGCCACTCTGAGCGAGGCGTTGCAAATCCCCAAGCACAGGCGACGGCCAAGGCCCGGTGGGATACGTTCCGAGGATTTTGCCCCCGTCGCTTTGAAGATGATGTTCGACAATGTATTCTGGCATCGGTCTAAGTCCTTTTTCCTTCCCGACTCGCCCTGTGCTATGCTGCCTTGTTGCGGCGGCAAAGTGAAGGCTGTGGGGGAAATGTCGCGGCTGCATCCGCCGAGCCGCCCGGCGCGCTCAATCCTCAAATCCTTCGGGCACGCCCCGGAATAAATTATTGCTCAGCATCCGTCGCCCCGTCACTTCCTCGAATAGCGCCAACGCCGAGTCAACGTACATGTGCCCGCCCCTGTCTATCAGCGACCACATTTGTTTGACGGTCGGCCGGACTTCGGGAATTAGTTCGGCTCGGATCGTATTGACCCAAACGAGCCATCCAACCGCCTCGAATTGGCGGCCAGCTTTTTGAAGCTGAATAGCAGTCTCAGTCAGGTCGGCGAGTAGCGATGGTTGCATTGCCATTGCTTCGCGTGGCGAGTGAAGTTCGATTTCAGTTTCAGCGTATAGACGTGCGGCAACATCCGCAGCTTGCGCGGCGGCCATCCCCAACGTTGGGCCATCGGCTTTCACAAGCAGCTTCATGAATTCCGATAATTCAGTGATCGTCCGCTTACGATCCGCGACGTTCACGGGGGCCAACTCCGTCCCGACCCTGCCTTGACGCGCCTGCCTCTATTGGAAGCGCACAAATCCAATTTGATCGACCGGCTTCGCGTCGCACTCGACGAGTTTTGCGTGTCCGTGATCGGTTAGTCGCTTAAAAAATATCCCAAGCGCAAGTTCGGTTGCGTCAACGAGGCCATATCCGATTAGCTTTTTTAGATGCTCGTTGACGGCTTCCCAATCGTACCCTTCAACGATGATCGGATCGACAACGCTTTTGTCCATTGCGGATTGAACCGCGCGGCCGTCAGCCGCCGTCTTTTCGATCACCGCGAGCTTGCTCAGCAACGCGCAAATAAGCCTGCCGTCCGTTTGCATGGCGGAAGCCCTCTAGCCCGCGCAATCTTATGCTTGCCCTAGCAGCGTGACAATCCGGCGAAATTAGCTCCCGACCGGCAATTCCGGAAGAATACGCTTCATTTGGTCATTGAATTTTGTTTGATGACTCTGCCCGGCAAACGGCACCGTGTACAGGGGCGCTTTGCTGTTGGCTTTGCTCGCCGCGATTTCCACATCATCGCTGATGCTCTTTAGAAGGCAAACGATGGCTGCGGGCTGATATTCAGCTATCCGGGTCGCCAGACTCGCGCGTGCTTCTCTGCATTTCTTTCGGCGGTCCCGCACATCTTCGATTGGCGCTGTCACCAAGTCGTCGAGATACCATCCGCGCGCCTTAAACCAGTTCAAAAACTCAAAGTCGCCTTTCGGCCCTCCCAACGCCTTGCGCATGTAATTGGTCAGTCCGCTGTTGCCGCGATAAAAGAAACTGTCGCTTGCTGGCGGCGCTTCACCAACAAATAAAACCGTGATGCGCTCCGGGCGATATTGCAACCGCAATCGCTCAATTTCCGTCATCATGCCGGAAGCCCTCTCGGTGCGTTAAGTCTTTAGTTGCTCTAAGATCGTAATTGCCTTGTGGAGCGCGTCCGTGGCTTTCCTAAAGCCCGCCTCGTACTGATCCGTAATATCCACCGCTACCTTGCCGGGCGGGTGCTGCGTAACGCGAACTTGACGCGTCCCTACTGGTCCCCACAACGCCATCAGGTTTTGTCGCTCTTGGCGCAGTTCTTCGATGATGGGTTCATATTTTGACGCCATGGGTAGTCCTCCCGGCGATTTCTCGTCGCCACTCGCTTCCCTCGCAAGATTATAGGCGGATACCGAGCGTCCCAACAATGCAGTAGCAACGCCGCCTAATTGCGAGGCTTCGGCCGGACCGTTACGATAACCTCATGGGCACGCTTGCCACGGGGGTTTGTGGGGCTGCGCTGGCATTGCTGGTGCATGCGGCGCACGCGCAAACGAATTGTGAGGCAATTCAGGACCGGCAAAGCCGAAACGCTTGCTTCGCTCGCGCCGGAGTGCCGGTGATTGATTGCGCCCGGCCGCGCGACGCCGATGAAGCCGCGTTTTGTCGCACGCTTCCAGCCCGCCGCCCGGCTCCGGCTCCGCCAGTTGCGAACACCGCCGCTCCTACAATCGCAGGCGCGCCGCCACCGGATATAGCTCGCGCGGCCATGATCGCGGACGATACCGGACAATGGGCAGGGACTATTCGCGTGGACACGCTTGAACTGAATTATTCCACCAACAAGGGGAGCGCCATAGTCTGCCATCAAAGCGAACGCGGCCCGTCGTGCAATACATGGACGTTTGATTGCGACAAGACTTCACTTTTGGACGGTGTGCCCGCGCATTCAGATTACTCTTTGCAGTTCATCCAGAGGGTGAATATTCAGTCCTTGACCCCCGCACAAGATGCCGAACTGTTGGCGCTCGGTGCAGTCGCTGGCAAACTTCCTACCGCTGCCTGTCGGCTGCGTGGTGCGACAATTCCGGTTGATAATCCGCAGTGGATTGAAGTCAGAGAAAGCACTGGCCAAGTCAAAGCGACTATCGACGTGGCTACAATCAGGCGTGACGCGGACGGCAACGCTCACGCCAGAATTTGCCTCAACTCCGAACCGGGCGTCACATGCCCGGCCTCGAAAACCATCCTGCGATGGTACTTCAATTGCCGTACTCACGAATACTCATGGCTTGATACGACGATCCTGCCGGGGTTTCCGCGTGAAATGAACGCCGCGCAGCCCAACTCCGTTGCCGACAAACTCGCGTCTCTCGCTTGCAAATAACCGTTCTGGTCAACGCGATGAACATCAATGCGCAAATCACTTCCCTAGCTAAAAAGGTAGACGCCGCGACTCAGGAACTCGATATGGCGGTTACATTCCACGAAGTGTGGAAGCCCGCCATCTACGACAAAGACGTAATAAAGCGAATGGGCGTGTCCTACGCCACGAACGCGTTCCATATTGTTCGCACGGCGCTTAGACGAGAGATGTTGCTCGCGTTAATGCGACTTTGGGATAATGATCGAAGGAGTGTTGGTGTCCACGTCATCGCTGATGCTCTCCGCAATTCAGCGATCATTGATGCTTTGGCAAAGAAACGAGCCGCCGAGTACAAAAACATTGATGTAGAAGTCCAGATGAAAAAGGAATTGCTGCAACAAAGAGACGAAATCGTTGCGTTGGTCGAAAAGTATTATTCTTTTAAGGATCGCAAAGCGCGTGACGTGCTCAAGAAACTAAAAGCTCTGCGAAACAAGCGCCTCGCCCATAGAGACATGCGGCCTTTGGCGGCAACAGGGGCCGTGCCCATTGATACGGAAATCGAGTCTTTCTATCAGGACATGTCCAAGCTAATCAGCTTACTATTGCATCTCGTAAAGGCTCACGGCTACGACCCGCAACAAACTGCCGAAGTATTCCGCTTCTATGCTTCGCACTTTTGGGCTGCGGTGCGCGGGGAGAGAACGCAAGGCCATCCGAGCTATCGGGCACCCCGGTTAAAGACCAGCCGACTCGGATAGCCCCGGCCGTTCCCGTTTTCAGCGTCGCGGTTTTAGCTTGACGCTTCGCTCGGCGACCAAAGACGAGCGGCGCACTTGTTTGTTTGATCGGCACGACTAACGTGCGCTTGCCCGCGCCGCAATGACCGGGTGAACTATGCGACGACGATACAGGGCAGATCGATTGCACGCGGCGATTGTGAGCATATGCTAGAGCGGGGCTAAATTGGGGGGATACAATGAAATTGGAACTGGAATGGACACGTCCATTATCGCTGCGGAAGGCGCGTGAGGACGCAAACCTGATCTACACGTTCGATCATACTAAACTGCCTCACGCTCCCGGTGTATATGTATTCGGGCGTCGGTTCGGAAGGAACCTTGAGGCGCTGTATGTCGGCAAGGCAAACAAGCTGCATTGGCGAGTGAAAGACCAGCTTAAAAATCTGCCGCTCATGCTGCACCTAAAGAATGCGAAGATCGGTAAGCGCGTCGTGTTCATTGGGAGGTTTCGCCCGAAGCCGGGGCAGCGGGAGGAAAAATGTCTGCCACTCCTAGAGCGCGCCTTGATCCGCTATTTTCTCTCTGAGGGTCACGACCTTGTAAACAAGCAGGGGAGGCGTTTGAAGAACCATGAAATCACATCAACGAAACCTAGGCGATTGGTGCCGCCTTTGATGTTCGTGGATCGTTGAATTGGGGGGGGGACACAGATGGCCTATGCCATTTTCCTGTGCTTGCACTACTCAGCATCCGCACCGCAGCTTGACAACTGTCAAATTCTACGGGTCAACGGTGAGGCGATGTACTATCAGAGCGCCGGGGAATGTAAGAAAACTGCGGCAATCTTAAATGCCCGCGCCGCCGCATTCCAGAAATGGGTCTGCATGGCAAAGCCCGGCTGGCAACCGGCGCAATGAGTCTGTTCGTCCGTGCCGTGTCTTGCGCTTTGCCTTCGGCCGCACGTGTGCCCGCTCGCCGAATACTAGCGGCGGTTGATCCGCTTTCACGGGCAAGCCCGCCTAGAACGCCTTGACGGACTCGACATCGACCCGCCTCGGTCGAGGTGGCGGCGGGGAGTTGGCGCTTCATGCCGCTGTGCCTAATATGCGTCCTCAGCAGATTTTTAGCTGCGCGATTTGGTTCTATGGTTAGCAGGTACTTCGCGGCTAAAAACGGCGGAAAATAGGGGCTAAGTCATTGAAATTGCGGGTGTAGCTCAATGGTAGAGCAGAAGCCTGTCAATCGGCGTTGGATCGGGACCCCGTATCGGCATCCAAAAGGGACCCCCCCGTCTTACGTTTCGAACGATTAGCGTTCGCCCCGTCGGAGCTGGCCGGGGTTGCGGAGACGGGGCGAGCGCGGG
>JBEKGX010000017.1:0-93734 GCA_050012575.1 Xanthobacteraceae bacterium | reverse complement strand
CCTGCCAGCATAGGGAACGAGCTTCGGCCGCTCTGCCTCGAACACCTCCCAGATCGTCTGCTCGGTCAGCTCCGGATGGTGATGCACCTTGGCGTAGGCGATGCATTTATCGAGCAGCCAGGCGTTCAGTTCGTCAAGATTCTTGAACCGCAGACGCGGCGTGAAGAACCGCTGACGGACGAGCCCGACCTGGTTCTCGACTTGCCCCTTCTCCCAGCCCGCTGCCGGCGTGCAGGCGACCGGATCGACGAGGTAGTGGCTGCACATCTGCAGGAAGCGGCGATTGTAGAGGCGTTGCTTGCCGACGAAGATCGTCTCCACCGCCGTCTTCATGTTGTCGTAGATGCCGCGTCCGCAAGCGCCCTTGAACAGGGCGAAGGCCCGGTCGTGGGCGTCGAACACCATCTCCTGCGTCTCGCGGGGATAGGCCCGCACGAAGAACATGCGGCTGTGACAAAGCCGGACATGAGCGGCCTTCACGATCACCGTTACGCCGCTCAGCAGAACGACCTCGTGGCTCCAGTCGAACTGGTAGGCTTCCCCCGGCGCGAAGCTCAGCGGGACGTAGGCCGCCGCCGTCGATTGCCCGCGCTCCTTGGCCCATCGCCTGCGTAGCGCCGCACGGCATCGTAGCCACCGTCGTAGCCGCGCTCGCGTAGTTCCTCGAAGATGCGGATCAGCGTCAACTGCTCGCGGAAGGGCTTGGTCGTATTGCCTTCCAACAGTTCATCGAGTTCTGCCGTCCACCGCCCCAGCTTTGGCCGAGGCTGAACGTCACGCTCGTACTCGAACGATGTCTCCCCCGACCGCAGCACCTTACGGACCGTGTTCCGGGACACCTTCAGATCCCGGGAAATCTCCCTGATCGTCTTGCCTTTGATGAAATGCTCGCGCCGAATCCGACCAATCGTCTCCACTGTCAGCATTCCCCCCACCACTTGCTTCGAATCAAAGCAAGCAGCGCATCAGGCCAACCTGTAGGGGGTCAATTTTGGACGCCGATCCCCCGGCTCAGGGGGTCAAAATTGCACGCCGAATAACAACTCGGCTCGTTAGCGTGCAATTGCACCGCTAGTGCTGCGCGTGCTCGTTCGTAGAGCGACCGACGCGCGTCCTTGGTGCTGTCGCCAAGACCCGCAACCCAACGGGAAATAAGCGGATGATAGTCGGCCATCGTTCGAAGTTATCCCCAGCAGAAAGAAAGGATTCAACAGACGTTCGCAGATAGTCTACAGGATCCGAAAGCCATGCTCCACGTAGCTGCGAGAATTTCGGCGCCAACATCATGCCGCGCGATTGCGGCCCGTGTCGAGCGCGAGGGCGATGCCAAGGAGCGCCGCGGTTCGCAGCGGATCGTCGTCATCGTAAAAGTTTTGGCGAATTTCGCGGAAATGAGGAGATCATCCCCCACCGGTTACTCACGAGACCTTCCGGAAATCTAATCCCCCATCTCCTATGGGGGCTTTCGCGAACAGAAGCGACCTTCGCGGACTTCCCCGCGACGGGCCTTTGCGCTCGGGCGGTGCATCACGAAAGGCTCAGCGCAGACGAGGCATGTCCGCTTCCGCTTCGCGATCGACTTTGCGCGCTTGGTGGCGTCAGCCAGGCCCTTGCCCAGGACGTATCCGTACGCCCGACTGCAGCATCGCGTGCGCAGGTTTGCGGTCGAAAAAAACGCCCTGCAAACGGCGCATTCGCGCCGGTGAATTTTCGGCTCATAGCGCCGTAGCGATGCCGCTGGGCGCATGCCTCCGCTGCAACGGTGCGGCAGTCGTCAGAGCAAAACCGCGTGCGCCGACCGACCACTTTCTTCGGCTGAGAAAACCAGCTCGAGCGGCGGTGCCGGCGGTGTCATGCGGCGACATCGCGGAAAATAAATACCGAAAACTGCGCGACCGAATTGCGGAAATGCTGTGTCTCCGCGCGATCCGAATTCTGTAGGGTCCGAAAAACAGCGTCCGGGAAAAATTAATCGGCAAATTAAAAAACCCCTGAATTTTGGGTGGGGTTACTGCGCGCCGAGGCTGATGAGGAATCAATCCCCATACCCCCTGAGGGATGTGTTACTTCCAGCCGTGCCGCGATGCGCGCGCGCCGAGCGGCTCGAACCGCGGGTATGCGACTTCCGAACCGTTTGTCATGAGTTGTTCATACGTCGCGCGCCCGGTCGCGTCTCATCAGCGCGCTTTTCTTTTCGTGATGAGCGTGGCAAAGGCATTGGCCGTTGTGCACGTCGTACCTATCGCCGCCATCGGCCACTTCGTTGATGTGGTCGGCGTACAGACGATCGGCTGGTGCCTGACGTTCGCACCGGCGCCCATGCTCAACCGCCTCGCAGCGGTATCCGGCGCGCGCCTTCACGGCATCGCGCCAGCGCCGATACTCAGGACTGTGATAGAAACCCGGGTTGAGTGGCGGCTGATCGCCGACGACCCGCGCTTCGAACCTTGGCACCAGTGCTGATAGACACGGAAGTTTGCCTCTCCGATGGACCATTGCGTTTTCGATTTCGCTCGCCATTTCTGACACGTCGGGCATGACTTTCGGATACTCCTCACGCGCGGGCACGCACGCACACACACACGCGCGCGTGACGCCGATATACGATCGTCCTGTCGGATGCGTCAGAGCGCGATCCGCTGCTCTTATCGTTTAAACGCAAGCCATAGAAACGAAGCTGATGAGTTTTGGCGGTGTTCATGTGGCGGCACTCGGCGGTTCATCGGGGCGGTTGACGAGATCGATCTTGGTGACGCGCAAGCCATAGAAGCCGCGCCGACCTTGGCCGTCACGTCCTTTTCGGATGCCTATCGCTTCCGCGCGATCCTCGAGACGCTGCGAGAATTTCTTGATGCTGCCGTGATACTCACCCGACCGATCGGCCCAGTTTTTCCACGAGCGGAATAGATCGGCTGATGCTTCCCAGGCGTTGAGATCGATATCGCCTTCGTCTTCAATCCACGCGGCGAGCGCGTCCTCGGCCTCCAAGTATGCGTGCGTAGCCGTGCGCACCACTTCCGGCGCATCAAGCCCGCGCACTCGCCAGTGAAGGCAACCTTGAACGGACCAAGCGAGTATTCCCGGCCATTCGGATTTGAGCTTTTCCGCAAGTGCCTCATCGCGCTCATCCAGCGGCACAGTCACCGTGAATGGAACCAAGTGAAAGCGTCGGCGGATTGCCTCGTCCACCGACCGCAAGCCGGGTTTGTGATTGCCGGCAATGATCAATTTGAAGGTTGGCGTAAACTCGAAAAAGTCCTGGCGCATAAATCGCGCAGCAATCCGATCGCCACCGGTTAAGGACTTGATCTTGCTCTCAGCCCATCTACGGCCTTCTTCCGTCTCGACCGCAGTCACGAGCCGCGCACCGCGCAGAGCTGCCAAATCGGTCGGATGCCGTTCCGTCGTCGATGCTGTAAAAGTCTCAATCGCGCTTGTCCGATGATAATCACCAAGGCAACCGGTCAGCGCATTGAGAAACGTGCTCTTGCCGTTCGCGCCGGTTCCATAGATGAAGAACAGGGCATGCTCTGACGTTACTCCGGTGAGCGCGTAGCCACTCATCCGCTGCAGGAACGCGACGAGCTCGGCGTTGCCACCGCAGATGCGATCCAGAAACCGAAGCCACGTTGGTATCGGGCATGAGCTGTCCGGCGCGACGCCGGTGACTTTAGTCATATAATCGTGTGGTGCAGCGAACCGTCGGTCTCCGGTGCGGAGATCGACAACGCCGGCGGGCGTGTTCAGCGCCCACAGATCTGTATCCCATTGATCCGTGGTCGCAGCGATCCTACGATCAGATCGAGCGAGGCGCTCAACGGCAGCAACGGTCTTGGCGCTAGCAAGTGTGGCAGAGATTTTTGGCTTGTCGCATGAATGAGCGGCCTCTCGACAACGACGACGTGCTAAATGGAATGCATATAAGGTGTCGTCGGACCGCCAGCGGACGCCGTCCCACCGGAGCCAACGTCCCCACACCGCGACGTAGCGCAGATGTTCGGCATGCTGTTCGGCAAATCCGAGGGCGAGCGCTTCGTCGCTGAACGCGGGCGGTCTTGTCTCTTCAGCATCTAGACCACCATCGTTATTGTCATCTGCCGGTTCGGCGAACGCGCGCGCCAGCATTTCCTGCACACCGTCGTCGCCGTAAGCTTCTATGAGACCGTGAGCGCCTGCCAACGCCAGAAGACGATCGGCCGCTTCCGTTCGGGGAAATTCCGGTCCGACCAAATTAGCGGCATGACGGGCGAGCATTTCAAAGGCGCTGCCCTTCTCCGAAGCCGGCGCACCTTTCAACGCGCCGACCAAGCGCCAGAATCTTTCGCTGCTATCGGAAAATGAGAGGGTCATTTTCCCCCCGCATCAAACGCCGCGAGCGCCTCGCGCTGCGAGCTGAAATCGCCCAGCGCTCGCCCGCTCTGATCAAAGCTCGTGAAACTCTCGCCCCTAATAACTACGCAGCCCACATAATCCGATCCGTCATAGACTGAGAGTTCCCGCGGCTCCTGCGACATGGCGTTTGGCTTTCGGGATTTTCGCAACGGCTTCATTTAGCCGCGCCTCGTGCCGGCGATGTTCGTGCCGACAACGACCGCCGCCAGGTGCGCGTGACGCTTCTTGCTTTCTGGAAGATCATCCCACGACTTACGCCCCGCGCGCTGGCTAATGTCCTCCCGCCGAAACGCAGCCGCCATTCGCGACAGCAGAGTGAACGCCCCGGCCGCTTGCGATCTTTCAAAGCGTAAGGTCATCACGACCGAATAAAGAGCAGCGCCGCGTCGCATATGGCGGTTGTGATATTCTCGGCGGCATTCGGCGTTACAAAATTCACGCGTGCTTCGCCGCGCGGAAAAGATTTCATCGCATTCTCGACAGCGGCCGGTGTCAGCCATAATGGCGCCGCCGTTGTTCGCGCCTGGACAAAGCGGGCTCTGAGCGCGGCGAGTAGACCGGGCCTTGCGGCGGGTTTGTTCGAGCGCTGCGTGTCGAGCCAAACCACCGCCGACAAAATTGTTGCCAACGCCTCGTCAGCTCATCGGAACGCTTGCGCGGCTGCGCGCGCTCATCTATGGTCTGCATTGCGATCAATCACTGCCCGGTTCGCGACGCCATCGCGGCCGGGCATTTTCTTGCCCGGCGGGCATTATTGTTGTTTGGAACGCTTGTTCACGCCGCTCTACGCAACTGACTGATCAGGAAAAACTCAGGCGACTCTCACGCAGTTAGGTTCCGGGAAGGTACCGAGGTCTGCGACGGTTCTCGCTGAGCGAGCGGAAACGACTTGATCCAACGGATCAGCTCCTCGTGTTCTATGATCGTCGCCTTGCCGTCTTTCCTCGCCTTCAACTCGCCGCTTTTGATCGCTCCGAAAATGCGAGTTCTAGTGCGCCCTGACACGATCGCGGCCTGCGCCGGCGGATAAGCGATCGCCGGTGCCCGCACGTCTAGGCGCCCTAGGGTCTCGTTGGTTTCGGCGGTTGACATGGGAGACGCTTTTCCGTTTCGAGGGGTTCCCACTCGTTCGGCGGGAATGCGTCCACCCCTATTCGAGGCCGAGCCTAATGAGTATTCCAATCTTTTTTGGAAAACTTCATGCGCTCGGGAATTCGCCAGCATTCACCGGGCCGCAGGACCGTCGAAGGCGCTCGAGGGGCCGTTTTTGTGGTTTCCCCCCTCTGGCGCCATTCCTCCGATAGCCGGAGGAAACACAGGACGGAGTTGAGGTCGCAGGGGAAGGCTTGTCCTCCCGTCGTCTCGACGTATTTGATATGGGCGGCCCAAAAATGACTGACGGAACGGTACCGTTTCCAGATCGTGTTGACGAAGCTGGAGTTATCGCCGCGCCGGGGCGCAAACTTCCCTGCCAGCTTTTTGGTTATGCCACCGAGCTTCTCTTTTCCGTCAATAACGGCGATCAATATCCGGCCGGCCATCATGCCGTCGCGGAACCGATCAATTACCATTTCGTGCAGCTGGCCAATTGGCTTAGTATCGGCGGTTAGATCGAACAGATCACCGAGAATTTCCGGGCTGAGCTCGACCGTGCGCCTTAGCTCCCGGCCCATCTCGATCACCGCCGAGTCGAACGCCTCGTTGCGTACTGTTTCATCATCCGGCCACAGCATGACGCTTTGGATGATCGAAAGATCCACCCTGGTCGGATTCGAAATGATCGAGGGTTCAAGGGGAAGGTAAGGCATCACTTTCGGGCCGATATGATCCCGCCCAGCGTCGCTGCCCACAAGCTCATCGCCGCTCGTTTCTCCTTCGCGCGCTCATATAGATCATAATGCTTCGATCCCACGTCGGTCGGCGTGTGATTTAGACATGCGTCGCGATCTTCTTTCGGGACGCCTAGCTCCGCCAACCGCGTTGCGAACGTGCGGCGCAGATCATGCGGCGTGGGCGGGCTCGCCTTCCAGGTCTTACTGCCCGCCCCGGTCAGCTTTTCGCTTTCGCTCATGCGGCGCATCGCAACAGCAAGCGCGTGCCCATCGATCGGCGTCGCGCGCTTAACAGGCGACGGAAAAAGGAACTCGTCCGCCTCTTCGATGATCTCGAGACCAGACCGAACCGCCTCGAGAGCCATCGGCGACAGCGGTATAAGGTGCGGGCGCTTGTTCTTTGTTCGAGCGCCGGGAATGATCCAGGACGCGCTATCGGCGCCCTCGTCGAGGGAGGCGAATTCCTTCAAGGCCGCTTCGGCCGCCTCGCTCGGCCGAGCGCCAGTTAGCAGCTGCAGGCGTAGGGCAAGCCCGGTACCACGGCTAAGGGGAGACAGAAGTGACCGGCGCCAAAACAGGCGGATTTCATCGTCCGTCAGGATCCTGGTGCTGGCCGACTCCTCACCCCGCTTCCTCAGCCGCGCGCAAGGGTTCGCCGAAATCAGATCAGCGTCGAGGGCGAAGCTGAAGATCGACGATATGAGCGACTGGACACGGTTGGCCAGAACGGGTTTGCCCGCGGTAATGATGCCCTCGACGAGCTCGATGACGTCTGCCCGGCGGATATCGTCGATCTGCCAGTTTTTCCACTTCGGCAGGACGTGCAGGTTCAAGTTGCGATCGTCAAAATCTGCCGATCGCTTCTTGCGGCGGGAGTGTTCGACCATGAACCGCTCGGCGACGACGCCGAAGGCGCGCTGGGAGGCGCCGGCGCGGCCTTGGCGCTTCTCCACAATTGGGTTGATTCCGTCCGCCACGGTCGCACGCATCGCATCAGCGCGCGCTCTGGCGTCGCCCAGCCCAACGTCCGGATAGTTGCCGATGGTCGCCCTGGTCGAAGCCCTCGTAGCGGGATCACGAAACCGGAAACAGAACGTCCTCGATCCCTTGGATGTAATTCGAAACGAGAGCCCGGCGCACCTAAGGTCGGCGAACTCTAGTCGGCCGCTTGCCGGCATGGGCTGAACGCGGCAGAATGCGTCGGTCAGAGCTTTTCGGGTCTCCTGGTCCATGCTGTGTCCCCGCAGCGAAAGTGGGATGGCCAATTGGGTCCCCGGGACGCGCCGGGGACACAAAAACGCTGGCCGCAACGGAACGAAGCGGAACCCAAGGGGAACGCTGGCCGGGCAAAAGTCAATAAAATAAGCGTCCTTTGCGTACTGTTGCGTTCGGTTTGGTGTGGATAATGTGCCTTTTAATCACGGGGTCGTGGGTTCGATCCCCACCGCGCTCACCATCGGATGTAGGCGACCAGTGCCGGAGCCGTCATGAGCGTCTTCAATGTGAATTATCTCTGCCGCGAGGTGCTGCGCGATCACGCCTTCCGCGCGGCCATGAAGGCCGATCCGGCCAAGGCCCTGGCGCCGCTCGATCTAACCGATGCGGAACGAAGCGCGCTCATCGCCGGCGATGTCGGCACGCTTTACCGCATGGGCGTCAACGGCTTCCTCATGGGCTATCTCGCCCGTTTCGAGTCCTGCGGGCTCAATCCCGAAATCTACAACCAGCGCATGCGCGCGATGAAGGTCGACGAAGTCGGGGCGCCGGTCGCCTGAAGCTATTCAGCATCCCGTCACCCTGAGGTGCGAGCGAAGCGAGCCTCGAAGGGCGACGGGCCCGGCGCTCGGGCCACATCCTTCGAGGGCCGCTGCGCGGCCACCTCAGGATGACGAGTCATAGTTTCAAATAATTCTTCTTATACCAATCGACGATCTCGCCGCCGGTCGTGATCCACACGTCCTGACGCGAGGTGATGTGAGCGAGCGCCTTGGCGAAATACTTGCTGCGGTGCGGGTAGCCGACCAGAAATGGATGCAGGCAGATCGACATCACCCGACCGGTCTTGGCGCCCTCCTCATAGAGCACGTCGAACTGATCGCAGATCATTTGCCCGAAGCCTTCCGGACTTTGTTTCAGGTCGAGCAGCGCCGGGATGTCGTTGATCTCGGTCGAATAGGGCATCGCGATCATCAATCCCTTCTTCACCCGCATCGGATAGGGCTGATCGTCGTTGACCCAGTTGCCGACATAGTCGATGCCGTTTTCGGCCAAAATGTCGAGGGTGCGCACGGTCTCGCTCAACGCCGGGCTGAGCCAGCCGCGCGGCGCCTTGCCGACGCTCTTGGCGATGGTGCCGACCACTTCCTTGATGAGCGCGCGTTCCTCCGCCTCGGATTGACGGCTGATCAGCGTCGAGTTGTTGGTGCCGTGCCCCATCCATTCCCAGCCGAGTTTCTTTCCTTCTTCGATGATCCGCGGGTAATGCGTGCATACGTCGGAGTTGAGCGCGACGGTGCCCTTCACGCCGAATTTCTCCATCACCTCCATCATCCGCCAAATGCCGACGCGGACGCCGTAGTCGCGCCACGAATAATTGAGGACGTCCGGACTGACCGGCAGGTCGGTTAGTCGCGTCGAGGGCCGGTCGAACAGAAAATGCTCGATGTTCGGAATCACCCACACGGCGACGCGGGCGCCGTTCGGCCAGGACAGGCGCGGCCGGTCGACGATCGCCGAATATTCGAAGCGGCCATGCTCCGTCGGTATGGCCGGTTGCGGCGGCACGTTCGCTCGCGCGTCGCGACGCACAGCCGCGGCACGGGGTTTGGCTGCACGTTTGCTGACGGGCTTGCGCGGCACGTGTTCCTCCCGAAGTGTCAAGCGGTGTTATGATCTGGCGGCAACGCGCCGCTTTGGACTAATGTTGCACAACAGCCGCGTAGAAGTGAATGCAGAGCCAGAGTTGGGAGGTTACGAGATGGCTAGTATCGTCGCCGGGTTCGGCGTGCCGCACACGCCGGTCTTTCCGTTCTTCGTCAAGCGCGATGGACCCAATAGCGAAACCGCCAAGCTGTTCGCGGCGCAAAAGGACCAGCTCGCCGCGGCGCGGCCGGACGTCATCGTGATGTTCGACACCGATCATCTCAATACGTTCTTCCTGGATAATCTGCCGATTTTCGCCGTCGGCGTGGACAAGTCGTTCAGCGGCCCGATCGACGAACCGCGCGAGATGCCGGTCTACAAAATCCCCTCTTCAGTCGAGCTTGCGGCGCACATCCACAACGCCAGCGTCGAGGCAGGCTTCGATGCGGCGCTCACTCAGCATTACGCGGTCGATCATTCGATCGCCGTGCCGCTGCACTTCCTCACGCCGGAGATGCAGGTGCCGGTCATCCCGTTCTTCATCAGCGGCCACGTGCCGCCGTTGCCATCGGCGCAACGCTGTTACGCGCTGGGGCAAACGGTGGCGCGCGCCATCGCGTCATGGCCGGCGCCGCTGCGCGTCGTGGTCATGGGCAGCGGCAGCTTCTCCCTTGAAGTCGCCGGACCGCGCATGGCGCCCGGCCGCACCGACGGCGTGCCCGATCCCGATTGGGCGCTCCGGGTCATCAAATATCTCGAAGAGCAGCAGATCGATAAGCTCATCGGCGAAGCGACCCCGCACCAGCTTTTCAAGGCCGGCAATGTCGGCGGCGAATTGCTCAACTGGATCGCGATGCTCGGCGCCATCGGCCCGCGCAAGCCGAATTACATCGCGCCGCAAATGCAGAACGGGCACGCTTACGGCGTATGGCGCTGGAATTAAGTAGGGCTTTGACCCATAGCGCCTGCGACCGGCGGGCGATTGCCTTTTAGGTGGGCAAAGGCCATCATCGCCACGAGCGGACGGCCGCGCCAAGCGGTCTTTTTTCGCTCCGATAAACACGATCAATAGGGAGGAATACAAAACATGGGATCGCGCACAATCGCCTTTTGCGCGGGGCTCACCGCGGCTGTCGCATTGGCCGCGCCCCACGCCTCGGCGCAGCAAGGAAAGCGAGTCGCCTTTCTCGATGGACCAATCGCCGACAAATATGTCGGCGGCCTGACCCGCAGCTTCACTGATACGGCCAAGGCCGCGGGCCTCGACGTCGCGGTGGTGCAAAGCCCCTTTGACGCGGCGCTACAGGCCCAGCAGCTCGACGACGCGATCGCCAAGAAGGTCGACGTAATCGTCATGATGATTATGAGCCAAAAGGCGCTCCTTCCGGCGCTGACCCGCGCCAAGGAAGCGCATATTCCGGTCGTGCTCATCAACACGCCGATCCCTGAGACCGACCTGTTCACCGCCTTCGTCGGTGAGGACAGCAACCTCATGGGGGGAACCGCCGCCAAGGCCATGGCCGAAGGCCTCAAGGGCCGCGCTTCGGCCAAAGTCGCCATCATTGCCGGCAGCATGGATGAAGGCATCGCGCCGGCGCGCGTCGCCGCGTTCAAGAACGAGATGGCCAATCATCCGGGCATCACCGTCGTCGCGGTCGAAGAGACGCATTGGGCGCCGCCGCAGGCGGAAAAAGCCGCCGGCCAGTTGCTCGCGCGCTTCTCCGGCGAAGGCGGGCTCGACGGCATCTACGCGATGAACGACCCGTTGGCCAACGGCGCGGTCCAGGGCGCGCAGTCGGCGGGCGTGAAGCTCGGCACCGGCAAGGGCGAATTGGTGATCGTCGGCGGCAATTGCCTGGCGATGGGCGTCGCCGACATCGAGCAAGGCACGATGTATGCGACGCTGTACCACACGCCAATCAACATGGGGAACGACACTGCCAATACGGTGGTAAAGATCCTGAAAGGCGAGTCCGTGCCGAAGAAGCAGTCGAGGACGCCTGAGATCATTACCAAGGCCAACGTCGACAAGTACAAGACCGAGTGCACGTTCTAAGTTTGACGTGATGCGGAAGCGGTGCGGCGCCCGGCGCCGCGCCGCTTTTGTTTGCGCGGCGATCTATTCCGCTGGCGAAGGTTGCCGCGGCGTTACCGGTTCGTCGCGCCGCAACAGCAAGTCCGCCCAGTAGCGGCGGATGGCGAACAGCCGCCGGTCCAGATCGACCGCGTCGGCAATCGCAACCAGGAAGAGGACACCGCCGGTGACGACATCCTGCACGGCAGGCGGCGTGCCGACGGCGTTAAGGCCGGCGCTCAGCAGACAAAGAACCAGCACGCCGCCGACGATGCCGATCGGTGTGCCCTTCCCCCCCGTGAGCGAGACGCCGCCGATGATCGCGGCCGCGATGGCCGGCACCAACGCGTCGGTCAGCGCAACGCCGCCCGCGGCGGCGAGGCTATAGCTTAACAGCGCGCCGCCAAGCGCGGCCAGCATGCCCGAGCAGGCGAACACGCCGGCGACAATCGCAGACGTCCGCACACCCGCCACCATGGCGGCGCGGCTGTCGCTGCCGGTGGCATAGACGTCGCGGCCGACCCGCGTGCGGGCCATGAAAAACGCGGCGATGAGGAAAGCGGCGAGCGCAATCAGGCTGCGCAGCGAAAAGATGTGCAGCAGCGGATAATTGACCGCGAGCGCGACATCCATGCGCGGATAGCTGATCGACAAATTGCCGGTCACCACATAAGCAAGCCCGCCGAGCGTGAGCAAACCGCCGAGCGTCACGCCGATCGAGCCCAGCCGCAGCCAGACCATGATCGCGCCCTGCAATAATCCCCAAACGAGTCCGAACAGCACCGCCAGCGCCACGCCGAGCTCCGGATGGCGCGCGCCGGTGAGCACCGCGATACAGCCCGAGAGGCTCAGCATGCCGCCGACGGAGAGATCGATCTCGCGGATGATCATCGACAAACCAAGCCCGAGCGCGATCGGCCCGATGATGGCGAATTGCTGCAGCACGCTGAACGCGGTCGAGACGGTGAAGAACTGGCCGCGGCCGCGGTCGATGATCAACAGCACCAGTGTGATCACCACCAGCAGCACATACGGGCGCACGGAGCGGTTAGTCAGGAGCGAACGCATCTTGGCTCAGTCGGTGTCGGCAAGCGTTTGCAGCATGATGACGAAAAGCACGATCACGCCGATCGCCAGATATTGGATCTGCGTCGAGAAGCCGTGCAGCAACAGCAGCACTTCGCAGACCGCGATGATGAACGCGCCGATCAGGCTGCGGATCGCGGAACCCTCGCCGCCCGAGATCGCGGTGCCGCCGACCAGCACGGCGCTGATTGCGCTGTAGTCGTAGCCCAGCCCGAGCTCGAGATCGCCGCTCGAATAGCGCGCCGCCATCAAGATGCCGGCGAGCGCGGTGCACAGGCCCGCGGCGATGTAGGCGCCGAGCACGATGCGCGGCGGATCGAGGCCGGCGGCAAGCGCCGCGCGCCAGTTGCTGCCGACCATGTAAAGCTGGCGCCCGAAGCGGGTGAAGGAAAGCACGATTTGGGCGGCGACCAGGGTGAGGATAAAGGCGGCGAGCGGCATGGGGACGCCGAGGATGTGTCCCTTCAGTGCCGCCGCGGCTTCGCCTTCCGGATAGATGCCCTGCCCTTGCGTGATCAACGTCGCGCCGCCGTTGATCAGTGCCAGCGCCGCCATGCTGACAATGATCGGGTTGGCGCGGAAATAGCCGATCACCACACCCTGGATGCCGGTGATCGCGGCGCCGAACGCGAACGTAATGAGCAGTGCCGGGATCAATCCCAGCGGCAGCACGGCCATGAACACCATCCCGCTGGTGGAGAGCGTGACGCCGAGCGCGAACGACATGATGTTGCCGCTCAGCGTGATGAAGGTCATGCCAACGGCGACGCAGCCGATGAACGACGTGGTGTTCAAAAGCGAAAACAGGCTCACGGCAGTGAAGAAACCGTGGGTGGTGGCGGCGACGGCGATAAGCGCCAGCACCGCGGCAAGCCGGATCGCCACCAGCACGCGGCCGCGCCGCGAATGCGGCAGCGGCAGGCGGAACGGTTCGCGCACACCCGCTGGCAAGGCCTGTTCGGTCATGATGTCGAGTCGGCGGGTTGCGTGATATCGGCGACAATACGATGCATGGTGGCTTCGTTGCGCCGGTAATGTCCGACCTGACGCCCGCGATAGAGCGTGATGATCACGTCGCCGACGCCGACGATCTCTTCGAGATCGCTCGAAGCCATCACCAGTGCGTAGCCCTCCTCGCAGAAGCTGCGCATGAGCCGGTAAATCTCCGCGCGCGCGCCAACGTCGATGCCGCGCGTCGGCTCGTTCATCAACAAGACACCGTTCGCCTGCCGCTCGATCATACGGCCGAACGCGATTTTCTGCTGATTGCCGCCGCTCAATTCCTCGGCCCGCGCCCGCAGGCGCCGCCGGTCGATATCGACGCGCTTGGCAAGCCGAGCCGCCGCGGCGCGCAGCGCGCCGCCGCGCAGAAAGCCGAACAGCGAGTGATCGTGCAGCCGCGTCGCCACCAGGTTGTGCAATACGCTCAACCGGCGAAATACGCCTTCGGCGGCGCGATCGCCGGAGACGAACATGATCCCGCGTTGCGCCGCCCGCGACGGCGAGCCGAGCTTCAACGGCCGGCCGTTGACCGTGACCCTGCCGTTGGCGTCATGAACTAAACCCGCAAGCGCCGCGATGATCTCGGCCGCACCCGAGCCGACCTGCCCGGCGATGCACAGAATCTCGCCGCGGCGCACGGTCATCGCGAAATCGTCGACGATGCCCGGCAGCGATAATCCCTCGACCACGAGTGCCGGCGCGCCCCGCGCGCGTGCCTCCTCCGGATACATCTCGCCGCTTGGCCGCCCGAGCATCAACTCGATGAGCGCCGCGCGGTCGAGCCCGCTGAGCGACGTAGTCGCGACCAACTCACCGTTACGCAAGACCGAGACGCGGTCGCAGATCGCGTAAACCTCAGCCAGCCGATGCGTGATGTAGAGTACCGAGCGGCCTTCGCGCTTGACCGCGAGCAGCGCCGCGAAAATGCGCTCGATCTCCACGTCGGTCAGTGTCGCCGTCGGCTCGTCGAGGATGAGGACGCGCGCGTCGCGGGTAAGGAGCCGCGCGATCTCGACAAGTTGCCGCTCGCCCATGCTCAGCGTCGCCACCGGCGCGTCGAGCTTGAGATGGCCGGCGCCAAGCAGCGCCAGCGTCTCGGCGGCGCGCCGGCGCAGCTCCGGTCTTTTGTGCAAAAAAGGAACGCGCAGCGAGCCGAGCCAGATATTGTCCTCGACCGACAAATCGGGACAGAGGCTCAATTCCTGCGCGACAATGGCGATGCCGCGCTCTTGCGCCTGTCGCGGCGTCGCCACGCTCGCTTCTGCGCCGCCGATCAGCACGGTACCCTCGTCCGGCCGATAGACGCCGGTCAGGATCTTGACCAGCGTGCTCTTGCCGGCGCCGTTCTCGCCGCAGATGCCGCGGATTTCACCGGCGCCGATGTCGAACGACACGTCCTTGAGCGCGGCAATGGGGCCGAAGCTCTTTGATATGTGACGGACGCCGACGACCGACTTTGTGCCACCGTTTTGCTCGGGCTGCGCAGCATCGGCGCCGCGAGCGTCATCCCGCGCCGCCGTTTCCGCGCTACGCAGAGTTGCGGTGAGATTCATTTGGCCGCGCCGATCGAGGAGCCGCCGTGACATGCTCCTACGCGCCGCCATTTGCCAGGCTTGCTGGTGGCGCCAGCGGTCTTCATGTCATGCCCTCCCAACGTTTTCTAATTATCGGACGATGCGCTTTTGTCGCGATCTGCGCCGGCAAACGGCGATGATAGTAAAACCACGCGAAAGTGCAATTGTCCCACCCCCGCGGTAAACACAGGCGGGTGCGACATTTGGCATTGACGGGCTGATGGCACCTCACGTCGTGCGCGTGAGGCCGCCGTTGACGTAAAGCGTTTGCCCGGTGATGAAGCCAGCGTCATCGCTGGCGAGAAACGAAACGGCGCCCACCAGGTCGGAAGTCTGTTCGTTGCGTTTGATCGACTGCATATCGGCCATCAAATCGAACAACTGCGCGGTGGTCATTGTGCCGGGGATTTCCCGGCGCACGGCCGTGCCCGGCGTACGCGTCAACCCGGGCGCGATCGCGTTCACGGTGACGCCGTGTTGGCCGAACTCCGTGGCCAGCGAGCGGGTGAAGCCGATGACCCCGGCTTTGCTGGTGATGTAGTGCACGAAGTCCGGCACCGTGAGGCTGACCGTATCCGAGGCGATGTTGACGATGCGGCCCCAGCCTTTTTGCCGCATGCCGTCGGCGAAGGCCTTGGTCATCAGGAACATCGAGTCGAGATTGACGGAGAGAACGCGACGCCAGTCGTCGAACGTGATCTCGTCGAAGGTCTGCACCGGATAAATCCCGGCGTTGTTGACCAGGATCTCGCAAAGTCCGCCCTTTTTCTCGGCCTCCTCCTTGAGCGCGGTCACGCTCTCCGGATCGCTGACGTCGCAGCGCACCGCGATCGCCTGGCCGCCGACGTCCTCGATCAGAGCCAGTGTCTCCTCGGCATTGTCGCGGTCGGCGATGACGATCCGCGCGCCCTCCTCGGCCAATCGGACCGCCGAAGCCTGACCGATGCCGGATGCGGCGCCGGAAATCACGGCGGTCTTGCCTTCGTGCCTTTTTGTCATTGATCACGCTCCCGTTTTCGCGGCGCGATTGTTCGCATATAAAGGGCATGTTGGTGAAGGGTTGGGCAAAGCCGAAACCCTCAGCCACCGTCGTGAGCAGGAGTGCGGATCGTGACCAGCGGCAAGGAAGACGAGGAATTTTTCCGCCAGCGCGGCTTTGGCATCAAGATCGGTTTCGGCGAACGGCCGGCGCTGATCATCATCGACATGCTCAAAGGCTTCACCGACCCAGCCATGCCGCTCGGCGCCAAGCTCGACGACGAGATCGAGGCACAGAAGCCGCTCCTTGAGGTTGCGCATGCGCGCGACATTCCGGTCATCTTCTCGACGGTGATGTACGAAGAGGCCGACATCAAGGATGCCGGCATCTGGGCGCTCAAGCAGAAGGGCGCGCGCTCGCTCACGGCGGGTTCGGAAGCGGTCAAGGTCGATCCGCGGCTGGGCATGCAGCCGCGCGACATCCTCTTGGTGAAGAAATACGCGTCGTGCTTTTTCGGCACCGACCTCGTGCCGCGGCTCAATAGCCGGCGCGTCGACACGTTGATCATCACCGGCTGCACCACGTCGGGTTGCGTGCGCGCCACGGCCGTTGATGCGGTGCAGAACGGCTTTCGTCCGATGGTCGTGCGCGAGGCGGTCGGCGACCGCTCGGCGGCGGCGCACGAGCAAAGCCTGTTCGACCTCAACGCCAAATATGCCGACGTCGTGTCGCTCGACGAGACTTTGCAATACCTCAAGACCGTCGGCCACAACCGGCCGGCCAATTAGGACGTTCTCACCCTCGTCATGCCCGCGCTTGTCCCGGCCATGACGGTTGGTATGGGGCGCCTAGAACATCGGATAGGCCGGGTTGAGGCCGAGCCCGAACTCGCCTCGTCCGAAATTCTCCGCCGGCACGTCCCAGCTCATCACCACGTGCGAACAGATGGCGTGGACATCGCGCCAGCAGCGCTGCGCCGAATTGCTGTCCATCAGCCCGCTCGAACCGCTAATCTTGATCAAATCCTCCATCGCGTCGCGCAGCATGCGCAGCGCGTAGGTGAAATCGCGCCGCAACAGCAAGCGCGTCTCCATCGTCATGCCGGTGTAATCCTTCCGGGCGGTGGCGAGCGAGCGCCGGGCCAGCAGTTCCGCCGCGTCGATCTGCGCGGCGATCTCGGCGACTTTGAGCTGCACCGGGACGTGCTGGGCGATGGCGACCTGGGTGTAGGTCAGAAAGCGCTGGCGCGTCCATTCGACGAAGTCGGCATAGGCGCCGCGCGCCGCACCGAGCGCCGGTCCGAGCAAGACGTAGCTGTGCACAACGACAAAGGGGGTGCGGTAGATCGGATTGCTGTTGATCTTCGACCCCGGCGAGCGGGCGTCGCGCAGCGCCGAGAACGATACGCTGCGGTGCTCCGGTACAAACACGTTGTCGCACACGGCGGTGATCGAGCCCGAAGCGCGCAAGCCCGCGCAATACCAGGTGTCCTCCTGTTTGATCTGCGACACCGGCACCAGATAGAGCCGCATGTCGGGGTGATCCTCGCCCGGACGGAAGGCGAGCCCGCCGATCATGATCCAGTGCGAATGCCGCAGCCCGCTTGACCACGACCAGCGGCCGTCAAGGCGATAGCCGCCGGGCACGATCGTTACTTTTCCGGTCGGCGCCGCCGAGGTCGCGATGCAGGCCGCTTTGTTTTCACTCCAGACGTCGTGCTGCGCTTCGTCGGGAAAGTGCGCCATGATGCAGGCGTGATCGGTAAAATAGTTGAGGACCCAAGCCGAGGAGCCGCAAGTCGATTTGCCGAGCTCGATGGCGACATTGAACGCCACTTCGTGGTCGTGCTCGTAGCCGCCCCAGCGTTTCGGCTGAAGCGTGTGAACGAGACCGGCATCGACGTATTCCTCGACGGATTCGCGCGGAATGTTGCGATCGCGTTCGGCCTTGAGCGCGCGCTCGCGCAGCTTCGGCGCCAAGGCGCGGGCACGGCCGACCAGTTCTTCGGCGGTGGGGATTTTGTCCGGCGCCGCGGCCGGCTGCAATTCGGCAACGCTCATAGGCCTTCCTCCCTTTTGCCGGCGAGCTTGCGTCATGCATGACGGGGAATCAAGCATGGCGCACGCTTGATCCGCTCCGCGCTCCGGTGCCATCATCGTCGCGGCGCGCCCGGCGCCAAGACCGGTCGCGCCCCGGATATTGGGGGGAAACATGCGTCTCGGTCTGTTCATGATGCCTGTGCATCCGCCGGATCGCTCATTTACCGAAGCGCTCGAGGAAGATACCGAGAAATCGCTGTTGGCCGACCGGCTCGGCTTTACCGAGTTGTGGCTGGGCGAGCATTTTTCGGCAACCACCGAACCGATCCCCTCGCCGCTGATGTTCATGGCGGGCCTCGTGCCGCGGACCAAGAACCTCAACTTCGGCACCGGCGTCATCTGCCTGCCGCATCACGACCCGGTCATCGTTGCCGCCGAGGTGGCGCAATTCGATCACATGAGCCGCGGCCGCTTCATGCTCGGCGTCGGACCGGGCGGCCTGCTCTCCGACTTCGAACTGTTCCGCCACACCGATGTCGCCGTGCGCAACCGCAAGGTCGTGGAATCGGTGCGCATCATGCAGCAGATTTGGTCGCAGGATCCGCCTTACGATATCGAAGGCGAGTTCTGGAACGTGCGGTTGAAGAACGCCATCATTCCGGAACTTGGCGTGGGATATATGCCGAAGCCGTACCAGAATGGCGGACCGCCGGTATCGATCTCGCTTGCAAGCCCAAATTCATCGTCGGCGCGCACGGCGGCGCAGCACGGTTGGGGCATCCTCTCCGCCAATATCATCCCGACCTATTCGGTGGCCTCGCACTGGGCGATCTACAGCAAAGCGTGCGCCGAAATGGGCAAGCGGCCCTCCGGCGAGAACTGGCGCGTGTCACGCAACGTCATGGTCGCGCCGAGCGATGCGGAAGCCCACGACCGCGTGTTCGGCGCCAAAGCCTCCAATCGCTATTTCTTCACCTATATCCGCGCGGCGCTCGGCGGGGTCGGGCTGTTGTCGATCCTCAAGCCGCAGCCCGAAATGTCGGACGAAGAAGCATCGGTGGAGGCCATCACCGAGGGCTGCATCCTCTACGGGTCGCCGAAGACGATGCTCGACAAGCTCGTCGCCTTCCGCGACGAGGTCGGGTCGTTCGGCACTTTGCTCATGACCGGCCTCGACTGGGGCGGACCCAACGAGGCCTGGGAGCGCCAAGCCATGCAGCTTATGGCCCAAGAGGTCATGCCGAAGTTCCGTCAGCACGTCCTCGTGCAGGCGGCGGAGTAACGCGCAACCGACGTTTCGAACTAAAATTTATTGCGCCGCAGCCGCCACAAGAGATTCACAATGGCGTCGCAGCGGTGCCACAGACTCTGCGCAACATCACGCAATATCGGGTCGGACGGGGTGCGGTGAGAGAGCGTCGAGGAGAAGTCGACGATGAGCATTCAATTCGCCTGCCACGCCCAAGAAAATGCCCCAGGGGCTGTGACGCGGAATTTTGGCCGGCCGAAATGCCCGCGCTGCGGTAGCGTCCTGCTGATCGCCGAGATATCCGAGTTCAATCTCAAAGGACGCATCCACCACGCCTGGTCGTGCGATGATTGCGCGCACGAATTCGCCACCTCGATTACCTTGTAGCCGCGTTGTTTTGCCTTTGTTGCGTCGAGTCGCCGATCGGCGAGCGCCGCGCGTTCGGTCGCCTGTGAGCAAAGGGGTGCCGCCGCGCCTTAAGCCGGGAACCGTAACGGTCGCCGCGGCGTTGATACAGCGACGGTAAGCGCGCCGGCTTGTGGCGTTGGTTGAAGGTGCGATGTGAGCTGACCCGCCGGTCTCGCGTATCATGCGGCCGGCGGGTTGTTCTTATCAGTCATCCTCCGCGTGCAGGTCGGCTCTCGCAGCCCATTGTTCCCTGATTTCGTCGGCATAATCGGCCAAGCGGCCGGCGGTGATGGCCGCGCGGGCGTCCGCCATAAGCTGCTGGTAATAATAAAGATTGACGATGGAGAGGAGCGTGCCGCCGAGCGCTTCGCCGCTGCGGAACAGATGATGCAGATAGGCGCGCGAAAAATTCCGCGCCGCCGGGCAACTACTCTCCGCGTCGAGCGGCTGGGGATCGTCGGCATGGCGCGCGTTCTTGATGTTGAGCGGGCCGAAGCGGGTGAAAGCCAGCCCGTGGCGGCCATTGCGCGTCGGCAGCACGCAATCGAACATGTCGATGCCGCGGGCGATTGCGGCGAGAAGATCGGCCGGTGTGCCGACGCCCATGAGATAACGCGGCCGTTGCGCCGGCAGCGCCGCCGCGGTCTCGGCAACGACTTCGAGCATCACGCTTTGCGTTTCGCCGACGGCAAGCCCGCCGATGGCATAACCGGGGAAGCCGATATCGACCAGACCGCGCACGCTGTCGGCGCGCAGCTTGTGGTCGTCGCCGCCTTGTACGATGCCGAACAACGCGCGGCCGGCGGCAGCGCCCTCGAACGCGCGCTTGCAGCGCTCGGCCCAGCGCAATGAAAGTTTCATGGCCCGCTCGACATCGCCCCGCTCGGCCGGCAGCCGCATGCATTCGTCGAGCTGCATGGCGATATCGGCGCCGAGCAAGATCTGCACTTGCATGGCGCGTTCGGGGGTCAGCTCCACCATCGCACCGTCGAGATGCGAGCGGAAGGTGACGCCCTCCTCGGTGATTTTGCGCAGAGGTGCCAGCGACATCACCTGAAAGCCGCCGGAATCGGTGAGGATCGGATACGGCCAATTCATGAACGCGTGCAGGCCGCCGAGCCCGGCGATGCGTTCGGCGGAAGGCCGCAGCATCAGGTGATAGGTATTTCCGAGCAGGATCTCGGCGCCGGAAGCGCGCACGTCGTCGGGGTGCACGCCCTTGACCGAAGCTTGGGTGCCAACCGGCATGAAGGCCGGCGTATGCACCACCCCGTGCGCTGTCGTGATTTCGCCCGTGCGCGCGGCGCCGTCGGTGGCGATGAGGCGGAATGAAAATGGGTCGCTCATGACGTCGAGGATGCACGAAACAACAGGCAGGCGTCGCCGTAAGAATAGAACCGATAGCCGCCCGCGATGGCGTGCGCATAGGCGCGCCGCATGACGTCGAGGCCGCAAAAGGCGCAGACCAGCATGAACAACGTCGAGCGCGGCAGGTGGAAATTGGTCAGCATCGCGTCGACCGCGCGAAAGCGGTAGCCCGGCGTGACGAACAAAGCCGTCTCGCCCGAAAACGGCGCAAGCGTGCCGTCCTCGGCCGCCGCGCTTTCCAGGAGTCGCAACGCGGTCGAGCCCACGGCAACGATACGGCCGCCCGAACGCCGCGTGCCGTTGAGCGCCGCCGCGGTCTCGGCGCTGACGCTGCCCCACTCGCCTTGCATGCGATGACCGGATGTATCTTCGGCTTTGACCGGCAAGAACGTTCCGGGGCCGACATGCAAAATCACGTGATGCAATGCGATGCCGCGCTTGCGTAAATCCTCCACGATCGCATCGGTGAAATGCAGGCCCGCGGTCGGCGCCGCCACCGAGCCCTCTTCGCGCGCGAACATCGTCTGATAGTCGGTGCGATCCTGATCGTCGGCCGGCCGGCGGCCGGCGATATAAGGCGGCAGCGGCATGTCGCCCCGCCCCGCCAGCGCCTGGTCGAGCACGGCGCCGTGGAACGCGAACGCAAGCGTCACTTCACCGCTTTCCCCTTTGGCCTCGACCGTGGCGTCGAGCTGTTCGAGGAAGCAGACCCGGCCTTCGCTGCCGAAGCGCACGACATCGCCGATCGCGAGGCGCTTGCCCGGCCTGACCAGAGCATTCCAGCGCGAGCCGTCGCGCCGCTTGACCAAAGTCGCGGCAATGGCCGGTTCATGCTCGCCGCGGCCGATGCGTCGGCCGTGCAAGCTCGCCGGAATGACTTTGCTGTCGTTGACGACGAGCGCATCGCCCGGCCGCAACAGCTCCGGCAAGTCGCGCATGGTGCGATCCTCGAACGCAGCCGCCGCGCCCGGACCAACGACCAGGAGCCGCGCGCTATCGCGGGGCAAAGCCGGCCGCAACGCGACTCGGTCTTCAGGCAAGTCGAAATCGAAGAGATCCGTGCGCATCCCAACAGCGCAATCGCCGCAAGATTGCCAGGCCGCGGCGCGAGCTTCTCGCGCCCTACTTCACGTCGGCCGCCACCTGCATGTGGATGATGCGGTCGGGCGTGCCCGGCGGCTCACCGCGCTTGAGCTTGTCGATCGCGTCCATGCCCTGCACCACCTCGCCGACCACGGTGTATTGGCCGTTGAGGAACGCGCCCTCGGCAAACATGATGAAGAACTGGCTGTTGGCGGAATTCGGATTGCTGGTGCGCGCCATGCCGACCGTGCCGCGCTTGAACGGCACCTTGGAGAACTCGGCTTTGAGGTCCGGATATTTCGAGCCGCCGGTGCCATTGCCGTTTTGCCCGTCGCCGGTCTGCGCCATGAAGCCGTCGATGACGCGATGGAACGGCACATTGTCGTAAAAATGTTCGCGCGCGAGCATCTTCAGCCGCGCGGCGTGAAGCGGCGCGATGTCGTTGTTAAGCTTGATGACGACCCGGCCGTAATTGGTTTCGAGGTAGAGGGTATTTTGCGGGTCGAGACCGGCGGGAAGCGGTTGAGCGGAGACTTGAGCAGCACACATGATGACGAACACTAATGCAAGGACGCGGGTCATGTCATCTCCCGGATGAGGTATTCCTAGGTCTTCTTTTTCAGGCCATGTCTTCAGGTTGTGGCGAATTTCTTTTTCAGCCGCGCCGCGACTAGTGCGGGCACGAAGGCGGAGACGTCGCCGCCCATGCCGGCAATCTGCCGCACCAGCGTGGCGGTGATCGGGCGAACTTCGGGCGAAGCGGGCAAAAACACGGTCTGCACTTCGCCCGCCATGGCCGCATTCATGCCGGCCATCTGCATCTCATAATCGAAGTCCGCGGCATCGCGCACGCCGCGGATGAGAATGCTGGCGCCGGCCCGCCGCGCCGCCGAGACGACGAGATCGCCGAAGGTGGTGCAGGTAATTTCGCAGCCGGCTTTGCGGCCTAGCGGCGTACAAATCTCCTCGAGCATGGCGAGCCGCTCCTCGGCCGAGAACAGCGGCGCCTTGCCGGGATGAAGCCCAATGGCGAGCACCAGCCGATCGGCGAGCCGCACGGCGCTCGCCACCACGTCGAGATGGCCGTTGGTGATGGGGTCGAATGACCCGGCAAAGAGCGCGATACGCGGCATGGCGGGGATCTAACCCGCGCTCCGGCCGACCGCAAGGCGGGGTCACCGCCCGACGTTTTGTCTGCCGTTTTTGGCCCAAAGCGGAAAATTGCTTGAAGATCGGCTGGAACGTTCTCAATTCCCGTGCGTTTTCAAAGCGGTGTCGAAAGCAGCCGAATTGTGATATCCATCAAGGAATCCGCCGGCTCGAAGGGCGAGAGTGGCGTCCAGTCGAACCGCGACCCGCATCAAGAATACCCGGCTTTCGACCGGCAACAGGGCGCGAAACAGGCAACAGGGATTGGTGCCATGCTTAGAACGATTTACGCCATCGCAGCCGCCGCGATCGTGGCGGGTACTTTCGTTACCGCACTCAGCATCGCGGATCAGGTCGACGCGCGCGGCTCGGCACCAGGTGCAAAGGCCGATCGCGCCGACGCGCGGCCGCTGGCCGGCAACTGCTCGCAAAATGCCTGGCCGTATTTCGAGGCCTCGTGCCTGCGCGATACGCGCAATACTTTCGGGCAAGCCCACGACGCACGCCTCGTCTCGACGGATCGCCTGCCGACGGCAAGGGTAACCGCAGCGCGTTAGGCGCGGCTGGCGGACCTGTCTTCGGGTCGCTTCTCCCCGGAATTTGCGCTAAGAGCCCGGCAGCAGAACAGCGGCCGGCTCCCATGATTGTCCTGATCGACAATTACGACAGCTTTACCTTCAACCTAGTCCACTTCTTCGGTGAACTGGGGGCGCCGGTGCGCGTGCACCGCAATGACAAGATCACCAGCGCCGCCATCCTCGCCGCCGATCCCGACGCCATTGTGCTCTCCCCCGGCCCTTGCACCCCCAAGGAAGCCGGAATCTGCCTCGATCTCATCGCCGCGGTTTCCGACCAGATCCCCATCCTTGGCGTATGCCTCGGCCACCAGGCGATTGGCGATGCCTTCGGCGGCAAAGTGATGCGCGCGCCGGTGCCGGTGCACGGCAAGCTCTCGGTCATACGCCACGACGGCACCGGCATCTTCCGCGGCATCAACGCGCCGTTCCGGGCGACGCGCTATCATTCGCTCGTGGTCGATCGCGACAGCCTGCCCGATGACCTGACCGTCACCGCCGATACCGAGGACGGCCTGGTCATGGGGCTCGCGCATCGGCGTCTGCCGGTGCATGGCGTGCAATTCCACCCCGAAAGCATCGCCTCCGACCACGGCCACCTGATGCTGAAGAACTTTCTCGACATCGCCGCCTCGTGGAATGCCTTGAACGGACGATGCCAAAAAACCCAAAGCACCCCGCCATCCGCGCCGCAAAGGCAGCGGACGCCGGTGAATTGAGGGCGCCGTGACCGACGCATTCAAGGGGCTCCTTGGCAAGGTCGCGACCGGCGCCGCGCTCACACGCGATGAAGCCGCCAACGCGTTCGAGCAGATGATGGCGGGCGAGGCGACGCCCTCGCAGATGGGCGCATTATTGATGGCGCTGCGCGTGCGCGGCGAGACGGTCGATGAGATCACCGGCGCGGTCTCGGCGATGCGCGCCAAGATGCTGCGCGTAACCGCGCCGCCCGACGCGATCGACGTCGTCGGCACCGGCGGCGACGCTTCGGGCTCGTTCAACATTTCCACCTGCGCCGCGATCATTGTGGCCGGCGCCGGCGTGCCCGTCGCCAAGCACGGCAATCGCGCGTTGTCCTCGCGCTCGGGTGCTGCCGACGTGCTTGCCGCGCTCGGCGTCAATATCAATCTGGCGCCGGAAGGGATCGCACGCTGCATCGCCGAGGCTGGGATCGGCTTCATGTTCGCGCCGGCGCATCACCCGGCGATGAAGAATGTCGGGCCGACCCGTGCCGAGCTCGGCACGCGCACGATCTTCAACCTGCTCGGCCCGCTCTCCAACCCGGCCGGCGTGCGCCGGCAGATGATCGGGGTTTTCTCCAAGCAATGGACGCAACCGCTGGCGCAGGTTCTGAAAAATCTCGGCGCCGAGCGCGTGTGGGTGGTGCACGGCTCCGACGGGCTCGACGAGATAACCACGTCCGGCCCGACCAGCGTTGCGGCGCTGCAAGACGGCCAGGTCAAGACGTTCGAGATTTCGCCTGCCGAGCTTGGCCTGCGCCAGGTCAAGCCGGAAGCCTTGCGCGGCGGTGACGCAGCCGACAACGCCAAGGCCGTGCAAAACGTTCTCGAAGGCAAGCCGTCGGCCTATCGCGACGTGGCGCTGATCAACGCCGCGGCGGCTTTGGTGGTCGCCGGCAAGGCCAAAGACCTCAAGGATGGCTTGCGTCTCGCCGTCCATTCCATCGATTCCGGCGAAGCCGAAGGACGGCTCGATCGTCTGATCGTGGTGTCGAACGATGGCTGATATCCTCGCCGAAATCGCCACCTACAAGCGCGCCGAGATCGCCGCGGCGAAGCGCCGGCATCCGCCGGCGATACTCGAAGCCGAGGCCAAGGCTGCGAGCGCGCCGCGCGGCTTCCTGGCGGCGATCGAGCGGCGCCTCGCCGCGGGCGAGTATGCCCTTATCGCCGAGATCAAGAAGGCAAGCCCGTCGAAGGGGCTGATCCGGGAAAAATTCGATCCGCCGGCGCTGGCCGTGGCCTATGCCGCCGGCGGCGCGACCTGCCTTTCCGTGCTGACCGACACGCCCTCGTTCCAGGGCTCGCTCGATCATTTGCGCCAGGCGCGCACGGCCTGTGCGCTGCCGGTGCTGCGCAAGGACTTTATGTACGATCCCTACCAGGTCACCGAAGCGCGCGCCGCCGGCGCCGATTGCGTCCTCATCATCATGGCAGCTGTCGACGACGCCTGCGCGGCGGAGCTTGAGGCGGCGGCATTTGCGCTTTCGATGGACGTGCTCGTTGAGGTCCACGACGAAGGGGAGTTCACTCGCGCACTGCGGCTCAAGTCGCGGCTCGTCGGCATCAACAACCGCAACCTAAAGACTTTCGCGACGACGCTTGCGACCTCCGAGCGTCTGGCGCGGCTCATTCCAGCCGGTCATGTCGTGGTCGGCGAGAGCGGGATATTCGCGCCGGACGATCTTGCGCGGCTGGCCAAAGCCGGCATCGCGACGTTCCTCGTCGGCGAAAGCCTGATGCGGCAGAGCGATGTCACCGCGGCAACGCGCGCGCTGCTGGCGCGCAGCGTCGCGCTCGCTCCCGCCCGGTGACTGCCGTGGCGCCGCGGAAAAACCTCACGCATCTGAGTGCACGCGGCGCGGCCCGCATGGTGGACGTTTCGGCAAAGCCCACAACCGAACGCGAGGCGCGCGCCGAGGGTCACGTGCTGATGGGGCCTGCGACGCTCGCGATGGTACGCGAGGGCAATGCGAAAAAGGGCGACGTACTCGGCGCCGCGCGCATCGCCGGCATCATGGCGGCCAAGCGCACGCACGAATTGATTCCTTTGTGCCATCCGCTTGCGCTCACGCAAGTCGAGGTCGATGCCATCCCCGATGCCAAGCTGCCGGGAATAAGGGTCACGGCGCGCGTGAAGGTCGCGGGGCGGACCGGGGTGGAGATGGAAGCGCTGACCGCCGTCGCCATCGCCTGCCTCACCATCTATGACATGGTGAAGTCGCTCGAACGCGGCATGCGCATCGAAGGCATACGCCTCGTCGAAAAGCGCGGCGGCCGCAGCGGCCTTTATCGCGCGGAGGAATAAACCGTGGCGTTGTTGTCGGTCGCCGACGCACTCTCCCGCGTGCTCGAACACGCAAGCCCGCTACCGGCCGAAGAAGTCCCGCTTGCCGAGGCCGCCGGCCGCGTCCTGGTTTATGCGCTGAAAGCCCGCCGCACCCAACCGCCGGCCGACGTCTCCGCCATGGACGGCTACGCCGTGCGCACCAGCGATGTGGCGAACCCCCCGGTGCGCCTGAAAATCATCGGCGAGGTCGCCGCCGGACGGCCGTTTCCCCGCGCCGTCGGTTCGGGCGAAGCGGCGCGCATTTTCACCGGCGGGGTGATGCCCGACGGTGCCGATACGGTGGTGATCCAGGAGCATGCCAAGCGCGACGGCCATGGCGTCGAGGTGGAGCGATCAAGCGCGAAAGGCCGTCACATCCGCGTCCAGGGTCTCGATTTCAAGGCCGGCGACACGCTGCTAAGTGCCGGGCACCGGCTCACGGCGCGCGACCTCGCGCTCGCCGCTGCCATGAACCACCCGCTCGTTCCGGTGCATCGTCGGCCGAAGATCGCTTTGCTCGCGACCGGCGACGAGCTAGTGCCGCCCGGCGTGGACCCGGCGCCCGGCCAGATCGTCTCTTCCAACACCGTCGCGATCGCCGCGCTCGCGCACGCGGAAGGCGCCATAGTCGAAGATCTCGGCATTGTCGCCGATCGGCTCAACGACACTGTCGCTGCCGTGCGGCGCGCGCGCGCAAGCGGCGCCGATGTCATGGTCACCAGCGGCGGGGCTTCGGTCGGCGATTACGACCTCGTGCAGAAGGCGTTCACCGCCGAGGGCATGACGCTGTCGTTCTGGCGATTGGCGCTGCGGCCCGGCCGGCCGCTGATGCATGGCCGGCTTGGCGCCATGGACGTGCTCGGCGTTCCCGGCAATCCGGTTTCGGCTTTCATCTGCGCGTTCCTCTTCCTCGTGCCGCTCATCCGCCGCCTCGCCGGACGCAGCGATCTCGCGGCCGCGACCGAATCGGCATTGCTCGGCTGCGACCTTCCCGCCAATGACGAGCGCGCCGACTATTTGCGCGCGACGCTTAAAGATGGCCCGCAGGGCCCCGTCGCTACCCCCTTCCCGGTCCAGGACTCGTCCATGATCGCGCCGCTGGCGAAGTCCGATTGTCTCGTGATCCGAGAACCTTATGAGGCGGCGGCGAGGGCCGGAAGCCGCTGCACGATCGTTAAACTCGAGCCTTAAGCGCCGGTTTGGCGCCGCCCCCGCTTTCTTCACTTCAAATTAAATGGTTGCGGAACACATATGGAACGGATAGTGTCCGTTCATGATTTGTTTCGGCCGCGGGGTGGCCGGAGAGGGAGGCGCCGATGCTCACGCGCAAGCAAGCTGAACTCTTACGTTTTATCCATGAGCGCCTCAAAGAGGCCGGAGTTCCACCCTCCTTCGACGAGATGAAGGATGCGCTCGATCTGCGCTCCAAGTCCGGCATTCACCGGCTGATCACGGCACTCGAAGAACGCGGCTTCATCCGCCGCCTGCCCAATCGGGCCCGCGCCATCGAAGTGATCAAGCTGCCTGAGTCAGTGGCCCATGGCATGGCTTCGAGCCGCTCGCGCGGTTTCACGCCGAGCGTCATCGAGGGCAATCTCGGCCGCGTGCGCACCGCATCGGACGACGAAAGCGGCCGCCCGGTCGCCGTACCGGTGATGGGCCGCATCGCCGCTGGCACGCCGATCGAAGCGATCCAGACTCGCAGCCACACCATCAACATGCCGTCCGACCTGTTGAGCACGGGCGAGCATTTCGCGCTCGAAGTGCGCGGCGATTCGATGATCGAGGCCGGCATCCTCGACGGCGACACTGCCCTTCTCAAACGCACCGATGCCGCCGACACCGGCGACATCGTCGTCGCCCTGATCGACGACGAGGAAGCGACATTGAAACGCTTCCGGCGGCGCGGCGCCTCGATCGCGCTCGAACCGGCCAATACCGCCTACGAGGTGCGCATTCTGCCGCCCAACCGCGTGCGCATTCAGGGCAAGCTGGTGGGACTGTTCCGGCGGTATTAAGCTAGTCTCCCGTCACCCTGAGGTGCGAGCGAAGCGAGCCTCGAAGGGCGACGGCCGAAGCATGCATCCTTCGAGAGCCGCTTCGCGGCCACCTCAGGATGACGCGATTACTCACCCGACTCGAGATCGGCGCCGGGATTGTTCTCTACTTCACCGCCGAGCACGAACCGGCCGCCTGGGCGGCATCGGCGCTCGCCGCCGCCGGCCCTGTCGCCGCCGTGATGTTGCCAGGCCCGGCGCGCCCTCGCGACCGGCCAGGTTCTGGTGCAAGTTCTCGTGCCGGTTCGCGCGCGATTTCGCGCGCTGCCCTCGTCAACCACTGCGCGCCCCCACCCATTCGCGCGCCAAAGTTATGCGTTGATGCTACACGAGGCGCGAGCGCCTTGACGAGGGAGCTTGTGGGAAACGAAGGCGGCCTTTAGCCCGCGCCGCCGACGACCTTTGCCCAGCTATCGCGCAATCCGACCGTTCGATTGAACACCAGGCGATCGGGTGTCGAGTCCGGATCGCGGCAGAAGTAGCCCTGGCGTTCGAACTGCATCGCCTCCCCGGAGTTTTCTGCGACCAAAGCGGGCTCGAGGCGCGCGTCGGCGATGACTTCGAGGGATTGCGGATTGAGATCGGCGGCGAAATCGGCGGCATTCGGGTCGGGGCGCAGGAACAGCGGATTATAAAGGCGCACTTCGGCCTTCACCGCGTCAGCCGCCGAGACCCAATGCATTGTGCCCTTGACCTTGCGGCCGTCGGGCGCGTTGCCGCCTTTGGTCGCCGGATCGTAGGTGCAGCGTAGCTCGATCACCTCGCCGTCGGCGTTTTTCGCCACCTCACGGCAAGTGATAAAATACGCATAGCGCAAGCGCACCTCGGCGCCCGGCGACAGACGGAAAAATTTCTTCGGCGGATTCTCCATGAAATCGTCGCGCTCGATGAAGAGCTCGCGGCCGAAGACAATGCGCCGCGTACCCGCGTTCGCGTCCTCGGGATGATTGAGCGCCTCGATGTCCTCGCTGCGGCCTTCGGGGTAGTTTTCGATCACGATCTTGAGCGGCCGCAGCACCGCCATGCGCCGCTGCGTTGTCTTGTTGAGATGCTCGCGGATGGAAAATTCGAGCATCCCCATATCGACGACGCTGTTGGCCTTGGCGACGCCGATGCGCTTGACGAAATCGCGGATCGCCGCCGGCGGCACGCCGCGCCGGCGCAAGCCGGCAAGCGTCGGCATGCGCGGATCGTCCCAGCCGCCGACATGGCCGCCGCGCACCAATTCCGTGAGCACGCGCTTCGACAGGATTGTGTAGGTGAGATTGAGCCGCGCGAACTCGTACTGATGCGGGTGCGTGGGGACCGGCAGATTATCGAGGAACCAGTCGTAAAGCGGCCGGTGGTCCTCGAATTCAAGCGTGCAGAGCGAGTGCGTGATGCCTTCGATGGCGTCCGACTGACCGTGGGCGAAATCGTAGCTCGGATAGATGCACCAGGTTTTGCCGGTTCGCGGGTGCTCGGCGTGAAGGATGCGGTAGAGCACCGGATCGCGCAGGTTGATGTTGCCGGAGCCCATGTCGATCTTGGCCCGCAGCACGCGCGCGCCGTTGGGAAATTCCCCCGCGCGCATGCGGCGGAAGAGATCGAGGTTTTCCTTGACGCTGCGCCCGCGAAAAGGGCTGTCGATACCGGCTTCAATCAAGGTGCCGCGCGTGAGCCGCGTCTCCTCCTGGGTCTGGTCGTCGACATAGGCCTTGCCGGCTTCGATCAGATATTCCGCCCATTCGTAGAGCCGCTCGAAATAGTCGGAGGCGTGATAAAGATGCTTGCCCCAATCGAAGCCGAGCCAGCGCACGTCGCGCTCGATGGCGTCGATATATTCCTGCGCTTCCCTGGTCGGGTTGGTGTCGTCGTAGCGCAGATTGCAGTGGCCGCCGAATTCCTCCGCCACGCCGAAATTGAGACAAATCGACTTGGCGTGGCCGATATGCAGATAGCCGTTCGGCTCGGGGGGGAACCGGGTGACGATCGTCTTGTGCCGGCCGGACGCCAGATCGCCGCGAATGATGTCGCGGATGAAATCCTGTCCCGCTTCCCGTATCGGCGTTTCTGCAATCGTCATGATCCGTCACGTCCATGGTGCCGCGGCAGAAGGCTGCGGCGCGCCCGGCTTGGACAAATTGACTTGCCGGGTCAAGCCCGCAGACAAGCCGGAACTCCATCACTTCCTTTCACGTTTAGCTGTGCTACACGAGCCCGGCGCCTGCGAGGATGATCACCGAGAATGACCGTCGTCACCCGCTTCGCCCCCTCGCCCACCGGTTTTTTGCATATCGGCGGCGCGCGCACCGCGCTGTTCAATTGGCTTTACGCACGCGGGCGTAACGGCAGGATGTTGCTACGGATCGAGGACACCGACCGCGAGCGCTCGACGCAAGCGGCGATCGACGCCATCCTCGACGGGCTCTCCTGGCTCGGCATCGATTGGGGTGGCGAAACGATCTATCAATTCTCGCGCTCTGCGCGCCACCGCGAAATAGCCGAACAGCTTCTGGCGCAAGGGCACGCCTATCGCTGTTATGCGAGCCCCGAGGAACTGACGCAAATGCGCGAGGCGGCGCGCCGCGAAGGTCGCGCCAAGCTCTATGACGGCCGCTGGCGCGATCGCGATCCGAGCGAAGCGCCGCCGGGCGTCAAACCGGCGATCCGCCTCAAGGCGCCGCTCAGCGGTGAAACCGTCATCGACGATCGGGTCCAGCGCCGCGTGGTCTGGCAGAACGAGAACCTCGACGACCTCGTGCTCCTTCGCTCCGACGGCACGCCGACCTACATGCTCGCCGTCGTGGTCGACGATCATGACATGGCTGTGACGCATGTCATCCGCGGCGACGATCATCTGACCAACGCCGCGCGGCAGAAGCAGATTTATGACGCGCTCGGCTGGACGGTGCCGGTGATGGCGCACATTCCGCTGATCCACGGCCCCGACGGCTCGAAGCTTTCCAAGCGGCACGGCGCGCTCGGCGTCGACGCCTATCGCGCCATGGGTTACTTGCCGGCGGCGCTGCGCAATTATCTGGTTCGGCTCGGCTGGAGCCACGGCGACCAGGAAATATTCTCCACCGAGGAAATGATCGCGGCGTTCGATTTGCCGCAGGTCGGCCGTTCGCCGGCGCGGTTCGATTTCGCCAAGCTCGAAAGCCTCAATGGCCACTACATCCGCGGCAGCTCCGACGCGGCATTGCTGAATGCGATCGATCAACTGCTGCCGCACCTGGCCAACGGCGGCGCCATCGCCGCCAAGATGAATCCGCGGCTGCGCGAACAGTGGCTGGCGGCGATGCCGAGCTTGAAGGAGCGCGCCAAGACCCTCCTCGATCTCATTGAGGGAGCACATTTTTTACTGGCAGATCGGCCGGTCCCATTGGATGAAAAGGCTACCGCTCTGCTGACGCCGGAAGCCAGGGCGCTGCTGCGGGAAATCGAACCTGAACTCGCCGCGGTCGAGCCGTGGACGGCGGAAGCGACCGAGCGGGCGGTGCGCGCATTCGCCGAGCGCAAGGGCGTCAAGCTCGGCGCCGTCGCGCAGCCGCTGCGCGCGGCGCTGACCGGCCGCACCACGTCGCCCGGAATCTTCGAAGTTCTGATCCTCCTCGGCAAGAGCGAGAGCCTGGCGCGCGTCGCCGATCAGAACAGGCTCTAGCGGACAAGGCCGCCGGCACTTTGAGCGGCGCGCGACCGGCTGGCCTGCGCCGCTCAAGGGTGCGGGAGGCTTTGCCCCCTTGCTCCGGCACGGGCTGGCGCGGCCCCGAAATACCGCCTATTTTCTTGCAGTGCACACTCGGTTGCGCTAGGCCAATAGGGCCGGAATGGTAGTGCTGCACCAGCGTTTTGGCGGCTTGGCCGCGTGCACCGCACTATCGAGGCTGCCACACAGCGAGGATGCGATCATGGACGCGAAAACCGGCGCGAACATCAAGACCGCCAAGCTGACCCTCGGCGACAAGAGCTGGTCCTTCCCCCTCTATGACGGGACCATCGGTCCCCAAGTCATGGACGTGAGCAAGCTTTACAGCGAAACCGGCATCTTCACCTACGATCCCGGCTTCACTTCGACCGGAAGCTGCGAGTCCAAAATCACCTACATCGACGGCGACGCCGGCGTGTTGCTCTATCGCGGCTATCCGATCGATGACTTGGCCGAGCACGGCGACTTTCTTGAGACCTGCTATCTCCTGCTTTACGGCGAGCTGCCGACCGTCGCGCAGAAGGAAAATTTCGACGACCGCGTGGTCCATCACACGATGGTCCACGAGCAGATGAGCCGGTTCTTTCAAGGCTTCCGCCGCGACGCTCATCCCATGGCGGTGATGACCGGCTGCGTCGGCGCGCTGTCGGCGTTCTATCACGACTCCACCGACATCACCGATCCGACCCAGCGCATGGTTGCCTCGATCCGCATGATCGCCAAATCGCCGACGCTGGCGGCGATGGCTTACAAATATTCGATCGGCCAGCCGTTCGTGTATCCGAAGAACGAGCTGGATTACGCGTCGAACTTCCTGCGCATGTGCTTTGCGGTGCCGTGCGAAGAATATCATCCGAACCCGGTGCTCGCGCGCGCGATGGACCGCATCTTCACGCTGCACGCCGATCACGAACAAAACGCCTCGACCTCGACGGTGCGGCTTGCCGGCTCAACCGGCGCCAATCCCTTCGCCTGCATCGCCGCCGGTATCGCCTGCCTGTGGGGACCGGCGCATGGCGGCGCCAACGAGGCGGCGTTGAAAATGCTCGGCGAGATCGGGAGCGTCGATCGCATTCCCGAATACGTCAAACGCGCCAAGGACCCGAACGACTCGTTCCGGCTGATGGGTTTCGGTCACCGGGTCTATAAGCACTACGACCCGCGCGCCAAAATCATGCAGAAGACCTGCCACGAGGTCCTGAACGAACTCGGCGTCAACGATCCGCTGCTCGACGTCGCCATGGAGCTCGAACGCATCGCGCTGCACGACGAATACTTCATCGAGAAGCGGCTTTATCCGAATGTCGACTTCTATTCGGGCATCACGCTTCGCGCCATGGGCTTCCCGACCGCGATGTTCACGGTGCTGTTCGCGGTCGCGCGCACTGTCGGCTGGATCGCGCAGTGGAAGGAAATGATCGAGGATCCGCACCAGAAGCTCGGCCGCCCGCGCCAGCTCTATACCGGATCGCCACGGCGCGAGTATCAGCCGATCTCACGAAGGAAGTAGTTTCCCGCTCATTCCCGCGAAAGCGGGAATCTAGAACTGGGTCCCCGCCTCCGCGGGGACGAGCGGAATGTGGTCGCTCAAAAATGACTATATGACGCTCGCGCGAATGCGAGCGCTTTGCCGTCGTGGATGAAGCGGGCGCCCTCGCCCGCTTCCACGCGGCCGATCTCGGTGACCGGAACGCCGGCGGCCTTTGCCGCCGCGCGTAATGCGGGAAGCTTCTGCGGCGCCAGCGTCAGCACAATTTCATAATCGTCGCCGCCGGTAAGCATTGTCTCGATCAGCGGCGGCTCGGCGCCGATCGCCGCGCGCGCGGCGTCGGAAAGCGGCACGCGCGCGACATCGATCTCGGCCGCCACCGACGAGGCGCGGGCGAGCTTGACGAGATCACCGGCAAGCCCGTCGGAGACGTCCATCGCCGCGCCGGCATGGTGCAGTAACGCCTGCGCGAGCGCGTTGCGCGGCTGCGGCAGTAGATAGCGCTGCTCGAGATGACGAACCATGGCTTGCGTGAGCCGCCAGCTTTTCGCCAGGCTCTTGTCGCGCCGCAGTTTGACGCCGAGCGCCGCATCGCCGAACGTGCCGGTGACGACGACGCTGTCGCCGGGCTTGGCGGTCGAACGCCGCACCATCTTGCCGTGCGGCACCGTGCCGAACACCGCGATCGAAACCGACACCGGCCCGGGCGTGTGGTCGGTGTCGCCGCCGAGCAGAGGACAGCCATAGTGCGCGATATCCTCGCCCAAGCCGGCGGCGAAGGCGGCGATCCAAGCCTCATCGGTTCCACGCGGGAGCGCCAGCGAGAGCAGAAAACCGGCCGGCTTGGCGCCTTTGGCGGCGAGATCGGAAAGGTTCATGCGCAGCGCCTTGCGGCCGATGCTTCCGGGCGGATCGTCGGGAAAGAAGTGCACGCCGGCAATCACGCCGTCGGTCGTGAGCACGAGATCGCATCCCGGCGGCGGCGTCATTACCGCCGCATCGTCGCCGAGCCCAAGAGCGCCCGGATGGGTGGCGAGCGGGCGGAAATAGCGCGCGATCAGGCGGTCCTCGGCCGATTCCGTTGAGTTTGGCATCGCGTGGCGCACCGAAAGATTATGCTAATGATGTATCAGCGCCGGGACCGCGAGGAAATGCCGTGGAGCCGTTCGACCTTTACTCGCCGTTGATCGACGCGGATCCCTTCCCCTATTACGCGGAGCTGCGCGAGAACTACCCTTGCTACTGGAGCGAGGGCGCCCGGCTCTGGATCCTGTCGCGTTACGACGACATCGTCGAGGCGGCGCGCGACTGGCAGACGTTCTCGTCCGCCGCCGGCAACATGATCGACGAACTGCCGGGGCGCGCCGGCGCGACGTTGGGGACCACCGATCCGCCGCGCCACGATCGGCTGCGGGCGCTGAGCCAGGCCGCGTTTCTCAAACGAAATCTCGACCGGCTCGCCGAGCCGACGCTGGAAATCGCCGACCGCTCGCTCGACCGCATCGTCGAGCAAGGCACCTTCGAGTTTATCAACGACTTTTCCAGCCAAATCACGGTCGGGCTTCTCTTCCGCACCATGGGCCTGCCGGAGCGCGACCACGGCGAGATCAGGCGCCAGGTCATCCTCGCGGTCTCGACCGACAAGTCGGTGAAGGGGCGCACGCCCGAGCACATCGCCGCGTTCAAGGATCTCAGCGACTTCCTCACCGCGGAGGTGGCGGCGCGGCGCGCCAATCCGACCGACGATCTGATTACGCATCTCGCCGAAGCCGAGATCGACGGCGACCGGCTGTCGGAGCGCGAGATCGTGTTGACCACTGCGACCTTCGTCATGGCGGGCGTGGAATCGCTGTCGAGCTTCATGAGCATGTTCGCGCTCAATCTGCACGATTATCCGCAGGCGCGCCGGCGCGTCGTTGCCGATCCGGTGCTGATCGCGCCTGCTATCGAGGAATCGCTGCGTTTCAACACCTCGGCGCAACGCTTCAAACGCGCCGCCACGCGCGACGTCGCGCTGCACGGCGAGACGATCCACGCCGGCGACAAAGTCGTGCTCGCCTTCGGCTCGGGCAATCGCGACGGCCACAAATTCCCCGACGCGGACACCTTCGATATTGACCGCCGACCGCAAGGACATCTGGGGTTTGGCTCCGGCAAGCATTTCTGCCTCGGCAGCCAGATGGCGCGGCTCGTCACCGAGGTCGCCATGCGGCGTTTTCTCGAGCGCGTGCCCGACTACCACCTGACCGTCGATCGGGTTGCCTGGAATTCGTCGTCGAACTTCCGCAGCCCGACGGCGCTACCGTTCACCTTGGCCTGAGATTCAGCTGCGATCAAGCTCGTCCGCGCGTAGTTGATGCGCGAGCTGATCGAGCACGGCGTTGACCATGCCGGTCTCGTCCTGGTCGACGAAGGCGGAAGCAACGTCGACATATTCCGACATGACGACGCGCGCCGGCACGTCGCGCCGGCTGGCAAGCTCGTAGGCGCCGGCGCGCAGCACCGCGCGCAATACCGTCTCGATCCGTTTGAGCGGCCAGCCGCGCGCCAGCGCCGCGTCGATCTGCGGATCGAGCCGGCCCTGGTCGCGCACGACGCCGCCGACGATGTCGCGAAAAAAGGCCGCTTCGGCCGGGCGGTATTGCGCGCCTTCGACCTCGCTTCCGAGCCAATGTTTCTCGAACTCGGTCAAAATCTCGTTCAGGCCGGTGCCCGCGAGGTCCATCTGGTAAAGCGCCTGCACGGCGGCAAGCCGCGCCGCACCGCGCCTGTTGGCTTTCCGGGGCCCGCTCGGCGCCGCGCTTGCCATTCTTCACTTCCCCCGCACGAGCCGGCGTTTCACCCGGACCAGCGCCAGCGCCGAGCGCGCGGCGTCACCACCTTTGTCCTGCTCCTCGAGGCGCGCGCGGGCCAGCGCTTGCGTGAGCGTATTGACGGTGACGATGCCGTTGCCGATCGGCAGCGCGCGCGCGACGGAAAGCTCGAGCAACCCCTGCGCGGAAAGCTGCGAAACAATCTCGAAGTGAATAGTGTCGCCGCGGATCACGCAACCAAGCGCCACCACGCCGTCGTAGGGGCGACCTCTTTGCTTTGCGGCGTCGAGCGCGATGACGATCGCGACGGGGATTTCGAGCGAACCAGGCACCGTGATGCGCTCAACCACCGCACCCGCTTCCTTCAGCACTTTCATCGCGCCGGCAAGCAGCAGATCGGCAATGTCGTCGTAGTAGCGCGCTTCGACGATCAGAATGCGGGCGCCTTTGGCGCCGCTCTTCTCACTTTTGCCTCGCCGCGGCCCAGCCATCGCTCTACTCCAATCAACTCGGGATCGTGTCTGGCGCGGTGGTAGCAAGCGCAAGGAGCGCGAACAAGCGTGGCTTTACCGCTGCGGCACGGTCGCCAACAGGCGCGCCGCGTAGCGCGCCATTTGGTCCACTTCAAGATTGACCCGCGCACCGTTTTGCAGCGCGCCGAACGTAGTGATTTTCAGCGTGTGCGGAATGATCAGCACGGAAAACGTGTCCCCCTTGACCTCGTTGACCGTGAGCGAAACGCCGTCGACTGCCACCGAGCCTTTGGGCGCGATAAAGCGCGACAGCTCGCTTGGCACGCGGAACGACATCTGCGCCATGTCGGGGAGATCCTTGCGCGCGACGAGCTTGGCGATGCCGTCGACATGGCCGCTTACCAGGTGACCGCCCAGTTCGTCGCCGAGGCGAAGCGAGCGCTCGAGATTGAGTGGCGTCCCGCTTCGCCAGGCGCCGGCCGTGGTCACGCGCAATGTCTCGGCGGCGACGTCGACGCCAAAAAAGCGCCGCTGGCGCGTTCGCCCTTGCGCCACGACGGTCAGGCAAATGCCCGAGCAGGCGATCGACGCGCCGACGGCGATTTTATTCGGGTCGTAGCCGCTTTTGATGGTCACGCGGCGCAACCCTTCAGCCTTTTCCGCAACTTGAAGGATTTCACCTAACTCGCTGATAATACCGGTAAACAAGATCGTCACCTTCGCGAGTAAACTTCGCAAATATCGGGGCCAATTGCCTCGCTCTGCACGGCCGTCAGCCGCGGCGATTGCGTCAACACCGTGAGCGGAAAACCGTCCAGCGCGTCGATGCCATCAGCGCCGACGGCCGTTGCCGACCGGAACAGCACCGCCTCGTCAATGAGATCGGCGGTCAGCAAAGCCGCCGCCAGCGTCGGACCACCCTCCACCATGAGCCGCGAAATGCCGCGCCCGGCGAGGAGCTTAAGCACGGCTGCGAGATCGATGCGTCCTTGCCTTTCCGCCGTGCGCAAAACCAAAACGCCCGCCGCCTGCAAATCTTCCTCAGCCGCGCGCGCGGCTTGCGCCCCGCAAACCACCCAAACCGGCACCTCACGCGCGGTTCGCACCAGGCGCGAGGCCGGCGGCAAGCGCAGCGCGCCGTCGAGCACGATCCGCACCGGCGAACTTTTTTCCATGCCCGGCAAACGGCAGGTCAGAACGGGATCGTCGGCCAGCGCGGTGCCGATGCCGATCATGATCGCATCGCTGTGCGCGCGCATGAGATGGACGCGGTCGCGCACCGCCTCCCCGGTAATCGCCAGTTGCCGCCGGCCGGGCCCTCCGGCTTTGCCATCGGCCGAGACCGCAAGCTTGAGCGTGATTTGCGGACGGCCCTCGCGCATGCGCCTGATATGACCGGCGTGATCGCGGTGCGCTTCGTCGGCGCCAATGCCGACGTCGACCTTTATGCCGGCTGCGCGCAGCCGCGCATGCCCCTCGCCCGCGACCTTGGGGTTGGGGTCTTCGAGCGCCGAAACCACCCGCGCGACGCCGGCGACGACGATGGCGTCGGCGCAGGGCGGCGATTTGCCGTGATGCGAGCAAGGCTCAAGCGTCACGTAAAGCGTCGCGCCGCGCGCGGCTTCGCCGGCCCGGCGCAGCGCCTCGATTTCGGCGTGCGGCCGGCCGCCGGGTTGCGTCCAGCCGCGGCCGACGATGACGCCGTCCTTGACGATCACCGCGCCGACGGCCGGGTTCGGCCAGGTGCGGCCGAGGCCGCGGCGGCCGAGCATCAGCGCCAGCGCCATGAAGCGCCGGTCGTCCACCGTAAAGTCCGGTCGCGCGCCCGGCGGCGGGCTTGCTCGCATACTCGCTTGCACCCTCACTTGCGTGCAATCTCCGCGGCCTCTTCCCCCGATAGTTCCGCGAGCGCCGTCTCGAAATCCTTGGCTTCGCGGAAATTGCGATAGACCGAGGCAAAACGCACATAGGCGACGTCGTCGAGGTCGCGGAGATACGCCATCACCGTTTCGCCGATCGTTTCCGACGAAACCTCGCTTTCGCCCTGGCTTTCCAATTCGCGCACGATCTTGGAGACCATCTGATCGATGCGCTCGGGCTCGACCGGCCGCTTGCGCACCGCGATCTGCACCGAGCGCAACAGCTTGTCGCGGTCGAAGGGTACGCGCCTACCGTTGCGCTTGATGACGATGAGTTCGCGCAATTGCACTCGCTCGAAGGTGGTGAAGCGGAAATTGCACGACAGACAAACGCGGCGGCGGCGGATGACCGAGGAATCCTCGGTCGGCCGCGAATCCTTCACCTGGGTATCGAGGCTGGCGCAACTCGGACAGCGCATCGATTACCCCTAGCCCTCGTAGATCGGAAACCGGCTGACCAGGCGCTTGACCTTCTCGCGCACGCTCGCCTCGGTCGCCGCGTCCGCTTCGGCGCCGTTTTGCGACAGCGCGTCGAGCACCTCGGCGATCATGGCGCCGACCTGCCGGAATTCGGCGATGCCGAAGCCGCGCGTCGTGCCGGCCGGCGTGCCGAGCCGCACCCCGGACGTGACGAACGGCTTTTCCGGGTCGAACGGAATGCCGTTCTTATTGCAGGTGATGTGGGCGCGTTCGAGCGCCGCCTCGGCCACTTTTCCGGTCAAACGCTTCCGGCGCAGATCGACCAGCATCAAATGCGTGTCGGTGCCGCCGGAAATAATATCGAGGCCGCAGGACTTCAGCGTTTCCGAAAGCGCTTTGGCGTTCTCCACCACGCTCTTTGCGTAAATGCGAAACGACGGGCGCAGTGCTTCGCCGAACGCCACCGCCTTGGCGGCGATCACGTGCATCAGCGGACCGCCCTGCATGCCGGGGAACACCGCCGAGTTGAGCTTCTTCGCCAGCTCCTCGTCATTGGCGAGGATGGCGCCGCCGCGCGGGCCGCGCAAAGTTTTGTGCGTCGTCGTGGTGACGACATGCGCATGCGGGAACGGGCTCGGATGCACGCCGCCGGCGACGAGGCCGGCGAAGTGCGCCATGTCGACCATGAGATAGGCGCCGACCTCATCGGCGATCTCGCGGAAGCGGCGAAAATCGATGATGCGCGGATAGGCGGAGCCGCCGGTGATGATCACCTTCGGCCGGTGCTCCTTTGCCAGCCGCTCGACCTCCTCGATATCGATCAAGTGGTCGTCGCGGCGCACGCCGTAGGGCACGACCTTGAACCAGCGGCCCGAGAGGTTCACCGGCGAGCCGTGGGTGAGATGGCCGCCGGCGGCGAGGTTGAGCCCCATGAAGGTGTCGCCCGGTTGCATCAGCGCCATGAACACCTCGGCGTTGGCGGAAGCGCCGGAATGCGGCTGCACGTTGGCAAATGCGCAGCCGAACAGCTTCTTGACGCGGTCGATCGCGAGCTGCTCGACGATGTCGACGAACTGGCAGCCGCCGTAATAGCGCTTGCCCGGCAATCCTTCCGCGTATTTGTTGGTCAGCACCGAGCCTTGCGCCTCAAGGACGGCGCGGCTGACGATGTTCTCCGACGCGATCAGCTCGATCTCGTCGCGCTGGCGGCCGAGTTCACGCCCGATCGCATCGGCGATTTCCGGATCGCTTTCGCCGAGCGCGGCGGAGAAAAAACCCTCGGCCGAAATCGCTGCACCGTGCGGGACCGACATATCCTGCCTCGCCTTACCCTGCCCCAAGGTTTCCAGAGGAACGCCGTTCGCCGGACGGCCAACTGCTCGGCGTAGCATACCGGCGGGCGGGCGCAAGGTCTTGTGACAGCAGCCGGGTGAACCCCGCTACATTTGGGCATTTGCGGGGCTTTGCCCAATAACCGTCGTTTGCCCAAAAAGCCAGAAGGCTGCCCAAAAAGCCGAATAGCGGGGACGAGCACTTACGCCCGTCCCCGCCGTCGCTATCCTGATTGGTGGCAACCGAATCAGGAGCGAAGATTATGCTGTCAGAAATCACAGGAACCGCCTTCGACTTTATGCGGATGGACGTGCCGTGCCCGAAGTGTTGCAAGACAAATTTGGAGCCGATCAGAGAGCTTGTAGCGAACGATACTGTTCCCTGCAGGCATTGCGGAGAAATTATCGACCTCAGCGCAAAGGATACTCGCGCCGGCATCGTCAAGTTCGCGGAGCAAGCTAAAGAGATCAAAAAATTGTAGAGCAGCTAACTCCCGCAGTTCCTTTAAATCAGCGAGGGCTTGGTCCATATCCAGAGTTACAGGCGTGCTCATGCAGCCTCCCAAAAGACCGTGTCGATGCCGAGTTCATGCGACTCTTGGATTAGGCAGCAAATGTTGTGGCAGATGATCTTGCAAAGCACCTCGTTGACCATCGCCACGTCGGTCTTGCTGCGGACGTGATCGCGGAACTTGGCCTTGATCATGGAGAACACGGACTCGACGTTGCTTCGCTTGTGGTAGTGCTGCAAAAATTCCTCACGGCGATATTGGAAGTAGTGGAACATCTTCGTCCACATACCGCCCGCTGCGCCCGTGGTGTTGCCCTTGAATGCGATATAGGGAACCGCGCCATGACGCACGACGGCCTCTAGGTTTTTCCTGCTGCCGTAGCCCTTGTCTGCCGACACTTCGCGCATCTGGAAATTCTGCGCTGTCGCGTCAACAAGCAATGGAAGCATCGGCGCGTCGTTCGTATCTTTGCCGCGAATTTCAACAGCGGTCACGATGTGGGTGCTGACGCCGCACATCAAATGCACTTTGACCCATTCTTGATGCTGGCGAACGACACCGTACTTGTGATCGAACCAGCGCATGAACCGGGAGGTTGCGAAGCCGGAACTGTCTGCCGCAAAATCGACTTCGATTGCTTTGAGCGGCTTGCTGGTTTCCGTAATCAGCGCGTTCAAGATCGGCGTGAGCGTGGGATTGTCCAGATAGTTGAAGATCGAATTGTAGTGCGGGACTTTGGCGAGGTAGCCCTTCGCCTGCGCGTCCCGCAGATCGGTCATGAACCGGCGACCCGAAACCGTTGAATAGATTTTATAGCAGGCCGCGAACAGCGCATCGTGGATTGGCAACGGCGGGCGACCGTTCCTTTGCCGCTCAGGCTCGGCGATGCCGCTGCAAAGATCGTCGAGCAAGTCGAGAAACTTTGCTTTCTCGCCCGTCTGCGCCGCGTTGTAGGCGCGCCAATCTTGCGGATAGGTTTTGCGCGTCTCGCGCACGATAAGCGTCTCAGAGACGGTCGTAGAGCCGTCGTGATTGTGTTCACGTTGAATGACGTATTCGACTGCGAAGATGTGCTTACACTTGAAACCGCCTTCCTCGTGGTCGGGGCAGGAGCAACGAGAGCCGCCCGGATTTAGCCAGACTGCGTAGCGGCACTTATAGGTCTGGCTAGGAACGGACCACGATTTGCCCTTCTTGATGATTTTGGCCGTTGCTGCCAGTTCCAGTCCCTTTTGCTGGCGATTGTGCCCATGCACATCTACGTCGGACATAGTCTTATCTCCCGTATATGGGAGTAGCATATCATTTGCAGTATTGCCGTCAAGCGAAAAATATCGTATATGATATACATTGTTCACTGGCAGGAGAATGGTTATGGCGACCAAACCCAAGCCGCCTCCCTCTTGGGAGGATCGGGCGCGGCGGTTCTTGAAAGCCGAATTGGCGCGGGCAGAGGTCGGGTATCGAGAACTAGCCGAACGGCTCGCAAAGCATGGCCTGAAAGAGACAGAGGCCAGCATTGCGAATAAGATCAGTCGAGGCACGTTTTCGGCGACGTTCTTGCTCGCATCGTTGAAAGCAATCGAGGCCGATAATCTGCGGCTAGACAGCATTTGATTGCAGGTCGATGCTAAAACGATATTGGCCATTTTTTGCAGTCGTCCTAACCGCCATTATTGTCTTTGTCTGGACCGAAGAAGAATACAGTCGCTCGTTCGGTAAGTGTGTAAGCGAGCGGACACAGAATGAGGCAAAGGCCCAGCCAGACCAAAATAGCTTCGTCATCGCTAAAATCGTGGGGCGTCACGCGCTCTGTACTATCGACGCGATTGACAGGCACAGCGGATTTTTTGCCGCACTCGCCGCTTTCGTTATTGCTTGGTTCACTTGGAGCTTGCGCCAATCCACTGAGAAACTGTGGCTCGCTGGCGAAAAGCAACTTGAACACGCCGAAACCGAAGCAACTACCGCCCAATTCAATACGACCGCTCAATTCGAACAAACAACCGAACAAATAGGAATTTTGCGGCAAAGCACGGGGGCAGCCGAGGAGAGTGCCCGCTCTACTCGTGATTTGGTTCACACGACACGGGACAACGCCCAACTCGAATTGCGCGCCTACATCGGAATCGAATGGGCGAGAATCGCCTCCAGCGACGGTGGCAATACATTCATGGGTGAAATTCAAATCAAAAACACCGGAGAGACTCCCGCATTCCGCGTGACCCACGGCATCACTTCGCAAGTATTTCAGCGGACCCAGCCACTCAATCTGGCGACGCCGAATCGGAGTCCCGGCAATCTCCCAATAGCCCCCGGCATGGCTTTCACGTTGAGGACGCCGGTCGTCGTCGGGAATTTGGTCTCGTTGATTGACACCGGCGGCGGTCAGAGATTCGTCGTGGTTTGGGGGAAGGTTGATTATTTCGATTTTTTTGGATTTCCACGATATTTGACCTTCCGATTTCGCAGCACGGACCCAATCCGTGAGCGAGTTGGCGACACCATGAGAACTGTAGGCTGGCGATTGGATGCCGAGGACGAAGGCAACGATGCCAATTAAGATTTTGGCTTTTTGGGCAGAAATCGCACCTGCCCAAAAACCCTGACGTTTCGTCGGGTTATTGGGCAAAGCCCATTTGCGGCAATCCGTAGCCCGGGTTGAGCGCCAGCGAAACCCGGGAGCGGCGTTATCACCGCACGGGCGTTCCCGGATTGCGCGCGGCGCAATCCGGGCTACGGGGTCACAAATTCGTGCCGGCAGCCGGAGCCCCGGGAACGCCGTCCTTTCCGTAAATGTCCTCGCGGAACTGCACGACGCCGTCGGCCGTCGCCCAGCCGGTGATGTAGACCCAATGCAGCGGCACCGGCTTTACAAGTTGCGCGTTTTTTTGTTCGCCGGATTTGATGACGCGATCGATGTCCTCCAGCGACCAGCCCCGCATTCCCTCCAGCAGCCAAGCAACCAGCTGACGCACATTCTGCACGCGCACGCAGCCCGATGAGTGGAAACGGAAATCGTCGCCGAACAAATTCTTCAGCGGCGTGTCGTGCATATAGACGCCATACGCGCTCGGAAAGTTGATACGGATCGAACCCAGCGAGTTGAAACTGCCCGGGTCCTGCTTGAAAGAGAAATGGGTCGCGTCCTCCGAGTACCAGTTGATCCGCGAAGGCTCCAGCTCCCTATGGCGCGCATCGAAGATGCGGATGTGGTTGTTGGTGAGGTAATCCGGCTGATCCTGCATCTTCGGAATCAGATCTTTTTGCACGATCGAGGGCGGCACTGTCCAATAGGGATTGAAGTTGATCTGGATGATTTTGCTGTTGATCTCGGGCGAGGCCCGATCCGGCTTGCCGACGACGGCAGTGTGGCGCGACACGGCGGCGCCGTTCTCGATCGCCTCGATGCGCGCCGCCGGAATATTGCAGACCACGTAGCGCGGACTCAAGTTGGCGCCGAGCGCACGCAGGCGCACCACATTGACCTTGAGCTGGGCAAGGCGCACCGGCGCCGGCACGTTGATCGCCGCCAGCGTCTCCGCCCGGATGACGCCATCGGCGGTCAAGCCATGGCGCGCCTGGAAGCGCCGCACCGCGGCCTCGACGTAGGAATCGTAGATGTCGTTGCCGGCCGCATTTGGATCGATATCGCCGGAGGCGGCGAGGCGCGTGCGCAGCACGCCGACACTCGCATGCCGATCGCCGAGACGGAGCACGGCGACCGACGGCACTTGCGGCCAGCCGCCGCGGGAAACAATATCGGCGTAGCGGTCGATCGCCTTCTCGGTGGTTTGCGCCGTCGCCGTGGACACGGTCGGCTCCGACGCCTTCGGCATGTGGATGGTGCGCGAAGCGTCGTCGAAGCTCTGCCCGAACTCGCCGCGCTGGGTATCGCCGATCAGCGCGTCAAGCGCGGCATCCTCCGCGGCAGCAGCCCGCGCGGATAATCCGGCCGCCGCCAGCGCCGTGAAGCCGGCAAGCCGCTTGAGGAAAGCGCGCCGGCCACGTTGCGCCCTTTGCGGCGCGTCACTTTCATCATTTCGTTCGTTCATGGAGCACTCGTCCGCCGGCGCATGAAGGTCGCAATACCCGGCGCATGGAGGCCCCCCGGCAGCCGAATTAGCACGAAGCGTCAGGGAACCAAATGGGGTCGGATTAAGGAGCCGGAGCCAAGCGATGTATGCACGCCGTGTTCGCTTAGGGCTTCGCTCTAACCCGCCCAGCGAGAACTCGTGGACACGTGCACCGATGCGTCGTTTTTCGATGGACCGTGGCAAATCTGCACTAGCGGCGAATCACTGGCCCTCGTCTATTGCACAAATACTTGGATAACCAGCTCGGTTTCCGGTTTGCTACAAGCCGCGTTAGCGCCGGCGACAAAGTGAGTTACCCCTGGCAGGCATCGCCCACGCTGCGCGTCGCGCCTTATGTCGGGTTCTACACCGACTATCGCTTCTCGACCGACAACGCGTTGCCGGTCGGCATTCCCTATGTCGGCATCCAGAACGGCTGGTCGGAGCGCGTCACAGCCGGCGCGACGTGGACGTTCCGCGGCGGACCGTCGCTTTCGCTCGGCGGCGAGCTTGGCGGCATCGGCGCCGCCTACGACCTTTGGTCGGCCAACGCACGGGTCGACTGGCCGTTCTGACGGCTGCGGCCGCGCTTCGTGCAACCAACAGCGAGCGTATAGGTTGGATTGGCACGTCGGCGGTATCCAACCTTGTGGTTCGCCTCTAGCCGTTGCCAGGAGCAATTATGGGTCGGATCAGACCGATCAGGCTTATCGTGGCACCGGTCCGCAGCATCATGCGATCGAGGTTGTTTCAGCTCGCCACAGTACTCGCAATTATTTTGTTGCTGGACCATTACTCCTTTGACTATCCGCTGCTCCGCCAAATCTCCGCTGCCCTAAAGATACTCGTCGATGCCACCGTTCAATTCTGTTCGGAACATTTTCGCGTTGGGATTTTAACCGATCCCGTCCTCCAGGTTGGTCTCATCATTGCGTATGTCTATTTCGTCTGTTTGATAATCGTTTTCCTTCTGCGCATCGCGATCAGACGCATGGTTGATCTGGTCGGATGGAGCAATTTTTTCTGGCTAAGAAACGCGATTGCGCGGGAGCGCGGCATTTCTGCTTACCGCGCGTGGGAGCCGCTGGAGCGCATCAGGCCTGCGCATATTCCGCAAGAAAAATGGGAAGAGACGTTCGCCTGGCCGGCCGATAACAGACCGCCCTATCCGCCGCTGGCGCGACAGGTCCTGCGCGGCCTGATGATCTATCTGATCCTAGCCGTGGCCGTCGCCATTCTGCTGCAGATCTTCACGCCGTTTCCGGTCCTGACCTGGCTCAGGTTGATAGGAGTGCCGGTCAGTCCGTAGGATGGGTTGAGCGCAAGCGAAACCCATCATCCTCCCGAAACGTCATTGAGCGATGGGTTTCACTTCGTTCAACCCATCCTACACAATAAAAAGGCCCCGGCGGTTACGCCGGGGCTTTTAGGCTCGCCAGTACGACGAAAAATTACAGGCGATAAAGGATCTGGTCGGTCCAGAAGCGCTCGAGGCGGTGCAGCGCTTTGTTGAGCACGCTGAACTCGTCGGCGTTGATACCACCGACCTGCTCCACCGTGCGCACGTGCTTCTGATAGAGCGCCTCGACGACGTCGCGGACTTCGCGGCCCTTGTCGGTGAGCTTGATGCGCACCGAGCGCCGGTCGACGCGCGAGCGCTGATGATCGAGGAAGCCCATCTCGACCAGCTTCTTGAGATTGTAGGAGACGTTGGAGCCGAGATAGTAGCCGCGCGTGCGCAGCTCGCCGGCGGTCAGCTCCTTGTCGCCGATATTGTACAACAGCAGCGCCTGAACCGAATTGATGTCGGCGCGGCCGCGGCGGTCGAATTCGTCCTTGATGACGTCGAGCAGACGCCGGTGCAGGCGCTCGACCAAGGTCAGCGCCTCGAGATAAGGAGGCCGGATCTGGTCGAAACGCGCCTCGCGCTCGGCGGGCTCGACCGTCTTGACGACGGCTTTCATTGTGACGCCTTTCCCAAAGTCTGTTTTATTTATCGTCCGACGGGCCCTGTTTTCCCGTCGTATGACGTGACCCTACCGGCGAGGGTCTAAGATCAGTTTAAATAACACGCTAAAAATAGGGTTTATTCGCCGCGCTCGGAGCGTGATTAAGCGTTGATTTGCAGCGGCTTTCGATAGGTTTTGTTCACCGTCTTCGAGCGCCACGACGCCGATGTTTTCGCGCGCTTTGAACGACCTGCCAAATCGTGGTGCGCGGTGCGAAGGGTATGGTGGGAGAGGTAGGACTCGAACCTACGAAGGCGTAAGCCAGCGGATTTACAGTCCGCCCCCTTTGCCACTCGGGACACTCTCCCGCACGTCTCAGATTGAAAGAGGGTGACGTGAGGAACCGGCAAAGCCCGCCGTAAAGACGAGAATTCCGTGGGGCGGTTTATGGTGTCGGGCCGACGCAGTGTCAACCGCGCGCGGGGCAAGCTTCAGAGAGTTACGGGTGCCAGCGACACCGGCCTCCCCTTCACGCCCTCACCAAAGGCGCGCGCGGCGGCGAGATAGACGATGGCGCCCAGCGCCGCGCCGATCAGCCAGCCCCAGTCGCCGACGTTGAGGATGACGCCGTAAGCGCCAAGAAGCGCCAGCCCGATCGAGACCACGCCGGCAATGCCGAGCGCCACCAGCGCGGCGGGGTTCCAGCCGCCCCGATAATGCAGCGAGCCGGACGGCGACATGGTGTAAAGGTCACCGAGCACGACCTGCTGGCGTTTGACCAGGTAATAATCCGCCACGATGATCCCGAACATCGGCCCGAGCACGGCGCCGAAGATCGACACGAAGATGGTGATCGCCTGCGCGCTGGAAACGAACAGCCAGGGGCAAACCAGCACCGAGAGGATCGACGCGATCAGCCCGCCGATGCGGAAGCTGATGCGCCGCGGATTGAGGTTGGCGATGTCGTAAGCGGGCGACACGAAGTTGGCGACGATATTGATGCCCATGGTGGCGACGATGAAAGTCAGCGAGCCGAGGATGACGATCCACGGATTGCCTCCGCTCAGTTCGCAAACCTGAAACGTGCAAAAGATAGGCCACAGCGGGAATGCGGCCAAGTCACGCCGCCTTGGCGCTTGGATCGCTGCGCGGTATGGGTGCGCGTCATGAAGAACACAAGGACGCACCCGTTCCGCAGGAGCGCGCATCGGTCAGGCCGGCCCGCAAACACGCGGTTTCGCCGGCCGCATGGCGGCGGCGATGACGCGGTCATCCTCTACGGCTGGCACTCCGTCACGGCGGCGCTTGCCAATCCCGCGCGGCGGATTCGCAGGATTTTGGCGACCGAGAACGCCGTGCGGCGGCTGGCCGACGACGGCATCAAGCTGCCGATCGCGCCGGAACTGGTGCGGCCCGACGCCATCGCCGCGCGGCTTTCGCCCGACGCCGTGCATCAAGGCATCCTCGCCGAGGCCGACCCCCTTACCGCCCCGGAGCTTGCCGATTTGAGCGCCGACGGCACCGTGCTGGTGCTCGACCAGATCACCGATCCGCACAATGTCGGGGCGATTTTGCGCACGGCCGCGGCGTTCGCCGTCGCCGCTATCGTCACCACCGCGCGCCACAGCCCGGAAGCGACCGGCGTGCTCGCCAAATCCGCCTCGGGCGCGCTCGAACTGGTGCCGATCGTCAGCGTGCAAAATTTGGCGCGCGCGCTCGCCGAACTAAAAGAGCAAGGATTTCTCGTCGTCGGGCTCGACAGCGCCGGCACCGATGAGCTGACCGCGATGAAGCTTTCTGCGCCGCTGGCGCTGGTGCTTGGCGCCGAAGGCAAAGGCTTGCGGCAGGGAACGCGCGCCGTTTGCGATCGGCTGGCGCGGCTCGACCTTCCGGGCGCGATCAAGAGCCTCAACGTCTCGAACGCCGCGGCGCTCGCGCTTTACGTGGCGAGCCGTGGCATCGCGTCAAAATAAGAAGGCCCGCATGACTGCGGGCCTTCTTTACAACTTCAGCTGCGAGAGGCGTCCCGTTCAGCCGCGCCAGCGATGCGGATACGGTTGGCGGTGCCAGCGTTGGTGCGGCTGGTAGGCGAAGCGCGCGCGATAATACGGATGCCCGTAACCGGGGTAGCCGTAACGGGGGTAGCCGTAACGGCCGACATACGGATATGTGCCCGGCGCCGCCAAGCCCGCTTCCGGCGAATAGGCCGTGTACGGGATCATGATGCCCGGGCCGGAATATTCCGGACCCTGGTTGACGATGTATATCGGTGCCGGCCCCGGGCCGCCGAACAACGACCCGCCGCCGAAGAAGCCCCTGTTGCAGCCGCAGGGGCAACCGCAGCCGCCCCAGCCACCGGTGTCCCAATGATCGACGGCGATCGTCGCCGGAGCGATCGGCAGCGGCGGCGGCGGCAACGCAACCGGCGGAGGCGCGTAGGCTGGCGGCGCATATTCGAACGCGGGCGGCGCATAGCCTACGGGCGGCGCATAGACCATTGGCTGTGCGTAAGTCTGCACAACAAAGCCGCCGCCGCATCCGCCGCAGCCGGCGAAGGCGACCGAGGTCATGGCGGTGGCGAAGAACGCGGCGCACGCCACGAGACCAGCGCGATAGAAAGACATGCTACTCCCCCTACAAACTGCCCCTGTCAGGAGGCGAATGACGACAGGCCGCGGACGGCCTGTCCGCCACGAGAAACCCGTCTTTGGCGGGCCGATGGTAGGGAGATCGCCGGTCAAATTCGTTTAAAACGCGCCGTTTAGGCCGGTGAATTCCGCGGTAACATTAATTCCGGGCTACGGCCGGCCTTGGCCCCCATAGCCTTGGCCCATGGTCTTGGCCCATAGCCTTGGCCCATGGTCTTGGCCCATAGTCTTGGCCCATAGCCTTGGCCTATAGCCTTGGCCCATAAGCCCGGGCCCATAAGCCCTCGCCCATATCCGAGCGGAGCGGGTGAGCCCCTCCCTCCCCTCGCCGCCACCCTCGACTTTCGGCTTAAGACCTCTGGCGGACAGACAGGCCCGGGCGCCGCGGATTAGCCTGCCCAATGGGCTACCGCGCGCCTCGATGCGACGCGCCCGCGTATGCCCGTACGACAACGAATTGGGGAAACGTCCATGACGACGATGGCAATCGGCACACCGCGTTCCGGAGGGATGACCAGCGAACAACGGCTCGTGATCTTCGCCTCCTCGCTGGGCACCGTGTTCGAATGGTACGACTTTTATATCTACGGCACGCTCGGCGCGTTTCTGGCGAAATACTTCTTCTCCAACGTGCCAGCGAATGTCGGCTTTATCTTCGCGCTGCTCACATTCGCCGCCGGCTTTGCGGTGCGCCCATTCGGCGCGCTGATCTTCGGCCACTTCGGCGACCTGATCGGCCGCAAATACACCTTCCTGGTCACCATGACGCTGATGGGCATCGGCACGTTCTTCATCGGCGTGATCCCCGGCTTCGCCACGTGGGGTATCGCTGCGCCGGTCGTGCTGATCGCGCTGCGCCTGGTGCAGGGCCTCGCGCTCGGTGGCGAATATGGGGGGGCGGCGACGTACGTCGCCGAGTTCGCGCCGGCCAACAAGCGCGGCTATTACACATCGTGGATTCAGACCACGGCGACACTCGGCCTGTTTCTGGCGCTGCTCTTGATCCTCGGCATTCGCACCGCCATGGGCGAGACCGAGTTCGGCGATTGGGGCTGGCGGATACCCTTCCTGCTTTCGGCCATACTGCTGGGGGTCTCGATCTGGATCCGGCTTAAGCTCAATGAATCGCCGCTGTTCCGGCGCATGGTCGAGGAAGGCAAAAGGTCGAAAGGGCCACTGCGGGAGGCCTTCGGGCAGTGGAGCCACGCCAAGATCGCGATTCTGGCTTTGTTCGGCGCCACCGCCGGCGAAGCCGTCGTATGGTATGGCGGCCAGTTTTACGCGCTGTTCTTCCTGACGCAGACGCTCAAGGTTCCGGCCGTCAACGCGCAGATCATGATCGTGATCGCGCTCGCCATCGGCACGCCTTGCTTCATCCTGTTCGGCTGGTTGTCCGACAAGATCGGGCGCAAGCCGATCATGCTCGCGGGCTTCGCGCTCGCGGTCGTGACCTACTTCCCGATCTTCCAGGGCATCACCCACTTCGCCAATCCGAAGCTGGAGCATGCGCTGGCGGCGGCGCCGGTGACGGTAACCGCCGATGCGAGCAAATGCTCGTTTCAGTTCAAGGCGACGGGCACGGAGAAGTACACCACCCCCTGCGACATCATCAAGGCCGCGCTGGTCGGCCTTTCGGTGAACTACGATAACGTGGCCGCACCGGCTGGAACGGTCGCGAGCGTCAAGATCGGCGATCAAACGATCGCGGGCGACACGCCCGACGCCGCCAAGGCGATCGCCGCCGCCATCAAGGCGCACGGTTATCCGGCCAGCGCCGACCTCAACGACATCAACTACGTGATGACGGTGGTGATGTTGGTCATCCTCGTCGTTTACGTGACGCTGGTGTACGGTCCGATCGCCGCCTGGCTGGTGGAGATGTTCCCGACCCGCATCCGCTACAGCGGGTTGTCGTTGCCCTACCACATCGGCAACGGCTGGTTCGGCGGCTTCCTGCCGGCGACCGTGTTCGCCATCGTCGCGGCGACCGGCAACATCTATTCGGGCCTGTGGTACCCGATCATCGTTGCCGCGATGAGCTTCGTCGTCGCGCTGATCTTCCTGCCCGAGACCAAGGATCGCGACATTACGCAAATCTGACGCGTATCCGACCTGAAACGAACGGGACGGCGGAAACGCCGTCCCGTTTTTATTTCCCGCTGCTGCGCTAGGCGCCTTTCACCTCGATCTTCACGTCGACGTTGCCGCGCGTGGCGTGCGAATAAGGGCAGATTTTTTCATGGGCTTCCTTGGCAAGCGCAGCCAAATCGGATTGAGGCAGGCTTGAGTCTTCGACCCGAAGCTTGACCGCGAGCCCAAAGCCGCCGCCATCGCGCGGACCGATCGACACGTCCGCCGTAATGCTGGCCTTGCTGGCATCCTTCTTGTGCTGCTTGCCGACAAAGTCGAGCGCGCCGCCGAAGCACGCCGCATAGCCGGCCGCAAACAGATGCTCCGGCGTCGTGGTGCCGGGCTTGCCGGGCCCGCCCATGGCCTTCGGCACCGAAAGATCCGCGCGAACCGAGCCGTCGGCGGCCTCGGTATGTCCATTACGTCCGCCGGTCGCCGTCGCCGTGGCGGTAAAGAGCGGTTTGATCGTGTCCATGAAACTCACCTCCAATTATGGATACGCCACACGCGGGCGGAAATCACGCTTCTCCGGCGGGCATGCGCGACGACCGCATGAATTCGGCCACGCGTTCCGCAATCATGATGACCGGCGTGTTGGTGTTGGCGCTGACGATCTTCGGCATAACCGACGCGTCGGCAACGCGCAGTCCGTCGATGCCATAGACGCGACATTGCGGGTCGAGCACCGCCATCGGGTTGTCGGCGGCGCCCATTGCGCAGGTCGAGCTCGGATGGAAGCTCGAGCCGCTCGCATTGAGGATGTCGTCGTCCGACATCGGATAGGTCGCCGCTTCATCGGCGATGAGCCGCCCGGGCTTGATGGCGGCTTCGATCACCGAGCGGCGCAGCTTGCCCGGCGCGGTCAGGACCGCGGTTGCGCCGATCGCCTTGGCGAAGCCCGACCAGCCGGTGCCGTTGATCAGCCGCAAAGGCGCCTGCCGCGGCATCAAATAAATCTCCGCGAAACAATCGCGCACCGCGGGATCGAGCAACAAGCTCTCCGCGTAACGAACCGACATGATCATGCGCTTGGCGTCCAGCGGCTCCGCGAGCAGTCGCTGCTCGACCCGCGGCTGCACATGCGGATCGGCGGAGGTGAGCGCCACGACGCCGCGCGACACCGGCTCATAGAGGCACGCCGCCACCATGGCCATGCGCAGCCCGAAGCGCTTGGTGCTGACGCGGCCGGTGTAATAGTGAAACAGGTCGCCCGGACCGCAGCCGTCGATTCCGGAAGAGAAGCGCTGGCCGGTCATGATGTAGTGCTGTGCGGCCGCGGTCATGCGCGAGCCCGGCTTGAGCGTCATGGCGAGGTGCAGTTGCGGGTGGTTCTGGTAATTCTTCCCGACGCCGGGGCGGTCGGCCACCACCGCGATGCCGAGCTTGCGCAACTCTTCGGCCGAACCGATGCCCGAACGCAACAACAGCGCCGGCGAATAAACCGCGCCCGCTGACACCACCACCGCGCGCGCCGCGATCGAACTTACTTCTCCCGCGCGCTCGATCTCCACGCCGGTCACGCGTGTGCCGGCGAAAGTAACGCGCAGCGCATGCGTGCCGGTCATGATTGCAAGATTGGGGCGCGCCCGTACCTGCGCGGTGAGATAGCAGCGCGCGCTGGTGGCCCGTTCGTCATCCTGGCTCAGCGGCGTGGCAAAGAAGCCGTCCTTGGCGTTGTCGTAGACATTGGCAAGCGAGGCTACCCCGCGCGCGACCGTGGCCTGTTCGACCCGCTGCATGTAGAGCGGCCAGCGCTGGCGCGGCAATCGGCGCACGATATTCGGGCCGCGCACATTGCGATTGGGCACCGCCTCGTCGAGGTCGTCGGTCATCGCCTGGAAAGTTGGCAGCACATCCTGCCAGCCCCAGTTGCGCGCGCCCAAGCGCTCCCATCCGTCGAAATCGTGCGGCAGGCCGCGCAGGGCTATCATGCCCATGACGCTCGACCCGCCGCCCATCACGCGCGGCTGCAGGAACGGCACCGGCGCTTCGTCCGTGCGCAAGCTTGCCGTGAAGCCGGGCCAGAAATAGTCGCGACTGATATAGGCCGCCGGGAAAATGCTGCTGATGTCGGCGGGGACGGCACCGGGTGCGGTGTCCCGCCCCGCTTCGATCAAGAGTACGCGGCGTGACGAATCTTCCGAGAGCCGCGCTGCCATCACGGCGCCCGCGGACCCGCCGCCCACGACAATGACGTCAGCGTCCTGCATGGTTATTCGCGCCAGATGAGCGCACGCGCGATGAAATTGCGCAAGGCGGCGGCGCCGGCGCACAACAGCGCAAAGACCGACGCGGCGGCGGCGATTTCCACGACATGCCCGGCCGCGCCGGACCCGTGCAGCGGCCCGAACGCCTTGAATAATGCAGCGACGGCGCCGATGCCGGCGCCGTAGGCCGCCGCGCGCGCGACGCTCCAGGTCTGCGCGCGGTCGGCAGAAGCATAGAGCGACGGCAGCGGCATCTTTATTCCGCGGCTTCGACGTGCGCCGGCGCGCGCACGGCCATCCCGGCGAGATCGGGCAAAACGAGGCGCAAGAGCTCGGTTTCATCGCGCGCCACCAGCTCGGCCGTTTCGCCCTCCTCCAGGTGAAGCGCGGTCAATGGCCGATAGGGCGCGTCATGCGCGATGCCGGAGCCCGCCAGCACCAGATAGATACTGCACTCGCCGGCGCGATAGCTCGTGCCGCGCGCAAGCTTGAGGAGCGTCGCGCCGCATTGGCGTTCGGTGAAGGTGCCGAGCGGCTTTTCGCTCACGCCGGGCATGCCGGCGAGCGGCCGCCATTCATAGTTTTGCGGATCGACCATGATCGGATCGCGGTAGCGCGGTTTCGGATAATCCATGCGGCGGCCGTGGACATGCTCCCAGATCGCCTGATAGGCGTCGCTGTTGCGGCGGCCTTCGCTGTCGTCGTTGCGGCGAAACACGCCGCCTTCGAAAGTGCCGAACTTCTTCAGCTCCTCGGTGCCGGCGGCGACCTCCTTGGGAGAGAGGTAGCCGTTGCCGCTGGCGCCGCCGAATTGCAGCACCGCGGTGACCGAACGACCCTCCGAGGTTTGCGGACCATAGGCGGCGCCTTCGGGGAAAAACCCGAGATTGCCTGCTTCCATCTTGCCGTTCCGGTCGAAGTTCATCGTGCCTTCGAGCTGGAAACGGAACTGATCGAAATTGTGCCGGTGCCGCGGCGAGGCAAAATCGCCGTCCTGTTGCCCGATGCCGAGATGGAAGTTGCCCGGCTCGCCGGCTTTGCCTTCAAGCAGATGCCGGTAATGAAACGTACCGCCGCGATGTTGCAGCCCGCGCTTCCATTCGACTTCATCGCCCTGCACGATTTTCATGATTACGCACTCCCGGCTTGGCGCCTTATATTTCAGCCATCGCGAATTTTGTCGAGCCCGGCTTACGCGCGATTCATTTCACCGTGACCGTGATCACCGGCGACATGATCGGCGGATTGAACGGAATATGCGACCAGTCGCCGAGCACGAGTTGCAACGTGTGTCGGCCCGGCGGCAGCGTCACCATGGTCTCGGTCTGGCCGCCGCCGAAATGCACGTGCATGGCGTCGGCGGCGATAGGCTGTTTCAACTCGTCCGCCGACAGCGTGGCGTCGATGATGAGATGATGATGCCCGGTGTTGGGCTTCTCGACACCCGCCGGTGCGACGCCCATGCCGCTCAAACCGAACTGCACCTTGAAAGGACTGGTGACCGTGTCGCCGTCCTTGAGGTTGATGAAATAGATGACGGCGTTGGGCGGCGCGGCCGTTTCTCCCAACGCCATGAAGGGAACAATGGCGGGAACGCCGACGGCCAAGGCGAACAGGACGCTGCGGCGGAACCCTGAATACGCAATCATGACGCTTCCTCCCCTGCAAGGGCATCTGTTGCCAAAGGCCGCGCGCCGCTGTGCCGACCCGCTTGCGCCCTTGCGGTGCAGTGTCTGAAATCCGCCCTAGCAGCGCAATGGGCTTGAGCCACGGGCGATCCGGCACGCCGTTCTGTTCTTGACTTTCGTCCACCCCGGTTTCATTCGAAGGTGGAAACTTAAGATAACGTCGCGCAAAGTCCCTGGATCTCGCCGGGTTAGCTCAGCGGTAGAGCAGCGGTTTTGTAAACCGTTGGTCGGGAGTTCAATTCTCTCACCCGGCACCACAGCAAAATCGCACTAAGTGCGACGGCGCGGGCGAAAGCGCGCCCTCGCCCAACCCCGAATCCGGCGAATCCGGCGAATCGAACGGCGATCTCGCGTATCGCAAAAGTGGTCACACGGCCGCTTCCGGCCATGTCCTTGACCAGCGGTCACAAAATTGCTCGGCCGATGTCCCGGCATGCAAAAAGGACCAATCACAGCCGCACGTTTCGGCGCCCGCCGGCGAACATGGCGGGTCGCAAAATGGGTCACACGAAAAGAAGGCGCCCGCCGGCGTCACGCGTGACGCCTTCGCCGCATTGCAGGACGCCTGCCGGCAAACTGAAGTCAGGCCGACACCAGCCGAACGCTTCAACGTCAAGCCGAAAGCGGTCGAGATCACCGATCCGCTCCTGGCGAAGCTGCGGAGGGGGAAGCGATGAGCGGCAGGCCTTGGACACCGGAGCGCCGCACCGCTTTCGGCGTCACGATGCGCAAGCGGTGGCGTGCGGGCCAATATGCCGGCCGGCGCGCGGCGACAGTCACCGAGACGGAACGCGCCGCTCGATCGGGCCGCATGAAGCGCCTCAATGGCCGCATGCGCGACGACGAGGCGTTGAAAAATAAGTGCATCCGCGGGCAGAAGCGCGTCCGGCAATCGCCGGCATACCGCGCCATCCAGTCCGCGGTGATGGCCGATGTGATGAGCCGGCCCGAGCTGCGCCGCCAGGCGCGCTACCACTGCATCAAGATCAACAAGAACCCGAAGGTGCGGAAGCGCCAGTGGGCCGGGCGCCGGCGGAAAAGTGTTCAACGCGTTCCAGCGCCCGGAACAGCGGCGGCATAGAGGCGAAAGATGACGGATTTAGAGCAAGCGATTGCGTTGTTGAGCGGTCAGGGCCCAATGACTGCATATCCAATACCTAACTCCGCTCTCGATGATCGCTTGGGTTTTCTAGAAACCTCGGGAAGTGGAAAAACCTACAATGCAGGTGCTGCGGTGGAACGGCTGCTCCAACAAAAGGCCAAAGTGGTCATCATTGACCCACTTTCAGTCTGGTGGGGATTGCGGCTCACCGCGGACGGCAAGCATCCGTCGCCCTACAATGTCGCGATCTTCGGCGGATCGCGCGGCGATCTCCCGCTCGACGAGTATGCCGGCGCGCTGATCGGCGAGACAGCCGCGACGATGGCGGAGAGCTGCATCGTCGACTTGTGCGAGCTTGGCAGCAAATCGTCGGAACGGCGCTTCATGACGGCGTTCCTCGAAACCATCTACCGCAAGGCCGGCGGTGAACCGTTCCACCTGGTCGTTGACGAGGCCGACCTGTTCGCACCGCAAAAGCCGCATGGCGGCGACGAGACCTTGCTCGGCCTCATGGAGAACATCGTGCGCCGCGGCCGCGTCAAGGGATTTGTGCCGTGGCTGATCTCGCAGCGCCCCGCCGTCGTCAACAAAAACGTGCTCTCGCAAATGGACGGCCTAATCGCGTTCAAGCTCACGTCGTCACAGGACCGCGATGCGCTCGATGCGTGGATCGAAGGCCAGGCCGACAAGGCGCAGGGCAAGGCGATCAAGGATTCGCTGCCGGCGATGCAGGTGGGCGAAGGCGTCGTGTGGCTCCCGACACATGGCGTGCTCGAGACTGTGCAGTTCCCGCGCAAGGCGACATTCGACAGCTCGCGGGCGCCGAAGCGAGGCGAGCGGGCGAAGAAAGCCAAGGCGCTCAAACCGATCAATCTCGGGGACTTGAAGGAGCGCCTGGCGACGGTCGAGGCGGAGGCAAAAGCCAACGATCCGCGGGCGCTGCGGGCGCAAGTGGCTGAAAGGGACCGGGAAATCGCGAAGTTGACTTATAAGTCAACAGCCAAGGCGCCGCCCGACAAGGACGCGATCGCCGCCGCCGAGAAGCGTGGGTTTGAGCAGGCCGAAAAGAAGCTCAAGGGTGTCATGGAACGCGAACTGCGCAAAAACCTCAAAAGCGTCCTCGGCACCTTGCGCGGCTATGCGCGCAAGTTCATGGAGCAGATCGACGGCGAGTTGGAGGCTGTGAATATCCGGGACGCGAAGGCGGAGCCGGTGACGTTCACGCCAGCGGCGCCGGCGCCGACAATGGTGCCCCGCGCCGCGCCAAGCGTCCCGCCCCGAGTGCCATCCGGCGCCAAGAGCGCCACCCCTTCCGACGACGGCGATCGACCGCTCGGCGCCGAGCGCAAGCCGCTTGCGGCGCTGGCGAGCGTCTACCCGGCAGGCATGACGGAAGGCCAATGGCGCGTTGCCGCTGGTTTTAAGAACTCCGGCACCTGGTCGACCTATCGCGGCAGGCTGTCCGACGCTGGCCGTATCGAGCGGCGCGGCGACCTTTGGTTTGTCACCGAGAAGGGTCTAGCCGATCTCGGCGACAGCGTGCCGACGATGCCGCCGCCTGGTCGCGCGCTCGTCGAGTTTTGGGTGTCTAAAATCTCCGGCGTCGGGCCGATGTTGCGGCGGCTCGCCGAGATTTACCCGCAATGGACAACGCGCGAGCAGTTGGCGGCCGATGTCGGTCTCGTTCATACGTCGGGAACCTACAGCACTTATCTCGGTCGATTGCGATCGCCTGGCCTGATCGAAGTCACGCGTGACAAGCAGCTCCGCGCTTCCCCGATGTTGATGGAAGGCAGGGAGGCCGCATGATCGACCACCAGCACGGCAAGATCGTCATCGAGTGCGATAGCTGCGATGAGATATTCGTCGGCGACAGCGACGAATGGAATGAGGTTTGGCCCGCAGCAAAGCGCGAAGGTTGGAAGTCGAATAAGATCGCCGGCGAGTGGGTGCACGGTTGTCCGAAGCACGGCGTTGATTAAAACGCAAACATGCTTATCCGGTTGCCACACACAAACGCTGAGAGATACAAGATGTTGAGAGGCTTCAAATGAGCGCGAAGGGCAAGCACACGTCGGGGCCGTGGAAAGTCTATCACGCGCTGCTGCGTCCGCAGTTTCCGGGCAAAAAAATCATCGAGGTTCAAGACGATCATGGCAACGCCGTCGTGAAATGGTCGGGCTTTGACGACTCGGATCGACTGAAAAAGACGCATCTGGCTAACGCGCACCTGATTGCAGCCGCCCCGATGATGCTAAGGGCCATGAAGGCTACGCAGTCGATTATCGCAGACTTCGCTGACAGCGATGAAGACATAAAGCTCTACGACGAATTTTGCGACGCCATCGCAAAAGCGGAGCATCGGCAATGACCACAAGCTCTAGGGCTGTGTGTCTAAACCGGATAAGCATAAAACGCAAAAAAGCCGCCCCGGCGCGAAGCCGGAGCGGCAAGTGACAGCGCTCCATGTGGGGAGCGGTCTTGGGAAGGATACAGTCTAACTGGATAGTGGTTGACGATGCGTTTGCGTGAGCGGGTCTCCCGACTTAGGCTTTTGCGTCATGGCCGCGATTTGCCGATTTGTGGTCTTCATCGCGCTGCTGGCGCTATGCGGCTGCATGACGGAAGCGCCTGCGCCGCCTGCGGTTTCTGCCGCGCCGGGACAAGCAACAGTGACGATCACCCGCTCGCGCGACCTGGTGGCGGTCGCGGCGCCGGCGAGCGTGGACGTGAACGGCGCCAAGTTTGCGGATCTCGCGCTCGGGCAATCCTACAGCGGCACTGTACGGCCGGGGCCGATGATCGTGACTGTGACATGCTGGTGCGGGCCGGGGCGCTACAGCGTCAAATTCAATGCCGAGCCGGGTAAGAATTATGCGTTCGTCGTCGCGCCGCGCGGTGAGCAGGTGATGGCACAAGTCGGCGGCGGGCTGATCGGCGTTGTGTCAGACACCGCCATCAACGGCGATCAGTCCGGCACGTTCAAGATCACGCCGCAATAATCAGTGCTTCCACGGATGCTTTTGTCGATCGCGTGCTTCATCGCCGCGCGCGCGATCGGCGGCGTCATAGTCGGTGCCGCGGATGACGCGTTCGAGCGGGATTTTCGTCGCTTGCGGCCATTTGCCTTCGGCTACCGATTCGCCGGTGTCCCAAATGTTCTGTCCGAGCCGGATTTGCGTGCCGGCGAACTGGTCGATCATTTCCCGGTAATCTTCGGGGTAGAGGTCGAGCACGCCGGACTTGCCTGGTGAGCCGCCGGTCGCGGTATTGACGCCCTTGGCGATCGCCGACCAGCCGGCGCCGGTGGTTTTCCTCGGCGAATAGGCGTTCGGGCGTTTCTGGAAATCGGGGTCGACGTGGATCGGGCGCCCGGCCCAATCCTCGTTGGTGTAGATGTGAACGAGCGGCCGGAAGGCTTCCGGCGTCGCTATGCCGGCGAGGTTCTGTTCCGAGCCGAGCGGGGTGAAGGTCTCCATTGCCGAGCGTGCCAGCATGGTCATCAGTTTTTTTGGTCCTTCCTTGCCGAACATCATGCCGCCGAAGGCGTAGCCGAGCACGAGCGGGAACGCCCAATTGTACGGCATCGGTATCTTGATCGGCTGCGGGCCTTTGTCGTCGGTATCGAACGGGTTGAGGATGATGAAGTTGAGCCGCCGGTCCCACTCCGGGATTTTGTCGAAGAACGGGATGCTGTCCTTGTCGTCGCCGGCGACGAGATAATTGAACGCCGACACGAGGAAGCCCGCGAGCAGCGTCGAGCCGAACACGCGCCGCATGATGCGCGAGCGATAAACCGCCTTGGTCATCCGCGCGGTGGTCTGGATGGCGACGTTGGAGAACGGAAAGAAGATGCCCATGAGGTTGTTCCAGCGGCCCTTGAGCTGGAAATCAACCGTGGCCTCGCGCGCGATCAGCGCCGCCTGCTGCACGGTCTTGCCTTGCTTGATCGCAGAATATGCCGCAGCTAGCCGGAGCGAGTTGTCGAGCGCATTGGTGATTGTATCCAACGCCTCGATGCCGTGCCGCCACTTGGCGCGCGCGTTGGCGAGCGGCCGATCGGACAAGTCCTTGAGCGCGGTCTGCAGGTGCTCGCGGGTGAGGTCGATGTCGCGCATGTTGCGAAACATCATCGCCCCGCCGCCGCGCCGGACTTTATCCCATACCTCCTGCATTTCCCGGATTGCTGGATCGTCGTGAACGATCCCCTTGTTGGAAGCAAAGATAGCTTTGCTGGCCCTGCCGACGAACGGGAAGGCGTCGCGGATATACTGATTGACCTTATGCTCGCCGCCCTCCTTTTGCTCGAACGAGTTGAGCGCGCCCTCGATCGGGTAGCGGAACATGAAATGCCGGAACAAGAAGTCGGGGCTGTAATGCGTCCATAGCGCCTTCATCTTGTTCTGCAGCTTCAGATAGGCGTGAAAGATGCCTACGCTGTCCGCGCTCATGCGCTTGACCGCTTCGGCAAGCTCCTGATCGGCAAACACCATGAAGTGCGGATTGCCGTCGAATTTAAGATAGACCGCCTTCGGGTTCATATACTGGCCGGAATTCTCCACGGTTTTGACCAGGCCGGTGCGCTTGTCTATGGTGCGCTGCGGCTTGCCGCGATCGAGCGTGGCGACGTCGGACGCCTCGTCGCCGAGATCATCAATCGCGCGGTAGAGCGATTGCAGGTAACGGTTCCGCTCGGCGCGATCGAAGGTGCGATACGCCTGGTCAAACAGGTTGACGATCGGGTTGTCGGCCTTCGAGCGGCGGCCAAGCGCCTGCTTGACCTCTTTGCCGCGGACATTGAAGCCAGCGCCAGGTCCGCGAAATTCCGGCGGCGCATCGTCCGGCTCCACTTCCCACCCGCGCAGCGGAACATAGTCCTCGTAGCGTTTCTTCCATTCGGCGATGACCTCGGGCTTTTCTAGCCCGGACTTCTCCATCACGTTGAGGATCAGGTCGCGGATTTTGCCGACTTTCTCGCGCAGCTCGTCGAAGGCGGCGGCGTGCTCGCCGCGCTTGACTTCGGCGATGATCTTGGCGGCTTCCTCGTTCGACATGCCCGAGCCTTCGCCGCCAAGGCCGGGATTGATCCTGTCCATGGCCTCGTTGCGCTCGGCGGCGTGCAGCGCGTAGAGGAAGTCGCCGGCGTCGGCTAGCGGAATATTGTTGGCCTTCAACAGCCGCACGATCGGATCGAGATGCTTCTTGTTGAAGGTGTCGGTCCAGGCGCCGACGCGGCCGGGATAAAGGCGCTTGCGGGTGTAGAAGTCCTCCGGGTCCTCGAAGGCGCCTTCCCGGCGCATTTCAAGCTCGTCCTGCAAGAGCTTGACCGGGTGCGAGAGGTCTTGCGTCCCCTCGATGAATTTGCGGCCGAACTTGCTGTCGAGCGCCGCTTCGATGCGGTCGCGGATGCGGCGGTTGAGGTTCGGCGTGGCGCGAGCTTCCGCCGGCGCATTGTCCCGGCGCATCTCGAACATCGGCTCGTCGCCGGCGCCGGCGCGTGCTCGGTTCCCGATCTCGCCTTCTTTGATGTTGCGGAACACGTCCTCGGCGCTTTTGAAGCCAAGCCCGCGCAGCGCGTTGCGCAACGCTTCGAAGAAGTCGCGGATGCGCTTGAACAGCCGGGCGATCCGACCGTCCACTTTCATCTCGCCTTTTGCCCAGGCGGCGTAGGCGTGGGCGATACCTTCCTCGGTGCGCAGCTCATCAGCCAGATGCGCGTAACCCTCCTCGATGCGGAATTGCTTGCGCCAGGCGCGGTCGGATTGCCGCGTCAGGATTTGCCATTCGGTGTCTTTGAACACCCCGAGATCGTGAAGCGCGTGCAGCGCCTCATGGTGCAAGGTTCGCCCGATGTCTTCGGCATTGAGCGCAATCGTGATCGCTTGGCGGAAGTAATAGCCGTTGAGTTCGTACTTTTTGGCGCCGATGCGCGCCGTCAGCGTGCCGGGCAGATTGAGCGGAATGTCCGAGAGGCCCATCCGGTCAAGCTCGGCGCGCAACGCCGGCAAAAGACGCCGCGCGACCGCTTCCGCGAGTGCGTCGCTTTCGCCCTTAACACGATCGTCGCCCTTCACCGAGAACATCGGCTCGTCGCCGGCGGCCATGTCGTGGGGTGCGGCGCCGCGCTCCACCAGGTCCGTCACCGGCCGGTATTGGGTGAGGCGCTCGATGACGCGAGAGCCTGCTTCGGCGTCGGTCGGCACGAAAAACCGCGTCTTATAGTCGATGCGCTCGGTGAACACGCCGTCTTTCTTGACCTCCTGCGCTTCGGAAAATGCGCTCGGGCCGGTCAATTCGATGCGGTGCTCGCCGGCGACCAGGCGCCGGCTCAAGGTCCAGCCGTTTGCCAGCGTAGCGCGGCCGCCGGCGCGCACCTTCAGGAACACGTCCGCGGCCGTGTAGCTCTGTGCCTTTGCTTCGGCGCCGAGAGCTTTAAGCGTGGCGGCGATCGCGTCGTTTGGCACAACGCGCCCGATCAGCCGCTCGCCGGCCTCGGTCGCAAGCCGTACCACGCGGGGGTTGCCTTTGAGCCGATCCCAGATCGGCAGGATCGCACCGGTAATCAGGTGCATGTCACGCGTGACATACTCAGGCGCGGCGGCGATCTCCTTGCGCCACAGCGCGGAGGCTTCGCTCTTTTCGATCTTCTTCCACTTGGTATCGGGCTTCTCGACGTTCTCCTTGTTGATGGTGCGCGAATCCGACACCGGACTGACAAGGCGATAGCTGTCGATGATGCGGCCGGTGCTGGCGTCCGTGAGGCTCGGCGCCTCGGCCGCGGCGTACACTTTGCCGTTCGGGCTTTCGAGCCAGGCCGTCACCTTGCGCCATTCGTTCGAGGCCACGGTATCGAAGTCGGTGGCCTTGAACTTGTCTGACAATTTCAGCTTGACGTATTTTGTCTGCGCGCCCGAGCCTTCGACCGTATGCACGGTCTGCTCGGTCTCCTTGGCGATCTTGTCGGCCTTGACGGTTTCCAGGCCCACATCGAGCAGGCCGGCCTCGCGCCGCGCCTCGATCACCGCGTCGAGCCGTTCCGAGAACGAGTTGAACGTGGTGTTCTGCAGGTCGAACTTGAGCGACAATAGCCGGTTGAGGAATTGCGTGATCGGCGGCAAGTCCTCCAGCATCCCCATGCTGCGGCCTTCCTCGTCCTTGTTGCGCAGCTTCAGGCCGGTCTGTTCCTCGAAGTCGTTGATGTCGATGCCGGGAACGGCGTTGTTGTAGATGTCCCGGAAAAACTGTGTGAGCGCGGTGCGCGCCTCGGTGCTTTCGAGATTGTCGCGGGCCGAGAAGATGCCTTGGTCGCCGGCTTTGCGTTCGCCCTTGGTGAGCGCGCCGAGCTGCCCGAGCCGGCGCGCGATCGAGGAGATAAACCGCTTCTGCCCCTGCAGGTCCGTCGTCACCAGCCGGAAGATTGGCGCCGACGCCTGGTTGCTGCGGTGGGTACGGCCAAAGCCCTGCACCGCCTTGTCGGCGCGCCAGCCGCCTTGCACCAGGTAGTGCGAGCGCCGCGCGTCCTTCGAGGCCGCGGTATTGTCGGCATGGTAAGACGCGCCAGTGCCGCCGGCTTCCGAGAAGATCAGGACTTTCTTCTTGCCCTCCTGGAAGGCGTCGGTCTCCGCCTGGTTGGCCGAGCCCGGCCGGCTTTCCTCGACGCGGCGCTTCTGCCCGGTTTTCTCGTCGGGCTTGAGCACAAAACGGCGCCCGCGGCCGGTGACTTCGGCGACCGTATCGACGCCAAAGTGATCGAGCACCAGGTCGAGCGGTCCCTGCGGCACGCGCACCGAAGCCAACTGGTCGATCAGCCGCTCGCGCATGGCGACGGCTTCCTTGTTCTGCACCGCATTGCCGTTGCTATCGACCACCGGGCGCGAGCGCTCCTTGCCGTCGTCGTCGACGTAGGTTTCATATTCCTGCGTCGGGAACGAGTTTTCGACGAGCTGGATGATCTGGTCGCGCGGCGTGATGTCGAGGTCCTCGATGTCCTCGGCGGTCTGCGCTTTCGCCGCGGCGCGCTCCTGCGACGCCTCGTTGGTGTTGGTGAGTTGCAGCACCACCTGCCGGCCGGCCGCGAGATCCTGCTCGACCGCCTTGACGACGGACGGCATCTGCATCGAGGTGATGATCTGATTGAAAAACCGCTGATGGCCGCCCCAAAACGCCGACATGGCGGCGGACTTCGCGCGGCTGTCGAAGTTGCCGCCGGTGAGCTTGAGCGCCGCGTTGATGTCGCGCAGCACCACCTGCCAGGCTTGCGCCAACGTGTCGTAAATCTCGCGCTGGTTGGCATCGAGCTTGTGCTCGACGCGATCGTATTCAACGCCGTCATAGGAGAGATTGCGCGCGGTGTAGAGGCCGAGCTGCTTCATGTCGCGGGCGATGAGCTCCATCGCCGCGATGCCGCCTTCGGTGACTTGCGAGACGAACGCGGCGCGCGAGGCAAACGGCGTGCCCCTGCCCCACAGCCCGAGCCGATCGGCATAAGCGAGATTGGAAACCTCGGTGGCGCCGGTGGCGGAGACATAGACAATGCGGGCGTTGGGGAGCCGCTTCTGCAGGTCCATGCCGGCGATTGCCTTCATCGCCGCGTCTTTCTGTCCGCGGTCGCCCTTGGTGTCGGTGGCGTTGCCCATGTTGTGGGCTTCATCGAAAGCAATCACGCCGTCGAAGTCCTTGCCGAACCAATCGGCGAGCTGGTCGATGCGCGATTTGACCGCGGCCTTTTCCTCCGCCTTCACTTCTTTCGCCGGCACGGTGACGGTGGTGCCGTTTTCGAGCTTGACGGTGATCTGCGCCGGTTTGCCGCGCGCGACTTTGCCGACCGATTGCACCAAGCCAGGCTGGCCGTTGACCGAGACGGACTGCTTGCGCACGAAACCGCCGCGGGAGAGCGCCGCTTGATCCGACATGCCGCCCTTGAGCGTGTCGTAGGTAACAAACGCGATGCCCTTCTTGGCGTCGATCGGCTCGCCGGTCTTGACCTTGCCCACGTCGAAAAGGTGATCGGGGTTTTGTTGCAGCCCCTTCCAGTCGCGCTTGGCGTCGGTGAGCAGCTTTCGCTTCTCCGACACCCACACGGCCTTGGTGCGCCCCTGGTTCCAGTTATCGAGGATGATGCCGGCGACCTCGCGGCCTTTGCCGACGCCGGTGCCGTCGCCGATGAAAAAGCCCTTGCGCCTCGCCGGCTCGCCTTCCGCCGCCGGCAACATCTTGGCGTGCGCCTCGCCGGCATAGATGACGGGTTCGATCTGCGCGTCGGAGAGCAAGCCCTTCTCGATCACCGCGCGCGGCAGGCTCGGCTTGTACGTCGGCGCCGGCGGCGGCACGGATGCCATCGCCGCGGATTCGACGAGCTTTGACGGATGCGGCTTGGCGCCCGGCACTTTGACGCGCTGCGGGCGGTACTGATCGTAGAGGCTGTCGGAAATTTCCGCTGCGCCCTGCGAACCAGGCTCGGCGTGCTCTAGCTCAACTCGCTCGCTGCGGGCTGTAGCTGCGGCGTCGTCGCCACCAGCCGGTCCCAGATTGCGTTGAGGACGTGCGCCGCCGCGTCCTTCGGGTTGTCCACGGCCTCCAGCAACTTCAGGAGATTGTCCTGTTGCTCCGCTCGGTCGCCCGCTTCCGGGTTCGACAGCAGCCACGCCAGCGTGTTCGCCGGCTTCCACCCGAACATCAGGTTCACCTGATCCCGCAGTGCTGGTCGCTCCTTCTCCGGCCAGCCCCCCGATGCCCCGTTCTCCAGGCCCCACTCCGCCAGCAGCAGCAGGTTCAGATAATGGGGCACCCCCGGCGTCTTGGCTTGCTTCAGCCAATTCAGCGCCAGCCGATTGAGCACCATGTTGTTCTGCGGCAGTCCGGGCATTTCGGATCGGCTCCAATGCGCGCATCAGGTCATCGACCGTCTGCGCGTCTGCCAAAACCGGCGCTTCGCCGGTCGGCTTCACCTTATCTATGACGAGTAAACGAGTGCCGAAAGTGGTGCCGTATTTCTCGAACACCTTGCCGTCGACGCCGATATTGGCGCGGACGGTGTATTCCTTGCCAATCTTCGACCACCAGGCGCGATAGACCGGCGCCCCCATGGTCATGCCGCGGCCGACGATCGCCACCAGGCGCCCACCCGGTTCGAGGCGCTTTAAGCCTTGCTCGACGTGGATGGCGCCGGTCATCGGCACCTTCTTGTCGCCCATGCGGCCGGCGGTCTGCGAAAACGGCGGGTTCATCACCACGATGGAAGGCTTCACGCTGTCGGGCAGCGTGTTGTTGAGCTGCTCGGCGTTCTCGTGAAAAATCCGGTCGCCGATCAGCGCGCGCAGCAGCGCGGTGCGCCGCTCGGACAATTCGTTGGCGATAATTTTCACGCCCGGCTTTGAGGTCGCCGCGACCAGCGAGCCGGTGCCGGCCGAAGGCTCAAGCACGACGTCGCCATCGCGCAGGTTCGCGGCATAGGCCGCGGCAGCGCTATAGGTCGGTGGCGTCGAGAATTGCTGGAAGCTCTCTTGTTCCTCGGAGCGCACCCGCTGTGTCGGCAGCTTCGACAAAAGCTCGTCGAGCTTCGCCATCGGCTCGCGCCACTCGCCCTTATCGGTGCGCAATGCGGCGTCTTCGGCAATCCGCATGTTCACCGCAAGCTCAAGCGCGTCCTGCATGTCCTTGCGGTCGAAATGCCCCTCGGACAGCTTGGCGCCATAAATCTCGGCCGCCATCTGCTGCATGATCTTGGTCGAGATCGGCTTGCCGGCGCGCAGCCGTTCGAGCAGATCCCGCGCCAGATTGATCGCCGGCAGGTTCGACAGCGGGGCGGCTTCGGTTGACGCTACGTCACCCGGAACAGAAGGAGGCCGTCCCGTTTCGTTCTCCGCTTTTTGCGCTGGTGCCAGCGTTTTTGCGGGTGTCGGCGCCGGCTCTGCCTCCAGCGCATCCCTCACCTGGTCGAGTGCATCGAGGAAAGCCCCGATCTCCGCCGGCGTCTTGTGCGCGTTCCATAAATAGTGCGCGACGTGATAAGCCTGCGTTTGCTTTTCGTTGAGGCGCGCGAGATAGGGTTGCCGCGGCGAGATGTCGTCGGCGGACATGGCTACGCCGCCGAGCCGCGCCAGCACAGCATTGAAGTCATCCCGCGCCTTATCGGAGCGGAAGTTGGGACAGCGGATCATGGAGGTTGTTGATGGCTCGCTGGCAACCGATCGAAACGGCGCCTCAAGACGAGATGTTTATCTATTACTGGCCGCGCGATGGTAAGCGCGCGATTGGCCTAGCGTATCGAGCTAAGGATGGCGGCTATCGGGACAGCGAAGGAAATTGGAACACCCGAATCGAGCCGACACACTGGATGCCGTTGCCGCCGGCGCCCAAGCCGGGCAGCCCGAAAATCACGATCAATCGGCGCTACGGGCGGGCGCAGCAGCTGCTCGGCTCCGTCCTGCACATCGTCGGGCGGTATGTTTGCGATCACTCGGAACGCAATTTGTACCGCGAGTGTGCGGTTGAACTATCGGACCTGTTTCTCGACAACGGTGTGCAAATCATCACCGATAGTGAGCGCGCCGAGGCCGGCCTGCCGCGCCGCGACGAAAATGGAATGACCGAGGACGAGCTGCAGGTTTTAGAAAACAACATGCTCAAAGCGATGCGCATGCCGCATGTGCTACTGAGAGACGGGACGCCCATCTTCCCGATCTAAACCTTAATCCCGAACTCGCGCAGCTTGTCGAATTGCTCCTGCGCTTCATCGAGGCACTCGGGCACGACCTCGACGTAAAAGCCCTTCACCTTCTCGGCGATCGCGCAGACTTCCTTGATCGCGGCGTCCATCGTGTCGCCGGTGGCGACAACGGCGCCGATCTCGGGATGCGCGGAGGCCTGCGGCACGACGTAATAGGTGCCGTCGATGACAGCGGCGTAGCGCAGCTTGACTTGCTCGCGGATCGACTTCGGGAATTGCAGCGGTTGCCAGTGGGTGTCGCCCCAATCGGAGATGAGCAGCAGCTCGGCGCCCCACTTCGCCTGAAACACCGGCTCGACCACGGTGCCCTCGGCGCCTTCCCACATGATGTCCGCCCAATTACAGATCAGTTCGAGCAGCAATTCGGACGGCGGCGAGCCGGCGCGACAGCACGGATCAATCACGTAAGGCGTGCCGTCTTTGGTGATCCGCATTTCGACCGCGAGGAAGTTGCGATAGCGGAATTCGGCCAGCGTGCCTTTGAGCTTGTCGTTGACCGTGCGCAGTTGCTCGGGCAGGGCGTCGTATTTGGTGGTCTTCGTCACCAGGCCCTTGTCTTTGACCTCGATGCCGAACGTCGCGTTCTTGGCAAACTTGCCGTCGATGGTGAAGCCGTCGTAGGCGATCTCCACCGCGTCGGGGATGCCTTCCTCGACGATGAATTCCATGATCTCGCCCTTGGCGCCGAGCTGGTGCTCCAGCTCGTCGATCTTGGGCTTCACCAGGTCGTAGTTTTCCGCGTGGAAGGTCTCGAAGTCGCCGCGCGTGCGCGAAATCTTCACCCATTGATCGTCGTGCTTTTCAAGGTGTTCGCGCAGCTTGTCGATGCCCTTGATGAGTTTCCACGGCCCAATGTCGATGCCAAGCGACTTCATGTGTTTCTTGCTGTCGGCGCGGAATAGCTCAAGCTGGTCGCCGTTGCGGCTGCCCCACACCCGCTTGCCGAGGCTCGCAAGATGCTCCTGCAGCGGACCCTCGTACACGTCGGGGAACACGAACAGGTCAATCTCGTCGAGCAGCGGCCAAAAGCTGTCGATGCGCGTGACGCCGGGAATACCGTGGCCTACGAGCAGCACGTTCGACGTCGGATAGCCGGACTGCCACGGCATGTAATAGAGGACCTTGCCGAAGTCCTTGGCGAGCGTGATCGCCACTTCGAGAAACAGGCCGTTATCGACGACGCAGCAGGTTTTGCTTCGATAATTGGTCATATCAGCACAACCTCAGACAATCAGGCGCGCCGATAGCCTCGCCGACCTGCAGGCCAAAGGTTTCGATGGTTTTGGTGAGGACGTTGGGGGGGAACGGCTTGCAGGAGCACACGAACAGATAGGCGCCGCCTAAATCCGGCCAGGTGTCGAGCGCGAGGAAGCTCTCGGTGATCGGCTGCACCATCGTCGTGCCGTTGCCGCCCGAGCCGTCTTTGAGCGGGTAGCGCCAGGCTGCGGCCACCCCGACCGGCGACATGCCGAGCGCGGTCGCGGCGTGGAGCAACAGCCTCCGCCATTCCAGCTCGTCGAGCGCGCCGTGCAACGCAATGCCGCGCATGAACATGCGGCGGCCGAGTTCATCCGGCGCCGGCGCAACGCTCTGCGCCTTCGCCGGATTGCTCCGTCGATCCATTGTCTGCTCCTTTTTTGAGGGAGGTTGGCCGGTGTTGCCGGCTACTTAAAAGTGAGTCGTTTTGAACAGTTTTCGGCTGGCACTCCCGCTATCCAGGCGGCGATGACAGGAAGGCGTCTCCCATAGAAGGAGACGATCATGGCCGTACAACAAACCCGCCGCGTGCTTGCGGCCGATTGGGCGCATTACTGTCCGGCGTGCGAAGGTCCGATGAAGCTCGTGATGGCGTCGCCAAGCGAGCGGCCGAGTGGCGCGCGCGTCTATAGCTGCGAGTATGTGTGCGATTGCGGGCTCCGCCAGATATTTGACGAACCGCTTTAGCCGCGCAGCGAGAACTTGCCGCCGGTCTCGACGCAATGCTCGGCGAGCTTCTTGCCGTTGCTGTCCATGTTGGACAACATCGTGTCGATGAACTCGCGGGCGCGCGTCCTGTCGCCAGCACCCATAGACGGCACGCGCTTCGTCACGTCTTTGAGATAGGCGACGGTGACAGCCTCGACGATTTTCGGCTCCGCCGGCGCTTCGTCACGCGTGACGGGCGCGGCTTCCGGCTCGGGTACGGGCGCGGCCGGCTTTGATGCTACGCTCGGCTCGCCTGCGCTTCCAGCTTGTTCGCCGCCATGAGGTTCGACGCTCGCCGGCGAAATTCCTTCCGCTCCCGCGCTTTCAGGTTCGGCTGGCCGTTCGCCCGCCGGCGCAATTCCTGCGCCAGCCTCACTCTCTGTCGCGCCGTGAGCAGTCCAGGCATCAGTGAGTCCTTCCGTCTTGGCAGTCTCTATCGCACCGTCGACCGCCGCAAGCCCTTGATGATCGACGACGGTGAGTAATGCTTCGGTTGGGTCAGCATTGCTGACCTTTTTCGCGTGAGCCGCGGCTTCCGCCTCGGCGTCCGTGAGGTTCATCCCGGCTTCGTTTGCCGCGCCCTCTATCGCGCGTACAGGGTCGCTGTATGCGGTGGGGTTGCGCCGGACGCCCTTCGACAGCCAGTCCTTAAAGCCCTCAACGGTGAGCGCCGTAATGGCGCCCAGGCGGCCTTGGCCGCTGCCGTCCGAAAAGCCCGCTACATAGCCGGCAATGGCGCTTTGCTCGTCCGCGAAGCCGATCAGCGCCTTGTGCTCGTCGAATCGGCCGCTATCCGGATTGATCTGATCGACGACAAAGACATGCGGGGAGGCCGGTTCGGGGCCGAGATAGGCGTCGATTTGCTCGCCGTCGCGGCCTTTTGTGCCCTTGATGTAACCGTAGGGGTTCTGCAGCGTGACCGACCAAGGCACGCCCCCGGGCCCGGTGCCGGTGCGCGCGGCGCCCGCTTCGGTCTCGACGGTGAGATCCAGCCCCTGCCATTCGACATGGCGCTTGCGGTAATTGCCGGCTTCGGCCTGGCCTTGTGTCGGCGTTGCGGTGATCTCGGCGCCGGCGTGCACGTCGGTAGGCGCGTACAGCGCGACTGGATCATCGCGGGTGCCGGCCGGCGCTGCAGCTTCGACGCCCGCTTGCCAGTCCTCGACGGCAGGTTGGGGGTTAACCCCCGTTTGGTTGTCAACAACCATTTGATTGGTTGGTGACGACGCATCGGCGATCGCGTGCGCTTCGACCGCATCGCTGACACCATGCTCGGCCGCGGCGATCGCGCTGATCTCGTCGGCGGAGCGCGGATCGTCGAGCAGCGCTTTCAGCGTGTGCGGTCCTACCGCTGATGTTGAAGTCTGGTTTGCGGGCGCTGGTGCCCCTTCTTGTGCGCGTGCTTGAAGTATTCCACCTGCTCCAGCCGGCGCTCCGCTTGGCCCTTCGACAGATTGGCTTTGGACAGGTTCTTGCCGTGCTCCGACTTCACCTGGTAGCCCGACCCCGTTTTGACGATCATCGGCAACCTCTTGCGCCGGCGGCGGTGACGCGCGGCCTGGTTCATCGAGTGAGGGGAACAACGTGTCGAGCGCACCGCCTGAAGGCGCGGCCGGTTGCGGCGCCGGTGCGGCCTGCTCCGCCGGCACCGTCCAATCGTCCGGCGGCGGCAGTTGCGGCGTGCCGGCCGGCGCGGCTTGCCCTTGCTCGCGCGCTTCGCGCTGGCGCAGGAATTCGTCGATGTCCTGCCGCGTCTTTGACGGCGGCGGTGTCGGTGCGTTCGGTGCTCGCGCCGCCTGCGCGAGAAAATCCTCGATCTGCTCGGGCGAGGCTTGGACTTTCTCGAAGGCCGGCGCGCCGACAGTGCGGCCCGATTCCAGTAGGCCCGCCTCAGGTATGTGCGACATCACGGCGAGTTCTTCGCCGGTCTGGATGTCGCCGGTAAGCTTGCGGACTTGCGGCTCGCTCTGGCCGAATTCGCGCGCCACTTGTCCGGCGCCGGCGGCGACGCCGCTGCCCGCCGCGCTCAATGCGCGAAAGAACGCGTCGGCCGCTACGGCACTTGGGCGCAATATCGCTTCGTCGAGGAGCTGCACCGTGCCCTGCGGCCCGACATAACCCTTGCCCGGCTCATGAAAGATGCCGAGCCTGGTCAATGCCTGATCGGTCGGCGAGCCGCCGACAATGCCGAGCGGCTCGGAGCCGAAGCCTTGCTTCTCGCCCTCGAGCACCGCGCGCTGCACGCGTCCGACCGAACTATCCTCGATCGCCGCGTGCGCGCGTTCCAGCATCGAGCCTTTCGGCACGACCCAATCGTCCGCCGGCGCCGCGGCCGCGTTTGTTTGCTCCGGCACGACCCAATCGTCGGGAGCTGGGGGACTTGCCATGATTTATTGGGAGATCGGCGGGGAAGGATAGGCTTGCGGCGCGGCAGGTGCAGCGGGAGCTGCCGGCGCGGCCGGTTGCGCTGCAACGGGCTGGCCGTTGGCGTCGTAGAGATTGCCGGTCGGGTCGCGCCACATATTGCGGCTCGGCGAATAAGCGGAACCTTGCGGCACGCTCCCTGGCCGCGCCGGCGGAGCGGCACCCGCCGCGCCCGGCATCGGCGGTAGTCCGTATTTTGCCCGCCATGTCGCGAGCGTCGCCTCGGCATTGTTGTTGTAATTCGGATCGGCCTTGGCGGCATTGAGCGCCAGTGTTTCCTTGCGCAGCGCGATCGTGTCGCCCTGCGGCGCGCGATTGGAGAGCGCGACCGCTTCGGCATAGGAGAGCTTCGGATCGTGCGCCATCAGATTGGAGATGATCCGTTCCTTCTCGCCGCCGGCGCCTTCCTTGGCGCTCGATTCCGGCGGCGCCGGCACGCCCTGGACCTCTTGATACGGCGCCGTCTGCGGATTGACCGGCTGGTTCTGCTGCGCGCGCGCGGCGAGTTCGTGGATGTGCGCGCTGATATAGGTCATCTGATCTTTCGGGCGGTTCGGATAGGCTTGCTGCGCTGTCGCGGTGATGGTCTTGATCGCCGCCCGCGTTTGCGAGTTTTGCACGATCGCGTCGGGGATAGTGTCGCCGACACTCGCCGCCATGCGCTTGGCGCCGTCCACGTCGCCGGCGTCGAGAAGTTCGATCTCCTTTGTGAACGCCTCCATGTGCAGGCGCGCTTGCTGGTTGTTCATGCCGGCGATGGTCGCTTGCGTGCTTGCGCGCGTCTGTGCGAGCTGCGCGGCCGCTTCCGGCCCGGCATAGGGCGCCTTCGCCGCCGCCGTCGCCGCACTGGTCTGTGCGAGATCGGTCTGCGCGTTGAGTTGCCGAAGCCGCGTCGGCGCTTCAGCCTGATCGGTCGAGAGCTTGAATTCCGCGGTCTTGTTGGAAAGCGTCTTGCCTTCGCGCTCTAGCTGCGCGTTCTCGGTCTCGTCGGCTACCTTGTTGGCGCGGTTGAACTCGTCGATCGCCGGATTCGACGCGATGAAGGGAAGATTGTCGGGCATCAGTTGGTGCTCTGCAATTTGCTCTGCCGCGTGACGAGGCTCGTCACGTCGCCGAGCGCCTGGCCGTAGAGTTTGCCGGTGGCAAGCCCGGCATTGGCTTCGATGTTGGCTTCCGACGTGGCGCCCGTCGCGCCGGCCTGTGCGGCCGATTCGGCCGCTTGCGTCGACGTGGCGTCGAGCTGTTTGGCGGCGGTATCGGCGCGGCCCTGATTGGCCTGCAGCGCGGTATTCACGAAGTTGTCGTCGGTAGTCTTGAACAAGGCCGCCGCGGTTCGTCCCGAGCCGGCATAATCCGAACCGTGGATTTGATTGGCGAGGGAAATGCGGTTCTGCTGCAGTTGATATTGCTGTTCCGGCGTCAAGTTTGTCGGTGAAGCGAGCACCTGTCGCAGATACGTCGCGCCCGGCCCGACCCCGCCAGTTTGCGCGATACTATTATCGGTGGTCTGGAGCTGCTGCGTCGCGCTCTGGATGCCTTGGACGGCGGTGTTGGCCGCGTTGGCGTTGGTGCTGGCGGCAAGAAAAGTGCCGCCGGCGACGGCAAGCGCCGGCGCTAAGAATGACCACATGAGACTGTACCTTTAAGGGATATACCGAAAGGAAAGTCCGCCCGCTTATTGCATCTCGCCGAGCCGCGTCTGCGGCTGCGGCAAGCCCGAACCGCCGGGAGGCGCCGCACGCGGCGGGGTCTGCGGCGAGCCGCCCGATGCAGCGGCGGCATCTGCGGCACCTGCTGCCGCGGGGTCCGAAGCACCCGCGCCGTTGCCGGCGGGAGCGGCGTTACCGCCGCCGCCTTGCTTGGCAGCGAGTGCGTCAAAAACAAAACTGATCTGCGGCAGCATTTTCTTGAGCACCTGCATCGCCGGCGGCGAGATGCCTTGGGCGAGCGTAGCCGCGTCCTGTGCGGTCAGCGATCCCATCTGCTTGAGGATGGCTGCTTGCACCGGATCGTTCGGATTGATGTGCTGCTGCAGACCCGGCGGTATGCCGCCGCCTGGTGCAGCGCCACCTGGCGGGGGGCCGCCTTGCGGCGCTGGCGCGGGTGCTGGGGCGGGGCGCGGTCCTGCCGCGGGATTTGGTGCGGTCGCCGGAGGGCCGGGCCGTTGCGGTTGGGTGGGGAACATTGGGCGTGTCCTTTCTTAGAACAGATGCGAGAAGAAGGAGCCGATCGCGCTGGCGGCCTTAGAGATGTCAGGGCCGAGATATTGACCGGCGAAGCCGCCGACCGCGCCACCGATGGCGCCGCCGATCGGGCCGCCGACCAGCGCGCCGAGAAATGTGCCCGCGGCTGCGCCGATAGTCGCGCCAGCGGCTTGCGGAACATAGGTCGATGGTTTCTCGCCGGAGATCACGCCGCCGAGTGCGGTGAAGAAACCAGCGCCGAGGCCGGCGCCGACTGCGCTGCCGATCGAGGCCCCGGACAAAGCACCGGTTGCGTCGGCTGCCGCCGGCGCTGCCGCCGATGTTGCTGTCTGCGCCGTTGTGCCGGTGGTTTCGCCGAACGCATCAACCGGCGCCGTTGCGGCCGGCAGGCCCGATGTGGTCGAGCTGGCTGCGGCGGCGGGCTGTGTGCCGAACGGCCCCTTGAGGACGTTGGTGATGTTGTTCGCGGTCGAGGAAAAGGCACTCGACAGCGATGCGCCTGCACCGACCGCACCGCCGACCGACGCACCGACCGTCTCGCCGAGATAGCTGCCACCGAGCGTCGCTATATTTGGTGGCGGCGTGACCGTGCCAAGCTGCGTCGTCGGTGTCGCCGGCGGCGGCGGCGCCGGCGCCACATCGGCAAGCGACTGCGAGGCCGGAATGATCTCGCCGGTATTCGGATTGGTCTGCCCGCCGACAAATTCCGGCGCGTTGCTGGCGTACCGCTGCGGTGGCGTTGGCGTAGGATTGCCGCTGCCAGTGTTCAACGCCTGAGCTGCCATGGTCTTAGCTGTCCGATCCGGTTTCGGTCGTCGGCGGAGTCAACGGGAAGCCGCTCACGCCGGCGGTGCCGAGCGCGGTGTTGATCGAAAGCGCAAACTGCATGGCGATGTTCGCCGTCAATTGCGCTTGCGAAATCGTCGAATTGGATGGATCGGGCAGATTATTTGGATCAATGCTGCCCGGCGGCGGCGTGGTGAGCGCCTGATAGATCGAGGAATTGTAATCCGACAGCACCAAGTTATCGACTTGATACTCGCCGGTCAGTCGTGGCGGCGGCGGGTAGAGCGGGCTATTGGTCTCGGTGATGCTCATTTAATGCCCCACCGTGAAGCCTTTGACTTCGGCCTTGACCAGATTGACCGGCACCGGGTCTGAGGTCGAAATCTCGAACATGAAGCTCGTTGCCGTCCCGAACGGACCAAAGTTTTTGAATTGTATGTTGTCGCCGGACACACCGAGATCGCGATTGATCCAAGCGGAAAATGGGCCGGCGTCGCGCCGGCAGCGCACGCGGATCGTCGGCGGCGCTGCGTTCGCGCTGCCGATGCCGCGCTTGAGCCGCAGCCGGAAGTTGGTGATCTGGAACATATTGCCCTGGCTGATATGCGAGGTTCGCACCAGCCAGCGCTGCAGATTTCCGTCGTTTGCGTAGCTGTTGGTGGTGAGCTGATAAACCTTGCCCTCACCACCGACGTAAACGTTGTCCCAGGCTGGCCAATGACTCCATCCGGGCCAGCGCGTCGGCACGCTTTGCTTGCTGTCCCATCCGTAAATCTGGAAAAACTTCTTGTTACGATAATCGAAAATGAGCGTGACGCCCTTGGTGCCGTATTCGTTCGTTGCGTTCGGCGCCTGGATGAGAATGAATTTTTGGCCGACGACGTTGAGCGGCCGATCCGGATAGCCGCCGATCCAGCTATCCGTCCAATCGTCGATCTCCTCCAGCAACAAACCGATCTCGCCGCCGACATTCTGTGAAATCTGCTGGTTGAATTTCACCAGTTCGGTCTTGGCGTTGATGATGAAGACCGAGTTGTCCGCCCAGACGATGCCGTAGGGCAGCTTGATGCCCTCGCCGCAGGCATAGCGGCGGAAGAACGGATCGGTGCCGGTGGTGAGCCGCTCCCATTGCTCGATCTTGTTGGCGCCGCAGAACAGCAATTCGCGGTACGGATCAATCAGAAACGCCGTGATGTTGTCGGGCGTCGAGTCGGCCGCCTCGCTGTTGAGCGCCGGCCACTGATCGACGACGCCGGGATTGGCGTAGAACCAATCGAAGGTGTTGACCTCGCAGGCGATCGTGTAGCCGTCGATCCAGCCGATATAGGCCGCGTTCGGCGCTTCCTCGGAGAGCAATTCCGTGGTGGCTTGGCGCAGCCGCACGATCGGGCCGCCTCCGGCCAGCAATAACTCCTGGTTGGTCGGCGCCATGATGGTGCGTTGGCCACCCGACACCGGAACCGACGTGCAGTTGGTGACGATGCCATTCTGCCCGATGCGAAATACCGAGCCGCGCTGCGTCGTGGCGATCAGGTCGCCCTCGAAGTCGCGCAAGCCATGCACCCGGCTATTGTCGACGCCTGAGAAGTCGGCAAACGTCACCAGGCCGGGAAAGCGCGAGATCCCGCCGAGTTCGTTGATGAAGGCGTTTTCGAGCGCGGTGTCATAGGAAGTGACCACATCCGGGTCGAGATTGGCGAACAGCCCTTTATCGAGAGGCAGAGGAATCCAGTCCTCGGCGCCGCCGTGCGGTTTCCCTGCCATTATTCAATCTGCTGGCTCGAAATCACGTCGACGTTGCAGAACCATTCGACGTTGGTCGAGCTTAAGCCGGTGACGTGCAGGAACACCTCCTGCGCACTGACGGCAAAGGCGCAGGCAAACGACGAGGCATTGGTCGTATGCACCGAGGTCGGTGTATCGAGCGTGGCCGTGCCATGGGTGATCGTGCCGTTGACGATCGCGGCGCCGGCGCCGGTGTCGGACAATGCTTCGTTGTTGAGGAAGGTGCCGTTGACATCCTGCAGCGTCAGCGAGCCGGTCGCTCCCGAGTTCGTGGCGGCGAGAATTCGCGCCGTTGCGCCCGAAGTGGCTCCGGAAACGACATCGCCGGCGGTGAAGTTTGCCGTCTGCGCGTCGTAATCGAGCGTCGCGCCGGTGCAATAGGCGCCGACGATAATCTCGAAAAAGGCAAAGTCGGTATTGCTGCGCGATCGCGCGACGACGCGGGCCTTGAGCAAAGTGTATTGGCCGTCGTTGAGCGCCAGGCCCCAAGCCACGGTCGCGGCATTGCCGGTGGTCAATCCGATGGTTTTGCCGGAATTGTACGACTTGGAGATAATCCAGTTGGTCGCGGTGCCGGCAAACGTGACGCCGGAAATCTGCCGGCAATCTTCTTCGAGGACGTTCGAGCCCGGCGTGGTGAGCGTGATGGTTTCCAGGGTGAATTCGCAGCGCCGGAAGGCAACATGCGAGAGCGTGCCTGACAGATTGATGGCCGAACCGGCCGAGCCGGTGCCGATGAAAGACCCGTCCTGGCACTCGAAGCCGATGACGGTATTGGTTCCCGCTGTATTGATCGGCGCGCCGTCTTGCACTTGGAGGTCAGTGGTGTTGCCGTTCCAGGCGCAGCTCTGCAGCAGCGTGTCGCGCGCGCCGATGACCTCAAAAGCAATGCCGGTATTGTCGTTGAACTGGATGCCGGCGAAGGCGTGGTGATCGCACAGATCGTCGATGCATTCGAGTTGGATGCCGACCGTGGTGCAGGTATCGACAATGCCGCCGTCCCACCGGCAGAATTCCAGCGGGCCGCCGTTGTTGGTCGAGTTGACCAGGCTGTTGCCTTCGCCCTGATAGCCGATCTCGCAGTCCGACAGCCACACGTCCTTCCAGTGATTGCCGTTGCCGCCGATCAACTGGATGCCGAAGTCGAAGCGTTTGATCAGCACATCCTCAAGGATGACCTGATCGACGAGCCGCGCGTAAAGGCCGATCGAATTGGTGACCTGGCTCAAGCCGTCGAGACATAGATGCTTCAATCCGGCCTCGTTGCCGGACACCGTGACCACCGCGCTGGCGCTGGTCGATTGCAGCACCGTGGCGCCCGACCAGCCGCCTTGACCGACCACAATCACGCCGGGCGGAATGGTGAAGCTTGTGATCCCGAACGTGCCGTCCGGCAGCTCGACCTCGCCGCCGCCGTTGGCTGCAGCTTGCGCGATCGCCGCCACCAACGAGTTGGTATTGGTGGTCGCCGACGCGCCTTGCGCGTTGATCGTGAGAAACGGCCCATAATTGAGCACGTTGATGGTGCGCGCGAGAATGTCGTCGAGATTTCCCGCGACCGAGGCATTGGTCGGAATGACGGTTGCGAGCGAAGCGTCTTGACCGACCAGCGTCGTGAGCGGCACGCCGACAACGCCGGTCTCGTCGACGTCGTTGATCTGCAGGAAGTAAGGCGTCTGCGTATAAAGCGGCTGCGCCCACTTGCCGTAGGAAATGTCGCCTTGCGTCTGCTGCAGCAAGGTTTGTGGATTGGTCGCTGCTTGCGTGCAGTCTTGATCGAGGAAGATCGAGGCCGGCGACGTGGTGCCGCCGATCAGCACCGTCACCGTGGCAAAGCCGTAACCCGGCCGCCACACGTCGAATTCCTCCAACCTAACGCTCGGTTCGGTTGCCATGGATCAAAAACTCGGCGGTAGCGGCACGAGGCAATAGATCGTGCTGACCGAGTGCTGGCTCGGGTCGTCGGTTCGCACCGGCATGTCGTCGGCGCCCTTGATCCATTCGTTGATATAGACGAACAGCCACGCCGATTTGGTCGGATTGCTTTGACTGGCTTTTGTCACTTTGGCTGCCGGAACATGGATAATCGTGCCATCGGGTATTGCCGTCCGCGTTTTGCCGTCAGGGAAAGTGATTGCGCTGCCATCGGCGATCTTGACGATCCAGTTGGGACCGCTGCCATCTTCGCCTCCCTGTTCGATCACCTCGACGCGATAGGCGTCGCTCACGCCGCAACAGCGGTTAGCCGGCATATCCGGCCGCATCAGCGTGTCGAACCATTGCGTGATCGGGCTGTTTGGATCGAAGCCGTGATCGAGTGCCGCCGCCGGCGCGGCAATAAAAAAGCCGCCGAAGATGGCGGCCGCGATCGCAAAGCGCATCAGTCCGGTCATTTCTTTGCCTTGCTGTAGCTTTGCCGCAGATCCCGCAGGCAGTTCCGCCCGGCGTCGATTTCGCCCTTGGCGGTAATCAGCGCCGCGTCGTCCTGGATGAAAGCCACGCGCGCATCGTCGGTCGCCTTCGCGGCCGGTAGCGCCACCGGATTGAGCACGCGCTCGCACACGTCGGGAACCTTCACCGCGAGCGGTGCCGTTCCCTTCGGCTCACTGGCGCAAGCGCAGAGCGTCGGCGCCAAGCTGGCAAGAAGCGCCAGCGCTTTTGTCCGCGAGTAGCTTTTTCTCATAGGCCTCGACCTGTTTCTGCAAGTCCGCCGACTGCTTGGTCAGCGCCGTGATTTGCGGTGCGTATTTCGTTTCCAGCGCGTCGTTGATCGTCTTGTCACGCGTGACACGTTCCTTGTCCGCCTTGGCGTCGGCAGCGTTCCATTGCCCGCGCACGTCCTTGGCGCCCAGGCCGTAGAGCGTCATGCCACCGACATAGGCGAGGATGACGAAGATGCCGCCCCGGATTGCCCATTTGCGGATGCCGGGATCGAGATAGGCGAGCGCGGCAAGCCCGACCAAGAGCGTCACCGAAAAGCCGGTGATCTCGCTGATGTGCTCGATCTCGCGCCACGCCTGGCTGATGCCGGTAAAGACCTCAAACATGGTCGTTGTGCTCCTGCTATACTCCGCCCATGGCGAATCGACGTAAGCGCATCTTTATGACGGCGGGCGAGCGGAATGGGCTACTCAAAGAGCAACTGCGCTTGGGCAAACTGGACCGCCCAAGCACGCAATCGGCGGAAGCCGACTAAACGTGGTCGTTGTTAAGCTTGCTGCGCCGGTCGACGAAGATGAACGCCGCGATGCCGACGAGCACAATGCCGATGGCGACGCCGATCGCCGGCGAGTGCGCGAGCGCCATGAGCTGATCGCCGATGCCAAGGTTGCCGAGATGGCCCTTGGCTTCCTCGATCGGCGCCGCGTGCTCGTTGAACGATTGCAGCGCGGTCCATATTCCACCGGCGCCGACGATGCCGGAGCCGGTCGCGACCTTCGATTGCGGCAGCGTCTTCGGCGCCGGTTCGCGTTCGGCCTTGGGCGAGTAGATTTCCGGCGAGGTCGAATAGGCCGCGCTCGGCAGCGCCGCGTTCTCGACATCATCGGGTGTATTCGCCCAGGTGATTTCCGCATTGCGGCGATGCACCAGGCCGAGCATCCGCTCGCCCTTGGAATTGACGTATTGCAGCAAGAGCCGCTCGGCCGCCGGCCAGTTGCCGGCGTTCACATAGCTGCAGACATGCGGGATTGCGGACGGACAGTTGAAGGCGGTATCGGCCAGCGCGTCGAACTGGTGTTGCGTCACCGCAACTCTCAGATTGGCGTTCACGATTGCTTCGTACTTCGCCATGTCTCGATCGAGGAGAGCGGAGGCCTCGGCTTCCGTCCAGCGCATCCCCGGCTCTATCTTCGGGGAACCTGCAGCATCAGTGTGGCCGTAGCCGCCGGTGATCGTCCCCCGCACCGGGCCGCCGGTCCATTCGACATAGACGCGTTTGCCGTTGATGATCCGCGGCGGCACCTTGTCGTCGTAGGGGAAGCCGACATATTCCTCCCACGGCTTTGTAAGGTGGCTCAGTCCGCCCATGCTCATGCGCATCATGGTTTCCATCGGAGTTTTCGGGCGACGTCTTCCGGCGCTTCGCGCACGCAATAGGACTTTGCCAGCGTGTCGATGATGGTCGGGGCGTCCTGGCAGACGCCGCTGCCGGGCGGCGGCCGCTGGATGGCGGCGACCTGGGCGCTTTCGATAAAGACCGGCCGACCGTCAGGCGCCGTGAACAGAAAAACCGCGACGACGGCGAGCCATCGCCGCAGCAAAATCAAGCTGCGGGCGCCGGCGCGGGAGCAGGAGCCCAAGCTGCGGGCGCCGGCGCGGGAGCAGGAGCCGGCTTGGCGATACCGACTTTTTGCTCCAGTGCCAGCACACGCGCTTCCAGCGCGGCAAAATCTTTCTTTGCCTTAGTCCACCAGGTCTTCGCCCAGGCGATCGCCGCTGGCAATCCCTTGGTGACGGTGAGATAGATGAAGTACCCGACGCCGAGCAGCACAAATGCGGCGACGATGCCGGGTGCGAGGTCCAGCAGAAGTTTCATGGTTCACCTTTTCAGTTGCAGATTAGACGATGCCGTAAATCTTGATGACGCCCGAGGTGATGTTGCCGCTGCCAAACAGAACTTGGAATCCGGTCACGACGGCAGACGTGTTCCAGAATCCGCTGACGACGCCTACGCCAGCCGTGCCAGCTAAGGTGATCCAGCTCATGGTGCCGTACCAATTTATTATGCCGGCAGTGCTTGGTGTAATGACGCTAATCGTTCCGCTATAGCCAGGAGATGAATTGGCGGCGTTGGCGTTATTCGCGGTTGGATAATTGAGCGGAATAAAGGTCGTCGTATTTGTGGTTATTGTGCCGTCCGCGTACCCAAAGATCAGCCCAAGGTATCCCGTCGTTTTGTATGCCCCGCCAGAATAGACCTGCAATTCCAAGATAGCTTCGGTCGTGGCGGGCACTACGTTCTCAAAGACAATTTCGTAACGGCTATACGTACTCGTCAGGCTCGTTATGTCTGTCAGTGTGGCCTGATTGCTGGCGGTGAGCGTATTGAGCAGCACCATGGCGCTGGCGCCGGTGGCGACGATTTCGGCGACTGTCGTTGTTTTGAGCGCGCCGGACGCCGCCGAATCCGCGATCAGCACCACATCGGCGCCGGCCGGTGACGACTTTGCCGTCAGGCTGCCGAGCGTGAAGTCGGCATGGTTGGCGCTGGCGCTGGTCGGATTGCCGTTGAGCGTGTAGGCCGCGGCGTTCGCGATATTGGACAGCGTGACGAAGTTGGCGCCGGAAAGCGTCGGCGTGCCGGCAATCGTGCCCGATAGCGTGCCGCCCGAGATCGTCTTATTGGTGAGCGTCTGCGCGTCCGACGTGCCGGCGATCGAGCCTGATGTCGGAAAGGTCTGTGCGGTGCCGTCGCTCCCAAACGTGCCGGTGACATTGATCGTCCCCGAGACGGTCAACGTGCCGACCAGCGTTTGATTGTTCGACCAGGTGAGCGACGTGGTGCCGACCGTGATCGGGTCGGGGGTGGTCAATTCCCATTCGCTTAGGGCGTTGACCGTGCCGGTGGTGACAAAGACGCGGCAACCGCTCAGAACCTCGTTCGATTGTGCGAAATCGGTGGCGAGCGTCCAGGCGCCGGACTGGACGACATAGATGCCGTTCTGCGAGGCGGTGCTTTGGTTTTTGACCAGGACGCGCTCGCCGACCGAAAGCGCCACGCCGTCGACGGTCTGTGTGCCCGACAGCGTGATATTCGCCGTGGTGGCGGCGAGGCAGGCCTGCTTGACCGCGATGGTGCCGATGATCGACGACAGCGACAATACGAGGATCAAACTGCCGGCGGCAACGTCGGCGGCAAGCGTCGACGACGACGTGTAATCGAGCGCCGCGGCATAGACGTTGCCGCTTGCCGGGTCCTGCACGAAATCGGACGAAAAATAGTTGGTGTCCGTGACCCAACTGCCGCGCCAGGTGCCGCGGGCATTGATGACGCCGGTAACGTGGCTCTCAACGTTCGGCCCTTCGACCTGGGCGATCACCGGCAATTCAATGTAAACCGGGGCCGCGAACTTGCCCTCACTATCGAGCGTCTGCGGGTTTTGCGCCGGCGTGGAGCTGGTCGGATCGGAATAGAGCGTCGCCAGTTCGCCGGTCGATAAGCCGTCGCCGGTGACGGTATAGAACGAGACGGTGGCGCCGATGTAGAGCGGATTGGCTATCTGGAAGTCGGGGATGCAGCCGCGGAAAGCCATCAGCGCACCCTCACATAGCCCGGATCGCCGTCATAGCCGTGCATGTCGGCATCGTAAGCGTCGCAGATCGGCGGCTCGGTATCGTGTTCGCGGTTCTCGTAGGCTTCGAGGCGGGCGCGGGACGATTCGGCGATCTTGCCGAAGCGGTTGAGCGAGGTTTCGGGGAGCTTGGAAATCGCACCGGAGCCGAGATCGTGCGAAAGCTGAAACACAAGGAAGCGCTGCCATGCCTGCCGGAAGTTGGTCAGCACGGCACCTTGCGGAAGATTGCCGGTGACGCCGGCCGGCGCCACGTTCGGCGCATAGGTCTGCACGTCGAGCTGCAGGATATGCAGCGCTTGATCGGTCGGCGACGAAACCGGATGCAGGTAAAGCTGGTTGTCCGGCAGGCGGTCGACATAGACCATGCGCGGCCGGCCGATTTCTTCGGGGCGGCGCGACGCCATGAAGGTGTCACGCGTGACAATCTCAATCGGCTCGCGGTGGACATTCGACACGCCGGCCACCTGGTTGGCTCCGTTGACGGTGCCGGTCGCGGTCAAATTCACCGCACCGTTGAACTGCAGGCTGTCGCCGGCGACGATCGTGCTCGGACCGCTCAAAGTGATTTGATTGGTAACGAGGTCGATCGCAGCGACGGTCGCACCGGGCGGCATGTTCGCGCCGGCGGTGAGATCGGCGGCGCTTTGCCCGACCGCAATGGTGCCGGGAATGGTCCCGGAAATGCCGACGACGCTCGATCCGGTGGGCGTGAGCAGGTACGCCTTGACCGGGAATTGCATGCCGTCAACCGGCGCGTCGGCGCCGAGCGCGTCGAGCAGATCGTATTGCGGGGTGCCGTTTGTCAGCGTGAACGAGACCGTTGCCGGAATGAGGAAAAACAGCTTATCCACGCCGGCTTCTTCGCCCAGGATCAGGTCAAGCGAAATCATCGCCTGCCGCAACTGGCTGCCGTCCGTGCCCGAATCCGTGACCGGGTAGAAACCAATGTTGCGGAGCGCCTGCTCGCAAAGCTGCTTGGCCGACTGAACCGAACTCACTGACGATGACCGTTATTCGGCTTCAGGCTCGGGCAGGAATTCGTCGCTGTCGCTCTCGGCGGCCGGCTGCTGCTTTGCCTTGGCGGCAGCGCGCTGGTTTTCCAGATTGGCTTTGCGCCGCTCGACCGTCGTCTTGACAATGAAGTCGATCAGCGTTGGCCGGCTTTGATCCTTGAGCAGTTCGCCGCCCGGCAGCTCTAGCGCGCGCTGCAGTAGCGCGACGTTCGACAGCTCGCCGTAATCGGCGACGGTCTGATGATCGGAGATTGCAAACCTCTCGCCGGCGCCAAGCTCGTGCGGTTGCTTAGGCTGGCGGTGATACGGCTGGATCAGTCCGTCCTCGTCGGTGCGCTGGAACTCGGGGATGCGCAGAAACTTGATCGCAATCGGAAGCGCGAGCTTGAGCGGCTCGCCAACCTTGAAGGTGAAATCGCGCGGCTGCTTCTCCACCAGCATTTGATGGGTGCGCGCGCCGCTTTTGTGCGTGGCGGTGGTGTCGAGCACGTAGAGGAATTGCGGGAGGCTGGCGCTGGTGGCGCCATCGTGCTTCGGCGTCTGCGCCTGCGCATGTTCGGGGGGATTGGCTGCGGCTTTGGCAGCATTATCGGTGCGATCGACGGTCGATTGGGACAAAGCGGCAGCACTCATGGGAGAGACCTCGCCTTTTTCGATGGAGGGGGGAAAGGAAACGGCCGGGAGATTGCCGCCCGGCCGTCACGCGTGACAGTTGCTCGTGTGCCTTTAGGCCAGCTCATACGGCGCGAGGATGAAGCCTACGGCCGTGGTCGTGCCCGAAGACAGCGTGAGCGAGAGATCGAGGCCGTTGGCGACGCCGCCGGTCTCGCTGTCGGTGTTGTACGGCGCGTTCGAGGAGAAGTTTGCGCCGTTGGTGCCGATGACGAGTTGCGACGGTGCGGTCGGAGCAAGCGACGAGCCGTTGATAAAGCCAGAAGCCGTACCGCCGGTCTCCGTCGAGAGTACGCCGAATTCGATCGTCTTGCCCGATTGCGCGGTCGTGACGAGCACGCCCATGCCGTGCAGACGATCGAGCACCATCGCCGAAGCCGGCAACGCTAGGCCGATCTTGAACTCCGTGGCGGCCGCACACGCGCCGGCAGGCCCGGTATTGCCGATGGCGAACGGGATTTTCATCCGCATCCGCTTGATCGACTTGTCGATCAGGATTTCATTCGCTCCTGACGCCAGGCCGGTGATCTTGCCGGACGCGACGCCCACGGCATTGAGGTACTCGAACCAGTAGCCGTCCGCGGTCATGCCGAAGATGTCGAGGCCGGCTTCTTCCTGCGACGTTGAGGCCGCAAACTGGAAGGAGATCAGGCCCGACGTGAGCTGGATCGGGTTGGCGAGCGCATTGCCGTACTGGTCAAGGAGTGTCGCCAAGGTCGACGTGCCGGCGGTGCAGACGAACGCCACGGCGCCACTGTCGTTGATGTTCTGCTGCTTGAAAACATCCTTAAGCTGGATGCGAACGAAAAAGTTGTTGTTGGACATGGTGTCCCTTCCTGGTGAGATCAGGTGAAATGGCTAAGGACAAACAGGCCCGCGCTTATTGGCGCGAGCCTGCTCAATCCGGTTGATCCGGTTACGCCGCGGCTGCGGTGTAAACGGAGATGACGCCGAAGTCCTGGCGCGTCGCCGGGCCGATGCCGGGTCCGCTCGCAGACTCGTCATAGATCGACAGGAACTGCGGCTTGAGCATGCCGATCTTGCGACCGACGCCGATACCGGGCCGGTTGCCGTAATCGGTGAGCACCGCTTCCCGCCAGAACATATTGCCGACCGTGGCGATACCGCCGGCTTGCGCGCCGAGCACGAGCGCCTGCGCGCCATCCACGGTGCCGCCCGAGCCCCACTTCGAGCCGGACGAGAGCCCCGAGGTGTTGATCACCTTGTTGTGGAAGTGGATCACCACGCCGTCGACGGTGGCGATCGCACCCTTGAACAAGGAGTTCTTCGAGCTGCGGTTCTCGGCCGACCGCACGATGGTCTGATAGGTCGGGTCGAGCACCAGGTCACGGCGCTGGCGGGGATGCAGCACCATGCAGTAGTAGTTTCGGCCGCCGTCGCGGATCGGACGGAGCCGCTTTTCGGACGCGAGCGTGTTGCTCTCGACGATGGTTGCCCAATTCATCGTGTTCGAGGTGGTCAAGGTCGCCGTCGAGGTCGCCGTGCCCGCATAAAGGACACGTTGCGCGGACGGCGCCACCACGTCGCCGGCAAACGTCAGCGACGGAAGCTGGCTGTTGACGCGGGTGGCGAGGTTGTAGGTGCTGGAATACGACACGCCCGAGACGGTGAGGAACATAAGTTCGTCGAGCTTGTCGGCCAGCCAGAAGGTGAGCTTGTCCTTCGACGTCTGGCGGAACCGGATCACGGTCGCCTGCTCGGACATTTCACCTTTCGACTTGTTGCCGTTGCGCAACTGGTCGATGCGGATGGTTTGGCTGTCGTTTTGCAGGGCTTCTTCGTTGCCCTCCAATTCGTTGTCGCCGACCACGCCGTCCGACTGCATATCGAGCACGAGTTGCATCACGCACTCGTAGCCGCGCTCGGTCTCGGTGAGCTTTGTCACACGCTGGATGACGGAGTTCATGTCGCTTTCGTTCTTGCCGATGAAGCCGTTGGCAAACCAGAACGACTGATCGCGTCCGGCTTTCCAAAGCTCATTGGCCCAAACGATCTTGCGGGCGGCGCTCAAGGCGCCGAAATCGGTAGCTGCCACGGGAATACCTCGTGTTTAGGCGATGCCGAGGAGTGTGTTGCGTTGCGCTTCCGGCAGGGCGTCGAATTGATCCTCGCTCAACCCTTCGATCTGACTATCGGTGAGCGAGCCGCCAGCGTCGCCGTTATGACCGCTCATCGCGGCCACGTTCGGCGGCTGGTTAGCGGCGACGTCGAGCTTTTGCGACCGCACGAGTGCGACCGGGCTCAACGGCGGCTTGGCGGGTTGCTGCTGCTGCTGGTTTGGCTGCGGCTGCGTTCCGCCGGCGTCCTGCGTTTGACCGGGAATAGCGACGTTCTTTGCCTTGGCTTTCTCGCCGACCATTGCGGGGCCGTATTTGTCCGCCAGCACCGCCATCTCCTTGCGGAGTTCGTAGGTGCCGAGCGTGCCCTTGGTCGCATCAACGCCGCGATCCAGAAGATTTTGGACCGCCGTGTCGCGGAGAAACTTCCAGTCGATGTCGGTGCCGGCTTTGTCGAACACCTTCACCCAAGGATGCTTCTCCTCGAGATCCGCCGTCAGCGTGTTGAGATAGAGTTCGTCGTTTCCTGCCTTCGCCGGCGCATCCGCCGGTCTGACCTTCGCGACCAGCATTTCCTCGCGGATTTGCTGCTCTTTGTCGGCCAGTGCATCGGTCTGTGCGGTCAAGTCCGCGTAAGTGATCTCGCCGTCGTCAAACTTCTTGGCGAGAGCAAGCTTCAGCGACTTGATCTCCACTAACCGCGCATCGGGGGCAGGCTGCGCTGCCGGTTGCTGCGCCGCGGGCGCTTGACCGGGTTGCCCCGGCGTTTGCGTTCCACGCGCTTCGGCAACGCCGCGCCAGTACGCTTCGCCTTGCAACGCCTTGTCGCGTTGCGCGGCGACCTCATCGAAACGCGGCTTCGGGATCTGCAGTACATCCCCGGAGGGCTGCTGATCCTGCTGGCCTTGTCCCGCTGCGGGTTGCGCACCTGGTGCCTGTCCGGGTTGAGCTTGCGATTTATCGGTGCCCGCGGCGGCAGCCTCCTCGGCTTCCGCTGCCCTCGTGGCCTCGATGACCGCTTGCTCGTCAATATCAACGTCTTCCGTTCCCGCTGTGGGTTGCGCACCTGCGGCTTGCGCCGCGGCTGCAACTGCTGCCGGATCGGGTTGCTGTTGATCGCCCGGATTGGGCGTAACTCCATCGCTACTCATGGTCATGTCATCCTCTGTCGCGGGAATGGCGTTGCGGAAGCGCCCGTAAGTCAGACGGCGGCTCTGTGCGTGATGTCGCTCACGCAAAGCGGAAGCACCCGGCGAGAACGCGCTAGGTGAGGGCGGCTCCTTGCGGAGCGGAATTCAGTGTAGGCCGGCGGCTTTTGGCACAGCCGAGCATCGCGGCGGCGTCGCCGGCGGCTCGATCGAGGTGATAAAGCCGGTCTCGTCCTGTTGCAGCCACGCGGCCTTATCGAGATAGAGGCAGTAGCCAGTCGGCGTTTCCCACAAGTTGAGCTTGTCGGCGGTCCCGACTTTAAGCCAGCCGTAGGTGTGCGGCGGCCCGGTGCGCATTTTAAGTCAACGGGCGCTCGGCGAGCACGCGGTCGATGCGACCAGTCATGCGATCGAGCGCGGCACCGAAATCATCGAGCGCCTTGGCGAGACGAGTGTCGGCGTTGGCCTGTGCGCGGCTGGTCTCGCCGACTTGGGCTTCGAGCTTGGCAAACAGCCGGGCATCTTCGAGTTGATGCGCGAGGAATTGCGCCAAGATGGCGTCGAGCTTGGTGATCGCCAAGTTTGCCAGCACCTCTGCGGACTTGCTGGTGCCGGCGGTCGTCGTGTCGATGCGGCCGCGCTTATAGGCGTGCGTGCCGTAAGAGGCGAGACCGGCACTTACTAGCGAGGCCAGCGCAACCAGCGCGGCAATAGCGCTCCAATCCATGTCAATGCCTCCTCGAAGGGGCCTGTTGGCCTTGTGCGCGCTTGAAGGTTTCGCCCTCGCGCGGCTCGATCACCTGCCGCATGTGCAGATGCCACATCGCCCAAGCCGCCTCGCATTGCTGGATGATGGCTTCGAGGCCGGCTGTCAGCACGTCGGCAAAGTCGAGTAATTCGCTCTCGTTCTCCACCCACTCGATCGGCACCTGCGCGTCGCCGTCCTCGTCGAGCCATATGAGGACGTAGCGGCCGTATTCGGCCGGCGCGCCTTGCGCGTAGAGAATATCGCCTGGCGCCGGCCGCTTCGGATTGGTGAAGACGATCACCCAGGCGCCGTCGTGGTGCAGCTCGCGATTGAGCTTCTTGAGCACGTCGTCGGCAAACATCATCTGATGGCCGGCGATCTCCGGCGAATAGGGGTTATGGCCGACGAGATTGCCGTTGTCGCGGCGGATGAAGGCGTAGTGCTGGCCGTTGCCGCCGTCGAGGGCTGCTTCCTGCATGAAGCGTTTGAGCAGCGCCGGCGTGATGAGCCGGTCATCATCGAGCATCGGCATCGCTTACCTCGAAAATGGCACGACGTTTTCAGCAACCGGGCCGCCGCCGAGCGGGCCTGGCTGTTCTTGCCCCTGATGCGGGGCCGCATGATGCGGCGCGCCGTGATGCGGCTGCGCGTGCGGATGACCATGTTGCGGATGCTGGCCGGGCGCGGGATGGCCGGGCGGCGCCTGGCCTGCTTGCGCTTGCTGCTGCTGCGCTTCCCACACCGCCTTGATGCGCTCGATCCACTCGTCCTTGCGCGGCATCGAGGACATATCAATGATCAGGTCGGCGAACATCGGGATGTACGGCGCGATCGCCGGTCCCATCTTGCCGAGCAGCGTCAACATCTCGTTGAACTGCGCGTTGAGGAAGGTGTCCGATAACGGCGAGTCGTCGATCACCACCGTGTATTTGCCGATCGTCACGTCATTGGCGATGCGCGCCAGTCCCGAGGTTGGGTCTTGCTGCTCCTGATTGAGCAGGACCTGGCCGAATTTGCCGTCCTTGCCCATGATCCGGTAGAGGCGAGGTTCGGTGTAGTACCGCTGGATGATCTTCAAGTGCTGGTCGCCGACCAGCATCTTCGAGCGCTTGAAGTTGTCCATATAGACTTGGATCGAGAGCACCGCCTGGCGCTGCTTGGCCTGAATGGCGCGTCCCGATTGGACGTTCATTTCCTGGCCGAGGGCTGCTTCGTTGATGCCGGCGATGTCTTTTAAGTCCTGGCCGGCGTCGTCTTCGAGAATTTTATGCGCGTTGGCGGGCCCGCCGGGCACGATTTGCTCGGGCGGATGTTTGGCACCGGACTTGAATTTGATATTGACGCCTGGCGATGAGCCGAATTTCTTGAGATTGGCTTCCTGCGGCGCGTCGAACGCGTCGTCGGAATATTTCCAGCCGCCGTTCGCGGTCTTGGCCGCGATCTCGCTCCGCGCCGAGCGGTGCTTGTTCTTCTCCATCTGCGGGTCGATCAAGTCTTCGACCATGCCGCGGGTGATGCCGCGCCGGAAATACGGAAAGTACGGCTGCAGCGTGTAGGAGTCGTATTGCGATTCCTGGTCGTAGAGCAGGAGGTCGCCGGCAAACGTCGTCCACTGGATAAATTCGATGGTGCGGCGCTGTATCTTGACCGGGTTTTTCACCTGGTCGGCGTAGAGCAGCACCTTCTGGATTTCCTCCTGCTTCCACTCCTCCGGCAGCACCGCCTTGTCGCCGGTTTCGAGGTCGATCAGGACGTTGGCGAGCTTCTTCTGCTTCCATTGCATGTTGATGAGCCGGATGGTTTTCCGGCTCGGATCAACGAAGTCGCCGACCAGCGAATAGAAGGTGTCCCACCAGGTGTCTTCGGTGTCGGCGCGCTCGCCATAGGTGCGGATCGGCGAGACTTCATCGACCACCATGTAGGACGAGACCGGCGCCAGCGGCGTCTGCCCGAGGATGAAGGGCTTGAGCAGGTCCATCGCATCTTTGCCGAACCAGGCGTCGATCTCGTCGAGCGAGACAAACGACGATTCCGAGATGTGGGCTGCGCTCTCGTTGAAGTCATAGGTCGAGGCGTCGGGATCGGGATAGATCGAAAACGGATCGGCCGCCCGCGTCTTGACCTCGCCGAGATCGTTGCTCTCAAAATCAAGCCGGGTGTCGTAATAGCCCCGCGCGCAGATCAGGCCATCGAGGAATACTTCGGTGTCCACATAATCCATGTGGGAGCCTTCGGCGATGACCTTCTCGATGCGGGTCAAAGCCTCGGCAAGCTCCTCGGACGCGCGCGCGTCCTGGCCGGGCAAGAATGTAATGTCGGTCTTGTTCGACCGCTGATAGCCCAAAACCAGCCGCACCAGCGGCGCGATCATGTTGAACTTGAACGCCGGCCGGCGCTTTCGGCGCATCTCGTTGAGCTGCGCCTCGGTCCATTGCCGGCCTTCGAAAAAATCGACCGCGATCTTGGCTTGTTCGGCCCATCGTTGCTGCGCATACGCGGCGCGCTGCCACTTCTCGGCAAGCAAAAGGACCCGCGAGGGGTCCTGTTGCGGCAGCTTTTTCGGAGGAACAGGACCAAACTTCATGCAGATCAATGCACCATCATGCCGCCGACGTCGGCGTGGAAGCGACGGAAGTGGAGATCGGTAACGGGCGGCGGCGGCGGTATCGGTCCCGGCGGGACGCACAGGTTGGGCGCGATGAACTCTGGCCCTTGCTGCCTTGGCCGCGCCGGAACCGCAAACATCAAGTCGAAATTACGGACCGGGAATGCGGCCGGCCCCGGAAGGACCGACAGCACCAGGTTGCGAAAGATGATGTCCGGCGCTCGCGCCGGCGGCGGCGGATGCGCGGAGAAGTCGAGACTGACGATCGGCGCCGGTTGCGGTGCATTCAGCACCAGGTTAGGCGGCAAAAACTCCTTGCCGTGCGGCTGCGCGGCCGGATGAGCCGACAGGTCAACGGCAAAGATCGGTGCCGCAACCGCGCCCTGGATGAGCACCAGGTTCGGCGGCAGGAATTCCGGCGGATGCGATGCGATCGGCGGATGATCGTCGAGAAATACGCCGCCGGCCGGGTAGAGCACCGGCGCCAGCGTCGTGAGCAGCAGATTAGGCGCAATCCACTCGGGCGCGTGCGATGTAGCACTGGCCTGCGGATGCGCCGAGAAATCGTAGGAACTGAACGGTGCAGTCGCACCCGCCGAAAGTTCGAGCACCAAGTTCGGCGGTATGAAGTCCGGCGACTTGGCCGGTAGCGGGTGCCCGGTGAACAGCGGCGCACGGAATATCGCAGGCCCGACCGCCGGCGCCGACAGCACCAGGTTCGGAAACAGCGTCTCCGGCGGATGTGATGCCGGTGGAGCATGCGCCGAAAGATCGGGCGCAATAACAATCGGCGCCGCGGCGAAGGCGGCCAGCACCAGGTTGGGCGGCAGGAATTCGGGTGCGTGGAAAACCTGTGGCGCGTTCTTGCCGAGTTCGCGTGCGCCGACCGGCGGTGCGACTGTCGCCGTCAGCACCAAGTTCGGCGGTATGAAGTCCGGCGACTTGGCCGGTAGCGGGTGCCCGGTGAACAGCGGCGCACGGAATATCGCAGGCCCGACCGCCGGCGCCGACAGCACCAGGTTCGGAAACAGCGTCT